>DIYN01000029.1 GCA_002429065.1 Verrucomicrobia bacterium UBA6053 | reverse complement strand
GACTTATAACCGGACGCTCGTGAACTTGAGTAAACCGACACCCATGCCGCTAGAACAACAAAAAATCATCCAATGACTTATTAATCACCCTGCTTCGCTCGGAATATGGTGCTCACTGCATTCGTGGCCATGGCAGGGCTTTCGCGACGAAAAGATGATCAGAAAATTCGTCTACCGCGTTCTTCTACAAACTTAAGCGGGATTTTAGGGTTATTGATGTCTTTACCACCTTCACTGTGCCACTTCTCCTCCCATCTTAAATAATACGGTTCGAGATCTTTTGGTGTGAGTTGATAAACCGCGATCAGATTAATGCCTTCGTAGACCGCAAAGATCCAATCAACCTGACGATACTTCGCAAGGATTACAGGATTGAGGTGATGGTGAGTAGAGAAGCTTTTGGTCAGCCGAGTATTTACTGACTTCAGTTCATATTCGTTCCCGTCGTCATCTTTAGCATCATTGCCCAGCCGCCCTGGAATGTTCTGAAGACCAGTCAACAAAAGAACCTGAAGAAGTTTTCCGCCGTTATCCTGAAAAATGTCGCTAATGCCTTGCTTGTCTGCCAGTTCCTGCAATTGACTTAAATACGGCTGGAAGCTCTTGAAGCGATCGGCATCTGATTGTCCTACTCCAGCCGTAAGCAACTGGGACGGAGTTACACCGAGTGCTTCAGCCAGGCGTTCAATGTTCTCAAGAGAGATATTCCTCTCGCCTCTCTCTACAGATCCGATGTAGGTTCGGTGAAGTCCACAATGCTCAGCTAGTTTTTCCTGCGAAAAACCAGTTGTTGCTCTCAATGTCCGGATGTTATCTGCAAGAATTTTTTTAAGAGTTTTACTCATATTTTTGAGCGGCAGGATAAAATTCTTGACGACTTTAAGTCTACAGACTATAAGTAGCATCATGTTTAATAAAGCGGATTTATGTTACACCACGAATCATGGAGTGGCTGTATGTGGAGATTCCAGGGACCTTCTGACCTGTCTAGGTGACAACAGTATAAACCTGGTGATGACGAGTCCTCCATTCGCGCTGCAGCGTAAGAAGGAATACGGTAACGAGAGCCAAGAAGACTATGTTGACTGGTTGATTGAATTCGCCAGAGCTGCATCCCCAAAAATCGCTGAAAATGGAAGTTTTGTCTTAGACCTTGGAGGTGCTTATCAGAAGGGGATTCCAGTCAGAAGTTTATACCAATATGAGGTTCTACTTCGCTTCTGTAAAGAACTGGGATATTTTCTCGCAGAGGAATTTTTCTGGCACAACCCATCAAAACTTCCCAGCCCTATTGAATGGGTCAATAAACGAAAAATTCGGGCTAAAGACTCCGTGAATACGGTTTGGTGGTTTAGTAAGAATCCATTTCCAAAAGCTGACATAAGCCGAGTGCTTGTTCCTTACAGTGAACGAATGAAAAAGCTTTTAAAGAATCCTGATGCATTCTATTCACCGAAAAAAAGACCTTCGGGTCATGATATCGGGAAAGGGTTTGGAAATGATAATGGTGGTGCAATTCCTCCAAATCTTTTGCAGTTCCCTAACTCAGAGTCTAACTCGACATACCAACGCGGTTGCAAGGTGGCTGGTATAAAACGACACCCCGCACGCTTTCCCGAAAAATTACCCGAATTTTTCATCAAATTTCTTACAGATCCAGATGACTTAGTGGTAGATATTTTTGGGGGCTCAAATACCACTGGCTCAGTTGCAGAACGACTGGAGCGCAAGTGGATTTCTTTTGATTTAAGTCGAGAGTATTTAGCGGCCTCAAGTTTCCGATTTGCTGAAGGATATAACGCCAATTCAGATTTTGAATCGCTTTATCAGGAAATTTTAAACGGAGGTTCAGTTGCAATCGGCGAACGGGATACTCAACAACTCCTGAAACTAATGGAGTCTCAGAATAATGGTATCCAGACGAACAGCTAATCACCGTCCAGGATACCCGACGTTTCTAATCATTACAACCCCCTAAGCTTTTCTGTGTAATACTGGACCAACTCCCACTTGGCACCGGGCGGGATGCGATGATCCGGACAGGGAATGTAGCCTCCCAGATCAATCAAAGGCTTTAACCGTTCGATTTCTGCGTCGACTGCGGTCCGGTCTTCAGCGAAGACATGCTTGCGCATTCCCCCCACTCCCAGAAGTCCGGGTCCGTACTGCTCCCGCCAGGGCGCGATACTTGCATTCCAGGTTCCCACTTCGATCGGGAACATGATATTCACGCCAGCTTCAAACCAATGCGGCAGCAGATGGTCAATGCAGCCGTCACAGTCCACGCTGACAAACTCTACGCCATGCTCATGCAGAAGCGCGGTGATGCGGGCATACCAAGGCTTCACCAGATCGGCGAAGAAGGCAGGCTGTACCAATGGACCATGGTTGTAGCAGATATCCTCCCAGAAGTGGGCAAAGTCCCAAGTCACGTCTTTCTTAAGCATCTCCTCCACTCCGCGCAGACATAATCCTGCACAGGTGTCGATGACCTCGCACAACAGGTCCGGATCATCCATCTGCATATAGGCAAGTCCCTCCACTCCGAGGAGATTTCGGACCTTTCCGATCAGGCTACCACACCACAACCCTAATGGCCGATCCGGAACAGATGCAGGTACGTCCCCCACCCGTTCATCCTGCCACTGCAGCCGGGGAAGATAGTGCTCCTCCCAGCTCTCACGATCCTCCAGGAGATGTTCGATTTCAGCAGGAATGGAGGTCGCACCCGGAACCTCCAGTTCCACGACCCCTTCTTCATTGAGAACATGTCGGCTGCCGTCGGGAAGCTCTTTGATGACCCGGCGTTCAAACAAAGGATCAAGTTGCAGATTGCTCCAGCCCCAGCAGGTCCAGGCATGATCAAATCCAAGCTGCTCACAGATCCAGTCATCCACTTCATTGCCGTCCCCATACTGAGCGGCCTGATCAGCAGTCAGGTGACCTTGTTCCGCCCATTCCTGCAGCGTTTCTCTCCAGAACCCGAAGTGGACAGCCGGCAATCGGTCAGTTTCCTCTCCCCGAAGCCATGCCAGCGTTCGTTCTCGTTTGGTCAGACTGGGAGGAGCGGAAAGGGTCATCAGTGCACCCCTCCCGTCCATCCTTCGTCGCAGGGTCCCCCGCCCGATGCGACAGCTACACGTGAGACCACTTCTCCGTCCCGGTTCAGGATCGGGTGATAGTATTCCGACATGGACTCTGTGGCTTCATCCACATAGTGCCCAATGAAGGTGCGGCGGCTCCGGTCGGGACTTCGGTTCGGCCCGGATCCATGCACCAGATTCCCGCCGAAGATTAAGGTCTGCCCCCGTTTCACCTCCACAGGAACCGGATGCCCCTCTTCTTCCGGAAAGGGATTGATGTGTGAATCCATATAGCCCATCCATCGTTTGCTCTCTCCGGAATCCGGACAATAGATCTCATGCCTGTGGGATCCCGGCAGAACGTAAAGACACCCGTTTACCAGTTCGGCATCATCAATGGGTGTCCAGGCCGCGATGCAGGTGGCGGGTTTGGAAATCAGGAAAAAATTGTCCTGATGCATTCCCTGCCCCTTGGCACCCGGGGGTTTATAGTAATACATGGTCTGGGCCGCCAGGGCCTCACAGCCGAGGCACTGCTTGAGTTCATCCATTACCCGGGGTTCCAGCAGCCAGCCTTTTGCCTTTTCACTGTAGCGGTGGGGATGCATGGCGCGAAGCTGACGTTGCGTGAAATCAATTTCCTCATACTCACTGTCGCCGTCAAAGACCTTGCCCCCGTGATGACGGTATTCCTCGAAAAAGGCTTCGATTTCCTGGAGCTGCTCTTCGGTGTAAAGACCCTCGACGATGCAGAATCCGCGTTCCTGAAACTGGTGAAGTTGTTCGGTATTCATGGGCGGAACCCTACCCGTGAGACGTAAATTTTGGAATGGACCCTCCTGCTGAATACCTGTACGATTCTGCTATGCAGATCCGCGTCTTTTCCTGGAACCCCGAGCAACCTGACGCCCGTGATCTGGTGTGCGGACACTGGAGCCAGGGACCGGAATACCGCACCCTGCGGCCCGAAGGCAGCCCGAACTGGCTGATGATGTTGACCCGGAAAGGGGGCTGTGTTCTCAGAGGGGCAGACGGGGAAGCCCTGGCTGCCGGAGCAGGATCGATTCTGCTGTATCAGCCCGGTGCCCACCATGATTATGCGACGGCTCCCGAACTCGGAACCTGGGAATTTGCCTGGACCCATTTTCTTCCCCTTCCCCACTGGACCTTTCTACCATTGGGCAAACCCTGCTGGCCGGGGCTGAGCCGGCTGGACGTATCGCCTGCGGTTCTGGAGAAGATCCTGGAACCGTTCTGGAAAACCTTTTCCCCCAGCCCGCAAAACACCGCCCTTCACCCGGATTATGCCGCACACTGTCTGGAGGCCATGTTTCTCAGAATCCGGGATGACCAAAGCAAAGAAGACAACCGGCTGGATCCCCGAATTCACCATGCGATGAGCCTCCTGCAACGGAACCCCGAACAGGAACTTTCCATCGAGGATCTGGCCAGGAGGGCCTCCCTGTCCCCTTCCCGGTTTGCGCATCTGTTTACGGCCTCGTGCGGTCAGAGCCCCAGAGCCTATCATGAAACTCTCCGGCTCCAACGCGCGGCCTTCCTGCTCAGGAGCACCACCCTCAGCATTTCTGAAATCGCAGACACCTGTGGGTATGAAGACCCCTTTTATTTTTCAAGACGCTTCAGACGGCACAGTGGCGTATCGCCACGGCGCTTTCGTCAGGAAGCCCCCATCTGGAACTGACCCTGAAGCGAGACACCCCATGACGACCCGCAGACACATTCTGATCACCGGCGCAAACGGAGGCATAGGCTCCCTGTTGATGAAAGAGCTTTCTCATCCCGAACGGATGATTGGCGTTGATCGGACAGCCTCTGAGGATTCACGGGTTGTACAGGGGGATATCAGGGAAATGAGTGATCTCCCTATCGACGGCCGTTCTGTTGCAATCGCCCTCCATTTCGCAGCCAATCCGGATGAAACCCAACCGATGCATCAGTTGGCGGGCCCGAATCTGCTCGGATGCGAAGCCTTTCTAAGCTGGTGTGCGGAGCAAGGAATCCCCCGCATCGTGTATGCCAGCTCCTGTGAGGCGTTTATGGGCGTGGAGGGTGACATCCCGCTGAATGCCCCCTACGCTCCCCGAAATGTCTACGGCTGCACCAAGGTGTTTGGGGAGATGATCTGCAGAATGCTCCACCATACCCACGGGACACATACGCTGTCACTTCGACTGGGCGCTATGCTTCCCGAGGCCATGCATCAGGAACTGGCCGGGGATCCCGCATACGAAGCGGTCCGACTTCCCAAGGACGAATTTCTTAGCACCATGGAACGGATCCTTTCTACCTCCTGGACGGGGTGCTATGAGGTCTTTCTGGGGCCGTTGGGCTCCGCCAAGTTGCCTACCAAAGCCTCTCTTGAGAGTTTTTGGGAGAATGCAAAATAACAACAACGGACCACGCGGACGGCGCGGACCCGTACAGATAGAGTCAAAAGAGAGAGAGATTGAATTTACGGAGGGTCAAGACTATCCACTTTGATGATTCCCTAAAACGATCTGCATGGGTCCGCGCTGTCCGCGTGGTCCGTTGTCGTATCTCTAAATCCACGTATCTCTTGAATATCGGAGAGACCTCGTCTCGAGGTCTCAACTCACACGACTGCGGGACGCAGTCGCTCCTTCCAGCACACTGGCTCACTTTTTGAGGCTGGCCACAATACCCAAAGAATCTTTTGTACGGCTTTAGCTGAATAAAAAAACAACAACGGACCACGCGGACGGCGCTGACCCGTACAGATAGAGTCAAAAGAGAGAGGGATTGAATTTACGGAGGGTCAAGACTATCCACTTTGATGATTCCCTAAAACGATCTGCATGGGTCCGCGCTGTCCGCGTGGTCCGTTGTCGTATCTCTAAATCCACGTATCTCTTGAATGCAGGAGAGGCCTCGTCTCGAGGTCTCAACTCACACGACTGCGGGACGCAGTCGCTCCTTCCAGCACACTGGCTCATCTTTTGAGGCTGGCCACAACACCCAAGAAATCTTTTGCACAGCTTTAGCAGAATGAAAAAAACAACAACGGACCACGCGGACGACACGGACCCGGACAGGTGGAGTCAAAAAGAGAGGAATTGAATTTAGGGAGGGTCAAGACTACCCACTTTGATGATTGCCTAAACGATCTGCATGGGTCCGCGAGGTCCGTTGTCGTATCTCTTGAATGTCGGAGAGACCTCGTCTCGAGGTCTCAACTCACACGACTGCGGGACGCAGTCGCTCCTTCCGGCACACTGGCTCATCTTTTGAGGCTATCACAATACCCAAAGAATCTTTTGCACGGCTTTAGCACAATGCAAAATAACAACAACGGACCACGCGGACGACACGGACCCGGACAGGTGGAGTCAAAAAGAGAGGGATTGAATTCGCGGACGGGATAAAGTCTCCCATTTGGACGTCTCTCTACATTCCATCTGCATGGGTCCGCGCTGTCCGCGTGGTCCGTTGTTGTATCTCTACACCCCGAGAATTTCCCGCCGGTAGGAAGTCTTCCACTCGGTACTGTCCGACAGTTCCACCGCCTGCTCCCGAAGTTCTGCTCTTCCCAAAAACGCCCCCTGCCACACCAGTACAGGAATAATGGTGGTGGGATCCAGGGGTTTGATCTGCGGCCAAGGCCATTCGTTGCCTTGTGCAGCCGGGAGTAAATACGCAACCGCACGCTCGAGGGTTTCAAGCAGCTCAATCGGGAACAGCATCCCTATACGGGCCGCATAGATCGCACTGGCAGTGTGCGCGAGCAGGTTATAACAACTGTACATGTAACTGAGGGTGCGATCAAGTTCGTGAGGCTGTCCGCCATCCGGCCCAACGTGATCCAAAATCAACTCCGGCGCCCGTTTCTCCAGCCAGGGTTTTGCATCGAGCGGTCTGCCAGCAAATGAAAGGTAGGCGGCGGCCTGGGCCACATACCAGGACGCATGGTTGTTGTGCATGGCCGCTTCCTCGATCCCCAGTGGGGATTCGAGGAACCAGGTGGCGTAGTCGCTCACCCACCCCTTCATTCCCTCCATCACCTCCGGATCCAGATTCGTTTCCACCAGCAGCAGGGCATCCAGCATCCCGGGCAGTAAGGTGGTGTCGATCAGCCCCCAACAATGTCCATCCGCCAGTCCAGGCACATACTGAGCGTAACTCAAATGAGGAGTCATGCGGGTCCTGGGATGGAGGAACCATATGCGAAGACGTTCTTCCACCTGAGGCAGGCAGCGGGGATCCTGCTGCAGCACATGTCCAAGACACAGCAGACGAACCACAATACACAACTGGAACAGAGGCATGCAGTCCCCCTCGTCCCGCTCCGGATTCACCTCGCCGTCACGGGGGATCCAGGGCAGGCCATCCTCCGAATCCGGATTGGGCCAGAAGTAAGCAGCCAGGCTCACATAATCATGCGGATCCCCACTCGGGGCCAGGCGTTTTGGCCGCACCACGGTTAAGGGTTCAACAGCCAGTGCGTCCTCCACCTCTTGTGCAAGTTCTTTCCTCGCCGGTTCGGAAAGCTGAAGAGAACGAATCCGCTCCAGATCCAGCGGCATCAGGTTTTCGCGTTTGAGGTTGAAGGTGTTGGTACCGGATTTCATGGCCCACCTTGATGCCGAACCTGAGGGGATTGTCAAATGCGGTCGACAATCTGTTGCGCCGTGCTGAGAAGCAGATTTGCCAGCGCATCCCGGGATTCGGCCGGCATGGTTAAGGGGTTCCCGCCTAAGGACAGAATCCCCAGCAGCGGTGCTTCAGAAGACAGGCGAAGAGGGACCCCCATTCTGCATACCAGGTCCAGACCGACCTGATCATCCATGCACCACCCTTTTTCCTCCAGGTCCTGCCAAGCCTGCTCTGCCGCAGTACGCGCGGCCTCCGGCAGGTTGCGTATCCGGTCTGACGGATCCAGTTCCGCCCGCATGATCCACCCCCAGGGACTCGCCCCGTCCGGGACCTGGCGGCTTCCGATCTCCCTCATGGTAACAGCAGCAGGATGAACACTTTTTCCAATGAGAACATTCCTTCCTTCTTCGACCGCAAATACGGCCGCGGTGTTGCCGCTCGCCTCCATCAAGGTTTCCAGAAAGGGCTGCGAGGCTCGCTGCAACCGTTCCGAGAGACCCAGTGGGTTGCAAAACGACAGAAGCCGAGACCCGGAAATATAGCCCCCCCTGCCTTTCTCCAGCCATCCCTCCTCCACCAGGATTCGCAGCAGTCGAATCAGGGTGGAACGGGCAGCTCCCGTCGACTGTTCCAAGGCGGCAAACCGAACCGGTGCGGTGCTCGTATTCACGGCTTCAAGAATCGCCAACCCATGTATCATCGCGGGAGCAGAGGGAGGATTCTTCTTTATTTTATCCATATGAAGACCTATAATTGATTTAATACACATTTAATACTCATATATAAATATATAAATGAAAAAGCAACCAAACGTTCTCTTCTTAATGAGTGACCAACATTGCCACCGAGTCTTGGGGCATGCAGGCCACCCACAGGTCAAAACCCCTCATCTGGATCAACTCGCTTCCGAAGGTGTCCGTTGCACCCAGGCCATTTGCCAAAACCCCATCTGCACGCCATCCCGTGTGAGCTGGCTCAGCGGACAGTATACCCATAACCACGGGTATTACGGCTTGGCCGGACCCAATCCCAATGGACTCCCCACCGTATTTGGACACTTCCGGCAGCATGGCTACCGCACCATTGCCCTGGGAAAAATCCACTGTCCCGAATACTGGATCGAAAAGGATTGTGATGTGTTTCACGAAACCTGTGGCTGTTCCATTGATGGACGCAGCCCCGCCTACAGCGCCTTCCTGGAAGAACAGGATGCCACCGGACGGGAAGATCATGCCCGCTTCCCGGAAGAGAAAACCAAGGGACAGCCTTTGGATGGGCGGGCCTCGAACGCCACCCACGAGGAAAGCCAGGAAGGATGGCTGGCACAGCAGGCCTTAAAAGAGATCGAGTCCAGCCAGGAAAAGAAGCAGCCCTTTTTCACCTTCGTCAGCTTGCCACGACCCCACCAGTCCTATGCGCCCTCCAAAGAGTTCTGGGATCTCTATCCCGAAGAGGAGATTGTCCTCCCTCCCAATGCGGACCTCGATCTGGAAGAAGCCGGTAAAGCGCCGCATCTCATTCAAACCGCTACTTGGGCCCGGGAAGGGAATCTCGCGCTGTTTGAGCCCAAAACCTTTGAGGCACAACGCCGACGGAAAATCCGGGCCTATCTGGGACAGGTATCAGAAGTGGACCACGCCGTGGGCACCATTCTCAAAGGATTAAAAGACAAAGGACTCGAGGACAATACCCTCGTCATCTATTCCACCGACCATGGGGAATATGTCTACCAATTCGGCATCAGTGAAAAAGCGCCCGGCATCTGTACCGATTCCGTGTGTCGCATCCCCATGATTTGGAAACTCCCGCAAACCCTTCCCGCCGGAAAAGTCGTGTCCGATCTCGTCGAGTCCGTCGACATGATCAACACCTTGTGCCATTACTGCGACCTCCCTCCCCTGGAAACCGCAGACGGATTTGACATCCATCCCCTGCTGGAACAGGATGAAGCTGAGCCGGTCCGCCAAGTGGCCGTCACCGAATTTGCTTGGTCGAAATCCATTACCGATGGACGCTTCCGCATGGTCTACTATCCGGAACGGCATCCGGTGAGTGCCCAACAACCCGGCTTCTTTGAACTGTATGATCTCGAGGAAGATCCCTGGGAAATGAAGAATCTGTATCAGGACCCCGACCATCAAAAGACGGCCCAACGCCTCCAGGGCCAACTCCTGAACTGGATCATCAGCACCACCCGCCCCAAAACCAACCTCCGGCCCATCACCGAGCAAGGCCCGCAATGGGAAAACCGCTACAAGAACAGTGTGAATGCGGACGGAAAGTTTTCTCCCAAACATCTCCCCCAGGCAGATGGGATGTGTAACTACTTATGAGCGTTCCCGACGTGTCCGCAGGACCAGGAGTCCCATCCCGAGACCCAGCGTCATGAGGCCCATGGTGCCGGGTTCCGGAATCTGAACGATCTGAAGCGAATACACTCCCTTTATTAAAAAAGAAGCCAGGCTCCGGTTCCCGTTGGCAAAACCAATTCCTTACGTGAATGAACACCCATAAACCGCAAGCCATTTTGACGACCTCCACGACAGGTATTCAAAAAACCTTCCTGAAGCATGGCCTCCCCTTCCCACACCAAATCGGTATAGCAGGATTGGACATCACCCTAATCCCCTGGGAAGGTCAGGTCATCAGCCATTGTTTGAGTTGCTTTGTGTAATCACGGTTCCACGTTTCAAATTCTTCAAAAAGCGCTTGTTCCCACGCGTCATCACTTATTTCATCACGCCATGATTGCATCACCCGTTTGTCATATGCTTTAGCGGTTCGATCAATGTCAGCCGGATTACACTGCTTGCGCAAAAGTCCTGCAAGCTCGCTCACCACTTCTTCGTTCTGCGAGGCCAAATTATCGATTTCATGCGGATCGTTTTTCAAATGAAAGAGCATGGGTTCAAAACCAACATACTCAATAAGTTTCCATGAACCATCACGAATCATGAAACTGCCTGTATTCTGAAAATTACTGTGATATTCGCTTATAACATGCGAAGCACGTTTGATATTTTTCCCACCACGAAGCTCTGGGATTAACGAGAAACCAGGACAAGAAGCCTCGGGAATTCCCGCCCAATCGAGCAAAGTTGGAAAGATATCAAGGAGGGATACTAATTCATTCCGAATCACATCACGTTGTAAATCCGGACCAGCAACGAGTAGAGGTACTCTCGCACTGCCTTCATAGAGTGCATTTTTAAGGTATTGCCCATGCTCGAGTTGCATATCACCATGATCACTGAGATAAATAATCAGGGTATCCTCAAGATGATTCGTTCTTTCCAAGGTGGATATTATCTGACCAAGCATTGCATCCACTTCAGCAATACGCGCATAATACCCATGACGCATCTTACGGATCGTTTCATTCGATAAAGCGGACGTACACCCCTTGGTCAAGCGCATGTAAGCCATCACCGGGTGATCGCATTCATCCTGGGGAGGGAGAGTTACAGCATCATGATCAATTTTATTCCACCAATACCGATTTGTGTTGTAGCCACCTCCGGGATGAGGAGGATTGGGACCGAAGTAACAGAAAAATGGTTGGTTGGCTTGTTGTTGCTCTAACCATTCACAGCCTTGATCAATCAAACGCCAGTGCTTCAACATGGATGCGCTACGCTCACCCTCATCGTCATCAACCCGCATACAAGGACCATCTTTTTCCGCAACCGGCAAGGCCAAATCCCGGTACCATGCCGTAATTCGATTTTGCAAGGTATGCTTACCACTCAGATAATCCGTTTTACCAAAAACACCACACGCATAGCCGGCTTCTTCTAAGTGGGTCCGAAAAGTAGGAGTATCAGATTCGATACCCTTATAGTTATTCCATGCCCCAATATCATGCACATACCTTCCGCTCCACATGGAAGCCCGCGATGGAACACATTGCGGTGAATTACAGTAGGTATTTGCGAAACAACTACCACGGAAAGCAAGATCATCCATATTCGGCGTAAACGCCGCCGGGTAATTCAAAGCTCCCAACACACGGCCATCGTGACTATCACTACACATGAGTACAATATTTTTCATATGGAATCGTCTACCTTTTAAAGAGTGGATCCTTCACGACCTTCCTCCACCAGATTCGCACGGAAACATGTGTTGATAAACCCGGCAGCAGACCACAGTTGTGAGGCCGAGCATCGGACATCTCCATCCGGAAGCCGAACCACTTCATGAAACGTTCCATCCGGACGACAGGTCCTCGCCGCTAAAGCCGCGGCATATGGGGTGGTATCTTTACCCGTAGCCATCTGTTCCGCCCAGCAGAACAGAGCATCTACAAAAGGCCAGGCTGCACGGTTATGATAATAACAGAATTCAGACCCTTTGCGGGGAGGATCGAGCAAAGGGATGCCAAAACAGGTATGGGGATAACCTGAGAGAACCGCAGCAGCTTCATCCTCATTGACGACACCGCAGAGAATGACTAAAGCGCTAGCCAAAGCGGAACGGCGTGGTTCCTTGCTCCCATCCGGCAGCTTATAAAAATGGAACCTCCCTTCAGAGTCCATCAGTTGACGACGCATCGCTTCACGATGCTCTGCGGCTCGCTCCACCCAAGCGACAGCACTCGATTCATGGAGACGGGTAGCAACATCAGCCATTACTTGTAATCCTCGTTGATAGAGTGCGTTGGTACAGGTCGTTTTGAGACGCAGGCAATCTGCAAAATCCCATTCGTGGGGATAGCCCGAATTTTTGATCCCTTTAGAGGGGACATGTATGTCAACAAAACTGGCTTGGCCGAAATACAGACCATCAGTTACATCAAAGAACGGATCGTAGAGCTCCGAAAAGCAACGTTCTCCTGTATCCAGTAACCAGCGAAGTTCTTCATTCTTGGCCTCAGTCCCTATCAGGTCGTGATAAGCCCAAAGCCAGATCACATCATCGGTCCGTCGTAAAAAGCTGTTGGTACGATAGGTATTCATGAACGTTTCGTCATTTATTGCCAAAACTTCACAGGGTATACCCTTCGCGGATGCGTTATATTCGCTCGGAACTTTGAGTCCTAAATGCAAGCGCAGATCACGAGTAAAGCGCAAGCTGGTACGCATCAGTTCAGGATGGGTGCGGTTGACCCCAAGGACGCCTGAATACGCAATGTCCCGCGTGAAGACCTTGACCCCGAATTTGGCTCCGGCACCAAGATAACTCTTACCGTCAACCGTCACATGATTGCTCATCACATCCGCCAAGGCACGATTCCACAGGCACTGCATAAATGGACTGGCTTCCTCCTTAAGCCGAAGGGCACATCCTGGTTCCCCGGCAGGAATATCGTTACAGGTAATGGTCCCGTGAGCATCACGTACACCACCAGCGGTCAAGTCGAGTTCATCCCATTCGAAATTCATGGAGAACCTTTACGATTTTCTGCACCGGGCCTCCATGTCGATACTTGACATCTTTATGTGAATAAGTGACTTTTTGAACACCTTGAAACATGCTCCTACCCTCTCCTGGAAAGAAGAATACCTACTCCCGTGTGCTGAGCAGGGTCCAGATATCATGCTCCAGCGCATTTCCAGAGAAAGATGGGAAAATTCGTACTTTAGAAGAAAAAAATCCATTAGGGTCTTAATGGGTCACATCCTTTCCGGTCAGCTTCAACTGGAATCAGAAGCAGAATCATTCCAAGTCAGACAAGGAGATTCCTTTTTTCACATGCCGATATGTGATCTTATAATCAAATCATGTTCTCCTTGTGAGCTACAGGTTGCAGTGGGCGTAGGATCCCAACTGTTTTCACAACTAGATCAGGTATTTGACACACACTTGGCCATCATCCCTACACAGGAAAACCCTCGGGTTTCCGAATACTTCAATTGGATGTATGACATCGCAAAAACCGGTGGAGCACACCGCGAGCAAAGGACGGCATGCCTCCTGGAAGCCCTTATCTTGGAGCTCCATGCAGTTTCGACAGCCCGGGCAGAACATAAGGGGGCTGCTTTTGCCAACTGGGTACGATGTAAAGATTACATCGACACCCATTACATGAAGACACATTCCGTTAGAGACTGGGCTTCTGCCTGTCATATCGACCGAAGCCACCTGAGCCGCTTGGCCCGAAGGTTTACAAAAGGCACCGCACATAACTACCTCCAGCATCTGCGTCTGGCCTTTTCAGCAGAATTACTGATCAATACGACATACAGTATTCACCAGATTGCTGAAGAAGGGGGGTGGAGCGACCCCTTCGTTTTCAGTAAAGCCTTTCGCAGAGAATTCGGATATCCCCCGAACACCTACCGAAGGAAGCCTTCAACAGTAAATCGCATCACCTAAAGCCTTAGATCTGTGTAAACCCATTTCCGTTTTCCGAGTACAGGACTCGGACGGATATTGAAGTACACCGCAAATCTTCGAGACAGCTTTTCGCTTGCCATTACCAGACGACTGGTCTAATTTAGCGCCGTGACCGAAAAAGATACTAAAGAACGCATTCTGGATGCCGCCGAGGAATTGATGCTGGAACACAGCTATCATTCGGTGGGCCTGAACCAGATTTTGAAAGCCGTTCAGGTGCCCAAAGGATCGTTTTACCACTACTTCGATTCCAAAGAGCAGTTCGGAGTCGAAATGCTTCGTCATTACATGGAAAGCACCAATGCGCGGAAACGGGAACAGCTGTTTGGTCAGGCCGATCAAACCCTTCCCCTCACCCGCCTGTTTGCGTTTCTAGATACCTTTGCGGACAACATTGAACGGGGCCAGGGCCAGTATCCCTGTCTGGTCCTGAAACTGGCCGCCGAAGTCTCCGGCTTAAGTGAAGCCATGCGGGAGGAGCTGGTTCGTGGGTTTCAGGAATGGATTAGCTACTACCAGCAACTCCTGGTTGAAGCGGTGCAAAAAGGACAGCTGCCGGAATCAACAGACACAGAAGCACTGGCCCAGGTGATTCAGGATCAGTGGACCGGTGCCACGGAACGCTCCGTGGTTTCACATACCGCCGAACCCGCCAGAAAAGCCATTCAGTTCCTCAGGAGCTACATCGACTCTCTTCAGGCCTAAAAAATTTTAGGCCGAAACTAGACGACTGGTCTACTTAACCTACAAAAAAACCAACACCTATGAAAGCCTACCTCCTCCACCAAGCCGGCGGCATTAAAAACCTCCAACTCGAAGACATTCTCCGCCCAACTCCCGCCGCAGGCGAAGTTCTCATCGAAACCAAAGCCCTGAGTCTCAACCCGGTTGATTTCAAAGTCCGCCCCTCTGAAGAGGTTCTCACCATGATCCTGGGCACCGACGAACGGCCTGTGATTCTGGGATGGGATGTCGCGGGTGTCGTCGCCGAATGCGGCGAAGGCGTCACAGAGTTTGCGGTCGGAGACCGGGTCTTCGGCATGATCCGGTTTCCCGGCCATGGGAAAGCCTACGCAGAATCGGTAGTCTCTCCTGCCGATCAACTTTCCCTGATTCCCGAGGGCGTCTCTTTTGAAGCCGCCGCCGCCACGACCCTCGCCGCCTTAACCGCCTGGCAGGTACTTTCTCCCCGGGTCAACGCCGGTGACCGGGTCCTTATTCATGCCGGATCGGGCGGAGTAGGTCACTATGCCATTCAACTCGCCAAACATCTCGGCGCATATGTCATCACCACCTCCTCCGCAAAAAACCGGGACTTCGTCCTGTCCCTGGGTGCAGATGAACATGTGGATTACCGGGAAACCCGCTTTGAAGACGTGCTCAGCGATCTCGACTTTGTCCTGGATGGCATGGGGGGAGACGTTCTCGCGAATTCGATGAAAGTCGTCAAAGATGGTGGCGGCATTGTCTCGCTTCCCACACATGAGTTTGAACCCGCGATGGCGGCCGAAGCCGAGGCGCGTGACATCCGCCTGGAGTTCGTCCTCGTCGCGTCCAATGGAGACGACATGAAGCAACTGGCTTCTTTATTAAAAGATGGCACTCTCAAGGTGCATGTGTCCCGTACCCTCCCCTTCTCTGAACTCCCGGAGGCCCACCGCCTGCTGGAAAGCGGACGGACCGTAGGCAAACTCGTCGTCATTCTCTAACCTCTCACTTCCCTCTGCCCCACAGTGGGGCAGAGGGCCTGTCCTCATGAACACCCAGACTGCACCCGACACCTTTCCGCCCCTGAACCGGGGATACAACTCGGTCTTTCAACCGCACGCTCTCAGTGTGGGACTTGTGGTGCCCATCGAAGCCTATCCCCACAGTCCGGTACCGCAGATGGACCGGCATCTCCAACGGGTGCAGCTGGCGGAGAAATTGGGATTCGCAGCGGTATGGCTCCGGGATGTGCCCTTTCATGTCCCGTCCTTTGGCGATGCCGGTCAGACCTTCGACCCCTTTGTCTACTTAGGCTATCTAGCCGCACAGACGCAGGACATTGCCCTGGGTGTGTCCAGCATCATTCTCCCTTTGCGCCATCCCGTGCATGTGGCCAAAGCGGCCGCCACGGCCGATCAATTGTCGAATGGACGCTTAGTCCTGGGCATTGCCTCCGGTGACCGTCCTGAAGAATATCCCGCCCTTCATCAGGACTATACCGAGCGGGGTCGCACATTCAGGGAGAGTGTTGAAACCATTCGGCAGCTGAATCAAAACCGTCCGAAGTTCGAAAACAGTTGGGGTCGGGTCGGCAATGGAATCGATCTGCTTCCCAAGACAACCGGGTCCCAACTTCCCCAGTTGATCACAGGCGGGAGTCAACAATCTCCGGCCTGGGTCGCACAAAACGGAGACGGGTGGATGACCTATCCCCGCAATCCGGATCTCCAGGCCAGTATCCTACGTGACTATCGCGAATGCTCTCTTCAAGCAGGTCGTGCTCCCCGTCCCGTCATGGAGCCGTTGTATATCGACCTTGATCCGGATCCTGACCTGTCCCCCAACCCCATCCACCTGGGACTCCGCCTCGGGATCAATGCCTTACGCCGATACCTGGAAATCCGTCAGGAGATCGGTGTTCATCATGTCGCCCTCAACCTGAGATTCAATCAGGCAGACCCTGAAGAAACCCTTCATCATCTGGCCACCAACCTCCTTCCTGACTTCCACCCCACACCCTCATGAACAATACAAAAACCTTCCTCATCACCGGTGCCACAGACGGCATTGGCCTCGAAACTGCACACGCCCTCCATGCCCTGGGTCACCGGGTGTTGGTTCACGGACGAAACCCTGAGAAGGTCACCTCGCTTGCAAATCAACTCGCTACCAAAGGGTTTGTCGCGGACCTGTCCGACTTTCAGCAAACAGCAGGATTGGCCGAAGAGGTCCTAGATTCCATCGACGGGTTGGATGTCCTCATCAACAATGCCGGTGTGTTCCAAACCTCGACTCCCCTCACCACCTCCGGACTGGATGTTCGATTCATGGTGAACACCATCGCCCCCTATCTTCTCACCAAACAGCTACTCCCTCTATTCGGAGCCGAAGGGCGGGTGATCAACCTCTCATCTGCAGCACAGGCTCCCCTCTCCTTTCCTGCATTCCTCGGAGAAACCCAGATTCGGGATCCGTTCCAAGCCTATGCCCAAAGCAAACTGGGCATCACAAGCTGGACCCGTGAACTGGCCATACAATTTCCGGAGGGTCCTATGATGGTTGCTGTCAATCCAGGGTCTCTCCTGGGAACAAAAATGGTGCGGGAGGGCTTCGGGACAGAAGGAAATGACATCCGTATCGGGTCTGATATCCTGGTCCGAGCGGCCTTGTCAGATGAATTTACCCACGCCTCCGGCCAGTACTTTGATAACGACCGGGGACAGTTTTCGGACCCCCACCCCGACGCCTTGCGACCGGAAACGGGAACCAAACTGGTTGAGGCGATGGAGAGCCTGCTACAAGTCCACTCATGAACATGGCGGAGATTCAGAGTCGGATCTGACGGAGATCTGAATATCCAACCCCGCACCCTCTGGGTAAGGTCTGAGTATGCGAACTCCTCTCCTGACGGCTCTCTTCCTGTTCAGCTCTCTTTATCTCCATGCGGATCTGATGCCGGACAATCCCGGTGGAGGCACCGGCACCACCTACTATGTGAACGGTATGACCGGGAATGACCAGGCCAATGGTCAAACCGAGAACACCGCCTGGAAAACCATCCAGAAAGCGGCGGATACCCTGAACGCGGGTGACACCGTGCTCATCATGGATCCGGGGAATGGATACGAATACTACGAACGCCGCTGGAACCTGCAGTGGAAAAACTGGCAGGTGCACCGTTCCGGTACCGCAGGTCAGTACATCACCTACAAAAACTATCCCGGACACCGCCCGGTGCTAAAGGTGGACACCTACAACGGATTTGAAGTGGAGGGAGCCAGCTATATCGAAGTGAACGGACTGAGCATCAAAGGACTTCCAGATCCCGCTTCCATCATTGGGGATCCGGCAAATTCTGCCGACCGCAAAACCCTGGCTCAGGATCCAAAATATTTTGGCAACGGTATCAGCGTGTTTGGTTCCGACTGGTCGCATGTCCGCATCCTGAACAACCACGTGCAGTCCGTAGGAGGAAATGGCATTGGGGCAGCGGGCGGCAGCCTCATCCGGATTGAAGGGAACACGATCTGGGGCAGCACTCATCGAAGCGATGCCGGTAATTCCGCCATCTCCCTGATCAGCATGGATGACCGTGTGGCCACCCCCTCCACCTACGGAATTCTGGTGCAGGGAAACACCGCCTATGACAACACCAACATGATTGATTTCAAGGGGTACTCCCCCGCCCAGATCACCGACGGGAACGGGGTGATTCTGGACGGGCTGAACGCCTCGCGAAACAATGCCGGGTACAGTCACCGCACCGGCATCTTCAACAATCTGTTTTACGTGAACGGAGGACGTGGGGTGCATGTGTTCAACAGTTCGAAAGTGGATGTCTTTCACAACACCTGCTGGCAGAACCTCGCGTCGTCCGACCTTCAGCTTTTCGAGGGGGAGCTGAGCGCGGTTCCGGGAGAAGGGACAGTCGAGGACATCCTCTTTGTGAACAACATCGCGGTGGCGAGAGACGGATGCAAAGCCCACAATGTCCCATCAGCTCTGGCTCCTTCCATTCAGCATAACCTGTTGGTCAGTTCCCGAAACGATCAGGTGGCGGTGAATGCAAACAACCTCACCGCCGCCACACATCTGTTCCGGAATGCCAATGCCAATCCGGCAACCGCAGACTTCCGGCTGCATGCGCTAAGCGAAGCGGTGGATGCCGGGACTGCGACAGGAGCACCGGACGATGACCTTGTCGGCAGCGCGCGGCCCATTGGCAACGGAGTTGACCTAGGGGCCTTTGAACGGGGTCTCGACGAAGATGCGGACGGCATGCACGACCGCTGGGAAGCGGTGCATTCCCTGACCGATCCGGACGGAGATGAGGATCTGGACGGCAAAAGCAACCGGGAGGAATTCGAATCCTCCACCCTCCCCCGCGATGACACCTCCCTGCTGGAAATTGAGGACCTTCACATGTCCACGGACGGCACCGTTTCCATCGTCTGGGATTCACGTCAGGATACGGAGGCACCTGCCCGGACCTACGACCTGTATCAAACCACCCACCTGACCGGATCCCCGACCTGGACGCTGTTTGCCAGCAACCTGCCCGCAGAGGGCGTTCAAACCCAACTCGACTACACCCCCGCCTCTGCCATCCAGGGCACCCTCTTCTTCAAGGTGGGCATTCACCAACCCTGAGACGCATTGATTCTACAACGGGGAGGACCTTTCAAGTCTTCCGAAGCAAGATGATACAGAGCGGTGTGCATCATGGACTTGAACATCAACAGGGTGAACCACGGATGCATACGGATCCATTCGTCTGAAAACATGATAAACATGAGGTACTGGATCTGCCTGTATCCGTGTTCATCCGTGACGGTAGAAATGAGCGCCAAGCTTCCGTTCCTGTTTCATGTTCATCGTCCAATTTCTGTTGGTTGGCGTTCGTGGTTCTCAGCAAGCATTGATCTGTGGTGATTCCATACTGATCAGATAGTGTGGCGCGAACTTTAGTGAGCGCTAGGGGCGGGGTCAGTTAACATGAAAAGCGA
>DIYN01000018.1 GCA_002429065.1 Verrucomicrobia bacterium UBA6053 | reverse complement strand
GTTTTATTTAAAATGCTCTAGCGAGTTGTCGAAGGCTTTAACGCGACACTGACGTATTCAGACTGTAAGGAAACATGTCTCGTCGAAGAAATAAGCTCAGACACAGAGGGGTTAGTTGAGGCTCTCCAGAATCCGCTCTTTGACTTTGTAGGTATTGTGCAGATCCAGCCAGGCACTGAGTAGGGCTTTGTCTGCGATCCAGAGGTAATCACTTCGTTCCGCCTCGGGGACCTCTTCGGCCCGCTTCACCAACTGATCCAGGGGGATGGTTCCCTGTTCGTCGTCGTAGACGGGGGTAACTTCATCCGGCCATTTGATGCTGTCGTAGTCACCGTTTGCTTTTTTCCGGAATTCGAACCATTTCAGCCCGAGAATTTCCTCGATCGCACGCGGATGGATAAGCAGTCCGGTGTTCCGGTCGATCTGGTTGAGTTTGATCGGACCTCCTTCGGGGAAGGTCCCTTCGGGCACCCGCAGCGTCATGGCCGAGTCGATGAATGCGGCGATATAGTCCCAGGTACGCTGACAGCGGGCCAGTTTGGGCACCCCGGGCATTTTCTGCGGCATGGGCTGACGGAAAGTGGGATAGAGGTAATAATCCGGATAGTATCCGTGGTCCACGCCCATGATGACGACCTGATGCCCCAGCCAGTCGGTATGGCGGTGGTAGTTCAGGAGACCGGGCCGCACCGCCCGGTACCAGGTTCCATCCCATTCACTCAGACCGTTGATGGCGCAGTGCAGGACAGATTCATCCTTAGCCTTGGACCACCCGGCCATGGGCCAGGTGGGAACTTCTCCGTGATAGGAGATGCTGGCCACGACCCGCTCCGGGTTCCACCAGGCGGTGCGGAACGGGAAACGTCCGCGGGAGGACTTCCCGAGGGTGATCCAGGGGGCATGTTTAAAATCGTCGATCCCGGTCGCGTCTGCCGCCATGGCCAGCACCGTGTTGAAGGACTGTTCCGCCAGTTCGGGAGGGTCCGCCCGTTCGATGGCCGCACCGCTGAAGGTTTTCAGGAAGACGATGCCGATCTTATGTTTCTCGGCAACTTTTCGGACCGCAGGGTGCTCCCCGATATGTACCGAGTCCGTGTTGTTGGGGATCAGCATCACGGCCCGGAGTTGTGTGGCTCCTTCAGGGGCCCAGACCTCGATGTGGGCCCCCGGTTTTTTCAGGCTTCGTTTTGCCCGTTTGTCTTTGGTCGACCAGGCGTCAAACAATTCAGCCGGAAGACGGAAGGCGTGAGACCAGTACTTACTGGACGGAGTTTCCTGTGCCAAAAGAGGAACCGCCAGCAGGGCGGCAAACATCGTGAGGAGGGTGGATCGAATGTTCATAGGGTTTCTTCAATGTACGGGTTATAAAAGGGGGTTCTCAATGCAAATCACCATGGGCAGGTCCCAGAACCAGTCGTTGTATTGCCGTTTGGTAAACCAGGCGGTCACCTGAAGTTCGTCCCCGTGCTGTTCCCATACCACGGTTTCGGTGATGGCTTTGGGCATGACGCTGTTGGCATGCTGACCCAGGAGGCGGATGTTGGTTTCGGGTCCGGCGGTCACTGCCTTCAGTTTCCAGGTCAGCCTCCGGGCTTTGGCGCTGTGCAGTCCATCCTCATCGAGTTGAGGTTCAGGCAGACGTTCGAGTTCCGGCGGATCATTGAAGGTCGGCAGGGTGGGCCACTCGATCTGAGTCAAAAGCGCATAGATCTTGGTGCTATCGGATGAGGCCGTGTAAAACACATCGCCTTCTCTGGCGACCTTGTAAGGCACCACGTCGTAGATGGCATCTCGGTTGATGAACAGCCAGACCCCGACTTCCCGCATGATGTCCTCCTGTTCTGGAGCGAGGCTGCCGTCCGCCTTGGGGCCGAAGTTCATCAGCAGATTCCCGCCTCCAGCCCGGGTGCGGATCAGCATTTCAATCACGGTCTGAGGCGATTTGTAGGCTTCGTGCAAGGCGCGGTACTGCCATTGACGTCCCATCGTAAAGCAGGCTTCCCAGGGTCTTTGCAGGTCTTCCGCATCGTCTCCCATCTCCGGCAGATGCTGCTCGGGGGTAGGGAGAGCTCCCCGGGTGACGATGCAGTGCGGTTGCAGTTCCCATGCGAGTTCTTTGAGGCCGGTGGGATCGCCGTCGAAGAAGATCATGTCGATCGGGCCGTAGTGGGTCAGTAATTCGGTGACCTGCGCTTTCGCCAGCGCCATCAGTTCCGGGTTCCCCTTGGGAAGCACCTCAAGATCCCGCCGCCGGATCCGTTTTCCCTGTTGCCACAGCACATGAAAATCATCCGGTGAAAAGTAGACCCCTACAGCCAGTCCCTGTTCCCGGCAGGCATCACAGAGTTCCCGGGTCATATCCCGCTTGAAGGGGGTGTTGCCAATATGGAAAGGCGTGGTTTCGGTGTGCCACATGCAGAATCCGTTGTGATGCTTGTGGGTCAGAATCACGTAGCGGATGCCGATGGTGCGGAGAAAGCGCACCCAGCGGGTGGCATCAAACTGATCGGGACAGAAGGTTTCCGGCAGTTCGGTGAAATAGTGCTTCAAGTAGTCGGCGTCGGCATTGATCAGGTTGTGGCTGATGACCAGGCCGAACTGTACGTCGATACTGATGTGGATGAACGCCCCCAACCCCTGACGGGCAAACCACTCCAGACGTTCAGGTTTGTTCTGAGAGGCCTTTGCCCCAAGACTGTCTTCGATATTCTGTTCTGCGTGGAGATCCCGTGTCATGTTTTATCCTTTTACGGCTCCCACGGCAATGGATTTGACCACATGTTTCTGAACCGCGAGGAAGCCCAGGATCACAGGAATGATCATGATTGCGGCCGCAGCATTGATCTGATGCCATTTTCCCGGATGCCCGGCCTGATAGTTATACACCGCGACGGCAAGGGGCTGCAAGCTGGGCCGGCTGATGGTGCACAACAGTGGAACCATGAAATTGTTCCAGGCGGTGAGAAAGGCAAACATTCCGACAGTCATCACGATGGGTTGTGCCATGGGAAGCGCGATGTCGAAGAAGGTCCGGAACACCCCGGCCCCGTCCACATTGGCCGCCTCATTCACTTCTTTGGGCAGGGTGAGAAAGAACCCGGCCATCAGCATGGCATTGCCGACACCGAAGGAGGTCAGCCAGGCCATTAACCCCCAGAGACTCTCCAGTCCGTTGATGGACAGCAACATTTTGAAAATAGGAATCACCCTCGCTTCCCCCGGAAGGATGGAGGTGAAAATCATAATGCCGAGGACCCAGAATTTTCCGGGAAACTTCAGGCAGGCCAGGGCGTAGCCCAACATAGAGGAAGATAAGACGGTTCCGAGAACCACCATCGCGGTCAACAGGATCGTGGTCATGAAGTTCAGCAGGATGTTTTCGCCCTTGAGCACGACCCAGTAGTTCATTGCCTGATAACTGGCGGGGGTCAGGTACCCCGCCTCCTGGAGCCCGGACAATTCCAGTAGGGCAGGCTCTTCACTCGCCAAGCTGTATTTCTGTGCATATTCGGAAACCCGGATGCGGCTTTGCGCATAGGTGGAACGGGTTTCGGCCTGTTTCAGATTTTCGGTATGCAGATCCCACAGTGTGAGAATGTGACGGGGATACAGATCCTGCTCGATTGCCTCCCTTGCCCCCTTCCGCAGCAGGTAGGCTGCCTGAGGACCTTCCTCGGAGGAGATGGACTGCTGCTCCATCACCCCCACATCCAGCAACGCATCCAGGTGTCGGGCGGCCCCCTGTTCATCCAGTCTTGCAAGCACCGCATATTCCCGGACCGTCACGGACTGACTGTCCACTAGCGCCCGCAGGATCTTTGTCTGATCGGGTGAAAGATCCTCCGAGGCGGCAGCCTCGAACGCTTCAGGACGAACCCACATGTGATCATCCTGTGTGTCAAGCAGGCCGGTCTCGATGAGCGTCCGGGACAGGTCTTCAGGATCTGCAGAAGAGGCCCGGCTCTGTATGAGCGTATGCACCTGGGAGGGGGAGGCGGCGCGCTGCAGCCGGTCGATGACCACCAGCTTGGACCGCAGGGTCGGAAGTGCGGCCTCGAAAGCGTCCCCTTCAAGGTCGTTCAGGCCTGGCTCCAACCCGGAGGGCAGGGTGCTTCGGAGTTCATAGGTATCACTGAGCCGATATTTCAGTCCCGGTAACGGACGCATGCGGTCGGTGGAGGATTCCGCTTCGGCTTTGAAGCTGGTGCCCACCATCCAGAGGAAGGGGTACAGGTTCAGGAGACCCAGTGTCATGAGGACCAGGTGAACCAGCATCAGTGGCCCCTTGTAGCGGATCCGGTCTTTCAGCGGGGTGCGGCGGGATGGGCTCATGCGGGTACCTCCTTCAGGTCCGGTGCATCGGTGGAGAGTCGTCGTTTCCACCGGCGGGCGATGATGATCACATTTGCGAGTGTCAGACTCATCAGCAACAGAGAGTAGATGATCCCCAGAGCGGAGGCATACCCGAGATCCGCATCCCGTCCTTCCGGTCGCATGAAGCCCCATTTCCAGATGTAGGTGGCGACCAATTCGGAGCTGTGGTTGATCCCGCCCTCAGTTAACACAAACACCAGCGAGAAGGCTTTGGCCGCCCCGATAAAGGCTTGGAAGGCGATAATGATCAGAATGGGGAGGAGTTCTGGTACGGTGACGAACCGGAAGCGTTGCAGCGGGGAGGCCCCGTCCACTTTGGCCGCCTCATACAGGGCCGGACTGATGGACTGCAGACCGGCCAGCAGCAGGATGATGTTGTAGGGCAGACCGTGCCAGATCCCCACGACCATGACAGTCCACAGACCGGTTTTCTCCCCCAGCCAGTTGATCATCTCACCGGGAGAATCGGTCAGGCCCAGGCGGTAGGGAAGGTTCTGCCATCCCATTGAAATGAGGAACTGGTTGATGCCGGAATCCTCTCCCTTGAGCAGCCCGATCAGAATCACGGAAACAATGGCCAGGGAGGTCACCAACGGGATAAAGAACAGCACCCGGTATACAGAATTGGATTTCAGGGGAAGGTTGAGCAGACTGGCGATCATCAGTCCGAAAACCAACTGCCCGCAGGTCACCACCAGCATGTACAGCAGGGTATTGGGGAGAACCGTATTCCAGAACACGGCGTCAAACCGTGGATGATTCGGGTTGAGGATGCGGGCGAAATTGTCCCAGCCGACCCATTGCATGGTCCCGAGTCCGTCCCCCCGCTGCATCGACAGGGAAAACTGATAAAACGAGGGGTATATGGCAAAGGCGAAAAGGAGAAGGAGACCCGGAAACATGAAGACATACCCCTGCCAGTTCTGGCGGGACTCACGCTTGGTCTGCTGCCACCACACCTGCCGTTGGCGCTGATTCCGGATGCCGTTGACCAGAAACCACAACAGGACGCACCCCAGCATAAGGCCTGGCACCCAGAGGGTTTGCCAGGGGGAGTCGGCAGGCGTGAACTGCCATAGATCCGGGCGGAGACCGGCGCCGTCCGGAGTCAGCAGTCTGGCTGTCAGCCGAGGGTCCTTCCGGGCCTGCTGGATGAGGTCGGCCCGGATCTGTTCCAACTGTGATTCGATTTCAGGATTCAGGGCCCGTTCCTGCTGGAGGGTGAAGAAGTCCTCCGAGGATTCGGCCTCAAATGCCGGGAAACTCCAGGTGTCCGGCTGGGTGAGGCCGGTCAGGATCCGTTCTGCCAATTCCGCATTGGCCGCCTGACTGTAGGCGGTCAGCTCCTCCTGAATCGCTTTCAGTACTTCGGGAAGGGATTGGTCAGTGTCGCTGTAAAAGTGTTTGTAGAGCACATCCAGATCCGAGGGAACTTCGACCGGGCCGTGCTGCGGTTTCTGGGGCCACATGGCACAGTGGTTGTCCATGATGTCATACACCTGAGCCTGATACGGGTAGGGAAACCAGTCCGGATCCCCCAGGAACTCGCGGGCCCGGGTTTCTGTGGGCACCGTTCCCCGGCGGGCGGCACGCCGGAGAGCGTCTTCGTTTTCCGATCCGTCATGCAGCCATTTCCAGGTCGCCTCAGGAGACCGGCAGGCTGAGGTCAGAAATTTGACACCGGTATTACTCGCAAGCGGGAGTGGATTGCCTGGAGCGAGTGAGATCCCGAGTTGGTCGAGGCCGAGCAGGGCCTCGATTTCTGCCTTTTCTTCCAACTCGTTGCCGTAGGGGACCGGGATCGGTGCAGACCCTAAATCCATCGAGGCCCAGGGCACCCGTTCGGTCCCGATCAGAGCCGCGTGCCATCCATCCAGGACCATACCCGCCTGTCCGGTGGCAAGAGCGGTGCGGACATCCTCATAATGACGGGACTCCATCCCGGGAAGCACCAGGCCGTCCTGCTTCATCTTGTAGAGCAGGGCAAAGGACGCAAGGGTCGCCGGGTGTTCATACTCGAAATACCCGAGCGGGGAAGGGAAGGTCCCGGCAGATGTGCCCATGTGCTGCTGCAGGATGTCGGTGGAGCCGGCAAAATTAAAACTGACACTTCCCGCCCGCTGGGCCAGGGGGCGGATTCCACGGCGAAGGTCCGTGTTCCGCTGTCCCTGAAGCACCACCCCGTAACAGACGGGGGTCGGCAGTCCCCGCTGTTCTGCAACCCGTCGACCGTACTCGGAGATGACCTCAGCGGTGCGGTAAAATTGAAGCCAGGTGGCAGGGGGGATCGGTTCTCCGTGTTCATCCACCAGATCCGCTTCCGGAAACATCCGGGCGGCTTCACGGAAGATCCGTTTGTTATAGGTGAGGGTGGATGGCATGGAAATCCCCCGTAATCCCACGGCCTTTCCGGAGAGGTTCAGCAACCGGGCGGCTTCCAGTGGATGACGAAAGCGCCCCTGATCGTCCCGGGCAAAGATGGAATCATCCGGGCTGACTGAAAAGCGGTGGATGCGGGATTTTCCACGGGTATACCGTTCGTAGTAGTCGGGTCCTTCCTGGTCGAGGAGGTCATCGAAAGGGCGCAAGCCCCCGATGAGGGCGTATTTGCGAAGTTCATGTACTTCGGCAGTCATATAATCCGGCGGATTTCCGCTCAGAAAGCTGACATACAGGATATCCTGTAATCCGCCGGTTTCCCGGAAGTTGGGTTTTACCATCACATCCGGATGGCGTTTCATGAACTCCGCCGCAGCTTTCAGCTCCTGCTCCGGAGAGCCCGAATTCGACCAATACACAATCTTATGTGGCCGGTATTGCTCCTGCCGCAAGGTGGCTTCGGTCAGGTCTGAGAGCCGTCCCCAGTTGGAAAAGAGGATGAGGATTCCTGCGGCAAACAGGAGGGTCGAAAGCTGTTGTTTGTTCATGTATAACTTATCAGAAAAGAGTCCCCGGGGCGAATGGGGGGATCATACTGTGAGTTCTTTACGTGATTCAAGAATGATATTACTGTTAATACGCACCGTTTTCTCAAACGGTATCGTGCTGTCTGGTGTTCGCCGAATGGAATGCCCGAGGTTCCCTCTGTCAAATTCCGCTCCGATGGAGTAGGGACCGTCTGTTTCACAACCTGCGCTACCTTGAGGATGACTGATGAGTGACCCCTATGCGGATGTAACCTGGTACGACGCCCGAGAGTTTGGGCGGCCCTCTCTGGGCTGGCTGAATGAAGAGCGGGAGCAGCCGTTTGACCGTTTTCCTGCCTCAATGCAGGAGCAAATCAGCGAGGATCTTTGGGGACTCTCCAACAAGCCCGCGGGGGTGTATGTGGACTTCTGCGGAGCCCCGGACCGCCTCTTTGCCAAATGGAACCTGACGTCGCCCATGCCGCAGGGTGACAAGATCAACCGCACCCCGCAAAGTGGGCTCGATCTCTACGGCAGGGATACCTGCGACAACTGGCATTGGGCGGGAAGCCGTTCTCCCTGGAACCCTCCGTTCTGCGATGGTTCTCTTCCCTACGGAGATCTCGATGGTCAGGAACGGGACTACCGGGTGTATCTCCCCATTTCCACCCGGGTTGACCAGTTGTGGATTGGCTCCCGCACGCCGCTCCGTCCGGTGTTGAATCCCGACCTGCGAAAACCGATCGCTTATTACGGGACCAGTATCGTACATGGGGCAGGTGTTTCCAGACCTGGGATGCCGCATGCCTGCCAAATGGGTCGCATGCTCGATCGTCATCTGCTGAATCTGGGGTTTGCCGGCCGGGCCTGGTGTGAGCCTGCGGTGGCCACCGCGCTGGGACGGCTGGATCCGGTTCTCTATCTTGTCGACTGCCTTCCCAACAACACCCCCGAGCAGTTGAGAGACCGGCTGCCGGAATTTTTGCGGATTCTCCGGGCCGCGAAACCGGAGACCCCGGTTCTACTAGTGGAAGACCGGCGCTTTGGCGGATCCAGGTTTCAGCCCTTCCGTCAGACCGAGTATCGGGAGAAGAACCGCATGCTGCACCGGATCGTGCAGGAGCTTCAGGGAGAAGGCCTGAGCGGACTGACGCTTGCCACCCACCCCGACTGGTTCGGTGAAGACGGAGAGGGAACTATTGACGGCAGCCATCCCACAGACCTGGGGGCATGGAGGATGGCGCAGGCATTGGAACCCAAAGTACGGGCGTTGCTTGAGAGGATCTAATTCTCTCTACTCAAGCGACTGGAACGCGTGTGTCCGTGCTGTCCGCGAGGTCCGTTGTTGATGAAAAAAACCTCCCCTGCATGGAGCAAGGGAGGTGGTACTGGCGGGGGGGAACCTAGAAGCTGTTTTCCACAACCAGCTCAGACAGAGGAAGCTGACCGGGTTTCGGCCAGGCTTCTTTGGTTCCTTTGCCGATTGCGACCATGGGGCCGATCACATGGTCTTCGGGAAGGTTGATCAGTTCCTGAACCTTTTCGATCTCAAACCCAATCATGGGACAGGACTGATACCCCAGTTCCTGTGCGGCCAGCATCAGGGTCTGCATGGCCATTCCGATGGAGCGTTGCGCTTCATCGCGCTGCAGCCATTCACGTCCCTCGTGAAAGGGTCCCATCCAGCCCACGAGAAGGTCATTCACTTCCTGAGGCGCATTTTGCCAGTAGCGGGAAGGGTCCTTGGCCCAGGCATTCACATCTGCGGTGAACAGTACCAACAGAGAGGCATCGGTCATTTGGGCCTGATCATTTCCGAATTCGGTTCGGATCTTCTGACGGAGCTCCGGATCCCGCAGGATGACAAACCGCCAGTGCTGGATGTTAAAACTGGTCGGCGCCTGGATCATGGCTTCGAAGAGTGTGTTTTCCTCTTCCTCGGATAAACGGTGATCGGGGTCAAAGGCTTTGATCGAACGGCGTTGATAAATGGCATCCAGGGTATTCATAAAACAATCCTTCGGTTGGGGGTAGAACAGAGGATCACATCATACGGGACCTTGCCGATTTCGCAAAACATCGACTCTGTGAAATCTTTGTGTGCAGAACTCCGGCATGAAAAAATCCAGTTTCCGTTGACGGATAGGGCGACTTCCTGCTTTGCTGATCCCGTTTTTGATTTCCTGACCACTGACCCATGCGTTCCGCATGACAAGCACGGACCACGATTATGAGTATCTCCATCACCGACTTCCAGGCTCAACCCGATTCCGGACCCCAGACCCAGCAGATCCAATCCGCGATTGACTCTCTCGAGGGCCGGGGAGGACGGGTGGTCATCCCTTCCGGGGTTTGGTACAGCGGTACCGTATGGTTGCGGTCCGGGGTGGAACTCCATTTTGAACCCGGTGCGGTTCTCAAAGGAACGAATCACCCGGATGATTATCCCTTCTGGGATTCCACGGTGGATGGAAAGGCCGTATCCCGCCGGGTGGGGCCACGTGCCTTTGTCCGGGCCTATGACTGTGAGAACGTGTCCGTGACCGGATTGGGCATGATTGACGGAGATGGAGGCTGCGGTGGTCAGATTGAGGGACGGTATGGAGCGGAGGGGCACCCGCAAAACCTCCAGTTTGTTCATTGTCGCAATGTCACGGTACGGGATATCCGTCTTCGGAATTCGGGTTCCTGGATGCAGGTCTACCATGCCTGTGACAGCGTGCGTATTGACGGAGTTTCGGTCTGGAATCACCCCGGCCATCATACCAATGACGGGATGGACATCGACGGCAGTTCCAACGTGAAGATTTTTAACTGCGATATCGACAGTCACGATGATGCACTGGTGTTCAAAAGCACCGGGCCCTCACCCTGCCGGAACATTCTGGTTCAAAACTGCCACATGAGGTCCAACTGCCACGGAATCAAATTCGGAACCGAGTCGGTAGGCGGTTTTGAAAATATTCGGATTTCAAACTGCATGGTGAGCCGTTCCGCGAACCCCTCACCGATTCCGGGATTTCCGGAGGGCCGGCCGGTGATCACCGGGGTCGCATTGGAATGCGTGGATGGAGGGCGGATGAAGAATATTCATGTGAATGGATTGACCGCAGATGGGGTATTCACTCCGGTATTTATTAAATTCGGTGAACGTCTCGACCGGAGGTTGGAGGAGGAAACACCTCCTCGCGGCTGTGTGGAGGACATTACCATTCAGAACCTTCAGGGTCGGTCAGTGGGTCCGCATGCCTGCTCGATCACCGGCTATCCCGGTTATCCGGTCCGCCGTGTACGTCTCTCCAATCTGGATCTGTGGCTGGAGGGCGGGGTGCAGGATGACTCGGAAGTGATGCAGGATGTGCCCGAAAACAGCACGGCCTATCCGGAAGTGAACATGTTTACGAAAAAAACGGACTACAAACTGCCGGCCCACGGATTTTTCCTGCGTCATGTGGTCGGGTTGAAGTGTGAAAACATTGTGCTGCATCTGGACGCTGAGGATATCCGCCCTCCATACATTCAGGACGATGTGCGGGAACTGACGATCAAAGACTGCACAAGTCAGGGAAAAGACTGGTAAGTTGCCCTTACCCTCATCGCTTCGAGCGACTACGTCCCGCCGTCGGGGATGAATCATCTCGGGGCCAGACGGCTCCGGATGTTATCGTCGTCTTCGACTCACCAGGCCTGTGCACAGGGCAAGACCCATGAGTAAAAAGGAACTGGGTTCAGGAATGGCGAAGAACTGAATTTCGCCCAGACCCGTGAACGTACTGTCACCATGGTTTCCCAGAAGGTCCAGTGCCACATGTCGGGCCGTCATGCCCCCGAAGGAGAAGAGATCCGCATCCAGTTGCGCAGAATCATTTGGAGCACGTGTGATCGCGAAGGTGCTGCCAACCTGGGTCCATTCCGCGACATTTGTGAAATCATTCCCGGGGTTCAGCACTGTAGACACATAGAGATTGGCTGAACTCGCCCCGCGATTTTTCCGTCCATTGTCCGTGGGGTTGTAGTTGAAAATATGGGCCGTATCCAGGTCATATTCCTGACCAAGGTCAATTCGTACCCAGGGTGTCGTGTCCCCATTGTCGCTTAACCAACTGTCCTGTCGGCCGAATGCATCAAATTCCCGGTTTTCATAATCCAACGGGTCGGATGCATTGCCTCCGATACTGAGTTCCAGTCCGCTTCCGTCCACGAGATGAGCGGGTTCACGGTCGAGTGCGACAAAACTTGAGGCCGACGCTGTCAGATTCCCCAAGGGGTTGCCGCTGCCATCGTTGTCGATCGCACCGGGTAGCATGGCGGCCCGGAGATGAGGGGTGAGGAGGACGGTGATGAGAAGGAGGGGGAGAGAGGTGTGGGATGTCATACGTGTACCGTTGGAATGGAGGAGCATTTCTTGGTTCTCTCTATAGCAAAATTGGCGGAAATGTATTATGACTGAACGCGAATAAAAATTTTGTAAATGCGATGAACCCTTCGAAACGGATTGTGTTGATGACCTGGCCCACGCTGGAGATGATCCAGGGCTGGAGATCCTTTGTGGAGGCATCCGGTGTGAGGTGGCAGTTTGAGTTTCAGCGTCCTCATGATAAAATGCTGCATCAACTGGAGCAGAACCCGCCGGATGGGGTCATTGCCTATCTGGGAACGGAATTTTATGCAGACTGGATTTCGCAACAGCCCTTTCCTGCTGTGAATCATTCCTCGGCTTTGCCGACATCTCCCATCCCAAGAGTCTGTGTGGATGATCTGCAGGCCGGAATCGTGGCCGCGGAACATTTCATAGGATATGGGCACCGGTATTTGGCGTATATCGGGCATGAAGCCCCATGGTTCAGTCACCGTCGGTGGCAGGGGGTCTGCACCGCAGCTCAGCAGGAGGGGCTGGAGGTGGAGGCGTGTTGGATTCGGGAGCCGTTGACACCTGCTTCCCGGCAACGAAATGCCCGAAGTGACCAGAAGATCCTCAAGTTCCTTCGCTCACTGCCTGAACCCTGCGGTGTGTTTGTTTGTAACGATCCATTAGGATTACGGGTTCTGGAGCTGGCACAGGAGGCCGGACGTTCTGTGCCGGACTCGATTGCCGTTCTGGGAATGGATAATGATCCACTGGGGCAACTGGCATTTCCCCCGTTGTCCAGTGTGGTGCCTCCCCTCGAACGCATTGCCTATCAGTCAGCCCATCTGCTTTACACTCTGATGCAGGGAGAGCCGGCCCTGGAACACGAACATCTGCTTGCACCTGTGCGGGTGGACACCCGGCAGAGTACGGATGCGGTGGCCGTACAGGACCAGGCCCTGGCCAAAGCCCTGAAATATCTTCGGGCACACTTCCGGGAGGGGGTGACCGTGGAGGACCTTGCCCGGGCAGGTGGCGTAAACCGTCGAACGCTTGAACATCGTTTCCGAACCTACCTGAACCGCTCACCCTCCCGGGAAATCAAACGCATGCGGATCGAACATGCGAAGATGCTGCTGCTTCAGAGCGATCTGAATCTCGAACAGATATCTCTGGCTTCGGGGTTCCAGGATGTTCCCTGGTTCATGACCGTTTTCCGGAAAGAAACGGGGATGACCCCGCGAACCTTCCGGATGCCGCGCAATACCTGACCCCCCTGTTTCACGGGTGATCCGCTACCGGAGCTTCGTCATCTCCGGGACGTCTTCCTCTGCTTCAGGAGCTGGCGGAGTGGGAGAGGGAACCTCGGCCTCAACCGGTTCTCCACCGGAGAGAATCCAAACCGCCAGGGCGGTGAGCACACCGGAATCCATGCGGGTGTTCTTCTGCTGATGGAACTTATGAAAGTTCTGCGTTTTTTTCGGATCCAGTTTCCGCCAAACAAACGGTTCATCGAAGCCCTCATGTCCTTTGGTCCTCTGGGGGAGGACCCGGGCCTGGGCTTTCCACACTGTGGGAAGGAAGGTGGCCGTTTTTCCTGTGCCCCATGCATTCCGGTCCTTGCTCTTTTCCGCCAGCACAATCGAGAGGGCTTCTGCACGGAGGTCCTGAGGAGCGGATTCCATCTCTGGACCGGAATCCATGAGCGCGAGAGCAAACCCCAGTTTCCCCATGGAATGTTTCCCCAGGTGTTCGGTGTTTCCGGCTGACAGCTCTTGGATCTTGCTGTCCAGAATCTGTTTCGCTCCCAGCATGGAGCGACCATACTGTCGGTATGCGGAAGGGCCGAGGATATCCCCGATGATGGACAGGCAGGCCAGACCCTGTGCGGTACTGGTGAGGGTGACCGGGGAGGGAAGCGATGGGAAACTGGCATTCGATTGCAACGGGATGCCGCGGATCCCCTGCACCTGCTGAAAGGCTCGGGTGGCAGCATGATGATTCCCTTCTGTGAACGCCCCGCTGGAATGCTGCTGACGCATCACTCCCATCCCCGCGCGCACCACGACGCGTTTCGGATTCGGAGCCGGGGGTCTCTGCAGACGCCCGGGTTGCGGAGGCGAGGTCGGGCCTGGGGTCTGGATCAGATTCCGGTCGGCGGCTGCCCGGATGGCGATGAGTGCCAGCCATGTACTTTCCAAATCGGCGGTACGGGTATGAAAGGGATATTCAGAAGGAAGCCCGAACGACCGTTTTTCTTCCCATGGATCAGTAAGGGAGATGCTGGTGTCAACCGGGTTCGCCTTCTCGTAGAACCATGTGTAGTGATTCAGTTCTTCTTTGACGGCATCCAACTCTGCGACTTCGTTGCTGATCTTTTTCAGCGCGGCGGGGCTCTGATCCTCTCCCACATCGGCTTTAACCGAGGAAAAGCGTTCGCTGGCCTGCCAGAACCGCTGGTACAAATACGCGAGATACTCCGGCTGAATCGCAATCGGTCCCCACAGGCCTGCCCCCGATCCGTCGGTCCATTGGGCCCGCATGAGTTTCTCCACCATGTCCGGTACATATTCCTGAGCTTGGTGATGGTCGGATTCGGAGAACAACACGATCATCCACACTAGGTCCCAGGTTAAATCCGGCAGGCCGTACCCCTCAACCAGTTCCACCAGGTTCTCCGTGACGATATTGATGTCTTCCTGGCTTTCCTCGATACCGGTGCGTTGGAGAACGGCCGCCTGAAGCGCGTTCGTTCCCACCCGCCCCAACTGCCACCGATCAGTTCCTCCCGGACCGTAAATCGGCCTGCGAATGGTCTGGGTACGTCTAATCGGGCCTTTGGGATCTGATACGAGTCGCGTTTCCGTTTTGGTCCCGATCTGCTTGCCTCTCACTTTCACGGTTTTTTTCTGCAGCGTTCCCTGTGCGCCTGCGGAGTTTCCCTGGGTGCGAACCATGACCTCCTTTGTTGTGTATGCGTAGACCGGCACCTCTCTCTCAACTTTCCGCATCCGCACCTCTTTTTTCACCGGTGGGTGTTCCCCGATTTTCTTCCGGTTCCGCTGAGGAGGGGTAAACCAGCCATCCTCATCCTGGACCGCCCGATTCCAGAGCGTGTACACCCCACCTGCCAGTGGTTCCTGTGGGGGAATCGGTTCCGCGTGTAGGGATCCCACAAGTGCTGAGCTCAGTACCATAAGAGGAAGGATGGTTTTCATATCGTGCTCCCGGGAGAAGATGTTAGTAAAATGAGTATATTTTATATCATAATGCGTTTGTATTCGCCGGGCAAGCGGCAATTTCCGTTGCCCGGACCGTCCAATCCCTGTTCGGTCGGTAACAACCCGGAGTGACAGCGGCAGCATTGTCCTGATGGGTCCATTTATTCTCTTTGTTCACCGCCGACATCATCGGAGAACTCTTTACCTTGGCCCTTTTTGTTTGACGTAAAATAAAGATGCAATCCGCAATATATGTATTGTTCGGGAGGTGAGCAGGTGCTAATTTAAGGCAAACCGTAAATTGATTAAGGAAGAGACTGTGCAAAACCCGATAAAACCGATCCTGATGGCTTCCCTCACACTGTCCATGTTCACGATGTTGAATGCTGCGATTATGGTGAATCCGGAAACCCCTTCGATTCTAAACACGAATTCGAATTCGACCCCAAATGTGTTGCTAGATGATGGCAATGATGTCGTGCTGATTGTGGCCTATGGAACAAACAATGGTGCCTCGCACTCCGTCACGGCTTCCCTGAATGGGGGCAGTGCTCAGGCCATGACCTTGCTTGGAGGCGTGAATGCACCCAGTGGAAGTGATTTTAATGGGATTTTTGCGATTGAACTGGGCAATCTAACCGGCGGCAGCAATGAAGTGGATCTGGTCTTCAGTGGGAATACGGCCAGAAGTACCGCAAGTATCCTTCAGCTCACCGGGGCCACCCTGAACAATTATGATCAGGCGGACCAGTTCAGAAGTGATGGGAATTCCGGTCCCGGAACCTTTTCCACAAGCTTTACCAGTGTTGAGGAAGACAGTGTGGTGGTCCATTTTCTCTGGAGTGATACTGCAGGAACGAGCGTGACCAGTGCTTTCACCAATGTGGACTTTGACTCGACATTTGGAGGGACAAACAGGTCGGGCGGGAATGCCGCCTACAATACAGGGTTGGCTGCCGGAGCGTACAGCACCTCGATTACGGTGACCTCCGGTGGGGGAGACAGTCATTCGCTCACATCCGTGAATATTTACGCGATCCCGGAACCCGGTACATTTGCATTGGTGGGAATTTCAGGTCTTTGCGCTCTGTTGGCTGTCCGTCGTCGTAAACACTGATCCCGTCACGTCTCCGTCACTCACCTCTTCTGCAGAAGGTGCAGGAGTAGTGTGTGAGTGTGAGGCCAGAGCTGTCGTGAAATCAGGATGATTGGCGCATATTGGGTGTTGAGCGTGAATATAGGTGAATGTTAGATTTATGTTAGAAATCGATAGCCATTCCCACCCCCTCCTTATCATGAAGATTATCCTCCCGCTCCTGTCCCTCTCTTTCGGCCTCTCTATTGCGCAGGGAGCCGTGATGTTTGAGAACCGAACCGACGTCAGAACGCTGACCGACTTCAATCTGTCTCTTGTGGCCTCCAGCGATACGGTGCTTGTGGCGATGATTGAAAGCAGGAACTCCGGCAACCTTACGACCTCAATTGACATCAATTCCGTTGCCATGACCCCGTTGGACAGTCTGACCCAGACGTACGGGAGTGTGCAGGCTTTTGCCATAAGCCTGGGCACGGTGTCTGTCGGCGATGTGAGTGTCGATTTCACCGGGAATGAAGGGAGCGGGACCATTCTTCAATTCTATCAACTCTCCGGTGCCGATCAGGACGTTTCGAACATCGTGTCCTCAACCGTCGGGCAGGCGACCAGTAACGTGAATGTGGTGGATGATCCGTTTCTGGGTTTGGGGACGGCAGATGCTGGATCGATGTTGTTGGTTGGCGGATCCATTGCCAAAGTGAAGACTCCGTTTGGGATCAGCTTCGGCGGAACAGATGGAACGGGTTCGATTTCATACACCGCCGGTGATCTGCATCAGCAGGGAAGCAGTTACCGTGGACAGAGTGCGCATGCGTCTGTGTCCGGGCTTCTCTCGCCGACTGCCAGTTACCAAACCACAGATGGCGCCCAGTCCGGAGGGGCTGCGATTGCGGTACTTGTGGCCCCGGTCCCGGAGCCCGGAACCTTTGTTCTGGTCGGACTGTCTGGAATCGCGGTAGTGATTACCGTTCGACGCCGGCGTGGGTGAAGGTGCTTTTTGTCACACTCCCTGCTTTTGCTCGGAGAGGGAGAAGGCGGAGTGGGGATTGTAAGCCAGCCAGCGACCGATAGAGGGCTGTGTCCTTCTAGGAGAAAAGGGGAACATTTCCGGTCCGGATGGTTCCAGGACCGTCAACCTTCCCATCGACGCCTTCAGGTTGCTCACGGGAGAGCATTCTGCACCTTTCACCCAGGGGGGATCAGGTGTTCTGGCGGATCTGTTCTCTGTATTTGCCGGGCGAGATCTTTTCGAACTTGTTGAAGATCCGGATCAACCGGTTGACATCGTCCAACCCCACCTGACGGGAGACATCGACGACGGAATCATTGGTTTCCCGCAGGAGCTGTTTGGCCAGTTGTACATGTGCACGGTTGATTTCATGCAAGAGGGTGTACCCCAGTTCCTCTTTAAAGCGGCGTTCGAGCGTTCGCCGGCCGCGTCCGACGGCCTCGGCCACATCCGGCACGGAAAGATCCAGATCAGCATGGTCACGGATGAACTGAATGGCTTCCAGTACCACAGGGTCCCGGGTCGCCACGGAGGAGGTCGTTTCCCTTTGGTTCAATTCACCGGGTGGAAAAAAGACGTCTTCAGGGACCGATTCTGGATGCTGCAGCCAGCCCAGGATCATCTCGGCCGAAGCGGAACCCCACCTGCGGTTTGAAATCTCGACTGAGCTCAAGGTCGGATCTGTAGGCCAGTCCATGTCGTGTCCGGTCACGATTCCCGGAGCGTCTTCAGGCGGGATGGAGAGCTCTTCCGCCGCTTCCAGAATGACGGCACCTGTAGGATCGTCCGCCACAAAAAGTCCCGTGCGGGGAGGGAGGGCCAGGAGCCAGTTTCTGAACTCATCCGGCATGTCAAACCGGCCCGCCCCGAGGCCCATGGGCGGAGGAAGTTTTCCATGGTACGACGGAAAGACCTTCATTTCCTGAAGGGAGGCAAGGAATCCCTCTTCTCTGAAGTAGGAGTAAGCCAGGTCTTTCTGTCCCACGTATACGAATGAAGTGTATCCCTGATGTAACAGGTGATGCGCTGCCATTTGGCCAATACGGAGGTTATCCGGAGAGACAGATGGAAACGGCAAATCGAATAAAACCTGCGAGGTGTTGACCACCGGAAGTCCGAGTGTCAGCAGTCGATCCCGGAACCCATGGCTGTTCACGTGTGCAATCAGTCCATCCGGCTGCCATCGGACAACCTCCTCAAGATTTCCTTTCGAGGAAAACAGCGCCGACCGGCATCCGGGTTTTCGCAGCAGGCGACGCCTGGCTTCCATCAGAATCCGTCGAGGCAGGGTATGCCCGGGACTGACCAGTGCGATGCGGGGTGAGGAGGTTCTCATCCTCTTCGTTTTGCGAAGCATTTGTCGCGAATTAAAGATAAATTACGGAAATAATCTCTAATCTTTTCTTCGCGCTTTCGGTATGTTTTGTCCTTTAATCAGACTAGACCTTAGGAGAATGTATGCGTGTGACCGGAGTGACGTTATTGACATGTGTGGCCATCATCTGCCTGCTGCCGGGTAGCGGTTTTGCGTTGGAGGGAGCCGTGACCAGCCGTTCCAATGAATGGAAGGGTGTCCCTCCCGTGGCCCGCCCCTCTGATGCCGTCCGCGCGGGTGAGCTCAAGGCCCGGCAGGACATCATGGCAAAGCAGAAATCCTACCTTCAGAAGCGGCTCGGGACGGCTCCTTCCGAGGCGGCCCTGAATGAAATGCATACCGAGATGAAAAAGATTAAGGCGAGTTTCGGGTGGTCAGAAGAGTTGAAGATGGTCTGGGGCGTGAGGGATATTGACGGGATCCTGCAGGACCAGGGTGAGGTGCCCTCCGGTCTGTTGGCCTCCCTGCTTCAATTGAAGGAGGACCTGGCGGCGAGAGACATTGATTTTATCTTTATTCCATATCCTCCGACCCCTCATTACCAGGGACATCTCCTGAGTGGCAAGATTCAGCCGAACCAGGACTATACCCCAGGGTGGACCCGGATGCTTCTTCAGTTGATCGAGAATGATATTGAAGTGATCGATCCGATTGAACACTTTCGACGGGAGGCGGAGAATCCCTACCTCATCAATTGGGTGAATGATTTTCATACCGCCAGCCACGGGCGGGAAATTGCGGCCAAGCTGCTGGCCGAGCGACTTCAGCGCTATGATTTTGCCCGGGAGCTCAGCGGCAATCGGTCCAAATGGTCGGAATCGATGAAGGACTCGAAGAAGTCCTCCTTCCCTCAGCGGAATTTTGTGGTGAACCGGGGGCTGCGAAGTATGAAGACGGAGGATATTCCGGCCAACCAGAAAAAATGGCATGCCAAACATCCCCGCAAGTCCATGGTGCTGGCCCCGGGGGCTCCGGATATTGAAGGGGCCCTCTCCAACCGTCCCTATCAATACAAGTATCTCAAGCGCGACAATGTTCCCAACACGCTTCGCAGAAATGATCTGGTGCTGATCGGGGACAGCCAGTTGCACTCCGCGGTTCATGGAGCCGGACTTCCGGAGTTTTACATGCGGGAAGTCGGAGGACTGTTCCGTTGGGGCAGCAAGTCCTGGAGCGGCTTTGATCCGCCGAATATCTACCGCGAAGTAGTGCCGGATAACGCAGAACAACCCCGGGTGGTGGTTTTGAGTTGCCTGGTGAAATATTTCTGGGCCGCCCCGGACAAATACAAACCCCGGAAACTCCCGCCCATTGCAGGAATGAGCGCACGGAATCTGAATGGGGTGACCCCTTCTGCAGTTCCCGTGGCAAGTTCTTCAAACGGACCCGCAAAACCACTTGGAGTCCTTCCAAAGGTGACGATCCGGATTACCGGGATTTCACAGCCAAAGGACCCTGCCACCGTGGATTACGATGAAGCGCTGCTGCATGCATCAGCCCTGATCATGGACGGGCCGATGAAAGGGGCCGAAATTGGCGTCCGCTACTGGGCCATGAAAGATGGTGCGCTTGTGAAGCACATTGATAAACTCAAAGTGGGGCACACCTTTCCTGTGGCACTCAATGCTTGGGAGAAAACCGTGGAGTCCGAACCGGGTCTGGCCCGTCACATGGTCTATGATGACATTGAGCAGGACCTCACTATCCCGGTTTACTGGGTGACCAAAGGACCGCTTTCTCCTGAATTTCTTCTGAAATAAGGGGGAGGGAAGAGCCCTGAAGCTTCGGGAGGTTTTCCTGCTTGCTTAGGGTTTGAAAGGGTAAGCAACACATGTTTTTCCTTCTCCGACTCATGGCTGCAGGGAAATGGTTTTATAGGTTCCCCCTTAATACCCATGTCTCTGCGGCCTCCCGAAGAGCTGAAGCGTTCGCAAGGTTGAGTTTCCGTTTGATGTTCTCGCGGTAGGTTTCAATCGTCTTGGGGCTCAGGTTCAAATGACTGGAAATCTCACGTGTTGCTTTTCCCGCACCAATCATCTGAAAGACGTGAAGTTCACGGTCAGATAAGGCCGAGATTGGCGTTCCTGGTTCCGGGGTAAGTTCATCCGTTTTCTTGCCCGCAATCCGGATATACGAGGGACGAGAAAGGTAGATTTCTCCTTCGCAAATCGTTTCAACTGCGTTGAGCAAATGTTGGGTGGCATCCTGCTTGGCCAAAAAACCTTTTGCTCCCGCCCGGATCACCCGTTCCGCATAGATGGATTCATCCTGCATGGTGAGAACGAGAATCCGGAGATCCGGATACAAGGCCCGGAGTTCCTTTAGAAATTCCAATCCATCTTCAAAGCCAAGGACCAAATCCGCGATCACGAGTCCTGGCTGGATTATATCTAACTGATTGAGTGCTTCCTGACGAGATCCAGCTTCATAGACTTCTGAGACAAAAGGTGAGGTTTGAAGCAACGTGCGTACCCCCAGCCGTAATATGGAATGATCATCAACCAACAAAACCTGCATACAATACCAACTACCAATTTCCATTCGATACGTCTATCAGGGGAACTCCCCTAGATGAGGTTCTGAAAGGGTGAATCAGAGGGCAAGGATTCGTTGAAGGAAACTAGCTGTGAAACGAATGAGGAAAAGACAAGATTGCACAATCTAGGTGAGTCACCCCGATAGGCAAGACGAAAGGGGTGTGGCAAAAGGAGACCTTTCTTTACCCTTTCACTCAGCTAGAGTTATGAAACCTTCCTCGTTCTTTTCGTTTACCGTATCCTCGTCCTATTGGTTACATTTTACTGTTCTATTGGTTACATACATGCACAAGAACTGGAGGCCTCTGACGGAGCCTCTGCCGACTTTTTTGGGTTCTCCGTATCGCTCTCTGGGAGCAGCGCAATTTCCGGTGCGTATGCGGATGATGACAATGGGCTTTCTTCCGGATCGGTCTATGTGTTTCGGAATCTGGATACGGCCCCAGCAACCAAGACCCAGAATGTGAAACTGACCGCCTCTGACGGAGCCGCCTACGACTATTTTGGGCGCTCCGTCTCCCTCTCCGGGAACAGTGCAATTGCCGGGGCGCGTGGGGATGATGGCAATGGGGATTTATCAGGATCGGCCTATGTGTTCAGGAGTCTGCATACGGCCCCAGCAACCAAGACCCAGGATGTGAAACTGACCGCCTCTGACGGAGCCGCTTTCGACTATTTTGGGTTCTCCGTCTCGCTCTCTGGGAACAGCGCGATTGCCGGAGCGCATGGGAATGATGACAATGGGTCTGCTACCGGATCGGCCTATGTATTTCGGAATCTGGATACGGCCCCAGGAACCAAGACCCAGGATGTGAAACTGACCGCCTCTGACGGAGCCGCTTCCGACTATTTTGGGTACTCCGTCTCGCTCTCCGGGAACAGTGCGATTGCCGGGGCGCATGGGGATGATGACAATGGGTCTTCTTCCGGATCAGCCTATGTGTTTCGAAATCTGGATACGGCCCCGGCAACCAAGACCCAGGATGTGAAGCTGACCGCCTCTGACGGAGCCGCCTCCGACCTATTTGGGTTTTCAGTGTCGCTCTCCGGGAACAAGGCGATTGCCGGGGCGTATGGGGATGATGACAATGGGTCTTCTTCCGGATCAGCCTATGTGTTTCGGAATCTGGATACGGCCCCGGCAACCAAGACCCAGGATGTGAAACTGACCGCCTCTGACGGAGCCGCTTCTGACTATTTTGGGTACTCCGTCTCGCTCTCCGGGAACAAGGCGATTGCCGGGGCGTATGGGGATGATGACAATGGGTTTGATTCCGGATCGGCCTATGTGTTTCGGAATATAGATACGGCCACAGGTACGGTTACGGAGATTTTGAAACTGACTGCCTCAGATGGAGTTTCAGGTGATGTTTTTGGGGGGGCAGTGGCGATGGATGGTGATCGATTTGTGGTGGGTTCTAGTTTTGGAGATGGTGAGGTTTCCGATTCAGGCAAAGCCTACACTGGGACCGTCAGTTCCATGAACACCTTGGATGAAGGAAACGCAACCCGCCGGGTGGATGGGATCAGTTTTGAATCCAGAGAGGATTGGGTCATCGGGGAGAACACCGACAACAATCAGGTGACCCTTGGGGCAGGTGACAGCGCGGAGGTCTTATCTTCCGATAAAGCCGTGTACATCGGAAAAAATGAGGGTTCTGACAACAATACGTTGATCATTGAAGGCTCACTCACGGCGAATGAGATTTTTGTGGGTGCGGTCGGAAACACTGGGAACTCCCTGGAAATCGGGTCTGGAGGCAGTGTGACTGCAGACCGGATTGTCTTTGCCAGCGGTTCCTCCACGATGGGGGATCTCACCATTGGAGCAGGTAATGCCATTGGTGGAGATGGCATGATCAATGGAGATCTGACCATGACCGCTGGAGGTCTTTTTGAATTCGAGGTAGGCAGCACATTGATGGTTACGGGTGCAGTCACCTTAGACTCATCCTTCGGAGTGGATGATGTAGTAGGTCTTAGCTCTTCTTTGGAAGATGGCACCTACACCCTGATCGGTGGCACATCCACCGTCTTCGGCTCTTTGGGACTGGAAAACTGGGGTGAAGCCAATGCGTATGATCTTGGTGGGGGCAAGAGCGCGTATTTCCAGGAGGGGAGTCTGCAGCTGGTGGTGATTCCAGAACCCGCAAGCTGGGTCCTCGCAGGGTTATGTCTGGGCACCTGCTTTGTGTATACCCGGAAACGGTGAATGCGGGGTTAAACCAGAAGAATGCGGCAGCCGTTTCCAGAAGAGGTTTCGACGGTCAAATGAAGATCCGCCGCGTGAGCTCTTCGTTCCATATTGATCAGGCCTAAGCCCTGCCTGCCTTCTGATCGAACGGCTGTGGGGTCATACCCGATCCCGTCATCTGCGATTTCCAGTCGGAGGGTGTCTTTCGCCTGTAACTGAATGAAGATACAGGAAGCGCTGGCATGACGCAATGCATTGGTGACGGCCTCCTGCGCGATGCGGTACATCTGTTCCAAGACAAACGGGTCTGCTGCGTCCTGCTAGATCGGCACATCGAATCGGGTTTCGAAAGACACGTCTGTCGAGGAAGAGCGAAAGGTCGAAATCATCCGCTCCAATTCTGCGGCAAGAGAGGCAGGAGTCATGGTAACAGAGCTCAGACCCATGGCAATCGATTTGCAGGTGTGGTGGGAGCTCTCAACCGTTTCTTTGACGAGCCGGAATTGCTCCTGGGCTGCTGGACCGATCTCCTCAGCCGGGAGAGACTCCAGAATCATCGAAACAGCTGTCAGTTGTTGCCCCAGATCGTCATGAAGTTCACGGGCAATTTCATTTCGCTGGTCTTGTTGAGATTGGAGTAGTTTACGCTCCAATTCGTGCTCACGTGTCACTTCTCGCAGGGTTAGGACGATGACGGGTTCATCTTCAAACAGCAACCCTTCCTGGGTAACGGCCACAGCCTTACGGGTGAACCCGCTGTGGGTCACACTGATTCGACAAGGGGTATGCCGGACGGCTGGATCAGAAAGCCATGCCTGAACACGTTCCCAATCTGATTCTCCGATCAAGTCCTGTAACGAACCCTGAACCCCATCCTGTATGTTGAAAAAATCCTGAGCCCGATCGTTGGCATAGTGGATTCGTTCATTCTTCACGAGGATCATCGCATTTTGTGCCTGGTCCAAGAGGAGTTGCAGTTCACGTCCCAATCGTTTGAGCTTACGATGCTGTTGGGTCATGGCTTCCGCATCTCGTTCTATATGTTCAAAGATCGCCTGTTGTCCAGTCAGGCTCATGACCGCAAGTTTGATACGGGAGATGAAGGTTTGGCTTTTGGGGGGAGTCATCCAGCACACCACCTGCTGATCCGTACACTCAAACTCCACTTCGGAAGGCGGAAGTCCAATCAGTTTCGGGAGGGCCGCATAAGCATACGCGCAAAGTTCAAAAAACAATTCTGACCCCTCAAATCCATCCACCAATCCAGTGAAGACTCGGATACGCCCATCCTCCAGCTCTTCAGAATCCACCTCCAGAACCGGAATGTATTTCGCGGTGTAGAGAATACCGGGCTTTAAATAAAAATCTCTGGGATTCATGACCAACTTGGCGAGAGCTCTCATAAACCAGTAGTTGGATGTCACCCCATAGTGATCTTTCACGAGTTGAAAAAAGGCTTCATCACTCGGGAACTGTTCGCGCATCCCCACAATCAGCCGGTGCCCTTCCTCCCAAGACACCCAGTGCTTCTGATTCTTCAGGTAATCCCGATCGAAAGACACCTGCTCAAAGGCAGGGCTCATATTCAGACCGGTGACTTCGAACATGTCCACCAGCGGTTTGAGGACTTTGCAGCAATACTCGTTCATAGGAAACGGAAGGAGGGGGAATAAGAGGAGGAATACGAAGGTTGTCTACACCTCCTACCGTAAACCCTCACCACGTGCAATAGGAGTTCTGTTTTCAAAATCTAGGGGAGTCACCCTGATAGAATCGAGGCCCGAGATATGGTACTTTGCAGCCGTTTTTTGCATAAAACATACCCTAAAAAATTGAGTAGTCCTGCCGTAATCTTACGGCAGAAAAAAAGGTATCTTAAAACGTCCCGCAGGCTATTTTGATCGAGTATCGGGGTTATGAAAGTGATCCCTTACGTTACATAACATATCTTAAAAAAGTAAAGATGATGAAAAATATTCGGAAACATAAAGGTATTATCGAAGTATTTTCAAACCACTTGCGGTGGGTCTATGTTAGTCTTTTTACTCTAGCAATTGGATTTTCAAGTGGTGCGTATGCGCTAATGATCGAAAACTTTTCAGTGACGGACTCAACCGTGTCATTCGATATTGTTGGAGAGTTACTGGGGCCGTTACCTGTACACGGTCTAACGGAATTGCACTTCGTGAACCCAACGTTCGCGACTCCTGGCTTTGTAACACCTGCTTCTTTTGAAGCACCGGTTTCGCACACATGGACGGGGACACAGACATTGGATTCAGTTTTTCCGTTGTATACAGGCAGTGAATCAGCAGGCGATTTTTTCACAGTGAATTTTGCCACGCCTCTCGCAGTAGGGGAAGATCTGACGGGTTCCGTATCCGCGACCTTTGCTCCAGGAACCTTCGCCCCAGCAGAGGCGGATACGTTAGAGGTATACTGGGGCGTTGATATGGGGATAGATGATGGAACTCTTCAAGACATAATCGCTGTCCCGGAGGTCACCCCTTTTTCACTGCTGGCTGTAGGCTTGATGGTACTTATGGCTGGAAGACGTTACTTTAGGCGAGGCTGAAATATCATTAGGGTTACCCGGCATTAGGGTCACATTAGGCCCGTTCATTGCAACATTCCTATACTTAAAGTCCCCATTTTACTTAAGCTTCGCTTGAAAATAATGAAGGAATACGAAGGGGGTCTCCATCTCCTGCCGTAAATTCTCATCAAGTGCAATAGGAGTGAGCCTTGTAAATCTAGGGGAGTCACCCTGATAGGCAAGAAAGTGGAGGTGTGGCAAAAGATGTTCCTCATTTAACCATAAATCCAGCTACCCCTATGAAATCGTTTTTACACCCTTTTGTTTATCGAACCCTCACCCTATTGGGTGCGTTTCTTTTCACACATCCGGTTCAGGCTCAGGAATTAGTGGCTTCAGATGGAGCGAGTTTTGACATCATGACGAGGTCGCTTTCTGTGTCGGGGGCATTGGTCGCTGCAGGTGCCACAGGTGATGATGACAATGGATCTAGCTCTGGGTCCGTTTATATTTTTCAAAATGTCGATAGTGCTTCCGGTACTAAAGTACAAGATGTGAAATTACTGGCCTCAGATGGTGCTGCTTCAGATTCTTTTGGAAGTTCCGTTTCTTTATTTGGGTCATTCGGGATAGTAGGAGCATTCAGAGATGATAGCGAAATAGGTTCAGCTTATATATTTCCCAATTTAGATATCGCAAGTGGTACCGTTTCAGAAACAGCAAAACTCACATCTTCTGGTGGAGTTTCCGGGGATAATTTTGGTGGTTCTGTTGGAGTTTTTGGCACAATTGGGATTGTGGGTGCAGAGTCTGTAGATGGCTCACAATTCAACACAGGTGCCGCATATATTTTCCGGGGTTTAGATACTGCAACTGGTAATGTGACTGAAAATGCCATATTGAAAGCCTCTGATGAAACTCAATCCGCTTTATTCGGTGGTTCAGTAGCTATATCAGGTACAAAGGCTATCGTAGGGGCGGAAAATGCCAATGGAGGCGAATTTCAAACCGGTGCTGCCTATGTTTTTCGTGGATTGGATGTTGTATCAGGGACTTCCACAGAGGATGTAAAATTGGTCGCGTCTGATGGCGGATCTGGAGAGGGTTTTGGAGAATCTGTCTCATTATCCGGGAATTTAGCCGTTGTAGGTGCCAGTTCTTCAGATGGCGGTGGCTATCTTACGGGTGCAGCATATGTATTTAGTTCTTTGGATTCAGCAACAGGCGTTATAACGGAAGATGTAAAGCTTATAGCATCTGATGGTGTAATTTATGATGATTTTGGCCATTCGGTTGCGATTTCAGGTAATACTGTTTTGGTCGGAGCAAACAGAAGCAATGATGATGGCAATAATTCGGGTTCTGCCTATTTGTACGTAAATGTCGGTTCTCACTCGGGTAGTACGACTGAAACCTTGAAATTGTTGAGTTCTGATGCGGCTGCTGACGACCAATTTGGATACAGTGTTTCTGTAGATGGAGATCGATTTGTTGTTGGAGCTTATTCCAATGACAGCGTAGCCACAAATGGAGGAAAAGCCTACACCGGCACCGTGAGTTCCATGACCACCCTGGATGAAGGCAATGCTACCCGCCGGGTGGACGGGATCAGTTTTGAATCACGCGATGATTGGATCATTGGCGAGAACACCGACAACAATCAAGTTACGTTAGGTGCGGGGGACAGCGCTGAAGTCTTATCTGCTGGGAAAGCGGTGTACATCGGGAAAAATGCGGGCTCGGATAACAACACCTTGATCATTGAAGGGGATCTGGTTGCGAATGAAATATTTGTGGGTGCAGTAGGCAATACCGGAAATGCGCTTCAGATTGGTTCGGGCGGGAGTGTGACCGCAGACCGGATTGTATTTGCCACCGGTTCCTCCATACTGGGAGATCTGTCCGTGAATTCCGGAGATTCCATTGGTGGCAGTGGTATGATCAATGGTGACCTCACATTGGGCGCTGGTGCATTATATGAACTGGAACTTGGTAGCACATTGACTGTCATGGGTTCCGTTGACCTCGATACCACCTTTGGAGTGGATGATATCCTGGGGATCAATTCCAGTTTAGGAAATGGAACCTACACCCTGATCGATGGGACGTCCACGGTCTTTGGATCTCTGGGACTGGAAAACTGGGGCGAGGAAAATGCCTACGACCTGGGTGATGGGAAAAGCGCGTATTTCCAGGAGGGAAGCCTGCAGTTGGTGGTGATACCTGAACCGGCAAGCTGGGTCCTCGCAGGGTTATGTTTGGGCACCTGCTTCGTGTACACCCGGAAACGGTGTATGCGGAATTAAGACAAAAGGATACGGCAGCCGTTTCCGGGAGAGGTTTCGACGGTTAAATGAAGATCCGCGGCGTACGCTCTGCGTTCCATGTTGATCAGACCTAGACCTTGTCTGCCTTCTGACCGAACGGATCTAGGGTCATACCCGATCCCATCGTCTGAAATTTCCAGTTTCAGGTGCTCTGTGCCTTCGAGCCGAATCAAGATGCGAGAGGCCTCAGCATGGCGACATGCGTTTGTAACCGCTTCTTGCGCGATGCGATAGATTTGCTCTAAGACAAATGGATCTGCAACGTCATGATCCTTTCGGACATCAAAATCAGTTTCGAAGACAACATGGTCTGTAGGGAGGCGAAAAGAGGTGACCATCCTTTCCAAGCCTTCTGCAAGGCCAGCAGGATTCATCGCGGCACTGCTGAGACCCATTGCAATCGACTTGCATGATTGCTGGGAACTTGCCAAGGTATGTCTGGCGGTACTTAACTGATCACGTACAGTTTCATCAACGGCCTCTTCCGGAATCGATGCGAGCACTAAGGAGACGGCGGTGAGTTGCTGCCCGAGATCGTCATGCATCTCTCTGGCAATTTCATTCCGTTGATCCTGTTGTGCCTCCAATAGTTTTCGTTCAAGTTCAAGTTCCCGTGTGACTTCACGCAGGGTCACCACCATTACGGGTCTGTTGTCATAGCGGAGCCCTTTTTGGGCAATGGCTATGGCCTTGCGTGTTGATCCGGAGTTGGTAACGCTGACCATGCAGGATGTCTGATGCGCTTCGGGGGATGCGAGCCAGGTGGTAAAATGACTCTGCCCTGATTCCGAGAGGAGGTCCGCGACGTTTCCTGCCAAGCGTTCAGGTAGATTGAAAAAATGTTTCGCCCTCTCATTTGCATATCGAATGCTAGGCCCCTCGATGAGTAACATCGCATTTTGGGCCTGATCCAATAAAAGCTGTAATTCTTGACCCAGGCGCTTGAGCTCCCGATGCTGTTGATTCATGGCCGCGCCATCCCGACCCAGATGATCAAAGATCGCGCCCTGATTCATGAGAGTTGCGAAGGCCAGCTTCATTTTGGCTCCAAGAGTATGACTCTGAGGACACCGGACAAAACATTCCACATGCCGGTCGCTATGTTCATACTCGACTTCTGCAGGAGGGAGCCCAATCATTTTCGGTAAGGTGGAAAAGGCCACCCCCATGACTTCAAAATAAAGTTCTGACCCTATGAATCCGTCGAGTAAACGTGTCATGACGTGAATACGTCCATCTTCAAGTTCCTCCGAATCGATTTCAAAAACGGGAATGTATTTAGGGATGAAGTTTACGCCTGGCTTGAGATAGAAGTTTTTCGGGTTCTGAATCAATCTGGCCAGAGCTTTCATGAATCCATAATTGTCCGTGACACCATATTTTTCTGTAATTTCGGTGAAAAACCGTTCTCTGCTGCCCAGTTGTTCAAGTATCGCGTTGAAAATGGTGACAACTTCTTCCCATCGCACCCATAGTTTTTGATTTTCAATGTGAGATCTTTCGAACGAAACATCATCAAAAATCATGCGAAGATCTTCTCCGGATGATTCAAAAAGTTCTACGAAAGGTTTCAGAATTTTACAGGAATATTCATTCATCTTAAGGGTCTGGTTCCATTTGCGCGAAGATTAGGTATCCTTTACAGCACTCCACAATGTATTTTTCATAAAATCATCTATGTCCGGGCATCGGCATCCATAAATTGAACTGACTGGAACCACACATTGAACCGACCGCGGTCGCACGTCACATGGTCTATGATGGCATTGAGCAGGATCTCACTATCCCGGTTTACTGGGTGACCAAAGGACCTCTGTCTCCTGAGTTTTTGCTGAAGTAAGTGAGGACCTCAAGGTGAAGTAGGCACTTGTCCACCTCAGGCGGATTCCTGCCTGCTCCAACTTTTCGTTTCTGTTTCTGGAAATTGTTTCCCTGAGCAGATAGCCAGCTCGTTCCGGGTGCCGTTCAGGGTATAGCGGATGGCTTAAGCTTGGTTTTCTACAACAACGGACCACGCGGACGGCACGGACCCATGCAGGTTGTTTTCTTTTTTCTAAAGAACATCCAGCCTTGCTGAAATTCAACCCCGATTCTCAACCTCGAATCCCACACCCTCTGCATGGGTCCGTGCCGTCCGCGTAGTCCGCTGTTGGACATCGTTTCCTCCGAAGAGATCTACCCTCCCAAGGTGAAGCAGGCATTTACCGGCAATCGGATTTTTCAGGGAGTTTTAGAAAAAATAAACGTCAACGCCTGATCAAGAGAGGCTGCATTGCCGGTGGTGTGTCCCATGTTCGGCTGGTCTACAATCAGGTAGGGAACCTTGCTTTTGTCCCAGCCTGCTTTGCTTTTTTCAATCGGCTCGTAATTAAAATCTTTTTTACCGGTGATAAAGACCACCTTCAGTTTCTGATCCCGAATGGTCTGGAACTGAGCTTCCTTCAGATACGGGAATTCGACTGGAAACACCATCCGTGGGTCGTACGTCTGTTTCACCTTGATCTTTTTCAGATACTCCGGACTGAGTTTTTCCGGTTTCAGCATCACGTTCCGTGCATGGGAAATCACACCGGCAAACCGGTCCGGATGATTAAGAGCCAATTCCATCGATAACGCACCCCCACCGGACAGGCCGCCCACGACGATGCGGGATGGATCCAGTTTCTCTGTCTTCTGCAAGGTGGCCAGGGTGTCCAGTGTGGCGGCCATGCGTTGGGCATTGGCCACCTTGTTTCCTGCTAGATATGGAGCGGCGTAGATCAGTTTGTGTTTCGCCAGAGTGGCTTCCCATTCCGTGGGGAAGGGGGGCTTGTTCCCACTGTGTACATGCAGATAGACACCCCAGCCCGGTGCGCCTTTCCTGTACCCCTTCGGAAACACCACCTTGGCACTGAGTTGCCGCACATCATAGGCCATCATCCGGTCGAGAGGCCCCTGTTTCTTGAAGTGCTGGATCAGGATCGGAGAAAAGTAGCCTTCTACGGTCTGGCCATATCGGGTGGTCAGTGGAAGCGGGTTGACTTCCTTTGCGGGGATCTCACTGACGGCGAATAAAACCAGGGAAAGAACGGCAAATCGGTACATGATTCTATTCTGTTCCCTTCCTGTTCCGTTTCAAGTTTTTCATTCGATGAAAGCTCAACCGAAAGGACACCAAGGATCTCATGCCTGGTTGAGATGAGGAAGGAAGTAGAACCGGGTTACCGGCTCCGCATCGCTCGGCGGTTCAGGGGGCCCTCGGTGACCCAGAAGATTGGTGCAGCGAGGTCCAGATCGGTGTCATCATAGACCATGATGGTGCCCAGTTCCGGATCCTGTTTGGTGGCCAATTGCCAGGGGACCAGACGCAGGTTGACCTCCTTCCCGAGAATCCTCGGGTGGCCTCCCTTTTCAAATTTCTTCGCCAGCCGGCTTTTGTGCATCACCTCATGACGCAGCCCCACAGTCGTGCCTGCAAGAGGCCCCTCCACAATCAAACCCTCCGCCTGCATCAATGCCTCGGTATAGTCGACACTGTTCGGATCCTTGGGCTTGGAAAAACGGACGATCCTGACCCGGGCGTTAAAGGGAAGCGTGCCAGGGGCACCTTCGGCAATCTCACCCTTCATCGGCGGGAGGGATTTGGGTTTGTATTTGGCCAGACTGTCCTCTTTCGCCGGGAGTTTGAAGAACAGGTGAAAGACCACCACCACCCGAGGCTGTGCTTCGGCTTTGTTCGGGACGGTTTCGAGATAGATTTCCGGCAGGGAAAATCCGCTCCAGGATTTGCTACCCCAGCGGCAGATTCCGTCGAGTTCCGCATAGACAAATTCCGGCATGCCGCTGCCCCATACCGCGGTATGTAGCTGGCTGTCTCCCACCAGGACCAGATCCTGGAATCCGTACCGGCTGGGGTTGGATCGGCCATGAGGGTTCTTTTTGTTTTTTCCATCCGGATACGTGACCTGCACCCGTGTCATCGGACGGCTGGCCAGGGTCGGCATGACATCCGGGATGTTCGTGCTCTTTAACGGATCCTTCTTATTGTTTCCCTGGATTCGCGCATTCAGGAGATACTGACTCCATCCTGTTTTGGCTCCGGTCCATTTCACTTCCGTATAGCCAATGGGATCGTTTCCGTTCGCCCGGTCCCGGGCAAAGTCATAACGTTGAAGACGCTCTGCGAGTTTGCGGGCAGAGATTTGGCGTCCGAGCGACCCCACGTGGGTGTCATTCGGCCAGTGCACATCGATGTCCCCTCCGGAGGCCAGGCGGAATTCACTGATAAAATCCACAACCTCAATGTCATTCTCCAGAAAGGTGAGCAGCATCTCGGTGTAACCGGGGTAGATCTCATCCTGTGGATCCACGCCGTCTACCAGTAAGTGGGTTGTGAAATGGGGCATGGCCGGGTAGGGGAGCACAATCAGATCAATGTCCCGTTCTTTCAGATCCTTCTGGAACTGTTTGTACCCCGCCAGCAGTCCTGGGTTCAGCGTGCCTTGCCCTTTCATCATCGGCTGCATATCCCGGAGGCCATAGACGACGTTCAACTCGGGAACCCATCCGTTGTTGTCGTAGATCTCCTGCAGTTTCCGTTTTACCTTAGCCATGGTGGCTTCATCCGGCACCTGCTTCAGGCGGGCCTCCAAGGCGGCTTTCTGAGCGGCCATGTCTTTCGCACGCTGTGCGAGTTCCTGCTGCCGTTCCTCTTTGGAGGGACGGGTCATACTGGGAACCGGATGACGGGTCCAGTTGGTACTGGTGGTGGTCAATCCGCCTTCAAGGGCATAGGGGGAATGCGTGAGCAGGGACGCAATCAGCAGCGACACGATCTGGGAAACATGGACAGGTCTGATGATCATAGAGAGCCTTCGTCTGTATAGTGCGAAAATAGGTATGTAACATGCGTATCATGACCATCATTTTACGATCCTCCTCTATTCTTCAATCTCAGTTCCTTGAAGATCCGACGGATTATATGAATGATAGTTCGCATTAAAAGTCTTTGACTATATGCGTTTAATGATTCAGGAATAGGTGTTGCCAAATTAAATCAGTGTGAACGACAATAATGAACTCCAGAGAACGTGTATACGCCGCCTTGAATTTTGAGCAACCGGACCGGATTCCCCGGACACTGTGGGCACTCCCGGCTGCGGAACAGAATCTGGGGAAAGCAGGATTACGGGCATTCCGGGAGCGTTGGCCGGAGGATTTCTGCCAATGCATGGTGGGCCGTCCACCCGCAAAACGAAGCAGGGGAAGTCTGTTTGAAGTCGGGGAAAGCAGGGATGAATGGGGCTGTGTGTTCGAAAATCTCGTTGCCGGTGTCTCCGGCGAAGTGAAAGATCCTCTGCTGGAGGACTGGGACCTTGACCGGATTTCCCCGCCTTTGGAACACCTGGAACTGGAACCCGATGTCATCAATGCTTTCTGCCATGCGTCCGATCAGTTTGTGTTTGCCAGTGGCTGGGCCCGTCCCTTTGAACGCATGCAGTTTCTTCGGGGGACGGAGGATCTGCTGATGGACCTGTATGAGGAACCGGATGAACTGGAGGAACTGATCCGCCGGGTCCACGGGTTTTATCTTCAGCAGATGGAGTTATGGGCAAAGACCGATATTGATGCATTGGTGATTATGGATGACTGGGGCAGTCAGCAGTCCCTTCTGATCCATCCGGATCAATGGCGGGAGCGGTTCAAACCTCTGTATGCGGATTACGGTCGCGTCGCCCGCGAGAATGGAAAGAAGCTCTTCATGCACTCAGACGGACATATTTTCGAGATCTATGAAGATCTGATTGAATGCGGGGTGCATGCGGTCAACAGTCAATTGTTCTGTATGGATATTGAGGAGATTGGCCGGCGGTTTGCGGGGAGGCTGTGTTTCTGGGGAGAGATTGACCGGCAGCATATTCTTCCGCATGGGACCGAGGCGGAGACCCGTGACGCGGTTCAGCGGGTGGCTGCGAACCTTCGACACAACGGGGGAGGGGTCATCGCGCAGTTTGAGATGGACGGTGAAACCAAACCGGAAAACGCGGAAGCTGTGTTTGATGAATGGAGCCGGTTTGACCTGTTGACCAAATGATGGGGGCAGGCTGCGCCTCTGCTGCCGGGTCGTAAACGCCTCCGGCCACCCTTACAGTCTCTCATCCCGGAACGCCACCAGATCATGCAGCCTTTCAGACCCGCCTGGGAGATCTACCCTCCGGTAAGGCTCTCGAATGAAAGGATGCCGGGTGATACGGGTGTTCCGTTCAGTTCCATGCTGCCATCCCTCAACCGTTTCAGGCACAGCCGTACGCCTTTGACCACACGCTCAAGCTGAACGTCTTCCCATTCGTCCGGCAGGGTGGTTTCCTGCAGATGAATTCCGTCACACCGCACCTGAAATCCAGCAAGTTCCTCGACCACTGTGAGCATCAGCCAGGTGGTGGTGCCGGTGGCAAGTGCCTCCGTGCTGTGTCCCGCATCCGGAGCCTCGAGGTCCCCAAACCACGCATTCGGCTGCCAAATCGGAATCTGTTTGCTGGCGGAGGGGGGATGGGCCGGATTGGAGGGCCGGATCTGTTCCACCAGTTGACGGGCCCCATCCGCATCACCGGCTCTGGCAAGGGCCGCCGCGGCAAAGGCAGCTCCGTGGCAGTACACAGAACCGTTTTCGCCAAAACCGGGAACCTTGATGGAAAGGCGCCCCACCTGAGGATCCCAGTCGGGGAACGGCGGTGCCACCAGCCGCGGACCAAATGGGGTGCCGAGTGCGTGAATGGCAGAGAGGCAGGCGTTCTGCCGTTCGGCATTCCCACAGCCGGATAGCAGAGCCCAGGTCTGGGTGTTGAGGAAAATCCGGCGTTCACCGAACCGGTTTCCGTCGTCATCAAACCCATAGGCGTAGTGATCTCCGCACCACAGGTGCGTGTCCACTGCACGACGGTGTGCATCTGCTCTGGCTCTGAGTTCCGCGACAAGGGCTGGGTCAGTCTTCCGTTCGGCGAGTTCCGCCACCTGATCGCAGGCGTACGCGAGGGCCATTGACGCCCACCCACTTTCGCCTTTCCCACCCCGGCCCGGACCGTTGATGGGGTCCGTCCAGTCACCATCCCGCATCAGCACCAGTCCATGCGATCCCAGTTCATGGTCATAGAACCGTAGTGCCTGTGCGAGGTGCTCCAGCCAGGTGGCGTCCCCGGAGTCTGCATAGGGAATGATGTCGTCTAGAAGGCCGGAGTTTCCATTTGCATGAATGCCCATTGCGCAGCAGATCGCCAGCCAGATCCCGCCGTCATCGTGCACTTTCTTTACCAGAGGATGATTGGCGGTTTCTCCGTCGCGGGTGACCCACATCTTGAGATAGCCGCTGGATTTCTGCATCGCGGTGACCTGCCTCAAGGGGACCAGTGCCTCCTCCGGCTCATACAGGGCATATCCAGCCGCGTCCTGAAGGATATTGCGCAGAGGGTAGGAAATTCCATTTCGCCAAAGCCGGGTCTGCCAGGTGATTTGCTTTTTCATCCAGCGGTTCACATCCCGGTTGAGGGCGTCATCCGGAGAGTGAAGTACGAGTTTTGATTCAGAGAGATCAACTGCCCGTTCACATTTCCGTAGTTCGGAATCCACGCTCTCCGGTGTTCCGATCATCGGAACAAACCCGGTCAGCGGTTCATCTTTCTGCACCATGCTGTTGATACCATCCACCCGCCAGGTGTCTCCTGGCTCCAGAGTCACGGACCACTGAAAAGCAGCCACGGGATCTCCATTCGAGACGGTGTCGCAGGAAAGACCTCGCGTTGTGAATCCCAATGGGGCTTCGCCTTCGCATGCACCTTTCATGACATCTCCCAGCCGTCCGGCCCAACTGTCGGGCGGAATGGACGGCATCAGAAATGTATCCGTCGGCCTCGCTTTCAATTGATCGTACTCCTCATACGACGCATGATGAGGGAACGCATATTTGACCAGTGCTTTCCGGGTGTTGTCCCAGCCGCAGTGCCAGCCCATAAAATTCTTGTTATCCAGCCCGAAGAGGAGCAGCGCCTCCAGATGACGGGGCGTGGCGCTGTCATGACGAAGGCTCCAGGTCCAAACTTCCCCGGCGGCTGTGTGCGGCACGAACAGGCGAAAGGTGCTCCGGATTCCGTGCAGTTCACCCTCCAGGCGGGTGTCAGCCGGTCCGTGACTGCAGCAATAGCGATCCAGACGGGTTCCCATCGGGGCCCATGCCGGGCACCAGACCTCCCCACGGTCACGATCCAGCAGATAGAGTCTTCGGAACGGTCGGTTCCATTGCTGGATCACCGGATCACGGAGAATGCTGCTGCCTTCCGCACCCGGGCCGATGGTCACATGGGTGTGGTCGTTGTAGAGGTAGTTCCACCAGGCTCCGACCTGGCGCGGATCCTCGAATTCGAAACGGTTTTCGGATGTGAAGTTCATACTGGTTTGGAGGATGACCCTCCGGGCTGTCAGGTGGATGGCTTTGTAAGTTGTCAGGCCGGAGGCCTAACCTCCATTGTAGTCATGTTTGGAAAGGAGGAGTTCCCTCCGGGCCGTCAACGGTCATTACAGGTTTGGGTAGGTGTGAGGTTCACGGGAAGACTTCTGAGTAAGGGGCTGCGTTATGCGGGGGTGGTGATGTCTGAGTCAGGCGGTCGTCCGGTGGGGTAGGCGAGGACGGATGGAAGGACGCCGTCATGTGGGCGCTGGCGTTCCGGTCCGACCCAGCCCCGTGTGCGGTCTGTCCGCCAGGGACGCCGTTCCCACACCGCACCCCGGAAGGGATCCCGTTGGCGATCCATCTCCTGCAGGAGCGCATCGTGGAGGTTGTTCCGAGTGTTCTCATGCTCCGGCACCTCTAGTAGATTCACACACTCACCTGGCTCCTGTTCCAGATTGTAGAGCTCATCCTCACTGAACAGGTTGATCACGAATTTCCAGGGGCCGCGGATCAGACACCTGATCGGCATCAACCCTCCTCGCCCGTCATGTCCTACTTCAAATCGGTTGAACTCGACCAACACATCCCCACGCCCTGAAGCATCCTGGTCAGACAGGTAGGGGACAAGGCTGACCCCGTCCAGGATAGGCGGACGGTTCACACCCGCCAGTTCAAGGAACGTCGGAACCACGTCCACCAGACTGACGGGTTGGGGGATTGTCCCTTGAAGTTGATGTCCTGCTGGAGGTCGCAGGATAAACGGAACGCGCGTGATGTCATCATACATCGCCGGTCCTTTGGCCCCCAGGCTGTGGGCTCCGAGAAAATCTCCGTGATCACTGCAGTAGAGGATCCAGGTGTTTTCAGCACAGCAATGATCCACCGTGTCGACAATCCTGCCAATCAGCCGGTCGACAAAATGGTTCGCAGCGAAGTACTTCGTATTGGACCATTCAGTCCGGGGCCGGCGGTTGGGGTCATGTGCCCGGGACCACTCAAGCTGATGCGAGGGTTTGGTGCTGAGATCGTCATGACCGCCAGGACCGTTGGAAAGAGAAAACCCTTCAAACGCCTCATAATCCTCCGGGGGAGAGAGAGAGGGGCCGTGCGGTTCATCAAAGCTGGCGGTGAGGAAGAACGGCTGATCCTGTCCGGAGGCACGCTGAATGAAGTCTGTTGAATGCTGACAGACGCGTCCGCCCCAGGTGGTGCCTTCCGTAACACCCTGTTCACGCAGGCCTGCGGCTGACCCAGGATGTTTCCGGGTGAGAGGGCGTTTCTCCTCGGGAAATTCTTCGAGAAAATTGCGGCCATCGTACCACGTTTCCGCCGTGAAGGGGTCTGGCGGGGTGCCGGTCCCGAAGTAGTCATGCCCGTCCAGGTGCCATTTCCCGAAGTGTGCACACTGATAGCCTTCCGCCGCCAGACGTTGGGCAAGTGTCCGGGTGTTTGCCTCCAGGCCCAGTGCATTGGTCCAGGCTCCGGCCGTGTGCGGGTACATTCCGCTGTGCAGACCTGCCCGGGCGGGGGTGCAGACCGGAGAGGCTGTATAGGCCCGTTCAAAACGGAGACCCTGGCTGGCAAGTGTATCAATTCGATCCGTTCGCACCCCTTTTGCGCCATAACAGCCTACGGCATTTGCGCCCTGCTGATCGGTCATGATGAGTACGAGGTTGGGTTGGGGGGACATGGGCAAGAGAGGAGATGGGAAAAGTTAAGGTTTCTGAAAATCCTTTATCAGGATGTCACCGGTTTCTTGCATCCATTCAGTGGTATGTTGACGCAATTGTTGCAGATGTTCTGCGGCTTCCGGATCCTCGATCCGGTTTTTCAGCGCATTCGGATCCGCGGCAAAATTGTAAAGCTCCTCTGGTGTCCGGTAGAGAAAATGCTGGACCCGGTCTGCGATCTCCGGGTTGTGTTCCGCTGCGTGTTGCATGGCCTTGAAGGTACGCCCTGACCGGCTTTCATTCCGGAAATCCAGTTGGCCGTCGGACCAGTGATTGTAGATGTATCCCCAGTCCCGGGTTTGGATGCAGCGCATCTCATACTGCCGGCCTCCCCGGGTGCGGTTAAACACGGTGTGGACATGGTCCCGGTTCTCCTGTGTGCCCCCTGCCACCAGCCGAAAGAAGGAACGGCCGTCGATGGAGGGCGGGATGTCCCGCCAGTGTTCACGGTCGGTCTGGTGGAGCGGTTCCAGCCATGCAGGATGTGCAAGATCGTCAGGGTGTGTGAGGCCCAGTCCCTCGATGACCGTGGGAAGCAGGTCAATCCCACTGACCATATGCTCTTCATCCATGCCCGGCTCGGTACAGCCCGGCCAGTAGATCATGAGCGGTGTCCGGGTGCTGTGAAGGTAGCAGTTGGTTTTGGCAAAGGGGAAGGCCATGCCGTTGTCGGAAAGGAAGAGCACGGCTGTGTCCTCGGTCAGACCATGTCGATCCAGTACCTCCAGCACTTTACCGAAACATTCATCCCCCCGACGGCAGGAAGAGGCATATTCTGAGACTTCCAGCCTCACTTCCGGGATGTCGGGGAGGAAACCGGGAACGTTCACTTCCTCCGGGGTCATCACCCGGTCCGGCGGAGGGATGTGTCTCCGTTCCTCCTCCGTCCATTTCTGAGGTTCCTGAACGCCTCCGTGAAACGGACGGTGAGGGTCATGGCTGTTCACCATGAGGAAAAAAGGGGCCGCATCACGCTCTGAAAGAAAGGTTTCCATTTCTTCGGCGTACCGATTCGGGTCACGACCGAATCCCAGATCTTCATAATCCACCTGCATGTCCCACCGGAACTTATGTGGAGGACAGCAGTGGGCCACTTTGCCGAGGATGCCGGTTCGGTAGCCATGCTGATCTTTCAACCATTCCGGAAGCGTTGGGACGGCAGGATGGATGGCTCTGAACCCCTCACTTCCGTTGTGATGTGGATATCGTCCGGTCATGAGAACCGACCGGCTGGGCAGACAAACCGCCACCGTGACATGTGCGTGACGAAAACACCGTGCCTTCCCGGCAAATCGGTCCAGATTCGGGGTGCAGTCTCCGTACTGGCCACCGAAGGCACCCGGAGTGTCCCAGTTCATATCATCCACCGTGAAAAGAAGGATATTCATCTGTCTGCCTGAGGTGTCACTGTGGACGTACACCGATGGAGGCGTTGTGGCCGCAGTTTGATTTTGCAAGCAGGCCTTGCCGTCCGAAGTTCCGCCTGGCCATGTCCCGGGTTACGCATGACTGATCTGATCCGGATACTGGTTGGAGGTTTGCAGAAGGTGATTCACTAATTCGCCGCGGAGTTCCGCGCATCGTTCCGGTCGCTCTGGCGAGACGTTTACATGTTCTTCGGGGTCGTTTGTCAGGTCTGTCAGTTCTTCTTCTCCATCCTCATACCGCAGGTAGGTTTCGGTGGCCGCCACCAGGCCCGCGCAGGCGTTGTCCTGATCACCAAAGCCGTTACGGTATTCGATCAAAGCAAAATCCCGGGTGGGGGCTGAGGGATTTTTCCAATGCCCGGAGAGGTCCAGGCCATCGGCATAAGGGAGGACCGGAACATCCAACATGCCGCAGATGGAGGGGGCGAGATCCACATCCGAAATCACTGCATCTGATACGCCCTTCGCCACACCCGGCCCGTGAAGAATCAGCGGGGTTTCGATAATACTCCGATATCCCCACGGACCTTTGCCGAAAATCCCGTGATCTCCCAGACCTTCCCCATGGTCGCTTGTGAACAGAATCAGTGTGTCCTCTGCGAGACCGGTTTCGTCCAGGGTCTTCAGAATCTGACCCACGGCTTCATCGATAAGGTTCATCATCGCAGTGGTCCTGGCCCGGAGCGTCCGTACGTGTTCATCGGCAATGCCTCCCGGATGGGAGGCGTTCGGCTTGAGGCCCTTTCTGGACCACTGCCCATCCCGGCGTTGTCGGTAATGCGCGGGTCGGTCTGCCAGATCATCCACGGCGGGAATGGGAGCCGGCTCACACAAGGGATCCACCTGATCTGCGGCGTCACGGGGGGGATCAAATGGATGGTGGGGATCCGGAAAGCTGACCTGGGCAAAGAAACGCTTCCCATCCCCCGCGCGGTCTCTGAGCCAGGCGGATGTGCGATCCGCGACAAAACGTGAGTGGTGCAGTTCAACCGGCATGTCGCGTACACCGCTGTGTTCCGGATTCTCCGGATCCTTGTGCAGGATCATCATCTCCGGAGTCCCGCCATTTTCCCGAAACCATTGTCCGTAATGGGCATCGCATGCATTCGAGGGACCGTGTCCCAGGGTCAGTTCGACATGTTCAAATCCGAGATAGGGTCCGGTGTGGTCATTGAGATCTTCTCCTGCCTCAACCAATGCCTTCCACCGTGCTTTGCTTTCCCAACTGCCAGGGTCCTGGGTCCCGGTGGGAGTACAGTGGATTTTGCCGAAGCTGGCCGTGCGGATTCCGTGGTGAAGAAGGTGATCCGGAAGGGTGGGGGGCAGGGGATTGAGCAGCAGTCCATTGGTCCAGCATCCGTGATTCCGGATGTGCCTTCCGGTGAGCATGGACCAACGGTTGGGCATACAGATCGGAGCTGCCACAATGTTATGTTCGCAGCGAAGTCCCCCGTTCGCCAGCCGGTCCAGATGCGGTGTCTTGGCACTGGGGTGACCGTACACACCCACTGCGTCTTTCCGAAGCTGATCGCAGAGAATGAAGAGGACGTTTTGAGCCTTCAACAACGCCCCCGGTGCATTCCTTTTTCTTTCAGCCGGGAATGCTTCACCGGAAAGGTTTCTCCCGTCACCACGAGATCTCCTCCCTGGGCACGGGGATCCCCCACCTTCGCCAGGTGATCGTGCAGAGCAGTCCGCAGCCGGGTCCGAACCTCCTGAAGAGCAGGTTCATTCACCCGATCATGCTGCTCTCTAGGATCTTCGTCATGATCAAACAGCAGTTCGAGTCCGTTATCGCCAAACCAGCAATAGTTGTAGCGTCCGTCTGTGATGCCGTAGTTGTCATTAAACACATTCGGCAGCGTATCGTGCAGAATCTCGTCCGACCCCTCCAGGCAGGGGAGTACACTTTTGCCATCCAGGCCCTCGGGGACGTCGAGTCCGGCAATATCCAGGACCGTGGGCATGAGATCGGTAAGGCTGACCGCGTGTTGTTTGTCGATCAGCGGCAGGGTGGCCTCCATGCCTGGATTCTGAATCGCGGTGGTGACCGGAGGCCTCACCATGAACGGCACCCCGCAACTTCCCCGGAAGGGAGTCGCTTTGGCAAATCCGCGATGATCGAACAGCATTTCACCGTGATCCCCGATCAGCAGGACCCAGGTGTTTCGGTTTACCTGACTCTCTTTGAGCTGACCCAGTACCATGCCCACCATCGCGTCGATATGACTGATCATGGCCGCGTAAGCCCTGATGTTATCAGGGATCTCATTGGGGTTGTCCCACCAGAGATGTGTCCGGTGCTTCGCATGCAGGGTCCGCCAGTGAATCGGCTGCTTCTCGTCACACCAGTCACCATAGACCGGCATGGGAACCTCTTTATCGCGATACATTTCCCAGAAAGCCGGCTGCACCACAAACGGGGGGTGGGGCTGACGGAAGGAGGCGTACAGAAAGAAGGGGCGGGTGGGATCACGCCGTTCGAGGAACCGGCAGGCCCGGTCTCCGACCCAGTGCGTCGGACTGTGCTCCTCCGGGATGGAATCCAGCCGCCACCCATATTGGTTTGGACCGACACCATGACTGGTCATCCGGTGGGAAAGTCCCTGATCTCTCAGGTATTGTTCGTAGTCGTGGGGTTTGCCGTTTTCGTCGAGACGGTACTCCTCTTCATTCTCAATCTCATGAAACCCCAGACGGTCCCGGGTGGGATAGCAGTGCATCTTACCGACCGCATGCGTCTGATATCCCGCCCCTGAAAGAAGCTCCGCCAGCTTGGGGGCATCCTCCGGAAAGGGCTGGTCTCCAATGTTCCGCGTCATGTTGATGCTCCAGGGGTCCAGACCGGTCATGATCGACTGGCGGGCGGGAATGCAGGTCGGACACTGGGAAACCGCGCGGTCGAAACTGATGCCGGCTCCGCCGATACTGTCGATATGCGGGGTGCGGACAAGAGGATGTCCGTGGAGGGAAAACCAGTCCTGACGAATCTGGTCGAGGCAGAAGACCACAATGTTGGGACGCGAATCGTGTTTCATGGGGACAATATGCCGACTTCGACAAGTTGCTTCCTCCTGTTTCCGCCACGAAATTCTCTAGAATCCATTATGCCGTTTTGCGCTCATCCTCCTCGATGAGGACCGAAAAAATGCCCGCCGATACACGGCGGGCAGGTCAAATTTTCCTGTTGGGAAGGAACCGTTACCGTTTCCGGGAACGGATGGCGAATATGCCCAATCCGGCGAGGGTTACGAGAGCCAGGCTTCCTGGCTCCGGGATCACGTATGCGACACTCTGCAGTTCTGAAAATGAATCCGTAAGCACAAACTCATCCACCCGGTTGTTGGACCCAACAGACCCTGCCATTTCAATGGTAATATTGTCAGGGCCGTAACTTTGGCCGTTCTGGTAATTGCCCGTTGTTGAATACGTGGCTGCCCCCAGCGCTCCAATGCTGGAAAGGTCACTGGGGTTGACCCAGAAGTCGATGTCTTCATCTCCAACTCCATTGCCCACAACCGCGACGGAAACCCGGCCTAGTACCATGGTGGTAACGCCCACGGATACATCTCCCTGATCGGACCCTTCCAGGAATAAATCGGATCCGGTCATGTTGATGTTGATGGGTACCCCTCCATCATCAATCTGGAACCGAAGTTCCGTGATTTCCGCCCCATCCACTTCACCCGGATTGAGAAGAACCGCAAACCAGTAGTCCCTCGGGGTGTTGTATGCATTTGCAGAGGACATGCTCCGACTGCTGAGCTGGCTGGAAGTCCCTCCGCCGGAAATTCGGCGCATAACGGTTCCGGTGGACGCGGATCCCAGGCTCACGTTTCCGCTGCTGTAGACGAGGCCATCCGCATCTGTAATCCATCGCTGGGTGGCGGTGGACCAGCCTCCGGTAAAACCGGAAACCGTTGGGTTGGCCCCTCCTAGATTGGCCCCATCCACATACTCCCCATCACCAGGTGTCGTGCCGGAGGCAAATGGTTCATAGATGAGCTCTGCAGTCAACTGGATGAACGCAGATACAGAAATGAGAAGTAGGGAGTGGTGTAAACGGGTTCTTTTCATGTCTCTCCTGTTAAAGAATGATCCCCAATTCATGTTGTAGCTTCCGGAGGTTCACACAACGAAAAGAACTTGCAGATGTGCGCATAATTGCGCATACACGAAATATTGCGTCATTATACGGATGCCGTGACGCTTCGGTCTCCTTCGCGGGGATCACGCACCTTCTGCCGTCATGTTCACTCCGAGAAAAATCCTCGTCGTCATCACCCCGACCATGGGATATCAACAACGTATCCTTTCCGGGGTTTATGAATATGCCCGACCGTTGGGATGGCACTTCCGCAAGGTGCCGGTGTTGGCTTCGCCGGAGATTTTTGACATGCTCCAGGAGTGGGAGCCGGATGGGCTATTGATGTTGTCTCCGGATCATCGGGCTGTGCTGGAATTGGAGCCGTCGGTCCCTTGGGTTCAGGTTGGCGGAGAGGATTCCCCGGGAATTCGCTGCCATGTAGGCTATGAGAATGAACAGCTGGGTGAGATTGCGGCAGAACACCTCCTGACAAAAGGAATTCAATCGGCAGTCGCCATCGGCAATTCAGAACGGAAACTGGCGGGGAGGAGGGTTTCCGGATGCAAACGGGTTCTCGTGGAGAATGGCGTGGATCCTGTCCTGGAGTTTGATGAGATAAAGTTCAAAGAGACCAATCTCATTCCTCACCTGCCATGGATTTCCCCTTACCCACCCTTGATTGAGCTGTTTGCGCGCATGCCGAAACCCCTTGGGGTATTCGGGTGGCAGGATTCCTTGTGTGAGTGGGTGCTGGAGCAGTGTTACCAGAACCGGATCAAGGTGCCGGATGACCTGATGGTTGTGGGGGTGAATAACGAAGAATCGATCTGTGAAATGACCTTCCCCACGCTCAGCAGTGTTCACATTCCGTTTCGGGAGGCCGGCCGGCAGGCGGCCCACAATCTGAACCTCATGATTCATGGCGGGTCAGCCCCCCGGCGGTTGCGCCTTTCCTCCAGTGGCCTCGTGGCACGGGAATCCTCCCGTCGCATTCCGGAGGAGGATTCATGGGTGTTTTCATTGCTGAGACTTCTGAAAAATCATGAAACCTGTCGGTGGGATATGGAGGAGATTTCCTCCGCTCTCGGCTGCAGTCGTCGGATGCTCGAACGGCGTACCCGCAGGGCCCTCAACCGTTCCGTGCTGGATCTTCGACAGGAGGCACGACTCGACTACGCAAAAGAGCTGTTAACGCAGGATCTCTATTCCATCGAGGGTGTGGCAAAAGAATGCGGGTATGACAGCGTGCGCTCGCTTCAGAAACTCTGTCGCGAAAAACTCGGGTGTACCCCGATGCAGTATCGTCAAAAAAGCCGTCTGGAATTTGAAGAGGAAGGAAAAAGTCTGTTCAGGCTCCAGGATGCCGGAAGCCGGTCGGGGTTTTTCCGTACAGCCTCCGAAAGACAGCTCCAATCTGAGTCGGGCCAGAGAAACCGCAGGTAGTGGCGATGTCCGTGACGCTGCGGTTGCTTTCCTGAAGGAGGCATCGGGCTCGTTCCGCTCCTTTGATGAGGATGCATTGAAGCCGATGATCCCACCCCGGTCAGGAAATCGTCGCAGAAACCCGACCCATTCTCCCTCTCAGTCCTGTGTGACCGGAATCCGGTTGACGGTTTTACGTACGTGGGGAGGGGGGCATGCCAGCGTGTTTGCGCTGCGGGTTCACCGGTCATCCGGTTCGGCTTCCTCCGGTTCGTGAAGAAGCCTGAAAACAGAAAAAGGGGCGTTTTCGCGTGGTTTTCAGCGTTTCTGTGCTGATTTCACGACGTTTTTTGGGAAAACGCTACACAGAAGGATCAGTTTAAAAATGCCGGTTTGTCAGTGTTTTTTCTCAAAAAAACTGTTTTCTACGCAATTCCTCTTGTCAGTGGACGCAAATCATTTAAAAATCCCCTTATCATACGTCGGTCGATGAGTGGCCGACATTTCGGATTGGTTACGCACACAGGAGATTTGTAATGAAACGAATTGGTTGGATTCGCCGGGTTTTGTTGACGTTATTCATGGGTGGCCTGGTACAGGCACAAGAGATGGAAGATGGGTGGGATCTTAAGCTGAACGATGTGTTCACAGACAAAAAAGGAAATTCCATTCCGTTTACCATCTATGCCCGTTCTCTTGACGGGGTCTGGAAAGCAGGTGTGGGGTCTTCCCGGGGGAATTTCACGCCGGGAACAAATCCCAGGCGTGTTTACAACACCAGTTGGCAGCATGTCGACATGTCCAAGGTGCATGTTGTCGACGGACGCATGAAAGGGGAGATGACCATTCACATGACTCCGGATCTGTGGGTTCCGGTATCGGGCCGGAGTTTTCCGATCACCTACCAGATTGACGCGAAACTGAATGACAAAGGTTTTCTGGTGGGGAACTGGACCTCGTCCAAACCGGACATAGACGAGCCCACAATTGATGGGATGAATTTCAAAGGGGGATCGATCAGCAGTTTTACCAAACCCCAGAAGGCCTTCGTCCTTCCCAAAGCGTTCACCCTGAAATTCAATTTGCAGGGGATTCTGGTCGGGGGGAGTCCTGATTACAAACAACGCTGCATGGTTCTCTACGTCGGTGTGGAAGACGGCAAAGTCGTAAAGGCCAGTCACGGCACCATGACCCAGAAACGGGCCACCATTTCCCGGACGGAACTCGATCCGGACCTCATGACCCTGACCCGCATCGAGGAAGATGGGTTTGCCGGTACGCTCCGCATCCCAACGACCACTCTCGACTTGGAACCCTGCGAATACATCGTGGAGGTTGAAGGCACGTTTCAGGGTGGACTCATGAGCGGGGTGAACCGCGTGCGGGTGGTCCGTGACGGGAAGGAGGACATCACCTTTACAACGTCCTTCGATGGCAACATGAACGGGGGGATTTCCAAAACGGTTTACAAATCACAATTGGATGAGAAATGGTTTGTGGACGTCGAGGGACACGAGCCGGTGAAACCCGGAGAGCATCCCCGTCTCCTCTTCCGGCAGTCTGATCTTCCTGAACTCCGCAAGCGGATGGAGACTGAGGAAGGGCAGGCGATTCTGAAACGGCTCCGCTACCTTCTCGATGCCGAGGATGGAGACAGTGGGCCGAAGGTGTACACGGATTACACCAAAGCCTACATGGGGGGAGGATACCTCAATCTCTCATCAAATGAACCCGGTGTGTATACCTTCTCGCACCCTGCAGGGTATGGACTGCTGTATCAGTTGACAGGGGAACAACGGTATGCAGACCTGGGCAAAGAAGCCTTTCAGAAGGCACTGGACGGGCAACGGGACCGCGACGACCGGTACAGTTTCCGTGCTCCAGGCGGCGGCCTCCGTGCGGGTCCGGTCCTCGGCTGGATGGCGATAGGATATGACCTCTGTTACAATGGTTGGGACGAGGAGTTCCGTGCCACCGCCACCCGGGCGATCGCTGAATATAACGAAGGCGTGAAGATGAACCTGGAAACCCTGGCCCGGGCCACCATGCCGCCCGGATCGAATCACTTCGGCATGCAGGTTGGGGGCGCGAGCCTGGCGCTGCTGGCCATCGACGGTGAACCCGGGATCGACCAGGAAAACGTGGATGTGCTGCTCCGGATTGTGAAGCGGAACATGATCCGGAATGTCGCCGAAGGCTTTGGCGATGGAGGGATGTTCCAGGAGGGGGACGGAACCGGCTCAATGGCGACCTATATCAGTTACCTCACCGGCCTGCAGGCCTGGAAAAATGCCAAGGGACTGGACATGGTGGATAACGGTCGGCCAAATGTGCCGATGACCACCCTGAAATGGACGTATCTTACCCAGGTCTCCTCTCCCGGCGGGCTTTCCAAAAAAGGCGAGTGGGATCGGAAAGGGATTCATTTTCCAATCCGTGGTGAGTACGGGCACAATGTCTGGGACCGGGATGGACTGAGTGGGGCAGGGTACTTTGCCCATGGCTTTGCCGGAATCACTCCGGAACAACAGTCGGCTCATCTCTGGTTCTACAACCGGTTTTTTAAAGAGGGGGATGCCAAAATCGGCCGTCCGTTCGACACGGTGTCTGTTTATCCCCACCTTGCGGTGTCCGCCTTTGTGAACTGGCCGGTGGGAATGGAGCCGGTGAATCCTGCAGAGATCCTGCCCCGGATTACAGCGGATAACGAGCTGGGCCTCTATATGTGGCGGAGCCGCTGGCAGGACCGGGGTGATTTTGTCATGAGCCTTTTGGCTAAACGCACATCTGGCGGGTATATGACCTCCAAGCCGGACCCGTTTTTAAAAGTGAACGGAAGCAATTGGATCGATCTGAAGAAAGCCAAAGGCGTGAAAAACTGGTGGGTATCCGAAGAAGGAGACCGCAGCATCCTGACCTTCAACCGTAAAGATCAGGCCTTCCTGGTCGACTTCAGTGGGGCTTCCGGTGAGGAAGTTCTCCTGGCCACCACGTTTCCGGCCACCAAAGGTGAGAAAGTGCGGGTAGGCAAACAGACGATGACGTTCCTGTTTCCAAGAAGCGACCAGGTTCCCGAGATTACCGTTGAAGGAAGTACGGTGAAAGTAGGGGATCTCACCCTGGAACTGAAGGGCAGGGAACTGAGCTTCCGCTGAGTCCTTCTGCAACCGATGGGGAATGTCTCCGGTATTTCGCCGGAGACCCTCTGCAACCGATACAGAGCCAACCTCCCTGCGCCCTCCCCGGTACAGGTCTGAGAGACCGTTTTTGTGACACTCTGCTTCTGAGAACTGCACCAGAGCTCTGGAGGCAGGAGGGGCTGTAATTGTAAGATTGTGTCTGTAAGTGAATGAAAAAAGTCTCCCCGATACGGTGGAATACTGTGTATGAAGGGGATGGAGATATTGAATATGAATAGATGGATCATGTTAGTTCTGAGTATGTGCATTGGGCGTGAACTCGCGGCGGCACCTGACTGGGTGCAGACCACCCTGGGGGCCAAGCGCGAGGACGTCCCCCTGACGCTTCCTTCAGAAGAAGCGGTTACGGTGAAAGCAATTGGCCGTGAATCGTATGTTGGCAGAGACGAGGGCGCATTCGTCGGGTTTGAGACCGATGAGCCGGCCTTTGTCTTTACCGCCCGGGTGGCTGGCACCACCGATCTTCCTGCAAATGCAAAAGTCGGAATTGCGATTCGGGAAGGATTGAGGGGAACGGACCGTTGTGTCAATCTTCGCTATGACGGGTATGAGCTGAACCGGTGTGTGCAGTGGTTTGCACGGTTGAAAATTCGGCCGGGTCAGGCGGGTGGAAGTCATGCCTGTTTCCGGGACGGGCTGATCAAAGAGGCGAAAGAGCTGGAAGGCCTGTGGTTCCGTCTGGAGAGAGCACATCCGTTTATCCGAATGTCCTGGAGTGAAGACGGGAAGGTCTGGAACGAAGTGCCGCATCAGGCCGCTCTTCTGAACGCCAAGGTCTGGGTGGGGCTTCAGGTAACCGCGGGAATCCATGGCGGAGCGGGTTCGGTCACGTTTGATTCCATCTCGTTTGAGATTGGGAAGCGGAAAGCAGCGTCGTTCGAAGGCGTGAAACTGCCGAAACGGGAATGGGACATGCATGTGGTGCGGGTGGAACATCCCGCCAAGGGGAGTTTTAATCCCTTTTTACTGATGCCCAAAGGGATGAAACCGGAAGACGTGAAAGGTGTCGTGCTGAGTTCCGGCAGTAAGGAAGTACAGCTTGATGCGGGAGCGCTTGAATTTGAATCAGGTCCCAAGACGGTAAAAGGCAAGTTGCGCAAGCCCAAAGGGATGGCGGACTTTGAAGGCGGAGTCTATACCTATACCGACGGGAATTATCACGGCGTTCTCCTGGAGCAGATGGGGGTGATCCGCCTGGGAGGTGCCTGGCCGCCTGAAGTGTTTCCGCTGGCGGTGAAAGCGCTGGAGGAAAAAACCGGGGTTCCGCTTTCAAGACTCCCCATCTTCCCGACGGGAGCCAGTTTCGCAGGGGGGTATTCGGCGAAATTTGCGCATCTCTATCCTGACCAGATTACCGCGGCTGCTCCCACGCTTCTGGGGCTGACCGGATTCGGATGGCAGAACCCCGCCTATAAGGTACCTCACCTTCACATCATCGGCGAGAAAGACGGAGGCCACCTGAAGGACATCCTCCGTGGCAATGCCCGGCTGCGTGAACAGAAAGCCCGATGGGGAGGAGCCGTGATGTGGACCCTGGGTCACCGTCATTCAGAAGCGGATGCGCTGATTTATCCCTGGTTCTTTTCCTTCCTGGGCAATGACCCGGCCTATGAAGACGGCTGGTACGGGGACCTCACCACCTGGAAGACCTCTGCTCCAGTGATTCAGCCGGTCGCAGAGTTTAAAGGTGACAATGCGGAGATGACCTGGCTTCCCAGCGAGAAACTTGCACGGATCTGGCAGGCATTCGTCAGTTTTAAACCCCATGTAATGATCCAGTATCCCACGTTTGACGGTTATGCTCCATTCATGGGCCCGAACAAACAGACCTGTACGGTTCTGAAAGCAGAGGAGCCGTTTCCCATCGTTGCCTCCGGCCCGCTCGCGGATGACCTGAAGCTGGAACTCTGGAATGGAGACCAGTTGGTGGACGGGGTACTGTCTGAGGAGGAGAATCCGTACGCACTCACCCATCCCGGTTTGCCGGAAGGGATGCACACCTTGATCCTGAAAGTGGAGATCAAGGACCGAACCGTGATCTCCAAGCCGGTCATGGTGTTGGTGATTCCCTGATGGCTGTGGAGGTCACGTGAGTTTCCGATCCTTTCAGACGGCATTTCCTGAACGCCGGATCCCGGTCGGGGATGTCATCCTGTCGGTGCGCAGGGGAGGGACTCCGGGAACCACCGGGATCTATTTGCTGCATGGCTATCCCCAGACGGGCGCCATGTGGCATAGAATGGCACCGGCGTTACAGGAATATGGCGATATTGTGATTCCGGATCTGCGGGGGTATGGGCGGAGTGAAAAGCCCCCACCCGGTGACCGATGCATGGCCTATTCGAAACGGGAAATGGCGAAGGATCTGATCCGCTTCGCCGATGCACTTGGGCATGAGAACATCATCCTTGTTGGGCATGACCGCGGGGCTCGGGTGGCCCATCGGCTCATGCTGGATCATCCTGAACGGGTGCTGGCGGGATGTGTCATGGATATCGTTCCAACCCTTCACATGTTTGACCACACCGATCAGGCATTTGCCTCGGGGTATTATCATTGGTTTTTTCTTATCCAGCCGGATGGACTTCCTGAGCGGATGATCGGCGCAGACCCTGAATACTTTCTCAGGGAGAAACTGAGGCGATGGAGTGGAACGTCTGCCTGTTTTGATGAACAGGCGGTCCAGGAATATGTGTCTGCGTTTAGTGACCCTTCCTGTATTGCGGCCACCTGTGATGAGTACCGGGCGGGTGCCGGAATCGATCTCGAGCATGACCGAGAAAGCCGGGCGTCCCGGATCAAGTGTCCATTGTTGGTTCTCTGGGGAAAAGAAGGCTTTGTGGAACGAACCTATACTGTCCTGGAGGTGTGGGGAGGGTACGCCACGAATGTAACCGGGGCACCGGTGAACGGCGGACATTTTGTCCCGGAAGAGACCCCGCAGGAGGCCCTTTCATACTTGCAGAAGTTTTTCGAAGACCAGGGGATCATCCGAAACCCGCCTCCACCCTTTCATCCATCACTCTAACCAGTCCGCACCTGCCCACTCGTTTCTTTATGGAGATCCCTCTGATGACCGCATTCTTCCTGACGCACTTTTTCCGCTTCCGCTTTGTCCTGATTCTGCCGTTGGCACTGCAGTTCATTTCCACGGGGATGGCACTGGAAGGCGGACAGACTGCGGATTCGAGTCAGTGGAATAACAGGATCAAACATGAAGAACCCTCTGAGGTGGAACGGAGCAAAGAGCTGCAGGCACGTTCGGATGCCATCGCCGCGGATATCCGGCGTCTGAAAAAGCGGTTGACCCGCGTTCCACCGCCCGAGAAAATGGAGGCGTTACACAAGCGGCTTCAGGAGATTGTGGCTCAGAACGGCTGGGTTCCGGAATTGCAGATGGTGTTTGGCATTCGGAATGTTGAGCCGATGATTGCCAAGGATGAAACGCTGCCGGAAAATTTCGTCGAGTGTATCGTGCAACTCAAACGGGATTTGGAAAAACGGGGGGTGGACCTGATCTACATGCCACTGGCCGCCTCCCCCACGATTTATGGTCATGAGCTGGTGGAGGGGATTGACGCCCATCATGAGTATCATCCCGGGTGGACAAAGATGCTGTTGGAACTGCTGGAGAACGACATCGAGGTGATTGATCCTCTTGAGGAGTTTCGCGCTCAATCAAACGCGGATCTGATTGTCAACTGGCCCAACGATTTTCATACCGGTGACGGCGGAAGGCTCATTGCCGCACAGATGTTGGCAGACCGTCTGCAGCGGTATGAGTTTGCCCGGGAATGGCGTCAGCACATTCCAGAGTGGGAGATGGAGCGCCAGACCGTGGCATCTCATGCCAGTCGGATTTCGGTCGTGAACAAGAGAAGCGGACACGCCAAAACGTATCCCGGAGCACCCAAGCTGCTCAGAGGAAAGAGAAAATTTGACATCATCCAAAGCGTGAAACCACCCAAAACGGGCCAGGATCTCCGAAAGACGGAAGTGGTCCTCATCGGGGACAGCCAGTTGCACAGTGCCGTGTATGGAGCCGGGTGGCCGGCGATCGCCATGGGGCAGATCCGGGCTCAGGTCAGATGGGGGAGCCGGTCAGGAAGTATGAGTCATGATTTGGCACCGATTTACATGCAGGTGGTCCCTGATTATGCGCAACAGCCGCGGGTGGTTGTGGTCACCACCTTGAATAAGTACTTTCTCAAAGACAGCGTCTCCGCTCCGAGAGCGATGCCGGAACGGAATGCAACCGATTCGCATGGCATTCCGCAGACCCGGTTTGACTGTACCATAGAGTTTACCGCCCTCTCTGAGCGCCCCACCACCGATGCGGCATCCCTCGATTATGATCATGCCTGGTTTCATCATGCCGCGAAGATTGTTGAAGGACCGGAGTCCATGATGGGCAGGGAAATCGGAGTTCGGATCAAGTGCCTGCACAAAGGCAACTGGATTGAACCGGCGATCGAGAAACCGAAGGTTGGGGAGAAGTTCAAAGTGCGACTGTGGTATGTGGAAACCTGGAAGGACAATGCCGGTTCCAAAGGGACCACCAAACGGATCCTGCAGCAGCAACTGTTTGATACTGTGGAGCAGGAGCTTACGATTCCGGTTTTCATGATGGCGGATTGGACATTCGGATGGACCTATGTACCCCGAAAGTAGTACCATCAGCTGGGAGAGGATTCCTCACACTTATGAGCCTGCTTTACTCTGATCCGGCCTATTCATTGAAAGATGCCTGCCTCGCGTTTGAACAAGGGGTCTGGCATCTCTTCACGTCGGCCTTCGATCAGGAGCGCAGTGTGGTCGCGAGGAGCCGGAGTCCCGATCTGATAAGCTGTGACCCGATTGAGACGCTGTTTGACGGCCTGGAGCAGGATCGAATCGGGATGTGTTCACCGGATGTGATGAAGGGGCCGGAGGCATGGATCCTGGTGTGTAATTCCTGGGGGCAGAAGAAAGGATTTCCCAACGCGCTTTACTATGGGGTTTCTGAGGATTTGACCTGCTGGAGGACTCTGCGTCCATTGGCACAGGAGTTAACAGCCGGAACCCGGGTGATCGATGGATCCCTGGCCTGGCATGAGGGGACCTGGTTTCTCATCTGTAAATGTCCGGGGAGGACCCGTTGTGCCCAGGCAAGGTCTTTGGACGGACCCTGGGAGTGGATTCCCGGTGAGATGAAATTCCTGGATGGAACAACCGGAGAGCCAAACGAATACCATCGGGAGAATTTCCAGTTTCTCCAGTTGGATGGGGTGTGGCATGTGGTCAGTACGGACTTTGTCGCCTACTCCAATCAGAACTATCCCTGGTTGTATCGGATGGAAGGGGATCCTTTGCTCCCTGAATCCTGGCTGCGTTGGACGCAAGGCAGAGCCTTGGAACTTCCCACGGAGGAGTGGAACTCTCTCGATGCCCACAATGCGGTGGCGTTAGTGGATCACCGGTCTCATGATGGGTGGGTGTATGCGATCTTCGGCGGCAAAGATGAACAGCGGAAGGATGAGTTCTGTGGAACCGCGAGCGAAGAAAAACACTGGGCCCGTGGATGGAACCGCCTCGGCACGGCCCGATCTCGTGACCTTGTCCGCTGGGGGGTCTAGGCCTTACGAGCACTCGGGATTTCAGGTTGATGGGTGTATCGGCCTTTACGCCATACAACCGCCTCTGGGCCATTATGTATCCTGCAAGGAAACACCTTGGTTTCGTTAACTGCCCGATTTGGCAGATGAAACCGAAATGGTTTAGTGCAGCCTCTCCCGGAACTCCCGCAGTCCAATGCCGGTTTCCTTCTTCCACTGCTGCCGGAATTGCCGGGTGCTGGTGAACCCACATCGACGAACGATTTCACTGCTGTCTACGCCGGGGTCACTCCGGATCATATGTGAGGCCCGTTTGATTCGTAAATGCCGAAGGACTTGAGAGGTGGTTTTGCCTTCAGAAATTTGGAAGCACCGATTGAGGTGGACGGGACTGCATCCTGCCAGGATGGCAAAATCCTCGACTGAAAATTCCGGGTCAGAAAAACGACGCTCTACGGCTTGAAGGGCATGTTGAAGCCATTCGGGAGGCCGGTTGGTGCGAGCGGCGATTCCAAGAGAGAATGCTTTGGAGACGTATTGCCGAAGGAGGTTATCGACGCCGTGTCTTGCCTGCCATGCCGCTTCCGGATTTTTCCAATTGTCTCCATACCGGACTTTGTTCATTCGAGTTGGCAACTGCCAGATCTCCTCTGGCCAGGGGCCTGGAACCGATACCGGCAGGTTCATCATGCGAAACGGGTTTTTGCTTTCAAGGCTGTGTATGACCGAAAACCGGATATCGAGCACCTGCCAGGTTTTTGATATTTCGACGGGGTATGCCCTGCCGGGTGGAAGCAGGATGGCATCCTGTTCCTCAAGGGAGATCCGGAGTTCAGGCAGGCTGATCGTCATGCTCCCCTCGCGGATGACCAACAGGATCCAATTGTTGTTCAGCCCAAACCTTTTTTTCTGAAATCTATCTTTCCACCAGGCTCCTCGTACGCGGATTCCGCATTGGAGCCATGCATTCATGATATCGGAAGGAATGTCCATGTAATCGGTGGGAGGAATATGTTTGATATACGTATCTCAATGAGTGATGGAAGTATATACTTTCGTGCGGGTTCTCTGTAAAGTGTTTCTTCGTTACCATGTTTTAGGATCTGACCCGAAACGCCTCTGAGTGCCTCATGCCGGATCGGGAACCAGGTTCTACCTTCGGAATTCATCACAGGTCAGATTCGTATGTATTTCAGTCGTCTATCGTTACGCGTATATCTTGTTTTCTTCGCTTCTTTTTCAGTTCTGTTGTGCACAGGAGTACGGGCTGCAGAGTCAGGGTTTGAGAAGGTTCCCGGTTTCAAGCCTGTTCAGGCTGGAGAGCATCCCCGTCTGCTGTTCCGAAAGCATGACCTGCCTGAGATTCGCCGCAGGGCCAACACACCCGAAGGGAAAAAAATCGTTGCCCGGCTGAAGGCGACTCTGAATGGTGCCACCGCGGTTCCCCCTCCGGAGTTGAGGCATCCCGCGAAAAACGGCTATCTGCAGACGGTTTCTCTTCCGGAGGGAGGCTATTCGATCTCCCATGCCGCGGGTTTTGGTATGCTGTACCAGTTGACAGGGGATACACGTTATGCGGACTTGGCCCGCGAATGCATGGATCTCGGGTTTGCCGGTGTGCGGGACCGGGATCCTCAGGCCCGGTATTCGATGGTCTTTGGACACGGCCAGCTTCGTGTGGGGCCCTCATTGGCCTGGACGGCGTTGGCTTACGATTTGTGTTACGATGCCTGGTCGCCAGAGTATCGTCAAAAAGTTGCCAGTTATTTGCTGAACTACGATTCAACGGTGCATGTTCTGGAAGGTCTGAGCAAGGCGGAAGAAAAGACGCTCAAAAGCAAGCACTATGACACCAAGGATATGGCATTGAAGCCCAAGCACGGGCCGAATTCCAATCACTTTGGCTCGATTACCGGTGGGGTGGGCATGGCCTTGCTGGCGGTGATGGGAGACCCGGAAGCCAATCAGCCGAATTTGGCCAACTGGTTGGAAACGAATGAAAAACATGCCGTCCGGGCCCTGAATGGATTTGGGAAACGTGGATTTTTCTTCGAGGGACAGGGAGCATCGCACATGGGCGCTTATCCGGCGATGCTGAGTTATTTCCAGGCCCTGCGCAACGTCAAAGGCCGGGATTACATCCGCAACAATGAACGCATGCAGTGGATTACGCTTCGCTGGGTGGGCGAGGTGACAACCAATGCAAAAGACCAGCCGGTCTATCTGGTCCGGCACGAGGCCATGGGGCAGCAATACGGCAGTGATCTCTTGGTTTCTAGCGGTGGTTTGAGTGATAACGGTCGCTTTTCCCTTGGGTTTGGCTCCTTGCCGGAAAGCGTTCATCCGTATGTCTTATGGACATTTAATGAATACTTTGCCTCCGCTGATCAGGGCCGCTTCGATACTCTCAATTATCCGCATTTGGCCATTTCGGCATTGGTGAACTGGCCCATAGGTGTGCAGCCGAAGAATCCGGAAGGGCTCCTGCCCAAGGCTTATCGCGATGAGGAATTCGGTCATTATGTCTTTCGCAGCGGGTGGACGGGTAACACGGATGAAGTCGTGATGACGGCCTTTACGGCTCTCAAGGGGAGCACCCGGCAAAAGCCCTGGGACGGTAGATTACCGTTCAAGATTCGTGCCTACGGAAAGAAACACGAGTTTGGGATTGGGGTCAGTGAGAACAAAACCGAGGAAGTGGATTATCATCATGATACAGCGAACAACACCACGTCGGTGACGTTTTCCAACGGCCGCATGATCGGCACGGATTTCAGTGGGCGGAGCAATGCCTCGGGGGTGTTTGTTCAATACACCGGAAAAGGCTGGAAAAAGAAAAAGGGTCAATACGCTGCGATCAACGCGGGGTACTTCAGTGAATTTATGACGCAAACGGTGAATGGATTCACCGTACTAACCGTTCGGCCTGATCATACCCATCCCGAAGTGGTTGCGGATGGTGACGGGGTGAAGGTAGGCGGCTTGCGTATTGCTCTTGAAGGGAAACGGGTCGTGTTTTCAGATGCGGCGGCCCCGACGGGGATGATCGACAGCTTTGCGGTTCGCGGAATTGATCCCAGAATTGATGCGGTGACGCCGGAAACTCTGAAGCATCCCGGAAAACCGGATGCCCTGCTCAGTTTTGACTATCAGGACTACGAGCAGCAGGGGGACGACGGTTATTTTAAAGAAGCTTTTGGGCGGGGAGCCTCCTCGTGGGTCTACAACATCCGTCCCGAACATCTCCGCCCAGGAGTCTTTGGCCAGGCCTTGCCGCTGCGGCCAAGTGGAGTGGTTGAATCCGTTTTGCCGACCACTGACTCTCTGGCCGAGGGGGAGGTCACCCATCCTCTCGGGTTTGATGGGATTAAAACCGCAGTGCTTCTGCCGGATGAACCGCACTGGAACTTCGGTCCCGGGAGTCAGACTGTGACGTTTTGGTTAAAATTCAACGAACCGCGTTCCGGTTATGCCCTGATTCTGGAACCAAAAGGGTTCCGTGATTTTCATATGGGGTTCCACCCCGGCCCCACCATTATGATGGGGGGGCGTTTTGGTGGTGTGAATGCCCCCTTCCCGAACTCCGCCGGTGACTGGCGGCATGTTGCGTTGGTGTTTGACGCTGAACGTAAACTCATGACCTATTATGTGGATGGGGAACTTGCCGGTCGGGCGGCCTCTAAAGGGAGTAAAGAAGCCGCCAAAGGTCCGACGATCATCTCCGGCCGGCAGGCGGGCGGGGCACGTTTTCCCGGCATTTCAAGCGAAGGGGATCTTGACGAATGGGCGATGTACAAACGCGCGCTGACTGCGGGTGAAATTATGGCCCTCTATGAAGCGGGGATGGAAGGCACCCCATCTTTGACCGGGCGTCCTGCTGACAGGGAAACCCTGGCTGCCTTCATCGATGCGGATCAAACCGTCGGACCCAGTCCGTTGCCGGTACGCTTCTCGACCAAACGCAGTATTGTTCCTGGCGATGGCGCAACGTTTGAGTGGGATTTCGGTGACGGCACCACCGGAACCGGTCCCGATCCACAACACACCTACGCCAAAGATGGGTCCTACACGGTTCGTCTCACCCTCCGCAGCGGCAGTGCACAGCATACCGCGACGGTTCCGGTACAGGTGTTTAACCGTTCGCCGGTGGCACGGATCCGCCGCACATCCGGGCAGGGGGGACTGGCCACGCTTAGTGCTGCAGAATCGTATGACCCGGATGGCGGTCCGTTAACCATTACCTGGTCGGTCAACGGGACCAAGACCTCAGGTGAAACGGTTACGATCAACAGCCTTCCGCCTGGAAGTCACGAGGTGATCTGTACCGCAACCGATCAACACGGCGGCACAGGGAGTGACCGGTACAGCCTCAATGTGCCGGATGCACAGGGGTTCCGTCTGCCGGAAAATCCCCGAGATGTGGTCCCGGGGTTGCACTACCACCGCCGGATTTTATACCGCACTGTGGAGCCGTACCCGGCTTCCCATCCAGAGGTTCAGAAGGTGACTGAATTCCAAAATGTCGGTACGGTGAATGAACTGTCATTCTCATCGATTACCGCCGCCAGTTCGGGACGCCATATCACCTTTGCTGGATATGTGAGTGTGCCGCGCGATGGGACCTATACGATCAAGCTGGATGGTCTGAAACGGACCCGGTTTGGCATTGGCAATGAGCTGCTGATCGAAAACGCCAGCAGCTTTGACCGCCTGAGGCCCGCCACGACTGAAACCATCAAATTGCGGCGGGGTCTTCACCGGGTTGTCTTTTATCATCCGGGTCATATTCTCAGCAAAAACTCGCCTTTCAGCTTTTTCTTTGCCCGGGTGGTCTTTGAGCATCAGGACGGAAGCCATTTTGTGCTGGGCAATGGAAATGTTTTCCGCAGCCGCCTTCAGGATGACGAAATGGCAATGGATGTCGTGAGTCTGAAAGGACCTCTGCCTGAGCGCATCCCGCTGGCCAGCGGTAATAGGGCCCCACAGGTGAGCATTCAACAACGTACCCTGGGTGAAATGCCAGGAGCGCGTACGGTGGAGTTGAAGGCCAATGCCACGGACCCGGACGGCGATCCCGTTAACCTCACCTGGTACATGCCGGACGGCAATCAGTATCGGAATGTGCAGACCATGACCCGCTCGTGGACCGCGGGTACGTACACTGTCAGCTTGTTCGCGGATGATGGTCGCGGGGGGCGCACACGTGAAACGGTTACGCTTGAGATTGAGGGACTGCCCGGACGGAGTATCAGTTTTGACCTCATGAATATGAAACCGGGGGAATTTGGAATCTTCCCCGGAGAGCAGGTCGGCCTGGCTCCGTCAGCCAACTGGAACACGGTGTTGAAACCTTCAAAGCGTAAGCAGAAAGGCGGCACCTCCGACGGATCACAGTTCCCGAGGTTTGGTTCGGCGGTGAAAGTTCATTCAGACGAAAAGCTGTGGATGGACAGCACCGGTCAGGCCATCCCCGGCCTGAAGGTACGCCTGCCGAAAGGGATCGACATCGGCGTGGACCGCGGCATGCCGTACGCATTGAACCGAAGTCCAACCACACGTCTGTGGCGCTCGGGTGGCAAGACCGAAGAACTCGTAGTGGAGGGGATTCCTTATGCCACCTACGATGTCATTGTCTACCTGATGGGTGACACCGGGAAGGAACCCGGCACATCTCCCTGGTGGTCTGATCGTGCGGATACAGCATCCTCCAGCAGGAAAAAACGTCGATCAACCGGAAGCTCCGGCGACCCAATCATCAGTGTGAACGGAACCAAAGTCGAAATCGCTCCCGGCCTTAACCGCTGGAACGGCATCTACAGCGAACTCACTGCCGACAACCCCAACGGCAATGTGCTCTTTTTCCGGGGCATCCGTGGTTCAACCTGCACTCTGAAACTCAGTGGGGGTGTTGTGGCCGGATTCCAGATTATTGAACGGTAAATTGCCGGACGCCAGAATATACATCCACCCCTCTAAAGATCTCTTATGAACACACGAAAATACCTAACCGGAATATGTTTAGTCGTGGTGCTGATCGTATCCGTCGCTCAGGCGAGTTCGTTCATTGCAGACGGCATCATCGTCAGTGTGAACGACAAGTCACTTGTACTCGACAGCAGACACACGCCGTACTCTTCCGTGGGCAGTGCATTAAAAACCATGACCCGCACTGATGGAAAGCAGCAGAAAAAGTACTTCAATATGAAGAACTTTCTCACCTATTATCTGGATGAGGTGCCGGTCACCCAGGAGCAGATGGTGGCGTATCTGAAACCGGGAATGCGGGTGGTGATGATGGAGAACCGGTCGAAGATGTATTTTCTATATGTCTCCACCCGTGGTCAGGGAAATCAGATCGGGAATTTGAAAAGCTTCGATCCAGAAACGGGCACCGTTGTCCTGGACCGGGAGCAGATGGGCAGCGGCGGGGGTGGGTTTACCGACTACTACAAACCGCTTGATGCAGAGAAGGCGATTGCGGAAAACAACATCTATCCCAGCCAGGCCCTTTATCCGAATCATGAACATTCCTTTACCTTTGAGGACGATGCCGTCGTGCTGCGGAAAGGAGAAACGATCCCGTGGAGGGAAGCGGCGTTAACCCCGGATTCGGGCAGGGTGGTGCAACGGAACAGTTATCTCCTGCAGGCGGTCCGCCCGGCGATGAGGGTGGAGTTGATTCCGCCCGGGTATGGTGACTGGCACCAGTTGGTGAACCGGGATGATTTGATGCACAGCAAAAATCACAAAAACAATAACGAAGTCCGTAACCAGTTTCTGGTGCAGGCAAAGGGGACAGGACTTGAGAAACGATCCGTCTATGTCACGCCACCGGCCTGGGTAGAACGGAAGAGCAATCCGGCAGAGAAAAAACAGAAGAATTCAAACGGGTTTGTTGGACTGCGGCTGGCAGGCCGGTTCGTTTCCGGAGACTATCTGGGCATCGAAGAGCGTGACCCAGTGACTTACTGTCCGATCTATTCTAAAGGGCAGTCGATTATTGTGGATGGCATGTATGCCACCCAGGTACGGGGATGGCACGATGAGAAGTTCGTTCAGCCGGGTCGGGTTATGGTGGCATTTCAGCGAAGGGCCAGGGTGACTCCTGACCGTTTCGCGTTCTCCAGTGAGTTCCCGCTGGCGATGGGAATGGTGGAAGCGGTCGATGATAATCAGGTCACGGTCACAACCCCTAAGATTGAGGGTGCAGCTTTTACGGGCACGAACACGGTTACGATCCCGAAGGATGCCACATTTCATCATCTCGGGCTGCCAGCAAACCGGGAGGAGGTTCTTAAGGTGGGACAACTCCTGATGATCTACCCCAAACGGCCTCAGACGCTGGTCGTGAATGCAGGGTTATAATAGTGGCACCGACGATGGAAGTGGCATCGCAGGTGGATCAAATTCAACCCGTGACAGATTGCAGGCGGAGTGTGGGGAGGCCGGTGCGGAATCCCTTCTTTGTCAGTCGTTTCGATGTGGAGACCCTATGAAAAAATCGTTTGCGGTGGTAGTGGCGTTCATCCCACTTCTTGTCTGTGTGTGGTTGTTCCGTTCATCTGGAAGCGTAGACCGTACTCCTGTTCAGAGAGTTGATTCCTCATTACAGCGTAAACAGCTAACGGTAACTGGAGGACAACACCTGCAGGTCGTTCATGGGGATGTTCGTGTGCAAGGCTCAGAAAGGCAAGCCGCAGCAGCAGAGGATTGGGGGCGTTCGTTACACATCCCTGTACGGGCTGCAGCGATGGAGGCCCTTTCCCGTCCCCTTGTTGAGGTCACATCCGAGGATCAAATTGCATTTGAAGCATTTGATGGCTGGGTGGATGCCTATCGGAAAGCGGAGCCTTCCCGAAAGTCCGCATTGTTGAAAGAAGGGAGCACTCTGGCTCAACAGCGTCGTGTGGTGATGCACAGGCTGATTCAGGAAAACCCTGAAGCGGCATTGCGGCGTGCCGTACCCCTCCAGCTGCTCGACGAGTTACCGGCGGAAATAAAAGGAGACATGGAGGAGCATGTGGCCGGAGTCGGGTTCTATTCGGTGGTGGCTCTGTGTACCCATACCGCGGAAGAGGTTGCGGAGAAGGATCACAGTGTCTGGGAGCATGAATTCCATCGCAGTGTGTTTGTGAATAACCAAGACTACAGAGCCCATGTCTACGGTGCGCGTTCTCACGCAGAGACTGGGGAAGGGCCCCTTTACGGCATCGCCATTGGAATGGATATGGCGCTTGCGGAGTCTTCCAGCTATGTGGCAGCGCAAACAGATGGACGTTGGCTTGCCGCAGTGGACGGAGAGGTACATACTTTTGATACAGAGGAAGAAGCCCGGAAACATGAATCCCTTCTTCTGGCTGCGTTGGACATTCAGCCGGGTGAAATCTTTGACCCTTTCTCACCCCCCACCGGGGAGGCGCCCCCCACCGAGGTCTACGATGAGTACACCGGCCCGTTCCGCCACCAAAAGGGACCGAAGACGGTCATGTTCATTTATGGAAATGTCTCCGATTATACCGAGCACGCGGATGTGAGACGTCGCTCTTATTCGGAGTTGCTTGATCAATTGGAAAGCTCTTCACAGCGATACTATGATGCCTCCTATCGCCAAACCTGGTTCGGACCGAAAGAAAAGGCAAATGGCGACATTATTCCCATGCTGGAGGTCCCGCCGACGGTGAATCTGCCACAAACCAAAGCCTACTACACCGAGAATGGCACCAGTAGTTTCAGTAGATTAAGGCGGGATTCCCAAGCGGCGGTTCGGGCGCTGGGTGGGGAATACAATGGCGGGCGTCTTGATCCGAGCAACTTTGATCGCATCGTGTTTTGGAGCGCTGATAAGTTAATCAGTTCCACGGGCTTGGCCTACGTCGGGGGGCGTTTCTCCTGGTCCGGAAACGGTTTGTCGGGTGGGGTGGTACTGCACGAATTAGGGCATAACTGGGGGCTTCACCATCCGGGTGTGATTTTAGCTGGAGGTAGCGATGCGGGTGTGCCTCGCCATTTGGATAACACGGTTACTACCGGAGGTGGAATCGGGAGTGTGATGGGGCGTGGCATTAACGGGTTGTTTTCGGTGAAAGAACTGGAGCAACTTGGCTTTTTGGATACGTCCGAAGGGGAAGTGGTGGAGGTGCAGACTAGCGGAACGTATCGGGTATTTGATTATCTTGATATGGAGAGCAATAATCCGACCAGTCATGTGCGTGGTTTGCTCATCCCGATCAATGGTTTTACGGACTCGCATAAACATATCCTGTTTGGCTTTCGCCATCATGACCAATCTTCAGAGGCAGAGTCATACGAGGTGTGGACACGCAATGCCTTGGAAGCGGTGGCATGGGCTTCAGCAGCTGACGGTTCGAAGAATCGCTCCTTCCAGAATCTCGATACCACGCCGTATTCGTTTTCTGCCGAGGACTTTGACGACAAAGGGGATATGGGGGATGGGGCGATCCCCTTGGGCCGCACCTTCAGCGAGCCGGCCAATTTAAATGGCACCCACATCTATGGTGGTTTTCATGTGACCCCCTATGCCCGGGGTAACATCACTGTGGATGGCCATACCCATGAATACATCGACGTCGCAGTGCAGTATGGCAGGGATATTGGCGACAACACCAAACCGGAAATTACCGCATTAACCGCTTCAGATACATCCGTGAACATTGGGGAATCCGTCAATTTTTCCGTCACCGCGACGGATGATGATGGCGATCCCCTGTATTACTGGTGGAAATTCCATGGTGGCGATCATCATCGTTCGCAAGATAACGCGCATACACAATCTTACAGCTGGGATCAGGCCGGCGAGTATTGGGTCAGTGCTGTGGTATCGGATGGGAAAGGTGGACTTGCCGTCAAAGGAATCCGCGTGACCGTGGGCATGCCGGGTGAGAGGTATGAGATTCGGGGGCGTGTGTTGGCAGGCGGACAACCCATCGCGGGTGCGAAAATCCGTATTGCGTCACCCGGCCCTGACGATGAGGAAAAATTCATTGATACCTTTAGTCAAAGCGATGGAACCTATGTTCTGCCGAATCTTTCCCCGGGCAGCTACACTATTAAAGCCACTCATCAGTCGTACGCGGATGCACCGAGTCCGTCATCGTACAGGGTGGATATTGTCAGTGGATCGGTGTTTGGCCGTGACTTCACCCTGCCTGTGGCACCGGAACAAAGCTATAAGGTCAGTGGGCAGGTCGTGTATAATAATGGGGATACATTATTCCCGATCGAGGGTGCGGTGGTGTCGCTGGGAGGTCAGGAAACTGTAACGGCCAGTGATGGGAGCTATACCCTTTACGAGGTGAAAAGTGGCGACTACCAACTGACGTGCACACATGAGCGGTATGATTTTCACAACCAGACCGTGATCGTGAATCAGGCAAATGTGACGAATTGGCTGATCTTGGCCCGAACGACGACCATGTGGGTGTATGTTGATGATCCTGCGACCTTCGGGGGACAAATTATGATCGATGGCTACCCCGGCAGCCGCCCACTCCGTTTCAGTGATGCAACACGTACCTGGGGCAATCTATTGGTCCCTTACGAACGGGAACTTACCGCACGGATACTCGCCGATGGATTCACGATTACGCCTGATAATTTCACCAATCCAGTGGTTTCAAGAAATATACCCTCGTTGTTGTTCACGGCCACGAATGATGGCTCGAACCATACCCGGTTTTTTGGACGTGTGGTCACATCGAATGGTGTTGGGATCCGTGGTGTATCGATTGGTAATGGTTCTGTTTCGACCCTCACCGCAGCAGATGGCTCATATCTTCTCCTGGATGATCTCAGTAGTAATGAGGTGACCCTTACCGCCAGCAAAGCCGGGTACAGCTTCAGCCCCGCAAGCCGCAGTCTCACGGTGGATGATGAGGTCGAAGTGCTGGCTGATTTTGTCTTATCCGGTGGCGATGATGCTCCTACGGTTGCGACCGCAGCGACCGCGACCCTCGCGGGTGTGAAGAACATCCATTTAAACGTACTCGGCGCGGATGATACAGGCGAAGAAAACCTGAGCTATCATTGGACTTCGACGACCAGTGCCGGCGCAATCGGATATCTTCTTAATCAGTCCAATGATGCGAAATCTACAGTGGCAACGGTCGAAGCAGCAGGAGACTACCAGTTTATGGTTTCGATCCGGGACTCCCTCGGGCAGGAAGTGAGCTCAAGTACCGCCATGGTGACGGTGCCAGACACATTAACCACCGTATTGGTGAGCCCCGGCTACTCTGAGGTGCCTCTAAACCAATCCTTCACCTTTACCACCAGTGGTTATAATGCCTTTGGTGAAAGCGTTACCGCCATACCGACGTCCTGGTCCGTATCCGGCGGCGGCAGTATTGATGGGAATGGCAGGTTTACCGCGGATACGGTTGGAGATGACTTCATTGTCACCGCGACAGTTGGAGATGTTTCCGCTACCAGCGTATTCTCGGTGATACCGGCGAAACCAATAGTGACGATTACGGATTTTGACCCATTCGTTTTCAGTCCAGGATCGTTCACATTACGCGCGGAGGCGTCGGACAGTGATGGAACGGTAATGAAGGTCGAGTTTTTCCTGGAGGACACGAAAGTGGGAGAGGATGATACCGCCCCCTTTTCGGTCTTGGTCACGGATTACGGACATGGGGACTATGCCTATACGGCCAAAGCGATTGATAACGATGGATTGGAGGTGAACACACCACCTCAGACCTTGCGGGTCTCTTCCCCCGTCGCCGGGATCATCCGGGTCAACTTTGAGCCGGAAGGGTACACCACACCTGTGGGTTTTCTGCCCGACAATGGGGATCGGCTGGGCCTACGTTCGAACGGCTTCCATTATGGCTGGGCAGGGGATCAAACCGGAAAAATGCAGGTCTGGAGCGGAGCTTACGCATCAGAAGATGCTAGCTATTTCCGGAGGGCATCACGCAATCATACCCATACATGGAGTATGCGGGTGCCCAATGGGCGTTATACGGTGCAGATGCGGGTTGGGGATGGGGAATCCGGGACTAACCATAGTTATACCCGCCGCGTGAATGGGATAGAGGTTTCCGGCAGTGCAGGGGCTCCCGGAAATGAATTTATTACCCTGAGTCAGGAAGTGAATGTGACAAACAACCTGATTTCGGTGAATTCGCCAAACCAGTCATCGGTGTTGTACGGTTCAAGTCATGTGGTGATTATTCCGGATATCCCTGTGGTCGCTGTGAGCACCTCTGGAGACGGGGATGAACATACGCCTGAGCCGATAGAGTTTACAGTGGATCGGTTGGCAAACCCGGGGGAGAGTTTTACCATGGACTTTCGACTAGAGGGGTCAGCTACTTCTACCGATTATACCGTGGGAGGGGCCACAACCTACAACTCTGTGACCAGAAGGGGGAGCCTGGATTTTGGCGTTGGTGAAAACTCGAAAGTGATCACGGTCACTCCGGTTCAGGACAGTGAGGTGGAAGGGACCGAGACGGTAGAATTCGTCATCGAAGAAGCAGATGCCTATACGGCCTCCAGTGCTACAGCGATTGCGGATATCCTGGATGCACAGACAGATTACCCGCCTGAGATACAGTTGGTGTGGCCGGCTGGAGGTACAAGCATCTCTCTGGATCCCGCACATCGTCACTGGGTGGAAGTCAGTGCGACGGACGATGCGTTCGGCGGTTCCGGTCTGACCTATGATTGGACGCAGGTCAGCGGTCCCGGTACAGTGCATTTTGGGGATTCGAATTCTGCCGGAACCACCATCCGGGTCGATGCAGAGGGTTCTTACGTCATCCGTGCAACGGTACAGGATGCCAGCAATAGCGACAGTGTGGATATCCGTGTCGAAGTTGGCGGGGTGAGTGCGCCGTCCACGGGTCTGCTGGTTCACTATGCCTTCGATGATCCCGCAGGCTCCGCAACCGCAGCCGACAGCTCTGGCAACAACCATGCAGGAGCCGTATCCCCGGGGGTAACCTTTACGCCGACAACGGGTCAGGTAGGGGGAAGTGCCGACTTTAACGGCACCAGTACAGCACAGATCCTCGATGATGACGGAGACCTGTACCTAAACGGTCTGGGAGCGATCACAGTGAGCACCTGGATCAAGTCGGATGTCACCGATACCGACCGGGGGTGGCTGAATGGAATCAGTCCGGTTAACGGAGATCCCCTGCAATTCCGCTACGACCGAGCAGGCTTTTTCGGAGGAACCGATGAGACCATCCAGATCCAGCTGGATACAAGTGCTGGACGTGTGGAGTATGAAACCGCAGGGAATGTGCAAACGACGGACTGGCAACACCTGGTTTTCATCTGGGAATCCGGCGAATTACCGAAGGTGTACTTGGATGGTGTGTTGGATGCGGCCAGTTGGATTGGGCTGGATCGTGTCGAGAATGCTGCCGCAACCGGTACAACTTCGGGAATGGACCGGCTTCTGGTGGGTCGGTCGGCCAAAGACACCTCCAGCGGGTGGGACGGACGCATCGATGAGGTCCGCATTTACAACCGGGCTCTGAGCGAGAACGAGGTGAGTGCACTTTACAGTGGGTCACCTTCCAATACCGCACCCGAGGTCGGTGCAACTGCTGATGCAACGGTTGCAGTCGGTTCAAATCTGAATCTGGAGGGTACGGTCAGCGATGCGGAAAGCACCCCGACCGTCAGGTGGCGGCAACTCAGTGGTCCCGGGACGGCAACCTTTGCCGACCATTCCGCAGAAGATACCACGGTGAGCTTTGATGTGGCGGGTACCTACATCCTTGCTCTGGTTGGACATGACGGAGAGATGGCGGGTGGTGAACTCCTTACCGTCACCGTGACATCCGGTGGTTTCGTGCGGAATGAGGATATTCCGGATGCATGGGAAGTGAACTGGTTTCCCGGACAGGACACTCCTGCTGCGGTCACGAAAGCCGGCAGGGAATTTAATATCCTCACCGTCTACCATTGGGGAGTGGACCCACTCAATGATGAGGTGCTGGAGGTGCAGGGGAACTCGATTGCCTCAGGGTTTCAGATTGATGTGGTGACGGTTTCGGATCGAAATTACGCAGTGGAACGATGTGTGGATCTCAGCGCAACCCCCCAGGTGTGGGTTCAGATCGGGAGTTCTCTGAGTGGAGACGGGCAAACGCAATCTGTAACAGATCCCAGTCCACCTGCTTCAGGTGTCTACCGGATCAGGGTATGGGCCGTGGACCCATGAGTGTATGTAGCTCGAGCCACATAGGATTCGCAACGAATTACGGGGCATCCATTTTGGTGCTGTTGGCCTTCATCCAGTCAAAGAATCCGTCTTCTCCGAGTTTTCGGCGCAACTGGAGGAAGGTTTTGGCTTGATAGATGTCAAACCGGATGTCGACACCCTGGGCTTTCAGGTGGTCCACCAGTTTTTCGATGGCATCTTTCCCCTGGTGTTTTTCTGTCACCGCCATCCAGATCGGGGTGTCTTTAAAGGAGTCAGAAAGGGCTTTCAGAGAGGCATGGGTGAGAAACGGCTCGGGCTGTAGTACGACCATGGGGGCCAGACAGGCAAATCGATGAGGATACTGAAGGGACCATTGCAGCAGACCGGTGCCTCCGATTTCATATCCATCCACATGTATCCGGGACTCTGCAAATCCCCAGTTCTGCATGAGGTGCTGATGAAAGGCTTCCAGGTAGTCCGGATCCCAAACGGGGTTGCGGCCGGTCAGGGGACTGACCAAGGCGGCTTTACTCCAACGTTCGGGATCCACGGCTGGAATGGCCCGATCCCGGGGTTTTCTGAAATGCGCATGCCGGCCCACTTCATAATGGGAATGGAGGTAATAACGGACCGGAAGGGTATGGGGATCCTCCCGAAGGAGAAACTCTCCCGGGATTTCCAGTTCGTATTCCCCTTTCATGATCGATCCATCCTCACGTTCGGCGAGGAAGAGACAGGGATAGTGGGCATGCGGGAGCATCTGAAAAAAATTCTCTCCCTGTTTTGCTCTCTCAATGACTTCACGAATATATGCAAAATCCGGGATGTCCGTTACATTCGGGAATTCCGGATTCAGGGGGTGGTTCAATGCGAACTCAATCCAGTCCAAGGCCGGAGAGAACCGGGGCGTCTCCTCCTCAAGTTGAGGTCGGACAGAGTCAAAATCCCGCTTCAGTTGTTCCACCCGTTCCGGGGCCGTCTCCTGTCCGACCGGAATCATGAGAACACGGGAATGCATCCCCCGCTTTGCACCGTCGAACTTTCTGGACCGGGCCGTGATCCGGAGGGTGTGCTGATTCGACGGTGGAAGGGGAAGCTGGATGCGTTCTCCGGTGGTCGCCTCAAAGAGCATGGGGTCCTTGCCCAGGTCCGTTTCCATCTCAAGTAAAACAGGATGTGCGAAGCCTTTGACCACCGGGAAGACTTCCGGAATGAAGGATACCTGGCCGTTGCCTTCTCGGTGTACCTCCTCGAAGGTGAACGATTTTAACTGATCGTTCATGTAGGCCTCAAGCTGCTCTCCATGCAACAGTCCAACATGAAAACCGGCCCATCCGCGTCCGTTGTCAATTTTGATGAGAAGCCGTGCCGTTCCCCGGAGGAGTTCCAGCTTGGCACTGTGTTGTCCCCGTTTGCCTTTATGCAGGTCCCTCCATTCTGCGATGACCCGCTTTCCATTTACCCAGAGCTGTGGGCTCCCATGCGACATCACAAAGACATAATACGTGCCGGGTTTGGGTATGTCTACTTCGGCATACCCATACCCAAGCTTCCGATTGAACTGAGGGACATCCACCCAGCCCCAATCGAAGACCTTTTCCGGTGCAAAGGCCGTATGCACGGATCCATCGGGTGCTTTGATCGTGTCTCCGGCTTGAAACGAGGCCTTGGACTCGCCACCAACCGATTCCAGAAAATCTGTCCTGTACCCGTTCCGGGAAGGTTCTCCCTCTTCTGTACCGTAGAGAAAGCGGCTCTCAAAAGGGCCCAGCAGTGTCCACCCTGTGACGCTGCGGGTGTCGAGTTTTCCAATGCCCATCACCTGGCTGATGGCGAACGTTGCGATCCCTACCCACAAAGCCCGCGATGGTCTGGGCTTGATACAGCATTTGACATTCATATTCCGTGACCTCCTTGCACTCAACTTCTTTGACACCTTTTTCAGGTACCACAGAGATCCGGAAAGAAAAAGAAGGGAATATCGCCGTTCCTTCGCCCTGACGGGAACGTCTGCATATCGCTCATTCCTCGACGACGCGTCCTTCCAGTCGGAGATTATCAATGGCAAAGCTCTCATTCCGGGTGCCATCCGATAAGAATACCAGAGTGAAGGTCACCTCTTTTATCCGGATGTTTTTGAATTCAGGAAGTTGAGACAGATCAATGTCAACCGTTCTCAGGCTGTCATTCGGTTCTTTGTTCTTCAGATCCCAGACCTTTCGTTCAGGCACCGCTTTGCCGATGTACCGTTCGCCGGTTAACGAACTGAGTAAAACCCAGGAACGGAGTCCGCTTTTCCCTCCTACGCCCACATCCCAGCGGAGACGTTCCAGCTCCAACGCGGAATCAAACCTCCCCCTGACACGAAATTGGAAGTATGAACCCTTTTCCAATGCGTCCTGTAGATGATGGTGCTGAAGGGTTTTTCCGGAGGCAACCACCAGAACCGGGTCATCCAACCGTTTTTTCGCATCCAGAATTTTCCAGATTCCGACCGAGGGCCCCGCCTGGAGAGAAGCGCGTACCTCCATGTGAGCGTGAGAGGGAGGGATCAGAATCTGGGTGTCATCCTCAGGATTCTTCGTCTGATCAAAATCCCAAAGCGCGATGAGGGGTTCCCCGTAGACACCGTGGAAACAGCCCGTGCAAAACAGGAATCCCCAGATCTTCAGGCGGGAATGGACGGATGGGAATGTCATCATCCGTATCAAAGCACATCTGAGAACACCCGGCTGTATGATTTGCCTCACAGCGATGGACAGGTTGCATCAAAAGAGAAACCAACCCGGCATAAGGTGTGACGCAAATCATCCATCTTTAAGAGGGGCATTGCACAGAAGCAGGGGAGTCGGCCTGCTAGGATGCGAGTATCAGATATCCACCTATTCGAGAGGAATTATGATCAGACATAACAAAAAAATCATCCCCGTGTTACTTTTGACAGGTTTGGTTGCGGTAGCGAAGGCCGCACCCATCGTTACGTTTGACTTCGATACCAATGCGACGGATCCAAGCCCGGGCAACACTGACACCACAACAACCGCGACCATTGGGTTTGCCAGTGCAGACTCCAATGTCACCGCATCAGATATTTCAAATGCGGATGCTCCTGGGGGATTGGAGTTTTATCGAATCAGGAACCCTTTTAGCGGTGCGGCTTACTCAAGTGATGTGTTGATTATTGGAGCCGCCAGTGCAGGAGCGAGCTTTGACTCGGACGATGCATTTGGGAACACACCTGGTGAATACATTGAGTTCACTGTCACCGCGACTTCCGGCTATGTGCTGAATCTCGATGACCTAACCTTTAACACCGCACGAGGCGGTTCGAGTGGAACTCGATCCTGGGCTTTACGGACAAGCCTTACATCGGGTGATTTCGCTACGGGTACCCCCACGGCAATTCGTACAAATGGCGGAACGACGATGGACAATGAACTGGTAGACCTTTCTGCGGGTACCTTTCAGAACATCACATCTGTGACCTTTCAACTGGCTACGATTTCGGATGCATCGGGTCTTGCAATCGATTACGACGATATTGTGTTGAATGGAACCGTGACGGCGATCCCTGAGCCCTCCAGCCTGGGTCTGATGGGTCTTGCCTTGGGATTGTTCTCGATGATGTATCGCCGTTCACGCCGTAACTGAGCCGCGAACTCCCTCAGGTGTTCTTTATGATCAAGCGTGCCTGGCGGGTGTCAGGCACGCTTTTTCAGTATTTAGGGGATCAACGATCATGAGAGTTCCTTTGCTGTCCGTTTTTCGTTCCGTTTGTTTCATTTGGATGCTGGCGTTCCCATGGTGTCATGTTTGGAGTTTTGACCGGATTGCGCCTCGACATAATGTGTTGGTGATCATCGCGGACGATCTGAATACGGACCTGGGATGTTATGGTCACCCTGTGGTGAAAACCCCGAATATTGACCGGTTGGCTGCCAAGGGATTGGTGTTTCGGGATGCTCATTGCCAGTTTCCTCAATGTGGACCCTCCAGAAACAGCATGATGAGTGGACTGTATACCGCCCAGACAGATACGGGAGAAAACCGGGAATTATTGCGGGACCAGATTCCGAATGTGGTCACCATGTCTCAGCAATTCATGGCCCACGGATACATCGCCACCCGGATTGGGAAGGTCTATCATTATGACAATCCGGATGATATTGGGAATTTTGGCCATGATGACCCCCCGTCATGGAACTGGCGGGCGACTCCAAGCGGTCGGGACAAAAATTTTCTCGAACCCTCGATTACCCGGATCAGCTACCTCCGGAATGATGTGCCGGACTCGGACCGGCTTGGAGATCAGATGGGGTGGTATGAGGATACGCCAGGAACCGAGGATCAGCACACAGATGGTTTGGTCACACAGGAGGCTCTTCAACAACTTCAGCAACTGACGTATGCACAATCCCTTTTTTTATGACCGTGGGTCTGTACCGGCCACACACTCCGTTTGTTGCGCCCTCTACCTATTTTGATTTGTATACTCCCGGGAACATATCGGTTCCTGGTTTCTCGCAAGCACAGTTCAATGCCCTGCCGGATGTACCGAAATATCTTCTGAGATCAAAAACCTGGCATAATGATTTGCCAGAGAACCTGGCTCAACTTGCGATTCAGGCCTATTATGCCAGTATTTCATTTCTGGATCATGAGGTTGGAGAGATGTTGGACCATTTGGATACCCATCATCTCTGGGATTCCACGATTGTGGTGTTTGTTTCCGATCATGGATACCATCTGGGCGAAAAAGGGCATTACATGAAGCGTACCCTTTATGACAGGTCTACAAATGTCCCCCTCATTGTGTATGCACCCGGGATGAAGGCGGGGGGGCAGTCCACCGATTCACTGGTGGAATTGGTCGATTTGTACAAAACCCTCTCTTATCTCGCCAATATCAGCCACCCCCCGTTTGCCGCGGGAATCAATCAAGCGAAATTACTGGATCAACCGGAACTTGAGTTACGGGAGAGTGCCTACACACAACTGGATGATGGAAACGGGACCCATTCCACAGAACTGACGCTTCCATGGTCTGCTCTTTCGGTGCCGGTGACCCCTTTTTTCAAGGAAGGAGGTTTGGTCATAGAAGAAGGTGCATTCACTCCGCCCGGTTCTCAAGGTTTTCTCCTGTTTCGTGCCGGCCAGGCGGTTGGGCCTTAACTCAGGTGTCCACCTTGGAAAACTTTCTGAGAGGGAACCTGTTGCCTCTTCTATTCCTGTGGTAGAGTTTCCTATGTCTACTGAAGGACAGCATCGGAACTCACAACCCGGGCTACGTATCGGGCTTTTGCCTCACTCCCCCTTCCCTGACTATTCGAAGATCTGGGTTGGAGTGAAGCAACAAAGCCTTGAGCTGGAGCCCCCTGCAGAATGTGTGTTTCTCCCTAAGCGTGTCCCGCTTTTTCAGATAATGGAACAGATGCATCTCGATGCGGTGTTGGGCCATTTCTCCAGTGCGGATGATATTCACTTCGTTCATTCTACAGGAATGCCAGCGATCTCGGTTTTCCGGGGAGAATTTTCTCGTCACCCTCTGATTACGCATGATCTTGTCTCGCATGCGGAACTCCTACTTGGATATCTGCTTGAGAAATCGTTCCAGGACGTTTGCTTTTTTTCCGATCAATCGAATTCACACTCTCCGGAATTGATTCACACGATGTCCACGATGATGGAGGCTGCAGGGGGGACGCTTCATGTCTTTCGAAACGGAGACCGTACGAAGAAAAGAGGCAAGTGGGTCTTGCAGGATCAACTTCTTGATTTGGGGGAGTGGTTGCGTCCTCATCCGAAACCCCTCGCTGTCGTCTGTACAGATCCCAATCATGCCCAACGGATTTACATGGTGTGTGAGGCATGTGGATGGAAGATCCCGGAGGATGTGGTCGTTGCTGCATGCATGGGCAGTGAACAGCAAATGGATTTTCTCGAACCGCATTTAACCCGGCCGATTACCAATTATGTAGAGATTGGCCGGGAGGCCGTCCGCTGTATGCATCGTATTCTCACAGATCAAACCTCCCCCAAACCGGATGTAATTTGTGTGAGGGCCACGGCTCTGGATATACAACCATCAACAGATCAGAATGCCATACAGGATTTCATCGTGCGAAAGGCTCTTACAATCATGCAGGAGCATTTGGCTGAGAAATGTTCTGTTAATGAGCTCGCACAAACATTGCGAGTGTCCCGAAGCACACTGGAACGGAGATTTCAAAAAGTGCTTGGGAAAGGGCCGGCCACAAAATTCCGGGAGTTACGTGCGGAAACCGCACTTCGTTTGCTTACTCAAACGGATCGGAAAATGATCGATATCGCCCTGGAATGCGGGATCTCCGATCCGAGTCAGTTTTCCCGGTTTATCAAGGAAACTTACGGCTGTACCCCCTTGGAGATCAGGTCGAACCGGTAACGTCATTCTGGATAAAGCCCGTCCCAGTGTACGACGTTTCGGCGACCGGGTATGGGTACGTGGCTTGACAGTCAATCACGCTTTCCAGTGGGAAGTATCTCACCAAAGCAGGACTTCATAGTAGGATGAGGGAATATGAAAACGGCAGTTTCAACCTGCGGAGCTTTGATGGCCGTCCTGTTCCTCCTGGGGTGTGGCCGCTCGAGAGATTCCAGATCATCAGGCCGCTCCGAGGAGGAAGTCAGCCGTCAGATGATGGCGGCGGAAGCCATGGCGAAACACCTCAGGTCACGAGGTGCACAGACGGGAGCGGGTGTGCTGGTGATCACCCAAAAGCAGGAAGGCGTTCGGAGTCGCCCAGACTTGGAGATGACAGTGGAACACCTTCGACAGGAATTTCCGGATGTGCAGATCGTAGAGATGTCCGCAGACCAGATGTTTGAGGGGACCGGTCTCCCCGTGGAGAACTACAACCGTGTGGTGGCCTCTGCTGTTCCCAAACCATCGATGGTGGTTTCTCTGATCGGGGTGCCGGTCGGAGAGGTGAGAAGCCAGGTGCCATCCGGAGACATCCCCCTGCTTGCACTGCTGGATGCCTCGGTTTCGATGGACACGCTTCGGAATCAGGCCCGATTACCCACCTCCTGGACACTGATTCAACCCAAGCACCCGCAGGCAGGCACTGGAAGCAGCGAGGACGTGCTTGTTTTTTCGTCTGTCCCCCTTTCACCGTGAGAAAACTGATGATGGTACGAACACATTCCAGAACCGCCTTTACCTTAATTGAAATGCTGGTGGTCATCGCCATCATCGCGCTCCTGGCCAGCATTCTCATTCCCACAGTGAGCCGGGCGATGCAGAGGGCGAGGGCTACGAAATGTCTGTCCAGCCTGAGACAAATCGGGATTGGGGTAGCGAACTTTGCTTCAGAAAACCAGGGGGGGCTTCCGTTGGTCACCAATCAGCGTTTGGGGTCGAGTGCTGAGAAGCAGCATTGGTTTGACTACTTGTCCGAATATGTCGGTGGGGAGGGGGAGGAACGGGTGGATCCTCTTGACCGTAATTCGGTGTTTTGGGGGTGTCCGGAGTGGGAGGGCCGGGACAGTGCCTGGAACATCCCTCCTCAAAACGGAGCCATCTCTTCAACCAGCGTCGGCTACGGGATGAACCTGTATCCGGAGCGGCCCGATAACACCAATGAGAATGCCCGGAATGATCTTGAGGACGATTCTCTGTATTCCATGGAGATGATTCAACATGCGACAGCGCGGGTCCTGATCGGCGATTCGATTGATTGGCACCTTGTTGGCGGAACCAATTTTGCAAATGGACATTTCGGATTCGCTCCCTGGAGTCCGGGTGATCCACGGCGGCACGGAAGAGGGGCAAACTATTTATTTTTCGATTTACATGCTGCCAGGCTTCCGGTGGAGAAAGCGCATCTGTATCTGGGTGACCCGACGCAGGCAGGGTTGTAAGGCGTTCAGCCAATCGTACAGTGATCCTGCAGTGTACGGCTCACCTCTGCGGTGATGGTGACCGGCATCTGATCTCCGCGGATTCGCTGTACCAGACCTCCCTGCCTTACGCAGACTCGGTCCGGGTGAGCAGACGTAAAGTTGACCAGATCATTCGTGAGATCCACATCCTTCTCATTCAAGGATCCCACAACCTTCAGCCGTGTTGTTTGATGAAGTGCTAATCGATCTGAATGTCCGGCGGTGCATCCGCATTCATGAAGTGTGATCGACTCCAGGGCGGAGTAGTCGGTTGAGGTCAGGCAGACCTGGGTGACGCTTTCTGCGGGTAGGGTGACGGAGTACTGCTGCTGCATGATCCTGCGGTGGTCTGTGCACCAATCCCGGAGGCTTCGGGAACAGACCCGGGTGAAGCCATAACACAGTTCCTGGTCAAAATCAGATGTGTCGATGATGACGACCCGTTCCTCCGCCAGAGGGTTGAGAAACGTGATGGTGACACGGTCCTGTTTGCGAACGGTGAATGCGCTCAGTCCTAGAGCCTTTTCATGCCGGGGAAGAACGAAATCTGCCGTCAACACAGCAGAGGGAGAGGTTGGATCGACCAACCGTGCAAACATTCGAAAGACATCAAAGGCCGGAGTGGCGTGACGGAGTTCAAGTTCTTCAGCTGATGGGTGCCACATCGGGTCTTTCTCCCATAGTGGATGGTCCATACCGCTCCAATCCAGGAGATTGAGATCACCATACAGAAGGTGTTTGTAATTCCGGTGCGTGGAAGGACCGGCAAGGAGATAGAATGTAAGTAACTCCAGAGGGTTCGGATGCGATTGACCGCTTTGCAGGACCCTCATAAACACGGCCGCCAGTTGTAGGCTGCGTGACATACTGAAGAGGAATTCCTCCGGAAGTGTGGAGCCTCCCTTCAGTCCGAATTCTGTAAAACTCGCCCGTTTCTCCACCCGCGATGCTGCATGCAGCACCCTGTCGGCTTTACGGGTGAATTCATCTGGATCCTCTCCGTAGGTGTGCTGATCCAAAATGTCCACATGGGGCAGGATATACGGAGCGAGGATATCTGCAAAAGGGGAGACACCGCCAAGGAGACGGATGTCCTCCGCCTCCTCTTCGGGAAAGTGGAGAGCTGTTTTTGCATCCTCCAAGGCAAGTCGGGCGATACGGGCAACGGTTCCAATCTGTTGCCCAATCACCTCAAAAAACCGGTCGAAAAGCGGACCCCCTTTCTGAAACGAACTCGTATGAAAATACTCATCCCGTTTCGCATCCAAATCCGGTGGCAGGTGGAAGGACTTGGTGTACATATCCGGTTCATTATGCAGGCTGAACCAGCGTACCCCTTTTTGCAGGTATCGATAAAAGAACGCGAAATGGTATTCATATGCGCTGGCAGCAGCCGGCCAGTGGATGAATGTCCAGGGGCGGGAATGTTCATAGGCCTCATTCTCGAGAAGAGGAGTGGGATAATGATGAGGCAAATATCCGATCGAGAGGATGGGAAGGATCTGTTCTTTGACGCAGCGGTCTACAATCTCATCCGGAACCCCGAGCCATGGAATGGAGTCCGTGAAGCGGTAGTGTGTCCAGTCCAGGGTCGAATCCGGTTCTGTCACACATGACCTTCGAAGACCGCTAAAGTCAGACTCTTCCTTGAAGATCTCAATGCGTTCCATCGGTGCCTCAGGGTGTCGGAGATGCACTTCCGGGTGCAGAATACGGAGTGCCGTCGATCCGGAGTGATGAATCCAGTCCCAAAGATTTCCGGAGTCTTGATGCGTGAAGGTTTCGATGTTTACACCGAAGTAGGAAGGAATACGTGCGATGGGTTGGGAGTTGATTTCGTAAACGACCATGAGCAGGGATGAAGGAAAGGTTGGTTTGTGAACTTCATTGTTTCATATGTTTTTCCATGAATCATCTTGATCTCTGATGCTATTGTTAATTGACAGTCAAGCATGGCGCAGAGAGTCACCATGAAAATGATCGCTGAAGCATGTAGTGTTTCACGAAATGCCGTTTCGCTCGCGCTGGCAGGGAAAAAAGGGGTGTCGGCCAAAACGTCGGAACAGATACGTCAAACCGCCATTTCGATGGGGTATGTGTTGGACCCTGAATTGTCACGAATCGGGAGGCGGTTGGGTCGTGTAGGGAAAGAAGAAGGCATACGCGCGGAAATCCCTTTCCTTGTTCCCTTGGTCGACGGTCAGGACCCTGAAGGAACTCTTTTTTTTATGAAGATGTGCTCAGATCATGCTCGAAGATGTAATTATCATGTGGTCCCATATTTCACCGGACCGGGACATTACTCCGTGAAACGAGTTCAAGAAATATGGAAGGCACGCGGGATTAATGGGGTTTTGTTGTTTAACCCCAATGACCTAGACTGGGAACACACCGAGGAATTTGACTGGGAGAACTATTCATGGGTGACCTTTAGTGAAACGATGCAACGCCCGTTGCTCCATCGACTGAACTGGAATTTCCGTTCAGCAATCACGACGTGCTTTGACAAGCTACTTGTTGCCGGATTTCAACGGATAGGGTTGGTGATGCAGGAAAGGTATGATGAGATTATTGGTCACGCGGGAATGGCGGCACATACCCTTCACCAGGATCGAGTTTCTTCTTATGAAAGGGTCCCTTGGCTTAGGCATCGTTACAGGATTCATACCGAAGAAGGAAAACACGAGTTGGCGGCCTGGCTCCGGAAAGAAAAACCTGACGCGATTGTTGGGCATCGGGAGTGCCTCGAATCTTTATGCCAACTCGGATATGATATCCCCGGAGATGTTGCATTCGCTGACTGGCGTCTTCATGAGGGGGCTCAGGGGAAAGTTGCCGGAATCATGCCTGCCTTTGAAATGATGGGCCGTGTTGCTGTCGATATGCTTATCTCGCAAATGGAACACTCCTTCCGGGGTATTCCTGAATATCCGACCGTGACCTATATACCGGGGAAGTGGGAGGATGGAGAAACGTTACCTCGATAGGCCTTACATAACTCCCGTTTTGCATATCACTCCAATTGGGAATGCATGTTGGCAATCAGAACATGTCTGGAATTTTCAAGGAACACATTCACAGCAAACCGTATATTCTCGGTCCCATGCAGGGTGGGGGTCTTCCCGGAGAGCGATATTTCCTGTCGGTTGCAGTGTGTTCACACGAAGAATGTCATCTTCGAAACCTGTTCTAAGGTCGACCCACCCTAGTGGAATGGTGCCATCTCCATAGGCCATCTCCTCAAAGGAATAGCAGTCTGTGAGTAATTTGTGACCGTTGGGGTGTAACGTGGGATGCCCGGAACCCAGAATACGGGGGGGAAGCCCCGTAAGAATTTTTCCATTTGCGTCTACTGTACCGATAATCATCCCATCGTTATGCACGGACAAATTCTTAGAGATTCTCTTCCCGTCGGGTATCCAGGTCGCATGATGCCCACCTTTTTCCCACTCGTCTGGACCGACGGAGCGACATAAATCGCTGCCACCCGGGTGCATCGTAAACCAGGCATAGCGAACGAGGCTCTGACATCGACCTTGGGGTTGTACATATTATAGAGAGGAAAGGGGTGTTTCATCGGCATAGCAAGTGAGCATTGTTATCGAAAGAGTTTCCGTATGTAAACCCTCACGACTTCCTGAGGGTTTCCCCCGGAATCCATGTTCCAGAAAGTAAATGCCGTTGGGGCATATTTGGCATTCCTATGCTTGAGGAGAGAAGGTATCTGATGAGGATATCCACCCCAATTGCTGCTAGAAGCCCCTTGTCAAAATGCATGCCGGATACGTGTTCTGAGCGTGCCTCCTCTGAGAGTGTGACCATCGCGAATCCAACATCCTCGGGTACGCTTATTCCCTCTTTTCTTAACCATTTCAATGGTTGCAGTTGATAGCTGATGATGGCATCGGGCTTTTGTTTCCAGAACCATTTTAAAAACTCTTCTTTCGTAAGGCTCCACCCTTTCTCTAATATCTTCACCTTATTTTTGTGAGGTTGATCTGCTTGGTGCAGCAGAAATACACTCTTTGAAATATCATGGTAATCCGGGTACGTATCGGCATTCAGGATCATGCCCACCCGCTGATATCCTCTACTGTTTAGCTGATCAATTGTGGTTTTCAGCATTTGGTAAATATCCGACTGAACCCGGTGAAACTTCTTTTGGTTGGAAAACCCATTTCCGAGGGTGACGACAGCAAGCCTGTCACAGTTTAAGTGAAGTTCTGCCGGCTCCATGCGTCCTGAGTTGATGAGAACCCCTTGAATGCCTCTCGCTTCGATAATGGTGTTCAGTCTTTTCTGGCTAACGGTGCCATCCCGGTAGCGCATGACTTCCACGTTAAAGCCATGCTCCGCTGCCCGATCAGTTGCTGCGGCCATTAAACGTTTGATCGTTCTGTTCCCTTTTTCCGCAAGATCAGATTCCACATCATTCAAAAAAACAAGCGGTACGCTATGTTCATTGTAGCGCCCAAGGGCAACCGTACTCATCACATTCGCGACGAGGTTGTTCTTCGTATACCCCAGTTCTTCTGCAAGTTTAAGGATCCGCTCTTTCGTTTCGGGAGAAATCCGGCCACTTCCGTTCAGTGCCCGTGACACTGTCATTTTATGCACACCCGCTTTTGCTGCAATGGTCGCCATGCTGGGCGGCTTCGGGGCTGTCGTTTTTCTCTTCTGATCCTTCATGCTACTATTTGCGTGACAGTAACATAATCAAACCCCTCGTCAAGGAATGGCTGTTAATGGTTTAATATGAATGTCTGAAACACTATTCAAATTAAGGAGAACTCCATGAAAAAAGCTTTACTCATCTCAGGTCTTTGCTTCTCGCTGTCGGCGTACGCTCAGACAACCTTTACGGGTGGCGCTCTTGAGACTGCAGGCAACTGGGATAATGGTGCGCCAGGTCCTGGCAATGATGGCACGGTTAGTGTCAATGGAACACTTACAGGTAACCAAAACAATGATTGGCTCAACGGAGGTAGCGTCACCATCAATGGTGGTGCTGTGATTACAGCAGCGAATGGGGGCTTTGGTGACTTTAACGCCTTTGGTGGAACTGTGACCGTCGACAACGCTACGATCAATGCGGATGACGATGTGTTCACCGGAACAAATGGTTCACTTATTTTTAATACGGGAAGTTCAGTCAATGCTACTGATGACTTTGCAGCGCAGGGTTTTGGTACTGGTGCCAGCATTACGATCACAGGTGGAACTCACTCCGCGGTTGATCGATTCGGAATTTTTGATGATAATGATAATACAATTTCGTTTACTGGTGGTCAGATGACTGCAGGCTCATACGCAATTTCTACTGGAACGGCAACCATCGGTGGAGGAGCCACCCTTCTTGGTGGTTCAGGTGGGTTGTCTTTCACAGGAGGTAGTATCGTTATAAATAACGGTTGGACTGGCTCTTGGACTGTTGGGTCCTTCTCTGGTACAGATTGGCGCGATGAGCTTATTGGTGGCGGGTGGACTTACGACGGCTCGCTTGTAGATGGAGCTGTCTTCGATGCAAATTTCCAGATTACAGGCGGGGATACCCTTACAGTGATTCCAGAGCCTTCCACCATTGCTCTCGTCTTTATCAGCATTGGAGCCTTGTTGGTGGTTCGTCGGCGAATCTAACTTCCTCTGCTTAAGAATTCGATACCTGTCTGAGGACGTTTTCTCAGACAGGTTTTTTTATGGTGGAACGATGTCTTGTTTTTTTTCTCTTCAAAATCGCCTGCTTCCAATAGAATCCTCAAACGGATTTCAACTGCCGGATCACTGGGTATGGGATGGCTCCATCATCCAAGATGAAGATGGACGCTGGCATATGTTCGCCTCCCGCTGGCCGAAGTCCCTGGCCATGCACCCTGGCTGGCTGTTTGGCTCGGAAGTGGTGCGTGCGGCCTCGGACAGCGCCACGGGGCCGTATCATTTCGAAGAAGTGGTCTTTGAGCCTCGGGATGTGGGTTTTTTTGATAGCCGAATGACGCATAATCCTTCCATTCGGAAAGCTGGGGATACCTACCTTCTGTTTTACATTGGATGTACCTGGTTTCAGGAGATGGATTTTACCAGTCCTTTCTTTACTCAGGAAAACCCAGAGTGGTTTCATGATCCCTGGACCCGGGAAGTGTACAGCCACATGCGGATTGGTTTGGCGACCAGCAAATCATTGTATGGCCCGTGGGAACGTCGGGATGAGCCCATTCTCGAGGTTTCACCAGCTGGGTGGGACAAGGGAACCCTGGTGAATCCCAGCCCGTTTGTGATGGAGAGTGGTGAAATTTATATGGCATATGCTTCTTCTCATCCTGTGGGGCAGACGGATGCCGCCAATTCCAATATCGGCATTGCCTACGCGTCAGATTTTACAAAGCCTTTTAAGCCCTTAAGTCAGAATCCTTGCTTTTCCATGCCGGATCAGGAGGCTTATTGGTTTGAGGATCCCTTCCTCTGGCACGATCAGGCTGGGTTTCATCTCATCATGAAGGACATGATGAAAAGCAAAACCCAAGAACAGGATGCGGGAGTATTTGCCTGGAGCCCGGATGCGGTCCACTGGACCTGGGGAGACCCTCCAGAGGCATACTCCCGTAAGGTACAGATTGAGGGTTTGGAGGAGGAATTAGGGCAGGTTGAACGGCCTCAGTTGATCTTTGAAGGCGAGGGAAAAAGACCCTCCTACTTTACAGCGGCCTGTGCCAAAAGCGAAGGGCTGTTAAGCGGGGTTTCCGATACCTGGGTCCGGGTGTTTCCGTTAAAAAAATAATGTTTGGCGTGAAAGGTTCGGGTTCTGGTTGCCTGCACAGAAGCAAGTGAAGGAAGAGGACCGATCCCGTCCCCAGAAATGGATATATGTTGTATCCAAAAGACACTCATACGCGTGAAATCAAGGGCTTTTCAGGAATCTGGCGGTTTGGGGAGCAGGTGTGGAATTTTGCAGATTTTGCCACAAAGCAGGGAACAAAACGTGTCGATGGCAACAAAAAAGGGGGTTTTGCCCGGCAGCTTGAGCCCAAAGCCGCGGTGCACTATTTGCGTGAACGCTGGTTGAACCTGATCCGAGGGTAGAGAGCAACCACCTCTTGGTGGCTCCGTGCGAGATAATCACCCTTCATGAAGTATCCGCTAGCGAGGCTCCGTCTCATGATCCTGATCCTGTTTCTGTAGAGCCTTGAAACTGCGAACATCCTTGTTCGGAGGCCATATGCGAATACGATGTGTTTTTTTCCGTACCTCTATTGGGCCAGGAAAAGGTGAATCTACCCTTCGGGGGTTTCCAAAATAATCGGTGTCAAATGCGATAGGAGTCCCATCCATTTTTTCAAAACCCTGTTGACTGATCTGAGTCTTGCCCAGTTTCTCGGAGTTCACTAATTCGAAAGTGTGTCCAGAAACCCAGGATGGGTCCATTGTGAACTCCAGATAGAACTCGTCACTCTCTGCCACCACCTTACAGTAGGCATCCACCTCTCGAAGTTCTAATGGTGTTTTATCTAACCCAGGTGTTTTGGCTTTTTCGAGGTAGGCGTTATTTTCTATCCAGATATCGCCTTCATTGGAATCATAGCTCCTAAGTCCTGTGGGATCGAGAAGCAGATTGTTTATGAACCGTTCATCTCCATCATATACCTTTGACGTACCCATGCATGTTGTCGAGTGGGGTTCAAAATAGTGCGTATGCCGATTGTGTTCCGTCCTCTGCTTCACTTCACCCGCAAATAAATTATGAACATAAGCGCCCCCTTGCGCGGAATCCAACAAGGAAACCTTCGACAGTAGTATATTATGATCCACAGTGATGGGCCCATGGCTGATCTCGATAAAGAGATCCCATTGCTCATTATCGAAAAACACATTTTGACTCACTCTGGCGCCCTGATCCATCCAGTCAATCCAGATCCCCATGTTGCAATTAAAGATCAGGTTCTGGCGAATTGTCGTATCGACAGGAGCATGTAATTTAATACCAGCCTGTTCGTATCCACTGAATAAGCCACGAACATGAATGTCGTGAATAATGTTGCCTGTTATTTCACAAAAAGCACCGCCATGACTCCCTACGATCCCTGCCTGTTCACAGTATGCGATGTGATTGTTGCGAATAATGTGACTCCCGATATGTTCTTGAGTCCAGTCGCCCCGCTCAATTACACGTTGAACGGCCTGGTAATGAGCGTTGAATCCATAGGCGATTTGTCCATCTTCTCGATCAAAATATTTACCCAGGGTGATGCCCGTACATCTTGAATGGGTGATCGTGTTGTATTCGATAATCCACCCTTTGCTCCAATTTACCCCAATCAGACCAATCTGTTCGGTAGTGGGTGGTGACCAAGGGGTAGCGGCCTGGGTAAGTGTAAATCCGCGAACGGTGAGGTAATTGATGCCAGGCTGAGAAGGATAAAAAACGGTCTGTCTTTTGTTAATTTCGATCAGGTGTTGATTGGGGTCTTCCCCTTGGAAATTGACCCAGATGTGCGTCTCATTCGTATCCTGTTTTCCATACCACTGCATTGCGGGAGCGGTAAATAGTTCATCCAGAATACCACTTTCATTTAAGGCTGTTCCGTTGAAATACACTGCCCCGGTGTGATGTTCACGACCCAATGGAAAAAACCAGTCGCCACGAATTCGATTTGCATAGGGATTAAAATTGCCAAAGTAGTCATTGGGAATGGACACCATCCACACATGTTCGTGCTGGTGCTTCCAACCCGTAATTTCTTCCGCTCCCGTCACGATAACCGATTCGCCAGGAGCTGCCTGATACGTGATGCGTTCTACCTCCGAGGTGCCTCCACGTGGCGGATTGATCGATTCGCGATAGATTCCCTCATGAACCGATATCGTGTCTCCCGGTTGTGCGAGGCGTGCAGCCGCTTGAATGCTGCGAAGAGGGCTTTCCAAGGTTCCCGGATTGTGATCATCCCCCTGGGTGGAAACATGAATTTCTTTTTTATTTTTTGTATTCATGATAGCGAATGGTGTAAACGATCTCCCGGTTTTCGCGCTGTACCTCCGCCATAAAGACCCTGAGTTCCTTTTTGATCCTTTCGGACAAATTCTGTTCAAACCTAAGACATGTATGTTTCATGATCTCATCGTTTCAGAGGCACGACCGTTACCCAGGAATCTGACACCCCCTGCAGGTCTCCTTTACTCTCACTGAGGGCGGTAGCCCCGATCATATGCGTTGGGGTTCCTTCGTCATCAAAGATCAGCTGGGGACGCTCAAAGTTGCCGAGATCCTCGACCGCCCCATCCTCCCATGCAAGCTCTCGGGTATATGCCAGAGGGGGATCTCCAAGTGCCCAGGTCACCGCATCCGGACTGGAAAGGTAGGCACCCGAGCCTTTGTCTCCAGTCAGATGACCACTGAGATCTTTGGTAATCAGATGAAAGGTTCCGTCCTTTATCCAGAGAAACGGATCCTCAGTGAAGGTGCCTGGATACTCGTAGTCCATCACCGGGCCGTCACTCACCCTTTCATAGGGACCCTTCCAGGAAGATGCTTTGGCAATCCCTGCACGGAATGGGCGCAGGGCCGTACCCTGGGATACGGTCCCGGAATTGTACCCGAGATAGATGGTGCCATCCGGCAATAAGAATGGCGTGGGATTGGTCGTGGTCCCACTGTCCCATTTCCCGGGCCTGGGATCCAGGATGGGCGTGTCCAGACGTTCCCAGGGTCCAAACACAGAGGAACTCTTCGCCACACCGATACGTTGGTTCATCCACACCTCCCTGCACCAGGGATCTGTACCGTCGAGGCACTCTTTCGGTATTGCATCATCCGGATACGGTACGTCAGACGCATAGGTGACGCCGATGTAGAACAGCAGGTAAGAATCGCCCATTTTTCTGATGGATGGGTTGTGGGTCATCCTACCGTCGAAGAAAGACTTGTCTCTCTGCTCAAACACCACTTCCTCAAAAACGTAGGGGCCTTCAATCTTTTCAGAGGCCCCCCGTATGATTTCGGAATAAAACAGCCATCCGGGGTGCATGGCATACTTTTTTGGCCAGCGTGAAGCAAACATGTGATAGCGATGATCTTCACCGAGGATGACGGAACCATCCCAGACCCAGTAATCATGTAGTCGAAAACCACCATCTCGAGGGGCTGGCAAGAGTTTTGATTGAAGATTGAACGTTTCCATGATGCGAAATGCAGGTGGGTTCCGTGATGAATCAGAATGCTTTCGATTCATGAATCCTCTGCGCCTCTTTTGAAAGGCATTCATGAATCCAGGGTTAGGGCAGTTGCGTTTTGGGTATGGTGATGTTGAAGTTTTTGTAGAATCCGATTATCTGTTCCACACTAGGATCCACGTGTTTGGATCCCCCGAATTCTCCTGCATAATGTTCGTCGGGAATCGGAAGATTACTCAAAAACGTGACGGAGCCAAGGACCTTATCCCCTTGTTGAACGATCGCTTCCACCCTCGTGGTCGCCTCATCCCATGCTGCCAAATCTTTGGAAGAAACTTTATGAAAACGAAGAATGCAGGTGGTAAAAATGTTGCGATCGATTGGGGTGAAAACGGGGCTGAATTCCTCTCCTGAAACACTACGCAATGAGGTGGTGCTAATGCCATCGGAGAACCCTTTGTTAAGGTCATATTGTGCAATGACGATTTCGCCCTGCTGCTTGCCAATCCCCAAAATGCTAAGACCAATGCCGATTTTTGATTTCTTGTCCAGCCACCCCATGACCCCTCCAAACTCCCCCCATCCCCAATCCGAAGGAGAACCTGCCCCGGAATTGTGATTTTTGAAGTCGACTCTTACTTCGTACAAAGCGGCACCCGCTGGAGGCAGAGTGATTTTGTTTTTTTCAGGGATCAACGCGAATCTTGGAAAGAAATACTGCTTTTCATGACTGTGAACAGAAACGGATGATTCGTTTTTCGTCTGTTCAATCATCACCTTGCCTCCCGTAAGGAGGTAGGGTACATTTTCTCCTGCCAAGAGAGTCAGAAGGGGAAAGAAGTAAAGAAGGAGCAGTTTGTTTTTCATTCAACTACTCTAATGGGAATAAACCTGTTTATTCAAAGCGTCTTAAAACTTGACTGTCAATGTCCCGGTTTCCTTGATTGAGATGGATTGAATTGGATACATTGGTGCGTTATGTCTTTCTCTAAACGAAATTGGGGTATTTTTCTCTTCATTGGGTTTTTTATTCTATTTATTTCTGGTTGCAGGCACCTGCCGCCTTCAGGTTCTGCACCGCAACCGGATGCAAATGTACATAACATTCATACCACGGAGGCCCTGGTTCAGGTGCTTCCGTTGCTTCAGCCGGGAGATGAAGTCATCCTCGCCTCTGGTGAATATTCCAATGCCGGTGTCTTGTTGCTTGAGAGCTCCGGAACTCCGGATTCACCGATCGTGATCAGAGCTGACCGGATGAATGGTGTCGTTTTTACTGGGGAGCTTCGGATGAAAATCTCCGGAAGCCACATCGTATTGAAGGGGTTGCGGTTTGAAAATTGCAGGGTGCAACCAAGCGATGAGCGATGGACGTCTCTGATTGTTTCGAGAAATGAAACGCGGAATATCCGGATAAGTGGTTGCCAGTTTATCTCCTGCGAAGCCGAGCGCCGTGAAAATGGCAGTACGAAGGGGGCACTTCTGAATTTGCACGGGGATCAGCATCGGGTAGACCACAATGTGTTTTATGATATTCAGGGTGTCATTCTGGGGGTGCGAGGGGATACGGACCAGATGAAGAAACGGATCAAAGGAGAGGTTCGCATTGACCATAACCTCTTCCGGGATTCAACCCGGTGGCGGAAAGAGGCGCAACAGGGAGAAGCCATTTTTATGGGGTCCGGATTTAGTCATTATCGCACCCAGCCGCTGGGAGCCGTCATCGAGTTTAATGTGTTTGATCAGGCCATAGGCGATACCCACGGTGAAATTATCACGGTGAAAGCGTCGCAGAATATCATCCGGAACAATGTCTTTGCCCATGGACCCAAGGCATGGTTTGAAGGGGGAGCCCACCTCAGTATCCGGCACTCCGACGAAACGCTCGTTGAACAGAATCTGTTTTACAATCTTGGCTGCGGGATTTGGTTAACGGGGCGCAACCATATCATCCGGAACAACATCTTCCATGAGATCGACTTTGCCGGCATGTATTTTCCTTCCGGCAACCTGAAGGCGGTGGAGGACGATGTGGCTGTGATCATGGTCGATCATGAACGCGTGGTCATGAGTGAACCGGACTCCTATTCCTTTATCACGAAAGAATACGGAGCCGTGAACTGGGCGGCCCAGTCCTGTCTGATTGAGCAAAACACGTTCTCCGACTTAAAAAAATTCGCGTTCTATATGCGGGACAACGTCAAAGCCGACAGGGGATTCATCCCTCCCGCTGAAAACCGGATCCAGGGGAATCTCTTTCATGTGTTGAAACAGATTGAACCGGCTCCGTTGATGCATGTGGATCAACCGGAGCTGAACACCTTCCAGGACAATCTGTTTCTGATTCCGGAAGAAGTGAACCTGCGTCCTCAGGGAGACACTTCCCGTGTCGTCAGACCCGGTGAAGATTCCCAAACGGATATGTGGATGGAGCTCGAGCTTCCCCGAGGAGAACCGGGCTACGGAGCGAAGATCCCGTTTGATATCCCTGCCGTTCCCCCCAAACCGGGCTCCAGGCATTCCCTCCCTCTGCGCGCAGAGTTTGAACTTCTACGCTCCTCCACAGCTGTGAACGCTCCGGTGCTGTTGGACGCGGCATTTTCCGGTGGAGAGGTGACGGAATATCGCTGGGATTTCGGAAATGGTGTTCAGCTTACGACAACCGTCAATGCATGTGTGTACGCCTGGGAATCACCCGGAACCTATCAGGTTCGGCTTACTGTCCGAACGTCGGATGGAGAGAACGCGACGGTGAAGAAGAAGATTCGCGTGCATGCCTTATGAGCGTCTCCCTGTGAGAAGACCTCTATGGTTCTCTGGAGATTGCCGACCAGGCGGTATCGGTTGGGATACACGCAGGGTGATGTGATCTGCCGAAAGGTCAGCTTGGGATGATCGAATACTTCCACCGAGGGGACATGTCCAAAACCAAAGAGTAATGTCCGATATTGAGCCTTAATCAATTCCTGAACCTGTGCGTATCATATTCGGCATTCCGATTCGCACATTCTGACGGATCTCATCTCAAGTAGGCTCTCCCATGTTCCGATTCTTTGTCGTCTCCCGTACCGTTTTTTTTCTTTTTATGACTCTGAGTTTCAGAGGGATGTGCCGAGGCCAGGCTGCAGCACACCTGGACGCTCCCGGAGGGCTTGCGGTGTGCGTAGGCGTTCACGATGAAGAGGAGATTCTCGGTCTGGTAGCGGAAGGGCGCTGGCTGGCGCATGTTCTGGTCAGGGATGTGGCAGCGGGTCACCAGCTCCGGAGCAGGCTGGATGCATATGCCGGTCTTGTCAGTGTTGGGGTTCTGCCCGATGACGGATCTCTTCCCTTTGCCAAGGACTCTGTTAATGCCGTGATTGTGGACCGGTCACGGGTCGATCCGGTTTTAGTGCCGGACACCACTCTGTCGGAGATTCTGGCTCCGGGTGGGCAGTTCATCCGGAAAACAGCAGGAGGCTGGAAAGGAGAGGAGCAGCCGCAGAACCCTGCGTATGATGACTGGCGGTATTACGGAGCCAATGTGCAGAATACCAATGCCAACCAGGATACGGCCGTTGCACCCTCTGGCAGTATGCGGTGGTTCAGCCAGGCGCAGGTGGCCGGTGATGCCCGCAGTATTGACGGCGTCCTGATGACCGCCAGCAAGTTCGGTCTCAACAAAGATTCCGGTGGCTTTGATTTCGGGGAGGGGATGCGGGGGAGAGATATGTTTTCCGGGGTTCCGTTATGGACCGTTCCCTCCAACCGAAGCGGTTTTAACAATGGGACCCGCCTTTCCTCTCATTGGCGCATTGCCACTCCGGCGGGGTTCGTTCACTTGCCCCCGGGATGGGATCAGTACGCACAACTGGTGGATCCCAAAACCGGGGAAATCCTGGTCACCTATGATCAGGGGCTCAAGGGCTTTCTCAAGGGGAACCGGGTTCAGGGATTTGAAAACCGGAACAGGCAGTTTGGCACCACCGGGGTCACGATGGCTGGCGTGATGTTTTTCTTTGAGCAGGAGGGTGTGTTGTATCAGCTCTACGGCCGGGAGCTGGTCGCCTTGGAGTTGCGGAGTGGGAAACGCCTGTGGAGTGTCGAATCAGACAACCCCATGTATCGTGGGGTGATTACCACAGATGGGAGTGCCCTGGTGGTTGCCGAAGTGGAAGGCGTGGGAGCCAGTGGACGAGGACGATGGGGAGAGTTTTCTCCCAATGCGCTGGTGGCGTACGAACTGAAGAAAGATCCAGGCACCGTTCGCTGGCGAAGTGACCGCATTGCCACAGAAAAAGTGACTGAGTTGATTGCCCTTCCCAATAACCAAATCCTGGCATTTAATCATGACAACCAGTGGGCAAAAGATCGTCGGTATGGATTTCTTACCTTTGACAGCCAGACCGGAGATCTTCTCGTGGAAAACATCCAGGAAGTACCCAAGCGGTATTACAGTTACGCTCCGATTGTCACCGGGGGAAGTTTCTGGACCTGGGGGTCATATGCTAAATTACAGAAATTTGATTATACCCGCTCAGAACCGGCGGTAAAACATATCGGTCTTGGGGGAAATCAGCGATGCACCCGTCCCACGGGGTCCGCGAATTACATCCTTACCGGATTCACCAGTTATGTGAAGTTGAACGGGGATTGGACACAGAACTCCATCGCCCGTGGCTCCTGTGGGGAGCCTGCGTTTCCGATGTACGGCAGTGTCCTGTTTATCACGGATATCACCTGCTCCTGTTACAACGGTCTCCGGGGCGTGTTTCCATTGGTGCCGACTCCGGAAGTCCAGGTCATCCCGAATGCAGAACGGACCAATGTGAACGGGCTTTTGACCGGAGGTGCAGGACAGGATGCAGACCTGCCGGACACCGTCCTCACCAAAGAATGGCCGGGGCTGTCCTTCCTTTCCTATTTCGATTATTCGGAGGCACCCCAGGTGAACGTAGGGGACATCACCGTAACCGTGGATATTCAGCGCCACCGGATCCAGGCCTCCGGAGGGGCAACCTGGAGCTGGCGGGCGGGCGCCCGGGTCTGGGAAGCACCAGTGGTCATGGACAACCGCTTACTGGTGGCCAGTATGGATGGAACCCTCACCTGTCTCGATGCCGGAACCGGGGAAGTGGAGTGGAAATTTCTGGCCGCTCCCCGACAGGAGTTTCTCGTTGTGAATGGGCAATTGGAAAGCCGTTGGCCGGTGTACAATTCCCTGGTGCACGAGGGCAAGGTCTATGTCGTGGCCGGCCGTCATAACGAAGTGGATGGTGGACTGTGGGCATGGTGTCTGGACGCGGAGGACGGATCGGTCCTGAAACAGGTACGCCTGTATTCCAAACCGGATACACTTAAAAACTCTCAGGCCTATACCCGTCAGGAGATGGGGGACTTGAGACGGCAAAATGACCGAATCAGTTGGAGGGGGACTCCTGAGGTTCTCCGCCATGCGGGATTGGCCAGCAGTGGTCTCTACGTTCCTCCCAAAGCGGAGACGTTTACGGTGGCGGTACGGGTTGCCCGCTGGCATAAATCAGGATCGCGTCCCTCCACATCGGGTTACTTTTTTGCAAAGAAACATGAAGAGGGGCGTGGGACCACCCGGGATGTGGAACGCCCCTTCCGCTCTCCGTTTGTCATCAAATTTGATGAGTGGGACGGAACCACGGTGGACCCGTATCAGGTCCGTTTTGACGGACTCGCCCACCGTAAACAGCAGGGCAAGCGGTAAGTGAAGGATTCAGATGTCTTTTTTTGCCGGATAATGTCTGATCCTGAACAGTGTTTTCGGTTACGCCACAAAGGGGAACCGTTTAGTTTTCTGGGGATACTACGCTGCAGAATCATCCGTTCCTGTCGCCTACTTCTTTCTGACTCGTGTTCAATCTGGAGACCTTACTCGTGAGACGAAGACTCATCCCTATTTGCTGTGCGTTGATTGCCGTGGGGGGGCTCATTCCATTTGGAACGTTAGTGGCTCAGGAGCCACCTACCAAGGGCTATGTATCTGTTCCTGAATTTGTTCCGGTGAAACCGGGAGAGCACCCACGTCTGCTCTTTCGGAAATCAGATCTTCCTGAAATCCGCCGCCGGGCTCAGACTCCAGAGGGTCGGAAGCTGGTGGAGCGGTTAAAGGCCACCTTGGGAGGAGGGGATAAACTGCCAGGCCCTGACATGAGGAATCCGAGTGGCGCGGCCTACAACATGACGGTTTCCTTGCCGGAAGGGGCCTACTCCATTTCCCATGCGGCGGGGTATGGGATGCTGTATCAATTGACTGGAGACCAAAAATACGCCGCGTTGGCCAGGCAGGCTATTGAACTTGGGCTCAAGGGAGTACGGGACCGGGATCCCCAGGCCCGTTATGCCATGATTCATGGTGGCGGAGCTCTCCGTCAGGGTCCATCGATGGGGTGGACTGCGGTTGCGTATGATCTGTGTTATGACGGATGGACGCCTGAGTTCCGTCAAAAAGTGGCGGACTATTTGATGGGGTATGACAGCAAGCAGTACGAACCCTTGGAAAAACAACGCAATGGGAAGTTGAGCCACGTTACGCTAAAAGGCATGGCGGACAAGCCTTCTCATGGTCCTGGGTCTAACCATTATGGGTCGATCACCGGTGGAGCCGGTTTGGTACTTCTGGCAGTCAAAGGGGATCCGGAGGCCCGGAAATATGCCGGTCAGATCGAAACGTATCTGCCCCGGAATGAGAAAGAGGCCGTTCGTGCGTTACAGGGCTTCGGTCCTCGGGGCTTTTTCTTTGAAGGGCAGGGGCCTTCACATATGGGGGCGTATCCCGCAATGCTCAGTTACTTCCGTGCCCTGCGGAATGTAACCGGTCGGGATTACATGACTCCGAATGAACGCATGCACTGGATTACCTTACGCTGGATGGGGGAGGTGACCGTGGATCGAAATGGTTTGCCCGTGTATCTCGCCCGACATGAGGCCATGGGGCAGCAGTATGGAAGCGATGTGCTGAAAACCAGTGGGGGCCTGAGTGACAATGGGCGGTTCTCTCTGGGGTTCGCGTCTCTTCCTGAGAAGTATCACCCCTACGCCCTCTGGGCCTTTGAGAGGTATTTTCAAAAAGCGGATGCGGGTCGGTTTGATACCCTGAACTACCCTCACTTGGCGATTTCCGCTTTGGTTTCCTGGCCGATCGGAGTGCAACCGAAGAATCCGCAGGGAAGCTTTCCCACCGCGTATCGGGATCAGGAGTATGGTCATTATGTGTTCCGGAACGGCTGGAGCGGCACCCCAGATGAAGTTTTGGTGACCGCGTTCACCGGCATCCGGGGAGGGACCCGTCAGAAACCCTGGAAAGCTCTACCGTTGAAGATCCGGGCGTTCGGGACAAAACATGAAATAGATCTGGGGTGGAAAGTGCAGAAAATCAAAGAGGCCGGGTACCACCATGATGCCTCACGGAATTCCACTTCGGTGGCCTTTGAAGATGGTGGCATCCTGGCGGTGGATTTCAGCCGCCGATCCGGAGCGGCAGCCGTGATTGTGTTGAAAAATGGTCCCCAGACCCGGGGCGGATTTTACAGTGGGTATTCCCCCGAATTTATGCATCACACACAGAACGGTCTGCATATCCTCACCGTCAACAAAACGGAGATGCACCCGAAGGTGCTCCCAGCGGGAAGTGGTGTTCAGGTTGGCGGGATGCTGATCCAGGTGGAGGGGGACCAGATCCGTTTCTCAACGGCTGAGAAGGACGCAGGGAAACTGAATTCCTACACCGCCAGAGGGATCGACCCGAAAATTGATGCCGTGACCCCGGAAACCACCGTCCATCCCGGGAAACCGGATGCCCTGATGGCCTTTGATTACGCGGACTACGAGCAGAAAGACGGTACCGCTTATTTCCGTCAGACCATAGGGGGTGAGGAGTTGGCGATGGCGTATAACCTTCGTCCGGAGCATCTCCGCCCGGGTGTGTTTGGACAGGCCTTTCCCTTCCGTCCCACTGGGAAGGTCCCCTCCAGTATCCCTGGTGTCAGCGAAGATGCCGATGCCGATGTCCTGCATGAACTGGGATTCAACGGGATTATGGGTGCGGTGCATTTGCCTGGCGACGGTAGCTGGGATCTGGGAGGCGGGGATTTTACGATCAGCTTTTGGCTGAAGCTGAACGAGGCCCGGTCCGGATATGCATTATTGGTCGAACCAAGAGGCGGATCCGGATTTCATATGGGCTTTCATCCCGGGCCCACCCTCATGATGGCGGGTCAGTTCGGAGGCCTGAATGTCCCATTTCCCAATGAACCAGGGGAATGGCATCTGGTGAGCATGGTGTATGACACCAAACGCAAAGTAGTCAGTTATTATGTGGACAACCAAATGGCGGGTCGCGCAAAAGCGGGGGGTAAAAAGTCTGCCCTGACTGGCGAAATGATTCTGGGGGGGCGCCTTGCAGGCGGTGCCCGCTTCCCCAAAGCCCGTTTGGAAGGCGACATGGATGAATTTGCGTTGTATCGCCGAGCATTGACTGCCGGGGAGATCAATGCCCTGTTTCAGGCCGGTCAGTCCGGTGAAAAAGGACTATCCGGGCGGAGCAAATCCAGCTCCGGAATCGCTGCCAATCTGGATGTGGACAAGATCGTGGGTTCTTCCCCGTTATCCTTAAATTTTTCAGCAGGGAGGAGTATGTCCCCGGGAGGAAAGGCGTCATGGGATTTCGGGGATGGATCCTCGGCGCAGGGACTCACGGCGAAACATACTTATACGAAAGACGGCACCTATGATGTCATCTTGACCCTGACAGATGCAAAGGGCAACCGGACGGTTGCCCGGCAGGAAATCCGGGTGTTCAATCGTCCGCCGGTTGCGGTGATTAATCAGGTGAGCCGGAATGGACGCGCGGTACATTTAAGTGCTGGATCATCGACGGATCCGGATGGAGGTCCGTTGCAGTTTGCCTGGGTCGCAGCTGGTACAACCTATCGGGGTCCCGAACTGAAGCTGGAAGCGTTACCACCGGGAAGTCATGAAATAGTACTGGCGGTTCAGGATGTCAAAGGTGCCGTACGTAAGACCAGGCACACGGTGAGTGTATTGGATGCACAGGGATACCGCCTGGGTGAAAACCCGGAAAACCTGGTGCCCGGGCTTCATTATCAGGTGCAGAAACTTTTCCGTGAGCCGAAAGATGTATGGATGCCCAGTCACCCGGAAGTGGACAAACACACCTCGTTTCTGGATCATGGTGTGGTGAATGACCTTTCCTTCAGCGCGGTGACCTCTGCAGGATCCGGAAGGTATGTTCTCATGTCCGGCTACCTCGAGATTCCCAAAGACGGCGAATATAAAGTGGCGCTGGATGGCATGCGGAATCTGAAAGTCTACATCGGTAATGATTTTTCTCTGAAACATGGCAGCCGCTTCGGAAACATGCGTCCAGCGAGTGTGGAAACGATCAAACTTCGGAAAGGTCTGCATCGTATCTTGTTCATGCAACCGGGTTTCATGCTGAGCAAAAACACCCCTTTCAGCCTGTTTTTTGGCAGGGTGATGTTGACGCATCCCGATGGGACGCACTTGGTGGTGGGGGGGGAGAATACCTTTCGAAGTCGCATCACTCCTGAGGATACCGGAAGTGATGTAGCCAGTTTGCAGAACCCGGAATTGGGGGCGACCCCGATGGCGGCAGGGAACCGCCCTCCACAGGTGCAGATTGTATCGGAGGTGGTGGGTGAAATGAAGGGGGCTCAAACCATCCGCTTTGTGGCCAAGACCTCGGATCCGGATGGCGACAGCCTGACCTTGCGTTGGGCATTACCGGACAGTCAGAATGTGACCGACAAGAACGCGGTGATGCAGGTGCTGACGGCGGGAACCTATACAGTGGATCTGGAAGCGGATGACGGCCGGGGTGGTAAAAGTCGGGTCAGTAAAATCATTCAGGTCGAAGGACAGAAGGCCCGAAGTGTCAGCATTGACTTTATGTATGAATCCGCGGCCAGTGGCGGGACCTTTCCCGGGGAACGGGTGGGGCTGGTTCCCTCCAGTCTTTGGAATCACATCAATGCCAGCATCAGTCGCCGGGCGAAGACGAATCAGGTGCCGAACCGGTATGGGCCTCAGCCGGAGAAACATGGGCAACCGCTGCAGCAGTTGTGGGTTGACAGTGAAGGAAACACCTTTCCCATGAAAGTAACGTTTCCGAAGAAACTGCGTGGGTACAATCATAAAGAATTGCCCTGGAATGTGCGGAAAAGTCCGGTTCACCGTTTGATGCGGAATGGAATCTCCACTGAAGAAATGGTCGTGGAGGGGCTTCCGTTTGAACGGTACGATGTCATCATCTATTTGGCCGGAAGGCTGCATCTTCCTTCCCCTCCGCATAGTTGGTGGCTGCAGGATGGGAAACCCGATACCGGGAAGAAGAAAAAACGCGCACCGCAATACGGTGAGCCCATGCTGAGAGCCAACCAGCAGCAGGCCACGTTTACCGCGAATACCCAGCATACACGCTGGAACGGGGTGTTGAGTGAAGTCAGCCCGCAGAACCCGAATGGAAATGTGATCGTTCTTCGCGGTGTTTCCGGTAAAACCTGCAGATTAACCCTGACTGGCACGGCAGTAGCCGGACTCCAGTTTGTGGAACGCCCTTAACGAACCTGAGATCCTTGTGAATATATCCACAGACAGGTCTTACCTTTCGCAGGACGGGGAACGTCTGGTTCTCTACCGGATATTATTTTCCCTGTTGGTTCCTCCATTTCCCTGGAGGTACACCTGTTCGATGTTGAAACCAGCGGGAGAAAGAGCTCCTTGAACCAAACCCGGCATATTTTGCCACATCCCAGGTGTTTTTTCCCTGGAGTAACCAGCTTCTGGCACGTTGAAACCGAAGCTGGTCCAGCATTTCTTTGGCGGTGATTCCTGCGGCTTCCTGAAAACGTTTGTTCAGAGTTTTGGGAGTCATATGGAGCAAACGCGCCCAACTCTGAACCGTCAGGGTCTGCTCAAGTTGGGATTCGGCAATCTCAATATATTTCTTGAGGTTTCCTGAGGGTTCACCGGAAAGGTTAATCGTGTTTTCCTTCAAGCGAAACGTATCCAATACATCCAGTAGCCACGTCCCGAGTAAATTGTTTGCACGGAGATAATGAGCACCGTCCCGCCACCAGAGGCCGTTGACTCGGTGGCTGAGCTCCCAGGTGGAATGGTATAGATCTGTGGGCAACTCCAAAGGGAGTTCTACCCCGAATGCCTCCATATCCTGCGGTTGATTCTTGCGGTCTGCGTATCGCCATCCAAGCTCACTCTGTCCTTGGTGCCGTTCCTCCAGTTGAGATGCTCTGATTCCCCATTCAAACCAGGCAAAATCAGATGCCACAGGAACTTCCAGCTTAAAGGAGGTCCCCGGTTGAATTAACAACGTACAGGGTGCCAGAATTTTTACTTGGCCATGAATGTCTGTCGTGATCTGAACTTCCCCATTCTCGATGACATACAGTGAATACCAGGGAAGGGCTTGTTGGATTGGAATGTGTTCCAGTCTTCTTCGGCCCCGTTTCACTTTTGCGATGGCTCCCCCCAGAATGTGAGGTGAAAACTGATTCAAGTCTTTGAACGTACTCATAATGATACATTATACTCGATTAATAACATCATAAACAGCTGATTTTTTACCGTTCGGTGATGTAAGATCACCCTAAACCTACTGTTCTCACATTAGCTTCCGGAAAATTCAGCACTCAGTAGGACGATGCAAATGAATCTATTGTTCTCCTCGTTGAACCTAATGCATCGTTTGCTGTACTTTACTCATCACACCAATTGGAGGAAATTATCATGAAACGGATGCTTAGTGCTGTGGGCTTCTTGTTGACGCTGTCCTCGCAGTTGACGGTTCAACTGTTGGCTGCTGAGGTGCCGCCAAAACCGGTAGCAGACCCGGTGGCAGATATTAAACAGATTGTTGATTCTTTGCGGTCGGGCCTCTTTGTTCAGGCCGGCATCAAGGATACCGAACAGGCTTTGAGGGCTGCTGGACAGGGTAGCTGGCTGGTACATGTCATTGGTACCGATGTTGCTGCGACCCAGCAGGCACGAGGTCAGTTCAATGAGCAATCATTAACGGGCTTAATCTCGGCCGAGTTCTATGACAGTTTAACGACCCTGCCGTATCGTGACAATGCGGTGTCGGTGCTGTATGTTGACGCTGATACCCTTGGTGATGCGGCGCCGAATGATCAAGAGATCCTGCGGGTTTTGACCCCCAAGCATGGCGTTGCCATCGTTCACCGTGGTGGTCAGTGGACGCAACTTGGCAAGCCATGGCCAGAAGAATACGGCAACTGGACGCATCTGTACGGTCAACCGAATGGCAATTTATTTTCTGACGATGTTGCCGTTGATGTTCCGACGGGACTTGGCTGGATTGGAGAAGGAGGTATTGGACAGAATAATTCTACATTGGTTGACGACGGGATCATTATCATGGGGGATCGGCCAATTAAACAAACTACAGGCAATAAGGTGGTGGGTACTGCAAGTATCGAGGTGAAAAAGCGGTGGCTGAATGGGCTGCCTGAACGATTCAAAAAGCACGCTTCATCCGGTTTAAGCCATATTGCACGTGACGCATTCAACGGAATTCCGCGTTATCGATTGCCGGCAAAGAAGGAAACCCCTCGCATGATTGTGGGGGATAAATTTCTGAGCAGTGTAATCGCACCTTCTGAACGAACAAAGCACCCCCGTCTCCAGAAAATATACATAATGGCGGCGTATGATCTACGGAGCGGAAAAAAACTTCTGGAATATACGGAGGGGCTTTCCGCTGAATACACACAGTCGATTGGAGGACTCACATACGATGCGCTTAAAAAGGGGAAAAAACAAGGCCATAACCTTTATGCTGCGGCCCAAGGAAATTTATTGGTGCAGACCGCAGGTAATCAAGTAGTTGGTTTAGATGTACATACTGGGAAACGCTTGTGGACGTATCAATCAAGTGAAAAACATACGTATGGTATTGCCATTAGCGAAGATGGTCAAGGCGTCTATTTTGGCGAAGGTGATATGTTAATGAGACGTGTCCGTTTTTATGGAGCACGAAACTCTAAAAATGTGGTTCGTTTAGATGCGAAAACGGGTGAAGTTATCTGGAAAGTACCCGTACCGGCGGTAGAGGGACGTAAGTCACCTAAAGACCGTAAAAACATCGTTCCGTTACGTGAAATTAGCCAGATTATTCCCGTTGTTCAGGAAGATAAGGTTTTTATCTGTGCATCTGATCATCATGCGTGGGCTGCCGAAAGGGCTTATGTCGCAGCTCTCCATATGAATGACGGTTCACTTGCCTGGTTGCGTGGTGCAAATCGAAGAGGTGATCGAAGAGTAGGGGTCAATATACCGAGTTTGAAAACGCTTCATACGAAAGAAGAACGCGAAACATATTTCAAAAAATATCAAAAAGAAATTCAACTCTCTGCGATGTCAGACGATAGTGATGCCTCCAATATGGCCATGTTGTACCGTAATGGCAAAATCGAATATTACGGCTCTTATAACATTTGGCTGTATGATGCCGACACGGGTTTTATGTCGCAGCGTAGTCAGGACAATATGGGCTGTCAGCGTTCGGTTGGGACCCCAAACATGACCTATATCGCCAGTTACGCTTTTGCGACAACGGTTGAGCACGGTGAAGTTAATTACGAAGAGGTGGGGTTCCAGCATCCGCACTGTGGCGATGGCTTTGTGCCCAGTCAGGGGATGTGGTTTACCGAAAGTTCTGAAAAATGTTTGTGTGCTCGCCATATTTGGGCGCAATTTTCGATGATTTCCCATCAACCCACAAAGGAACTTGAGCAATCTGTTCGCTTGCAAAAAGCTGGTGAATTTCCTGGTGAAAATGAAAAAGTCTTTAAAAGTATCATGCCGGTTGGGAAGGCCGTAGCTCAGTCTCCGATCCTACCGGCTTGGGAGCGTGGTTATTATGGGCCAATTACTGCTCGTGATGCGATTTATCATGATAACGAAGGCTGGTCTGAAGTGCTCACAGTGGGTCCATGGGTCTATAAGGCTGATCTGCATGGTCACCGAATGGTGGGCTTTAAAGATGGGCAAGCCATCTGGAGTTATCAAACGGGTGGCCGAATTCCGGGCTTAGCCGTATTGCATGACAAGACGCTGTATTTCGGCTGCCGGGATGGTTATGTTTATGCAGTGCATTCAGAAACGGGTCAACCGAAATGGCGTTTCCTCGCAGCACGCAATCATCATAAGATTTATGTTTCTGGACAACTCGAATCGTTATGGCCAGCAACCAATGTCGTCTTACATGAAGGGAATATCGTCGTTGCTGCGGGTCTTCATAATCAAGCAGATCATGGCTTGTATGTATGGGGTTTGGATCCGGCAACTGGTAACATTTCATGGCAAAGCCGTATATTTAACGGTCCAAGAGCTCACAGTGAAGGGAACCATTATTATAAACATGCAGGCGCAGGCAGAATGAAAAATAGTATGGCGTTGTACCGCCTAGACGTTGTGGGTGACCTGGTGGCATTGCAGTTTGAACATAAAAAAGGCTTTGGCCCGCAGCCACCGGATGCTCGTGCACATATTGCGATAAACCCCGAGACGGATAACGGACAAGTGATTAGCTTGTCTGAGCGTAATATGTCCGGTGAAATTCCCTATAAAAGTTTACCATGGATGACAGATGACGACCTGATTCAACTTAAAGCCGGGCATAATGGTAGTAAAACCAAGCTTACAGTGGAAGAGCTTAAACGAGCCCTCCACTTGGGGGCTAAGATTAAACCGATGCGTGCTTCCTCACGCGCAAGCGAGTCGTGGAAAACCACCGTTCAAGAATTTAATGTCAGATTAAAGCAGGCAGAAAGTGAAGTGGGGAAATGAATAAATCCACATTAGGAATAGGAGATGAAAAATGAATTGCATGAAAGTTGTACTGCTCAGCGTGTTATGTTTCACAATGATTGGGACGCCGTCAAGTCGTGCCAGTTCCACGATTGTTGATGGTGTTGTCATCAAGATCGATCAGAAAACAGGGGGGAGTAGAGTGCATACGCTCTACTCACCGTATTGTTCAGCCCGTACCATGGCAGAACTGTTAACTCTGAAACCGGGATTAACCTTAATGGACTTGAATAATGAGGCTTCATCACAACATCACTTTAAGCCCTATACCGAGGAAGAAATTAAGTCCCTTACACGTGACCGATTTGATGAAGACAGTGGCTGGTTTACACCGATCTGGTTCCCAACGGGGAGCTTTAAGGGGGGGAAGCGTAGTGGTGGCACAGAGGGGAACCGTCTCTTTTATATAGATCAAACACCGGTAACCCGGGAAGAATTTCAAAAAATCTTACGTGTAGGTACGCAACTCGCGATGATGCGTAATGGGGGCTATCATTATATTGTTGCCAATGTGCGTTCCCGGGGAAGTCTCGTCGGGTTTATTGAGAAGGCTTCAGAGAATAAACTGGTCATGGGGCGCAGGCAGACGCATAAAATTATTGAGGCATATCGAATTGGTGATGACGCATATTTCCCGCCCAATATGTATGAATTTAAGGTGGAGAACGACGCTCAAATCGTCGCCGGTGGAACCATCAGCCCGTATGACCCCAGTTTACTGCCTGCGAAGACGCCTGCCTTGTTTCAGCCAGCTCGGCTGAAGCAGCGCATTGAATTGATACCGAAAGAATGGAGCCCCTTGTGGCCTGAAATTATTAAATGGAAAATTCCTGCGGAAAATCCCGATAGTCCCAAACACTACATGACCTGGACTTCGCCTGATGATCCGAATGAAGTTGTTAAAGCGAGCAGAAAGCAAATGATGAAGTTCGGTCCATATGGCTCTGAATACATGTCAAACCATTTTGCAGTCGCCACATCAGACGGTCTTTCGCCAGCAGGTGACCGCTTAATCGATACGCGTCATGCAAAGGAGCGGGGCTTAGCTGGTAATAATCAATTGACGGTTGATGAATTGAAGAAACTTAAGCCTCTAAAGGACCGTAGCCTGGTTTATGAAGCGTACCTTTTAGCCGGTGGGCATGAACCCTTGCATACCATCATTACACGTGGCCATTATGAAAAAGGGGCTGAAGTGATTATGGATGGCATGTATCTTCCGCCAAATGGCAAATCTTTCTGGAAGAGTGCTTTTGCGCAGGGTCGCCCGTTTGTGGCAACCAACCGTCGCGGGCGCCCAAGGGCGGATAAGTTTTTTGCGAGTTCTGAAGTACCGATGGCTTGGGGGGAAATCACGAAAATCGATGGTGATAACGTCACCGTTGTTATGCCTAAACTCGATGGTGTTCCCTCGGGCGAGCAGACCTTCGAAGTGAATGTGGATGCGGAGTTTGTTTACCTGGGACAACCGATTGCCAAAGAGGACGTCTTGAAGGTTGGCTCTTTGTTGCAGGTTTTTGCTCCGCATCCCCAGCGCATCCTTGTGAATGATGGGAAAGATTGGTCAACCATGGTGAATGATAACAAGAAGTATTTGATCAGTGAGTAAGTTGAAATAACTCGTATTGACGATCAATAGGAAACGAGACGGCTGCATCGGTTGACATTATGAAGCCGGTGTGGCTTTTTTCCAGGTAAAGCTTCTATAGGGAGAGTTTGATGTGACTACTTTAAGGCAATTTTGTTGATCGGTATGATTTGGGAGACTCCCCCATGATGCGTTTAAATGTGCGACTAAATATAAACAGGGTGTCAAAGCCACAACGTCCGCCAGAGGTCTCCGAGGAATGATCCTGAGACCCGGTATTTCCGGATCGGGTATCTGGATGGTGAACCCTATGAGCAACAGGTCGAATTTAGTCATCTCGCGGCATTTCTTGTGGAACATCCATCGAATTATGCACGCTTCCATCTGCGGAAACCCAGAGAAAATTCGGACAAAATTCTGAAGAATTTTCTAGCGACAGTTCATCCGGATGCCCAGGTCATTGGAGGGAATGCGATGCTGAATGCAGTGCTGCGCCATCCTTCAGCTCCTCCGATCTCCCCTGGCCAAGGGTCCAGAAGGGCATAGACGGAATCTGTGATCTGCCATCTGGAGCTGAGGGTGGCAGATATCCTGCAAAGCTCTCGTGGTGTGCTGATCCAGGGCATGTATCGGAAGTCATGTTCACCGGAGGATGAATTTTCAAGGCAACGGTACTCTGGGCAGGGACCCTTCGCCCCACTGCCTTGACTTTCCCGACTCCGATATCCAAGTTTTAGTTATGATTACACACCCTACAACCTTGCCCACTTTTTTTGTCGCGGCTATGAGGAAAGCGATTTCCCATCCAGTGAATGTAGGGCGGAAGCTTTCCGTCATTCTTTTGGTTCTGGGGCTGGTCTGGGCTCAGAGTCCCCCTTCACAGGGGAGGACCTTTTCCGATACGGAACTGACTCCGATTGGTCCCTGGGGGGGCGCGATCTATGATCTCGAGGTTTTTCCCGGGGAACCGTCTCATGTGGTCGTGGCAACAGATGCAGGGGTGTTTCATAGTACCAGCCGTGGAAAAACATGGGAATCAATGGGGCAGGGTCAGATTTCGGGTCTTAAAGTACGGCATGTACATATCTCTGCTGATGGGAAAACGTTGCTGGCTGGTGGAAGAGCCCTACAGCACGACAGTGGTTCACCAAGTGTGATGGTCAGTCTGGATTCAGGTGAAAGCTGGAAGGCGCTACCGCTTTCCGACACGCTCATCGGCCTGGGGTACGATCTGGAATCCCGCAAATATTTTGCTGCATTTCCCAACCGGGTTATGGCGTCTGCGGATGGAAATACATGGTCTCAGGTCCATTCCTCCAAGCAGTCGTTTTATGGATTCGCTGTGAGTCCTCATGCAGGGGGGGGAAGTTGGCTGGGAGCTTCTGAAACGAATGGCTCCCTGCTTCGGTCAGGCTCTAACGGGTTTAAGAGTGTTCAGAAACGGTTCCCGGGAAATACCGGTGGCCGGGCATGTACGGACCTTGCCTTTCATCCGGCTCAGAAAGGGATGATGTATGCGACCGTGTACGGTCAGGGATTGCGCTCTGAAAATAATGGAAAGAGCTGGGAGGTCATTTGGGACGCCTTTGAAGGAAAGCGGGATTACATGAAACAGAACAGTCTGCGATTTATGTGGGTTCATCCCCAACCGCCACATGTCCTCTATGGCGGGACCCATAAAGCTTTGTACTCCAGTATAGATCAAGGCAACAGCTGGAAAAAAGTCATGGATGGCCGGGTACGCCCCTTTTCCTCCAAGGGACTCGGCATTACCTTGGCCAGTTCTGTAGATGGGCATGTGTACGTCAGCAGGGACGGTCGGAATTTTCAACCGTATGTTCCTCTGGGGCTGAATGCAGGAGGAATTGCAGCGTTGGCGTTGAATGACAAAGGGAATATGGTGGTGAGTGCGAATGGGCAGGTGCTGCGGAATTCCGGAATCGGGGGGAACTGGGTGATGGCCCGGACGCCTGGAAAACGGCCCCCGGGGGAGTTGGTACTCCCCTCTGTTCGCTATCTTATCGCAGCAGGAGATGGGCGGCTGTGGTCGAGTGCAGACGTCGGCCAATCCTGGTCCCCGAAAAAGGGGCCGGTTACTGAGAATAAACGGTTCGCGATTACGGGATTGGCTCAGCAAGTGAATTTTTTCTGGGTGGCCACCTCTGATGGACTGCAACAAGTGGACCTTCATCTTCAACGCTGGAAGAAAGTCAATCCGGCTCCGGTCCGGTTCCTTCAGGTGTTAGATGAGCAAACGGTGGTGTATGCTGCAAATGACGGCCCACAAATCAGTAAGAACCTTGGCCGGACCTGGTCACCCCTGAAAACAGAACGGAATTTCGCACCTTATACCGTGACCATGGATTCGAAAGGCCGTGTGTACAGCTCGACAAGTAATGGCGTGTTGTTGCATGAGAACGGGAAAGTGACGGATATCAGCAAGGGACTGCCTGAAGTCACTGTGGCACGCGGGATTACCCAGTACAAAATTAAGGCCATGAAGGTCCTGAATCTGGAGGGAGAGGAGACTCTGGTGGCTGGCACCCCGTCCGGACTCTACCGTCGTACCCTGCCCAAAGGGAAATGGATATCGTGGAAGCTCTCTGGTTTAACCAGTAACCGAGTAAGCGGACTTCACGAAATCATGTGGCAGCAACAGCGGCATCTCCTTCTTCTCACTGAAAATGCAGGTGCGTTTGTGTTGGCGTTGGATTCCGTGCCCGTAACGGAATGAATCCGTCTGAATTCAAGTGAGCTTACAGGTGACACCCTGAATCACATCGAAAAAGTCACGTAGGTTTACGTGGCTTTTTTTGTCTGGCAAAGCCGAAGTCCCGTCAGTCTGAAAGAAGGCTGAGATACTCGTTTGGGGGAAATCTACCCGGATTTAAAGGTCGACACTGGTGATGAAGTGGTCTGAAGTTCGTAATAGTCGGGCAGGAGGGTGGATGAATCTTCGCCATTTTGAATGGCATCAAGGGTATACCAAGGGAAGGCTGGAATTTAGGTGTGATGTTCACGCCTTTTTCGACCAGGTTGGACTCTTGCTTTAGCTCCACCCAGAATATGAGGGGCAATGGGGTTGGGTTCAGTGCCGGACTCATGAAGAGACATATTACGTGAATCGTCACGTTTTGTCTTGCTCGTTTTTGTTCTAGTAGGGGAGCATAATGTTGGTTTCTACGAACAAAGTAAAGGAAGCTCTTTCGAGCTGCTTTGGAGTCATCATTATTATGCACACATTCACTTATCTATTCAGAATCGGAATATACGGCCTTGTTTTCATGAGTTCATTGAAGAGCGTCTACGCAAGCTCGACCATCTTTGACGGGATCATCGTGAAGGTCCATGTTCATGAAAAAAAGAACAACCGATTTAACAAAGACGGAACCAGAGAGCGGTACTTTACGAAGCATACCCGAATCACGATGAAGGCCTTAAACTCGCCGTACAGCTCTGTTGGCCTTCATGCCTCGATGCAGACTCTAGCCGACGGTACCGTCAGAAAGCTGGAGACGCGTGGACTCGACGAGTTCGATACCTTCTACATCGACGATATTCCAGTGACGCAGGAGCAGATCAAACCCCTGATTGTTGAGGGTGCCCGTATCTCGATCTTTGAGAATCGAAGCTCCTTTTATTTCCTCCGGGTTGTTACGCGTGCCCATGATCACAAGATAGGATATCTAACCAAGCTTGAAGGAAATAAACTGGAAATGTCCCGCCCGCAGATGGGATATTCGAAAGCCCTTTTCCGCAAGCCCGCTGTGGACAGTACGTCCGGAGGAAAGCCTCATCCTTCGATCACAGAGGCTAATTTGGTGAACTTGCATTATAGTCAGTATCCCTGGCTGGTGAGTCCCGTGGAATTGGACAGTGACGCCGTTGTGAAGACGCAGGGTGAGACAGTGCCCTGGAAGGAAGCGAATCTTGAACAATGGGTAAAGACGGTTGCGTATCCAGATGTGAGCGATTTGCAGGAAAGGTTTAATGCCAGCAATAATGAGGATGAGATGAGAGAGGCCTCCGTCGAGCTTCAACGCCGGATGAGAGCTCTTTTGCAAGGACGCGTATCGGTCTTGGTCCAGAATGAGCGCAAACAGGATCGAATCGAGATTCTTCCCCCAGGATTTGGCGACTGGAAGGTGCTGGTCAATGAACTCAAGGCCCGCCCGCTTGGTGGACCCCATCAACTCGCCGGTCAATTTATGGGCATCATGCTCCCGGGAAATCCGGTACAGAGAGAAGTGGATACACGGGGCTTAGGGCCTCATGTTCAAGAATCAAGAATACGGAAGACGAGGGCATTTCACTCCTACCTGGTGGCCGGCGGACCTGAAAAGCCCGGACCGCTTTGGCGGGGGATCTATTCAAAGGGAGAGCATTGGATGGTCGATGGATTCTTTGCCGATCGGGATCAGGTTCGTTGGCATCAGGTCTACACCCCGGGCCTTTTCTTTGTCGCGCACATCCGCCGTTCACGAAGCACGCCTGACATGATTGCGACCGACTCGGAGCTTGTAAAAGCGTGGGGGATCATCAGGTCCATTGAGGGGGGGACAGTTCAACTCGAAGCACCTGAAATTGAACATGTTCCGGTCGCGGGTAAGCAAACGTACACAATTCCGAAGGGCGCGGAATATTATCATCTCGGCCAAAAGCTCAGCGATGAACAAGTCAAAAAAATGTTCGTCAAGGGTGCCTTAATCCGTGTCTATCCCGCCCGTCCACAGACCATCCTACTCAATGAGAAGCCTGGAGCAGCAGAGTAGCGGGGCGCACATCCAAAGCTACTCACACTCGGATTTTCATTTCCAGGCAAACCGTTAGACGACATCAGGGGGGCAACCGCCTGATGATGGTGCTGCAACTTTCCTTACCAAACGAAGGAGGTAAGGTATTGGTTAGCGAATGCGGCGGCGGAGGATCACAGCCGCAAAGCCCACCAAAGCCATCAGCGCAAAGGTGGAGGGCTCAGGAATAACCACAGACTCAATCCCAAGTGTGGCCATAAACATTTCATCTGCGGTGAAGTTATTATCCGTATAACTGATGGTCTGATCTCCTGAGACACCAGAAGTGTATGCCCAAGCAAAACCACCACCTGAAACATTAGGAATGGAAGATCCAGAACTTTCGCTGCCATTCGTCGAAGTGCTGGAACTTGTTGCTCTAGTCCCAATTCCAGCAAAAAGGAGAGAGCCGCTGTCCAGCCCCGTGAAGCTGGTAGAAAGGGAATTATTGCTTCCGCTGTCATTAAGAGCCTCATCAGTTAAGATTTCCCAGTCGGCTATGGCCTCAGCATTGCTGACCTGAAAAGCAGTCCAGCCAGCGTTGTTGTTACCTGGCACATCTGATACATTAATATCAATATCAAACCCAGTAGCCAGCTTTCCCAAAGACACTGCGAAGTAAGATACGAATGCATCATTGCCTGTTGGACCCTGATTTTCTATTCCGAGGAAAATCTCATTGATCGTCACAGTAGACCCACCCAAACTTGGTGTATAGGTTGCAGCCCCACTATCCAGTGTGCCGTTAGCTTCACCAGCCATGAGAACAACTAAGTAAGAATCGTCACCCGCTTGCAGCGACAGGGTCTGGGTGCCAGTGTTCGTGTCTGTGCCAATGGGTCCATTAATCATGACTGCTGCAGAAGCCGTGGTGGCAGCTATTGCAGCTACCAAAGCAAGAGTTAGTGTAAGTTGTTTTTTCATTGGATTTTGGGGGTTAATGAATTGGAACGTGTTGGAACTTTTCAACGGTAGCAAAAGTTACATTAGTTGACAATGTGCCCATATGCACTGTATGTATCATTCATGAAGATCCCCTTTTTCCCTCATGTGTTGAGTGGAGGAAACTCTCTCCGCCAAGTTGGTCGTGGTAAAGAGACTTACCTCAGCTCTGGCCTTGTGCAGCGGTCGTATACGTTGTGGAGCTTGGAAGAAGGTGCTGTTCAGATCAGTATCGACGCAAAAAAAGCCGAGAGGATTGAAGGCCCTGCGGCACTTTTTTTAGAACCTGGGCACCAATACTGGGTGTCGACAGAACCCGGAACTCACAGTTTTTGGATCGAATGGGGCATCCAATCCAGCCCCTTGGCATATCGCTCGGAAAAGGGGGAAGCGCTTCGGTATAAAAACCGAAAAGAACAACCGGATATGGAAACCTTTTTCGGGGTAAACGTCCCGGTTCAACTGCCCGAAGCTCTTTTTTCTCCAAGTCACCGTTTATGCAGAAAAATTTCAGGACTCTGGTGGCGGAGCCAGCGGGACAGACTTCAAGCACATCACCTGCTGGGGGAATGGGTATTGGATTTGGTGGATCACTTCAGTAACACAGAACACAATCCCACACTCTTTCCGGATGTCAGCTTGGAGACCCGAAAACTGTTCGCCCTGGCCGAACAGCAGCTGAATCAGCATCTCACCATCACTTCATGGGCCAAGCTGGCCGGCTGTCATCGGAATGCGTTAAACCAGCGCATGATCCGCGAAACCGGCCTGACGGCAAAAGAGGTTTTGAATCAGATCCGGATCGAACAAGCCTGCAGGCAATTACGACAGGGAGAAACAGTTGAGTTCACCTCGGAATGGGTAGGATTTCAATCAAGGACCGCTTTTTCCCGGTGGTTTAAACTCGAAACAGGGTCCAGCCCCTCACAGTGGCAACTGATCAACAAAGTGTAATCTGATTTGCATGTTGTCCAACTAGGTTGAAGTCAGCTCCCAGCTCCCAGCTCCCAGCTCCCAGCTCCCAGCTCCCAGCTCCCAGCTCCCAGCTCCCAGTTCCCGATGTGTGGATGATGGAAAAATGATACAATCTGTGCATTGGGTTGTGTAGTCAGATTCTTGAAAAAATCGTATGATGACTCTCTCAGAATTCGTCCACTTTTCAGTATCTACCTATGCAGGAAGTATCCAGTATGAAGCATATCTTCACCCTCAGTCTCCTCTACATTTTTTGTTGTCCTGCCGTACAGGCCAGTTCCACCATTTATGACGGTGTCATTGACAAGGTGACCCAGGGAGAGGGGCGCAAGGGTCAGCGGAATGAAGAAGGGAAAATGAAACATGAAACCATTCAGGTACCCATCCTGCATAACCGATCTTTATGCAGTCCCTATTCATCGGAGACGGTACACAGTCTGATGATGACGCACCGTGATGGTACGTTTAAACACAATGTACGAACCTTGACGGATTTCGATTCGTTTTTTGTGGATGATGTTCCGGTGGAACTGGAGGAAATGGCAACTCTGGTCCAACCCGGTTTACGTATGGCGACCTTTGAGAACCGTTCCCGCTGGTACTTTTTTCGCCTAACCGCCCGGAACCCGGACAGCCAAATGGGTCGATTGGAACGAGTCGCGCAAGGCGTAGCTGTGATTTCACGTGCTCAGCACAAGTATGATCCTCCCCGGAAACCTGTACCTGGGGATGGGGGATCCCGGCGGGTGGAAGCGGATGGGAATACCTACTACGATGATGAGCATTTTCCGCCCATGCGGCATGAAATCACCGTTCCTGCGAATGCGGAGGTGGTGACCTCTGACTGGCAGACACATCCAGTTGAAGCTCTCGGGAACTTTCTGAATCAACCCGTGTTTTATCAGGCCCCCCGACCAAGGCAGAGGATTGAATTGCTGCCTGAGAACTATGGAGCCTGGGATGCGGTCACTGGAAATGACACCTTTGGCGGTGGACGGCGCGAGTTGGAATACAGCATGTTGATGATCAACTTATCGGAGCAACGCACGCAGAAATCCCTGAATGTGCGCCCTTGGCACTTCGTGCCTGAACAGGGGGAAAAAGTGCAGAAACAACTCACCCTGAGTGGATACCTCTTAGCGGGTTCGCACCGCTCCGCCGAACCCGGTCCGCATACCATCCCTCTATATAAAGGGGGGGATTATTTGATTGATGGGTTTTATCCGAATCGGGATCGGGATGCCTTTTGGCATCTGGTCACCCAACGGGGGCAGCATGTGTCCGGTACCTGTCGCCGGGGCCGCACGATGGTGGATCTGCTTTACATCAGCTCGGAGGTCCCGGTGGCCTGGGGAACGATCACCTCGATTGATGAGCAGACGCAAACGGTTACGGTACAGGCTCCGCTGATTGAGGGGGCTCCCATATCTGGAGAACAGACCTTTCAAATCGCTGGTGATGCAGGATTTGTTCGCCTTGGACTTCCGATGACCAAAGAAGATGTCATCAAAGTCGGTTCACTGGTGAAGGTGTTTGCTCCGCACCCGGCACGGTTTTTTATCGGCAAACCGTAAGAGAAGAAACGTCTCTGTATGACTACTTCAGAACATCCGCTTGATCGACACCCCCATTTTGTCCGGTGGACGGATCCTGTGAGCCAGGTGAGTTCCTTTGTTCTCTCCACACATTTGGCACCGGTGCAAAAAGCGCTCTATTTTCAAACCCCCGCTATAAAGGGGGAGAGTCAATGGTTATGGTTCCAGGCCTTAACCCCTCCAGCTGAGAAATGGGTGTTGGGAGCCGTTTGCTTAGACCCCTCCAACCCGGAGATCCGTTTGTTCTCCGGGGCTCAAATCGGAGGGAGCCCCTGGGTGGAGGTGGATGGAGAAAGTTGTGTGGTGCCGGTCGGGGATGGTCTCTACCGATTTCATGTGGATGGGGAATTTGAGACCCTGTTTCTTTTTCCGGAAGAGGTGAGGAAGGGGCGCCACCTCTTCGAACTCACGACCACACTTGATGTTACCTGCGATCTGAAAAAATACCTTCTCAGTACTCGGGTAGGGAATCGTTGGCTGATCGGAACGGTGGACCGCATCAACGGGGAATACCACTGTGTGGAAGAATTCAGTACGGCACATATCCATGCCTTTACCAGCCCGGTGGATCCCAATGTAATCTGTGTGAATCAGAACCATTGGATGGATCCGATTACGGGTCTGAAAAGTAACATGAACATTCGCTCCTGGTTGATGACCCTGGATGGAGAGCGCTATGAACCCCTGTATGGAGATTTGTGCTTTAACCGGACTGCCATGGGCTGTCATGAGTGGTTTGGGCCGGATGGCAGTCTGTACTGGTGTGATTACCGTGAAGGAATTTGGAAAAGCGGGGTAGGGCCGGACCGAAGTCGGAACCTGGTCTGGGAGCGTCCCTCATGGCATGGCCAAACCGACCCGGTGAAAGGTCGTTTTCTGGTTGCCGATATTCGCCCCTACACCTGGGATCCCTGCCAGGTGTACTTCTTTGATTCGATCTCCGGAAACGAAATCGCGATTGCCTCAGATCTACCCCGGCCAAGGGTCATGAAGGGGAATTGGCGGAAGTGGCATCTGGATCCACACCCCGGTTTCAGTGCGGATGCATGCTTTGTGAGCTACACAACAACCGTGTTGGACAAGCGCAGTGTGGCGCTGTGTCCTGTTCAGGACCTTGTGGATTGTCTGTGATCTGCCACCTGGAGCTGAGGGTGGCAGATGCCCTGCAACGTTTTCGAGGTTTTCTGGGGAACCGTCTCATGTGGTCGTGGCAACAGATACCGGGGGAGGCATCGTACCAGCCGTAACCCATGGGGCAGGACTGATATCGGGTCTTTAACACGGGTTATATGACTTGTGTAGTTGGGTCAGCCCTGCATCCTGTGTGGTTCCCTAAGTAGCAAAGCATGTGATTTTCTGTCTGTTTGTGTTAAAAAATGTCTTATTGTGACCTGTTTAAACCCTTAACCAGGTGGTCAGGGTTTTAGTATGGTTACGCTATGCCTGATTCTTCGCGGCAAGCCTGAATGAAAAGGGAAAACGCTTCCGGAACTTATCCTGAAGAGGAGAAGCCCTTTCCGTTTCATTTCCAGGTGTGTGTAAGGGAGTCATCCATATCGTACCACACTAGAAATTTAAGGTTGTTTATGAAAAGACGATTGCAGGTCACCTTGGGATGTTTTGCGTCCATCTGCTTCCTGATGCAGCTTCCCGCCCAGACCCGGTACCATAAATATACCAAGCAGATGGGAGATCCTCCGGATCTGATTTCCATTTCGACCTCCTCCCTCTTTGGCGGGACAGGCAATGAAGGCTTTGTTTCTGCAGGATTTCGTGAAGATGGAAAAGTTCTGATTGGAGGCATTGCATTTGGTCCAACCTTTGAGCCGGTTCGGGGTACCCGAGTGGACGTGATCGGGGGAAGAGATGGGGCGCTTCCATCCCTCGATCTGTTGGCCCGCTTGGAATTGGGGCCCCTGGATAAAGCACGGTTACCTGACGAAGGGAAGAACTCCTACAAACGCCGGATGGCCCGGGAAAAAGCGAACCGAAAAATACCTGCATTATCGGAGGTGCCGAATGGGGCTCCGTTTGTGGTGTTGATGAACGAGAAATTGAACCGGGTGGAAAAAATCGTCCGCCTGCCCTGGGGGACCGGTTCGTTAACGGACATGGCAACCGGTCCCGGTGGGGAAGTGTATTTGACCGGGAGACTGGATGGAAGCATCAAGGGGGCGAAAGCGTTGAACAGCCCCTATGGTGTGAAAGAAGAGAAAGCAAAGACGATTTACCTGTTGAAGCTGTCTTCGAAACTCAATGCCATTGACTGGGTGGTGCATCGGAAAGACGTCATCCCCAGCCCGGAAGTGAAGCTCCTTCAGTCGGGGGAAGTGCTCTGGGTTGCCGGGGATATCCAGAAGCTCAGTACCAAAGGCCGGGTGGTATTCAATTTTCCGCAGGTGTCGGCCCGCGGTCTGTGTCGTGCAGTCGATCCGGTGAACATTAAAATTGCCCGGGGGGGGGATCATAATAAACACACGGGACGGGAGCCTTGGCGGAGGCCTTACCTGGATATCACCAATGAGAAGGGAGAACGGGAGGCCGCTCTCTATTCCTGGGATCCGGCTTATGTGGGCATGTCTGGGCGCCGATTGGTGTCAGATTCATCCATTCGAGGCGCTGAATATTCGGTGGATGGAAAATACCTTTGGCTGGTGGGCTGGTCGGATGGAGGTAACTCTGTCCTCAATCAGCAGCCGTTTAATTTGGAGCGGGGGGTGAAGAATCAAGGCATGTGGATGAGTATGTGGGGAGCGAATGCAACCAGTGGCTGCTATATCATCAAGATGAATGCCGAAACGTATGAAGTGGAAGTGAAATCTATTTGGATGGCGTATCAGAAAAATAAAAACGCCCCTGCGGCGATGTCGATTGAGGATATGAGCATCGCTGAACATGGAGAGTTGGTGGTCACTGGTAGTGGGGGAGGCGGAGTGATTATGACCCGCAATCATCTGTACCGGGGCGAAGAGAATCCTGAATGGGCCCCCGGTGGGGCGTATGTGGCCGTTTTCCGACCCAAGGTGAATGGAGTTCGTTTTTCCAGCGTGCTTTCGGCTGTTGGGGTCGTCCCCGTCAAAGACCGTCAGAAGCTGGAAGTAGTTACCGGGAAAAATGGGAATACCCATCGGGCGATTGCTGTGGGGACCTCGGTGAAAGAGCATCAGAGCAAATATGACCTGAAACCCTTGGCCTATCCGACCACAGGGAATGCCCTGCAAGCCAAATTCGGTGGGGGATTCATTGATGGAAGTTTGATCCTGCTTGAGTGGCAAAACTAACCTGGTGTTTGAAGAGGAACGGTAATGAAAGTATGTATATTATGCCTGTGTCTGGTTGGTTTTGTGCTTCAGGTTGAGGCCAAATCCAAGAAAGCCATTGAAGACAATGTGTTTGTTTTTGAGACGGAAAGGCCTCGATTTCGGAACGGGATGATGATCTTCCGGGATCAGGCGGGTCATTTGTGGCCGAGTTATCTCATTGGGAGAACGGAAGGGAGCGGTGAATTGGAGATGAAAGGCGGGGTGCCACAGTTGCGTCAGCCGATTCAGACCGTGGGGATGCATAGCAATCGCATTACCTCGATAAAATATCCAGAGGTCATGCCACGGCTGGAAGAGGGATCTTCGGTTTCATTCACCCTGCTTTCCCTGAATGAAACTCCGAAAACCCGAAGCTACGAACAAACGAAGGGAAATAAGACCCAAACGGTCCACGTGACGTATTATGAAGGAGTCGGCGAATTCTCATTGAATGGCCGGAAACTCCGGAAGCAAATGCAGGTCACGGTGTCCGCAAATGACCGGGATTCCAAAACACCGCTTCTGCTTATGCGGGCCTCCTGTGAGCTCACCGGAAAGGAACTCAAGTTGAAAACGGATACGGTGGTGCGGGCCACGGTCGAATTCTCTGGCATCGATTCCGAGTGGCAGCCGAAGAAACGAGGTAAAAAACGATAAGGGGGAACCTGAACCTGCAGAACCCTCACCGTTGATCGCTTCCGATTTCCCCTGACCCAGGAGCAGAACCAGTGTACGATCCGGGAATGCACCAACTGAAAGATAAGTGGCCGATTCGGGAGGGAGAGGGCAGTCTCCCTGGACTTCGGTTTCAGGCCATCTGGATGGTGTATCATCCGCCGGCGGGTCCACAGAAAAAAATGGATGCACACGACTGGCATGAACTGGTGTACATGTGTGAAGGTGGATACCGAATCCGATTGGAAGACGGGGTCAAGGAATTGCAGCCCGGGGATTATATGTTTCTGCCCGCCGGAATCCGACATCAGGCACTTCCGGATAATGAATGCAGTCTGTATGTGCTGCAGTGGGATGGAGAACGGGGGCTGCCGGACGGCGTTCAGGTGAAACAGGATCATCATGGCCGGGTGATGGATCAGTTGAACTGGGTATGGCGATGCTGGATGAACCGGACCGAGAAAACCGCAGCCTGTATGGATGCGCATGTGTTGGCCCTGCTGCTGGATCAGCAATTGGATTCGGAATCCACGGAATCCTGGGTGGGGGAGGTGGAGTTGTTTATCCGTGATTACCGTGCTCCGCAGTTGGCGATGAAAGAATTGGAGCGGGTGTTTGGGAAAACCGCCCGTCATCTGACCCGGGAGTTTGGAAAGGTGTACGGCTGCGCTCCCATGGCGTACTATCGGAAGATCAGAGCCGAGCGTGCAATTCGGTATCTCCGCAATAGCTGGAAATCCATTGCGGAACTGAGCGAACACATGGGGTATCAAAGTTCCACCGCGATGGCCCGGGATCTGAAACAACGGACGGGACTGACACCCACTCAAATCCGGAATCAGGGGAAAGGGGTGTAAACAGGACGGACGGATTAAAGAATCCGTTGTTGTTTTCTCCAGGCCGCCGCCGTTACGCCCAGATGTTTTTTAAACAGGAGGTCGAGATGCCGCCTGCTGCCGATCCCGGACTGATCGCAGACCTCCTCAAGGGAAAGGTGTGAGCTCATGAGAAGTTCTTTCGCCAGTTCTATTCGGTGAAAGGTCAATACGCCGTTTGGGGAGATGTCAGAGCCGGTGGCAAAATGCTGGTAGAGAGTGCCGCGGGAAACCTGCATCATCTGACTGAGAGTTTCGATCGAAAACCCCGGGTCATGGGCCTGCGCTTTGATGAGGGTGAGGGTACGCTGGACAAAGGGATGGGGGGAAAACCGGACAGCGGTTGATTGGCGGGGAATCAGAACCGGTGGAGGGAGATGAAATGAAATCGGAAGAGAGGTCCCTTCCTGCAATTGCTGCAGTAAGTGGAGGGCGGCCTTTTCCCCGAACTGCTGGAGATGGGGATCCAGAGTGGAAAGAGCGATTGGACTCAGTTCTGTACAAATCGGATTGTTATCCACTCCGATCAGACCGATTTGTTCTGGGATGGACATGCCGAACTGGATGCAGGTATGAATGATATCCTGTGCATGGATGTCATTTTCCGCACAAATCCCGAGTGGGGCTGGTAGCCGCATCAGCTCGTGTGCCAGACCGGATAGATCCGGGTATGATTCCATCAGGTCAGGACTGTATAAATCCGGTGAAATGAGCTCCATTCCGACCAGCGGTGAACAGTGGATTCCGTACTCCTGACATCGGTCACGGAAGGCGTGATATCGCGGGGTGGAAAAACGGTGTGGTGAACGGGCATAATAGGCCGTATGCCGGAACCCGATGTCGATCAAGTGGTCCGCAGCCATCCTGCCAATCGAGGTTTCCTGCATATGGGAGTGACGCTGCTTCCAAAAACTGAGGTCCAGCAACTGATGGGGAGGGGGGGAGTACGTTTCCGAGTTTCGGCGGGTGTTCCAGGAACCTATGGCCCCCTGTATCTCCTTCTTTTCCAGCATCTCACACATCTCGTTATAGGATTTCTGGGACGAGGAGACCACCCACCCGTTTTTCCGTCCTATTTTAACCACCCCCCTGTGGAATGAAAACCGATAGGGATACATGTTGAGAAGAATGGTATTCATAACTGCACAATATTTCCAATAACTAGACATAATGTTCAATAGTAGGGATCAACAATTTTCCTCGTGCGGGTAGGGTTCAGCTATGAACAACACCCGCACTGGAGACACGATGAAGAGAAGGCGTAGGTTAGGGATCCTGAGTGCAGCGCTGGCCTGGATATCCGTAGGAGGTGCGGAACCCACCCTGATCATGGAGGAAACCTTTGAGTCCGCGTTATCGAGCTTTGGACAATCACTTGTCAATCACCGACATGTGGAACTGCAGGACATGGGAGGGCGGTCAGCCACCAAAGGAATACGGGTTCGGTACAAGGGGTTTGAGCGAGGGACAGAACGGGTCATCGTCCACCAGAATCTGCCCGAGGTTCTGGAAGAGGCCACCATCCTGTATGACCTCTATTTTGAGGAGGCGTTTCAATTCACGAAAGGCGGGAAACTGCCAGGTCTGGGACCGAAGAATCATGTCACCGGGGGCGGAGCCTTACATGACAAAGGATGGAGTGCGCGTACGATGTGGACCTCTCAGGATGGGTATCTGGAGAGTATTCGGACCTACATCTATCATCAGAATCAACCCGGAAGCCACGGAGACAAACGGTACGCTGAAGGATTCCGCTTTGAACGAAATCGCTGGTACCGCATTGGCTTGCACATCAAGCTGAATTCAGCTCCGGAACTCGCGGATGGTGTTGCAAATCTGTCGATTGATGGCGAGGTGCTGGTTCGTCATTCCAATATCCGGTTTCACAACAGCCTCTCAAATGAAGCGACGATTGTGAAGGTGATGTTTGAGACCTTTCATGGAGGCGGGAATGATAACTGGACGCCCCGGGATGAGCATGGGAATTACACCGATGTGTATGCCCGGTATGACAATTTTCAGGTCTGGAGAGGGGATGCCACGAACGCCGGGAATGACCAGCCAAAGGCAGATGCAGGCCTCGACCAACTGGTGGTTGATACGGATCATGATCAGGCGGAAACGGTTACCCTGGATGGAAGTGGTTCCCGTGCCTTTGGGGAGTCTGAGATCGTACAGTATGACTGGTGGTGGGCGGACGGACATGCCACTGGGGCCCAGCCTGAGATTTTTCTACCACTAGGACGACATGATGTCACCCTGCGGGTCACAGACCGGGATGGCGCATCGGCTGAGGACCGGGTGCAGATCCAGATAAATGCGACTCATCTGGGCTTGGAGGCATTGTCTCCCACACAGGTGAGTGCCTCTCATGCGCAGGAGGGACGGGAGGCGTTGTATGCTACAGATGGCGACCCGGAGACCCGATGGTCGAGTGACGCAAGACCAGCCGTTCTGACAATGGGATTTGCGTCACCGGTTCATGTTCAGCGTGGGAGAATTCATTGGTATAAAGGGGATGAGCGTCAGCAGTCGTTTCAGGTGGAGGGACGCCAGCAGGGAGATACAGCGTGGTATACCCTGTTTCATGGCCGCAGCAGTGGACAGACGTCAGGCTTTGAAGTGATCCCGCTTCGAAACCTGAGTCGGGTGGTCGAACTCCGTATTGTCGGAGATGGAAATACCGTCAACGATTGGACCAGCCCCTTTGAGGTGGAATGGCATGGGGAGGCACATGCAGACATGGTCTATGATGCCGCATTTATTGATGCCTCGTTTTCCGGGGATCCTCGTGGCGTCGAGGGTCTTCATACCCATATCGGATATAAAGGGGCTGGAAACGTGCCCAATGGTGTGCGGTATGCACATGGGATCACGAGTTCGGATGCTGCGGAGATTCAGGGGAAACTTCCCGCCTTCAAACGGTCCATGGATGACCATGGAAATGGATCGCTGCTCCTCTCTTACCGTCGATGGAAAAACGGGACCGGGGATCCTGTAGAGGGGTATGAGGCAGGAGGGATGCGATACACCGTGGAGAAGATTCATTCTCTGATGGATCCCGAATGGGAGTCCGATTCGGGCCAGTTCGAACAGGTGGGGGACCCTCAAGACCAGGGAGATGGGATGGAGGAAGTCTACCTGCGGATCAAAGAACCGGAGTCCGTGCAGGATACCCTGTTTCTCAGAGTGAACATCGAACCTGTGTCTGCGGATCCCTGAGAACCCGCATTCGAAGGAGCAACTGTAGGCATCATCTCCTTCGGAACATGTCAAAGAGCAATGTGTTCCTAGGAGGGGGAGGATCGCGGAAGGTATGTCACGCCTGCGTCCACCTATGAGCCAGGATCCCAAGGTCATAAGGAGGGAAATGGTCTTTTTATGGGGATTCATGTCTTTTTTTGATCAAGATTCTTCATTGGTTCAGCCTTAGGAACCCGAATACGGTTGGGTCATCGGTTGATGGCATGAGCCTGAGCATTTGCGCTCAGGCGAATGCGTCACCTTCATTGGAATCGATGTGTCTGGAGAGAAAATGATGAATGGTATGTTGAGGATCCCCCGTGCGTGTTTCGGCTGGTTCTGTGTGGCAGTGATGTTGATTCGGCCTGCCATTGGAGACGCGGTTCCGGCTCAGCAGGTGGCCGAAGCGGTTCAAACGTCAGGAGGAGGGCTGGCGGTGTTTGCCGGAGTGACGGACGTTTCTGAGGCTGTCAGGATTGCCGCAACAGGCCGCTGGCTGGTGCATGTGATTGACACGGATGTGCCTCGGATTCAGCAAACCCGGGAACGTATCCAGGAATCCGTCCTCACTGGGTTAGCGTCTGCGGAAACATATCATTCCCTGCATACACTTCCCTATCGGGACCACGCGGTGACCCTTTTGGTCGTGGATGAAGACCGTCTGGGCAGGAAGGCTCCTGACAGGAAGGAGGTTCTCAGAGTGCTAAGTCCCAAACACGGTCTTGCCTTGGTGAAGCGTTCAAACCGCTGGCAGGAGATCCGGAAACCCTGGCCGGAAGCATTCGGCAACTGGACGCATTTGTCCGGGATGCCAAATGGCAATCTCTTCAGTCAGGATACGGCGGTAGGAGTTCCCAACGGAATTGGCTGGGTCGGCGAAACCGGTCCGGATCAGAACAACTCGATATTAATTCATGACGGCATTGCCATTATGGGAGATAAACCGGTCCAGCAGATGACGAGGCTTCCCCGGCGGCCGGACGTGCAGAAAAAGTGGGGAAAGGGGATTCAGACGCGGTTTCGCAAGCATGCCCCCTGGGATGGAAGGCAGTACATGGCAAGGGATGCATTTAACGGCGTGCCCCGGTACCGCATTGCCACCGAACAGAACCTGAATCGGTTAGTGGTGGGCGACAAGTTTATCGCCACCTATTTTACGGGTGAGCGGCATCCGGGTGGACGTCCACACCGGATGGCAGCCTATGATCTTCGCAGCGGAGAAAAAGTGGTGGAGTACACAGAGGGCCTGATTGGAATTGGCCGGGCAGATGTGCAGAAGTTTGGACAGGATAACAAAGGCAAGCAGACCCTGTGGGCCGTTGCGGTAGGAGACATCCTGATCCAGTCTGCCGGCAAGCAGGTGGTGGGTCTGGATGTGAATACCGGCAAACGCCTGTGGGAGTACCTCTCTTCCGAGAACCATGCCTATGGTCCGGTGATGAATCTGAACGGAGACAGCGTGTACTTCGGGGAAGGGGAAATGCGGATGGGGCGTGCCCGGTATTATGGTGCCCGTCGAGCGCGGAACATTGTTCGGTTGGATGCCAAGACCGGCCAGGTGATATGGAAGACGGAGGTTCCGAAAATCGAAGGACTCGTGAAACGACCGGGAACCACAAAATGGCACGACTATCAAACCGGGAAACGGGAGACCTATCAGCAGCTCAGTCAGATCATCCCTGTGGATGAGGAGGGCCTGGTCTTCATCGCTGCCGGGGATCATCACAACTGGGCGGCCAATGTCTCCTATGTCGCGGCACTGAATATGAAGGATGGGTCGCTGGCCTGGTTACGGGGGGCCAACCGTCCCTCGCAGCGTTTCATGCCCAAAATTGATTTTAAGAAGGCATCCAAAGAGGAAAAGGAGGCCTACTTCATCACGAATCAGGAGAAGCTCCAGGCAAGTCTTTTGGTTGATCACAGTGACTCCAGTGAAATGGCGATGTTCTACCGGAACGGGAAACTGGAGTACTACAGTTCGTATGGAATCCTGCTCTATGATGCGCAGACGGGGTTTGCTTCTCAACGCAACCAGCGCAACATGGGGTGTCAACGTTCTGTCGGTACCCCCAATCTGAGCTACATCGCAAGTTATGCCTTTGCGCATACCGTGGAGCATGGGGAGATTGTGTATGATGAAGTGGGGTTCCAGCATCCGCATTGCGGGGACGGGTTTGTGCCCAGTCATGGGATGTGGTTTACTGAGAGCACCCGTTTTTGCGGCTGCATTCCGCACATCTGGTCTCAGTTCAGCATGCGGTCTGGCGCGGTCCCGGAGCTGCTGACAGAAGACCAGCGCCTCGAATCTCCGGATATGTTTCCTGGAAAAGATGCGCAGCCGAATGGGCAGATTGCCCGGATTGAAAACATGACCCCTTCTCCCATTCTGGCCTCCTGGGAACGGGGTCACTTTGGACCCATAAACGCGAAAGACGCGAATTTTCATGAAGATCTGGAGGGGTGGGGGCCGGCCCTGGAGTCAGGGGATTGGACGTTTAAATCAGACCTCCAATCTCACCGGATGGTGGCATTCCGGAATGACACCCCGGTGTGGAGTTTTCAGGCGGGCGGGCGTATTCCGGGTGAGCCACTTTTGCACAATGGTTCCCTTTTCTTTGGCAGCCGGGATGGGTATGTCTATGCACTGGATGCAGAAACGGGGGATGCGCGATGGAGGTTTCTTGCGGCCCGTAACCGTGAGAAAATCTATTTCTCCGGTCAGTTGGAATCCTTGTGGCCGACGACCAATGCGGTCTTGCAGGATGGGAATGTATTTGTGGCCGCAGGCATTCACAATCAGGCCGACGGCGGGATTCATGCCTGGGGACTGAATCCGGAAGATGGATCGGTGGTCTGGCGGATCCGGGCGTACACCCCTCCCATACCCGGATTAAGAAACGGATCACATAACTTTGATCACGGCAGCCGATCTGCCGGTGAACAGAACCCCCATGGCGGAGCCAGGGCGGTGAATGGCGTGGGCCTGACCAAGAATGGAAAACCGGCTCTGCTGTATTGGAACCGCGGTGGCGGATACGGTCATACCCCGCTGGACCCTTCCAGAGATGATGGAAAAGACATCAACCTGAAGAGTAAGACCGAAGGATGGACCCCACACCGCTATCCATGGATTACGGAGGAAGACCTGTTCAGAGGCAAAGCCAAAAATCCGATGAACCTTACGGATGATGAACTCAAACGGGCTTTGAAGATGAAGCTGAAGATCAAAGAGGTACGCCCTCAGCCGAAATGGCCGCGTGAGAAAAAAGAACAGGCCAAAGCGTTTAATGAACGTCTCCAGCGGATTCGACGCGAATTGACCGGCGAAACTCCATGACCGTAGGGGGGACTTAGGACTGGTGGCGGAGCTGCCATTGGGAAGGGCTGTCCCCGGTTTCCGCTTTAAACCATCGACTGAAGGCGGTCCGGGACTGAAAGCCGATCCAGTCACTGGTGGACGCCACCGACTTTCCCCTGCGCAGTTGATCACAGGCCTGTGTGATCCGTATCTGGTTCAGGACCTCCTGGGCGGTGTATCCTGTTTCGCGGACCATCCGTTGGTTGAGTGCATTCCGGTGACAGCCGGCCACCTCTGCCCATTTTGTGATGCTGAGGTGCTGATCCAGTTGCGTCACGGCAAGGTCGAGCAGGTGCCGGGTTTCGGGTGATACGTCCGGAAAGAGAGTTGGAGGGGAGGGGGCTCCTTGGTAGTGATCCCTCACATCCAGAATCCAGTCGCCCAGAAGATGGTTGGCTTGAAGCCTCTCCCGTTGGCCCCGCCACCAAAGGCCGGTAATTTTCCGGCACAACCGACTGCTTTGAGGTTGAAGAGCCTCCGCAAGCTGTACAGGAACCTTTACACCGAAAAACGCGTCCATGTCCGGCTGTTCCTTCCGGTTTGCATAGCGTAGCGCATGGAGGCCCTTGCCCCGGTATGCCAGGGGGGAGGACTGAATCCCCCATTCGATCCAGAAACTGTGGGTACCGGGTTCGGTGAACACCGAGTATTGATGCCCGGGCTCCAGGAAGAGGGCCGCAGGGCCTTCGATCCGTCTCGGTGTCTTGGCATCCATGCTGATCTGTAACCTCCCTTCATCCAGGGTCCAGAGCGTATACCACCGCTGAACAAGACCCGAGCTGATGTACCGTTCATTTCCCCGCCCCACGTTCTGGAGAGAGCTTCCTCCGCAAAGGACATGTGGTAAAAACGGATGATTCATTTATAATACAATATGTGCAAATGGATACATTGTCAAGATTAGGGAATTTCGGTACGATACCATGACCCGATACATCGACCTGAATAGAAACCCCATCCTGCCACAGGATGACTCTTAGGAGATCCCATGATAAAGCCCGCATTCCTTTTTGGCCTGCTCAGTATGGCGCAGGCCAGTTCCACTATTTATGATGGGGTCATTGAGAAGATCACTGAAACAAAAGCTCGTAAGGCAGAACGCCAGGAGGACGGCAGATTGAAGCATCACTCTGTCACCGTGACGGTACAGGCCCGCTCATTGAAGGGGTTCCCGTTTCCGGAGAACAGACCTTCATCAGTGATCCTGATGCAGAGTTTGTACGGCTGGGGATTCCGAAAACGAAGGACGCGGTCATCAGAGTTGATTCGCTGGTAAACGTCTTCGTGCCACACCCCGCCCGCTTCTATGTGGGGAAAGGGTCTGCCGCTCCTTCCGGGAACTGATGCCGGGGTTCGGTTGAAGAACGCGTAGGGAAGAGGGTGGGATTTGTCGGCGCATCCAGGGAAACATCCGATTCAGGTGAATACTGAGCATTCCTGTCACGTGTTGTGTCTCACCAGGTCATTTGGGAAGGGCTCTGAGGGCGGCCTTGGCTCTTGGAGCGGACGGGGAGTCGGATACTGCGATGGACTGGAGTTCCTCCCGGTAAGGTTCCGCGTTTTCGATCCAGTTTTGCCGTGCGACGACGGGGTCCGGGAGAGTCGTGAAGCGTGGTGAGATCCGGAGGTTGGGCTGTGGCGGCGGAACTCCTTTCGGGTGGGGAAAGGTGGTAGCCAGTGCATCGAAATCGTTTTCAGTGGTGAAACTCCAGCGGCTGGCAAGGCCAATCCCTTTGCTGCCGGACTGAATGCGGACCACGATCTGATTGATCCCTTTTTTCACCGGGGCGACAATGGTGTGCGCCTGTACATCTTCCGGTCCCCGCCCATTTCCCCGCCCGTTTGTAGTATAGACTTCTTCTCCGTTCACCCACCAGGTCATGTACCAGTCGGCACTTGCGTGAACGACAACATGCCCGTCCTCATCGGCGCTGTAGCTGGAGGTGGCGTAAATCACACCGGGGGCAAAACTGTTTTGAGGGTTTTTCAGGGTCTGATACGGCTGATCCGATTCCAGAACCATCAGGGGGGACAGCCAGCGGTATTCCTTTGTGATGGGGAGGATATGCGGTAACCAGGTTTGCTTGTTGAGGGTGAGTTTCCCATCGGTGGAGAAACGGTTGCGTTGGTCGGCTGTTAAATTCGTTGTCTCGGGGAACGGAGCATAATACGCCCATTCCGGTGTCGGCACGGCCTTGAGTCTGCCCGCCTGTATGGCGGCCTGCTGGTTGATGGGCATAAAGCGGGGCCCATGCTCAAAGAACGCTGGAGTGACCCGAAGCAGCAGGGTGTGCGCTCCCTGCTTCAGGTACAGTTTCTGCCCGTTGACGATCTGGTGTCCGCCAATGGTTGCATGGATACCCGGAGCGAGTCCACTGAGCTGTACCGCGCGGTCCCGCGGGACATACACCTTACTTTCTAACTCAACGCTCTTCCCTTCTTGTCCTTGGAACAGTTTCCCGATGTCGAGTTGAGCCTGATGGATCAACGGGCTGACACCTCTTCCCTGGAGGTTATAAGACGAAAAGGGAAGCAGGCCTTTGTTTGCACTCGCATACACGTGAAGGATTTCACGGGGCAGGGGCTGCCAGGATCCTTCCTCCGTCCACCTGATACGCCAGGAAGAGGGTGTAAGTTTGGTCTTCAGTTGTTCAGCCTGTTGGAGTTCCCCCTCTGATTCCAGGGTAAGGGAGATGGCGTTCGGCGGAACCGGACCCACCTGTTCCAAAACGGCTTCACGGGTTTGTTCATTGTGCGGTCCTTCGGTAAGAAGTGTGAGCTGGGTTCGCTCCCGGATCAGGAGCCCTTTCGCCGTCAGAACGGGAGGCACATCCAGTTGGGAGTCACTTTTCCAGCGATGCAGCAGGCCCGGACGGCTCCCCATGGCAAAGACCGCGATTTCGCCGCGATGATCTTTGGCATAGGTTCCCCCTCCATTGTCCTGGAAGAAGGCGAGGGGTTGTTCCCCTGCAATCCCTATCTGGATCGGATAACGGAACTGTTCGGCATCTGTAAATAGGGGTCGCAGTTCATGTACAGGGTTCCCGGTTTCCAGTTCATGCACGTCCAGAGCGGTCCACAGGGCAGGGCAGTGGGGAGCATGCTCGGGTATGGGCCGGTGATGATACACATACTGTCCATCACTGGTCACGGTGCTGGGGGAATTGCCAAAACTGGACAGCTCATTCCGTACCCGCCAGACTTCCTGATGGAGGAAGGTCCCTTCCGGATCAAAACCCCAGGTAAAGGCAATGAGTTGACTGTGGGAAGAGGCAAAGAGCCAGTTCCCCCAAACGGTCCAATAACATTCCCCATGCACCCAACTGTCCAGATGGGGCAACCGCTCTTCGCCGGTGGCCGGGTCCAGGACCACCCCGCCCCTGACCAGGAGGGCTGCATGGTCCCCCTGTTCCAGCCAGGCAATGTGCTGGGTCCAGTTCTGGTAGAGGCTGGGGCCTCCGCCTTTGCCGCGCCGGGTTGTGCTGGGGCGTCCATTTCCCGCGAATTCCTTTTCCCAGATCACGGATCCGTCCTCAAGTTTGAAGGCGGAGGCCGCATACAGAAATACGCCCCGGGGCATCTTTTTCTTTTTCCCTTTTGCGGTGCGTCCAAGCACAGGACGCCCCACGGCAATGACGGTGTCCTCGTGCTCGATCAGGGTCACGTCGGTCATGTGGAGTGGACGGTCCCAGCGTAAAACGCCTTCTGCGGTGAAGGCCGCGATTTTCCCATTGTTGATGTGGGCCACCCAGCCTTTTGCAACCGGCAGCGGTTTGGCATGTCGGTCGGAGGCCTTTTCCTCTCCGATGACCAGAGAGTCGGATTTCCATAGCTGCTCTCCGTCTGACAGGTTTCGGATGGCCAACGCGCCATCCGCTGTGAGGAGGGCAATGTGATCTCCGCGCACTGCGGGTTCGGACTTGCGGAATCCGTGTTCATGACGCCATACCGTTTGGGTGAGATTCCGCGGAGCTGATGGGTTCCTGGGAGTCTCCACCTGAACCGGGTCTGCTGTCGGCGGAGATACCGCGTATTGCAAGGTGGCCCAGGTCCGCGCGTAATCGGCTCGCACGGCCCACACGACCTCATTTTCTCCGGCTTTCATGGGGACCGTGAGTTCATAAAGCCGCGTCTGATGCAGCCGTAAATCCTGGGGATCACTTGTGAAAACACGTTTGCCGTTCACATACAGTTGTCCGGCATCCCCGCACTCGACACGCAGAACCACATCGGCGTCCTCTTCCAGCGGGATGGTGGCAACGGCCTGCCAGGCGATCGGGGCGATCCGGGGGATATACATGCTGCTTTCAAAAAAATGAGGAAGCAGGAAGCCGTTCTGTGGTTCGACCTTCCCCCAGCTCGGGGTTTTCCGGGGACGTGCAATCCCATGGGCTGTCAACCCGCTTTGATGATAATGAACAGTCTCACCCGGTTGAACGGGGTAGGGTGGAAGAACGGGCCGGGCAGACGCATGAATTCCCCCGAATTCTGCAAGGGGGCCATAGGTATGCCAGACGTCCGGATGTTTCCAGGTACCGGGTCCTCCCGCCGGGTTGCTCGGTTGTTTTGCCCCGCGTGGAACCGGTTTCTTTTCGGGAAGCATCTCTTCCTCAGACAGGTGGAGGCAGTGTGCATGCAGCCTTTTCATCCATGCGAGTGCCTCTTCCGCACTGGAGAACTCAGGAGCCATAAGCCCGGAAGGCACCTGAGTGCGTTCATGCACATAGGCGGCTCGGATCCAGAGATCCGAAAATTGGGAGATCAGGGATGCCGTCGAGTCCTTTCGTTGTGCCACCACTGGGACACGGCCTCCGAAACTCCTTCCGGTGAGATCTCCCGCTGAATAGATGCCGGACCATAACGGAGTGATACTTCCGGTAAGGCGGCCCTGAACCGGTTGTCCGTTTACGGTTGCCTTGTAGGTCGTATCGATCGAGGAAAGGGTGTCGGCCGAAAGAGAGACCGGGATTGAAATGCTGCGTTGTTTCTTATCCTTGGGGACCCACCGGTCGGGATTAATGACCAGTTTCAGCTCCCCCTGTACGCCCTGATCCTGGATCGTGAGCGCCTGAAGATCTGCCCAGTGAGGGGCGGAGTTGAACCGGAGTACGGATACGGCTGTGGGTTCATCTGCTTGTGGCGGCCAGGTGCTTTGCAGCGAAACCGCCCGTCCATCCGCCAGTCCGGAGAAGTTCAGATCCAGCCAGTATCGGCCCGGTTCAGGCTGCAGGGTCATGTCGAAGGGCAGGGGCCTGGGACGGACATGCGCTTCGGGAGCATGTGCATCATAATTGGAGTAAGCTGTGGGCATTCCGGGAAGTGTCCGGATCTTTTCCGGAGGCAGACGTTCGTGATGCCAACGGTTGCGTTTGACCTGCCAGGTCCCCTTCAGGTGTATGCGGTCCTCTGCGATTTCTGCGGTGTTGAGTGAGACCGAAAAAAAATGCCGCTGATGGAGAAGACTGCCCCCGCCGTTCCGGTAATGAAATCCATACCCGCCATTAAAGGTGTCCTGATTCCAGGCCGGGACAAAACCGGCAAGAGTGCTGTGGGAGTCCCGATGATGCAGCTTCATGTAGGCATTATCTCCGTCTCCTGCAGCCTGTAGAAGAAACTGCATGTGGGTGCCCCCATGTCGGTGGTTCCGCAGTTCCAGGAGGTGAGCCTCCATCTCAGACAGCCAGACCTGAGCCTTTTCCGATTGTTGCGCGGTAAAGGTGATCTCTGCAACTGCTGTTGATACATGGGCAGCCAGAGTGGAGAGGAGGATAGGCAGGGGGGCGAATCGGCGCATAATGGTTCTCCAATAAGAAGAAAAAGGGGAATGGGGAAAGAACGGGTGTTACCAGCGAACCGCGTTTCCGTCGTAACGGTAGGTGGCATCTCCAACCTGAATCACGGTATCCAGGCCATCCCCCTGGGTGGTGATGTCGGGATGATCGCCTTCACTGATGGTAATAATGGCGATGAAATGTCCGTTCCCTTCCGCAACGACACGTGGGATGGACCCTTCAAAGGAGCGGTGGCTGTTTCCAATCCGCCCTACTTTTACAGGTCCAAGATCAAGACGGGGTTGTTTTGTAAGCGGGGTGACAAAGGTGCAGTTCATACTGACACCACCCTTGCTGATGCGGAACCCGTCCGATCGAAGCTGAGGAGAGCCGGAGGACTGATTTTTCTTGCCGCTGGGTAATGGCCACTGCCAGATCCGCCGGTCTCCCCCGTGGATCTCATCCACCAGAATCAGTGTGACAGGGGCCCCGGATACGCCACGGTAATCGATACCCCACGCTCGTTTGCCGGTAATACCGCTGTCCTCCAGATTTTCGGGCATCGGAAGGAGATTGTTGTCCTGAATGGAAAGCGTTTTCCGTCCCTTCCGGGTAATGGAGACTTTGCTGGAGGCGTATACCTCATTCAAATTCACCGTGATTCTGGCAGAACCGTCCTCATCACTTTCCAGAAATTCGACCTGACCGTAGCCGCTGCCGGAACCCGTGGGCTGAGATCCTTTTCCGATTGGAAAAATGCTTCCCTGATTGATGTTCCGGTTTTCCGGAAAGAGGACACAGGGTTCATGAATACGAAACCCGATGCGGTTGTCTGATCCTCCCACCCAGTTCTGCCCCAGGGCAAAGAGACGGAAGGTTCCCGCATTGGGATGATTCCACCCTCTCACCTTCTTGGACTTGGCGTAGACCTGGAGAATGTGGTCATCAGGAGTGGCGCTCCAGCCACTGCGGAAGCTGTGGTGCCCGAATTCCGTGTCCCAGCGCAGAGGCAACTCATTCAGGGGACGGGGTTCCATGTCCAAAGGGTAATTGACAAAGGTTAATGCGAGATCGATTCCCTGCAGTCCTTTTTTGCCCCCCGTGCCGAGAAGAGTGTGGGCCGTGTCGGGACCGGTCACGTTTCCGAGATGGTTCCAGGCGGTCAGCACGGCGGGTTGATAGTCTTTTGGAATGATGGGGAAATTCCGGGCCACCCATTCCGTACTGAATCCGGTGGCACTGCTGAGTTTCACGGTGGAGGAGCGGTTCCGGCTGTTGTCCAGCGTACTCTGGAGTAAACGGCGTACCATCAGAGAGTTCACATCCGGATATGGGCTTACATCCTGACCCATCATGTTCCGATACAGGGTAGCATAGATGGTGGGATGACGGCTGGCAATATCTGCATAGCTCCCGGTTTCCGCCTGAAATCCTCCGGTGCCCATGCCGTAGCGGTAGTGATAATACATGTGCATCCGCCCTTTGAGGAAGTCTTGATAAAGGGCAAGACTGGCACCCGGCCAGATCCGGTCTGCTGCGGCCTGATCCAATTCGTCGATTTTTTTGATTAACTGTTTCAGGCTTCGCCTTTTGGGGGGCGTCAGCGACATATCGGGCTGGATCGGTTTGGAGCTGAACTTACTTCCGAGAAGGGTTTTGAGTTTCTGATCCCCTTTTTTGGGAGGGGGCCCCAATTGCGTGTCTCCCGCATAGGCAAGGGCGGTAATGGCCGGGGTTCCGTACCCGGGGCCGTAGTAGTTGCTGCAGGGGTGGTGGTTGGGATGTTCGATCTGCAGAAGACCCTGTTGACCGGATACAAGATGAACCATCTTTCTCCGCATCTTCGCGCGGAATTCCTCGTCCCAGCCGTTCCAGCATAGGTCGTAGGTGACGGCCTGTGCGATCTGTGTGTGGCCAAACCCTCCGGTGCCAAACCCCCGACGGTCCATGTTCTCTAATTCACCGGCTTCGAGGATGTCCTGAACCCGGTCTGCATACTGTTGTTCCCCAGTGATCGCGTACAGAACCGCAAGGTTGAGATAATCGCGGCTTTCAGGTCTATCCACCATGCGTTTGTAGGCCTGTCCGAAAGGACGTGCCAGTTTTTCCCTCAACGCCGCAATGTCGTGTTGCCTGAAGAGCATTCGGGGATGTTCACCGCGTTTAGGAGGCAGAACGCCCGGATCCCTGGGGGGATGATTCCACAGGGTTCCCTCAACAACCCCGGACTGGTGCCGGTTTTTAAAACGTCCCTCCCAGGTGCCGGATACACGGCCATCCCCGTTCCGGGTGAGCGTTATCAGCCAGGTGGCCTGATGCTGACCCGGAATCCAGCCGTCTCCGTGAATCACGCAGTCCACTTCGAATTCAAATCCATTCTCTGTCACCACGGCTTTATCCACCACTCCGCGGTGGTGGCCATTGGTATACTGGAGGCCCAGTCCGTACAGAGGGGCCCAGACCCCGTCTTCACATGAAAACTCGAACACGACATTCACCGCGTTCTGGTGGTTTTCCCCCTGCCAGATGGCATTTCGGAATGCGAGGGTCATGCCTCCGGTGAAGGATTCTGTTGCAAAAGCCCCTGGGCTTAAACTCAAAAACACGAGTGCCGTAACGAGTCGAATCTTCATAATGTTGTAACAGCCCCGGACCAAAACGAACTAATCTGCAACGTCAACTGGGTCAGGGCCTCTCCTTAAAGGTTAAGAAACCGTGGTCGAAATGAGTAAAGTAAATATCTTTTTGCGTTTGTAGTGGACACGGCTCTCTTCTCAAGTACAAAATGGGCCGGGTACTGAATTTTCATTCACATTAGTCACCGGTACCTGTTCTTAACCTGATCGAAAAGGATCTGTTTTATGATACGTATTCACACTTCCACCACAAAATTCCCTGTTGCCCGGTTCACATTTCTGGGACTGTTGTTTCTGTTGATCTTCGGAAGCAATCTTTATGCAGCAGAGGGCCGCAGTCCATTGGAGTACCTGAGCTACACCTTTGAGGTCGGCGGCATTACCATGTATGCCCTGCTGGCGTTGAGTATTGTGGGACTGGGTTTTGCCATTGAGCGTTTTGCCCGCCTGCACAGGAAAAATTTCATCACCCCCGGCCTGGTCGATGAAGCCCGCTCTTTGCAGATCAAAGGGGAGTTTCAGGCCCTGGTTGAGTTGGCGCAAAGCAAAAACAGCGGGCTTGCCCGCGGAATCGAAGCGATTGTTCCTTATCTTCACGAATCCGTGGATGAAGTACGGACGATTGCCAGTGATGTCCTGTCTGCTGAGGTCCGTGCACATCAGCGCCGGGTGCAGCCGCAGGCGGCCATCGCCACCCTTGCACCGCTGTTGGGCCTTTTCGGGACCGTGGTGGGAATGATGGGGGCATTCGAAAATTTCCGCATGCTGGGGGAGACCGGTGACCCCACGGTGTTTGCCGGCGATATTTCCAAGGCGATGGTCACCACGGCGACAGGACTGGTGGTCGCCATGCCGGCACTGGCACTCAATTATATTCTCAAGAACCGGACCAACGCCCTGGGGGACAGCATGGCCATGGAATTGAGTCAGCTCATCTCTGAGTGGTGTCTGGAGCGTCGTGACCCGGTCGCGGAAAACGCCACCCACGACTAAACGTTCATGGCTCTTTACGATTCGACCAGGACGTTTCTGAGAAGTCAGAAAGTACGGCTCTTTCTGATTATTTCTCTTGGACTCCACCTTGTGGCGGGGATCACACTGGCCACGAACCAGACGGTTCGGGACCTGTTCTTTTCCCGGTCCGAAGCTCCGCCTCTGGAAGTATCCCGCACCCGGATCCAGGAGGCGCAGGCCCAGCTTCGTTTGAAATATACCCAGCATCTGTTGTCGGTGGCAGGGGCGGTCCACACGATGCGGCGTGAGCTGCATGGGATCATGGACCGGAAAAGGGAGCGTCTGCAGGCGATGGATACGGAACCGCTGCCGGAAGGATACGTGGAGGAGGACCGCATTCTGCGTCTCGATCCGGAACACATGCCGTTTCCGGAGATCACGGAGGTCGAGGTTCCTGATTTTGATGAGCTTCAACGCCGTATCCTTGACGAGGGAATCAGCCCCATGTCGTTAGAGGCCAGCTATCAGCTCTGCCTCGATTTGGAGCGGAATCTGGGGCATCTCTATGAACGGTACCTTGCCCTGGATCTGGCGGAACATCCTACCAATCCTGTTCCGGTTCACCAGGGCATAGAGGTGACCCGGCAAAAATTCAACCCGCGGCGCAAAGTGAGGGACGACATTCTGAATCGACCGATTGAATCGCTGCTGGACGGGAAATTTGAGGCATTCAAAGCGGAAGTGGTCGCCTTGTATCTGGAAAGTGAGGATGTCAAAGCCACCTGTGACCGTTGGATGGACTTTGTCCGGAGTAAAGAGAAGTCCCTGCAGGATGGAAGTTTGTCTCTCTTTGGCGAAAATATCGTCTTAGCGGCATTGCCGCCCCAGATCTACACCGGCCATATTATTGACAAAAAACAGCTGAAACCCACGTCATTAACTCCGCAGTTGGATTACACCGACCCGGCCATGAAGATGGATCTCGGGAATCAAATTGGGCGTAATGACTGGGCCTATCCTTCCAACTGGCTGGTGTTGGACCGTTGGTACATCATCGGACCCTTTGCCCATCCTGATGAGGGAGGCCGAAGTTTGGCCGCGCTCCAGCACAAGTACCCGCCTGAAAGCAGTAATGGACTGAAAATTGATCTGGATGCCCAGTATCTTGGCAAACAGAATCGGACTCTGATCTGGAAGTACCGCCGTTTTGATACCTCGTTCAAAAACGGGGTTCGCATTGAGCCCTATGCCGTGGACAACATGGCCCATGCCATCTGGTATTTTTATACTGAAATCAGTTGTGAGGAGGATCGCGAACTGGTCGCGTCTTTTGCCTCCGATGATTATGGAGTTTGCTGGATCAACGGCAAGGAGGTCTATAACTCCGGGACCGGTACCCAGCCTTTTGTGCCCTTTAATCAGAACAGCTTCCGCGTCATTACCCTGAAGAAGGGAATCAACAAGGTGCTGTTTAAACTGGAAAACAACACCGGATCCACCGGGTTTGGCTGTTTTATGATGACCTACACGGACCCTGATCTCATTCAGGCCGTGCATGAACTGAACGAGGAATAACCATGTTACTTCACAATACAAACGAGGAAGACCTCGACGTCCCCATGACTCCCATGATCGACCTGGTATTTCTGTTGCTGATTTTCTTTCTGGTCACGGCCAGTCTGAAAAAGCCGACCAAAGTGATCCCGCTGGAGATGCCAACCGCCAAACATGCGGTGGACAGCAAGTTCATGACCGAGACCATCATCACCATTGACGCAGACGGAAACCGCTTTGTGCATGATGGAGAAAATTATTTTAACCAGGTGAAAATTTCCCGCCGTGAAATGGCGGAGATCCTCCATACCCTTCAGCAGGTTCACCTGGAGGGTGAACCGGTGGCCATTCGCCTGGATGTGGACCGCCGAACCCAATACCTTCATTTGATGGATATGACGGATATGCTGGAGACCTATGGTCTGCGCAATGTCCGTCTGCGCAGTTCACATGGGGTTCAGAACGAAACGGAGTAAGAGATGAAACCCTCCCGAGCCGCAGTTTATTCACTGCTGGTCGCCTGCTTGTGGTCCGGCTGTGGAACCGAAACGCCTGGATTGCCGGAAGGGCATCCAGTCCGTGAATCTCTGATGTTGCTGCAGGAGGGAGAGCCCCGGGAACGGGAAACGGCCGCCCGCACTCTGGGTCAACTCGCTGCCGACGATCCGCATGAGGTCGTCACCCAGGCTCTGTTGACGGCGACCTATGACCATCAATCCCGCGTTCAAATCGCCGCTGTGCGTGCATTGGGACAGCAGGGGGACTCCCTGGCGCTGGAGCGTCTCATCGTGCTGACCCGGCCCGGGCAGGCATCGGGACTGAGGCAGGCGGCCTGCGAAGCTCTGGGGGCCATTGGAGATCCCGTTGCGGTTTCCGCACTGTCAGAAGCGAGCGGATCGGATGAGCTTACCGTGTCACTGGCCGCCACGTTGGCCTTGGCGAAGTGCGGTGAAGAGGGGAGGCAGAGCCTTCTCGCCTTGTACGGGAAGGCACATGAGAATGAAAAAGCCGGATTGATTACGGCGTTAGCGCAAATGGAGAGTGATCAGGATCTGGCCCTTTTTCAGGAGGCTCTTCACGCCTCGAACCCGTCGGTGACTCAGGCCGCGGCGAAAGCGATTTCAGAACGATCCGCAGAGGTCGCCATTCCGATTTTGCTCGAGGCATTGAGTGAGGGAACCCTGAACGGGGAACAGGCCGTCACACTGTTTGTTTCCATGGACAGTCCCCTGGCACATACGGCTCTGTGCCGACTGCTGAGCGTTCCCTCAAGCCGAAAGGCGGCGGCTGGACATCTAAAACGCCTCCACGCGAAGATTCTTCCGGATCTGCATACCTATTTTGCAGATGAGAAAGAGGATGGGCAAGGCCGGCTTGTCGCGATGGATCTCATTCTGGATATCACCGAACAGGTCAATCGGAAGCCTGGTTTCGGGGATGTAAAAACGATCAAAAATCCGCAGTACATCCGGAATAAATTTGATCTGCTTACCATCGATCTTCATCAGCATCCTGAACTGGTGGACCTGCTGAAACCGCGGTTGGAGGATACAGACCCCGCTGTTCGCTTACAGGTGGCGACTCTTCTCGGATGGCAGGGGTTCCGTGAAGGGCTCCCTGTTCTGCTGGACCGGGCCGGTACGGATGTCTCTGCTCAGAATATCGGGGTGTGGAAAGCGATTGCCCGCTTTCGTGGAGAAGCCCGGAAACGTAATCTGGAGATCCTCGATCAGTTGGCCCCTCTGTCTGCCAAAGCCGGCACGATCCTGAACCTGAGGCACGACAGCGGCCTTATCAAGAGTGCGAATACCAAAGGTGACCCGAATCGTGAACAGGCCCAGCGACGACTGGGAGGACTGATTGAACTCCAGGTTGCGGTGCTGCCTGTGGCGGCGGCCCTGCAGGAACCCACGGTCCGTGATCCTGTTCTCTCCTTCGTCCTGCAGGAGCAATGGCCGAAAAATCCCCGGGGCTATCATCGATTGGGTAGCGTGGCTACCGAGGTGGTGGGGGCCTGGAAAGATCCGGAAATGGAAGCGATGCTCTTAACGGCCTACCGCGAACAGCCGACCCCAAACCGATTAAGAGCCCTGGGAAGATTACAGGTGAAAGAGGCCGTGCCGGAGTTCATCGCCGCCGTAGAGTCGTTTTCGGACCGGGGTAAAACGGTGGAGGCGATTCGGGCACTGGGTGAAAGCGGAGATCCCCGGGCATGTGAGGTGATCTGTGACGCCTTGCGGCGCACGCCTCCTCCACGCATGCTTCAGCGGCGTCAGCTCAATGAGATTGCCCAGGTGGGGATCCCGGCACTGCAAAAGCTGGGCGACCCCAAGGGGATTGAGACTCTGGTTTTCCTCGTGCGGCAGCCCACGGATCCGAATTTTCCTTTGGGATACGGGGCGGCAACACGGGGGTGGGCTGTGAATGCGTTGATGGCGTTTCCCGATCCTGCCGGGCCGGAAGCGTTGGTGAAACTGATGCAGGATCCGACAATCGACCTTTCGGTAAAAGACCGGGCCATCGTCCCTGCCTTGATTCGGTCAGAGAACCAAGCCGTCGTCTCTGCCTTGGTGGAGGTGATGAGGCAAAGCCCGGCTCCTGAAAACGGAACCGCGTTTGATGCGGGGTACTATGCAGCGGACGTTTTAGGTCTGATGGGCGACGCCTCCCTCCCGGCCTTGGTGAAGCTGTCAGGGGAACCCGGGCAGAGTACCTTGATGTTGCAGCGTTGTGCCCGGGCGTATTCACACAGTTCATCTCCGGAGGCGATAGAAGAATTGCGCACCCTGCTCGCGCATGAATCGAGAGAGGTGACCATTCAGGCCGCTCTGGCATTGGGAAGGAATCTCCAACCCGGCAGCCTAGAGGCGCTGCAGTCTCTGAACCCGGATCATCCCGACGTCCAGAAAGCGATCCATTGGGCGATTTCACAGCATAAGAAATGAGAATGAAGATGCAAACGATCAACAATGTACTGCTGGGGGGAGCCGTTCTGCTTCTGGCCTCCTGTGGCCAACCGGTGGAGAGGGGATTTGATGAACTTCCGGAAGCGGTATCCCTTATGGACGGCTGGTCGCTGGGGACGCGTTCAGACGTGCCTGAGGACCAGGTGGAAACGTTGCCCGAAAACACGCTTGTCGTAAGACGGGATCAACCTGTCACCCTTCTCAGTGGACAAAGCGTGAGGGTGTACCATCTGGTGATTCCCTTTGCAGGCGAGATGACACCGGATGCTCTTGAACAGATGAAAAAGCAGAATGCATCCAATGCGGAAAAACGGGAACGTGCGGCATCCGAAAACGGACTCAATGCGATACCGGTGGATCCTGTATCCGGAAAGCGTCTTCCCCGGGATGAGATCGAACAGGAGAAAGTGAAGGCCTATGAGCTGGCCGTGCACGGTCTTGTCGATCACCCCTTGCCGACGCATCGTTTCGGAGAAGATGCGGTGACCTGGGTCCCGTTTGAATGGACGGGACGGGCAGATGACCGCTCCTTGTATACCGAGTCCACCCAACAGGCGATGCGGATTCAGAATCTTCTGGTGAAGATTCCCTGAGGACCGTTCGCTCTTCGCGGTTTACTGCACGCAATTCATGCGTTCTCTCCAACGGGAGGGGCTGTACCCTGTCTTGGATTTAAACCATCGGGTAAAACTGCTGTTGGAAAGAAATCCGGATGCCCGGGCAAGGTTGTCCATGCTGTAGGTGCGGGCCAGCAGGTGCTCCTGGGCCCGCTGCAGTTTTAACCCGTCCAGACATTCTTTCGCTGACATGCCTGTCTGTTGCTGACAGAGTTGGTCCAACTGCCGTCGGGAGATCCCGATGTACTGTGCCCAGATCTCCGGATGGATCTGCTGGTGAATGTGCCGTTCCGCCAGATGCAGATAGTCCTGAAAACGCTGTTCGGTTTTTGTGTGCCCCGGGTCTTTTACTCTGGCGGAAGAAAGTAAAAAGACCAGCCACTGCCCCAGACGCAGGTTTGCTTTGAAACTGCCGAGGTCGTCTTTCCAAAATTCCCCGGCCCCCTGATTGCATAACAGCCAGGTTGCGTCAAACAGGTCGGAGGGCAGGGTGATGGGAAGGTCCTGTCCCAGGGCCTCCCGGGCAGAGGGTTGAGGTGACGCCCCTTTTGGATAGCGCAAGACCCGGCTCTCTCCGGTTCGGTTTTTCTGCCGCAGGAGCCCAAAATCCAGCCAGGCAAATTCACTCAGGGGCGCCAGTTCCGTTCCCAGCAGAACACCGGGCTGAAAGAGAAGCGAGACGGGTCCTTCCACCTCCACAGGTGCGTTGTTGTCCGTGAGAGAATACCGGCCGAAACCGGAACGGAGGCACAGCACGGTGTAGTGAAGAAAAGGGCCTTTTGGTGCCGTTCGGTTCTGCCGTTTTCTTCTGCCCGTTCCCGGGTTGGCGACGGCACCGGATAAGACCTGAGGCGCGAAATCCCAGCGGTTGAGAAGGGTTTGTTCAAAATGCATAAAAGTTCTATTATGATCAAATCGTCTGTGCATTGTCAACCCACCCGTTTCGCTGGTACGTTTGCATGTGACCGCAATCAGATTAGTTGCCCCGTGTGTCTGGGGCCCACAAGGAGATGAGAGAGTGAAGAGGTTGAAAGCACGATTCAGAATGTTGTTGTTCGGACTTTGTCCGTTGTCGTCCATGGTCAGTGTTGCAGAAGCCGGACCTTCGGAATGGCCCTGGTTGGAAGGGCCGAACCACGACTCCAGTTATCAAATGCCGGAGGGCGTGGAGCCTGCGATTCAAACCAGGCAGATGCAGCATATGTGGGACTCGGCCCTGCAGGTGGCCGCTCCAGCGCTTTCCCGGCAGGAGATGCCGAACGGGGGATGCGCCACCCCGATTATTCATGAAGGCCGGATGTACATGTGGTGGGTCGGCCCGGATCCGGATGCGGCGAATGACCGAAATCATATCAGCCCCCGAAAGGCCCGTGGCGAATTTTTGCAGAACCGTCATATGTTTCGCGTGTTTGACTGGGCCCTGTGGGGGCAGGAACATATCGCCTGTATTGATCTGGAGACCGGTAAGACACTCTGGTGGCGAAGCTTCAAAAGTTTCAGCCCCATTTATGGTGAGCATAAGGAATCCATCAATGCGCATACCATGGCCGCTGCTGACGGAAAGGTGGTTGCAAAGGGGAGCGACTACCAGTTGTACTGTCTGGATGCGGAAACCGGAGCCCTGATCTGGCGTGAACCCGGATTGGGCATCCGGAAACGGAAAGAGAAGCACTATCACTCCTTGTCCAAAATGCGACGGGTGGCGGATAGCCGTCAGGATAATAATTCGCTTCTCATTGCAGACGGCGTGATTGTGGACAGTTTTTACACTGTCGCGGGGTTCGATCTGAGTACAGGGAAACAGTTGTGGTCCCACAACGGGGTGAAAATGGGATCCCGGCAGAATGCAAAAATCTTTCCCGCTAATGGAAAAGAATATGTGATCGTTCCCGGGGCGAACCAGATTACGCTGATTGACCCTCAAAGCGGTGAAGAGCTGTGGCGGCTCACGGAGAAAATCGGCAATGCGAAGTTGTCGGTTCAGGGAGATCTGGTCTTCGTCAGCCACGACAACGGAACCGAACCCAGTGAGGGAAATTCGGGGATGACGGCCTGCTATCGGATTTCTCCCGAAAAAGCCGAGTTTTTATGGGAGAATCCGGACGTGCCGTTCGGCAATGCCCGGAACCATGTGGCCTATGTCCATGGAGATCACGTGTTCCTGGATTCGGGCCCGTTTTTAAATGTGATGTCTCTGCAGGATGGCCGTTTGTTGAAACAACTCGATCTCAAGCATGCGAAAGGAAACACCGGGATTACGATGCGGGTGAATGATTTCGTCTATTGTTCTCCGGACAGTCAGCATTTGAATTATAATTTTCAGGTCATCGATTTGAACAAACAGGAGACGGTTGGATTGGTCCAGATGCTGCATCCGGCTATCAGTTACTCTGCGCATATGCTCCCGGTGTTCCATGGCGACTCCCTGTATCTCCGACGCAGTTACGGGCGAATTTCCCGCTTTCGTTTTGTGAACGAAACACCGCCTGAAAATCAGATCAACCTCGATAAACCGGTCTATGTGGCCGCAGTAGAGGAGGAGCTGACGCTGACGGCTGCGGTAAAAGGACAAGAGATGGATGCGGTTCATTTCTATGTGGATGGGAAAAACGTTTGGCAGGACTCCACGGCTCCCTATGAATTCCCGGTTTCATTTGTGACCCCCGGGGCACGGGTGGTGCAGGCGGTGGGGATTCGAGGCGGTGACGAACTCAAATCGTTTCCCCGACTGTTTGATGCGGTGGATGTTGATCTTCGACTGTTGACGCTCACGGATGATCTGAGACTCAATGAAAAGCGGCGGGTGATCCCGGTTGCATTCCGTGGGGGGACGGACTGGCCCTTGCCGCAACGTTTTCAAAGCGTTCGCTTCGCCACGTTTTTGAGCGACAGCTTCCTTCCCTTGAAAACGGTCACCGCTCAGGATGATGCAAGGTGGCGGGAACGTGTTGCGTTTCAGGTCCGTTCGGGCAAGATGGAGGATCTGACTCCTGAGGCCGATGTGAAGAAACGCCCATTTTCAGGTTGGGGAACGTATCTGCCGAATGAGACCGGTACCCATACCATCACGGCCACGTACCAACACGGAGGCCGAAGCTACACTGCGTCCACAGATCTCACGGTATTGGCGGAAGAGACCCCACGCAGCCAGCGAATCTGGAGTATAGGGGCTCCGTTCGTGATGGAATCGGGCCGGAAACTCTCCCTCATACCGGTGACCGAAAGCGGGGGGCTGAAGAAATCACCTCCGTATGAGGTCGAGCTGATTGCCGGTCAGGAACTGGTGACCCTGAATGCAAGAATGCCGTTACGCATTGAGGTGAAAGACGGTGCGAATGGCCGGATTCATTTGCGGGTCCGACAGCCCGGGAATACGGAGTTTGCCGCCACGGATTGGGAAGACGTCGAGGTGTTTGTCTGTTCCAACCTGAACGCTCGGGAGGAGCAGACGATTGAGTTTGCAGCCCTCAGTGACCAGACGGCAGAGAAAGGGAAGTGGATTCCTTTGCAGGCGGAATCGGAAAGCGAGTATCCAGTACGTTTCTCCGTTCTCTCCGGGCCTGCACTTGTTCAGGATGGAAATCTTGTCCTCTCGGGGAAAACCGGTGTGGTGACGGTCATTGCGGAACATCATGGAGATTATACCCACAAAGCGGCCCTGTCAGTTGTGCAGGAATTCCGCGTCAAAGAGTGAGGTATCACACCCGGGATTGTGCGGGCTGATGTTTAATCAGAATGTCTTTTTGTGATGATGCATGTCCTTTTGTGTTGATAATGAGGCGTTGAAACAGGGGGATGGACTTCATTAGGATCGGGCGTGAATAACTCGGATTCGTAACGAAATGAGCCATGTTTTTGGCTGGTTACGTTTTCTCTATGCCTGCTCTCACTCTCCATCCTTAGGTTCCCTGTCGAATGAAATCATCTGTCCTTGTCGCCCTGTCGCTGACTCTGTGTGCATTGTCCACTCTTCCGGCTCAAGTGGAGAACCTGAAGTCGCTGAAGGCTGGCGAGGATCTTCCGGCGAAATTTCTCATGCAGCAGAAAGGGTTGGAAGCCGGTCTGGTGGTGTTTGTGGAACCTACAGGACTGCAGTCGGCAATCGAACTGGCCAAAACCGGTCGGTATGTCGTGGCGACCTTCTTCCGTGATCTGGAGCGGGTAAGGGAGGCGGATGCCGCCTTTGCCGCCGCAGGGGTGCATCCGGGGGCAGATGCCGTCCTGTGGTTGGAGCCTGGAAAGACACTCCCTTTTCGCGACCGGTCGGTGAATGCGGTGATCGGGGATCATCAGGGGATGATTACAGCAGAGGAAGTCGACCGTCTGATTGCTCCGGGCTACGGGGTCGGGTTTGTCCGAACGGGTTCAGACTGGACGGAGCGCCGGGTGAAGAGACCCGAGGGGATGGATGTCTGGATGGGGCGGATGAGTGGACCCGAGGGCCATGCAGGCAGTGAAGATACCGTGGTGGTGCCGCCCAATACCATTCAATACGTGACGGGCCCGCGCACGATTCCTTTCAACACTACCGCACAATCAGCCATTTCTGAGCGTTTCTGGGTCAATGGCGTGCATGCTAAGGATGCCTTTACCGGGGTGACGCTGGCGACGGTTCCCGAGACCGAACGCGATTACAGTTTTATACACAACGAGATCTTGTTTGATTTAGTGGGCAAATTCGGCGGGGGAAGCCACTTACGGGCGGTTCAATTGTCAACGGGCGAACTGCTGTGGTCTGTGGAGGTTGACATTGGTACAGGCTCGCCATCGGCCAGCGCCCATTCGCCGCAGTTGATCTCACATGATGGCCAGAGCATTTTTGTCACCGATGGCACGAACAAATTGCGTGCGTTTGACATGAAGACAGGGAACAGGCTCTGGGCTCAGGAGTTGGATCACGCGATTGGCATGTTGGCATGTGATGGGACCACGTTGGTGGCCACCCTGATTAAAGCCTATGACTTTCCGCTTGAGGTGAGCTACGCGTATTCGGTGAATATTGGAAAGGCGGTCATCCGGATTGATCGTGCCACCGGTAAAGAAATCTGGCGCAATGAAGTGGTGAAAGACAAACCGGTAGCCCATTTGGCCGTGGGATACGGTGCTGTGGTCAGTTCCGGCTACATCGTGCCCATGAATTACGTCCCCAATGGCAGTAGTACCCGGAGACAAATTGCCCGGACCAAAACGATGATGCATTTTGAACTTCTCGAGCCGGATACGGGGAAGGTGCGGGTTTTCCGGGAAAATTTCCATGAATTCAGGCAATCCGGTGGGCGTTCCAACATTGGGCAGACGATGGGGATAATTCCAGGATACGCCGTACTGCAGACGGACAAGGAAGCGGCTTTTTTTAACCTTGAGAACGGTGAGTTGGATCGGGTGTTAACAGATGGCACCTATAATCATGCCAACAATCAGGCGACGACTCCCAACTATCATTTCTACTTAAACCGCGGGGTACCTCTCGATCAGAATGGGATGATCAGTAATTTCGCCAACCGGTTTAATGGCATTGCCTATTATCGTGGGTACAAACCTGCAAATGGCATGCTGTACGCCTCGGCTGGCGGACCGGAAACCGCGATTTATCATACGGATTACCGCGGGTATATGCCGATGATCTATCGTGAGTCCTTTGGTCCCCTGTTTGAGGATTCCCGGCGATTGATCGTGCGCGGTACCGCCTCAGGGTATGCCGAACCGGATCCGACTCAGTGGTACTCCTTCCGCGGGAATCATGAACGCCGTGGGTGGATTGATGTTCCTGCACCTGCCGGGTTGAGCCTGGCGTGGGAAAAGAAACTATCCTTGCCGCAGTTACCGGATCACTCCCCGGTTGCTGCCGGATGGAATGCGAATGCGGATCTTCCCGGCCCCATTTCCCAACCAAGTTCTGACGGGAAGCTGGTGCTGATCTCGGTGCCGAATGCGCATCGGATTGATGCCCTGGATTTGCAAACAGGTAACATCGTCTGGTCTACGATTCTCGGAGGGAGAGCGGACACGGCCCCCACGATTGGTGGACAGGTTGCGTATGTCGGAACCCATGACGGCATGGTGACGGCGCTCAACATGAAAGATGGAGCGGTCATCTGGCAGTTCTTCGCGGCTGCAACCGATGAAGTCCTGCTCTCCCATGACCAGATTGAATCGTTTTATTACGTGCCATCGTCCCCGGTGCTACACAATGGCCGTTTGTATGTGAATGCAGGTCGGCATACGGCCTTGGAACATGGGGTCATGGTATGGGCCCTGGATCCACGAACGGGCGACATCCTTGGGAAAAGCCAGTTTGACCTGACCGCCGCCTCGGCACGGTTTGGCGCCAGCGGAAAAAGCGGCACAGGCTTTGTCAATGATACCCTGCAACTGGTGGATGGAGAGCTCCGGGTGAACCATGTGCTTCTCACGGCTGAAAACGGACGCATACGGTCAGACCTCACCTGGGGTGGGACCCAACGCATGAGTGTGTATCCGGAGTTTAATGCCAGCATTAAAGTCGGTGGATTAGGGTGGATTCGTCCTGAAAATCAATGGAAACCCTGGTCCGCAGGCCCGTACGCCATCTACAAAACAAGGATAGGGGCGATTCATCGTGATCAGGATCTCGTCACCTTCGATAAAACTGGAAGCTTTGAACGTACGACACGGGCCGATATAGAAGCGGCCGGGAAGAAGGGGGTTGGAACGGCATTTAAAATGAAGCTTCAGGGAGCGGTACGGCCCTCTGATGAGGGGATGAAGGCCATGATTGGAGCTGGCGGGGTCTTCTACAGTGCCTACCGGTCATTTGAACAAAATGAACTGGTGCTCTTGGTTGCATATGCAGACGGCACGACCGAATCCGTGGGGGTGCCGGCAGTTTCGAAACGCGAAATGATCATCCCTGATTCCTTGGCGGTGGCGGCTGGCAAGGTCCTGGTCTGCACCACGGCGGGCCGGGTTCTTTGTTTTCAGGCAGCCAATTTCGCTCCTCAGGCTTCAGATGAACGTCTGACCGTTTCTGCTGACAAGGCGTCGGTGTTGGATGTTCTGGCAAATGATCAGGATCATGATGGGGATCCTCTTACGATTGCCGGTGTACAAGTGAAGCCCCAACGGGGCACGGTGGCCGTGAAGTCAGACCGGACCCTGATCTATACTCCGAAACCGGGGTTTGTGGGCTCTGACCGGTTGGTGTATCTGGTATCGGATGGGAAAGGGGCGCTGCACGAAGGAGTGGTTGACGTGATCGTCCAGAGCGGAAACTCCACAGAGGACCACGATCATTTTGAGGGGCATGAAGGGAAACACCTAGCCGGGTGGTCTGATCTTCAAGGCCAGTATATGTATAAGCAACAGGACGGCAAACTCCAATGGTTGCCACATCATACCGCCAGGGTCGCCCCCGACTCGGTGTTGCTTCGTGATACCGTGGTGAGCGGAAATGAATTTACGGCTGCGGTCGATCTTTCGTTCGCTAAATCTAAAGGCGGGGACAAAGAGATCCATCTTTACGTTGGATATCACGATGAAGAAAATTGGCACCGGGTTCTTTTGATGGATGGCCAGGTGCGGCTGCAACAAAAGGTTGAGGGTGTCCTCACCGATCTAAGCGAACCCGTAGGGTCTTCCGCAGGGGGAAAGAAAGCTGTCCGGTGGTCGATTGTGGCGGGGGGAGGGCGTCTCACGTTCAGTGAAAACGGGACAGTCCTGGCGACCGCCAATTCTGTGTTCCCCTCACGGCCAAGTCGAGTGGGGCTGGGGAATCGAAATCAGAGACCGGTATGGGACAATTTCCATCTGACGTCCACGGCTGGTTTTGTATCGGCATCAACGCCGATGAATGATGTGGTGTCGACGGTCATGAATGAGCCTGTTCAGATCAAGGCTCTACAGAATGATGTCGGGGTGACAGGCGTCACCTCTATGACCCAACCTTCGTCAGGGAAGGCCTTCCGGTATTCGGATGGACGTCTGGCCTATGTTCCGAAACCCGGATATACCGGCCATGACCGATTCACCTATACCGTCACCGACGGTAACGGTGCTTCGGCGACCGCCGAAGTGCGCATTACCGTCGAGTCTGCAAATCAGCCCACCGTCGCAGTGGATGACCATTTTGAGGTACAGGCGGGCCAGGCTCTTGAAATGAACCTGATTGCGAATGATCGCGATCCCGACGGCCAGAACGTCCGCTTTGGTGATATCCTGCGACGCCCGGCCAACGGAACGGTCGTTCGTATCCAGAGCAAACGCAAAACGCACGATGTGCTCTACAACCCCAAACCGGGCTTTGTCGGTACCGACAGTTTTACGTATGCGGTGGGGGATGGACAAAACGCCAATACTGCTGCGGTTGGCACTGTTCATGTCACGGTGGTCGCCGCTGGTAATGTGCCGCCGGAGGCGGTGGATGACAAAAGAGGGATGAAGCCAGGTGAAAGCCTGATTGTCCCGGTTTTAGATAATGACTCCGATGTGAATAAGGCTGATTATCTGAAAATCAGCTCCGTCACCGCCGCGAAGAACGGAACGGCCGTGATCGAATTCAACACGATCCGTTATACCCCCAAGCCCGGCTTTGAGGGGGAGGACCAATTTCAATACACCGTGAGTGACGGCAATGGCGGTACCGCAGTGGCGACAGCAACGGTAAAGGTGAGTGCAAGTTACCTGACAGAGGAAGAAAAACGGGAGCAGATCCAAATGCAGAGGGAAGCCAGAAGGAAGAAGAAGAAATAATGGGGGCTCCTTTGAAGTGCGTTTCCCTGGGTTCAGCATCCCTCTGACACGGGGAACTTCAAGAAGTGGGCATTGCATTCCGGCTGGATGTTGCGGGTAGTGTCTTGAAATCCTATTCGGTGGCCGCGTTTAGGTTTTGCTTGTGATGTGCGGCTTGCCGCTTTATGCCTTTGGTTTCCACACCCGGAGGCATCTATGAAACGCAATCTTGCAGTCTGCATCATGCTCATGGTCCTGAGTGCTCCTGTTTTCGCTGCGAGCATCAAACAGGACGGGACGAAACCGGTCCAGACTATGACCCAGGCAAAAAAGCAGATCCGTACGCTGATCAACGCGTGGAGAGGGAGCAACGGTAAAGAACCTCCCGTAGACCTTTTCCTCACTGAAGATGGATATGAGCGGGCCAAGAAAGAGTCGGGATATTGCAGGGACCCCGCCCTGACGCTTCGTTCCAATCACATCGAGGGCACATCCGGACCGGAAGGCGATCCCGTCGTGACCGTCACCAGCTATTGGTCTTACATTGTGGAGGAGAAGGCCGACGGCAAACCGGAAGCATCCTCCACACGGCGGATCATAGCAATGGTGACCGATGAGGTGTTTACCTACGACCAAAATCTTAACGTGGTGGACTACCGGTATACGGATATCACAGAAGAAACCCGGAAGCGGTTTCAGAAGAATCAGGCGGAGCATCTGAAGGTTTTTGAGGATGAGGCGGAAGTGAAGCAGAAACGCATGGGAGCCGGTCTCATTTTATTCCTGAACTACTGGCAAATCGCAGACTACGATCACCTCTGGCCCACCCTGGATCAGATGATCGACATGGGGATTTTAGAGGAGCCCCAGGGCATGAAAACCCTGCAAGGACTCACCAAACGGGCGGTTCGGCAGGGGTTTGTACCCGAAGAACATGCAGAGAATGTGAAAAAAGTGATGGAATGGACACGACCGTAAAGGGTGTTCGTGCTCGCACACCCTACCCCTGAAGTGGCCATGTTTCGGGTTCCCAGATGATGAGTCGGGCCGCAATCAGAAAACGCAACGCTCTCGCCGTCTTGAAACACCACCGGCAGGAACGCGTATCCGTTACCCTCCGGTACGGGGTTTGAGGAGAATTTACTATTAAATAATGATATTTTATTATGCATTTTCTTTCCGGATGCGGGGTACGTTCTTCTGATGAAATATTTATTCTCACTTGTACTCGTTTTTTCATCCATGGTTGTTGGACAAGACCTGATTGTTCCTCGGCCAGGTCCCGAAGAGCGTGCAGAAGAGCTCAGGCAGCGGGCTGAAGATCTGCAGGCACAAAAAACACGTTTAGCGGAACGGTTACAGCGTAGGCTACAGGACCGGAGTCAACTGGTGGAGCAGTTGGAGGCGGTTCGAACGAATCGGGGGATTACCGAGGTGGGGTATCTGTTCCGCTTGGGAGAAGACCTGGACAGTCTCATCGAAAACCGGCCCATCGCCCCCAGTTTTATGGAGGCCATGAAACACCTTCAGGCTCAGCTGGCAGAACGTGGCACGGATTTGATTCTCATGCCCATTCCCCATCAGGGAATTGTGTATGCCCATCGGATGCAGGAGAACCTGGATGCGAAAAGCTGCATTCATCCTGCCTACACGGAGGGATTGATCCAGTTAATCGATGCGGGGATTGAAGTGGTGGATGTGCTGGATGAATTCCGGGCCTTTGAAGATGTTTCCTTTCCGGAACACCCCGGAACGAAGGCGGGGGTTCTGCATCCAGGTGATCATCATTGGACTTCCGCAGGAATGGACCTTGGAAATAAGATCCTGGCTGAGCGGTTGCAGCGGTATGCATTCTGTCGGAGCTATTTCCAACGGGCGGAATTCAGTCCATCGCAGGGATGGACGAAAGCAGGGTTGGCCACTTCTCTGGTGGGAAAAAATAAAATTCCCCGGGAAAGCAAACAAGTGAACTATGATCCAGCCTGGGGACTCCCGCGCTTTCAGATGGTGTATGACCGGAAGTATCAGTCCAATTTGAATACCACGCAAAGCTGGGAGGAACAACGTGCGGAGAGCAAGCGACTCAAGAAACTGAGAAGTCCACCGATGTATCCGATCTATATCACGGGTGACAGTATGTGTTATCACAAGAGCGGGGGTACCATGACGAGTTTCTTTTCCGCGAATACCGGTCTTCCCCGGGGCATGGCCAAAATCAAAGGCAAAAAGGGAGGCTCGAATAAAGGAAGTTTTTTAACCTCCATGGCGTTACACAGCCAGAAACAGACGCCTCCCTGGCCACGGGTCATGGTCTTTGTCTACCGGATGGGCCCCATGTTTGTGGATGAGTGGCCCAAAGTGGAGTTGCCTGCTCTTGCAAAGAAGGCTCAGGCACCCGGACCATTTGGCAAACAGCTTCAGAATTTGCCCGTGACCCTGACCGAGGTCTCCGAAACCACACCCCCAAACGAGACCGCCTACGCCGAAGCGATGACGGTCATGGTCGCAACTGTGAACGCGGGTCCCCATAAAGGGAAAAAGGTACTCCTCCACTTGCAGTCCATGAAAGAGTTTAAACTCCTGCCCGCAGCTCACTATCGGGTAGGGGAGAAGCTGATCGTCTCAGGTGGGGAGTACGATCAACTGATCCGTCAGGACAAAGAACTGGCTGCCATTCAGACCTTTGATGATACCATGGACTTCACCTCTCCCCGGTTTATTGTGACCGAACATAAGCCTCAACCGTAACTCTGCATGAAGATTACCGCAGGAATACGAGTTGCACCTCCTTCAGAAGGGACCCCTCCACTTAATCGGTTGATTTACCTCTTCCAGCGGGATCTTGACCGCTGTCTCGGTCAGGCCCGCCGTCCGAATGGGCAGGTGTTGGAGATCCAGCTCACCGGCGGGGAACCAGAGTCCTGGGAATTGGACGTGAAAGGGAAGGCGCGGGTTGTACTAACCGCTGCGGATGTCCTGGGGGTCGCATACGGCCTTTTTTCCATCAGTCGTCATGCCTTAGGGGTCGAGCCCTGGGGACCCTGGCTGGAGATCGAGCCACCACGGAAACAGCAGGCTGATATAGGTGTGGTCCCCCGCGCGTCCGTGGAGCATCGGATCAAATACCGTGGATGGTTTATCAATGATGAAATTCTCCTACGTGCTTGGACGAGTCTGCAGACCGATGAACAGGCCGCCTGGCATTTGGCCTGTGAAACGCTGTTGCGTCTTGGGGGGAACCTGATCATTCCCGGCACGTCCACTCTGGCACCCAGTAATTGGGCCCTTGCCCATTCCTACGGTCTTCTGGTGACGCATCATCACCACGAACCTCTGGGGGCGGATCTGGTGTTGCAACCCTTGAAACCGTTTCCGGAGTCCTTTCGGTTTGAAGACCATCAGGAGGCGCTTGAGGAGGCCTGGGCCGATGCGATTGAGCGCCAGAAAGGGACGAACACCTTGTATGCCCTTGGGTTCCGGGGGCAGGGGGATTACCCCTTTTGGCAGGACGATCCCAGTTACAGGACGGATGAGGAGCGTGGGGCGTATATCTCCCGGCAAATCGCTCTGCAGTGGGACATGATTCAGAAGAGGGATCCCGGTGCCAGTTGTTGTACAAATTTATACGGAGAGATGCCCGGTCTTTACCGTCAGGGACTGATTGATCTCCCAGATGAATGTGTGCGAATCTGGGCGGACAACGGATACGGTGCTCAGCGGAGCCGTCAACAGGAGGGGGAGGATGAGGGAGGGGAATATGCGCTTCCGCCTCCGGGCGATCCGGCACCTCATGGGGTGTACACCCATGTCACCTTTAATGATACCCGCGGGGCGAATCATCTCTTGCCCATTTCGCAGGAGGTGGACTGGCAGTTCAGAGAAGGAGACCGTATTTTTCAGGCAAATGCGGATGCGTTGTGCATCGTAAATTGCGGCAATATCCGGCCCCATATCCTCTTTCTGGATGCCTGGGCCCAGATGTGGACCCATGGGGAAGGGCAGGAGGCGGATTCGTTCATGGCCGAGCTTGCACAAAGGCTGTGTGCGGATCTTGAAGCGCCCATAGTGGCCTCGGAAGCGCTCCAGTCTTGCTGGACCTTCTACAGTGAAGCGCGTCAACTCTGGCGGGAGGGGGATCCGAGTGCGACCATCGGAGACCAGTTTCATCATAAACCTTTGCGCTTACTGCTGGAGCAGGCCGCAAAAGGGAATGGGGCATCACTCCCCAAGCTGGCCTGGTTGAGCTCCGGAGACCAGCTGCCGGATCAGATACGGGCCTATGGCAAAAAACTACAGGCGGGGATAGAACCATGGGAGGTGGCCGTTTCGCACATGGAACAGGCATGCACTTCTCTCGGCCCGGACGCAAAACGCCGTATTCAACAACTGGTCCTGGGCCCCGCCCGTATTCATCTTGCCGCTCACCGTGGGGGGGTATTGGCCTGCCAGGCCATGTTGGCAGAGTCCATAGGGAGATATGCCGGGGCCTGGTTGGCGATGGTTCAGGCTGGCAAAGAGTTTGAGGTCCAACTGCAGCAACTTTCCGGGATCGCCGGGGAAGAACGCTGGAAGCATTTCTTTGATTGTGACGGACAGACGGGGATCCGGATTAATGCGGAAATTATCAACGCGTATTGTGGTCAGTTACGACTGCAGCATGCAGGCTTTAAACTCAATATTGACTGGGTGGCGCAGTACGACCTGCACCAGGGAGATCATTGGCTGCGGAAAGCGTCGTGTCTGTGTGCGGATGAAGTGGAGTTGGCATCGCGTCTGGAGCGTTTCCTGCCCGTTTCGGAGCGGGCCCCGACATGTTTTGACGTCTAGCCCAATATGCTTCCCCGTCGATTGGATCTGTTTTTTCCACAGTGGATGTCAGGTGGAGCGTTCTCCCCGATGTCCACCGAGGTGAAAAACTCTTGGTTGCAAGATGCGTCACTTCCTGCTACCTCACACCATGCGGGGGGGATAGACGCTTCTTTGTGAGCACGAACCCGATGAATGGTAAGGCTGTGATGAGAAAATGGAACGTATTCTTCGCTGGTTGTCTTTCCATTCTGAACCTGCCGCTCTCCGCCGATGAGGTACATGTCGATGCCGTCCTCTACCGAACAGACCAAACGAACCATCGTTCCTCAGCCAAACAGGTTTTATTGATTAAAGGGAATGCCACCCTGCTCGGGGTTGAGATGAACGGGGAGGAATACCGGGTGAAGCAGGGGGTCACGGCAAGTACAGTGAAACACGGGCAGGAGTACGCCTATGCGTCTCCAGACGCAGAGAATCCAGGGTCGATCGTGAATGCCCTGAAAGACATGCGGATTGACACAGGAGGCGTGGATCAAATCCAGATGGATTTTTCAATTTCAGGTATTGCGATGGGGGATGTTCTCGTCCTGACCGAAGTCGGGAAGCGGGTGAGAGAGAACTCCTTGCAATTACTCCGGGGGGGAGTCGGAGAGGCTGCGCAGGCTGTCGGGAAACCGGTGCATTTGCCTCGAACGGCCTGGGGGTCAAAAACGCTGGTGATGCTGAATCAAAAGGTAAACCAGGATGTAAAAAAACAACCCTTGAAATTTGCGGCGATCCCCATTGAATTGTTTTAGGTTCCCAGAGAGGTGTTGCCGGAGATTCGCGGGATCCGTGCGCTCTCGAATGTGGATGACCTAACCTGGATTGGCGTCGTCTCAAAGAATGCCGCGTCGGTGTTCTGGCAGAACTCCCTCCCCTCAGAGGGGGTTTTCCCGCTGGCACCTCCGGGCCAATCCCCTCGAACCATCTCCGTATTTGGACCCGAAAGCGCCACTCAGTCCTTTCGCTTGAACCGGAGCCTCACACTCTCTGCGATGAGTGCTGTGGCCACGGTATCGGATGAGGGTGGGGCGATCCACCTGGAAATCGGGCGGGGATCCGATGGAGAGCCCAAAGGGGAACCCATTTTCAAAGACATCCTCTCTCTGCCTGAACCGGAAAAACAGGATCCCTACCTCACGGTGATGTTCCCAGGAGGACTTACGCTTCCTCAAGGTGAGCTGTTCGTAAAAATACGGTACCTAAAAGGGAAACTTGAGTTAAGAACCGCGGGTGAGAATACGTATTCACATGGAGAGCTTCTGGAGCACTCTTCAGATGATCTGCTGCTCTACTTTCATCACTCGACCAACCAGAAGCAGCCCTGAGTGGACATCAAACCACTCGGGTGAGTGGAGCTCCGCCTCCCGGGGTGTACGGTTCGCCACCCTCTCCCTGGTCCGGAAAGACGAGTACATCTGAAGGCCGTGGCGTGCGGGTAGACTGCGGGCGTTGATGATTCAGCACGACCATTTGAGAACGAGAGATGTCCACTTTTAAACCGTAATGTCCTTTCTTTTTCTTAGGGAAATCCCTTGGTCGCCGGTAAAATGAGGCGTCGCAGTAGATCTCATTCCTTCCCTTGGAGTATTCGGCCTGGCTGGATAGGTGTGGGGGCCCTTTCTGTCCCCGTACACCGGCGGGATCTGCATGACATGTCATCCTACTTCCTCTGAACCTGTTTTCAGGAGACCCTCTATGTCTGCCTTGCCACGATCCAACGTCAAACGCCTGTATGCGGATGCATGTGTTCATGCAGCGCACCTCGCCATCCTCCTCCTCTTCTCATCCGCCATGTTTGTTCGAGCTGAATCCTCAATTCCGCTTACCAGGCCTGGTGGGTTGGCGGTGGTAACAGGACAGGAGGCCGCACGCTATGCCCGGGAATTAGCGAAAACGGGCCAATGGCTGGTACGGGTTCGGGTAGACGGGGATCAGGTACAGGCTGTGAGACGTCAGGTGGGGGATCTCGTCCCCCTGGTGACGGTCCGTGCGGCGGAAGAATCCTTCACCGTATCGGAGGGTACCGTGAACGCCGTGATCATGGGGAAGGGGAGCACCCTGTCTCCTGAACAGGCAGGTGCACTGGTTTGCCCAGGAGGAGATCTCATTCACTGGGAAGGCGGTCGTTGGCACCCCCGCTCCGCACCGGCAAATGACGAGCATGGGGACTGGACCCACTGGGCTGCTGACCCTCAAGGTACGGGAATCGTTTCAGACACGACGGTTGCACCCTCCTCCCGCTTGCGCTGGTGGGATCAAAGTATGATTGGAGATCAGCTTCGTACGGCGGATGGGGTGGTCGTCGTGGCGCAGCGGACCCACGGAAAAAAAACCAGAGCGGGTCTCATGGGGCTGGATGTGTATTCCGGGGTCCCACTCTGGAACCAGAAAGAAACCGGAGTGAACCCCAAAGTCGGTGACACCCGGCTTGCCTTTGTCGCCACAGAAGCGGGCGTGGTGGCCCTGCCTCCGGGTGACCTCGTACCTGCGGTGCTCTTTGATCAACACAGCGGTGAAGAACTGCTGCGGTACGAGGAAGGGCTGCGCTTTGTGTATCCGTTTACGAAAAAACCCTACATCAGCGATGAACTCGACCTGGAACGCAGTGAGCAACTGGGCCCTGTGACGGTGAAAAGACTGCGCTCCAGCCACAGGGTCACGTTTCTTGCAACCGAAGACCGATTGCTGCAGTCGTATGGACGGCGGATTGCCTGCCTGGAATTGGAGACGGGGAAACGATTGTGGCAGATTGAGACCCAAAACCCTGTCGCCCGTATGAATCTCAGTGTCGATGGGAACCGGATCTATGTGCAGGAAGGGAAGACCACCCGGGTCTCGTTCGCCCGGTGGGGGGAAAACCCGACAAGCTCCATTACGGCGTTTTCTGTGGCGGACGGCCAGGAATTGTGGCGGAATACGGATGAAAACCTGATGGGGAAGTCTGCAAGCCAGTTGGTCGAATTTGAGGGCCGTCTGTTTGTGTACGATCAAGTGACGAATATCAAACAGACGGCTGTGCATGGTGACTCAATCGGGGATCTGTATTCCCTCGATCCTCTGAATGGTGTTGGTCAGTGGCATTATGCAAAAACGCACGACAAAGACAGAGGGAATGTCTCCATGCTGAATAACGCGGTTGCGTGGCAGGGTGCGATTTGGACCTACGGCAAGGGAGGGGGGCTGCGCCGTTTTGCCGTCGATGGATCCACCCCGCGGGAGCAGACACGCCAGCCCAATGTGCTTGGGGGAAACCAGCGTTGCGTGCGGACCAGCGGTTCCACAAATTACTTTGTCACCGGAATGACAAGTTGGATGGATGCGGAGGGGAACCGATATCAAACCGGTCTCACCCGCGGGAACTGTTCCATGCCGAACTATCTGGCCCGTGGGGCGCTGCTGACGACGACAGACCAGGTTTGCTCCTGTTACAACGGGATCCGCGGTCAGGTGGCCCTGGTCCCCCAGGTCCCGTTTTCTCCTGTGGCCAATTCGAACCGGTTGTTCCCTCCTGAAGCGCGTCCTGTTGCAGAGGCGGGAGAACTTCCTGACACCCCTCTGGTCCGGGCATGGCTGCCTGAGAGGATGCTCCGAACCTATTGGGAGCATGAAAAGCTGGGACCATTGCCGGCGGGCGATCGGGTCCTGCGGGTGGATCAGCTTCGCCGGGTTGTGTCCGCCTATGCGGATGCGGAAAGTCACGCACCCGTCTGGCAGCAGCGGGTCAGCGGACGGATCTATGCTGAACCCATCGTGCATGGCAACACGGTTTTTGTCCCGATGGCAGACGGTTTTGTTACAGCCCTCGACCTGACCCGGGGGACCGTGAAGTGGCGCTTTCTGGCCGCACCGGTCGAACAGGAACTCGTGGTCCGGGGCCAGCTTGAAAGCCGATGGCCGGTACACCGGCTTCTGATTCATGAAAACAGCCTGTTTGTCGCCGCCGGCCGGCACAGTGAACTCGATGGGGGGTTGTGGTTGTGGCAGCTCGATCCTGCATCCGGAGCGGTGCAGCACCAGGCCAGGGTGCATACGCCGATGACGGTTCTGGAATCCGGACAGACGGATCGGCGGAGCTACCGTAATATCCGGAATGTTGTCAACCGATCCATTATGCTGGATGGGTTTGGATTTACAAAAGAGGGGAAACTGGCCCTTCGCAACCGGTGGTGGTGGAAGTCCGGTTCAAGTTCGAGTTGGGCGGGGTATTGGTTCGCCAACATGACCCGTTCAGACTGGACCGGTGGAAGAAGAGCTCCGAATGCAAAGTATTCGGACCGGGAAAGGCCCGCTGTACGATGGTTTCAAGTCGATATGGAGGCCTGGGATGGGAAAACCATCAATCCGCTGGAGGTGGTGTACGCTCAAGGGGCATGGAAAAAGTAATCATTTCCGACCGGCTGGGTTGCCTCTCAGCCTTCTTTCCTGAGACGTTTGATCAGAGCTTGAATGGGTGCCATTTTCTCACGCAACCTGGTGGACGTATGCTGATCGGGTGGAAGCATTTCTGCAACGGCCAGGAGGTCGTTGACTTCGCTCAGGCTGCCGGCCCCGCCAATGATTGCACTCACGCCCGCTTGGTTCAGTGTCCAGGATTGGGTGAGTTGAGCCAGGGTTTGATAGGGTTCCTGCCGCAATTCCTCCGCAACGTCCCTTACAATGTGGAGTGCCTGCTGCATATCCGCAGGTTCAACCTGGGCTTTCCAGTCGTTCTCACGATCTTCAAAGGTCTGCTCTGGACAGAACGACTCATTGAATAATCCTCCCTGAACCGTGCCGCGACAGATCACACCGATTCCGTGATCGGCTGCTTCGGCAATGAGGTCCAGGACTTCCGGAGGATGTGAGGGGTTACAGGGGATTTGGATGACATCGACACGTGGATCCTGAATCCACCCCAGTACTTCGTCCCGATGGGCCGGGTCGTTGACGTTTCGGCAGGAAAGACCTGTGAACCGAATGAGTCCCCGTTCTTTGAAACTCTGAAAGGTGTCCAGAATACGGTTGTGCTGGAGGGGATCACGACTGGGGACATGCACATAGTACAAGTCAATCCAATCCCGCTGCAGGCAGAACCGGCTGACATCCAGATCGGAAGCCGCTACGGGAGGGTGAAGGCTGCCGGTTTTGGAACAGAGAAAGACCTCCTCTTCCAGGTGACAGGCTTTAATGGCGTTCCCAACATGAATTTCGCTGGTCCCGTACCCGCGTGCGACATCGATCAGTCTTCCTCCACCTTTTAAATAGGCTTCCACAATCGACGGGCTGTGTTGTTGGTCCTGATCCCCATAGCCCAACCCGCCAATGGTCTGTGCTCCAAGTCCGATGGGAGTGATCCACTGTTCTCTGCCGCCAAGTTTCCGCAGTTTGATCTTCATAAGAGGCCCCTTTCTTTTTTTGCAATCCCCCAACACGATGCCAAAGTGACATATTCCGGCAATGGGTGCAAAAGAGATTCGTACCGGAGTTCCCGATGTCTGTAGTTAGGGGTCAATGTCGCGTTATGATAACCTGTCAGAGTTGGAATTTGCGGACAGGTGTCGTTATTATACATTTAATGTCGTTCAGGACGTTGTCTCAGACGGTTGAATGATGTCTGTTCGAAATAGTGATTGCGGAAACAGGTCATGAACGAGACCAAGCGGATTGTGCCTGTGTCGAGCTGATTCTGTGGCGTGTCATCCTTGAAACCACGCTTGTGGTTGAGGTGTTGAATAGAGAACAGGCAGAAGGTCTCCGGCTTGTAAAGGCAATTGAAAATACGAATCCATACAAAACTCAGACTAGAAGGAACGTAAGCATGAAATCTCCAATCCTCTCATTGACATTGGGTTTCGCGTTGCTGATCCCGCACCCTGTGCTGTTTGCGAGCTCCACCATTTATGATGGAGTCATTGAAGACATGGGGCATGTGACACGGAAAGAAAAAATCCGGGCGGAGGATGGCACGATACAACGCAAGCAGTTGAACATTCCGTTCATCAAAGTCCGTTCCTTGTGCAGCCCGTATTCCTCCAAAACAATTCATGCCAGAATCATGACCGGGAAAGAGGGGGCGTATCAGACGAACAATCGGATGCTCACAGATTTCAGCAGTTACTTCATCGATGACGTTCCGGTGACCATGGAGGATATGGCAAAGGTGCTGAAACCGGGGTTGCGTGTGGCCACATTTGAAAACCGTTCGCCCTGGTATTTTTTGCATGCGGAAACCCGGAACCCGGACAGTCAAACCGGAACGCTGATCGAATGGAAGGATGGCGTGGTGACGCTCTCCAGGCCGCAGCATAAATACACCGGACGGCAGGGGAATAAAATTGAAAACCCGGGCCCGGATGGCGCCACCTTTTTGGATGATGTGTATTTTCCGCCATTGAGATCCGAGGTTTCTCTACCGGAGACCGTGGAAGTGATCGGCCCCGGAGGAGAGGTCAAAGGAATCGAATCCGTCGGCAGCTATCTGAAGAAACCGGTCTTCTACCAGGCGGAACGAACCAGACTCCGGGTCGAACTCCTTCCCGAAGGATATGGGGCCTGGGACCTGGTGACCCAGAACGATTCCTTTCTCGGTGGAATCAAACAAATGCAATACAGTCTGCTCTTTGTGAACCGCTCAACGGAAAGGGTCACCAAGCCGGTGAATACCCAGCCCTTTGATCAGCGGGACGAACGGTCCGAACGACTGCGGACCCTTCCTGTTTTTGACGGACATCTCCTGGCGGGCTGGCATCCCTCTCAAACGGGCGGCCCCCTCGAAGTTCCCCCCTATAAAGGCGGGTCGATCATGATTGATGGCTTGTACACCAACCGGCATCGAGATGCCCTTGACTCTCTTACGCTCATTCCTGGCATGCATATTGTGGGAACACCACGCCGTGGGCGGATGACCCCGGACAGTTTTCGGCACAGTTCGGAAATGCCATCCGCCTGGGGGGTGGTGACCGCCTATGATCCCGAAACCCGCGGGTTGACTCTAAAGGCCCCTGAAATTGAAGGCGTTGACGTTTCAGGAGAGCAGACCATCACGCTGCCGGAGGATGTGGAGTATGTCCGCCTGGGGTTGCCGGTTGAGGCCTCCGACGTCCTGAAAGAGGGAGCCCTGCTGAAACTGTTCGCACCTCATCCTGCACGGCTTTTCGTCGGGAAGTAAGACGGCAATCTCATTTCTCCGGTGACACAGATGTACATGCGACGACACAGTATTCCCTGGGCACTCCTCGGTGCGCTGTCATTCCTGCCGCTGGTTGCTCAGAGACCTCCGCCTAAGGAGAATGGGGCTCCGATCAAAGGACTCTACCGGTATGCGAAACCTGATTTCGGGGTCAAAGACTGTGTGTTTATGTTGGCGTCTTTCGACCATGATGGAGAAATCCGTCGTAATAAAGTGACCCCGGAGAAGATCAAAAAGCTGCAGACCTTCATTGACGGGTTCGTGGAGGACAGTTCTTACGGTCAGATGAAGTACCGATACATCATCTACCCCAAACCGGGAGAAGACGGGCTGCTTCTCAAAATTCCGGAAGGATACCAGGGGACAGGCTATAAAAAAATTGGGGCGACACTTCAACGGCAGGCGGTTCAGGAATTGCGCCGGAAAAAGGTGATTCAAACCCGGTACCGGCATGCCTATCTGTTGGCAGGTCCTTTGGGAGACGGCATGGCCTTTGTCGGAGGAACCAGTGCCTGGGGCGGATTGAATAACGGAAAGGTGTGGCATGAGATGAACCATAACCTCGGGTTTAATCACGGTTCCGATCACCGCTCCCCCTTAGTGGGGGGAGGGGCAAATACACTTCCTGCAGCCCACCGTGCGGTCAAAGGATGGATTCGGGAAGGGGAAGGGTTTCAGACCCTGTCCGAACCGGGTACCTACAGGGTCTATGATTTGGATCATCCGAAGCTCCACCCCGGCAAACCGGTTGCGCTTCTGGTCAAGGGTACGGAGTATCTTCCCAAGCACCGGCGGGATAAAAAAGCCGCAAAATATGCCGATGTCTGGATCGAATACCGGAGCAAGGGAGCGGGGAACCCGAAGAAGAATAAACAGAACATTCATCCCGGAGTGCGAATTACCAAGTATTCTGCGGGTGAACGGATGTTGTTGGTGACCGCCTTTGATTCGGGAGACGGCAAGCCCCGTGATGCCCTGTTTGAAGGGGAACATCTCGTGGATGCGAAAGACGGGGGATACCAGACACCCTTTAAACGGGACCGCTTTAAACAGTACCAGAATTCGAACCTTCGTTACACAGTGCTCAACATCGAGAAAGAGGCTGACCCCCCTTATGCTGTGGTGAAGATTGAGCGTGTGAATGCACCCTGATGTTTTCTTCATCTTATTCGACCTTCTCCCTTAACCGACTTACTCTGACATGCGTGCCATCTTCTTTTTCTGTTTCTCCCTTTTTTTCATCAGCCCGGGTGTTGTGGGGTATGGACAACTTGACGTTCAACCGGGTGAACACCCCCGGTTGTTTTTCCGGAGAGCACAGCTCGATGAGATCAGGGAAAAGGCCAAAACACCGGTAGGGCAGCAAATTGTCACCCGGCTTCGCTATCAGTTGAACAGCGGGGACGGGCGTTCACTCCCTGAGCGCACGCAACCTTTACGGGAGACCCTGGATAACGCTGGACCGCTTGTCGGAGAACCTGTGGGGTCTGTGTTCACTCTGTGGCATGGAGCCGGTTACGGGATGCTCTATCAGCTTACGGGGGATCCGCACTATGCCGCCCTGGGAAAAACATCCGTTGACATGATGCTCTCAGGTGTGCGTGACCGGGATGCAAGGTACTCCTTCCGGGATCCGAAAGGGGCTCTCCGGGCAGGGCCCTCCCTTGCCGCCATGGCCATGGCCTACGATCTTTGTTATGACGGATGGGATCCGGCTTTTCGGAAAAAAATTGCTCTGGAAATTCAGAACTACAATGAGGGGAAGTTTAAGTCGATCGAAGAACTGGCACGCGGGTCCCGGCATCATGCCGACAGTAACCACTGGGGACCTCAAATCGGGGGAGCCGCTCTCGGGGCGCTTGCGATTTATGGCGACCCGGGAACCGATTCCGAAAAAGCGAAACGGATCCTGGATACCTCAATCTCCAAAATAGACTCCCAGTTGCGAAAAGGATTGGGGACTCGGGGATACTTTACGGAAGGGATGGGGCCGGGCCAGATCGCGACGGATACGGCTCTGGTGCCTGCTCTGCATGCGTTGCAGGTGACAGGGGCACGGGACGTTTCACAAAATGAAACCGCCCGCTGGACGACGTTGCGCTGGCCGATGATGCTGTATGAATTTCAGGGGAGACCCGCTTATCTCAACCCGGTGAAAAGCAGTACCTATGGAGGGCAAATGTTTGAGCGGCACGGCTTGTCCCGTGGCGGGCAGTTTGTGCAGGGCATGGGGCTCTTGACGGAACAGCAGCAGGCCATGTTGCTGTGGTCGTATGCGACCTATGTCTATCCCAGTGAATCCAAATGGCCTCTGGATGCGGGAGTACAACCGGGACAGGTCAGCTATGACACCGTGAATCCCTATCCGCACCGGGCGATCTTTGCTCTCGTGAACTGGCCGATCGGGTTGAAGCCTCTTAACCCCACCGGTCATCTCCCTCATTATGTGAAAGACGCCCGCCATCCCTTTCACTTCTGGCGCAAGCGGTGGCAGGACCGGAATGACCCCATGGTGATGTGCGTAGGTCCGGGCAAAAGCCTTGGTGGTGGGCTGACGCCGGTTCGCATCCATGGGTATGGACAGTTGTTTGCCGCGAGGCCGGAAGGCGGATCCCCCCGGGTGAAAACCATCCGGAAGGATCAGGCCTGGACCGTGCAAATGGGCTCCATGAAGATGGCCATCGATTTTACGGGGAAAGAGCCTGTCATCCTGGCCTCAGGTGCTGCATTCCGCAGTGATATGCCGGAAGCGAAAAGTTCAGGAAACGTGAACCTGGACGGAACCTGGCTCGGGAAGCAGGGACAACCCGTGGAGAGAGGAATGGTAATCAAACAGCAGGGGAGTTCTCTGAGTGCCCGGCTGAAAAGGAAAGCCCATCAGAAATGGGGAGAGGGTACAGTTCAGGGATCCACGGTGGTCATGACCTTTACCAGCAAGCGGGGGGACGTGAAGGTGAAAGGGGAGGTTCTGGCGAATGGCACGCAGATCAAATGGGACAACGGCACCTCCTGGTTCCGTCCGGATTTCAAGGCCGCTGATTTTGTCTATCAACCGGGTGGCAAAAGTAATCTGCGCACGGTCAGGATCGACGGCGAGGCGTTGAGCGTCATCACCTTTGACTCCGGAGGGTCACACCCTCCGATTCAGGTGAAAGGGAATGAGGTCCGGGTGGGAGAGGTCCTCTGGATCTATGAGAATGGGGCCTTCCGGCTGTAAACCTCAGCGCGGACTTTCCGTGAGCTCGAGATAGGCCCTGCCATACCGTTTTCCCAGTTCGATCGCGCTGTCCCGGTCGAAGTGGGCTTTGTCGATCTTGGTGAGTCCCTTGGCGGAGACCACAGCCGTGTTTTTCGGCACACGAGTTGTCAGCTCGCGAATCTGCTGATTGATCGCGGGGAGGTGGGAAACCTCTCCGGCAAGGAAGGGGAGGTCGGGTTGGCCCAGGTCCGCACGCAGATCGGTTACTAGGGTTGCAAGAGCCTCGGCATACCCCTCCGGTTTTTTCGCATCGCTTTCTCCCTGGTGCCAGAGAATCGCTTTCAGCGTTCCATGCTTTTGGGCCTCTTTTGCTCTGCGGAGTGCGGCGTTGTAGTACTGGCTTCCTTTTTTCCACTGCTCGATGCGGGTACTTCCCCGGGCATTCACCACCAACCCAATGCGCAGGTCCGGATGCTGTTGCAACAGGGTCTGGGCAAAGCTCCCGGCCGGTCCAAAGCGGTTTTTATGCGGCATTCGGATCACACTGGAGTGCCGGTTGAGCGGATGGATCGCAGGTTCCCATTCGCCTTCCTTGTTGAAGAGCATGCAGCCAGGGATGGGGTTGCTGTCCTCGGGAAGCAGGGGAGCACGTCCCGCCATGTTTGACTGTCCGATGCAGAGGAACAGATGAAGATCCTCCGCCTGCTTCTGGGCGACTCCGGCTGGAGGCAGCATCAGCAGAAGAAGGAAAAGGAAAAAGGAGAGTCGATGGAAATTCATGGAATTAGGTTTATTCGTATTTTGAGGCATAAGCTTCGCATAATATTCATGTTCGATGCCGAAGATCTTTGCTAGGTTCTTCTATTCATGCTTACCCAAAATCGACCCGGAGATGAAGAACGTTTCTCGTCCTCCTTTTGGGTATCTGCAACGTTCTGAATCTCCATGTGTATCCCCACCTGCCATCTTGCCTCCTGGAATGGAGCTCCCACCCTGCATGTGAACGGAGTCCCCATTCCGTCCGTGGCCTACTTTTGTCCTGAACCGACGCCGGAACGGCTGGATGCCATGCAGCGTGCCGGGGTGCGCATCATCACCTGGGGGGTAGGGGGCGCCACTGCCCATGCTTCGGATACGGGATGGAGGGGGGGCGACACCTTTGATTTTCAGCATCTGGATGAAGCCGCCCGTCTGATCCTGACCCACATCCCTGATGCGTGGCTGATTCCCCGGATCGCCGCCACCGCTCCAGAATGGTGGATGCGGGAAAATCCGGAAGAGATCGCAAAACTCCACAACGGCAACACCGTCGGGCCCGGTACGGGAATGAGCCCTGCCTGGTCAGACGACCCCCGGACCATGACGGTTTCACAGGCCTCAGACCGGTGGCAGGCCGATTGTGAACGGGCCCTGACCAAACTGGTGGAGCATATTGATGCCAGCGACTGGGGAGAACGTTGCATTGGACTGCAGCCCAACGGCGGTGTGAACGAATGGTTTGTCGGACATGGCCAGGTTTGGACGGATTACAGTGACCTGAATCTGAATGCGTTCCGGACCTTCCTTTTGCATCAGGGAATTGAGGATGCGGAGACTGCACAGATCCCGACACCGTCGGAGCTGAAAACCGGAAGTGTCGGCGGATGGAATGATCCCTCTGTGGATCGCATGAATGAACTCTGGTGGCGCTTCTATCATGGCCTGAATGCACGCCGCATGATTGAAACCTGCACTGCGGTTAAACGTGCATCTCAAAACCGCCTGATTGTGGGAGGGTTTTACGGGTACATTGGAGACAGCTACACCAACCCGGTTCCCGCAGCATGGTTGTACGGTCACCACCACCCGCTGGCAGAAGTGACGGAACATCCGGCCGTTGACTTTCTTGCCGCTCCGTTCTCCTATCAGAACCGTCAGCCCGGCGGTACACCTGAAAGTCAAATTCCGACTGCGTCCTGTGACCTTGCCGGATGCTTCACCTTCACCGAAAATGACCTGGGGACGTTCTGGTCTGTACGGGATGAATCTGAAACCGGAATACGCAAATCGGACGGCACCATGATCCGGGATCAGGGGCAGCGGATTATACGCCGTCAGGGGTTCTGGTGGATGGATCTGCTGCGGATCGATTCTGCCTGGCCGGGGGACTGGTATACCCACCCGCACCTCGAAGAGCTGATCCTGAAACTGACCACATTGCAGGCACAGGAAGCCGCTCAACCGCCCAGCCAGTGGAAGGCTCAGGTCGCGGTGGTGCTGGGCAACGACACCCCATTTCACACCAAAGCCGGACACCCGATTCTGGCGGAATGGGTGACCGCACCTCTGCGGAATGTGCTGCCTGCCATCGGGACTCCTATGGATGTGTTGGTGCTCGAGGATCTCGCACGGGAGGATCTGCCTGATTATAAACTTTTCGTGTTCCTGGATGTCCCGGCGGTTCGACCCGACCAGCGCGACGTCATTCACCGGGTGCTGACAGAACGGAGTGCAACCGCCTATTTCCAGGGGATCCCCGGATTGATTGACGGAACCGGCATGGATGTCGCCAACAGTTCCATGTTGACCGGAATTCACCTGAACCTACTGGGGGGCGGGGCACAGGGAGGGCAGGGCCGTCGGGGCACTGCAAGGTTCACGGATTTTGATCATCCGTATCTGAAGGATGTCTCTCCGTCCCACACCATGGGCGGGTATCCTTCGGATGTGATTTGTTTCGTCGGCGATCCGGAGGCCCGGATCCTTGCGACCCAGAGCCTGAAAGGACGACCTTCCGTTGCCGTCAAAGATCAGCCGGGAGGCTGGCGCAGTGTATACAGTTCCTTTTCCGGAGCTCCTGCCGCCTTTTTCCGGAATCTGGCCCGTGAGGCGGGTGTCCATGTGTTCACCGACCGGGATGCGGTGGTGGATGCCTGCGATCGTCTGCTGCTTGTGCATCAGGTCGGGCCGGGGCCGGTGACCGTGGCTCTTCACCAATCCTGGGAGCGTGCGCAGGATGTCATTACCGGCACCTCCTGGCCCGTGGACAACGGGTACCTCCTTCTCGATGGACCGCATGGTACCACCCATTTTCTTTCGGAAGCCCCTGAAACCCTCTGAACCATGCTATGAACCATTCCTTTGTCTTACTTCTCTCTCTCACCTTTGCCGTTGCCGGGTCTGCTCATTCAGCAGGGATCAGGAAAACCGAAGGTGAGATTCTCTTTTGCGGCAATAGTTACATGGGACATTACCGTATCAACAACAGCCTCGCCTTTGAGTTCGAGAGAATTGCCAACTCCTCCCAGAGCAAGTTCGACCTCAAGAACTGGGGGTCATTCCGGAAAGGGGGATCCACCATTGCGCAACGATGGAACATGACAGCTGCTGAACGAAAGGAGATGCTGACGAAAAACAACGCTTCTGATCCGAAACGCCGTGAGGTGTTGACCACGCTTCCGGAAGCGGTGATGTCCGGACAATTCGACCTCGTGATCCTGCAGCAGAATTCCAAGGCCAGGAATTTCGTCCAGGAGTCCAAGCCGGTCGTGAACGCGGCACGCCGAAATGGGGCGGAGGTGATCCTGTTCATGACCTGGAAGGGGCGTGCTCGGCCGGAAGCCGATCAACAGCGGATTACGTCAGGGTACCTGAATGCCGGTAAGAGTCTCAAGGTTCCGGTGGTTCCGGTTGGGGAGGTGTGGGCAAAGATTGCAGAACAGAAGATACCGGTCGACCTGTACCTGGACGGCGGACATCCGACCTCGCTGGCGCACCACATTAACGCGATGACCCTCTATGCGTTTCTCACCCGGTCCACCCTCGAGGAAATTCCTCTGCAGTCCTCACGGTTCGGGAAAGAGATGTCGGAGGAGGAGGAGAAACGGATTCGGCAACTGATTGTAAAGGTGGTGGCGGCTCATGTATTCTGACGGCTCCTCCACCTCCAACTGAACACAACAGATTCTCCATATGCCCACACAACCCCATCTTATTTTCCTCATGACCGATCAGCAGCGCTGGGATGCCCTCGGCTGTGAGAACCCACTGGTCCAAACCCCGCATCTGGATCGGCTGGCCGCCTCCGGTATCCGCTTTAATCAGGCGGTGTGTCAGGCGCCGATGTGCGTCCCCAGCCGCTACAGCCTCATGCAGGGTCTGTACCCCTCACAGACCGGAGTCCGCACAAACGGACAGGGGACCTGTCAGGATTCGGAACTGGTGAACACCCCGCTGGCCGAACAGTTGCGTCAACAGGGATACCGAACCTGGGGGTTTGGGAAAACCCATTGGTACAGTAGCTTTTTTAAGAACGAGCCCCAGCCCCGGGGGTTTGAACGGATCTGGCAGGCCCGGACACAGGATGAAAATTTGTATCCACCGGAGGCTGTTCTCTGGTCTGAGGATGAACCGGAAGCCCATGCCGCCTGGAGAGAGGAACAGAAAATACTCCCCAAAGGCGGGGAAAGCCTGGAGGGGTATAAAGGGCTTCGTTCGGAAATCCCGGGCAGCCACCACCGGGAAGGGTGGCTCACCCGCAAATGCGTGGAGGAAATTCAGAACATGGAGGGGGACTGTGATCAACCTCTCTTCCTGTACTTCAGTTTGGATTTTCCTCACGCGGGGCTGTATGTGCCGGCCGAATTTGAGGATCTTTACGACATCGAGGACATACCGGAGCGTCCGCTTGCGGACTGGCATCTTCAGGAGGAGAGCCATCGTCCGCGGGGTCATATCGCGGACTTTCACACCCAGTGGTCTGCGCTGGATCCGCGTGAACGGCGACGCAGTACCTTGAGGTATTATGCGGCGATGAGTTACGCGGATGACTGCTTTGGGCAGGTGCTCGCGGCTCTGGAGCAAAAAGGAATTCTCAAGAACAGCCTGGTGCTGATGACCTCGGATCACGGGGAAATGCTGGGTGACCGGGACCACCGTTATTCGAAATACTGCCTGTATGAAGGGTCCGTACGGGTGCCCATGCTGCTCTCAGGGGCTGGAGTGCCGGATGAGAAGAAGGGAACCGTGGATGATCGACCGGTGGAGTTGGTGGATGTGCTGCCGACGCTCTGTGAAGCAGGGGGCTGTGACCCTCAACCTGAACTTGCGGGCCGCAGCCTGCTGGCCCCCCCGTGCCGTCAGGGCAGTTTTGCCGAAATGCACGGTGCCGGAACCCGCTTTGAACCCAGCCATCGGGCTCCGATGCTCATGTGGCGTACAAAGGAATGGAAACTGATTCTGCATCTGCCGGGTTCGATGGGGGATGCCCTGACCCGTCTGGATGAGATGCAGGGGGAGTTGTACGATCTCGTTGGGGATCCTGTTGAGTTGGTCAACCGATACGAGGATGACACCTGCCGGGAGATCCGGGAACGCTTGACCCGGCACCTGCTGATGCATCAGGCCATTGTGCAGGCCCGTTGGCCCCGGCGCCCGTCCATCCTTGAACTCGATGTTCAGGAACCGGAGGGTCTTGGCGTGGTGGGACCTGTCTTCGGAAAACCTTACTGGTATTAAGTGAAGTTAAAAAATGGAAAATACTGTCGCCAGATGACGAAACCCCCTCGCTTATGAAGATGCAATGAAACCTACCTGCCTCCTTTCCATCCTTTGCCTCATCGTCAGCGCTCCCGGTTTTACTGCGCAGAACATCGACTACACCCCTGAACAGCAGGCAGAGATAGATGCCAAACGAGCTGAAGCCATGGAGGCGGATAAGGTCCGCCTCCAGGAGGAATTGAAACGTGTCCCGGCAAATCGGCAGGAGGTCCTGGCGAATCTGAAACCTTACGTGAAAACTCTCGGGGTCACCGGTGATGGATATTTGCTCTGCCGTCCGAATATCTTTGTTCCCCGGTTTGAGCAGGGGGTTCCCCTCCGGGAGGACGCATTTGAGAATCTGGCCGAATTTTCCAAACAACTGAAATCGCGTGGGATCGACCTGATCGTGGCCACCGTTCCCACGCAGATGGAAGTGTATGCCCATCGCTTTCATCCGGAGGTGGGGCCGGAAGCCTGCATCGACCCCGAGCGCGCGAAGGCCATGATCACCCTTCTGGAGGCGGATGTGGAGATCATCGACATGACCGCAGCCTTCCAGGAGTACGATGCAAAGGTTGAGAAGGAGGGACTGCCTCTGTTGTACCATGCCTCAGATCATCACTGGAAAAGTCCCGGAACCATGATTCTCGCCGCGGCGGTTGCAAAACGCCTGGAGCGCTACCCCCATCTGAATGAACGCCGGGGGGGCTTCGGCGAGTTTACCTTGGAGGAGAAGGAGGTGAACGCACCGCAATCCCTGTTTTCGTTCAATAAGATCCGCAAGGCGAAAGAGACGAACCCGACGCTATTGGACGGAGCAAATTTACCCGAAAAAGAGACCCTGCAGTATGTGGTATATCCCGAAAAAGCCGCTTCCATTGGTGGTATCCGGGTCCAGTTCAACAAAGAACAACGCGAATATGGGCTGATGAAGAAGCTGAAACTCGATCCCAATATTCTTGTGATCGGAGACAGTCAGGTTTTCTTCAATTCCGGAACCAAAGGGGGCGCCGGATTTCCCAATGTCCTCAGTTATCACATGCAGCAACCGGTGATGTGGTTTGGCCGGGTTGGGTTTAACGGCCGCTGGGGGCAGTCCTGGGCCCGGGACCTTGCTCCGATGCGGGTGCAGCCCAAAGTGGTGGTGTTTACGTTTATGACGTCGTCTCTGCTGGATAACAGCTCTAAAACCAATTGGCGACCTGTCCCCGAGTTCGCCAAGGTCGGGGCGTTCACCCGCGAAAATCCCAAGTATATGCAAATCAAACGGCAGCCAGAGCATGAGGTGATTCTTGGAAAACTTCCCCCCGCTCCCCAGCCGGACAGCGATCCCTATCGAGATGCGTTTTTCCTAAATGAAGTGATTTTGCAGACCCGTGGGATGAGAGGAGGGAAAGTCGCCGTGATCACCTGGGCCATGAAAGACCGGGTTCTGGATCCCAGCACGGCCAATTGGAAAGAAGGGGACCAGGTCAAGGTGAAGTTGACCCGCTGGGAGGAAATGGTGGCGGAAAATCCGGAGTGGCCCCGCATTCAGCAACTGGATGCAGGAGTCAACCTGGAGTTACCTGTCTTCTTTGCGGAAGTGGTGAACTAATCCACGGTACGGAGTGCTCCCCTGAGGGTCAACTTGTGGGATCTGCCTTCTGTCTCATCGATGGAGAGATCTGGCGGTGGATGGGTGCCGGAACCCATTGACGGATTTCCGTTCACGACCTGGCTCCATCACTCTTTACCCTCCATCCCGCTGTTTGCGGTAGTGATTCCGCAGGGTGGAGGGCGGGGGGAGGCCCCGTTTTTTAAACACGCGCCGCAGATGCTCCCGATCCGTGAAGCCTGATTTGCGTACCACCTCATCGATGGAGAAATCGGTTTCCCTCAGCAGCATGGTGGCCCGGTTCGTGTGAACCCGGTGAATCTCCTCGAGTACGGTATGTCCGAGGTGTTTCCGGAACCGGAGTTCCAGGGTTCTGCGCACAAGCCCCACTTCCTCTGCAACCTCCGCGACCGTTGTACGTTCTTCCACCCGGTTTTGGATGATCTCAAGTGCGCGGGTCAGGTAATCATCTCCAGTATTGATGGTGGAGGTGCTCTCGCGTTCCTCGATCCCAATGGGTTTCAAATAGTGGGGTGAGGGGGAGAGCGTTTCTCCCTGCGCAAGGGCCATCGCGGCTTGTACCGCCTTCACGGCCCATTCCTGCACGGGGGCCTGTACACCACTGAGCCTGGGCAGGCTGGCGGCCCCATAATCATGTGCGCTGAGAAGCGCCAAATGCTGAAGGGGTTTGCCCTGATACCGGAGGGCATAATCGCACATACGGATCAGGGTGATGTCGTCCGCAATGACTCCGGTTGCATGTGGGGTGGCGTGGTACCAGGTTTCAAATTTCCGGTAATGTTTTGAGGTCCGCGAAACCGAGATCTTATCCGGAATGTGAAAGGTGTGCAGATCGATGAGGTGATGCTCCCCTGCACATTCCTGCAGGCCCTGCCAACGGTCCAAGGTGATCTGATGATCTGCGGGACCGAGAAGATAGCAGCGTGGACATCCCCGATCGTGCAGGTACCGGCCGGTAATGCGCCCCACGTCTTTCTGATCCATGGTCACGGTTGGAATGCCAAGGGTGGGATCAATACCTCCCGAGGTATTGATGAGTGGAATTCCCAGCTTCATCACCGCTTTGGTGAGGTTCTGGTTGGCACAGTGGGCGATCAACACCTTTGGCTTCCAGGAATTCAGGATTTCAAGTTCGCGGATATCCCGTATGAGATGGGGAAGAAAAGGTAAACGCGGGACATGCAGACGCAGGTAGGCTCCCATATGCCGCCCTAACTGGGACGTGACGGTGTGCTGAAAACCGACAAATACGATGGGGGTTTCTGACCAAGGCTGTTTGGACATGCCGTCCAGTAAGCACGCATTTCAGGAAAGCGCAAGGGTCAGATGGATGGGAAAACCGGGACTGGGGACCTTCCTGCCCCAGCCCGTTTTCCGAAGACCGGTTTCGATTTGCAGTGGTAGATTCCCTGGAGCTGTGTATCGTGATTCCATGTCTGAGCCCGCCATCCCACAGCCTGTGGAACCGGCCCATCTTCATTGGGTGGGGTCGGTGGCCTATCCGCCCACCCGGCCCAGGCAGAACCTGCACTGCCATGACTTTCACGAATTGGTGTTGGTCACCTCCGGCACCTATCAGGTGGAGTTGGAGGGGGAACGGCAGCAAATTCTACCGGGGCATGGGGTGGTCTTCCGCAAAGATCACCTTCACCGACCTCATCCAGACCCCCGGGGCTGCCGGATTTATGTGGTCCAGTGGCACCAGGGGATTTCCTTTGCAAAGGGTGCCACGTTTTTTCATGACCACCAGGCTGAGATCAGTACCCTCTGTAATTGGCTTTGGCACCGGTTTCCTGCCAAGAACGAAGCTGCGGAACGACATGTAGACCGCCTTACCGATGCCCTGCTGGCCGCAGTACAGGATCAGGGAACGTTGCCGGAACAGGGCCTGGCTCTGGATGTGGCGCATTACCTTCAGACGGCGGGGCACAAAGGATTTGCCCTGCAGGAATTAGCCGATTTTACCGGGAAAAGCCTCCGCCATGTCAACCGGGTGTTTCGGGAGCAGTACGGAATGTCCCCCATGCGTTTCCGCCGCCAGGCGATGCTTCAGCGCGCAGTCCATCTTCTTTGTACGACGAACCTGAGCGTCGAGGAAATCACCGATACCGTCGGGTATAAAAATGCCCAGGCCCTCGCCCGTGCAACGCGTGCCACCTATGACCGCTCCCCCAGCCAGATCCGGAAAGATGGCGTTCCACTGGGAGTCAGCATGTCCAAAAACGAATAGTAATGTCTTAAGTTAACACTTACAAGACGGCCTAGAGAACGGTAAAATCCCCCCATAAAGAAAGACGCATAATGAGTTTTTAATATATCATATTGCATCTAACTGTGGGTTAGCCCGTCCTCTCTCCATGAAAAAATATCTCTGTTTACTTTTCGTCCTGTCTCTTGCCCGGTGCGACGGTTCTGCGGAACTCATCCCGGAAAACATCCCGGATCATCAGCCGGTTCAACCGGGCGAACACCCCAGACTCCTGTTCCGCAGATCTGACCTTGCAGACATCCGCAGGCGTGCACAGACCCCCGAAGGCAAGCGGATTGTCGCACAGTTGAAAAAGGCACTCGGAGGGGGGGAGTCGCTCCCGGAACAGTTTCATCCCAGCCGTATGCCGTATCAGGATGCGACCAACCTGCCGATGGGAGCCTACAGCATTTCTCATGCGGCCGGATTCGGTATGCTGTACCAACTGACCGGCGATCAGAAGTATGCGGACCTGGGTCGCAGATGTCTCGAGATCGGCTTCGAGGGGCAACGCGACCGGGATTCAAATGCCCGGTACAGTATGACGTTGGCCGGAGAGGAGTTGCGTCTGGGTCCCAGCCTGGCCTGGACCGCACTCGGATATGACCTCCTCTACGACGGTCTGGATCCGGCCTTCCGGCAAAAAGTGGCCCTCCACATCCAGAATTATGAGATGGAGGCGCACGACGGACGTAAACTCCGCGGGTTTGAGAAGACTGGAAAGTGGAACAAGCTGAGCATGAGAGATCAGGCCATGCGGCCCCGGTACGGCCCGGGTTCCAACCATTACGCCAATATCACCGGCGGAAATGCGTTTGCCCTCATGGCCATCTACGGCGATCCGGGAACAGATACCGCCCTGCTGGATCAGTACCTGGAGCGTCTGCACAAAAATGCGCTCTCCGCTCTGGGCGGTTTCGGGAAACGCGGCTTCTTCCATGAAGGACAGGGACCCTCTCTGACCGCGGCGTACCCCTCCTTCCTCGCCTACTGGGCTGCGGTGAAACATGTAAAAGGTCTCGATTACAGCGGCACCGACAAACTGAAATGGATCACCCTCCGCTGGCTCGGGGAAGTCACCCAGTCGGCGCTGGGCTCCCCGGCCTATGCCGTCCGGCACGAATCGTATGGTACCGCCTACGGTGGGTCTGATATTCAATCTTCGGGCACCCTCAATGAAGGGAAATTCAGCCAGGGTTTTGGCGTACTCCCGAAGAAATACCACCCTGCGGCTCTGTGGATGTATCAGAACTACTTTGAGAACGCCAACGGCGACGAATTTGCCTTTGACACCTCCTACTATCCGCACCACGCCATTCAAGCGCTGGTGAACTGGCCGATCGGGGTGACGCCTCAGAATCCGGAAGGCATCGTTCCCAAGGCATATGTCGACGATAAATTCGGTCACTATGTCATCCGGAACGGCTGGCATGATGACCCCAAAGACGACATCGTCATCACTGTGTTCACCGCAAAAGCGGGCGGCACCCGGGTCAAACCCTGGAAGAGTCTTCCCATCAAAGTGTATGCCATGGGCCGTTACCTGGAAATGCCCACCGGCTGGGTCGAGAAGCGGACCAAAGAGGTTCTCTTTGAGACCGACCAGATCAGCACCACCGTGGCGACGTCGGGCGGAACCTTCGGCTTTGATTTCAGCGGGCGGAGTGGCGTTGCCGGCGTGATGGTCAGTACCAAGAAACTGGATACCGGGTATTCCGGAGACATCCTGCATCAGACGGTGGGTAAATGGACCGTTATCACCTTTCATGACTCGCCTGAACACCCCAAGGCTGTTGCCGTAGACGGCGGGGTTCAGGTCGGAGGACTGAAAATCGCCCTCCAGAATAACCGCTTTGTGTTCTCGGAAGCCGCTCCCAACCCTGACACTGTAAATGCCTTTGAGATCAAGGGGGTGGATCCCAAGTTGGATGCAGTCACGCCTGAGACCATCCAGCATCCCGGTGCACCGGATGCGCTTTTAAGTTTTGATTACGAGGACATGGTTCAGGTTGGGGACCTCACCTATTTCCGGTATGGCGAGGGGGAAGAGGACCTGGCGTTGGTTTACAATGTCCGCCCTGAACATTTGCAGCCCGGTGTATTTGGCGAGGCCTTCCCGTTCCGGCCTAAGTCCAATGCCAAATCGCTCCTGGGTGCCGATCCGCTGCAGGAACGGAGCCGTCATCCGATCCTGTCCGATGTGAAAGGGATCTTTTCAAGGGTGGAATTACCTGCCGGAGCTCCTTGGCAGTTGAACGGAAGCAGTCAGACGATTTGTTTTTGGCTGAAGCTGAACGAACCCCGTGACGGATATGCCTTGATCGTGGAGCCGTTCGGCAGTTCCTATCACTTTGGATTCCATCCGGGTCCGTCATTGATGACAGCAGGAAAATTTGGCGGTCTCAGTGTCAGTTTTCCCAATGACCCGGGTGTGTGGCAGCATGTGGCCTTTGTTCGGGATGCAGAGCGGGGGGTGGTGTCCATGTATCTCAACGGAATGATGCTGGGACGTGCGCGTGCCCGGGGGAGCTGGACGGAATCCCGGCCCACCTATCTTGGAGGACGGAGAAGCAAAGGATCTGCCCTGCCTGGCGGTGCACCTGTGGAGGGGGATATGGATGAATTTGCCGTGTACAACCGGGCGTTGACGGCAGGGGAACTGACGGCGTTGTCTCAGTCCGGTTCCCACCCGGAACTCGCGCTGGCCGGGCCCCGTCCGCCCCGCCGTCCCCCGACCGCCTACATCGACACCGATGTGGAGATCGGAGCGCCTCCGCTGAAGGTCTCGTTTTCAGCGGCCCGCTCCCTCGATCCCGCACAACCGCTGAATCCCAACCTCCGCTACGAATGGAAGTTCGGAGATGGAACCACCGCGACCGGTCTTGAGGTTTCCCATACCTACAAGGAGATGGGGGAACATGTCGCGACATTGACGGTGACCTCTTCCGAGGGAATGACGAGTAAAGCTTTGTTTCCGATCAAGGTCTTCAATCGTCCTCCCTCCGCCGTGATCGTGCAGGAACATCTGCAGGGCAACCGTGCGACATTCAGTGCGGCGACGTCCTCAGACCCCGATGGCGGGGAGTTGTCCTATCTCTGGAAGACGCCGATGGGAGACAAAACGACTCCCACGGTCGAGTTGGCCCATCTTCCGGCAGGGTCCCATGAAATTGCCTGCACCGTCACCGACCCCCTGGGAGCCAGTGCAACGGCGTATTACACCGTTTCGGTGTTGGATGCTCAGGGGTATCGTCTTCCTGAGAGTCCCGCCACGCTGTTACCGGGCCTGCATGTACAGCTGTGGGAAGTGTTCCGGGATACGGGTGAGGTGAGCCGGAATCCCAACCCGAACTTCCATTCACCTGACTACGGCCGTTTCTTCAATTTTCAGCGAGCGACCACACTTCCGGAATTCAGCCTGAATGATGTCCATGGCGGACGCAGCCACACGGGAATGACCTTCGCGGGGTATCTGCGGGTGCCCCGGGATGGGGAGTACACTATCCGGCTCCATGGTCAGAAACGGCTCTGGCTGGAATTCGGAAACCAGGGGGTTATCCGTGCCACCGGCGCCGTGGGGGGAACACGGTTTGGCCGTCTTCAGATGAAAAGCGGAGCGGGAACATCCACGTTTGCCCTGCCGACGCTGAAACTGCGTGCAGGTGATCACCGGATCAAGCTGAGTCAGGCCATGAGCCGCATCTCCCGGAACACCACGACCAACATTCCCTTAGCGGCGTTGACGTTGGTTCACTCGGATGGAACGGCGTTTACCGCATCCCAGGGAACCTTGTTCCGTTCTCCGTTACCGGCAGAAGCCGCGGCTCTCGGGAAACCTGCACTCCGTGGACCCGATCTGTTGAGTCTGGGTTCAGCAGATGTGGAAACGGTGACGCCGGTTGCAGGAAACCGTCCTCCGGTGGTCAGACTGGTCACAGAAACACGGGCGCACTTTCTTGGAACCAAAGCCGTGCAGTTTCGTTTGGAGGCGTCTGACCCGGACGGAGACGAACTCACCTGGACCTGGCAGGGGCTGGATGGCCGTGATTATTCCGACCGGGAAACGGTCGGGAAACTTTTCCACAGCGGCGTGCATGCGGTCTCTGTGATTATTCGCGACGGACGGGGAGGGGAAACGGCTGCGGTGCAGCGGATCGAGGTTCCGGAAATCAACCACTATGGACGGGGCTTCGGCTTCAATTTCACGTCGCTTGTCAAACGGCAGGGGGAATACGGATGGGCTGATGGGGTCATTGCCCACCCGGGCGAAACCTTCGGTGCGGTTCCTATGGCGCACTGGATCCGCGCTTCACAAAGCAAGGGTGGGCTCAGTTTCGGAATTGGGCAGGGCCTGGGGCACACCGAAGAATCCCCATGGCGGGATGGTCAGGATACCGTACTCCCGGTCCAGGATTCCAACAGCAATCTCGGCGGGTCCCGCAGTTACACGGAACTGCCTCGCCACACCCGTGCGGATGATCGGTTTATGGCCATGGGAGCGTTGATGGAGAAAGAGGATCAAGGGCTTTCGCTGACGGGCATTCCCTACAGGAACTATGATGTACTGGTGTATCTCAGTGGAAACCCCGGCCTTTCTTCGCCTCCTGACCGCATGTGGGATGTGCCGGAATCGACCGGAAAGAAAAAGAAGAAAGCCCCGCGCGGAAAACCCATGGGGGTTCTTCAGGTGATGGTGAACGGAAAAGAGATTCCGGTCCCGGCCGGCCCCCACAAACACTACCGGTGGAATGGAATGTATTCCCCCCTCAACGAAACCAATCCTGCGGGCAATGTCCTGGTGGTGGAAGGACTCAGCGGCGAAGATCTCACGGTCCACGTTACAGGCAGCCTGTTGGCAGGTGTGCAGGTGTTGGAAAGGAAATAGCACAAGATGAAACGTACATATGGTATAGATAGAAATGAGCGCAGCCTTCCGTCTGGAGATTCCGCGATGAAACGCTTCCCCGCCCACATGCTGGCTCTGATGCTGGTTCTCCCACATCCCCCTGCCATTTCCGGTGAGATGGGCGGTGTTCCGCTGCCTGAACGTGGTGGGCTCGCGGTGGTGGTGGGGGAGGCGGGCCTTTCCCATGCCCGGACGTTGGCGGAGACCGGACAGTGGTTGGTACATGTAGTCAGCGAAGATGCTGACGAACAGGCACGGGTGCTGCGGGCGGCGGAGGACCTGATTCCTCTGATCACGGTGGGGCCCTCGAATGCGGGTTTGCTTCCGTTCGGACCGGATTCGGTGAACATGGTGATACAGGGAACACCTCAGACCTTTGACGCCGCAGAAGTCTCCCGGGTGTTGGCTCCCAAGGGACTGTCCCTCACCGGTTCCATGAACCGGCTGAAGGCGGCGGCCGAACCCGAGGATGAGCGATACGCTCCCTGGACGCATTTCCGTGCGGATGAGTTTAACAGCGGAACCTCTCTGGATACGGCTGTGGCCCCTTCAACCAGTGTTCGCTGGCTGTCGCAGAACCTGCCCGACATGCAAGTGCGTACCACGGATGGGGTGGCCGGATATCTCCTGGGTAGTTTGTCCGGGGTTCGTATTGCGAAAAGCCGGCGGGATCTGACCCGCTTTCATGGAATCGAGGGGTATGATGTCTTCTCCGGGGTCCCGTTATGGCAGTTCAAAGACGAACGGGCCACCGGGGATAAGGGATCACGGGAAAACTTCGTGTCTCATGATCTTGGATTCATCCACCTCCAGCCCGGTGACTGGCAGCCGGCGGTCCTCACCGATAAAAAAACTGGCGAGATCCTGGTGACCTATGAGGAGGGACTGAAGTTCGGAGTGCCGCAGGAGGTGGACCGGCCCTGGAACCAGAGTCCGGATTATGAAGAAAAACTGAAACAGAAAACAAAGCTGGTAGGCTATGATGATTCTTTTCCCCGTATCCGGAAAGGAGGGAGCAGCGGTATTGGCAGAAGCACGAACGTCATGTTTTTGGTACACGAGGATACCCTGGTGCAGATCTGGGGACCCCATGTGGTCGCCCTGTCCGTGTCCACCGGAAAAAAGATGTGGGACTACCAGTTAAAACGTGGCGGATTTCTCGGAGCCTTCAGCCGGGATGGAAAACGGGTGTACGTCTGTGAAACCTTTGAGCCCGGCGCGGGGTGGGGACGCTGGGGGTCCTACGGAACCACTGCCATCATCGCCCTCGATGCGATCAACGGGAACGAATTGTGGCGCAATGAAGAATGGGCGACCAGTGAGACGCTCAAATTCGGCAAGAAGGTGAATCACCCCACAAATCTGAGTGAGTTGATCGAAGTGGATGGACGGTTGTTTGCCTATGACCACTCCAGTAACATCGCCAGTGATTACCATGCGGACCTGTATGCCATTGATGTGAAGACAGGGAAAATCGATTGGGAATTCATAGACGCCAATTTCAAGAATCCCAAGCGGGAGTACAACAAACATGGTGCCATGACCAACAACATGGTGTTCTGGAACGGCGGTCTGTACAACCGGATTGCCCGCTACAGTCTGGATGGCCCCACTGCGGACCGTCAGGCGACCGGGATGATGGGCGGGAATCAGCGCTGTGTCCGGACGTCCGGTTCAGCCAATTATCTGGTTCGGGGGCACACCGGATTCATCGACCGGGAAGGAAATGCCTACCAGACCTTTATGTCGCGGGGAAACTGTTCCATGCCGAACTATCCCACCTATGGCGCGATTGTGATGACGACAGATGAAACCTGCAGCTGCTACAATGGTTTCCGGGGAAAAGGCGCGCTGGTTCCGGCACGTGATCATCAGCCGTATGCGGACACCCAACGCCTCAGCAGGCCTGCGGCCGTTCCGGTGGCGAAGGATCCTCAGGCACTGCCTGATTCGGTGATCGAAAACATCTGGATCCCCTGGATTTCGCTTTCCTTCTTTCCCGATCACAAGCAGTTAGGCCCCCTGGAGGCCGGGCACGTCACTCTGCGGGTGGATGTGCAGCGGCATCTGATCACCGCCCTCAACAACGACGAGGTTGTCTGGCGCTACCGGAGTGACGGCCGGGTGCATACACTTCCCACAGTGGAAGGGGACATCGCGTACATCGCCTCAACGGCAGGGACCGTGACAGCACTCAACCTCGGAGACGGGAGCATTCGCTGGCGTTTCCTCGCAGGGGGCAACACTGAAAAAGTGGTCATTAACGGACAGCTTGAAAGCCGGTGGCCGGTCTATAATACGGTTTTGAAAGACGGGACGCTTTATTTTTGTGCCGGTCGGCATGTGGAGGCCGATGGCGGGATTTACACCTGGGCTCTCGAGGCAGAGACGGGCCAGATTCAGCAGTCGTTCCGCTATTTTGCCCCGATTTCGAAATCAACCATCGACCGGAACCAGATGCGCCGGGACGGCGTCGTGTGGCGGGGGAACCGCAGCATTGCTTCCCGGTCTTTGATGCCGATGGGAGTGGCCCTGAATGAGGCCGGAGAGGTTTGTTTTGCCAACCGTTTTAACTCCAAAGGGATTACCGCCCGTTATGATCTGTACTGGAGGAACCTCGCGGAGCGGACCAAAGACCGAAACGATGAGGGGATGCCGGATCTCACCCGCCCCAGTCAGCAGTTGGTGCCGATTGATTTCGAGGCGTGGAACGGCCGTACGATTCATCCCGTGGCACACGGCCAGTTCAAAGATGTGAAGTTGAAGTTTAACACCCAGAAAATTCTCCGGCAGCGTTTTGGCAACGGTGAGGAACAGGCTCACTGACACGGTTGAGGCATGATCATGATCAAACACCCTATTGCATATCTCCTCTTTGTTCTCTGCAGCCTCCGTGTGGAGGCGACAGATCTGTCTCAGCTCCAACGGCCTGGAGGCCTCGCTGTTCTGTCTGGATCGAACAGCGCAAACACAGCCCTGGAATTGGCCGGAAGCGGTCGGTGGCTGGTGAGAATTGTCGCCAGGGATGATGCCCAGGCCGATCGGTTCCGGACCCAAACCGAGTCCCAGGTGGGGCTGATTACCGTCCGTTCCGCATCGGAGGATGGGGTGCTGCCTTTCCATACCGATACGGTGAATCTGGCGATCCTGGAGGCGGGAAGTGCCATTTCCAGTGAGGAGGCCCGACGGGTCCTGGCACCGACCGGAGAACTGATGATCCATGGCAAATACGAACAGATTCCTGAAAATCCGGACTATGCTCCGTGGACCCATCTCAAAGGGGATGCCCAGGGAACCGGGGTGTCCAAAGACAAGTTGGTGGCACCGTCGAATTCGGTGCGTTGGATGTCTCAGGACCGGTACACCACGGAACTCCGGACCTCGGGGGGCGTTGTCGCCACCTTGGGCATGACGGGCCTTGGGGTTCGGGAAGCGACGGTGGCAGGCCGGGATGCGTATTCCGGGGTCGCGTTGTGGTCGGGGCAGCCGATCATGAACAACTATCAGCAGTATTTTTTCGTGGGGCATCCGCTTGGGTTCATCCATGCGCAGGAAGGGCAACTGCAACCGGTGGTCATGCGGGATGCTGGCACGGGTGAAATCATCCGCACCTTTGACGAGGGCTTGAACATGCCCGCCAAGTGGGGGGGCAAGGCACAGCTCTTCGGCCCCCCCACGGGAGCCCGTTTCGATAAGGACACCAGCAATGGGCAGTTGAGAGTCTGGGAGGATACTCTGATTCAGGTCTACGGCTTTGACGTGGTGGCACTCGACATCCCCACCGGGAAGAAGCGGTGGCAGATCAAACTGGCGAAACCCAGTGCCCGCGCGGTCATCAGTGAAGATGGAAGCACGCTTTGGCTGCAGGAAACCACACAGCCGCGTCAGGGACATGGCCGCTGGGGGGACTTTCCCACGGCCGCAGTGACCGCATTGTCTATGAAGGATGGGAAAGAACTGTGGCGGAAAGACTGGTCCCAATCCGATACCCTGGTGAAGGGCAAACGCGTTGTGGGACCTCCACTGTTCACCGAACTGTTTGACCGGGACGGCATCCTCTACATCTGGGACGGGACGGCCAACCTTCACCGGGACTGGCACGGGGACATGTGGGCGTTGAATGCCAAAACGGGAGACACCCTCTGGCATCTGGAAGATGCCAACAATAAGACCAAGCGGAAAGAGTACGGCAAACACGGTCCGATGACCAATAATGCGATTCTCTGGAACGGCATGCTGGTGAGCAAACACGCGACCTACTCTCTCCATCCACAGTCGTCCGGCACCGCAGGCTTCACCTTTGTGGAGGAGACGAATGGTTCCCAACGGTTCACCGGGGCCGAAAATAGCCGGACCAGAGAAAAGCTGACGTTCCTTGGCGGGAATCAGCGTTGTGTGCGCATGTCCGGCACCGAAGACTGGATTGTGTACGGCTTTAACAGCTTTGTGTCCAGGGACGGCACCTCCTACCAAACCTCTCTGGTACGCGGGAACTGTGCGAAGCCCAATTACGCCACTTATGGTGCGGTGATGTCCCTTTTCGACCCGACCTGCTCCTGCTACAACGGATTGCGGGGGTCCATTGCCCTGATTCCATCGGTGGAGGTGAACCCCATTGCAGAATCGGAGCGTCTGACGGTTCCGTCTGTCCGCAAGGCCGGTGCCCATGAGAAACTGCCCGACAGTGCCCTGGTACGGGACATGATTCAATATGAGTCAGTGCGGACCTATTTTGATCAGGACCTCATTCCGGCTGCGAAACGTGGCGACGTGTATCTGACCGTGGATGTACAGCGTCATCTGGTCACGGCGAGTTCCGATGCCGCCGGAAACACACCTGTTTGGCAGTACCGGGCCGATGGCCGCATCTACAGCACCCCGAATGCCGCCGACGGTCTCGCCTATGTCACCACCACCGCCGGTACGGTGACCTGTCTGGATCTCGAAACCGGTCAGCCGAAGTGGTCCTTCCTGGCTGCCCCGACCCGCCAGGAACTGGTGGTCAATGGACAGCTCGAGAGCCGCTGGCCGGTCATGAACAGTGTGATCAAAGATGGAACCGTCTATGTGGTTGCAGGCCGTCATGTGGAAGCGGACAGCGGGGCCTGGTTCTGGGCACTGAATGCAAAAAGTGGTGAAGTCCGGCACCGCTTCAGGACCTATCTTCCCATGGTCAAATGGGCACCGGGGGATAACCGGTATACGGTGGGGTTCCGGGGCAACCGCAACCTGGCGTCAAACAGTGCGCTCATTACGGGGTTAGCCTTGAATGACGCCGGTGAGGTCTGCCTGCTGAACCGCAAATGGAACAAGAGTGGATCCCGTGCGTCAGGGCTGGGTTACTGGCGGAGTCTTCATGAGCGGACCCAGGAACGGAAAGATGCAGGAGTGATCGACACCTCAAAACCCAACGCCTTCCCATTTCCCTTGCAGTTTGCGGAATGGGACGGCCAGACCGTGGACCCCAATGAGAAATTTCAACCGGAACTGGTGAAGAAAATCAAACGCGGCGGATACCAGAGTCCGCTCAAGTCGGTACAATGAATGCGATTCGGTGCATGAGAAAGGGGCGGGATGCTGCTTGGAGTAACGGGATGAACGCCTGTAGGATCGTCTGTGTTGTTTTTTCTCTTTTTCTTCCATGTGGGTTGGTTGGAGAGGAACTGAAGGTCTTTGACGGCTCCCAACGCGAACTGCTGTACCAAACCTCCTCCCATGCCGGTCAGCGTCAGCTTGAGGAGCTTCTTCAAATGGTCCCCGGCGGGAAAGGAATGACCGTGGTCAAGATGCCCTATCCGTGGAGTCGGAATGAGGAAGGGATCAAAAACATTCATACCTATCCTGTGATCATTGCCCGGCTGGGGAATCACTTTGATCCTCCGTTTCAGTTGAAAAAAGCCTCCTTGCCTTTGGAGGAGTCGGCCATGGTGACGGCCTTGGCGGAATTTGATGCGAGTGTTCAACGCCGCCTCAAGCGGGACCAACCCGCCCTTTGGATTGGCATCAACGGTCATTACCATCAGCGGGACGGAATTGAGGAAGGCAAACGTCTTCTCGCCTCTGCTGAGGTGCACCGCCGTTGGCAGGCCCAGAATTCCAACCCCAGGGTGGTGGTGCTGGATACCATCACTCCCTGTTATGAGCACTATCCCCTGACCGTCCGCAGCGACCATTTCCACGCCGGGGGGATGGCCGGGTATTTGGAAGGGGTGGAAATTGTGAAAGCACTCTGTGCACAGGATGGGATTCCGCTGCCGAAGGAAATCGAAACCCATGTGGAAACCCTGCTGGTGGATGCCAAAGACAAGCGGGACACCTTCACTGTCCTCGAACCCAGAGGGATCGAACCCCAAACGAAAGTCAATCTGGGTGATGAGATCACCTTCCGTTGGAAGGTAGAGGATCCAGAGGTCAATGCGGTGTATGTCATGCTGCATCGGCTGGGGTATCATGACTATTTCCTGAGTGACCGGCTCGAGGTGGGAAGTCCCGGATTCGGGACGCTGACCTGGACCGTGGCCAACCACCTGCCCTCCGTTGGAAACAAGGTGAAGGATATCGGCAAACTTACTCCTTCCAATGCCAAGGCAGAGCCGTTCAAAGCCAAAATTCCCGGCGGTCAAAAGCTGTTCTGTTTCCGGATCGTAAATGCGGATGACCCCTCGGAATTCACCTTCAGCGACAGTTTTACCATCCCATTTTAGTTCCCGACGGAGTCCGTCGGTTTACGCCGTCCCACAGGCCACCTGGGAATGGCCATGAGTGGAAATCTAACTTTCAATTGCTTTCCCTTGACCTTGTCTGGAAAGACTGATTTTGTGTATTCTATACCTAATTATGAGTCGAGCTCCGAATATTCTCCTGATCACCACGGATCAGCAGCGCTTTGATACCATTGCCGCATTGGGAAATTCCCACATCTTCACCCCACACCTGGATTGGCTGTGTGCGGAGGGAATTGCCTTTACCCGGGCCTACAGTGATTGCCCCGTTTGTATGCCTGCCCGGGCGACCATCATGACCGGACGGCATGGCTACGATCAGGACTATGTTCAGAACGGCACTCATCGGATGCCGCTTCGGGGGGCCGCCACCCTTCCCGGATTACTGACAGAGGCCGGGTATCAGACCCGGGCCCAGGGCAAGATGCACTTTGCGCCCTCCCGGGCTCATTACGGGTTCGAGCATATGGAACTGGATCATGATTACTACCGGTCCTATCCGGACTCCTTGAGACATGGATTGGGGCTGAATGAAATTGTGCCGGGTCGCTCGACCACCCCTTTAAAGCAGACGCCTCCCCACTGGGTGGTGGACCGGTCCATCGATTTCCTGGAAACCCGCGATACCACCTGTCCATTTTTTCTCTGGACCAGTTTTGAGGAACCTCATCCGCCTTTCACCCCTCACAGCAGCCTGGCGGAGCTGTATGCGAACATGGAGCTTCCACCTCCGGTGAAGGGGGACTGGGAGGTGCCGCAGGCCATGCAGGCCCTGACCTGGGCCTTAAGTGATCCTTCGGTGATGAACGAGCAGGGGATCCAGGAAATGAAGCGGTCGTATTATGCACTCATTTCGCAGGTGGATTATGCTCTGGGTCGTCTGTTTGCGCGGATGCGGGAACTGGGACTGCTGGAGAATACCTGGATGATCTTCACGTCGGACCATGGCGAGATGCTGGGAGACCACGGACTGGGATCCAAGCTGGTCCATCTGGAGGGGTCTGCCCATATCCCCATGATTGTGCGTCCTCCCGCACCTGCATGGCCGGTCCCGGATGAATGGGGGACTCAATGTGACCGCCTGGTGTGTCTGGCTGATCTGATGCCCACCTGTCTCACTCTTGCCGGGGTGCCGATTCCGGAAGTGGTGACGGGGCAGGACCTGCTCGGGCGAACCCGAGAGACCGGGGAGGATGAACGGGTGCATATCGGCAACTGCATGAACACCCATTACACAGTGATCAAAGGGATGGACAAGCTGATCTGGTGCGCAGAAGGCGGCGAAGCGTTTCTGTTTGACCTGGAGAACGATCCCTATGAACAGCATCCGCTGCAGGAGGACCGAAGTCACCTTATGGATCGGTTAACAGAACATCTCCAGGAACAGGAACATCCTCTGATCAGAGACGGCGTTCTTTCGCCACGGGAGGTGACCGCTACCAAACGAACCACTGCACGATTTCCTGGATTCCGTAACTAACCGGTTTATTTGTACAGGATGCCTTCGTTTTCCAACCAACTTCAACCTGCCCCGCTTCATGGAGGATTCTATGAAGAGGATCACTGGATCTGGTGCGGGTCCGTGATCCGCGGAGAGGATGATCTGTATCATATGTTTGCCTCCCGTTGGTCCAAAGAGGTCCCCTTTACCCCCAACTGGCTGACCCATTCCCAAATTGTGCATGCGGTCAGTTCCACTCCGGAAGGACCCTACCGGTTTGTGGAGGAAATTCTCACGCCCAGAGGTCCCGATTTCTGGGATGGATGTGCCACCCATAATCCCACCATTCACAAAGTGGGGAAACGGTATGTTCTGTTTTATACCGGAATCTCTTATCGGGGAGGACTGGGGCCGGAGGGCCAGGTTTCCGAAGAGGTGCGGGTAGAGGCCCGGGGCAGTCAGCGTATCGGGTTTGCCACCGCACTCTCTCCCCATGGACCCTGGACCCGTTCTGATTCACCGTGTCTCGACACCCGCCCCGGACATTGGGATGCCTTCATGACCACCAACCCTGCACCCTGTGTGCTGCCGGATGGTCAGATTCTGTTACTCTACAAATCCACCCACAGCAACAAGGGGCCGATTCAGTACGGGGTTGCGAAAGCGGAATCCATACACGCTCCCTTCGAACGCCTGGGAGAGGATGCGCCCATTACCTTGCTTGAGGAGGGGCTCTCTTATGAGGATGCCTACATCTGGTATCAGGATGGAGGTTTTCACATGATCTTTAATGACCTCACGGGAAAGATCACTGGCGAGGACCATGCAGGTGCGCATGCGGTATCTGCAGATGGGGTGAGGTGGGACCTGGCCCCCGACCCCAAAGCTTACTCTCGGAAGGTAAGATGGGAGGACGGAACCGAATCGGTTCAGGGGTCGTTTGAACGGCCACAGCTTTTGATTGAGAACGGAATCCCCACGCACCTCTTCGCCGCCACCGCAGATGGCCCGGGCGGGTTTTCCCGAGCCTCCCATACCTGGAACATGGTGATTCCGCTCCGGAAAAGGGAACGGGAGGTCAAACAAACCACATCCCAAAAATAAACGCCTAGCCTCAGAGTAGAAAGGTACACCATGATGAAACATCCATCCTTCCGAATTGCACTCAGCCTTCTGACCCTGTTGGGTATGAACACCATGGCTGCTGACGTAGAACCCCCCGAACCCTTGCGCATCGATAGCGGTACCTGGCATATTGGCCTGAGCCGCATCTTTGGGGAGGGGGTCCGCCGGGGAAAGCCCTTTACCAAGAACCTCGATATCTATCCGGTGTTCGAAGAAGGGAAGCTGGTCAATGGACTGGCAACCTCCCGGACCTATAACACTTCCATTCATTTGATTGAATCGTCAGATGTGACAGTGGATGTGGAAAACAAAACCCTTCAGGGGAATCTGAAAATTCTCATGACACCGGATCCCTGGCAGCCAAAAGACGGCAAGATGTTCACCATGAGTGTGGACATGAGCGGTTCGTTTCAGGAACGCGAGGACGGCAGTATCGGCCTGAGCGGAACCTACACTGCCACGCGTTCGGATGGCAAACCCTGGCATGACGGTTCTGAAACCTTCAACGGAAATATGGGCGGGTCTGTCGGCCGGACCGAGGACAACTGGGAAAACGCCTTCTGGTCCGGAGGGATGACCCCGGAAAAACAGGGCGAGGATGAAATTGCCCGTGATGCGGTTCAGGTATCCTTGGGTCTGCAGGAAGGGGAGGTCAAATCGGTCACCATTGGATTGATGGCTCAACCCAAGTGGGGCACGCATATGCCGATCCGGGTCGAGGACTTCGACTTTGAACCGGAAGCGTATGGGAAAGTAAAAGGCCGTTTTGACATCACCGAACGCCACCTGCATCCGGCGGGGGATCCGACCAAAAAAGTGCAGGCGGAAGTACATGCCTACCGGGTTCAGGGGCTCAATGGGATGAAAATGATTCTGACGTATGAGGATGGAACGGTGGTACACGCTGCAGGACGTGGGTCTGCCCGTCGGGGAAGCGGGATGCATGACTTTGCCCAGCTTTGGCGGTATGACTTGGATACCCGTGATTGGTATGCCCCGGTTGAGGGCTTTGAACCAGTTCAGCCGGGGGAACATCCTCGCCTGCTCTTCCGCAAAGCGGATCTGCCTGCGTTGAGGGCCAAAGCAGAAACGCCGCTTGGAAAAGCCATCCTCGCCCGACTCCGGGTTCTGCTTGGAGAAAACGGCGAAGCGGTCACCACGGTGTTTAACCAGACGCCTCCGCATAACATCAATAAATCGCCGAAAGATCAGCCTATGGGCATCTTCACTTCCTGGCACGCCGCTGGATTTGGCTTTCTCTATCAGATTACGGGTGAACAGAAATATGCGGATATGGCCCGGACCTGTGTGGAGCATATGCTGGCCGGTAAAATGGACCGGGATAACCGTTATGGCTGGATGATGCCGGGCACCACCATGCGGGCTTCCAATGTGCTGGGGGCAATGGGCTACGCCTACGACCTCAACTACGACGGGTGGCCGGAGGATTTCCGCCAACAGATCGCGTTGGAAATCCAGAATTACTCCAAGGTGACCGCTTCCGCCCAGGCGGGATGGGACAAGAAGAAGGCGGATGGAAAACCGGTTCCGGAGCGTCCGCAGGAAACCACTGTGGCGGAGTTGGTAGGACGGACCGGATATCCCCCGGGCTCGAATCATTATGGGGCCCTGATCGGTGGAGTGAGTGTGGGGCTGATGGCCATCCGAAATGATCCAGGCGTGGATACTGAATGGGTGGATGCGCGGATTGCCGAAGCGGAAAGCAACGTGTCCCGTCTGCTGGCGTACGGCTTCGGTGATGGAGGTTATTATGCGGAAGGATTTCCTCCCAGCCGTCTTTCCGCCGAAGGCGGACTGATTCAGATGCTGCATGCACTGAAGATTGTCATGGGGCGTGATTACATCAACGTGGACCGTCCCAATGCGAAAAACCTCACCCTCCGCTGGGTGTATCATGTCGGCGGGAAAGGGCAGGGGAAATTCCCCAGCCGTGGAACGTATGGTGGGGATGATCTCTACCAGGAAGGAGTCCGCGGCAGTTTTGCCCAGGGCTTCGGAGCGGTTCCCGACGAATACAAAGGCGCGCTACTCTGGACCTACAATCAGTTCTTCGACAAGTTCGAGACGGGCGCTAAAACCTACAATGCCGGGACGACACCTCACCAGGCGATTTATGCGTTTATCAACTGGCCCGAGCACGCCGCCCAGAATCCCGAAGAGGTTCTGCCCAGGGTGCTGCTGGACCGGGATCATGGATACATCGCCGCCCGGAACCGTTGGCAGGATGAGAATGACATCATCGTGACGCATCTTGTGGAGAATGGTCCGAAAGGATATTACGCCGCACGTGACGGACAGGCGGCGGGCCGCAGCGGCCGTATGCGGGTCTGGGGGCTTGGACGGAAAGACACCCTGGATGTGTACGCAAACGGTCGGCCCACCTACTTCGCGGAAGGCAAGGACGGATCCTTCAGTCTTACAGCAGGGAATCCGGTCATGATTGACATGTCCAACACGTCCGGTGCTGAGTTGGTGGTGGTGACGGTGGACGATCCCAAACGCAAACCGAAAAAAAAGAAGAACAAAAAAGCGCCGAAAACCACACCTCTTCTTGCCCCGGTGCAACTCATGGTAGACGGCCAGGCCTACACCGCGAGGGTCTACACGCTTGGATCGGGTGAAAAGCCTCAGGTCACAGCAGAAGGAGGAAGCATCAAGGTGGGTGCCCAGACCTTCAATTTTGACGGGAAAAATCTTACCGCTTCCGCCTTTGACGCCGTAGAGTAAAAAAATCGACGATACTGTTTTTCTCCCGGGTAAGGCGTGCCTTACCCGGGAGGTAAAGTGTTTCTGAATAGGAGAATGATATGAAACGTTGCCTTCTCAACCGCGTGGTTGTGCTGAGTCTATGTGTCCAGTCCCTTACTGTGCTGGCAGAGTTGACCCCTGCTCCAAAAAAAGTGGAGCATCCCTTCCTGTGGTGGACCAAAGAAGAGGCGGCGGCGATTCGGAAACGGCTGGAAACCGACCCCGCTGCTCAGAAGCAGTTGGAGGTCACAAAAATGACCACCCGTCAGGCATCGGGAAAAGCAGCCCCGTTATGGGATCTGTTTCAGATTGCCATCTATGAGGATGCTCAGGCCAAAGAACGGCAATTGAAAGAACTCCGCAGGTTCATCGGGAAGCAGCCGGAAACGGATGCCGGGGGCCGCTGGGTGGTGGGGAATGCTTCAGCCACCGATCGTCACATGCGGGATGAGCAGAGTATGAACGTGCTCCGGTATGATCTTCTCTATCATGAACTGACGGAGGAAGAGAAGGTGGCGATTGAGGACACCTTCCGGGTGTACATCGAATTTCAACTGAGCGGCCACCGTCCCATTCACCCTCACTTTGGGTATGGCCGGACCGATACACTGCCGAACATGCACTGGCCCCGTGCCATTGGCACCCATCTCATGGCCGTGGCCCTGCAGGATGAAAAAGCGATTGACGCGTTGTGGTCCGGATTCGGCGGCTGGTACTGGTTCTTTGACCAGTATCTTGCAGACGGATTTTATATGGAGGAGTTTGCAAAGTATTATTCCAACATCGGCACCATGATTTTGATCTGTGAAGCACTCGAGGATTTGAAACTGGGTGACAAATACGGGTATGGTTATGTGTCCAAAAGTGGCGCCACAGTGAAGGACTTCCTGTTTCAGCCGCCACGGATTTCGTTTCCTCCTACCCATATCCCGGGGGGGCGGGACCCGATCCGGGTCGTCGAAATGGGCGATACACCTGGAAAATCAGCCTTACATGGTATCTTCGGCCACAACTTTGTGAGCGGATATCTGCCCGGTCAGAAAAAGGGTGGGAACATGTATTTTTCCGGAAGCCGGATGAACGGGCCCTTCCCGAAAATGCAGGCCCCACTCTGGTGCGAAGCGGGTCATCGCCGTTTCCCCGATGCGGGGTTCGATTATTTCCTCGCACAGATGCGGGGGCCGGATGAGGAGAGGGCCTACCCAACCCTGTTCTTCGGATTGGAGCCGATTGACCCTGCGGAGGTCACCCCTCCTGCACCGGAGTCCATCGTATCAGAACAGAGAGGCTTTGCCTTCCTGAAAGCGGATGAGACCCCGGAGTACTGGACCAGTGGAAAACCCGCGGTCGCCATGCAGTTCGGGATGTATTATGTTCATTACGCCCACGACTGTTTTTCCCTGCTGGGCTACCACGCCCATGGCCGCCCGTTGTATGCACGGGGCTGGGGATCGCGGAGCCGAAAAGACCATGTGAAAAACCGAAGCATTCGCACCGGAGGAAAAGGCTATATTGGCGGACATGCCTGGTATGATACCCCACGCGGACAGGCGGGAGGGTTAACCGTTGATCATTTAAAGCCCCGGCCCGTGGACCATGGACAAAATGGATCCGTCAACCAGCGCATCCGGCATCTGGTGAAAGACGAGATGAAATTTGTGGCCGTCGCGGCAGAAGGACTCTATCCGGATGTCTGGCAGGAACGGGGGATTTTCCTGACCGATGACTACCTGCTGGATATTTATGCGAACCGAAGCGACCGGGTCCGCCGCTATGACTGGTCTGTGAATGGAGCCGGCACCCTGGACCTGTCAGGTTGGACCCCCACCACAGAACTCAATGGATCCATGTTGTATCGAGATCTGGGGGATCCTCAGCCGGAGAATGCGCCACTGGATCCCAACGATCCCCGTGAGGTTCAAAAACTGGAACCGGGGTTGAAAGGCTGGTCCACCCATATCCTGCAGGATTATACCGGCAACGATGTGAATGCCTCCCAACTGGGTGCGGCCTGGTATGAGCAGAAGGTGGGCGTGCGCATTTCCGCTCTGGGCTCACCGGATACCGTCGTGTTCGGCGGACGCCCTCCACTTGAAGAGGAGTATGGTGAGACGGGTGGTGCCTGGTTGAACATCCGCCGCGAAACCGACAACACCAATTTCGTGGTGCTGCACGAGCCGTTTGCAAACGGGAATGTTCCGACCACGACGTTTGAAACCCTGATCGACCGTGAGGACCTGGTGGGGGTCCGAATTAAACGCGAGGAATTTGAGGATGTGGTCTTTATGGCGACCGGGGAGGACGTATCGAAGATTCATGAGGTGGAAATCGATGGAAAGACCTTCAGGGTGGAGGGGTTCCTTTGGATGCGGAATCGGGGCCGTAACAATGCGGCCATGTACGAGGGCCCGGGTGAGGTGAAAATGCCGAACCCCCGTATTCTGTCTGAAGATCCGAAGGAAGCACTGGTACAGCGCCTGTCCGATCCCAACACCGGTTCGCGCGAAATTGCGTCCATTGCTCTTGGACGGATGGGCGCGGATGCTGCGGATGCCATTCCGGAGATCATGAAGGGTCTCACCGACAAAATAACGGTGGGGAACAAGGTGGCGGCGGAGACCATTTCCTGGATGGGTCCGGTTGCCCTGCCCGAAATTAAAAAGCATCTGTCCCACCCCGATCCGTATGTGCGGGCAGAACTGCTTTATGGGCTGCAGTCCTTTGATGGCGATTTCAGCAGTTTGGTGCCGGATCTGATTCCGATGCTTTCCGATGAAAACCGGTATGTCCGCCGCAATGCGACGAAGGTGATCATTCAACTCGGTCCGAAAGCGGAAGCCGTGATTCCGGCCTTGGTGACACTACTGGACGATCCGGTAAATGAACGGTATGCAGGTTATGCCCTTTCCGCCATTGGCCCGGCTGTACTGCCGGAAGTGGAAAAACTGCTGGCAGATCCCAAGACACAGAAACGGGCATTGGAGATTCTTTCCGGTATGGGGGAGCAGGCGCTCCCGCTGGCAGATCAGGTGGCCGTTCACCTTTCGACTCCTGAGAGTCGGGTGGCGGCGTTGAAAGCCCTTCAGACGATGGGGCCAGAGGCAAGCCGGCATGCCGAAGCGGTCCTGGCTCTTCTGCCCTCACAGGAGGCGGCATTGATTGATCAGGTCGCGAAGACTCTGGTGGCCATGGAGCCGTTACCTGATTCATTGGACCCGGTTCCTGCCCTGATCGAGGTGATGAAAGGACCTGAGGATGTGTATCGGAAACAGGTGATTCTCGCGCTGAAATCCACGTCCGGTGCTGCAAGCCAGGAGGCAATTGTGGACATTGTGCGTCCGGGGACATTCCGTATCGATGACAAGCAGGGGTACCCGTTTGTGATGAACACGGTACTGGATGTTGCGCCGGAAGAAGAAGCGGTACAGGCAGCGATGAAAGGATTGTTTCAGGTGAACGAACGCGGGAAGCGGAAGGGCAGGCTGAGTAAAGAGCGGGACCTCCCCCGCATCATTGTACACCCGAACTTCCCGGTGGAGCGTTACCGAGCCGAGTTGGAATCACTCCTGACGCATAAGCAGGTCGGGCTTTCGGTTGCCGCAGTCCTGCTCTCCGTGGATCCAAAACACGAAGACGCATCCACAAAGCTGAAAGACGCACTTGTGCAAACGAATCCTGCGAATCCCGGACGACAGCGTGCAAGTCGTATGGCGGCATGGAAGTTGGTGCCGGTGGCGAGCCGCGCAGGCTGGGAAATCAACTGGAGAGAGAGGCTGACCTCGGAGGACCCCGAAATCCAGGCCATGGCGGTCTCCGCTCTTCAGCATGACGATAAGGCCTTTGCTGCCTGGAAAGACCACGTGGGAACTCTTCTGGACAGTGAGTCACGCCAGGTCGCATTGGCGGCGGCGGAATTACTTGCCAGGGTGGAAGGCGAACAGGCCGAACACGCTCTTGATGTGTTCATGACCCAGGCGGCCAAGGCCGATTGGCGGGTTCGTGCCGACATGGTGGGACGCCTGGGAACTCTGGGTGCCGGTCATGAAGCGATCGTGATTCCCCGCCTAAAGACCTTCGCCAAACACGAAGATTTCTTTACCCGGAAAGCGGCGGAAGGAGCTTTGTATCAGTTGTCTCCATAATGAGTGTCTCGAGGACGACTCACTCGGGATCCCGACCTGATGTTTCCGGGGGCCGCCAAGTGGTGATAACATGAGGCAGGGCGTTGGTACCGCCTGTGTTCTGGACACTCGCCTGTAGTTCTGTCTCCATCTGTTTGCTGGAGTGGGAGAGGAAGGAACAGTTTGCTGCGAGTTCGCAGAAGATGCGCATCCCGATCACGCGTTGGCCGACATCCATGAAATGGCAGGCATCGTGTCCGATCAGCCAGCTGGCTCCCTTGAGCATGGAATAAAGATCCACAAAGACCGCACCAACCTCCTCCGCCAAGTCGGAGATCGCCTGATTGTACGCCGTGACCAGGTCATCCCCCTTGCGCCCGAATGCGTGGAAATCCGGTTGGTGCTCCAAGGCCTCCCAGGCTTCCGGATCATACTGAGGGTTCCAGTAAGGTCCTGCGAGCAGGATCAAGGCATCTGGGCAACGGGCCCTCGTCTCAAGCACAATGGTCCGGTACGCCTTCATGAAGCTCTCGGTCGAATGACCGCAACGCGAATCGTTGAGTCCATACGCAAACACGGCCAGATCGGGGTTGTAGGAAATCATATCCTCCTCGTACCGCTCCAGAGCAGAAGGGGAGGTCCGGTACGCATCACCGGGAGTATACCCCGGGGCATCCGGGCTGATCACATTGGAGGGGATGGCATGATTGAAGATCCGCAGCGGACCGTCCTGCAGATCACGGATCTGATTGCCCAGGGTCTGCACCCACTCATTCTCCGCACAGACCGCGTTCATCCCATACGCATTGGATTCTCCCATGACCACCATCCGGCGAATGGGTTCAGATCGGTAATCGTTGCGCATGTTCATCCCGTGTTCCTTTTGTTGATGAAGGATCTCTACCCCCTGCATGTTGATGCAATCAAGAGATCAGGATGCATTCTGCCGATAGTTGCCTGGTGAAACCCCCATCACCTGTTTGAATTGTCGACCGAAGAAGTTGGGGTCCTCATATCCGTACCGATACGCGATTTCGCTGATGGAGGCATGGGAGTGGATGAGTTCAAATGCCGCTTCTTCAATGCGTACCTTTACCATCCATGCTCGCGGTGAAAGGCCATAGCTTCGGGTAAAGACTCTGGCAAAGTAATCGGGGCTCAGGTGCAATGCCTCAGCTAACTCGTTGGAGGTGCAATGGTAGTTGTAACGACGAACGACACGCAGTAACTCCATCAGCTCCCTGGCCCCGAAACGATGTGCGGTCTTCGCCTTATACGGAGCTCCCGTTCCGGCCTTCATTTCATCGTGAATCAGCGCGAGACGCATACAGAAGCGTTCCGGCATTTGGTTTTCATGCAGCAATTGATCTTGCAGGACCTGTTCCATGCAGGCTGCAATGTCATGGCGTAACCAACGAGCCTCCTCCAGGAGCATGATCTGAGACATGCAGAACGCTCCCGAAAGACCAAAGCGAAAGCTGTACGCGTAACATGCCTCTCCTTTCTGAAGTTGTGCGCTGAGTGTGGCCATGGGGCCTGTCCACAGCAACCCTCCCTTTTTCAGACTCCGCCATTTGCTTTCCTGATCATCGAAGCGGATCTGTAGGGCTCCATCCACGACATACCAGAGTGTATGTTCGGGAATCTGACGATAGTGAAATCCAAACTTTTCATGTACCCGATTGCTGAAGGCATGCCTCCACGTCCACGTCGAGTCCTTTAGCTGAGAAAATGCGGATTCCATCTAATCACCGGTTCAATGCTATAATTACACGATGTGCTCAATAGTAATCTGACGGTTTAGTATGAATAATCATAGGACATTTTAACAACTTCATAGGAAATCTCATGGTCATTCAGAATACCGATTCAATGCGGAAGCTTACGGAAGAAGAACTTGAAATCTACACACGCGACGGGTTGGTGATCATTGAAGATGTCTTCCCGAGTGCTGAACTTGAAACCCTCAATCAGGAAATTGACCGGCTGGTGGATGAGAACATGGACAAGGAAGATCGGCCGGGCTCGATTTACAGTCTAGGTCTGCGCAGTCCCCTGACGCGCGACTTCTGTGCGGATGAAAGAATCCTTTCGTTGATTGAAGAGATCGTCTTTCCTGGAATCGCGATCTATTCCGCAAAACTCGTGAATAAACCACCTCACGGTGATGCGAATTCCATTTGCCATTGGCATCAAGACGATGCGTATTACACCCAAAAAAGCCAGAGCCGCACACGAATGAGTGTATGGATTCCGTTACAGGACGCAGGGCCGGAGAATGGAGGGGTCTATTTTATTCCCGGAAGCCATGAAACCGGCCTGCAACAACATTCTCCTAAACCATCGGGTTTATGCCGACTGAGTTTTGAACCGACCGAGGAAGAAAAGGCACAAGCGATTCAACCCAAAATTAAAGCCGGGTCCCTGGTGTTATTCAGCGCCATGACGTGGCATGCAAGTCCTCCGAATCCGACCGATTCGAATCGTCGCGCCTACATCGTCAGCTATCAGGAAGCCACAACGAAAGGTGGGAATGAAGATCAATGGAAAATTCTTCGTACGGGTACTTCCTGATCCAGAAGGCGATTCGGTTTCGTTGATCCTCAATCCTCTTCTGTTCATCCTCCGTTGTCGTCTATCCTTTTTAGATCCAATAGGAATTTTCGGAATCAAATTTCCACAACCGCCGCATCTGGACCGTTGCCGCTTTGGTGCATGGACCGGCACGGGTGGATGCAAGATTGTCCTACCTGCTTTTGGACGTGGTGCAACTTTTCCTTGAAGAGCCCCCCATTCTTCCCCAGATGCAGGATGAAATTCGTACAGGAGACGAAATTTGTGCAACCCGTCTTCTGGCTTTGATCGAAGAGGTCGCGAACGAGTGTTTGCCGAAAAAGGTATTGAGCAGATGCGTGCACGACTTAGACGACTTGGTCGTGGCGGCCATCACCGTGAAGAACCAGCTGATATCAAGATCAATGATGCCACACTGGCAGACACATAGGGTTGCAGAACAAAACAAGACCACCACCCCCCGGAAGTCCCACCAAGTGCATCTTTCGAGGGCCGGTGACTTGCAACGTTGTCCGACAGGATGAGACTTGACGAAACGTACAGAAATCTGTACGTTTCTGTACAGATCAGGAGCAACGTATGACAACCGTAACACTTACAGAATTCAGAAGTCATGCATCTGGCATGCTGACAAGAGTTGAGAACGGTGAGACCCTCGTGGTGCTACGCCACGGGCGGCCTATCGCAGAAGTGTCACCTATTGCAAAGAAGGACGGCGGCCAGCCTTCATGGAAACGGAAAGCCCTCCGCCTGTCGACAAAGGGGGCGGGGCTCTCCTCTGCCATTCTTGAGGATCGGGCTCGTGAAGACGTTTCTTGATTCATCCGCATTCGCCAAGCGGTTTGTCGATGAAACCGGAAGCGATAAGGTTGAGGATGTCTGTGACCGGGCCTCGGAGCTGGGTTTGAGTGTGATCTGTGTCCCCGAAATCATCTCTGCGCTTAACCGCCGACGCAGAGAGCGATCACTGACTGAGCTTCAATACTCAAAAGCGAAACAACAACTCATGGAGGATGTTCGCGATGCGGACATCATTAACCTTGCCGTGCCCGTGGTAGCCTTTTCACTGCACGTATTGGAGGAAAATCCGGTTAGGGCCATGGATGCTCTGCACATTGCCTGTGCAATGGAATGGGGAGCGCAGTTGTTCGTTTCTTCTGACAGGAAGCAGCTTAGGGCCGCTCAACGAGCCGGGCTGAAAACGCATGCGGTTTAATTGTGCCAAAACCATCCTGGAGCAAGCGACTGAAACCGTCGCTAAGTGAGGACGACATGCCAGAAAAACCAATCCGCCAAAGGTTTACAGCGATCTGCGAGGAGGCTGTTCAAGCGGATAAAGACGCAGGATATTTGAACTGCAGGGTACTTGAGCCGTATTTCCGGAAGCTAATTGAGTTGGCAGATCAATGTGGCCATACCGGAGAGATAAAGGACTGCTTCTGTGACATCATCCGGGACGAAATAGAAGCACCGCAAGAGACATTGAGTTACTGCATGCGAGCACTGCGATACGGTGATGTATTAGAGGAATCAAAAATTCGGCTTGGTTCTCCACCAGACCCTAGGTGGATGAACATTCATTCTGATATCGTTCACGCCATTGAAGATGACGACTGGAAAGATTCAGAGATGTGGTTGCTGCAATCATGAAAATTGAAACGACATATTGTCCAGGGTTCTCGCCAGACCTCACGTCATGGGAGATTAGGATATCGTCTACAGGGCAGCTCCGGCAACGGGTTCAGATAGCAGATTTTGAATCTGGAGAAAACGAGGAGTTTGAACAAAAAGGGAAAGTAGATTTGGAGCTTGCGAAGTCATACGCTTACCGGATCATCGATCTCGCCTCAAAAGCCGAGAAGTTAAACCCGCCTTTATCTACGATAGACGACTTCCCTTTATTACGCCTCCGGGCTTCAACGGATGCATCTGTAAGCACGATTGAGATTCCGGATATCGAGAGTTCCTACTTTCAAGCGCACCCACTGAGTAAGGAGATCCAAGAGGCAGGGAGAACCCTATTTCTTGAGATCATGGAACTGGCTCCTTGGCAGGATCCAAGGCTCCAGCCAGGTTCAACCAAACAAACTACTTGAACCTTTAGGAGCCGAAAACTCAGGATAGCACCAATGTCGCGGGCAACCCCGGGCTGTTTTCCGTAACGCCCCTGTCTACAGCTTGGCAAGCGTTGGGGTATTCTCAGGGCACTTTTCTTTTTCGTATTGTGTTCACTCATTCCGGGCTTGTATACCGAGGGCGGGATGTGCCCCCATACATCGAATCTGAACCCCTATATTTTTTGTTCGTCGTCACATTGAGTGGCATACAACAACGGACCACGCGGACGGCACGGACGCAGTTGCATGTTGTGTTGCTAACGATTTACGAAAGTAGTGAATATCTATTCGATTCAAATCCCCATAATATAGAGAACATCGCATGCTCAGTGTGACTCTGCATGGGTCCGGGCCGTCTGCGTGGTCCGTTGTTGTACCCTCTTCTTTAAGGTCGAACATATTGTTACGGGAAAGCTGCTTTGGTTCGGGTTGGGGAAGACGCCAATCACGCCTTTTGACGATGAACCTTATTTTTTCAGGGCTTTGACACGGTTTGGTAAATCACCTTCTTTGAGGATGTGGCGGTTACCATCCACATCGTAGACACTTTGCTCAAGGTGGCCGAAGGTTTTGGAGGTGGAGAAATCCGGGTAGGGGGCGGAGCTGAGAACGTCGACCCGCTGCGGCAACGCCCGATACACCGAGATCTGCATTCCCTCGGCAAAGGATTCAGCCGATTCTGCAGGCAGGCCATTGAGAAAGAACGATTCCACATCCCCCAGAGGGATGGATTCTTCCCGTCCGTCTTTTTCCATTCGAATCGTGACCGCATCCGGGGATACCGAGAGGATCTCTCCGTCCTCGATTCCTCTGACTGTACTCCGCACTACCAGGAACTCAGGTCCGATGACTTTCTTTGCGCTGATGTTAAACAGAATCGCCTGATCACTCTGGGCAATCAGGGCCTTCCGGATGGCGGGGAACTGAAACTGGCCGTCTACCAATACAGACGTCTTTCTGCCAAACAGAGGCTGATCTGCCATTTTCTCTCCACCCGTCGGCAGAAAGGCCCCTGTATCCGCTTCCAGATAGCCACGGGGATGGTACCGCTTGGTCTCAGGTTTTGCTTTTTCCGCCATTCCGTCGATCAGGGCATCGGCGGTAAAGGCCGAGAGCATGAGCGGTTGTGGAGCAAAGACCCGAACCGTGCGGCCCTCTTGCAGGGCTTCGTCCGCGGAGGAGGGTTTCCCGTCCAAAACGTATTGCGCGTCATCTGACAGGGTGTGGGCGTGGTCCACATACACGATCCCGGCGGATTCAAATTTATTGGTGATCAATCGTCGGGTGGTCAGGCTCGTTCCTTCGAGGGTCTGCATACTCCCCATGGAGGGGAAGGGGACCAAGGAAAGAGAACGGAACACCGCTTTGCTCCGGTTATTAAACACAAACACCTGCCGATCCTTCATCAGGAGGTGACTTCCTGCTTCCGGGGTGAGGACCTGTCCATCGAGAAAAAACGGGCTCGCGGGAATCCAGGCTTCACTTCCGCTGAAGCTTCGGGTGTCACTGGGTTCCTGTACTTTGGGGGAGGACAGATATTGGTTAAAGAGGATGCGGCCCGAGAAGGAACTTCCTCTTCCTTCGCGAGATCCTTTTTTGACAGAGGCATTCGTAATCATCACTTCAACACAGTGGGTGCTGGCATAAAGGAGTTGCCCAAACAGAAGAACAGGAAGGAGGGCGGTCTGAAGGCGTTTTGTTGTCATCGTCTAATCCGAGGGTTGAGAATGAAAGGCGTCACTAACAGGCGTCAGTATAGGATGAAGAAAGAAGGACTTGCAATCTGTAGAAATGGTGCAGATGCTCCATTTAATGTTAGTGAGCGAAACACATGATTATGCTCCTCATCTGCTGAATGCGGCCAAAGGGAGGATTGGGAAGGGAAGGCAAAAGCGAACGCACCGCTCGGTCCAGAATCTACCGTGGTACACCGTGCACTGTTTTTCGCAGGGGAATGTCAAACTTCACACTCCGGAGGGCACCATCAGCTGTCCAGAAAAAGGGGTGTGTATCATTCCTCCCAATTCGGAAGTGCAACTACGTATTCCTGCGAGCTGTAGTTATTCCTGGATTGACTGGGGCGTGAACGCGTCCTTCCGGACATCCCGTTCCCCCGGGAGCCGGGCCTTGCGCTATCCCAACCGGACACCGCAACCGGGAGCTCTGGAGGTGTGGGGACAGAAGCTGCCACTACTGCTTCCGCCTTCCTTGGTGGAATCAACCCACCAAGCGGTACGGATGATGATTGGAGACTGGCAGGCGGGCACCTGGGCGAGGTTACGTGCGAATGCAACGTTGGGGATGTGGATTGCGGATATGCTGCAGCGGCTGTCACCAAAAGAATTGCAGTGTGATTGGATTGAAGGCCTGCCCGATGGCCGGGCACGAACCTATCTGATTTTTGCCTGGGAACGCTTAAGTCTCATTTCCTCGGTAACTGCCTGGGCGGAATCCGTCGCCTTGAGCCGGCACCAATTGAATCGGGTGCTCATGCAGGACGTGAGATGCACCGCGTCTGAAGCGCTGAATCACCTCCGTCGGGAACGGGTCCAACTCCTCATTGCGTCATACGATGGAGAGGATGGTGAAACCTGGATGGGGTCGATGATCGGGTTTTCCCATCCCCGCAGCTTTACCCAGTGGTATCAGAAACAGTTTGGGAGTCCCTTCGGGATTCAGACGATGACCCGTTCAGATTGAAGCCTTATCCTCGACTGGTGATCACAATGCCGATTCCATTCCCCCGAAAGCCAGGGCGGCTTCCGGCTTGCTGAGAAGCGCTGCCATCATTCGTTGACCTAACACGAGTGAACCCAGGGTGGTAAAATGAAGGCTGTCGGCCTTTTGTGGAAGGTCATCGGTTTCAACCAGGGATGCATATGGGTCGTCTGCCGCAATCTTCCGTTGCGCGGCCCGAACCCGTTCCCGGTACTGATGCCGGTAGCGGTCCAGGGAGGGCATGAGGGTTTTGGGAGTGATCAAGCCGATAACCGCTGGAAGGACTGCGTCGTTGGTCAGGTCCCTCACGGAGTGCAACAGGTCCAGCATGTGGGTTTCATATGCGGCGGACATTCCGGGCCAAACGGAATCCCGTTCGCCCTGCATCCAGGCAAATCCCTGCCAGTGCAGTTCGAGGTCTTGAGTGATCGCCCATGTTTTCGCCTGTTCCACCGCGTCAAGAAGCCGGGGCCAACAAGCTTCGCGCAGTTCCGGTTCCTCTTCCATGCGGACAGATCCTGCCGGATTCCATTCATTGGCCAGGTTTTTGCCGCCATTTGCATATTTCACCATCAGGCAGGGCGTGTCTTCCATCAGCCGATGCCACATCAAGGCCATTCCCCATTCGGGTCCTCCCGTTGGTGCGTTCGTGGGTTCGAGTGGACCCTCGTTTGAAATCAGCCGCACATTGGCCGGCCATCTGGTTTCTTCCGGCAGCTCTTCGACCAGAACGCCTCCCTCCATGTTGGATTGACCGGCCAGAAGGAAGGTGGGGATGTGGTCGGTGAAGTGGTTCATACTGCGTTGCCCGGAAGATAGAGGGGAACCTGATCCGTAGGTTTGGGAAGGGGCGAAGTCAAGGACGCCTATTCTGTTCCGTATCGGATGCTGTTGATATGACCACACTCCCGATTCGATCTGCAATCTAGAATCGTTTCGTCTGGTTGATCAGAGAGAGACGGAGAGATACCGATAGGCGTCTCCGTCCTTGATAATCCGTCCGAACCCGGGGAAATGCGCGTGTGTTGCCGCAATCAAGGTTTTATCAGATGCCAACTGATCAAACAGTTTTTTCCGGGTTTCGGCCGCTTGCTTGGAATCAATGTCAAATCCGAAGCCGGTATCTGGGAGTGCAGGGTGGAGATCTGCAGAGTGGAAAAGATCGGCCACCATGATCATCTGCCTCGCCCCTCCATCAATTTGAACCACACTGTGACCGGGAGTGTGCCCGTGTGCAGACTGAAGGGTGAGGCCTTTCGCGAGTTCTTTCCCATCCGCGACCTGCGTGATCTGATCTCCATATGCCTTGGTAAACGCCTGTGCGAACTGGAAAATTCCTTTTGCTCCATCAGGTGCCTTTTCCATATGTTCCGCATTTGTCCAGAAACCGGCCTCCACTTCGGAAATCATGATTTCCGCATTTGGAAAAACGGCTTGTCCGTCTGCGGTCAAAAGCCCTCCCACATGATCGGGGTGGGCGTGAGTGATGATCACAGTGTCCACCCGATCAGGTGAAACCCCTTTGGCCATCAGCGCGTGGATCATCTGCCCGTAGCCGGGACCGAGCATGTCGATGGCCCCCATGCCGGTATCGATGAGAATGGTTTTACCCTTTGACCTCAGCAGAAACGCTGAAACGGGTGCGGGCATATTCCCGTCGCCAAGACCTACATTCTCAAGAACCTGGTCAATGGCCTTCTGGTCCCCTGAGAAATATCCTTTTTGCATGGGTATGATTCCATCCAACAGCGAGGTGATTTCGTATTCACCCAGGGAGGCGGTCACCATGCCTGTGGGTGCTGCATATGCGGATGAGGCTTTTTTCTTTTCCAGTCCCCTGGACGGAGTGGCAACTGTAGCTGCAGTAGCCGCTGCAGCGATTCCTAGAAATTGTCGGCGGCCAAGGGATGCGAAGTTGTCGGACGTCATATGCTTTTCCTGAGGGTGATCGTAAATGGAGTCTTACTCTCACCCGTTTTTGTTTTTTTTCAACCACGGACAACGCGGATCCATGCAGTTGGTTTTCTATTTTTTTGCCAAAGCAAATTTGGCCTCACAGAGTTACATGCACACCCTATTCTCTATCTCGGTACCCACACCCTCTGCATGAGTCCGTACCGTCCGCGTGGTCTTTTGTGGTAATAATTCCAATGAAATTGCGGAAATCGGCTGCTTTCCTGCTTTCTGGAAGAAAACAACCAAGGAGTTCCAGTTGATCTTTCAGAATGAAACGTATCGAATCCGTGAGGCTATCTTTGAAGTGAACCGGGAGATGGGAAGCGGCTTTCTGGAACATGTGTATCAGGAGTGCCTGATCACAGAGTTTCAAAGTGGATCCATCCCGTTCGTCTCCCAACCCAGAATCAGGATCCGGTACAAGGACCATGCACTGACCCAGCCATATATCCCCGACTTCATTTGCTATGGGAAGATCATCGTGGAAATCAAATCGGTGAGAGCACTTTTACCAGAGCATCAGGCACAGATCCTCAACTATCTCAAAGCGACTCGACTTGAGGTAGGATTGCTGGCCAACTTTGGTGGATATCCTAAAGCAGAGATCCAACGGTTTGTCTCTACTGCTGGAAACAAACAACCGCGGACCACGCGGACCCGTTGAGGATGAAGGTATTGTTTACTATGAAGGATGTATCCTGCATTTGATTGAACCTGAGAAAGGACAATTCCAAGTCCCTCAAACCGTTTCATCAGATATGGTCCGCGTTTTCCGCGTGGTCCGCGGTCGTTTCCTTCTCCCAGAACCCGTGTTCTATTTTTCCACCACCACGCTGGCCATCACGACCCGGTATCCGTTGGGTCCGCCAAAGGTGATCTGGTTGGTTTTTGCCAGTTCCGGGATCAACTCAGGGGGAAAGGGGATGTCCGTAAGGTAAGAAATGCGGTTCAGGTCGATTCGTTTGTCGCCGATTTGGTAAAAGGCCCCTTCCGGAAGTGCATCACTGGCAAGTCGCAGCCACGCCCGCTTCGGAGCTTTCTCAGGAAGATCTCCGATGAGATTCAGTTCCAGATCACCTGCATCTCCTCCTGCTTTCAACAGCCCCCCCTCTGCAGGAAAGAACTGCTTCCTTGTGATCACCCCTCCGGACACCGCCTCTTGCCAGGTGACCAGGACGGCCGTTCGACTGGGAATCTGGATGGGTCCCGTGACCGGTTCCGAGATCGAACGAAGCAGAGGGGAGGGGCCGGCGCCCTCGGCGGCCTTGCTCAGGTCTGTGGCTTCCAACCGGTGCACGGTTCCGGGTCCTGCGTTCCACTCCGGAAGGTTCACACTCATGTCCTCCGGCGAACTGTTGTACAATGCCAGGGTGGTGCCCACGCCCTCGATCTCTTCGGGTGCACTCGCGGCAGCCCATAACTGCTGGTCTCCGGTTTGAACCGCGATCAGCTCTCCCCGGAGCGGTTTCAAGAAACGAAGTGCCCACCCGCCTCCACTTTGTGCAAAGGCTTTTCCGCTGAAGTTGTGAATGGTGCGGGACCCGGCTTTGGCAGGTGTATTCGCTATCAGGCCGATGATGTCGGCGAGGTTGTACTGCGCTTCCCAGAAGGCGGCTTCCGCTCGGTCCGGTACTTTGCCCACGGCATTGGTGACGTTGCCGTACACGGCCGGGTCCAGGCGGCCCTGGGTTTCGGTATTCCAGTTTTTCAGCCAGCGCCCGGTCCAGGCCATCGCTTCACCCGTGCCGAGTTCATACCAGGCCTGTATCAGTGCGGGCTCAATCCCGTAGTGATGTTCGGTCAACCCATCGATGTGTTGGGGGAACTGTTTCAGCAGCGGTCGGTACAGCTCCGACCACACGGACCAGCCCCCGGCGGAATAGTTGAAATCCCAGCCGCCGAGAATGGTGACGTCCGGGTTGACTTCGCGAAGAGTTTTGGACCAGATTTCAAACATCTGGGAGTAGAACTCAAGGGCCTGGCGTCCGGACCAGTACCCTGTCACCGTCGGATCCCAGGGACGCATCACTTCCGTGACGGTCCAGGTTTTCTTCTGACCCGCTTCCCGCCAGTACCGGGTGTCAGCGGCCTCAAACGTATCTCCGACCTCAAGCCCTTCCGGGATGGGGATGGACCAGCCAATCTGGAGATACTCACGGGTGTCCCCATTTCGGAAATTTCGGCCTGTGGCGTGTCGGGTAGGCCAGAGGTTCTTCCACACCATATGGCCGAGGGGCTCTTCTACCTGAGGAATGTGAACCTTGCCTCCGGGGACTGCCCGTTCTTTGTCATAGCGACGGTGATCATAAATGCTGGCCCCGCCGTCAAACGGATCTCCTGCGGATCGCTCGGCCCAGTTGAGATACGGTTCATTCCACCACTGGACGATTCCGTTTCCCGGATACTCCGTTTCCGCTTTGATCCGCAGCCATTTTTCTCCGTACCGACGGGCGATCCCCTTCACGCGTTCTTCCCAATCCAGGGGGCGGACCAACTGCAGTGGGGGCATGAACCGGTCGCCCTCGCAGTCGATGAAGACATCCATTTTGCTATGAAACGCGTGTAGCTTGATGGGGGGAGGCGTTGGAATGGGGGTTGGTGTGGCCACGACCTCTGTTTTCCCCTTCTTCTTCTTTTTTTTCCGTTTCCGTTTTTCCCGGTGCAGGACCTGGGTATTGCCGCTCGGACTGTAGTTAATTGTCCGGTAGGCGTGAATCCCGAGTTCCTCATCCAAGCCCGTCAGGTCCCCACGAAGAGCATGGGCACCGAAGAGACCCACCGGGACTTCGGTTTGTCCGTTTTGGTTCAGTCGGCTCCCGTCACTGGTGACGCTGACCTCCAGATCGGCTCCAACGAGCAGGGGGGAGAAGGTAATGAGCAAAATCGAGTGAAACAGACAGGTGAGCTTTTTATTCATGAGGAATACCTCCACGCAATGAGTAATCATTTTTTACAACAACGGACGGCACAGACAGCACGGACATAGTAGGGGGAGGTTTTTTGGTTCCGATGGCTCCGCATTTTCTCTGGCACACAAACCTGTCCTCTTTTTCATCTGCATGGGTCCGTGTCGTCCGCGTGGTCCGTTGTTGTTATTCCACTTCAACGGCCTCTGCCCGGAGGCGTTCGACATCGTGGTACCAGAACCATTTTTCTGCGAGTTCCTTATCTGCAATCCACAGGTAGTCCTTGCGTTCGGCTTCGGGTACCTCGTTATAAGGCAGGATCAACGTTTCCGTGGGCAATGCCCCATTGGCAAAGCGTGCTTCGAGTACGTTTTCGGCGGCCTCTTTGTCTGCCTGACTTTTCTTCGCGAGTTCGATGTCTTCCGCGGATGCTTTCACAAAATGAGGTTCCACATGTCCCCATGAAGCGCCGTCCATACGGATGCCCAGGGCGAGGGGGTACAGTCCCGGTTCGAGCTGAATGATTTCACGGTTGTCAATGGGCTGTCCATTGAGCACCAGCTGCACCCGAACCGCCAATGAGAAGCCGGCATTCACTTTGTAGGTCCCCGCTTCTTTGACGTCGAGTACCGTGAAGCCCAGCACACTCATTTTACGCGGCCAACCCTGCGGTTTGATGTCCCCCTCCATGGCGATGCCTCCAAAGCCGTCTTTCCGGGTGCCCCGCTCCCTGTCGGCAATCGGTTCCCAGGTGAACTCTTTTCCTTCCACCTTGATCGCGTCTCCCGGGGCCGGACGCACATCTCTGAACAGGCTCTGATCCGTCATGGGATCTGCTTTGGTGGCGAAACGCATTTTCTTCACCAGGAGCCAGTCCTGAGGTCCCATTTTTTCCTGGAATGCCACGACCGGGACGCCTTCCGGGGGATGGTAGTCCTTGGCCGGAGCAATCACGGAAAACCCGTTCACGGGTGATTTCGGTCCTTCTACGGGTGGGTAGGTGTCTCCCTTTTTTACAAGAGGGTGACGCTCAGATTGAAAGCGATCTTCAATGGCATGGGGGTGGAGCAGCACGCCCTGGCTGGGATCCACCTGTTTCAGTTCAAAGGGTTTGTCGGTGGGGTAGCCTTCAGGTACCCGGAGTTCGACCGCTTTATCGATGAACAAGGCGAGGTAACTCCAGGTGTCTACACAGCGGATCTGACCGGGATGCTTTTTTCCCCACCCCTTGCTTCCGCCCACGTCCGGGTAATTCCCGTGTCCGATGTCCTTGCCGACAATGAGATGCCCCAACACATTGGTATGGTTGCGGTAATTCAACAGCGCCGGACGGACGTGCTTGAAGTAGGTTCCGCCCCATTCGGTTTCGCCGTTGGCACTGACATGGAGTATGCTTTCGTCCTTCAGCTTCGACCAGTCCTCCATCGGCCAGGTGGGGGTTTCCGCATGATAGGAAATGGATCCAATCACCCGGGAGGGCGTATGCCACCAGGGGTAGAAGGCATGTTTGCCCATCGACGATTTCCCAAAACTGAACCACGGAGCATGTTCGAACTCCTCAATCTCGAGTTTCTCCGCGAGGTAGTTGAGAAGGGGCTGGGTGTCGTTCAGATCATTCTGCAGCGCAAAGCGCATGTACACGACTGCGAAGTCATGCTTGCGACAGACATCCCGGACCGGCTTGGACATCCCGAATTCCTTTGAATCCGTGTTGGCCACGATCATGATCATGCCACGGATTTTCTCGGTGTCCTCCGGTACCCAGACCAGCACCGGATGGGAAAACTGCAGTTCCCGCTTCTTGGTTTTTTTGTTCCGACGCATGCGTGGTTCCTTGACCACATCCATCATCGAGTCCGGGACACCGGGTGCGTAGGTCCAGCCTCTGTCTACCGGCCAGGTATTCAAGGCCTCCTCGACAGACATGGGCGGAGGGGGCGGTGGTTTCGTTTCCTTTTTTTTGTCCTGCGCGGGAGCAGACGAACTGATGCTGACCAGTAAGAGAAGGGAGAGAACGGTTTTCATAGAAGGTTTCGAAAGGATGTACCCGGTTTCTGAGCAGATCCGGGAGAGACTAATGTGATGGGCGGCTCCTTTGGGGCCTGAGTGTCCCACTATATGAACCGATCTTGCCCCGACTTTCAATGTGTAAATTGTGAATATTTTATCTTAAAACGCGAATTAACCGGTTTTCCATACCGGAGGCCGACCTTTCTGATGTACCGTTTTCAGACCGGATCCTCGATGTCGGTTTGCTGCCTCCATTGCGTGGGCGTCATTCCGCAATGTTTTCGAAAACTGCTGGCAAAGGCCTGGGAACTGGCGAACCCCAGGTCGAGGGCGAGATCGATGATGCGGAGGTCAGGAGTGCGCAGGAGCTCGCGGGCCCGCTCCATCCTTCTCGCCTGGAGGTAACTGCGGGGAGGGAGTCCGGTTGCGGCTTTGAAAACATCTGTAAACCGGCTTCGCCGTAGTCCTGCGAGTTCGGCTAACTGTTCATTGCGGATTTCGAGGTCCAGGTGGGCCTCAATGTACTCGAACACGCGATCCATCCGCTGGATCTGAGCACCTGATTCCCGCTGACGGTACTGGTCTTCCAGCAGGTGGTGAATAAGATCACCCGCCTGCCGGCTGAACCGGCTTTTCCGGAGTGGATGAGAGTCTTGTGCGCACTGAATAAGCGTTTCCCAATGCGGGGCCAACTCCACATGCGCAGGGCAGAGTCCCGGCTGCAACTCGTCATACAAAACGGCCTGCTCCGATGCATGAATACCTGGCCACAACCGATCCGGTCGAAGATGTAGCCAATAGAACAGGCCACGTTCCCGTGTGTTTCCCACGCCGCCATGCTTGACCCCGGGAGGGATCAGCAGCCAGCTCCCGGCCGGGATCCTCAGGATCTCCTCTCCCACCTGCCAATGGAACAGCCCCCGGGCAAAGGCATGCAGTTTCCACACGGGTGAATCGGATGCCACGGGCAGTTCGTGTTGGAGCGCTTCACTGGTCTGTGAACGCCCGAGCATGGAAATGGAGGGGTGAGGAACGGCCTGTTGGGTCAGATGTAAACTGGGCATGTGTTCAAATTACCAATGGACACATTGAAACGCAATCCGTTCTCCAATCTGGTAGAAGGGGCCGATGAATGTGAATCTGACACGCAGTGTGTTTTCGGTCTATGGTTCCTACCTGTCCCTGAACCCCTCTCTCTGGAATGCCCCGCTTGGAAAAGGGCTCTATCTGTGCACGCATACAGGCCGCGGTCGGAAAGCTCCCCGGGAATTGTTTCTTCTCGAGCCCATCTTGGACGGAAAGGGGGTGGACGCGGAAATCAGTTGCAGCCCCAGTCTTCTCCGTTTTTCTGTTGATGGTGCCCAGGCGGACGTCACCTTTGAGGGAGAATGCGGACTCCGGATTCGCAGCAGCCGTCTGAGTGTGCGACTGAGGGCGGTGCCCGACGCTCGGGTCCTGCTGGAACCACGTCCTTCCGGTCATTGGGTCGCTCATGCGGCTCGCTGTGAGACCAAGTTCCTGCTTCATGCTGTAAGGGGAACCCTTCACGTTACAGCTCCCTGGAGGATCAGCGAAGGCAGAAACCGGGGGATCCAGTACAATGAAGGGGGGATCGAATTGGCCCCTCATTCAGAGCTTCGCCTTGTAGAGTGCGATACCGCTCCACGCGTACATCCGGTAGAGAGCTTTGAACATCTGGAGTCCGCTTGGGCTGCCGACTGGCAGAGATGGATCGGATCACGTCCCGCACCCTCTGTGGCAGGTTGGGAAAAGGGGCAGCAGGAGGCCGCTTACATCACCTGGTGTTCCGTGGTCGCACCCCGCGGACAGCAGCCGCATGCGGTGATGATGATGAACAAGACCTGCATGGATCAGGTCTGGTCCTGGGATCATTGCTTCAATGCCATGGCCTGTTGTCAAACGGCCCCGGAGTTAGCCTGGGATCAGTTCATGTCCATTGCGGATTTTCAGGATGTGAACGGATGTCTCCCGGATTCGGTCAACCATCATATGACCCAGTTTACATTTACAAAGCCACCCATTCATGGGTGGGCATATGCGTGGTGCTGGGATCGGAACCCGGACTTCTTCGGAGCGCCGGAGCGGTTGGCGGTCAGCTACGAGTGGATGAGTCAATGGAGCCAGTGGTGGTTGAATGAGTGCTGTACAGAGGGAAGTCAGCTTCCGCGTTATCTGCATGGGAACAACAGTGGTTGGGACAATGCCACGATCTTCGATGTCGCGTGCCCGACCCTGAGTCCGGATGGACCCGCCTATCTGGCCCTGCAGTGCGAGGTCTTGGGCCGGATGGCGAATGAACTTGGCCGGGCGGAGGAAGCCACACAGTGGCGACTCCGCTCTCAGGACATTCAAAAGGAACTGATCGACACCCTTTGGAGGGGGGATCACTTCGTCGGATTGACTCCGGAAGGCAAAGACATTGAATGTGAAAGTCTGATCACCTGCATGCCCATGGTGTTGGGCTCACGTTTACCAAAAGAGATTCAGGAAGCGCTGGCGGCCAGGATCGACACCTTCCTCACCCCCTATGGTCTCGCAACCGAGCATCCTGACTCACCGGAATTCCATCAACATTCGCATGCCTACTGGAGATCGAGTGTCTGGCCTCCGCCGGTCATGCTTGCCGTCACCGGGTTGTGGGACGCGGGAGATCATGAACGGGCAAACCGTATCATAGAAGCCTACTGCAACGCGACGGCCGCCTGCGGATTCAGAGAAAATCATGACCCTCTCACTGGGGAAGGGCGCAGCGATTATGCGTTTACCTGGACGGCGTCTGTCTCACTCATGTTAGCGGAGAAATCATCATGACCCTTTACACATCGAAAGAACGAAAACTGGGAGCCTATTTCTTCCGCGGCGGGATGTTTACCCTGGTGCCGGATCATATCCGGCTGCAACTGGATGACATGCGGTCGATCGGCACGGACATCGTTTGTCTGGCCGTCACCGGAAATGACGGCAGTTACAATCATCAGAACCTGGAATTCTTAATTGAGGAAAGCCATGCCCGGGGGATGGAGGTCTACTTTGTGCCTTCACGCACGGCAGGGATTACCGCAGGTGCTCCCTTAACTGCGGATGCGTTCGGTTACCATGTCCCTCACACCTGGACCCGTAACCGGGACGGCACACCTCTGGTCCGGAAGTTAGGGGTGCTCTGCAGTTTCTACTACCCGGAAGTCGAAGAACATGTCTATTCAGAGGTCGAGGAAATGATCAGCCGGTTCCATCCGGACGGCATCATCTGGGATGAACCGAAATCCACCAACTGGCAGGATTTTTCCGAGAAGGCCCTGGAGAACAATCCTACAGGTGACTTTGAGATATACTTGAATGACTTTGCCGCCTTCTTCTCCCGCATCAATGCACGGTTAAAGCAGGCGCATCCGGATGTGAAACTCCTTCACTTTGATGAAGCCTGCCGTTGGGATCCCGTAGTCGAGGCGACCGCCAAGATTGAGCATCTGGATTACATGGGTGTGGACGGTGTGCCCTGGGTGTCCACGGACCGTGGACCTGCGGAAAACCGCCGCGAACAAAAGGTGCTTCCTGTGTATGGAGAGCGGTACCTTACCGCTGCACGGAAGGCCGGGATCAATACCTTTGCCCTGATTGAAAATCAACGCCTCACCCAGGAGGGCTTGGAATGCTTTGAACGGGATGTTGAACGTGTTCTACAGATTGATGCCGATCTGTTGCTCTACTATTACTACGGATTCCATCAGGCCGATGTGGAGCGCAACATGCAAGTGATCCGAAATCACCTTCCTGCATGGAAGAACGAGGCAAGGTGAAGCCTCTCATGATGAAACGGTTTTCAACCGCGGACCACGCGGACGGCGCGGCCCCATGCAGAGGGTGTGGTTCGAATGTTACATAAGTTGGTTCCTTATCGCATCAGGAGGATCCTTCCACCTGGCATCATACCCACAAAATATAAAACAATTTGCATGGGTCCGCGCCGTCCGCGTGGTCCGCGGTTGTACACCGTTTCATCGTGGGCAACCCCACCTCGTGCTTGCAGTCGATCATGCACGGAGAATGTTCGTGAAGCTGGGGGAGAGGGATTGGATCCTCGCCACGTCCGATTTCCCGTCTGTCTCAGATGTCGTCACAGGTCATGAGACATCCGTCGGGTGTTTGTCAGGCTCTCAGCCCTCCCATTCCTTCAGCAGGGCCTGTCTGTCTCCGGTCCTGTCTCCACTGAGGACAAAACCGGAGAGGGAGCCCGTCTCGGTTCGCTGTCTGACAACCAGATCAGGTGTGTTTCCTTCTGTGTGCCAGGTGCCGTTTTCCGTGCCCGGCATGATCACCAGGGGAAAGGCAGGCGTTTTTACCACGACCGGCATCGCCGGCCACTCGACGTCGGTTCGTTCGCCTGCAAGACTGCGGGCGATGGCTTTCGCCGCCTGCATGATCGGAAGAATGTAGGGAAGAACCTGTCCGTCAATCTCGACGCAGTCACCAAGGGCAAAAATATCAGGGTCACTCGTGGTCATGGCGACATCGACCTGAAGGCCTTTCCCAACCTTCAGCCCTGAATCCTCCGCCAGCTTGGTCTTTGGCCGGATGCCCACGGCTGACAGGACCACATCACAGTCCACGCTCATTCCGTCGCTGAGCTGCAGCGTGAGAGGGGAGGTCACACCCTGATCCACGCTCTGCACGGAAGCCCCGAGTCGCCATTCCACGCCGATGTTCTGCAGCGCGGACTGGAGTTCGGTTCCCACTTCAGGTGGCAACAACCGGGGAAGGGGCGTAGACTCAGGATCCAGTACCGTGACCGCGTACCCTGCGCTCTTGAGGTCGTTGGCGAATTCACAGCCTACCAGGCCGGCACCTATGATGGCCACATGGCCACCGTCTGTCAGGGCCTTGCGGAAGCTGCGGTACTGGTCAAGATGATTCACCCGGTGGACCTGGTCGACCGCATTTCCCTGCAGGGGAAGTGAAATGGCATCGCTGCCCGTCGCCAACACCAGCTTCCCGTAGGAAATCTCCCCATGAGAGGTCTGCAGGGTTTTCTGATCCCGGTCAATGTGGCTGACGTGACATTCGGCCAGCAGGGTCAGATTCAATTCCTCTTCCAGGTTTGTGGCGGATTTCAGGATCAACTGTTCCGGGGTTCGGCCCTCGGCGAGTGCATTTGAAAGAGAGGGTTTGCCATAGAAATCCCCGGAGTCTGCACTGATCAGAATGAGATCGCGTTTCCGGTTGAGCGCACGGTATTCACGGGCCAGGGTGACCCCTGCCTGACCGGCTCCGATGATCACAACGGGTCCGTTTTCCGCAACGACGTCAAAGGTGGTGGCGACCGCTTCCCCCTGACTTCGTTTGAGTTCTACCATATCGAAATCGGCTTTGGCCACGCCACAGTCCGGGCAGCGCCAGTCATCAGGAATGTCGTCCCACCGGGTTCCCGGAGCGATGTCTTCTTCGGGGAGACCCAGCCGTTCGTCATACACAAATCCGCAGACACTGCACTCCCACAGTCGCCAGGGCGCTCCGTCCGGACCCACATCCGGCAGTTCGGGTGTGGAGGTGGAGGCCGAGGTGGCCGATTCCGTCCGGGCGGTGCCGGATGTGGCGTTCAGGTCCCGGGGACGCTCCCCTCCGGGTAACTCCGGGATGTAGACATATCCGGGTTCATATTTCTGCCGGTACAGGCAGGTAATGATATGAAACCACATTTCCGGGATATTCTTCCAGACATACGGGAGTTCATGCCGGACGGCTTTATGCAGTTTGTGAAGATTATAACAGGGGACACCGGCAAACATGTGATGCTCGATGTGCCAGTTCATGTGCCAGTAGACGAAGCGGAAAAGAGGGTTGCAGCGGAAGGTGCGGGAGTTCAGCCGGAAATCATCCACATGATCCTGCAGTCCCACATGCTGCGACTCGTTCATGATCATCTGCAGGGCACGACCGTACACCGGAGTGAGGGATGTGATCACCGGGAGCATCCACCATCCGTTGAGTATGGACACCACAAAGATCAAGGTGTGCCCGGCCAGGACAAACCGGGACCAGTTGAAAATGGTGAAGCGGCGGGGGTCATCCCCATACAGGTAGCGACCCCAACTGGAGTTGCATTTTCCCCGGGACAAATTGAGGTGCAGTTGTAAAATCCACTTTGCCGCAGGAAGATCGATGAACAGGGTGCGGAGGAATCCTTTCAGCGTGATTTCCATCGGGACGATCACTTCCTGATCATGGGGGTCATGCAGCGTGTATTTATGATGCTCGGAATGACTGGCCCAGAAGGCGAGGTGATTCATCCAGTAGTAAAAGGAAAACAGCCCGGCGAAAAAACTGTTGAGTTTTTTGGTTTTAAACACGGTTCCGTGCACCAGCTCATGCATGGCATTGGGACAGAACGCGGACACGCCTCCGTGCGGGATGAGTGCGGGAATCATCCAGGGCCAGGGCAGGTTCTGCCAGGTCCACCATGCCAGACAGCCGGTCGCGACAATCAGGAGCGCATAGCCGCCTGCCTGGAGCATTCCTTTCCTGTCATCGCGTTCGTTCAGCTCCGCCAACAGATCGGGATCAAGTTTGGTTCGGTACCAGCTTACTTTGTAATTCGGGTCAATATAGGGGTCGCTCATGGTCGGATGGTCTACAGTCTGAATGCCTCCACGTGATCCGTACCATGTAAATTGTAAGAGTCAAAGTGATTAAAATGCGTCCTTTGCATTCGCCTGTCGATACTGCAGAGGGGTGATCCCGTTTGCGTTTCGAAACACTTTAATAAAATAATTACTGGAGCTGAATCCGCACAGAGCAGCCACATCGGTGACAGACCGGGTGGAATGGAGCAGCAGATCCTCAGCATGTTCCAGCTGTAGTCGACGGATTTCCTGTGAAGGGCTGCAGCCGAGTATCCCGGGAAGCTGCCGGTCCAGAGTGGCCCGGGAAAGACCGGATGCACGGACCACATCCTGCACATCAATCCCGCTGCAGGCATGGGAGCGGATCATTCTCACCGCCCGGGAAAGACTGGGGTTCCGAATCGCAATGTAGTCGGTAGAGTCCCGTTTAATCACTTTCCCGGGGGGGATCAGAATGGGAAACGCAGGCCGACCCTTCCGCTTCCAGTGCACCACCGCCTCCACCGCCTTGTAGCCTACCTGTTCTCCTGCGGTATCGATACTGGACAGTGAGATATTCCCCCCCTCGCAGATGTGAACCGCATCATCAACACCGAGAACACTGACATCATCCGGTACCTGAAACGGCGTATCAATCAGCCGGTCGAGCAGTGTTCGGGCAAGGCGGTCGAAACAACAGAACACACCCAGAGGCTTCGGTTTCGATGAGACGATCTGCATCATATGTTCGATGTTCGCCTGGCTGGCATTCAGCACCTCCGCATCCATTCCGTTTTCCCGAAGAATCTCCAAAAACCCTTGCTGACGTAGGCTGGCAAACCGTGCCCCCACCTTGGCATAAAGAAAATGCTTCATGCCCAGTCCCAGCAGATGCCGGGCCGCGATCCGGCCGACTTCGACATGATCGGGGCCGACAAAGTCCAGCGGGTTCACATTCCTCGCCGATACATTCACAACCGGTACCGTCATCTGTTTCATGACCTTGACGATCGGCTGAGTATAGGCCGACACGATGATTCCGTCAAAGGTACCGGACTTGAACGTCTCCAGCAGGTGGGGGAGATGATCATTGGAAATCGGGCAGGAGCGAAGCAGGATGTGCGGGTGATCATGAACGGCTTGCCGAATCCCGGTGATCACGCTTCGTCCGTATTCATTGTCGGTGGCAATGGCGGTCAGTAGGTGGATGGGGCGAAGATACATTATGAAGAAATATTACTATTAAATGAGTCTAATTTCTCCTATCGAACTCATCAAGATCTGCGTACGCTTTTTCCGTATGAAATATCTATTCTCATTTGTATTCCTGTTTCTCCCCCTCCTGATCAGCTTCGCTCAGGAACCTGCCGCACTTCGCAAGCAGTCCATCGAGCGTGAGCTGGCCTATCAGCGAACGCGTCTGAACAAGGTGCCGCAAAACCTGGATGAAATCCGCAAAACGCTTCGCGGGATTCAGCAAAATTATGGGATTACCGGCCATGGGGTCCTCATGCGTGTACCGGATGATTTGCCCCATTTGATCGAAAACCGGCCGATCCATCCGGATACGATCGATACCCTGGTCGCGTTGGATCGGTACTTTCAACAAACGGGCACCGACCTGATTGTGGTGCCGGTGCCGAATCAGGTCATGGTCTACACCCACCTGCTGGATTCCGCGAGTGGACCTGATGCCAACATGTGGCCGGCCTACACCAAAGGACTCATTCAGTTGCTGGAATCCGGGGTGGAAGTGATCGACCTGAATGAAGCCTTCTCCAGCTATACCGGGGAAGGGCATGTGCTCCACACCGGTGATCATCATTGGTCCTCTGCGGGCATGGCCATTGCCACAGATAAGATCATGGAACGTCTCAACCGCTACCCTCATCTTCAGCAGTATGCTTCGGGAAAAGATTCCTTCCGGGTCAAGACCCAGGAACGTGGTGTGCAGCAGTCTCTGCTGTCTTTCAATAAACTCTGGAGTTCCCGCAAAAAACGGGGGGCAGCCGGGACGTATGCGAATGCGATTGAGATGACGGGCATTCAACCCAAAGAGACTCTGACCCATTTTCAGTACAAGGGGGAGTTTCCCCTGCCCGGGTATGACGGAAAAACACGCTCCCGTAAGAACATCACCGACATGGATCCGGATCTGTTTCTTTTCGGGGACAGCATGGTGTTTCACATGGGGGACAGCCCGGTCAGCGGCATGGGAATTGTCAATCATCTTGGTCATGCCGTTGGCCGTCCTTTGTCCTTTTACGGACAGTCGGGCGGAGCGGCGGGGGCTCCGATGGAATACGCCAAGCGGTTCGCTCCCATGCCGACGAATCCCAAAGTTGTGATCATGATCATGCGGGCTGGACCCATGGCCGCATCAGAAGGCAGGAAAGTCTGGAAAGTGCCCCCGTTTGATGAGGTGGCCGCTCCGGAACGCCCTGCGAAGGACATCGGCGGATTTGCCGGCACCGCGAAAGTGAAACTTACCGAACTCAGCCCCCTGCCAGATCCCGACACTGCGGACTACGAAAACTCTCTCTTGGCTGTCGAAGTTGAATTTGTGGAGGAGCCGCATCAGGGGGAACGTGCCAAAGTCTATCTGGTCGGGATGTGGAAACGCCGGTTAAATCCCAAGGCCGTATCTTGGAAAGAAGGTCAGACGCTGACTCTCCGGCTTTCCCCGTGGGCTCAAGCCCGTGAGGCGAAGAACCTTGGCAGCATCATGCGCAATGATGATATCAGCAACCTGCTGCTCCCCGAGTTGTGGGCGGATTTTCAGTAGCACGGACACCCGGTTTGAACGGCGTCGAGGCGGGGCGTTTCTTGACAAACGCCCACACCGTCCGATCATTTGCTTCAATGAACCGAACGATCCTGACACTCCTGCACGTCACTGCCTTCCTCCTCTTTTCGCCTGCAGCTTTTGCGCAGAATCCTGTAGAAACCGCACCTGCTGCAACCTGGGAAACGGTTGCCGAACTTCAGGAGGCTCCAGGAAATCTTACGGTGGATGCTGAGGGTCGAATCTTCTTCAGTCTTCACCAGCACTTTTCCACGGACCTCAGGATGGGGCAACTGGATTCGGAGGATTCGACGGGGATTCTTCCCTTCCCCAATCAGGAGATGGCCACAGACAGCAAAAACAACCCTCTGTCTCTGAACAGTGTGTTGGGGGTTCAGACAGATGCACACGGAGTGGTCTGGATGCTGGATAATGCAATGCGGGAGGGTTCTGCTGCAAAACTACTCGGCTGGAAGCCGGGTGAGAATGGGGGGGAGTTGAGCCAGGTGATCTACCTTCCCAAACCTGTGGTGGGGGAAAATCCCTTCCTCAATGACTTGGCGGTCGATCGTGAACGCAACACCATTTACATTGCGGATACGACTCTGGACGGGACACCGGCTTTGATTGTTGTGAATACCGAAACGGGTGCTTCCCGCCGGGTTCTGGAACGTCATCTCAGCGTCACCGCCGAGGACATCCCCATGATCGCCGGAGGGGAGAAGGTTCAGCTCCAGTTGCCGGATGGTCAGGTGGTCAACCCCAAAGTGGCCGTGAACCCGATCGCATTGGATGCGGAGAAGGACTATCTGTATTATGGCCCGATGACGGGAACGGTCCTGTACCGGGTACCCACATCCGCGCTGAGGGATGCCACTCTTTCCGCAGAGGAGCTTGCGGCGAAGGTCGAAGCCTGGGCGAAACGGCCTATTTCCGATGGGATCTCGATTGATACTGCTGGGAATGTGTACATCAGTGCCGTCGCCACAAACGAAATCGGTGTGATCAACGCAGAGACGAAAACCTACGAGACCCTGTTCCGTGACGCAACCCTCTCATGGCCCGATGCGTTCAGCTTTGGGCCTGATGGGTATATGTATGCCGTCATCAATCAGCTTCATAAAGGCCCGGTCCTGAATCGTGGCAAGGACGGGAGTGCGCCTCCTTACCTGATCATCCGATTCAAGCCTCTGTCCCCCGGGGTCGTGGGCCGTTAAGGTCCACCTGGGTCAGCGTCATTTGCACGTGGCGTGAACGGTGTTTAGAACTGACCGGGAGTCTTAGACTTCTGTTTTTCCAAGCGCTCCGCCTCTTTCTGCTTCACCATGTCCATGGCTTCCAGGTAATACTCCACCGCCTGCTCTTTCTTCTCCATACGCTTTTTCGCGGATGCTTCTTTTTTGGATTGGCGGTCTTTTGATTTGGAAGAACTCTTGTTGTGCTTGGAGTTCTTCGAACTTTTTTTCTCCCGCTCCAGTTTCTTTTCGTCGAATTCCTCTTTCGATTCCCGTCTGCGGTCGAGATAGTCCTCCGCATCGGCCCGTGAGTTGAAGGTGTTGGTTTTAATGAAACGTCTGCGTTTTACCGCCGTCTTGGGGAAGTTCCCTTTTTCTCCCCGTTCTTTCCATGCCTTCTCGGCCTCGATCAGTGCTGGCATATGGAACCGGGCTTCCTGCATGATCTCCTGATGCAGCGCCTGCATTTCTTCGCGGTCCATTGCCACCTCCTCCACGCTCCCCTTGTAGTCGTAGACTTTCACAATCGTGGTGCGGGTTCCTGCCGTGAGGGGCAGTACGGTTGTCAACAGCAGGAGGGCTGTGCTCAAATATTTGGCGGAGATCGGGTAGTGCATCATGAATCCAGTGTGGGGAAATAATCGTGAGAAGAAAGGACGAAATAGAGTGGGTTAGACTCGAATTATGTAAACATAATCCTTTTATGCGAAATTTATGCAAGTGGAAAACACGAGAGTATCGATGAATCCTTTCCGGGATACATTCGAAATGTCGAGTCCCTGTCTCTCGATCCCCATTATCTGCATGAGTGCCTGCCGTCCGTGTGTTCCGTGTCGGGTCAAGGAGAGGTGAGATCGTGCTTCTGCACCACCTGTTCGTGCCGTCCGGTACAGATGACGAGGGCAGGGCGGGTGACGCCGATGGTCCCATCTTCAAGCGTCCACTCCGCATGGAGGACATGGGGTCCAACCGGGCCGGTCCAGGTGGCAGTCCAGGGGGCTTCGGTAACCTCACCCAGCACGATGTCCTCCCGAAAAAAACGTACCCGTTTTAGGTTTCCTTCCCCCTTGATGCCCAGGGTCCATGTCTGTCCGGCAGGTCCCTGAACCTGAAGCCCTTTCCCCAGGCCTGCGTCCTTGAGGGTTTTGGGGCCAGTCAGGGTGAGGGCGAAAGGGCTGTTGGACTGATACGCCCGCCACGTGTACGCAAATGCCTTTGTCGGCAACCAGACCGCTTTTGTTTTGTCTCCTGTATACTCTGCTGCAGACGCAATGGTAGGATAAGGGCTGTCCCAGTCTTCGCGGCTTCCCAGCCAGGCGTTGTCCTGGTTGAGGGAAATGATTTTTCCTTCCTCTGAGAGACGTACCTCATCCACGGCCGGGAACCAGGAGGCAAACAGGGTGACTGCATTTCCGACCTTGTGGGCTTTTCCCCATTCAAATCCCAGCGACCAGGGAGCCCCTTCTGCCCGGGTGGGATCATAGTCCTGTTCGATCGCCGGGATCATGTTGAAGGCATCCGGTATCGCCCTGATGGTGAAGAGAAGCGGAGACTCTTTCATATGTGGTGCTTTTTCCAGCCGGTCGCGTTTAAACACCCAGGAACAGTCGTTTGCGGTGGTGAGAAACCGGTCTGCAAAGGGGATCAGTGCGGGAAGAGCCATGCCGCCTGCGGAATGGCCCACCGTTGCAAGCGGAGCGTTGGCCAGTTCGGGCCGCTCCAGCAGTGTCGCATAGTCGTTCAGCCCCCCGGCAATGTTGGTTCGCAGTCGTCGGGGACGGCGGTTTTTGGACATGTCGATCTTCACGACCAAGTGTGCATACCCCAGAGATCTGGTCAGCTCTGTCCATCTGGTATCAGGTTTTAATCGTTTGTTTGCTCCATGAATGAGCACTGCACGGACCGGATTCGATTCAGCCGGAATCACCAGCATCAGGTCTGCCTCCGGACGTTTCATGTGTACCACGAGATCCGTTGCCGGTTCTTCTGCGTTCAGGCTGAAGATCAAGGCGGGCAGTGACAGCAGCGTGGGGAGGAGTCTGTTCATGAGGATCCTGGGTCCGGGTTCCGGTTACAGCCGTTCGGCAACTTTGCGGATCGTGCCGGTGAAAATACGGTACCGGTTTTTCAGATTGGGCCCGCTGATTTCCACATCCACATACCCGTCTCCTTCGCCTACTTTCCTGAAGTGCTCGACAGGGGACTGCCCTTGTTCAAACGGCACATGCAGAGCGACAAAGGTGGTTTCGTCCGTGTTTCGTTCCACGGCAATGGAGACCCCTCCATATTCAGGAGTCTGCAGGGGTTCCAGTTCGGTCTGCCCGCGGCGGGGACGCCGGGCCCGCTCGTATCCCTGCTCATATTCCAGCGGAGGTTCGTAATACCAGACATTCGTGCCGGGTTCACCCAGCATAAACACGGAAACACCGACTTCCCGATCGTACCACGCTTTTCCAAGAACTGTCTCCTCCACCGGGACCGCGTGATCCTGTACCGTTTTCAGGTTCCAATCCGCGTCCGTGGAGCGGACATACGAGCGCGTGATTTTGATCTCGGGAACATCGAACAGGTTTTTCTGAAGCGCATCGGAGGCTTTCCAGTCCGCGTTTTTTTCCGGATGGGCCGAACCCAACGGATGCACCAGCCAGTGCATCATCCGTTTCTTGTCGGATTTCACATGAAACACATCGATCATGTAAAGGTCTGTGAGGACCAGTTGACGGCTCAAGTCGGTTCCGGGATACACCTTTTTCGCCCCGGTTTTCGGCTGATCACTGGACCTCAGTTCTTTCCCGGTGTACTGGTTGGATCCTTCGGTGGGCGTATCGATGCGTACATAGCGGAACCCCTCCTGGTCAAAATCGTGCAGGATGTCGACAGACCCGACCGGCTGGGCCTGAAGTCCATCCACAACCACACCGCAGTGAGAGCGGACGTTGAAGTCGTAGGAACCGCCGTTATAGCCTGAGGAAATGGGACGGTTCACGTAGATGGGACGGTTATGGGCCACATATCCCAGCAGGGAGAAACTGTCGGCAACGTAATGCACGTAGAGTTGTGAAAACTGCAGGGCCACGGCTGGAGCGGGGCTGGTCCAGTAGTCTTCAGATTCCTCCGCCCGCAGCATGGCAAATCCGCGTTCCGGCGCGACGTAGGACGCCGCGCTTGGGGGTGTGGTTTCATCGGGTGCAATCCGCGTTGTGACCCCGAAATACGGAGTCGGCAGATAAGAATCCTGACCGAACGCACGCATATGGGCCAGGAAATAGTCAAAGCCTGCATCCGGCCATTGGGTGTGTGCGAGTTCATAGATCCAGGGATACCCAAGTTTGGGCACCCTCTGTCCCCGGTGGTCACGTCCATTCATATTAAAATGGGTCACGAGCTGTTCCCCACCCCATTCCGGAGTCAGGTATCCCCGCACCACCGCGTGCTGAAAGAGTTTTGTCTGACGCGGGTTTCGCTTGTCTTTAAATGCGCTTCCTTTGGCATCTCCCATTGTGATGCGCGGAATATGCAGCCGGCCTGTGGGGAGGGTGATGGCCGGAAACGCCTGATCGGCTGTGGTGGACAGGACATGTGCTCGCATTGTGGCCCCGCCTTTTCCCGTGTATCCGAAGCCCAGCTCCTCCAGGCCCAGGTTTTCCAGGCCTTTACACAGGAGCATCATTTCCGTGAGCATGACGCGCTGTTTCCCGAATTCCTCAAAGTAAAACCGGCCATCTGCCAGATACGCATCCATGTAGGGAATGAACCCGCCGTTCGCATTCAGGATTTTACGGATCAGGTCCTCTTCGCCCAGTGCGACCGCCATGAGCTGGGCAGACATTGGCCTCGGCCACTGCATATTCGGAAGCCAGGCGACCCGGCTGTAGTCTTTTTGATCGGTGAGCTGATAAGCAATGTGTTCTCGGAACGTGTCCTCGACCTTTTTCCGCTCTTCCGGAGTCAGATGATGGTACAGCAGATCGTAGCGGATCACATCCAAATAGCAGGTGAAGTGGCGGCCGCCATGTTCCAGGCTCTCGAACTGTTTGGGATGTTTGCCGACGATGCCGAGGAGGTACTTCTTCTCTGCCTGTATGGCTTTGGGGTCTTCCAAAACGGCCGCTTTGAAGAACTGTGCATAGGGTTTTGCGCGTTTCTCTCCCTGATACCGGGCCCAGGATTCCTGCATCACCGGGTCTTCTTTCACCCGTTGCCGCATGGTTGCAATGTCCTCGGCCGTCCAGAGGATAAAGGGATGGTCTGCCGCTTGGAGGAGAGGAAGGCACAGCAGCGCGATCAGCAGAGTCAGGATCGTGTTCATAACAGGATGGGGGCTTGGACTAATGCGAGGAAAAGAGAGTCCATTAAAAAAGGCGTTGCCCCAACAGGTCAAGAAGTAAGAAACATTATCATTATAATGCGAACGTCGAATGCGTGGCCTCGGAGCATTCCCGAAGAAATGAAACTCTAGTTCTGGTACCGCTTTTTACAGAAGCGTTTCCAGTCGTTCTGCAGGGCGTGCCAATCTGAAACCGGAAGCAGTTCCCAATACTGCTCCAATTGGGTGGATCCGCTCGCCGACATGGCCTGAACCAGTTTCGGGAAGGAAGGGGCATACCTGGGATCCTCACTGAGCAGCTCAATCAGAGTTGCCGCCTGCCAGTACCGGTTCATGGGAATCCTTCTTCCGTCACAAAGCTGTTGCAGCGGCATCCAGTGGGAACGCTTGGTGAGGCTGTCCTGGACAATCTCGTGAAAGGTATCCTGAGGATGGAAACGCAGCTGCATTGATGTGGCCATGCCTTCTTGAAACCAGTCCCCTTTTTCGGAGGGAATCCCGGCGACTTTATCCAAGTGCGCATGGACAAACTCATGCACGAACACTGGGCGGAAGGTGTCGGGAGGATCCCCCGCAGATGAGGTGGCGATTCCAAACAGTGCGTACCCATCCGAACTCGGCGGGACGATCTTGGCGTTCAGGCGTTTGCCGTATTTGCGATGAAACCCCCGGTAGCCCTCCTCATCTTTAAAAACCAGCAGCGTGGGGAGGGCGGGAGGATGTTTCAGATACGGCAGCATGTTTCGCAGCGTTTTGTCTACCTCCATCAGATGATCGGCAAGTGTTTCTGCGTCCAGTTCCTTCACGTCGGTGATGACCGCCAGACGGTTTTCCCGTACCGCGAGATCTCCCGTCCCGTCAAATCCCAGATCCCTTAGGTGCTCTGGCTGCATCCAGGCTTGTTGCCCATCCTTTGAGACAAGCCGGAGGTCGGTCATCGTCCCGGTGAACCCATCACGAAAGAAGAACCCCAAATATTGGATCCGGGACCAGTTGGGTTGAGGGCCGGATCCTGGGCGCATGAATCGAAGGGGGAGGTCGACCTTCGTTTCGGTATTGGCCGGCAGATCCACTTTCCGCCAGAATTTCGCCTTTCCCCCCGGTTCGAGAAACTGGAGTTCAACTACGGCCGGTTTGGCCTGGCGGGACTCAAGGGTGAGTTGAAGATGACTGTAGGCGGAGAGTCTGTCTGGGAGCACCTCTCTACGGGAATAGAGAAACCCGGAGGGACCGGCCTCGATGTTCAGGGAGACGGGATCGGACTGTGGGGTGACGGTGAGCGGACCCTGGGGGCGGTTCCAGATCGAAGGGGATGCCAGCGGAAACGAAAAGGGCTCCGGGATGAGCGCCGTGCCGGCATGACTGATCTGGAGGAAGACCAGGAAAAAAAATGGTAAAGCCAAAGAGTTCAAACGTCTGGTGATGAATGTGGTGAAAGACGATATTGAAAAGGATTATATGACCGACTGCCAGATAAGAATGGAGAAAAGCCGGGAGGCAGGATCTAGCAGGCTGTTGAAAATTCCATTTTTTGATCATGCTGCCGCCTGAAAATTTCGCCCCAGTGGTACTGCCCGGAACTTCACGTTTTGCTGCTGCCACATCCGGAGAGCTTTCAGGAGGGGTGAAAGCCTTCTCTGGACGCATTTTTCGGCCAAAGCAAGCCCTCCAAGAAC
>DIYN01000026.1 GCA_002429065.1 Verrucomicrobia bacterium UBA6053 | reverse complement strand
ATACCTTATCTTAGTGCCATTCCGGGCTGCCCCCCCCCCTCTTCGGGGATTCAAAATGAGTCAATGCAAAGTCCGACCCCTTTTCTTACCCTCGATATCCTCAGCATCAGTCAATTTTTTAATATTGCTCAAAATCTTTTAATTGGCATCTTTCCTCCAGTGCGACGGTATACTATCTTTTAAATTTTCATCAATCGGTTCGTTAAAGTCGATAAACTTAATAATATCATCATGCATTTTTCCGTCATCTTTTTTATTCGGACCAAAAGACCAAATTAAACGTTTATTTGTTGAATCTGTTTTTATCACTTTTATAGGCTCACCCCACCCATCCAAAACAGCCCCATTTTTTTCAATATACTCATCGGGCAATATCTTAATACCTCTTGAATTTTCGCCGTTTAACACCAAGAAAAAATTATCATCCATATCAGGAAGCTCACCATATACTTCATAATATACTAAAGTCGATTTATGTATAATATCAACATGAAGTTCAGTAACTTTATCTGGAAGGAAATTTCCACTCCCCCTCCAGCAGCCAGTCATCGATAAAAGCAAAAGAATAATTTGAATTTTTCTCATTATAGACCGTTCATTCTGCGGGCTCATGCCAAACGGTAACAGGACCGCTATAACCTACAAAATTTCCATTATCAGAAAGATGTACTTTCCAAGATTCTGCAACTGGCATTAAACCTAAGATAGGATCTACCACATAATCTTGATCTGTATCTATATTTAAGTCAGCAGTAGCACATGCATATGCATAAATACCGGCTAATTTATAGGGCGGGTTAACACTGGTAGGTGGAATATGATCATCACCAATTTGATATCCAAACCATTTTGTATAGGTTTCATCTGAACCTGAATGCCCTCCAAAGGAATACGCATAAATTCCATCCAACTCCCAAGACCTCACAAAAAGTCCACTACTTGTAATCGAATCCAAATAGAGAACTTTAAAATTATTTTCTGCATAATCCCTACCCTTTCTTTTTGCTCTACGCCTCATTACGTTACCCGTTAAAGCAAAATCGAAGCCCGGGCCTGATTCCATGGGAGTTGTAAACACCACCATTAGATTAGGTATTTTGTATTCGCAATCAGTACTAGCAGAGTCTTCTTCCTCCACAAATTGAAAATTTCTATTGGAAGTCTTTAGCCATTTAGACCTTTCAGAATAATTTAATTTAATGAGATTCGCTAAGTCCTCAAATGAATCATTAGAGTTTTGAGGTTTAGCTATAGCCCATTTTTCATCTTTACTTCTGGCGATTTGCCACGCAAGGCCCAATAAATCAAACATACGTAAACCATCATTTCCAACGAAACCATAAACGTTAGTGCCTCCCACTTCCCTAATAGGATCCCGATTAAACCACCGTCCTATTTCAGGATCATAGTACCGAAAGCCATAGTAGTAATACCCGGATTCTTCATCCTGATATTTGGTTGAGAACCGGTATGAAAACGCATCCACCTGTGTTCCCAAACTCAAAATCGTTCGTCCAAAGGGATCATACTCATACTCGGCCACTAGATTGCCTGTAGACGAATCCGAATACCCCATGACATTTCCGTTTCCATCATACACTGCGAGCCCCACGGTCGTCCCATCATCCACACTAAGCAGCCCCTCCACTCCACCAGCCCCTTGCATGGAGCCGGACACATCCATTCCCCATACGTAATCTCGGACAATATCTCCATTGGCATCGATTTCCGCCAGGAGGTTCCAGCCGTCATACACAAACCGAACATCCTCCTGAAGCACCCAGCTACTGCTGACTTCTTCATAGGTCTTGCGCTGCATGCGGCGACCCTGGCTGTCGTAAAGGTACTCCATTTTTTTCCGGGAAAGAGGGGTCAGGGTGACATCTGACCGATGCTCCTGAACCACCAGTCGGTTCTCACTGTTCCACGTATAGGTCCACAGGTGATCCCGGGTCAAGTTCCCGTCATCGTCGTATTGCGGGACCTCTGCCCCGTTCGGAGTATGCAGACTGCCTGTGGTGCTGTTACTGTTTCCGTTTTCTGTGGCGGTGATTTCAAACTCACTTACCAAATCCGTGATCGCTATGGTTTTATGCCAAAGCAGGACATTGTAATCCGCCTGAACGGCAGGGTTTCCGTCCCCTAACAGATCCACATCGATGGTGGTGTTGGTATTCGCCCGGTCCCCACGAAGGTCTGCAAACGCTGGCCGGTCGATCTCCGTATATTGATTCAGCAGGTTTGGTGTATAGTCAGTGGTGTTGCCATTTTCGGTTGCCGTTTTTCGGTTGCCGATGTCATCAAAGGTGTAGCCGAAGGTGTAGCCGTTGAGGGCCGTTCCTCCGCTATTCTTTTTGACTCCGGAGATGACCTGTCCGAGGTCATCATAATCATACTCCCAGTAATTTCCGCCATCCAAGGTCGCTTTCGTCCGCTGATTCGCATTGTTGTACTCATAGGCATGTGAGCTGAGGGTGACGGTCCCGTTATCGGTTTCGATCTGGGTAAGACGGTTGAGGTTGTCCCAGTCACGGTCCACCGTCTGCACTCCGCCCTGGTCAAGTTCATCCAGTACCGTCCGGTTGGTCACATAGGAATATTCGTTGGTCAGGCTGTGCCCAGTGACCGTTTCCAGCCAGGAGGCGTCGGTATACCCATATTCCACCTTATGCTTAGAGGTCGAAGATTCCAGTAGCTCCACTTCATCGGGACGACGCAGGAGATCATATCCCCGACCGATCTCCCAACCATTGAGCAACCCTGCTGTATACTCCTCTTGCTCCAACAGGAACTCGGTTCCGTGATCATACGTCCGGGTTCCAGAGGCATCTTCAACCTCGATCATTCGTCCGACCCGATCATAACGGTTGGTCACCGATGAAGTCGTTGAGGATGGATAATCAATCGTCTCAAGTCGTCGACGACTGTCGTATCCGTATTCTGTTACCTTTCCTCTTGCCCAGGTTCGTTTTTCCAACAGGCCGCGCACATCGTATTCGTAGTCAGGACCTTTGTTATCATCATAGCGCTTGGACGTCATGACCCCCGCATCATTGTAGTTCCAGGTCGTGGTTGCGATCCCGGCATTTCCTAGCTTATCCTGCCAGGTTTTCATGGTCTTCATCCGACCTGCATAATCAAAGGTGTATTCTACAGGATACTGACGGGCCCCTTCCTGCTTCTGCAGTTCTCCGGTAGGGAAGTACTCCCGGGTCACGGTCTTATTGTCCGGAGTCGTGACCTTGGCGATCCGTCCGCCTGTACCCGTGTACCCGAGGCTGTTGAGCCCCGAGCTCCAGGTGGTGGTGACCTGGGCGGTGAGAGGCCCTGTCCCATCTGGGTCCGGGGTGGTAACGGTGTTCACAGACCCATCGGCATGGAATGTGGTGGTCGTGGTTCCGGTTCCGGCATCAGTTAACGTATTCCGTCTGTTCCACTGGTCATACCCGTAGGTCATCTGAGTCAACTGCACGTCATTCGCATCGTAGGTGGTTGTGCTCTGAGCCAGCCCGTCTTCGGTGATGCTGACCACATATGAGTCATCCGGAGAGGTCCGGGTGGTTGTGACTTTTGCATTGGGGACGTCCCGTAGGGTTTCAGAATGGGTAAGCTGCCCAAAGGACTCACTCCAGCGATGGAGCCCATCATGAGTGGACCAGGATTCTGATATCAGAGTTGAGGTTGCACTATTTTCTTCCTGCCACACGTATGAGGAGGTTTTCCGGGTGGGATAGGTCGTGTTGTTAAACGTGTAATCCACGTACTCCACTACATTCGACGTCACTTGATCACTGCCCCCGAGTTCCACCTGTCCGTTGTTATTGACGTCGATGGCCGTGACTTCCAGTTCGCTGAGGTCATTATACTGGTAGATCGTCCGCAGTGATGCTTCATCCAGGCGTTCGATCATCCGACTAGTACCAGCTTCGTAATTGGTCTGTGTGGATGCGATCCCGGTACCTGTGGGGCTGGGTCGTTCAGTTTTGATCGTACGCCCCAGAAAATCGGTAGTCGTCTTGGTATAGTCGTTGGTGTTGCTGGCATAGGCCTGTTCGGTAATCCGCTGCCCATTTGTATCCCAGCTAATGGTGGTGGTCATGGGCCGGGTAGCAGTTCCCAGAGTTTCGATCGGTGTTCCATCGGCGTAGGTCTTGGTAATAGACGTGGATCCACCAGGATAGGTGGTGGTTCGGGTGATGATTCCACTTGCCACTGATCGGTCATACTCGGTCTCACGTCCCACAGGGTCGTACGTTTTTTCGAGTTCCTGAATCTCGTTGTATTCCGGTCTGGCCGTCGCTTTACCGTAGATGTCGTTATAATCATTTGAAGGAGTCATGTAGGTAAAGGTGGTGCGACCCAGACCATCGTACTCTGTATGTGACGTAACAGAAGAACGCGTGGAGCGAATGACTCTCCGCAGCTGATCCCTGTCGAATTCTGTCAAAATTCCTTGCTTATCTGTCATTTTTCTCAAGCCGCAGCACTCGTACTCCCGTGTGGTGAAGGTTCCGTCCACATAATCAGTGCGTTGGGCTCGGAACTCATCATCGAGATCGCTGTCTACCTGACCGGTCAACAGGATGTCTCCTCCTGATTCAACTCGGTAGCGGTAGCTGGAGACCAAGTACCCCAGAATTTCATGGCTGGTGGTGACAGTTTTATAGCCTTTGATCACGGTGCTGTTTTTCGTCACCGGGAGAACATCAGGTTTTCCTGTTGCTGTGGTCACGATTTCCTGATCGCCCACATAGGTGGTTCTGGAGGTCCGGATCTGACCGTCGGGCATTTCCGTGACCACCAGTTCGCCGTTGTCAAAATACTGGGTGGTCACGAGGTTAGCAGCATTATTCCAGGCCGCAGTGGGACTTTCTGCCTGGATGTTTTGGGTTTCACCAGACAGCAAAAGGGTAAAGGTTTTACCCACGATTTGCCCTGCTACTTTGCGAGTGACCGTACGAGGGGTGGTTGTGTTCGTCCCAGGATCCGTTCCCAAAGCTGTATAATCATACTCTGTGACCCGATTCAGGTTTTCAGCCGTACCGAAGGCATTGTTTTTGTAGGAGGATACTTCTTTGGTCACCCTTCCTTGTGCATCGTAGTCCCGCGTCATCCAATTTCCATCCGGGTATTGGGCGGATTTCAAACGTCCTTCTTTTCCTGCGCCATCTGCAGCCGTATAGTAGGCCATGGTGGTGGTTTCGGTTTTTCCGTTAAATCCTTCAATCGTGGTTTCCAGACGCCAGTCATCCACGGGGTCCTGCGTGCTGATATCCAGGATGGGACCACTGCCATTCCAACCCACGACATTTGTAACTGAAACAGAGGGAGTGGGGAAGTTACGGTAAACTTTTTCGGTTCGGGATAAATAGTTGGTGGTATTTGTAGGATCCAGCACCCAATCAATGACTTCCAGATATTCGACACCGGCATTCGTGTAGGTGCGCTCAGTTTTACGTTCGACTGTTTGAGCCCCGCCATTCAAACCTCGGGTCATAGTCCAGCCATCTCTTCCGCTCACACTTTCAATGGTTGTTTCCCATTCATAGAGAAGATCATCCACTCTTCCATCCCGGTCGTTTTTGACACGGACTTCCTCTCCGAGTGCATCCACACGCTCCACTTCCATCGTTGACAAGGCAACTGGACTGGTATCCAGAACGTGAAGGTAGTCAGGCTGCTGATCATCATAGGCGTTTACAGCTTCAAATACTTCGACTTTGTATTCGGTGCTAATGGTGCCCGAAGTCTGCAAGGGTGTAATGACCGTGAGATGTGTCCCGGTGTAGATCTGATCGATCTGGTTATTCACGTCTTTGTGTATGCCAATTGCTTCTCCTTCAGGAATCCAGAGTACTGCGGGATTCCTTAGGTCTAAAACAGGTGTTTGAACCATGAGCTGAATCCATTGGCTCTGCCCGATGTAGAATCGACTTGAAATACAATCATTGCCAAACCCAAATCCTCCTACAGGAGTGAACCCGGAACAGCTTCCCTGATCGCTTCCGCAACTTCCCGCTTTATCTAATAACACCGTAACCTGAAGACTCAGGTTCTCTGCATTCAGGATCCCATCTACATAGTCTTTGTTGTTATAGACTGGCGTTACCACGACATCTTGGGCGCATGATGCTATGTTTCCCAAAACACCTGGAACAGCATCCCAGACTTGATCTTCATCCAACCAGCCCTGAAAATAAGAACTGACTCCCAGGCGAGTATGCTCGGCAAGCATTTTTGATGGAAAGGTTGATCGTTGATACCCATCTAAATTTCGTCTTACTGCAATCACCCCTGCTGCTGCGTACGTATCATCCCCAAGACCTGCGTCACTTTTCTGAACACAATTTGTATTCCAACGTTTATTGGGATCGGTGTTAAACTGGTTATCATGCACAACTCCTGAATAGGTAGTTGCACCTACACGGAAACGCCATTCATCCAGATTGGTGGGCCAAGTCTCACAGGGTGCTCCCCCTGACATGTTGACAACTCGTTGTTCATTACCCCTGTAAGTGATCCTCACCCCGTTTTCCATTGCCCAACCCGTGATGCTGCCAATGTAGGTGTATGGGTTGGTTCGGCCATGGTTCTTCGAGCCGCCATTTTCATAATCTTTTTGAGACTTCCCATGATAAAGGAATAGGTCATAGCACTGGTCAGTTTCCTGCCCTGAATGGACATTCAATGCAGAGAAGACAGCGAGAAGTAGGATCCAGTTTTTCATCGTGTGAGGTATCCAGAGGTGAGGTTCTTGAAATTGCGGGTCATGACCTGGGTGTAGGTCTGGTTATGAGGCGGAACGGTTTCAGCTACACTGAAGGTATAAACGTGCATTCGGTAATGGCGTTGGAGATAATCCGTGATGGCCTTTTCCTGTGGGTGAATACTCACCGCCATTCGTGCCGGGAAAAATTCAAAGGTATCGGGTAGCTGTTCCTGAAGTTGCGCAAGACTCAGGGGTGACCGTAGTTGTCCGATCAGTTCTTCCTCGTTGATCGTTTTGATCTTCCATCCGGTTGCGGCCCGAAGAGTGTAAGAAAGGCAGGGCTCCAGTGAGAGAATCCGTTCTTTATTAAGTCGTTTGTGACTGCGGTAGGTGTCTTCGAGTTTATTCAACTCCGCTCGTATGCCTGCGAGATTCTCGTTCAGAGCTCCTTTTCCAAGGATAGGCTCCAGGCGGTCTACAATCGCAGTTGACTGCATGCTCAAATGGAGAGGGTCAACCCACCCTCTTCCACCGATTTGGGCATAGAAAAGATGTTGTATATCTTTGGAGACAGACCGTTTTTCAAAGTACTCTTCTGAAACCGCCTTAGAGGAATCAAAGCTCTTTGAAAGTTCTGCCTGTTCAGCCCAAACCTCGTATCCCCCACCCTGCAGGATAATGAGGTTTGCCTCTTTCAGGACCTTAAGGCCCTCATCGTCCGGCACCCATTCACGTGGGTTCGGTGCTTTGGCCGTAAGGTTGACAACCGTTGCCTGATCTCCGACCAGGGTTTCGCAAACCCATTGCAGGGGGTAGTTGGAAACGGCGATGACCGGTTTCTCCTGTTCTGCGAACAGACAGGTACAACAGGCCATTCCAAGAAGAATGTATTTCAGCATCTTTCCCCTCCTCTTCTGTTATCGAAGTGGGGTGAACACCCGGAACTCGACGTCAGGATGATCCGGTTGATGTGGGTTATACCCCTGAGCGATTTCGTCCCCATCCAGCATCCCGTCTGAGTCGCTATCGCTGTTGAGAGGATCCAGGCGGTGTTTCAGTTCCTCTCCATCTGCCAGACCGTCGGTGTCGGTGTCGGCGTTCTTCGGGTCGGTTTCGTGCAGCAGGGTCTCACGGGCATCGCTGAGGGTGTCACCGTCGGTGTCAAGAGTAGCATCTCCTACCTGATAGAGACGTGCTTCAGCCTCCTGAGGATGTGGACGCTCTGCAGTCCCGCCATCCGGGATGCTGGTCACGGTATTGGCTGCGAGGGTCCGAGCCCCCCAAAACTGCCAGGAGGAATCCCCATGGGTGCCGGCCGGAAAGCTCAGGTCCCGGTAAAACAGATCAACGCTCACCGCCGCTACCGTCGTCACCTCTACCAGCACCTCTTCCTGATCCGCATCGTATGCTACGGCTGTCACCGCAGGAAAACGGGTGAGGTCCCCTGCAGGTGCAGCTGGAAGGGTGAGGTCGTATGCCTTGAGGTTCTGGCTCATGTACATGTAGGCCAGTTCCGGCTTTAGTTCCACCCCTGCCGTGGGCATCGCCGGAGCGTTTACCCATTCGGGGCTCACGGGGATGGATGAAAGAAACATGTAATGGTCAAAGTCCAGGGACTCGTAGATTGTGTCCGCATCGGATGTGCTGGTGCCCGCAACGCCGTTTGTCGAGGTTGGCCAACTACTCATAGCTGTCGGAGATAATCCCAGGGCTCCCATGACGTTGAGTCCCGGATGGACTTTCAGGGTCGTTTCCGCCAGATCCAGAGTTCCGCCAATGGTGATCTGCATGGGCCGGGCATCTGCGTCACGGAGAAACGGTCGTACTACAAAATGCGAATGAGGGAGTAGTTCCAGGTCGACGATCAGCGAACGGCTGCTCCAGGGGTTGGTAAACAGGGGGTTGTAGAAGGTGCTGCCCCAACGCTGGGCGAGGACATCCCATTCATAGATCAGGATTCCGTACGCATCGAGCTGTCCGTCGAGGGCGACTTTGATGTCCGGTTCGCTGGGGGTAAAGGGGATGGACAGGTTACTGGACTGCGTATGCGGTATGGAGTAGGTCCGGGCGACTCCGGGTGGAGGCAGCTCTGCATGGGCAGTGCCCCACAAAGCAACTACCATGGTGATCAATACCGACTTCCAACTCAATTTTTTCGGAGATTGCAGGTACGTCATTTTACCCACCCCTTCTTTTGAATGTTCGCAATACGAACTGTAGAGTACGTGAGGCGGGTAAAAAGTTGCAAGGGAAGTTTCTGTTAGAAAATTGTAATTGATAAAACAAACCAATTAAGCCATGAGCTGGACATAGAGGACTTGCCCAAGCTTCGAGTGCTGCTTGATTCCGTGTATGCAGATCTCAAGCGGCATTGATCTACACCACGACAACAAAACTTTTTCAGAACCCATGCTGACACAATTCAGATGGACCCTGCCAGACTTACTGGCATCATGCTCGATACCACTCTACAAGCAATCAAAGCAATCCTTCAGGCAGACGCTACCATCTCCCGTGAAGAGCGTCAGATTATCCTTAAAATATTGCAGACGGGGTCCATGAAGCAAAAGTCTACAGGTGATCGGGTTGTCACACGTTCTGAGGTTGCATCCATGCTTGGCGGCAAATCCTTGCGTTACGTGGATTACCTTGCTGCCGAAGGCAAGATCAGGAAGGTGCAGGTGAAAGGAAAACAGCGCGGAATCGGGTTTAGTTATGAGTCCGTGCAAGCGTTGATCTCAGGCTAGAAAGCATCTGTAGCTTGATCGACTCCGTAATACTCTCCAATAAAACCCAGTAAATTATGGGAAAAACGCGCATAGCCAGTGGTAGACTTATGGTAGATTTCTGAGCAGCGAAAGCGGGCGAATACAGCCGAACAGAAGCGAACGGCTAACAAACGCAGGCTTACTACCTGGATACAAAAAAGCCTGAAAACATTGCGTTTACAGGCGTTTAAAAAGTGGTGCTCGGAGTGGGAGTCGAACCCACACGCCCTTGCGGGCACCAGCCCCTCAAGCTGGCGTGTCTGCCATTCCACCACCCGAGCATTGGAATAACGGGACAGGCTACCTATGTCTCAATTATCAGACTGGCAAGGAGATTCTGCTCTCCATTTTATCAGAAGTCTGCGCCCCGAACCTGTATGACCGGCCAAGATCGAATTCGGGATCGCACCCAAAGCAATCGACCTCATACCGAACCATCTCACGGAGAAGAACCGTCGCATGCCGGGGGGTAGGCCGATTTCGATTTGGAGTTCGAACCCAAGTGGACTTTCTCTAACATGAGGACGAGGACATGCAGATTTCCTGTCTCGAACAACCCTCTTGAACTTGAACTGTGCACTTGAACTGACCTCCGCTTTGGGTCAATGTCCGGGCATTATCCAACACCCAGTTTCACATGGCCTCCTCCTCTATTCCCACTGTCCGTCTGCTGCTGATCGCGGTGGCCTTATCTGTCCTCAATGCGATCCCGGCATTTGATCCCACCCTCATTCCGGCTGACCTTCTCCCCTACGGAAACCTCATCCTCGCGATGTTCCTTGCCATGGAAGTACTGTTTCTCGCGAGAAAGCCGAAGCCGGCTCCGCTGAAAGAACGAGAGGTTCCTGCGGCAGCTGCACCGGACCGCGGAGAAAAAGCGCGTCATGAACTGGCGCATTTCCTCGGTCTCTTGCAGGAGAAAGGCCGCTTGGTCGATTTCCTGATGGAAGACATCCGGAGTCAGCCGGATGACCGGGTGGGACAGGTTGCCCGAGTGGTTCATGAGGGCTGCGCAAACGTGCTGGCCGCTCATTTTGAGCTTCAGCCTCTTCGAACGGAGGCAGAAGGGGGACCGGTGACCCTCGAAGAGGATTTTGCCCCCGAAACGGTGCGTCTGATCGGGTCCGTCCCCTCCTCCGGGGAGATCAAAGGCTCTTTGGTGCATAAAGGCTGGACGACTCATAAGGTAAGCCTTCCTGAACTGACAGGTACCCCGGAACAGACTCCTCACGGTTATGTGGTGGCACCGGCAGAAATTGAGGTAAAATAAACACTCCTATGCTCACGGAACTCCAGGTGAAGCAACTGGCGCTGGTCGAGGACCTGCGGATTCCGTTCCGGCCTGGACTGAATGTGATCACTGGAGAAACCGGGGCGGGAAAATCCGTACTCATGGGAGCCTTGAATCTCATTCTCGGGGCCAGAGCGGATAAGAAAGTCCTCCGGACCGGTGCGGAGCAGGGTTCCGTTCGCGCTGTCTTTCTCCTCGATCATCCTGAGGCGGTGAATGACATCCTGGACGAGGCCGGACTGGACCCCTGTGAAGAAGGAGGGCTGATCATTCGCCGTGTGATCAAATCCGGCGGAACCGGACAACAGAGTGTGAATGATCAGCCGGTCACCCTGGCTCTGCTTCGCCGGGTAGGAGATCTGCTGGTCGATATGCACGGTCCGTATGATCACCAGTCGATTTTACAACCTGATACGCAGCGGCGTCTGCTGGATGCCGCCGGGGTTCCGGGGCATGAACTGCAGTCCTACCGGGAAAGCTGGTCTGAGTGGCGCTCCCTGAAGTCCCGGTACGAGGACCTGAAAGGGGAAGGCGGACAGCGGGAAGAGCAGTTGGATTTACTCCGTTACCGGGCCGCCGAACTGCAGGAGGCGGAACTGGAAATCGGTGAAGAGGAGGAACTGAGAGAGGAGCACACACTTGCTGGAAACGCCCAGAATATCATGGAAAGCCTTTCCGGAGCTCTGCAGGCATTGGAGGAGGACGAGGGCAATGCTTCGGATGCGTTATCCGCGACCCGGCGCTTTCTGAACTCCCTGGCAGACCTTCACCCTGATGCGGAAAGCTGGCTGGAGGAAGTCGACGGACTGCAGCAGCAGGCGCGTGAACTGGCAGCGGCCATCCGCATTGCCGGGGAACGAACTGAAGTGGACCCGGCCCGTCTGGACTGGCTCGATCAGCGCCTGTCCCTCTACAGCAAACTTCGGAAAAAATACGGTCCCACCGTCGAGGACGCCCTGCAGACGCTTCATGAATCAAAAGCAAAACTCGACATGCTGGAGAATCTGGAAGGCACTCTGGCTGAACTGGAAGACGATATCGCCGCGGCGGAGAAGGAGCTGCGTGCGAAAGGGTCCGCTCTACAGTCCTCCCGGGAAACCGCCGCAAAGAAACTGGGCAGCCGGATCCTGGACCAACTGAAAGACTTGGGGTTCCCTCATGCCAGGTTTGAAATATCGGTGGTTCCGGCTGACCCCTCTCCACATGGCGTGGATGAGATTGACTATCTGTTTGCCCCAAATCCGGGAGAGGACATCCGCAGTCTGAAAGACATCGCGTCAAGCGGGGAGATTTCCCGGGTGATGCTCGCCATCAAGACGTTGTTGGCGGATCAGGACCGGATCCCGGTCATGGTCTTTGATGAAATTGATGCCAATGTCGGCGGGGAAATGGGACATGCCATCGGTCGGAAAATGAGAGAAGCCGGCGCTACCCGCCAGGTCATCAGTATCACCCACCTTCCTCAGGTTGCCGTACACGGTGTGCATCATCTTGCCGTCGCAAAATCGGTGGAGGAGGGCCGTACCTTCACCAAGGTACAGCCCTTGATCAACGAGAACCGGGAAGATGAAATTGCCCGCATGCTGGGAGGCACACAGGAGGCTGCACTGAGTCTCGACCACGCCCGCCAACTCCTAGCCAATGCCGCCGGGGTAGGATGATCTCAACCACGGATTCAGACCGGGTGAGGCGAATATGCTGCTCACCCCATTCGCATTCCTCTCCTTGTTCGCCCGGGAGGGTCCGCCGTTCTCCTTCATGGAAACGGATGAAAGGATTTACACTGCTTGAAGTACTGCTGGCGTTGGGAGTCCTGCTGGTCCTGGCCACACTGGCTCTGGGTGGATTTCAGGCTCTGGTGGATACCACAATCTTTGCAGATGAAGCGCTGGAATCACTTCACCAGGGAGAGATGGTGATGAACCGGCTTGAGAGCAGCCTCCGGTCAGCCGCATACTTTCAACGGAATCCAACGCTGTATGCCTTCGTGCATGAAAAAGGCGCGGGGGAACCACCCCAGGATATGGCAAGCTGGGTGACCTCCACCCAATCGCTGTTACCCCCGAACTATCCGACCCTCCAGGGGTTAAACCGGGTGTTTGTCAGCATCGAGGATCTGGATGGCGTCACCGGCCTGGCGGTGAGTGCCTATCCCCACCTCATTGATCCGGAATCAGATGAAATCGGAGAGGTGGAACCCTGGCTGCTGAGCAGCCGGGTGAAAGGGCTCGAAATACGGTACTACGATATCACTGAAAATGACTGGGTGGACGAATGGGAACGAGATAACCAACTCCCTGCTTCTGTGGAGCTGAAACTCTATGTGCAATCCTCAAGTGAGGATCGCCGATTACTCGAACTGGTGCGTAGAGTGGACATCCCCGTGGGAAAAGTGAGCCGTGATGTTCGCCGAGGGCGTCGGGAGGCGACGGAATGAGAGGCCCTTCCTTTCCCACTCTTCCCCGACGTTTCAAGCGTAGCAGGGGGTCAGGAGTAAGAACGACATCAGAGTCCCCTGATCCTCTGACATCAGGTTCCGCCCTGATTTTCGCACTGGTGATCCTGGTTGTCCTCTCCTCCCTGATGATCTCCTTTCTGTTTCGAATCCATATTGAGGCGGATCTCGCCGCCTCCCACCGTCAACGGATGAAGGCAAGGGCTCTGGCAAATGCGGGACAGGAAAAAGCGAAGGTCATGATTCTCCAGTCACTCAATGTGGGAAACTCACCTGATGAGGACATGACGGAGGAAACGTTCATCCAGTTGCGAAATCTGCGAAGGGGGATGGCGGTCTCCGGGGTGACGTATGAACTTGGGGATGGAACTTTTACCCTTCACATCCTTCCGGAAACCGGGAGACGGAATGTGAATCAGCTTTCCGAACCTGACTGGGAAGCCCTGCTGGAACAGACCGGAGTCCCTGAGGAACTGCATGATGAACTCATCGCCAATTTTTTGGATTGGACAGACGAGGATCAGGCCAATCGACTGAAGGGTGCAGAGGAAGATGATCCCTTTTATGAGGATAACGGGATTCCAGTAAAAAATGCGCCTCTGGACACTCTGGAGGAACTCTTGCTGATCAAAGGGTTCACCCGGGCCATCGTATATGGCGGCAGCCTGCGGGAGGAATACGACATGCCTGACGTTCAGGTACAGGGCATTGCCCACCTGTTGAGCGTGTACGGAAATGGAAAAGTAAATCTGAATGCGGCCAGCAAAGAAGTTCTCATGACGATCTCGGGCCTGCGGGAGGAACAGGTGGACAGCCTATTGGAAAACCGTGCGGGACTCGACGGAATTGAGGGGACGGAAGACGACGGTTTTACCCGCCTGAACAGCGCCTTGTCTTCTGCAGGTATTCCCAATGACGCGTCCGAAGTACTCGGAATTGCCGACCGCTCCCACATCCGGGTGCTGAGCATCGGGGATGTGGGGGGAACCCGGGCAGCCACCTGGGTCGTATATGAGTTTTTACAACGCAATCTGACCGTTCTCGCGCACCGCGAGGAGGAAATCCCCTAACCCCCCTTGTCACCATGATGTATGTATCCCAGGGCTCCCCCGACACCATCCTCTCTGATCAGGACCTTGATCGTCTTCTCCGGAATGCGTTGGACAAGCTGGGTCCGAGAAAAAAGGTGCTGGCGGTTCCTCCGGATTTCACCCGGCTCAATTCAAAAGCCGGCCCCCTGACCTGCAGCGCCTACGACTATTACGGCAAGGCCATGACCGATGTCATGCCCGCACTCGGAACCCATGTCCCCATGCCCGAATGGCAGCTTGACCGCATGTATCCCTCGATACCCAAAGACCTGATCCGGGAACATGACTGGCGAAACGATGTGGTCACGGTCGGGGAGGTCCCGGCAGAATTTGTCAGTGAAGCCACAGAAGGTATCTACACCAAAGCCTGGCCGGCCCAGATGAACAAACTGCTCTGGGAAGGAGGACATGATCTCATTCTCAGCATCGGCCAGGTGGTTCCGCATGAAGTAATCGGCATGGCGAACTACACGAAAAACATTTTCGTCGGCACCGGCGGAGTCAAGGGAATCAATGAAAGCCACTTTATCGGAGCTGCTTTCGGAATGGAGCGTATGATGGGCAGAGCAGACACCCCTCTGCGCCGGATTTTAAATGAAGCGGCAGACCGGTTTTGTCAGCATCTGCCCATCGTCTATGTGCTGACCGTGGTGGGGCCGGATGGAAACGGAGGGCTCGCAACCCGTGGCCTGTATGTGGGGGATTCCCACGATGTATTTGACGAAGCTGCGGCTCTTTCACTGGAAGTCAATTTCACCATGATTGAGGAGCAGCCCTCCAAAATGGTGGTGTACCTTGACCCGGAAGAATTTCACAGCACCTGGCTGGGGAACAAGTCCATTTACCGCACCCGTATGGCCATGGCAGACGGGGGTGAACTTATCGTACTGGGCCCTGAGGTGGGCACCTTTGGGGAAGATCCCGAGATCGACCGGCTGATCCGAAAGTACGGATACCGCACCACACCGGAAGTGATGCAATTCGTGGAGCAACATGACGACATCCGGGACAATCTGTCGGCGGCGGCTCATTTAATCCACGGCTCCAGCGAAGACCGTTTCACCGTCACCTACTGCCCCGGCCGGCTCACCCGGGAAGAGGTGGAGGGGGTAGGTTATCAGTACGGAGATCTGGAGGAGATGTCCGACGCCTATCCGATCACAGAACTCAAAGACGGATGGAATGAACGGGACGGCGAACGGTTTTATTATATTTCAAACCCGGCACTTGGGCTGTGGGCTCATCGAAGCCGGTTTGACGATTAATCCGCTGCCGACCCTCAAGCATCGGAATTAAGGTCAACACCTCTCTCTGACGTTTCTCCTTTCAAGAGCCAGCGTTGTTTACTCGGTTGCTTCCAGAGCCTCTGGAGGAGGGAGCCAGCCTGGCTTGCTGGAGATCACTCGCTCAATTCTCTCATGGGTTCGTTTTAAGGAATGGTATGCAGAGGTATTTTCTGCGGCCGCTTTTTGGAACGATGTACACCACTCCACCGATTGTTGGAACAACTCTGCATCCCTGCGGTCTGACGCATGACGGACCATCAGAGAAAGTAACTCCGCCCTCAAAGAGAGACTCCTTTCCTTTTCCATTCTCTCCAGCAAAAAGGACTTCCGTTCAGACCGGGCGAGAGTATTATAATGGATCCGCAATGCCGTTGACCGGACCTGGACGGATCGGTTCGAGAGCTGCTCTTCCACCTCAGTGGCAATTCGCTCCCGGTACATCGGATCATACTTCATATACTTCCACCGGGTTGTAATTTTGTTCCCTTCCCGGTGGAGTTTCGCAGCAGGCCAATCAATGGTTTCACTGATTTCGATACTTTTTCCATAGCTCTCGATCACATGCCGGCTGAGTATCGGATGCTTTTTGAGAAAAAGGTCCCGCTCCAGATGCCAGATCATGATTTCCTGCGCATGGAATACGCGTTCGACTGCGGCAGCCTCATAGGGTGGTTTCACTCCGGCCTCCAATAACCCGACTTTTTGAGCCAGCGCCAGCATCGGGATGACCCGGGGAATCTCTCCCCGCTTCTCTACAACCCGAAATGCCTCAAGAAGGACTTCTGAGGAAATATCGGTCCCGCTGTAGAAACGGTTTTCCATAAGGTAAAGGATCAGGTCACATGTGAACCCCCAATTCGGCTCTTCGGCATCAAGGTCTTCATGAATCAGGTTCACGAGATCTTTGACCTCCATTTTTCTGAGCGCATCGATCCAGTTCTCCCAACCCGGATGAGCCTCCAGATAGGGATAATACCCCTTTTTCACGGCTCCTAAAACCGGGATGAGAGCTGCAGGTTCTCGGGTCAGCCACTCCGCACGTCCATGAAGCCGCATCCAACCTGTTAGGTCCTCCTCATTCAGATGCGACACCGCTATCAGTTGCTGTCCCTGAACCGGAAATCGGATCATGACATGGGAGGTTGAATACGGAATCACATTTTCCACGCTCAGATTTGATCCGGAGCTCAAACGCAAAGGGGGAGGAATCTCTGATCGAATGGCCTGACCCTTGGCAAGGAAAGGGAGTGTGAGACAAAAAAGGATTCGGCGCATATACATAAGAAGTTTGCCTACGTCCTTTCCCTCCAAGGACAATCGAAATATGCCATCATCCTCTGCATCGTTTTTGGTCCCGGACCCCCCGAACGTTCTCAAACACGCTACCCGGTTCAGGGAAGCACCTCCACCGTATTTCTGCCAGAGTGTCAGCCATTCGCCCCACTCAATCCAGCGCCATCTGTTTGCAGGCAGTGGGGCATTTTCCTGTCCGTTTTTTCAGGAACGCGCTGAAACGGGAGGGATCCGGTATGCCAACGGCCGCACCCACTCTGCTAATGGTCCATTCGGTTTCTTTCAACAGCCGCAGGGATTCTTCCGTACGAAGCTGAAGCAGAAATTCATAGGGAGTGGTGCCGGCAATTTTCGCGAAGGCCCGTTCGAACCCTCTGCGTGACATTCCTGCTTTACCGGCCATCTCTTCCATAGTGGGTGGATCCACTAACCGGTCTTCCAGCCATCCGCGAACCTTCAGATAGAGTTCATCCCCCTCTTTCTCCAATCGGGAGCTCTCACGGATCCGGACCATTCCCGGGCGAATGGATACACAGGACTGCGCTGCACCTTGAAACGCGTCTCTCAGTTGGAAAGCGGCGGCTTCTCCCATCCTTTGATGTGGAATAGGAATGGAACTGATTCCCAGCCCAGCAACGACACCATCCCAAAACCGGTCTCCTATTCCCAGGATGCAGACCTGATCCGGTATGGTCATCTGCAAACGTTTACCGAGACTGACTACCTGCCGGGCGTGAAAATCGGTTAAACAGAATACCCCGGTTTTGGATGTCTGTTCCAGTGCACGCCTCAGAGAGTCCTGCGTTCGCAGCTCCTCCACCGGGTGACCGGTGACCGCCTCCATACCTTCCCGGACACCCTGTACCCGGCTGGGAGCGTACCAGATGAACCGGGAGCAGCCACACGCCGAAAGGTGGGTCGCCGCCTCCCGACCCAGCACCTCGGTTTCCGGAACCACGGAGGGAACTCCCTTCAGAGGGGAGGCCCCCAAATGAACCGCAGGAAGACAGGTGGACAAGCCCTCCAGCCAGGAGGCACTGATGAACTTGCCGACGACGCCATCCACCGCCTGAGCCGTCACCAACGTTCGGAGTCTGGATTCAAAGTTCTCGTATAAGGGAATGACTCTCCACCCAAACGGGTTCGCGACCTGCATAAATCCCTGATACGCTTCCAAATCATCCTGCAGAATGCCGTTAAATCCGAAGGCGACCCGACTTCCAGATGTGTTTTTACGATATTTCACAACATAATATTACGATATATCGTATTCACAGCAAGTTTGAAGCGTACTAAGGAAGGGTCATCATGAAAAAAGCACTCATTACCGGTATTACAGGTCAGGACGGATCCTATCTCGCAGAACTCCTTTTGGAAAAAGGATATGAAGTTCATGGCATTATCCGCCGCGCTTCCAGTTTCAACACCGAGCGGATTGATCACTTGTACCAGGACCCCCATATTTCCGGGACACGCCTGTTTCTGCACTATGGCGATGTGACGGATTCCTCTCAGATTGCCAATCTTCTCTACGATGTACAGCCGGAGGAAATTTACCATATGGCAGCACAAAGTCATGTACGGGTCTCCTTTGACACCGCCGAATACACCGGTGACGTCACCGGACTTGGGACCGTCCGTATTCTCGAGGCGATGCGGAAAGTGGGCCTCAAAGGAGCCAAGTTCTATCAGGCCTCCTCCTCGGAGATGTACGGAAAAGTGCGCGAAGTGCCTCAGACAGAGGAAACCCCCTTCTATCCGCGCAGTCCCTATGCCTGTGCCAAAGCCTATGCCTTCCATCTCACCGTGAATTACCGTGAGTCGTACGGCATTCATGCGAGCAACGGAATTCTGTTTAACCACGAATCCCCGCGTAGGGGGGAAACCTTTGTAACCCGGAAAATCACCCGGGCGGCCACCCGAATCAAACTCGGCCTGCAGGACAAGCTCTATCTCGGCAACCTCGATGCCCGCCGTGACTGGGGGTATGCCCCGGACTATGTACGCGCCATGTGGCTCATGCTCCAGCATGGGGACGGCGATGACTTCGTGGTGGCCACGAATGAAACACATTCAGTGAAAGAATTTGTCGAAGAGACCTTTGCACTCCTGGACCTCGATTGGGAAGAGCATGTCGAATATGACAAGCGCTACGAGCGCCCGACCGAGGTCGACCTGCTCATCGGAGATCCCGCGAAAGCAAAAACGCTTCTGGATTGGGAACCTACCGTCATGTTCAAGGACCTTGTCCGGATCATGGTCGAATCCGATCTGAATCTCGCCCGACGTGAAAGCGCGGTACAGCAGACACTGGCGGACCTGGAGGTCGGAAGCTGAGACTCAATATACAGGACTGGGGTTCACGTCCCACCGGTTTATGCCGGACCCTAACCGGCGCCACCCACACCGTGAGTACAGGATTCCACTTGAACCAGTTTGAACATGTCACTGAACTCTGACAGCCGGATCTTCATTGCAGGCCACCGGGGAATGGTGGGATCGGCCGTCGTCCGTGCGCTCAGGGCAAAGGGTGTGGAGGCACTCCTGCTGCGGTCGCGAGCGGAATTGGACTTATGTGATTCGGTGGCGGTTGAACGGTTCTTTGCAGAGGAAAAACCGGAGATGGTGATTCATTCCGCTGCCCGGGTGGGCGGCATTCATGCGAACCGGACCTTCCCGGCGGAATTTATCTATGAAAACCTGTCTGTGGCACAGAATGTGATCCACAGCGCGTGGAGGCAGGGGTGTCAACGTCTTCTCTTTCTGGGCAGCTCCTGCATCTATCCGCGGGAGGCCCCCCAGCCGATTCCGGAAACCGCATTACTGACGGGGCCGCTTGAACCGACCAATGAGGCGTATGCGCTGGCAAAAATAGCCGGACTGGAAATGTGTCGTCATTACCGAAATCAGTACGGCGTCTGCTACCACAGTGCAATGCCCACAAATCTGTACGGCCCCGGAGACAACTACCATCCGGATCACAGCCATGTGATTCCTGGCCTTTTACGTCGATTCCATCAGGCAAAACATGACGGAGCAAATTCGGTGGTGCTGTGGGGTACCGGCCGCCCGCGTCGCGAATTTCTGCACGTGGATGACCTGGCCGCTGGGTTGCTGACCCTGCTGGAGACGGAACATCCCCCGGATATCGCCAACATCGGCTGTGGAGAGGATCTGCCCATCCGCGAACTTGCGGAAGTCATCGCAGATGTGGTGGGGTTCACCGGTGAGATTAAAACCGATCCCTCCATGCCTGACGGTACACCGAGAAAGCTTCTGGATATCTCCAGAATGAGAGCCCTTGGCTGGTCCGCCCGCATCTCTCTGGTGGACGGACTTCGCCAGACCTATGCCGAGTGCCTTCAGAACGGCCGATTTGAAGGCTAAGTGCTCAGATCAGGACCGCTACGCTCTGCTCATGTCGGAAATTATGCCTCATTCCCCGATTGCATGGCCAATGGGGATTCGTATAATGGCGGCATATTGAACCGGAGTACTTGAGTATGAAATCGATCATCTATCTCTTCCTGTGTCTTGCTCTTACCCCATTTACCCTGTCTGCCGAGGGCAAGGAATGGAACCAGATGTCCAAAAAAGAAAAGAAGGCCGAATGGGAAAGCCTTCACGCCTTTGAACGTCAGGCCCACCAATACACCCGCCGTTCGCGGGTCTCGGCCCGTCAGGCCAAAAACGCACAGGACCCCTATCTCAAGGAGCGCTTTGAGAAACTCTCCAATAACTTCAAGATTATGGCGGACTGTAAACGGGAAGCCCTTGCTGCGGAGAAGAAAAACAAAAAGTACAATTGGGATGAATACAATTCCGTGAAGAAGCAAAATGGAAGCCTCTTCCAGGAAATCAAGAAACGTCGGGAGATCGCGGGGGACAAAGCCGGCCAGAAAAAAGAAGGCAAAGATGTCGCCGCTCACAATAAGAAAGAGACCAAATCCGACGCGATGAAGAAAGAGGTGAAAACCGCAGAGGCTCCTAAAGAGAAGGCCAAACCGGCTCCCAAAACCTTCAAGACCGCAGATGGTTTCATGATCCGCACCTCTCTCTAGGCAGGCATGCCCGTATACGTCTATGAAACCAGAGATACGGGCGAACGCTTTGAATGCGTGCAGTCTATGCACGACAGCCCCCTGCAGGAGCACCCGGAAACAGGGGCCCCGGTTCGCAGGGTGATCCTTCCGCCCAACCTCGGGATCAAACATACAGCCGGACGGGAACAGAAGCTGCTCTCCAATGATCATGTGGAGAAAGCCGGGTTCACCAAGTACGAGAAAGACAAAGTCACCGGGAAATACAACCGGGTAGCGGGGAAACAGGGGCCCTCCCAACTGGACCCCTGATGACGGGATTCTGGGGATGGCCGGCACTGGTCTGGGCACTGGGAACCCTGGCCCTGAGTATTGGATTCTGGCCCTGGACCACGAGGATTTTCCGCCAACTTCCGGATCGGGGAGCCGGTATCGCCATTCCCTCAGCGCTGTTCGGCTCCTTCCTGGTCATTCGGCCTTTGTGGCTGTTGCTGCGTTTTATCCCGCAGCCTGCCTGGTGTATCCTGATCTGCCTTCTGTTTTCCGGACTGGGATGGGCGTTTCATCGACCCTTTACCGGATCCTACGGCACCCGTGCCCGAATGAGATCGTCCGCCTTGCGCAGTGCCTGCTTGTTTTTCCTGCTGTTTGCAGTTTGGGCCCGCATTCGGTCCGCCGACCCGGGCATCAGCCACACCGAGCAGCCCATGGATTATATGTGGATGAAGGCTGCCGCTATGTCGCCGGGACCTCTGGTTCTGGACCCTTGGTTCGGGAATACACCCGCGACATACTACACCGACGGACATCAGTTCCTGACCTTTCTCACTCTTTTGTTTGGTCAACCGTTATGGCTTGGGGTCAATCTTACCCAGGCCACCCTCTTTGCGATGTCCGGAGTTCTGATTGCAGAAGCGGCAAGGTTGTGGTCGGGGAGCCGCATCGCCGGGCGACTCGCCGTCCTCCTGCTGCTAGGGCTTTCCACCCCTCAGGGGTCCCGGGACGCATTGCGGAGCGACGTGCAGGGGTGGTGGTGGTGGGATGCAACCCGGGTGTTGAAAGACGGTCCGTCTGAGTTGATTACAGAGTTCCCCTTTTTCAGCTTTTGGCTGGGGGATAACCATGCCCATGTAATCGGACTCCCCTTTCTCATTCTGGGGGTTTTCGGGGCATTGCTGATTCTTCGGAGCCGTCGATTTACGTTCACCACCTTCCTCCCTGCCGGGCTCGCAATTTCCTGGGCCTGGCGGATCAACCCCTGGCAAACTCCTACTGTCCTGGCCCTAACCGCTCTCGGGCTGATCACCCGTACACACCGTCCGTCTCTCAGGGAAGCAGGACCTGCAATAGGAGGGGGGCTGATCGGGTGTCTGCCTCTGCTTGCACCCCGGGCCGAGAGCTTGTTCCAAGGAATCCGGTTCGATGCCCAAGGCTGGACCACAACCCTGGAGTTCCTTCACGTATTCGGTTTTTTTCTCCCGGGCTTCGTCCTTCTTTTCCTTCAACGAAAGGAACATTTCCGCTGGGGAGTCGTTCTCCTATGCTGTGGGATGTTTTACACCTGCAATGTGGTACGGGTCGAGGATCTGTTCCAAAACCGCATGAACACGGTATTTAAAGTATACTACCAACTGTGGGTGCTGTTTTCCCTGCTGGCTGCGATCGGCTGGGATCAGGCTCTCCGCAGAAAGGATTCGATCCGGATTCTGGCACTGGCCACCCTTCTTGTTCCGGCGGGGGGCCTGTTGTATGCTGCCCGACTCAGCGGAACTGCCATGGCAGAGGACTCGCTTTCCCTGGACGCCCGGACCGCATTGCCTCCAGACGTTCAGGCATTGGTGGAGCAGGCAAACCAGGTGATTCAGCCGGGAGAGCGAATTGCGGAAGCTCCCGGTGACAGTTATCAGCCCCTGCACAGCCTCATGGGTACATGGACACCGGCCGGTTCACTCATCGGGTGGACTGGACACCAGTCCCAGTGGCGGCCGGGGGTCGTGCAACCCGATCCGCGTCCCTTGTTTACTGCGGAGAGTGAAGGAGATCTGGTGATGGCGGCGTGGGACCTGAAGGTGAGGTGGGTCTTTGTCGGCCCAAGAGAGCGGCAGATGTATCGCCCCACCCCGCAATGGGAGAGCTGGATGGATCATCAGTTCAACCGGGTGATCAACACCCCGTATGGCATTGTCTGGGGTCCGAAAGGGCATGAGTACCTGAAGCGGTAAGCCCGGGGGTCGTTCATCGTGGCGTGGCCTAAAGGCCGACCCCCACACTCATCCACCGAAACCGGAACCGTGTGGCTGGAGCCGTTTACGTTCCGGCGGTTCATGCACATCCAGCCAAGCAATGGAAATGAGGGATTCAGTGGATTTTCCTCGTACCCTGCCTGTTTTCCGCACAAGGGAAACGCATGGAAACCATGATCGGCTCAACAAAGGTGCTCGGAGTTCTCGGAGCAGGACAGCTCGGAAAAATGCTGGCGCAGGCCGCCTCCCCCTGGGACCTCCATCTCCACATGCTGGATCCGACGGCGGGAGCCCCCGCCTCACACCTGTGTGAACACTTTGTCCAGGGAGATTTTCGGAACCGGGACACCGTACTGGCGTTTGCCAAGGACTGCGATGTGGTCACCATCGAGATTGAGCAGGTCAACGTGGACGCGCTGGAGGAACTTGAAGAACAGGGAAAAGCTGTACACCCTTCCCCGAAGGCACTCCGCATCATCCAAGACAAGGGGGCTCAGAAAGATTTTTACACCGAACACAAGATCCCCACTGCGGCTTACACCCGGTATGATTCTCCAGCCGATATTGATGCGGCCGCACTGACCTTTCCCTGCGTATGGAAAAAATGCACGGAAGGATACGATGGCCGCGGGGTCAAAATCCTGAAAACCGCATCCGACCTGGAAATCCTTCCCGAAGGAAAGTGTCTGATTGAAGATGCCGTGGATGTGGATACCGAGATTGCGGTGATTGCCGCCCGCAGTCCGTCCGGGGAGGTATCCACCTTTGATCCGGTGGAAATGAGTTTCCATCCAGAAGCAAATCTCGTCGAGTTTCTTGCCGCACCCGCCCGGATTCCGGAAGCGGTCGCAGAAGCGGCCCGATCGCTGGCTGAACACACCATCAACGCCTTTGATCTCTGCGGACTCCTCGCGGTGGAAATGTTCTGGGATCAACAGGGCCGACTACTGGTGAACGAAGTCGCCCCCCGCCCCCACAACAGCGGCCACCATACCATCGAAGCCTGTGTGACCTCACAGTATCAGCAGCACCTCCGTGCGATTCTGGAACTCCCGCTTGGAGACACCTCTCTTCGGCAGCCCGGGGTCATGATCAATGTGCTGGGTGCGGAAGGCTTCAGCGGCCCCGTTCGCTATGAAGGGATCGAGGAGGTCCTCTCCACGCCAGGGGCCTACCTCCATCTTTACGGCAAAGCCGAAACCCGTCCTTTCCGGAAAATGGGTCATCTGACCGTTTGTGCCGACACCCTCGACCCCGCCATCAAAACCGCCCGAAAACTGCAGAGCGTCATCCGCGCGGTCAGCAAGCCCCGCGTCACCGCTTGAGCCAAAGACTGGTGGCAAGCAGGGTGCCACTGCCTTCGACACGAAGAGTCGTGGTTTCGGTCAGTGCCTTGTGCATGTCATCAGAAAGGGCATGATCGCTGATGCCGTAGGGAAGGTTCTCAATCGTTTGCGAAACATTTTCAATCCGCAGGGTGATCGAATCCAGCGGTTGGCCGATCACCAGGCGGATTCCGGCGGAATCTGCATGTTTGAGTGTCTCAGCCGGAAGATGAACCTTCGTTTCCAGACCACTGCCCATGGGGGTCAGCACATCGGCACTGGCGAACTGATCCCAGCGAACGGTTTTTTCCGTCTGAAAGACCGGGACGGTGACGCGAAGGGCACTGGTGGCGGGGATGCGAACCTGAACCTTCCCGTTTTGGAATGAGGCTGTTGATTCCTGCAGCACCAATTTGCCATCCCGGGTTTCAATGGCAGCGGTCTTGGCCTCGCCGCTGTCAACCGGGAGGTTGAGGGTCAGGTCGACCTGCTGCCGGCGGTTATTGAAGAGCATCACCGTCGTCGCCTCATCCCCCCTGGACGCCACCGCCCAGACATCCTGCATCGGATTGTTGAGGACCAGCAGGTCGCCCGCCATCGGTTTCAACAGGCGGAAAGCCCAGGGATCCCCACCGATGTAATGTGAATGGTGGGCCGCACGGAACTTCGCCTTATCCGGTACGTGTGCCCACTGATAGATCACGTCGCGGAGCAGATAGGTCATGGACGCACGGGCCTTGGTCAGGGGATCACCGTGATTATGCGGCTGCGCATTGCCAGGCTGTTGTGGATCAAGGTGTCCACCGGCCTCGGTGTTCCAGAATTCCAACCGATTGCCATAGGTGGCCTGCGCGTAGCTGTAGGCCACTTCATAACTCATTCCCACCAGACGGGTATCACCTCCGTAGTGGTGCTCATGGATGGCGTCGAGCCAGGGATGACAGGCGTCGATCATGGGCTTCACGAGGTACTTCCAACTATCCCATCCCTCATTAAAAATGTTAAATCCCCACCCCCCCGCCAGGGGAATTTCCTCTGCTCCCAGTGCGTCCATTTCCTCTCCCACCACCTGAAGCATTTCGTTGTACCACTTCACACTGACGGGACCGGACCAGTAGTGCTTCTGTTTCACGTCCCGTCCCCAGTGACCGTATCCGAGCTGACGCTCCCGCCCACGCAGGTTGATGGTACCGCCGATTTCGGGTACGACCGTTCCGGCGCCGAACCGGAGCCGGGTCGGTTTCCCGGGTTTGGCGTTGGCCAGGATATAGCCGGAGAGGACATAGTTGATACTCCCTCGTTCGACCACGTAGAACCGTTTCGGGCCCCATTCCAGACCCGGTACCGCCTCTCCCGTCGCCTTCAGCACCATGGGATCGCCTACTTGAATTCCCTCGGTGACATAGTACTGCGGGGAAACATTGACCGCAGGATTCACCGCCCAGTTGAGGTAGGGTTCGTTCCAGAACTCCAGACGGTGCTGCTGGCCGCTTTTGCGGGCATTGGCCACAAACGCCCTTACCCGTTCCCGCAGTTCGGTTTCCCAGCCTGTCGGGTTCCTCACTTGCAGAGCCGGCTGATAGCGGTCATAAAAACAGTCAATGGTCCATTCAAACGTACTGGGGATCAGGGAAGCAAGCTGGCGTTTCAGACGGCGTTTCTCTTTCTTGTCCGTGGCGGCGGCCAGCTCCTGTTCCAGTTCCTGACGGCGGCCGGGTTCCGGAATACGGCTGACGGCTCCCGGGATCTGATGAATACGCCGCATACCGGTGACACCCCAGTCTGTGGCCTTGGCCTCATCCAGCGGGACATTGTGCACGCCCAATAAGCCCATGGGGACAGTGCTGGAACCATTCCGTTCCCACACCTGAGGGTAAATGGTCATCATGTTTTGGGCAAAAGCGGATGCACTGAGGGCCACATAGAACAAGGTACAATGAAACCAAGAGAAACGAGAAGACATACAGGACCCTTTTGAGTGAGGCGTTCGATTGAAATGCGAAAAGAAATATCGGTACCGTCGCTGTTTGACGGAAGAGGAGTCACTCTGCAAGACTGCATACCGGAAAGTCTGTAATGTTGATCCTTCCACTTCAGGCACGCGAACCCATACTGTTTTTCTGTCTGAGCCGGCATTTCTTCCCATGGCAGTAGGTCCCTACCCGCCATGCGACGTGTTATTCACATGTGGGCAGGAGACTCAGGGTGTTTCCGTCTCATGCAGGTTTTGCCGAGATGAGTTGAGAGAGGGTTTCTTCAACACCTCTACACCGCCAGAAGAATTCTGCACCAGTTCCACCCGACTTGCCTGCAACTGGAAGGCACCGTGAAATCCGTGAAAAAAGGATTGGGCGGCAATAAAGACATCCACATATTCATCATGTGTATCCATACCCGTTCCCGAAAGGTCTGAGAAATACAAAAAACTGCACACATTCCCGACACGGGCCACCAGTATCTCACCGTCTAGATGTTTGTACCGTTGAGCCAGGAAGTATGTGAACTCAAACAGATCGGGAACATCGCGTTTGTGAAGTTCAGCAAGAACGCGTTGCCTTTGTTTCTGATCCACAAATACAACCCTGTTGTGCGGTTTCTGGACGTTCCCGGGAATCCGCAATCTGTCCTGGTCATGCAGGATCCTGGAAAAGGAAAACACCTCAAGTACTTCGTTTTCTTTTCCCGTGGGTTCAAAATAATAGGAGGATCTCCGACGGATCACCTCCTGAAGCCACCCCCATTCCTGCACATAACGGACAGCATCCACCCCTTCCGGGAGTTTCAAATAACTGCCCTTACGGAGGGGTTTGGCTCCCCCATAGACCCACCCGGCGAGGACAAGAAAACAAAGAATCAGCTTATACATCACAAGGCATGAGGGGCTCTGGTTGAAGAGGACAATGGCGAACTCGTGATCCGGGTAGACGTCCCGATTGAACTCCTGTCCCGCTGTTTATGCCCCTCTGATGAATCCAGATCGGTGCATGATACACGGGGCGGAAAAGAGGTGTCCGCATCATGAAATCCCTTCACCATACAAAAGAACTCAACAAGTCGAAACCATGAAACCCTCATAATGTTACTGAAAAGGAGATCGAAATCGCGTAAAAGGGACCCATTACGAACCATTCTGTTAGGAAGGATCATCATGAAAGAGTTCACCGCACGTTTTATTCTCATCTGCTTTCTGCTCGTTTCATCGGGACAAGCCTCCCTGGTTGTCGTGAACAGCACCACGGAAGTAGGGCCTTCCACCACGATTATGAATGATGTGACCAATCTCCTCGTTCCCACGTTCGTGGACATTGATACCTATTTTTTTAAAGTGAATGATTCGGCAACTCGATCGGTCGTCGGTTTTGTGAGTTCTGCAGACACCACTTTTGGGGAAAACAGGATCTTTTTCCGGGAAAGTGAAGCCCCTCTGGTTCCGGATCCGGCGCTGACACGATCCGGCATCGCGCCAACCCCCTCAACGATGTTTATTGGTACCACGAATAGCGAATTTTATCGGGATGTGACTCTGTCACCGACGGTCACATCCGGCTTCATGAATGGAGCCCAGCTTGGTACAGATAACTGGGTCTATTTCAGTAAAAACGATACCATGGGTACTGAGGAGCCATCCTTCTGGGTTCAGCTTGACCTCACCACCACCACGGCGACTCCCATTCGGTATGTTCATGACCCCGCAGATCCATATCGTGATATTACACTGAGTGAGGCCCTCGCTGCGATTCCCGAACCCACAAGTGTCGCCCTTCTTTCTCTTTCCGGACTGTTTCTTTATCTGAGAAACCGCAGCCGCAGACAAAACTGATCATCCAGATCTGCGGTGGGACGACCATCCCTTTCGCTTCCGTATTCTCAGGCCGGATACTGTGAATCGCCACCGGATCCACTTGGGTCAGCCAGAGAGCTGCCGGATCCCGCCCACTGAGATGGCTCACCGAACAGTATCCTTGAGTTGTTGGGTCCACTGTGGCATGGGATCCGCATGAGTACACCCGACGTTGCAATCATCATGGGTTCTGACTCCGATCTCCGGGTCATGGGCGAAGCGGCAGAATTTCTGGAATCCCTCGGCGTGGCCATTGAGGTCAGCGTGGTGTCTGCCCACCGCACACCCGACCGGCTGTTTTCCTATTCAAAGGAAGCGGAAGACCGCGGCGTCAAGGTCATCATTGCCGGAGCCGGTGGTGCCGCCCACCTTCCAGGTATGGTCGCCGCCATCTGCCCGCTCCCGGTGATTGGTGTACCGATTAAGTCGCGTAACTCTATCGACGGATGGGACTCCATGCTTTCCATTCTGCAAATGCCTGCCGGGGTGCCCGTGGCCACGGTTGCGGTGGACGGCGCGAAAAACGCAGGGATTCTTGCCGCACAGATCCTCTCCACTGCACAACCGGAACTACGGAAAAAGATCAAGGCCTACAAAGCCGATCTGAATGAACAGGTTCTGACCAAAGTGGAGCGGTTGGAAAAAGAAGGCTGGAAGTCCTAAGGGTAAGGTCGCTGGCAGGACGCCAGCGCTTGCCACGCGGAACGCATGGGTCCCTGTTTACTCATACTGCCACAGAGACCCCTCGCATTTTCAAGTCCAGGGACTGCGCACGTCCCGCGTGCAACTATTCTGCCCGGAAAACCGCATCCCCACCATTCCAACCTATCAAGAAGGGGCTGGAGATCACCTCGTCTTTGCATCCGCGCAGCCATGCCCCGTGCATCTCTATCTCTTCATGATGCGGATTCAGCACGGTATTCACCTCTTCACCCGCTTTCGGCTGCCCCCCCTCTCCCGGCCAGGTGGTGATGACATTGTGGAGCTGCAACCGGTCCACGTTCTGGGCCACCACAGCGGCTGAAGCCACCCTCGCCTCTGGACAATGGTTGCTCATCTGGCTGGAGGGATATTTCGGCACCGTCACCGCAGCATTCTCCACCGCGTCATACAGCAGGTGCACATCGCGCAGCACAATGTCTTCCATTCTCGCCCCATCCGGAGCGGTAAACAGGCAGCGTCCCCGGGTCTCGAGCACGATGTTGGAAAACTGAATGTTCCGGCAGGTTCCCCAGGCGTGATCGTCTCGCTGGTTCTTGCCAATGTTCACGTACAACGCCCGTTGCAGGGGAATTTCAGTATGACAGGTCCCGGTGATGTTGGACACCACCACATTCTCGATGGTTCCGGCATCCCACATTTCAATCTGGAACGCACGCAGCGCCTGACGGATGACGCAATTGCTGAAGGCGACATTGCGAATCGCATGCACCACTTCAGCACCGAGTCCTAATGCAGCGCAGTTGGTGCTGATCACACAGTTGGTGACCGAAATCCGCTCACAGGGTCTGGCATCGGCCATGGATTTGAGAATAATCGCATCGTCACCGCAGGTCAGATCGCAGTCGCTGATGCGCACATCCTGGCACCCGTTCAGATCCAATCCGTCCGTATTCGGTCCATAGAGGCAGTTCTGAATGGTGATCCCGTGAATATGCAGATCATCGCAATCATGACAGTGAACCGTCCATCCGGGTGAATTGGCAAACGTCACCCCCCGCATACGGACATGTCGACAGTTCTTCAGTTCCAGCATTGGAGACACCCGCTGCTTCTGTTCCCGGTACCAGGGATGGTTTTCATTCCGGTAGACATCCGGCAGGTCGTGTTCATCACAATACACCTGCAGGTCCACCCCCTGTTCCACCAGCGTCTTGGACGACTCAAACCAGAAAGACGTTCCATTGCCATCGATCACCCCGTCACCGGTCAGCCCGATGTGCTCCGCCTCCTCTGCCACCAGCAGATGAAACGGCTGACGGTCTTTGTTGGCATCCTGAACCGTGGTGGCCGTATATTGGGTCAAATCCGGACACGCCTTGAGAACCGCGTTTGTCTGCAAATGCAGCGTGACACCTGATTTGAGATGAAGTGTCACTATTTCCCATACTCCGGGGGGGACCCTGACTTCACCCCCTCCCGTATCTGCGACACGGTTCACCTCTTCCTGCAGGAGGCGTGTTCGTTCAACAGGCGACAGGGCAGAATCAAAGGGGGAGTTGTACATGGCGGGGATGTAACGGAAAGTCATGGGTTGAACAATCTTGGAATCCATTCTGATTCGACCGGACCAGGGGCTTTCCTGCCCCTGTCGACGATAACGGGGACAGGAATGTCCACGGTCCCGATTTTAACGACAGATTTATTGTCAATTTTACTTGCGTTTTCAAAGTAATATGGCAATTATGTTGTCATATAAGGACCCGTATTATGGAAGCATTCTTGATTCTGCTCTTACTGCTCATGGCATTTTTTATCGTGGTGGGCCCCATTGTCACCTGGGTGAAGATGACAACCATGAAACGTCACATGGAGGACATGGAAAAAGAATTTTCCGGCCTGCGCATTCGGATGGACCGAATGATGAACACCTCCTCTGATTCCACACCCTCTCAACCCCCAAAGGCACAAGAAGAACCGAAGGCAGCCCCGCTTCCTCCTCCAGTACCGAAACCTGTCCCATCGGCATCTACTCCAGAACCCTCTGCGGCTCCGGCGTCCCAACCCCTTCAACACACTGCTTCTGTAAACGCCCCTGCTTCCAGGCCTGCGCCGGTGGAACGCAAACCATCAGAATGGGAGCTCGCAGGTCGGGAGGCCATAAACAAAATCTGGAACTGGCTGATTGTGGGGGAAGAGCATCGGAAACCAGGGGTCCCGATGGAATACGCCATTGCCACCAACTGGCTGGTAAGGATCGGGGTGCTGATCATGGTGGTAGGAATCGCCTTTTTCCTCCAATACTCGGCGAGTCAGGGATGGCTGGGCCCACAGGGGCGGTTTTCCATTACCATGCTGGCAGGGGCGGGAGTACTGGGTACCGGAATCCGTCTTCTGGGCAAAAAATATCACCTGCTGGCTCAGGGCTTTCTCGGAGCCGGGTTGGCGACCTGGTACGTCGCCCTCTTTATCGGTCATATGAACTATGAGCTCTTCGGTGCTCCGCAGGCCTTTCTGTACATGGGAATCGTGACCGCCTGCGCCGCGATACTCTCTGTCCGGTTCGGTTCACTTCTGGTGGCGGTTCTTGGAATCCTGGGCGGATACGGCACGCCCCTCCTCCTTCCCGGTGCCGGGAACCTTCTCGGTCTGTACACCTATCTCCTGGTCCTGGGACTGGGGGTCCTCGCAGTGGCGCACCGGAGAAACTGGCATCTACTGAATATGATGTCATTTTTTGCCACGGTGATTCTGGTGGGTGCCTCTATTGTCCAGTCGGCCACTATGCCGGCTCTCGGACTCCTCCTCCCGTTTCTTACCGCGTACTTCCTTTTGTTCTCCACCGTGATCTTCATCTATCAGGTTTTGCACAAAAGCCGCAGCTCCATTCTCGAACTCCTCTTCCTGCTGCTGAATGCTCTGGCCTACTTCAGCATGGCACGGCTGGTCATTCTGGAGTCTCTTCCACGGGAATGGGTGGCTGGACTGACACTGTTCCTGGCCGCATTTTATACCGGGCATCTGTGGGTCCTGATGAAAGGGGGGAAAACGGATCGCGGACTGACGGTTTCCTTCACGGCCCTCGCCGCGTTCTTTTTGACCCTTACCCTCCCAATTCTCCTGTCCCACTCCTGGCTGACGGTTTCCTGGAGTCTGCTTGCCATGATCTTCTACTGGGCTTCGGCAAAACTGAACAGCCGGTTCCTAAGCCATATCGCCATCGGATTGTACGGCTGGGTGGGCCTCCGCTACTTTGCATTCGATCTCCCTGGCGCATATGAACATGCGTTCACACACGTGACCTGGCACGCCTTTCTCGAACGGCTCGCTGTGTTCGGGACCATCATTTTTTCGGTGTTCATGGCACTTCGCTGGGTGCGGACTCCCCCGGAAAAACATTCTGCATCCATAGAAGTACAGAATGACATCGCCCTGACACCTCCGAGGTCCCTCATGACCTGGATCTTCGGAACAGGGCTGTTCCTGATGGTCTTCCTCATGATTCAGCTCGAACTGTATCGAAGCATCAGCTTCCTTTATGCACCGCTCATTCCGGTGATGAGTATGCTGGGCTGGATGGTTGGAGGTCTGGTACTCCTGATCCTTTATCACCGCAGCTCTTCTCCCGCACTGCGGGCCTGCCTGCTGGCACTCAGTTCTCTTGCAGTCGCAAAATTCCTGCTCTACGATCTGATCAACTGGGACATCAACCTACCCTCCCTTGAGTTCGAAATCTATGGCGGGTGGAGCGGAATTGCGATGATCATGCGGTTGTTCAGCTTCGGCCTTCTGTTCGCTTACCTGGTCCTTCTCTACCGGTACTTCTGCGGCCGGCCCATGGTTGGACCTTTGCGGAATGTGTTCGGCTACGGAGCACTGGCCATGCTGCTTCTGTACACCACGCTGGAAATCAACACCCTGCTGGAGGCCTTTATCCCCGGCCTGCGGGGAGGAGGAATCTCCGTCTACTGGGGCCTGTTCGCGCTGTCTCTTGTCTCCGCCGGATTGATGAAACGGGTCCGTCCTCTCCGGATGATGGGGCTGGCCATGTTCACGCTGGTGGCGGGCAAGGTATTTGTCTCCGACCTCTCCCAACTGGATCCAGTGTACCGGATTGTCGCATTTATCCTGCTAGGGATTGTGTTGATTGCCGGTGCCTTCGCTTATCTGAAATTTGAAGACCGTTTTCAAACAGGAGCCTCCGAATGAATGTACATCGACTCATCCTCCTCCCGCTCGTTTCCGGGTCTGTACTCCTTGCAGGGGAATGGCGGATCACTCCTCATGTCACCGAACCAACGCTGGTTACGGTTCAACCTGGACCGGAACAAATACGGCAGATCCGGGGAGATCTGAACCGATTGCAGATTCAGGATGCGGAGGGGCATCATCTGGACGTGAGAATCGCCAAAATTCTCGAGGGCAACCGCGCACACAGCACCGTCATCAGGCAGGTGTCAGGAAAGATCCTCTCTGCCAAACCGGTACCTGAAAATCGTCTGGAACTCCTCTGCAACCTTCCTGACGGTCCATCAAGTGTGGTGGGTCTGGAGTTGGAGATCCCAATGAAAAATTTCGAACGGGAAATTACGGTCTGGGGGGTTGGAGAACATGGAACCGAAACCAAACTGGTCGATGCCGGCATTCTCATCGACTACAGCCGCTATGCCGATGTTCGGAATACCCGGGTGAGTTGGGACCCCTCCGGATTTCGCACCTTCCGATTAGAGCTGACCGGTGCGGAGGAAACCCAGGTCAATCGGACCCGCTCTCATATGGTCCGGATCGAACGCGGCGAGGAGACCGCAGCCGAAACCTGGTCAAACTCTCTCCAGAGGCCGCTACAGGTGGAGGGGATCACATTCTTTACAGAAGAAAAGGTACTGCGAAAAGAAAAAGAAATCAGATCGGCGCTCGAAACCTTAACCTGGAGAGAAAAGGAAGGAGAGGACGGGATCCGGATCTTTGAATGTGATGTCGGCTACCAACCGATCACGCATCTGCAGGTTTCGTCCTCGACCCCGGTGTATCAGCGAAGAATCCAGGTCTATATCTCGGATCAATCCTCTCCAAATACGACGTGGAGACGCCTGGCGGAACAAAACGTCTTTTCCTTTTCCTACCGGACGACTCGTGAAGCCAATGAAAGCATGATCCTTCCCCCCACCACCCCAGCCGCCTTGCAGGTACGGATTGAAACCGGAAACCGCCCACCCTTGGAGGACGTCACCTTTACCCTGTCCGGCCCCCAATGGGGTCTTACCTTCCTGGCCGAACCCGAGCAGGAACTCTCTCTTGTCACATCTGATGACCCAGTCCTTCCTTCCAGTGCTACCATCCAGGCCCTGCTCGTACAGGGGCACGTACCGAAGATGGCGGAAATTGGAGAACCGTTGACAGCATCCCCACCGGCATCCGAAACCTCGCTCCTCGACCTGATCGGCAGTCGCGGGTTTTTGATGATCACCCTGGTGATTGTCGCCGGAGTGATTGGAGTGTCGCTATTGAAGGCCGTGAAGAAACTGGATGAAGATGGAGGGTCATCAGAAGCGGATGGCTCCGGAGGCGTGGCCTAAAGGCCTACACCCACTCTCTGCGATAAAACCCGGAATACAACAGAGTGGCTGGAGCCGTTCAGGGCCCGGCTCTGCAGGCGTGGCGTAAACGCCGACACCCACTCTACTGGACCCAAAAAGAAAAACCCCCGGACCAGCCGGGGGTTTGAAGGCTCGCAGTGAGTGCGATCAGGAGAATTCGTCGTATGCGATCATTTCCTTTTCCACCCCGATGTTGAACAACATGTTGTTCACGGCTGCGATCATCGGAGGCGGTCCGCACATGTAGTATTCAATTTCGGTGGGGTCTTCATGTTTCAGGAGGTATTCCTGTTCACAGACCGTGTGGATAAACCCGGTGGGGCCTTCCCAGTTGTCCTCGGGCTGAGGTTCACTCAGCGCGATGGTATAATTGAAGTTGGGGAATTCCGCCTTGATGCCGTCAAAATCCTCCAGATAGAACAGTTCTTTCTTGGAGCGTCCGCCGTACCAGAAGGTCACCTTCCGGTCGGTTTTCTGGGTGTGGAACAGGTGGAAGAGGTGCGAGCGCATCGGCGCCATACCGGCTCCCCCGCCGATGTAACACATTTCACGGTCGGTTTCTTTGATAAAGAATTCACCGTAGGGACCGGAGATGGTCACCTTGTCACCCGGCTTCAGGCTGAAGATGTAGGTGGAGCAGATTCCGGGAGGAACATCGAGGCCGCGGGGAGGTGTCGCGATTCGGATGTTCAGCATCACGCAGTTCCCTTCAGCAGGGTGATTGGCCATGGAGTATGCCCGGAAGCATTCCTCTTCGTTCTTGTGACCGAGTTCAAATAGTTTGAAGTGTTCCCAGTCCCCGCGATACTCTTCCCCGATGTCAAAGTCTTTGAAATCGATATCGTACTTCGGAACATCGATCTGAATGTATCCTCCCGCCTGGAAGTTCAGGTCCACTCCTTCGGGAAGATCGACAATGAATTCCTTGATGAAGGTCGCCACATTGTCATTGGAACGGACAGTTCCCTCGAATTTTTTGATCTCGAGCACTTCGTCCGGAACCTGAATTTTCAGGTTGTCTTTCACCTTGAGCTGGCAGCTCAGACGGGTGCCTTCTTTCTGTTCCGGTTTGGAGATCTGGCTTTTTTCCGTAGGGAGAATTTCACCGCCGCCTTCACGAACCTGACATTTGCACATGGCGCAGGTGCCGCCGCCCCCGCAGGCAGAGGGAAGGAAAATATCGTTGGAGGCGAGAGCGCCCAACAGGCTGGAACCTGGGGCCACTTCGAGGACTTTGTTCCCATCATTGATATCAATGGTAACCGTCCCTCCGGGGGACAGTGCTTTGGAGGCGGTCATGAGACCGTACACCAGAAGACAGATGATTCCGGTAAAAACGAGAACGCTTAAGATGAAGAATGGCATGTTTCGTGACCTCTAGTCGTCAGTCAATCAGGGAACCTGAATCGCAACACTGGAGAAGCATTGGAAACCCAATGCCATCAGGCCGGTCAGGATAAAGGTAATGCCCAGGCCGCGGAGACCGGGGGGGATATGGGAGTAGCGCAATTTTGTGCGGATTCCGGCGAGAGCAATGATCGCCAGGAAAAACCCCATGCCGGATCCGAAACCGTAAGCGGCAGATTCAGCCAGAGTATAATCACGCTCCACCATGAACAGCGATCCACCGAGGATGGAGCAGTTCACAGTGATCAGGGGCAGGAAAATCCCCAGGCTGTTGTACAGCGGGGGGAAGAAACGGTCCAACAGCATTTCCACCAACTGCACCGTGGAGGCAATCACCGCGATGAAGCAGAGGAAGTTGAGGAAGTCGAGGTTGACCCCTTCGACAATCGCACCGTCTTTCAGCAGCAGGTTGAAGATGAGGTTGTTCAGCGGACAGGTAATGCCGAGAACGAACACCACCGCCATGCCAAGGCCGAATGCGGTGTCCACTTTCTTCGAGAGCGCCAGAAAGGAGCACATCCCGAGGAAGTAAGCGAGAATCATGTTCTCGACGAAGATCGCGCGTACAAAGATATCAATTAGGTGTCCCATGTTGTTCTCCTTAGGCGTCTTCGTATTTCTTGGTGATGGTACGCTGTGCCCAGATGAGCAGCCCGATGATGACGAAGGCACCGGGTGCGATCACCATCAGCCCGTTTCCGGGGTAGCTCTCGGGAAGAATCTTCAATCCGAAGATGGTTCCGGATCCGATCACTTCACGCAGGAAGGCCACCGTGAGCAGAACCGCAGAGTAGCCAAGCCCGTTGCCCACACCGTCGAGGAACGATTCCTTGGGGGGATTGGACATGGCGAAGGCTTCGGCGCGACCCATCACAATGCAGTTGGTGATGATCAGCCCCACAAACACACTCAGCTCTTTGCTCACTTCGTAGGCGAAAGCCTGCAGAATCTGGTCCACCACAATCACCAGGGAGGCGATCACGACCATTTCCACAATCATACGGATTTTAGGGGGAATCACATTCCGCAGCAGCGAAATGATGAGGTTCGAACAACTCAGGACAGCGGTCACCGCAATCGACATGGTGAACGCCGTTTTGAGCTGAACCGTTACCGCGAGGGCGGAGCAGATGCCGAGCATCTGTACCGTGATCGGATTGTTATCCGATAACGGGTCCATTACGATTTTTTTCACGTTTGCCATGGTGTTATTCCTCCGTGGCGCCGCGCATGGCGACGAACACGTCCTGATTGTAGCTGCGGTAAATTTTATTGAGGAAACGCTCAATACCGTTTCCGGTAATGGTGGCACCACTCATACCGTCCACCTGGCTCGTGGCTCCTTCGGGAGCTTTGCCTTTCACCACTTCAAACGGAAGCGGTTCGCCGTTTTCGCCAAGCTTTTTGCCCTGAAAGTTTTTCTGAAACCAGGGCTTGGAACACTCTCCGCCCAGACCGGGGGTTTCCTTGTGCCCGAAGAAGGTCACGCCGCGGATGGTTTCCAGATCCGGTTCCAGACCGACATAACTCTTTACCGTGGACCAGAGTCCTTTTCCTTCTGCGTAGAACCCGACAGCGACCAATTCCCCTTCCGGATTCGAGAGCTTGTAGATCTCAGGAGCCTGTCCCGGTTCGATGGAGGGAACTCCCTCGGGCAGGTTTTCCGTTTCGATGGTCACGAATTCGTCGAAGTACTGCGGAATCCATTCTTTCGGCACCCCGGCATTCAGGAAATACTCATCCTGCTGCTCTTCCGTGAGGGCCGTACCGTCAGGAGAGAAGGATGGATTCAGCGCCTTGAGAATGTTGACCTGACGGTCCATCTCCGCATTACGGATCTGGATTCCGTTAAGAGACCCTTTGACCCCCGCGAGGGCCATGCTGCACGCCAAGCAAACAATGCCCGCGAACTTGATGGTGTTTAAATCATCCTTTTGCATAGCTGAACTTCCGAAGATGCGCGTTGCGTTTCTTGATGTGGCCTTGCACCACGTAGTAATCGATAATCGGAGCCATGACGTTCATGAACAGAATCGCCAGCATCACCCCCTCGGGGAAACCGGGGTTGGTCACGCGGACCAGAACCGTCACCACACCGATGAGAACGCCATAAATCCATTTTCCGGTGTTGGTGGAGGCTGCGGACACAGGATCCGTGGCCATGAACACGATGCCGAAGAGGAAACTGCCCATCACAAGGTGGTAGGTGAAGGGGATCTGAGACCAGGTGGTTCTGATGACAGGTTCGCCGGCCGCACTCAACGATTCACCAGATGGGAGCAGGTTCATGAGGATAGCCGTTCCGATCAGTCCAGCGACACCACCTGCCATGATTCTCCACGATCCGACCCCCGAAACAATGAGGATGGCGGCACCGAGAAGAATCGGAATCGCAGCCGTTTCACCGATGCTGCCGGGTTCCAATCCACGGAACATGGTCCAGAAGGTGTGGCCCTGATTAGCGAGTTCTGCAACCACGTCCTTGGCCTCGTTCCCCCAGGCAGCGCCCATTCCAAGAGGTGTCGCACCGGTGTAACCGTCCACCACCGTGTCCGCGTCCATTTTAAATTTGGACCACACATTCCCGGTCATGTAAGGGGCATGTGCAAAGAAGAGGTAGGCTCTGGCAGTAAGTGCCGGGTTCAGAATGTTGAATCCGGTTCCCCCGAAGACTTCTTTCCCCACAACCACCCCGAAACTGATGCCCACGGCAACCTGCCAAAGGGGAATGGTCGGGGGAAGTGTCAGCGGGAACAACATGCCGGTTACAAGGAATCCTTCGTTGATCTCGTGTTTCCGAACGATTGCGAAGAGGACTTCCCAGAAACCACCCACTGCATAGGAGGTGATGATGATCGGCATCACAATCATCATGCCCCGGATGATTTTCATGAACATTCCGACATCATCCATGCCACTGTCGTGGTAGTACATGTGACCTGCGTTGAAGATTCCCCACATCAGACAGGGGAGCAACGCCACCACTACGGTGAACATCACACGTTTCAGGTCAACCGCATCCCGGACGTGGGTCAAGCCCTTGGTCGTGTCCGGCGGGGTAAGCATGAAGGTATCCTGTGCTTCAAACAACGGATACATCTTCTCAAACTTGCCCCCCTTTTCAAACTGAGGGCGAAGCTCGTCATGCTTCTTTTCAATGGTTTCTTTTATTTCTGTCAGGTTACTCATCAGATGCCTTCCTGTTCAATCGCAGCCAATGCGTCGGCGATGATGGTTCCAAAATCGGTTTTTGACGGACAGATGAACGTGCAGAGGGCGAAGTCCTCCGGCACAGATTCAAGAATCCCCATGGCCACGGCATCCTCGGTCTCACCGGCAATGCAGGCACGGCTGAGGGGGTCGACCAGAATATCGAGGGCCACATACGGATCGTAAATACCGGTCAGAACCATTGCGCGTTTGCTGCCGCGGGTACTGGTGCCGAACGAAAAGAGTTTGTCCTTGAGCCATGCACTCGGGACGACCTTATGTGCACTGAACTGGTCTTTGGTCGGTGCGTACCAACCGAGCAGGATCCGCTCCCGGTCTTCGGGAATTGCAATGAAGCCCTGGTCATAAAGGTATACACCGTCTTCAGCAGGGTTAACCGTTTCACCGGCGAGCAGGTCACCGCGGACCACCCGCTGATCGCCGTCTTCCAATACGCCCTGGAAAATGTCCGACAACGCCGTACCGGTCAGAACATCGGCATAGCCCCGTGCCTCAGATTTCACTCCTTCACCCGTGACAAGAATGCGCTGGGTGTTGGGGAAGACTCCGGTGGTGAGAAGAGAGCCGATCCGGATCACATCACTGACCCTGAGAGTCCACACCACATCGCCCGGGAGAATCGGATCCAGGTAATGGATATGGGTACTGGTGTTCCCACTGGGGTGAGGACCCGCGAAGTAGTTCACCTGTACGTTCTGGGCCTGTGTCAGTGCAGTGGAGGACCCTTTCAGATCGGAAGACACATTCAGATGAACGGGTCCATCGGAAAGCGTCGTCAAGGCATTAAGACCTGCCTGGAACTCCGCTTCTTTGCCCTGCAGCAGGACTGCGGCATCCGGACGGAAGGGCGCAGTGGCCATGCCGTTCACAAAGATGGACTTGGGAGTATGAGCGGGATTCGCCATATTATCGAACGGGCGCTCATGGATGCAGGCCAGCAGGCCGGAGGAAATCACTACATCGAGGATGTCCTGACGTCCGGCCTTCACGAGCTGGTCTGCGGCAAAGGAGGGGAAGGATTCCTGTTCATCGGTGCCATCCGGCTCAATGACAATCTCTTTCAGGGACCGCCGGTCACCAAGAATGATCGCCTTGACCGTTCCGGCCACAGGCGAACGAACGAGGAAGTCGGTCAGGTCTTTCCGGCGTGCAATGGCACCACCCCGTTTGACTTTATCGCCTTCCGCAACGAGGACTTTAAACTTAAGTTTCTTGTATTCAGATGGATAGACAGAAATAGGACCCTGCGGCCGCACATCGCGGACCTGGGAGCCGGGGGCTCCTTCCATGGGAAGATCCATCCCCTGTTTGATGGTAATTTCAGCGCTCATTCGCCCTGTCCTGGGAAAGTGTTAGACTTTTAACGAATAAATTCCGCGACACACTAGTTGCGGAAAGGGCTTTGTCAAACACTTCCGATTACCGGAACAGCCTATTTATTCCGATTCCGGACATCGGAAATCGGGATAGCACTTCACAGACGGCGGAGAGGGGCGGAAAAGCAGGAACGTGAGAAGGACGGAAAGTGGGGCGGCAGGAAGAAGATCCGTGGAAAGAGTGGACTCTCACCTTCCCACATTTGTATCTTCCTACGTTCCCACGTTCACAGCTTGTTACTTCTCTACCTGAAACAGATGCACATCCTGTTGGGGATAGGGAATGGAGATGCCTTCCGCATCAAACCGCTTCTTGATGGTTTCGTTCAAATCCATCAAGGTCGCCCAGTAGTCTTCGCCTTTCACCCAGGGGCGGACCGCGAAGTTGACACTGCTTTCACCCAGTTCAATCACACCGATGGTGGGTTCAGGATCTTTCAGCACCCGCTCATCCGCGGCGAGAATGTCCTCCAGCACCTTGCGCACCTTGTCGATATCATCTTGATACCCGACACCCACAACCAGATCGACACGGCGGTCAGGGTTGGCGGTGACATTGGTGATGTTGTTGCTGGTGATGTTGGCATTGGGAACAATGATCTTTTTGTTATCAGGAGTTTTCAGTTCGGTGTTGAAGATTCCGATTTCGAGCACCACACCGGCCGTTCCGCCTGCATCCACAAAGTCGCCTACTTTGAAGGGCTTGAAGATCACCATCAGGACTCCGGAGGCAAAGTTTGCCAGCGACCCCTGAAGAGCCAGACCCACGGCCAAACCGGCGGCACCCAGAATGGCCACAAAGGAGGCGGTGGCGATTCCGAGTCGGCCCAATGCAGATACCACCACAAACGCCATGAGTGCCACATACGAAACGCTGACGGCAAAATTGATGAGGGTTTCATCCACCTTGGCGCGTACCATCGCCTTTTTCAGAAGACTGCAGGCGAATTTTGCCAGGATTTTACCGATAATCAGTGTAGCCAGTGCGGCCAGCACTCTAAGTCCGTACAGTGCGAGGACTTCCTGAATTTTTAAGAGAATCTCTTCCATAGTTTTTCCAATAGGGTTCTCATTGTTCGATAGATCCATTTAATCGAAACGCAACCGTTGTTTGCCCGAAAAACAGGGATCTCCTGCATTCCTACCCTTGCCAGCCGTCCAAGTGTGGGTACACTTTGCCTATGAACTCCCGTCGTACCTTTCTCAAAACCGCAGTAGCTGGCACCGCCGCCGCAGGCCTTTCCCGGGTTTCCGCCCAGGCTCCCGATACCCCTTTAGAAGCTGTGAACCCCGTCGACCGCCGCCCTCTGGGGCGGATTAAAACCCCGGTTTCCATTTTGGGTCTCGGTCTGGGTTCCGCCTTCACCAGCCCCAACCAGAAGGACCCAGAAGCCGTACAACAGCTTCTGTCACGTTCGCTGGAACTGGGGATCAACTTCTGGGATACCAGCCGCGGATACGGTCCCAGCGAAGACATGATTGGTCCCATGGTGGAAAAACACCGCAAAGAGATCTATCTCGTGACCAAAAGCCGCGGACGTACCTATGACGCCTTTATGCGGGACATCGATACCAGTCTGAAGAAGCTGAAAACGGATACCATCGATTTGATGCACATCTGGAACCTCCCCAAAAACGCCGACCTGGATGAGATTGAAAACGGGGCCATGAAAGCCATCCAGAAACTGAAAGAAGACAAGGTCATCAAACACTTCGGCGTCACCGGGCACAGTGGTGCGGCCATCCTGATTGCGGCCATGAAACGTTTCAACCCCGATGCCGTGCTCACCGTCTTCCCCTGCACCCGGGATGATAACGGACGCTATGAAGATGAGCTTCTCCCCATTGCGCGCGAAAAGAACATGGGCGTCATCGCCATGAAAACCGTCCGCAGAGCCCGGAATGCCGATCTGAAAGGAACAGACCTCATCCGCTATGCACTGGGGCTTGAAGGGATTCACACCGCGATCGTTGGATTGGACACCCTCGCCCACCTCAATGACAACGCGGTCATGGCCACTCATTTCAAACCTCTGGATGCCGAGAAAAAAGCCTGGCTTCAAACGGAAGCCGCTAAAGCGCTGGCCGATGTCCCCACGCCCTGGGAACAGCCGGGCTATCAGGACGGAGCGATCGGGTAACCGCCTGCCGCTGGCAGGCGGGAGATGGGAGATGGGAGATGGGAGATGGAGGATCGGGAATTGCTGACCGAACACCAGCCTATCCTTCCCATCTTCCCCATCCTTGTTCATGCGTCCCCCCTTTCCAGCCGCTTTGATTATCCTGTAAATCCCTGTTCCTTTCGGGTACAGGAGCCGCATGTCATCTCCTGAACCCTTTTCGAACCGCACGGTGGCGATTGTTGGTCGCCCGAATGTGGGAAAATCCTCTCTCTTCAACCGCATCGCCGGGAAGCGCATTGCAATCGTGCATGAACAGAGTGGTGTGACCCGTGACCGCCTGTCCTCTGAAGTGACCTTTCGCAATGAACGCTTCGAGCTGATCGATACCGGCGGGATCGGTGTGATCGACCAGCGGGATACAGGCGATACCATCGAGGAAGGCATTCTTGACCAGGTCGATGCCGCGATTGAAGATGCCGGCCTGATCCTGTTTGTGGTGGATGTGACCCGCGGGGTGACCCCCCTCGACGAGGAAGTGTCCCGCCGGTTGCACGAATCCGGCCGCACGGTCTGGCTCCTGGCCAACAAAGCGGATAACCCCGGTCTGGATGACCAGGCCGTCGAGTTTGATACGTTTTCATTCCCTGTCTACCCCGTCAGCTCCCTGCACAACCGCGGGGTGGAACCCATGCTGCGGGATCTGGTCGCGCAGCTTCCCGAACAGGAGAACCCCACCACCGAGGATCCCCTCCGGGTCGCGGTGGTCGGACGACCCAACGCGGGCAAATCCAGCATCATCAACCGTCTGGTGAAAGGACAGCGGGTGATCGTATCCGAAATCGCCGGCACCACCCGGGACAGCATTGAGGTTCCCTTTCAGGTCGGCACCGGTGACGGGGCCCGTCACTACAAACTGATTGACACCGCCGGTCTCCGCAAATGGGGGAAGGTGAAAGAAGCCGTCGACAAATACAGCAATCTCCGCACGGAGGATGCCATTAAACGGGCGGACATCACCCTGCTGGTCATGGATGCGGAAGAAGGGGTCACCGTCCGCGACAAAAAGATCCTCGCGCTGATCGAAAAGGCGGAAGCCGGCTGCATTGTGATCGTAAATAAGTGGGACCTCATGGAAGATGAAACCACGCAGCGTCAGTTTGAAAAAAATCTTCGTATTGACGTGCCGTTCCTGGGTCATGTTCCCGTGTTCTTCGGGTCGGCCAAATCCGGCTTCAACATGAAGAAGATGATTGATGCCATTGAAGAAGTGGCCCGCAACATCGCCACTCCCCTCTCCACCGGGGTACTCAACCGGATTCTGCATGGGTCCTTCGACCGCACTTCCCCTCCCATGGTGAAGGGACGCCGGTTGAAATTTTATTATGCTACCCAGGTTGGAGTCAGGCCGGTGCGAATCAAGTTGTTCGTGAACAGTCCGAGTTTGTTGACAGAACCCTACCGGAAATATCTGGAACGATCGCTGCGACAGACTTTCGGCATGGCCGGTGCTCCGTTAGTGCTGATCTTTAATCGAAGACGCGCGCTGGAAAAGTAATTCCGTTTCATGAGAGATCTGTAGCATTGAGAGCCGGGCCGTAAACGGCTCCAGCCACTCTCTGGCATCCGGTTTCAGAAGTGTGGGTGTCGGCCTTCAGGCCACGCCTCCAAAGCCGGGCCGTGAACGGCTCCAGATTCACTCCTCTTCCCACTCCACGGACCACTTGGCTTCCGACACGGGTGTGTGGTGCTCAGAAAGATAGCTGCGAATCCGCTCAAGCTTGTCTCTGCTTCTCACAATGTGATCGAACCCATAACGCTGCCAGAACGGTTTGGGGAGATCCGAAAGTCCCAGGTGCCTGAGGTAGCACGAGGAACGCCCTTTGATCCGTTGCATGTGCCGTTTGAGTTCCGCTCCATCCCTAGGGATAAACAACAGATGCACATGGTTGTAACATATGACACCATCCCCCACCTCAAGACTCCATGTCTCTTCCTCTTCAATCGCCCGGCGGACTGCCTGAACGGCTGCTCGATTCCGAAATGGACAGGTACCGGTCTTGCGTTGATCAAACTGCTCCTTTACCCAAAAAGGGATTCGAGCATAATCAGAAACAAAATGCGGGTGATGCTCAGTGAGAATGCGTTCCACCTTCTGGTACCTGGGACAGTAATGGAGGCCATTTTTCTTCAACCACCTGGACTGTGCATTTCGGATCGTTGTGTGGAGCTCTGCTTCAGAGGGAAGACTATCTGATAATCTCCATGTCACAAAGATCGTCTTACCGGTGCATGACCGATGAGGCAGGGTATCACGATAGACCGTGTCTGCATGTGAGAGAGAATAAGGAGAAAACAAAAGGGGTTGTTTCATACCTCCTTGAAAGCACGAGCACTCTCGTTTTCCGCATTTTACTCGATTTGTTTTTGCCGGGCCCTGAAAGGGCTCCAGCCACTCTCTGGGGTACGGCTCACTACACAGAGTGGGTGTCGGCCTTCAGGCCACGCCTCCGGAGCCGGGTCGTGAACGGCTCCAGTCTCAGGGCGCTCTGGCAAATTCCTGATCATCTCCGGTGGGGAGCTGAAACATCCCCCCGTCCCAGTCCTGTTCGCGCCAGGCCGCTTTCGCGAGTTCGATCTTCTCTTCAGAAGACGACACAAAGTTCCACCAGATGTAGCGCGGCCCGGAAAGGGTTTCCCCACCCAGCAGCATGAGCCGGGCCCCGGCAGGCCCTGCCCGCAGCCCGATACGGTCGCCGGGACGGAACACCATCATCTGTCCCGCATCAAAGTCCTGACCGGCAACAGAAACCGAGCCCTGCACCACATAGACGCCGCGGTCTTCGTGTTCGTCGGGCAGCGGAATCATGGCACCCGGATCGAGAATCACATCGATGTAAAACATCTCGGAGAAGGTCTTCACCGGTGAGACCTCTCCATAGGCGGATCCGACGATCAGACGGGCTTTTTTACCCTCGGCATCCAGATAGGGAAGTTCGTGTTCCTTGCGGTGCTCAAAGTCCGCCTCAACATCCTCGGCGTCCTCCGGAAGCGCCACCCAGGTCTGGATTCCGAAAAGGTCATGGGGATGCTGTCGGGTTTCTTCCCGGGTCCTTTCGGAGTGAGTGACTCCCCGTCCTGCGGTCATCCAGTTGACCTCACCCGGGAGAATCAGCTGGTTGGAGCCAACGGAATCCCGATGCTGGAATTCACCCTGATACAGGTAGGTGACCGTGGAAAGGCCAATGTGCGGATGAGGGCGGACATCGATGCCATCCTGGGTGACAAACTCTGCGGGTCCCATCTGATCAAAGAAGATAAACGGTCCCACCATCTGACGGGTTGGAGCCGGGAGAGCACGGTGGACTTCAAACGATCCCAGGTCGCGTGAGCGGGGAATAATTAAGGTCTCAATCGAGTCCATTGAGGCTGCATCAGGGCAGACCGGTTCCATGGCAGGGTTCCAACTCATCACATCTCCTTGGTTTTCAACATCGTACCGGATTCCCGGCGGAAAGCAAACGGGGAGCCCGTTTCGGGACGTGTTCCTGATGAGAGATGGAGACAGAGGAAATGCCCCGTAGCATGACCTCTCTGCAAATCCAATGTGCCGGCCGGACCTCTACCCTCTTTAAAACCGGAACGACACCCGCCCGTCTTTGAGGGTCACTTCCTGTTCGCCGGCGACGATCTTCTCCCCATCCCGTTTGAGCTCTGGGTCTTTCCCGTCACCGAGAAAGAGAAACGAGAGTTTGGTGCCATTCAATTCCATCCGATTGTCCTCCGGAGCCACGTCTCCGGACCAGACCAGCATCACATCCCGGCCGCTTTTGCCCGAGAAGTCGACCCCGAAGGATCCTCCGTCGCCAAAGACGAGAACCGATCCGCCATGTTCTTTCTGATCAACCTCGCCGCGTACTCCGCGGGTGAACTCGCCCCACATTTTGTGCTGTCCCTGAGTGAGAATACTGATGAACTCCTCATTCGGTGCCCGCATGTACCCGCGGGTGCTCTGCCCGAGAACCGAAATGATCACATCGTTCTCGTCCTTGTACCGATTCCGCCAGGCAAAGAAATCCCGCTTGGTGTCCCGGATCCGTTTGGGCCAGGTGTCGGTCGGATCCTGTGGTTCCAGTTCGAACGGCGTATTGATAAAGGCCAGTACCGTGATGTGGGGATTGATACTGGGAGAATCATAGGGAGTTCCGTTTGCCGCATCCGCCGCTTCAAAGAACTCTTTGTAGATCCACCACAGCCCGGGAAGAAATTCTTCCGGGACCACTCCGTAGCCGATGGCAAAATATCCCGCACCGGACAGTCCTGTGCGCCCCCACACATTCCAGGGATACCCCCCGCGTTTGGGCTCCATGATCACCTCACCGTCTTTCATCTGTGCCAGGAAGAACCACCGCATACCCATCCACTGGGAGTGAGTGCGCGGACTGAGAAAATCATATCCGCCCGCTGTCCGCCATGCCTGCAAGGCAGGCAGCAAGGCAATATGAGATCCCATACTGCCGGTGCCGTCCCCTTCGGCAAAAAACCCTCCATCCCCGAATCCGCCGGTGAACGCGCGGAGAATCGCCTGATGGTTTTTTTCTTTCAGCGGACGCAGACGGTCCATGTCCACACCCGGGTCCTCCCAGATGGCAAGCAAAGCGAGAGCGGCGCCTCCCACCTGCATCCCCCAGTGATTGCTGCGGGGTGCATGACTGGCTCCGCCGGCCAGACGGGTGAACGAGACCCTTCCCTCCTGTTCAAAATTCTGAATCTCCCGGGCGATGCGAATCCGGGTTTTTTCATCCCACCCATCGTACAGGAGGTCATAACCTAAGGCATACCAGCCCAGTGTGGGCCCGGCCCGCAGATCGCCGGTGTACCCTTTCCAGCCATACCGCCCTTTTCCGTCCAGATCCCGAACCCCTTGAAACGCCCATTCAAAACACTCCAATCCGAGATCCGCATACTTCTGTTCCCCCGTGAGCTGATACAGCAGACCAAACCCGGCGGCATGGCCCATACTGTAGGTTCCTTCCGGCAGCTCAATGGGGGTGGATTTATCTCCGAAGGGTGCATCAACCGGGCGGAAACTCTCCGGCATGGCTTCTCCACCACCCAACAACACCTTCAGACGCGCAATCAACGCCTTGCCAGCCGGAGTCTGCGCACGGGCACGCAGGGCGGGGAGGTCCGATTCCCGGAACAGAAGCCGGGGATGTTCTCCCGGTTTCACCGGTACATGTCCTTCCACTTTGACCGGCCAGGGAGTTTCCTCCTGCACCTCCTGGGCGGACAACGACATGCAGAAAGGAAGAAGCAGGCAACAGAGAATCCGGTCTTTCATGCATTCCTTCAAACAGCCGACCGGTTCATTGTCCAGCCCACCCGAGTGAGTTCTACCCCGTTTCGGTTGCAAAGTTCCTGAACATTTTGCCGGGCATCGGGATAGGAGATGGGGTACGATATCGAAGAATTCCCTAAGGAGACACCTATGCGCCTGACTTTTTTCCTGCTTCTCGCCGGTTTCGTGATGCCCCCTGTTTTCGCTCAGGATGACGAACAGCAAACCCCTTTTACTCTCGGGGTCGATGTGGGATACCGACAGGACCGCGGACAGTGGACCATCAGCGGAGGGGAGGGGGGACCCAACATTATTTCCGATCTGGAATGGGACGAGTTGGAGATTTTTGAGCTCCGGGTGCGGGGTGAAACCCAACTGGGGCCGGTGAACGTGGAGGCCTCATTTGCCTACGGGGAAATGGTGAGCGGTCAGAACCGCGATTCGGATTACGTCTTCGACAACCGACAGGGAGAGTTTTCCCGCTCCACCGCAGATACCGAGGGAGACACCTTTGATTTCCAGATCGGGATTGGCCTCCCGTTTATCGTATCAGAAACCGGGTTCACCCTGACCCCGCTTATCGGCTACAGCCTGTTTACCCAGAATCACACGGACACCAACGGGTTCCAGGAACTTGATGATCCAGGACTGGAGTCTCTCCTGGATGGTGTACCCAGCGATCTCGGTCCGGAAGACGGTTTTATTGGTCCCTTTGACGGTCTGAACAGTACCTACGATGCCGAATGGTCCGGACCTTATGTTGGGGTATCCGCCATTCTCCCCCTGGGAGAACGCAGCCGGCTGGTGGGACGCTATCAGCTCCATCTCGTGGACTACTCAGCGGATCTCTACTGGAACCTTCGCGATCTTCCGTTTGAAAATGACGCGGATGGTTGGGGACATCAGCTTTCCATTGCCTATGAGTATTCCATCCGTGAGGATCTTCATCTCTCCTTTGAAGGTGCCTACACTTCCTTCGAAACCGACGAAGGCATTCAGACAGACCCGGGTGGAGATATTGAGCTGAATGGAGCTGAATGGGAATCTCTCGCAGTACGTTTTGGGGTTCTCATCCTTTTTTGACCCGAAAAAACGGGTATAGTCAGCTGTATCCGCCCACATCCATCCTTTGACTCTGCTACGATCTTTCACGGAATCTTTCTCCTGATCTTTGTCTCTACTCCCTCAGCCAGGTGGGGTTGAGACCAGGACGTTGTTAAAAATCTACCCCGGAATCCCATGCACCGACTGTTCTCTCTCCTCTGTTTCTCTCTCATGTTTCTCCTCCCGGCTGCAGGTCATGCAACGCCAAGACCCTGGCCCCGGGACATCCCGATGGAGAAAGGGGTGATGACGGTGTATCAGCCGCAGGTCGACAAACTCGAGGGCAACAACATTGAAGGGCGTGCTGCCGTAGCCTACCGGGCCAAGGAAACGGATGAACCCATATTCGGGGCCGTCTGGCTGAAAGGCACGATCGAAGTGGACCGGAGTCAAAACATGGTCCATTTCGGTACCCTTGACGTGACGGAAACCCGATTTCCCGATGGATCCGAGGAGATCGGCAGCGCTTTTCAGGAAACCATCGCAACCGGCATGCAACAGTGGAAGCTGCAGGCCAGTCTGGATGACATCAAAACATCCCTGGCCGCATCCGAACAGGCCATCGCAGCGGCCAAACGGTATAAAAATGATGCTCCGAAGATTGTCGTCCGTGATCATCCGGCACTGCTGGTGAATATCGACGGGAAGGTACGTCTCTCGGATGTGGAGGGCTCCGATCTGCAAACCGTCTCGAATACTCCCTACCCCATCCTGTTCGACAAACGGGCAAAGAGCTGGCACCTGAATGCGGCGGCACAGGTCTGGTATACAGCGCAGGTGGTGGACGGTCCGTGGTCCCTGGACCCCAACCCGCCGGCAGAAGCGGTGAAGGTTGTGGAGGCATCCAAATCCGACGCGGCAAAAAAAGCGGAGAAAGAGGCCGACGATCTGGGTGAGACGGTGCCGGAAATTGTCATGGCGTATGAGCCGACCGAACTGGTGGTCACGGAAGGAACCGCCGATTTCGCCCCACTGACAGAGGGACTGCTGGGGATTACCAACAGCGACACCAATGTGTTCCTGCTGCTGGAGGATCAAACCTATCTTATGAACATCAGCGGACGCTGGTTTGAGGCCAAAAAAATGGAAGGCCCCTGGTCCTACCTGCCTGCGGAAGACCTACCGGACACGTTTCAACAGCTTCCAACCGAAGGAAAGTTTGCCGAAAGCCGGGCCATGGTTCCCGGGACCGATGAAGCCAAAGAAGCCATCATGGATACCGCAATCCCGCAGACGGCCACAGTCAAACGGGAAACCGTGGACATTGATGTCCTCTATGATGGCAGTCCGAAATTTGAACAGGTGAAAGGCACTTCGCTGCAGTTCGCGATCAATGCATCTGAAACTGTGATCCGGGATGGCAGCACCTACTACCTGGTCAAAGATGCGGTTTGGTACACATCCTCATCACCCAAGGGTCCCTGGGAGGTCTCTGATCACGCGCCTCCGGGGATTCAGGGCGTGGATCCCTCCAGTCCGGTCTACAATACCAAATACGTGTATGTCTATGATGCCACTCCTGAGGTGGTTTATGTGGGATACACACCGGGATATGTCTGCAGTTATGTCTACGGACCCACGGTCATATACGGAACCGGCTGGGTGTATTCTCCCTGGTATGGTCCGCGGTATTATTACCCGCGGCATGCCACCTGGGGCGTATCTGTGCGCTATTCCTCGTACTATGGATGGAGTTTCGGCCTCAGCTGGAGCAATGGCCCCTTCTCTGTCGGCTGGTACGCTGGAGGCGGCTGGCACTCCCCGTGGTACGGACCAGGTTACTGGGGTCCGGGCCGGTACCGCCCTTCCGTGAACATCAATAACATCAACATCGACCGCGATGTGAACCTCAACATTGACCGGGACAACCTTCAGCAGAACATTTATGCCCGCAAAGATCAGGTGGCCAACATCACAAATGTCCAGCGTCCGAGCGGAGATCGTCTTCGGGAGAACGCCGGGGCCATCGCCGCTGGGGGCATTGCGGGGGGAGCCGCAGCCGGTGCGATCAAAGACCGGGCGAACAATATCTACACCGACCGGGATGGAAACGTCTTCAAAAAAGACGGAGATCAGTGGAAACAGAATATCGGAGGGAAATGGGAATCGGTCGACAAAGACCGCCTGCCCTCCTCACGTCCAGGCACACGGCCGGGCACCCGCCCTGAGACCCGACCCTCCATTCCCGAAAATCGCCCGACACGTCCGGAGACACGACCGTCCCTTCCGGAAAACCGGCCGACGACGAGGCCAAACACCCGGCCCAATACACGGCCGGAAACGAGGCCCTCCCAACCGGCGACGCGACCGCAGGCCCCCTCGGGCTATCAGCGGCCCAGCTCCCTGGAACGTCAGGCCCATGCGCGCGACCGCTCGTCCAGCCTCAACCGCAGCTCCATTCAGCGCAGTGGCGGAGGCAGCCTTAACCGCGGTGGAGGCGGTGCAGGGGGAATGAAACGGGGCGGAGGAGGCGGAGGAATGCGCCGCCGCTGATCAGGGAGCATCCGACACCACAAGGGTTCCGTCTTTCAGGCGGAACCTTTTGTTTCCAATCTGAAGCCCAGCCTGAATGGGGGTGAGAGAAGGCGGCGTGTCGTGATAGATGCCCATGACAAAAAACGGCACCTTCCCCACCTCGATCCATTGAACATGCAGACCGTACCCCTCTGCCGTTTTTTCTTTCCGAGAAGCCAGGGTATCCGGGTCGGTCAGGTATCCAATCTCAGAGGAAAACCAGGGATGAGCCACCACGACCAGTCCTTCCATCCCGCTCCCCTCACCCAGCTCCACCGCAACACTGCTGGGAGCGCCGTCCACGGTGAAGGACACCACGCCGCTGCCATCCTCTTCCGTCTGGTAATGGGTCACCTGCTTTTTCCCATTCATCGGCCGACGGAAGAACTCTTTGATTCCGTGACCGAACATGGTGATGTTTCCCCCTGACGAACTCCGCACATATCCTCTGCGGTTGGGCGTATTCACAAACAGGGTGACGTATACATCATCCTCATCCCTCCACTCTTTGCGGAACATGAAATGCCCGAGAACCGAGTCGGCATTGGCATGTCCCAACACCTCTCCTGGATTGCGGGGTTCGATGCTGATCGGCCAGTTTATAAATGCAAACACAGCGCGGTGCGGATAGACCCAGGCATCGAATTCCCTGAGAGGCTTTTCTTTTTCGATCGCATGTTCATAGGTCCATAACATGGCCGCCTGCTGATCCTCGGAGGCCAGGGCGCCGAATCCCTGAGACCATTCACCCGCTTCCGACATACTTCCCCGCCACTTGTATCGGTCACCGTAGGGATTTTGTTTGTAATTCGGATACCAGGCTTTGTCCCCTTCTCCCGGGACAATCTCCATGGCCCAGCGCAAGGTGATCCACGGACCGTTGGTGCGGGGAGAAATGAAATCCTTTCCCCAGGAGACCCGGGCCGCCTGCAGAAGCGGAACAAAGGCATTATTGGCTGACATATGACTGGGTCCATGTCCTTCAGCAAAGAACCCTTTGTCGCCAAACCCCTGTGTCAGGTTGCGGATCATCTGGGATTCGATCTTTTTCAGCCAGGGGGTGATCCGATCCATATCCGCACCCGGATCGTTCCGGATGGCGAGAAGGGCCACCCCTGCTCCGCCGATGTATGCACCGAAATGATTACTGCGGGGAGGAAACCGGGAATTCACCAGTGTATCCATGGTCGCCTCGCCGCGGTGCCCTTCGGAGAACTTATCATAGTCCACCGGCAGATGCCGGTAGTTCTGGATTTCATTGAGAACGCGGAGCCGGAAGTCCTCAGGCCAGGCGTCATAACAGAAGTCATAGGCCATTGCGACGGTCAGCATCAGTGCACCCAGGCGAAGCTGCGCCCCGGGACGGGTCCAGGTGTAACGTTCATCCCGGTCAAACATCCATTCCAGGCAGGTCCGGGCCATGTCGGCATATTTCTGTTCCCCGGTGAGCACATACAGCAGCCCATACCCCGGGGGGTGACCAATGGAAAAGGTCCCGAGGGGGAGTTCCTCAAAGGAGGCCCCACGAATGTTAACCGGATGCCGGGTGTTAACCTGTGTGGGCAGGGCCTCCCCATTATGGCCCAGCAACACCCGCAGCCTCGCCAGAATCGCTTTGCCTTCCGGAGTGTTCGCCCGTTCCCGAAGGGCCGGAAGGTCGGACTTCCGGAAGAACAGCCTGGGATGTTCACCTGGAGCGGGTTCCTCAAATCCCGGAACCGGAGAAGGCCAGGGAATGTCCTCAGCGGAAACAGACAGACATGCAGAAACGGCAACGAAACAAATGCGGCGGACACATGGGAAGGACAACATGAGCTCACTACATTCCATGTGTGACCCAAACACAAGAAAAAGCGGGGGACGTCGCCCGTGCTCCGTTGCATATCCGAAAGGTGATTCACCTGTGCTTGAACCCCGGCTCGAAATGCGTAGGGAACGGCACATGAACACAATCGAGATCACAGCAAAAAAAGACTTCATGCAGCAGATTGCAGCCGCTCCTGCGATGCGGGCATTGTCCGAACTGATCTGGAATGGCTTTGATGCGGGTGCGGACTGTGTCAGCGTGACCACAGTGACCAATGACCTCGGAGGGCTTGAGGAACTGAACGTACAGGACAATGGCAGCGGCATTTACCAGGGTCATGTCCAGGATCTGTTTGGCAACCTTGGCGATTCATGGAAGCGCGGACAGCACAAAATGTACGGTCGGTTCCTGCACGGACGCAATGGAAGAGGCCGGTTCAAGGGTTTCGCCATCGGACATCATGTCGAATGGAAAAGCTGCTACGACCACGAAGACATCCGCTACGAATACACCATTGAGGGGGATGCCGATTCCCTGATTTCCATGAACTTCAGCGATCCCGTTCATTCCGACAGGACGTCCACCGGAACCGAAGTGATCATCTCCGACATCCGGGGTACGTTTGGATCTCTGCTGAGTGAGAAAGCGTCCTTCGATCTTGCGAAACTGTTCGGCGTGTATCTGAAGCAGTATCCGGGAGTCCGGCTGTTGTTCAATGAAACCGAAATCCGCCCGGAATCCGCACTCAACCTTCAACGCGAAGAGACAATTGAGGATCTTCAGATCGAAATTCACGAATGGACGATGTCCACGAAACGCGCCATACAGCTTTGCGATGCCGGCGGTCACATGCTCCTGGAGCTGGATGTGGGGCAGTCTGTCCGGGCTCCGGGGTACCATTTCACCGCAAAAGTCTGCAGTGACCGGTTCCGGGTCCTGGAGAAGGAAAACCGCCTGACTCTCGGGGAACTGGACCCGGAAGTGGCCAGAGCCGTGGAAACCGCACGGAACCGGCTCAGTCAGCATTTCCGGCAACGCAAATCCGAGGACACCCAGGCATCTCTTGAGAAATGGACTTCCGAGGGGAGTCATCCTTTCCTCGACTTACCGCCGGAAGCCCCGCAGCGGCGTGCATTCGAACAGCTTGCGGTTCATCTGGATGAAGCAGGTGCCGGGTTCAGCGGACTGGATGTATCTGGACGGATGTTGACCTTTCATTTGCTGGGAAGCCTGTTGATGTACAACCCGGATGGGCTGGAACCCGTGATTGAAGATCTGTTTCCCATGAAACAACAGGAACGGAAAAGCCTTTCCGCTCTTTTGGCCTGACCTGTCCCTGACGTCATTCAACCGGAGGTCCCTGATGACCTTACCCACCGCACAATCTGGTTTTGCCCCTGTCAATTCCCCCCTGCTCACACCGGGTCACACCGGACCCGTTCACGCCCCGGTCCCGGAACGTTTGAAATGGTGGATCGATTCACGATTTGGCGTGTCCTATCACTGGGGAGCCTATTCCGTTGCGGCACGGGGAGAATGGGTCCGTTCCGCAGAGGAAATGACCCTCGAAGACTATCAGCCATATGTGGAGGCATTTTCCGCGGACCGGTATGACCCGGCTTCCTGGGCACGCAGTGCCAAAGAAATGGGTGCGGACTATGCAGTCCTCACCACGAAACACCATGACGGCTTCTGTCTCTTCGACAGTCAACTCACCGACTACACGTCCATGAACACCCCCGCCCGACGCGATTTGGTCCGGGAATATGTGGAGGCATTCCGGGACGCAGGACTTCGAGTCGGGTTTTATTATTCCCTGGTGGACTGGCATCATCCGGACTACCCCGCCTATGGAGACCGTCAGCATCCGCTGCGTCGTGATGAATCCCTGAAAGGGGTATCCCATGACTGGAACCGCTATGTGGAGTATCTGCATGGACAGGTACGGGAGCTGCTGACCCGGTACGGCACCATTGACATGCTGACGGTGGATTTTTCGTATAACGAGTTTGTCGGCGAAAAATGGAAAGGGGAAGAGTTTGTCCAAATGGTTCGGGAACTGCAGCCCGACCTGGTGCTGAATGACCGACTGGGCAATGCCGTAGACGGAAATATGAAATCCGCCACCCCTCCGCCCTGGGCGGGGGATTACGATACCTGCGAACTGAACATGCCGCATGGACGGATGCTCAATGAACAGGGACAGGCGGTGCCCTGGGACCTCTGGATTACCCATACCAACACTTGGAGTTCATCCGACGATGATCAGCAGTGGAAAACGCCCGGTGATGTGGTGAAGTGTCTGGCAAACTGCGTGAGCAAATCCGGGAATCTAACCCTGAATTTTGCTCCAACTGCACGGGGAGAACTCCCGTCCGCCTCCCGCGAACTGCAGTCGGAGGTGGGTAGATGGATGCGTCAGAACCGGGAGTCAATCACAGGCTGTCATGCCGCCCCTCTGGAACGACCGGACTGGGGCCGCTACACCCTGTCACAGGACGGGAACACCCTGTATGCTCATATCACGGAACAACCCTTCGGGCACCTTACCCTCCGGGGGCTGCGCGGAAAAGTCCGGAACCCGAGGATCCTCAGCACCGGGCATCAAGCGATCATCGGCGATTTCTGGAACCTGGGTATACAGGCCTTTGGTGAACCGGATGATATCTTCCTCAACCTCCGGTCACCCATCCAGAAAACCTACCTCTTACCCGATCCCTGGAACACCGTCATCGCCATGGATGTGGTTCCGGAAAACGAACAGCAGGCCGAATGGAACAAGGTCACCATCGATCCTTTACGAAGAGTCGTGTTTTAAATCTGACTCCTCACCTCTGTTTGCATCCTGACGATCAGTTGGTGTCATAAAGGATGTCATCATCTGTGCCCATCACACCATCCTTCCCGGGGCTGGTGACAACAATTCGAAATTGACCCGCATCCCGGAGGAGGATTCGGATCTTGATCTCATGCCCCCACCTGTCCAGCGGCAGCAGACTCCCCTCCCGGAACTCGAACCCTTGCGACTGAAGATCCCGTTTTAGTTCCCCCCAATCTGATTTCTGGCCATCTTGGTTGTACACCCGGAATGTGGACCGCGCGACCCGGGCGAATCTCGTGGTTTCCATCATCCTGTGATAGTGGCTCACTGCACTGTGAATGACAGCCATACTGACCGCCGCGAGGACGCTGATGAGCATGAGGACCCCTACTCGTTTCATCTTACCAGAAGGATCATTTCTTTTCGGATCCCTGGTCATCACCCTCCTGATCAGCCACCATTTCCTGATAGGTTTCGAGGCTGGTGACATAATGTATCCAGACATCCTCCTCCTCCCCTTTTTCCGAATAAACCACCAAACCCTGGACGGACTGTAAGATATTGCGTGCACGCACTGGATCCTCATTCCACACATAAAGCGAAGACATCACCCCGAGATCTGTCGTGTAATTCACACCATGCGCGTCCAGCGCGTGAAACACCCGGCTACGAATCACAGGATCATGGAAGTCGAATCCGGCGACAAACCGGAGTTCCTCCTCTCTCTTTGAACGGTTCAAACAGCCACTGGAGACAAATGCGCTGCAGATCAGAATCAAAACTGGACGGAGGAGATCCTGAAACGCCACCTGCCAATATCGGGTGCGGTGCGAGATCATGTGGTGAGTGTTACTGAGGTTCGATCTCGAAACGGTAATAATACACCCCTTGTCCATCCCCGCTGACATCCACCTCCACTTCGACTTCCTCCTCATTGTACTGGTGGGAAGAGCGGCTCCAGGAGGCGGGAACGGGCTGCCAGTTCTGAAGATCAGTAGAACGTTTCAGAATGACGCGGTAATCGGAGATCCGCGGGTCCGTAAGGTAACGGATGCGCATGATCCCGGGAGTAAGAGACGGGAGCAGCCCGAAATTACGGGAGTCGGATTGTTTGGGGTTTCCCTTAAACATGTACTCAACCAAGTTGGACATGTCGTCCTCACCACTGTTTCCAGCTTCCCCACTCACGGCTGAATCAAGCCGTTCGTACACGTTAAACCGTTCATTCCGCCAGTGAATGTATTCGATCGTTTCCCGAACAAACACCGCCTGGATCCGTTCAGTGTCCTCAAGGGTAAATGACTGCTGGAGGTGATCACCCGAGCGGTCACCACCCCATTCCAGAAATCTCCATCCAGGTTCAGGAACCGCATTCAGACTGATTGCCTGTCCCTCCGTGAGGTCACTCAAATCGGCCGGACTGGAAGTGACGGCCCCTTCCCCCTGGATCGAGATGTGGACAGACAGAATTTTTTCGAACAGGGGGGTGATGGTTTTATCCCCGTCCATGGTCAGCCCCAAAGGTGTGAGGCCCTGCCCGGGTGCTTCCTGCCATCCCACAAACCGGTATCCTTTTTGCGCCTTGGGGATCAGTCGCAGTTGCGTGTTTGTCGAAAACCAGACGTCCCCGGACAAAGTCGTCAGGCCGGTGTCGGACTGGGTGAATCCGCCAGGCAGACTGTAGCCGGTTTGGACCGTCCCTCCTTCGCTGGATTGAATGCGAAGACGGGATCCTCCGATGACCAATACCGGCTGAGAGCTGGCCCGGTTATTATTATTTTCATTGAGTTCCGTCACGGTATCGAATGCATCAATCCGAACTCCGAGATAGTAAGCCCCTGGTGCAAGTTCCACTGGAAGCGCAAGATCCGGAAAGGTAAGGGAAACGGTTGCATCCTTGTCCAGCCTGCCTTCCCAACTTCCCTTGCCCAGCTCAAGATTGTTGTTGTCACTCAGGTTCTCATCCGGGCTGAGAACCAATTGTACGGCCACATTGCGGATCGCGACCTGGTCCATATACCCCCGGTTTCGGATATCAAAAGAAACGTCCACCGTTGACCCCGGCCCCAGGGTACCATTCGTCTGGATCTCCAGCATCTCCGGGACAAAATCGAGTAACGACAGCGTCCTGAGCAACCCGGTGGAATTTTCGACGTAGAGGACATCCTCCACCAATTCAATCTGAGCCGATGCGGCTGCTCCGATGCCGGTGGAGAAATAATGCTCCCCACCGTCTATGGAAATATTCACGGTATCCGGGGAATTATACTGACCAATCAGGTCTTGTACATTCAGGCGGACATCCCCGCGTACGAGCAAAGGTGCTTGCGGAATGCTGAACCCCTTGGGCTGCTGTACCCATTGGGTGAAGTCCGTGGATTGATACAGCGGCGGATCATATCGATACGGCTCATAATATAAAATGCCATCCACAAGAAATGCTTTCCCTGAATAGGAGGGTTGCGGATTGTCCAGGGTACTCCAATTCACCCGGTCAGCAGAATGATGCACCCGTGTCCCGTTCAGAACCAGCCAAGTTGCGGCAGAAAATCCAACCTGATCCACGGAGGACAGCGCGATGCCGTCCAGTTCCGTATGCTCCTGCCAGGCGACAAAATCGGACGAAAAGGCGATACGGTTTGATGTGGTGAGGACATAGACGCCCTCGATGTAGTCCAGCTCACCCATAAAAGGAAGGGATGCCTGGGACCAGGTATCCAGATCCGAAGAAACCGCCACCTCCACCAATCCGGTATCCGGATTTACCGCCCAAATCAGCCATTCTCCGTTGAGGAATGCCATTTGCTGGGTCCAGGCCGGATTCAGCGGGTTGGGCAAACGGTCGGTTTCAATTCCCTGCTGAAACACCGTCAGCGTTCCCTCCGTCTGCACAAGGAGGGTAGTGGCATTCGCCGCCATCTCTCCGGCATAAACCTTTTCGTAGTCCAGCAGATGTTTCCAGGAGGCTCCCTGGTCATCGGAAACAGCCAGGATCCGGATATTGTCCGATACCAGTTGATTCCGAAAGTCCATCCACACCCATTGGGTGGCCATCGGATAAATGCGTCCATGTTCCAGGAAGCTCATGCCCCCCTGTCGATCCACTACCTGAGTCCAGTTCTGTAGATCAGACGAACGCCACAAGCCATCCGTTGTGGTGCCGATATACAGTCCATCCACAACCTGAAGATGAACAAACGGCAGAGCGGTAAGGGCTGAAAGGGGGGACCAGTTAACACCGTCTGTGGAAACCTTCGACTGGGATGCGCCGTTTTCGGGATCCCAGGCAATCAAATGATCCGGTCCTTTGAGAAAGGTTGTCCGCTCCCTCACAAAGCGCTCTGTGAACTGAACCGGTGTCCATTGCAGACCATTTCCTGTGACCAGCAGGTCCGCCGCGGGAGAGGGATAATACAGAGGATGATCGGCCAGGGCATAGGCCAGGAGAGATCCTTTCCACTGCACGAACTCGTGGGTGACCCAGAAGATCCTCTCCCCTCCTGTTTCCAGGAGCACGGACACCCACTCTTGCCCGTCCTGCGTGTAATAGGCCTCATTCCCAATCTTCGGGATGAGAAAGATGTGTTCCTCAATTCGGATAAGCTGGTCGAAGGCACTCGGCGCCTCATGGACCCGAACCCACTCCACTCCATCCTGTGAATGATACACGCCGAGATTGCTGTCGGACTGATTCGCGATAATGAGCAGGCTACCATCTGCCATCTCTGTCAGCGATACATGAGACGTCAGGCTTGCTGTCCCCACCGGACGGTCCGGGTCCACCTGAATCGGTCTCCATCGCCTTCCATCAAACGATCGGAAAATTTCAAGCGTGCCTTGGCGGGATCCATCCAGATATCCGTAGAGGACCCCCTGACTAGTATGAAGAATCGTATCCATTTTGCCCAGCCGGCTGGGTGTGAGAATCACCGCTTCCGGAAATTCCACTGTGAATTGGTGAAAATAGAGACCCGTGTTTCCATTGGCATCGGTCACATATACCGCCACATCATGGGTCCCGCCCTGCAGGTCTTCTGATTCCCAGAGAAACGGAGCCTGGTTCCCGGATGCAACCCGTTTCTGGTTCAGGTAGATGTCGACCTGAGAAATAGAAGCGGGGCCTTCCGCTTCAATCCAGACTTTGAGAAGATCATTAACATGATAGGTGTCCTCAAAACCTTGAACCGTGACGGTGGGATGCGATGGAGGAACCTCATTCCCGGAACGGTACACCGTTGTGTAGAGGTCCGCCTGATTCACCGCGCTGATTCGGAAGGACCCGTTATACCAGGCCACATCTTTGCATTCTTCTACCCCGACCTGTTCACGCTGCGTCCAGTTCAACCCATCCGTGGAGTAAAACGAGTGCTTGCCAGCAACCAGAACAAAGCCTCCGTCTCCAAACGCGAGACCATTCGCATTTCCAAAAGAACCCAGGCTTTGCCTGTTCCAGATTACACCGTCTGTCGACCGGTAGATCACCGTTTCATCGTTCTGCTCACAGGCCAGCAAATAGACCCCGTTTCCGTATGCACCGTCCCGAATGAGATTTCCCCCGGAATCCACATCCACAGGTGTAAAGGTGACCAAATCCTCCGACCGCAGCACTTTCCCCTGCGTGGAGTATGCAAAATAGACCCCGTTGAGCATCTGGGAATGGATCAGGTCCCCGTAGGCATCGGAAGAGACCCGGCGCAATGTCCAGTTCTTCAGATCTGTTGTGGTGGCAATGCCTCCATCCTGACCGGCTGCAATGACCGTATCCCCTGATACCGTCAGGGTGTAGACCAACCATGACAAAGGCCAGTCCCTTTTTTCCAGGGTGCGCCACACATAGGCGCCAAACTCATTATAGTCGGTCATCAACCGGATGTACCCTTTGTGAGGGGGAGTCGAACCGACCCGAAGTTCATTGTCCGCAATGAGGAAGACGCCATCATGAAACACCACATCCCGGAACGAACTTGGCAGTCCAAACAGTGAGTGCCAGTGGCTTCCATCTGTGGAAACTTTGATGTTTCCGCTGAAATCAGGATATCGTTCAACAGCATACAGTCTGCCGTTATGGACTTCCAGCCGGTTGGCCTCGAGAGTAAAATCGTCCGTCTGATATTCCACCAGTTGAAGGTCCTGAAGGTTTCGGGTCCGGTGCAGATGCCGGCTCCCTACGGAAGACAGCCATGTATCACCATTGAAGGCAAAGCGGGACGGGCCTCTGAGATTCTGCATCAACGCCGCAGGGTCCTGGGCTTCCGGTGTGAACCAGTGTTCCCAGGAAATGCCGTCTGTTGTGCGCCAAACCGAAGGAATGCTTGGCCATACCAGTGCTCCGTCGATTCGGTCAAAGGTTGCCGAGTCCAAAGGAATATCCCGCGTCCAGTTATTGCGGTCGATGTAGGTGGGCCAGGTTTGTTCGGTCCAGGTGATCCCATCCGGCGAGGTGAAATACCCTTTGTCACTGGAACGCTCATAAAACCACACCACCCAGATCCCGTTGACGTGGATGGGTGCCATGTCTGTCCGCATTCTTCTTCCGGCACTGAAATGGTTTTTGAAAGGAAGACCTGTGGTGGGTTCCGTATTCCAGTTCAGGCCATCCTGGGAAATGAACGCCGTGCCGTCGCCGCGGATCAACAGCCATTGCGTGCCGTCAAAGGTGGGACCATACATTCCATGGTGCGCCTCTCCGATCACTTCCATGTCAAACGTTAGATCCGTATCCCCCAGCCCGGCTTTGAAAATTTCCGCAGAGAAAAACGGCTCACTGCCAGGTTTCATATCCCGAATGTCATAACTGGGAAAGGGGTAGGAGGGATTGTCCCATAACGGGACCTCCACCCATGTGTCTTCAAACCCTTCCGGTTTGGCGGTGACCGGCCCCCCATTGTAATCGTCATACACCACATCTCCATTCACACGCACAATGGCGGCATCATCGTACCGGATACGGCCCTTTACTTTCATACGGTAATACGGGGAGGTGTTCTCAAGTCTCTGTCTGAAATAAATCCGGTCCTGAGCAGGATCGTTCGGCAGTACCGTGGTTTCATCCCCTTCGCCATATCCGAATTCTGCGGTCCCCCTCGGCCAGGAGGCATCATTGAAGTTGGCCCAGGACCAGTTTGGACTCGAGGGGTCGTCCTCCGCCAAATAGGCCCATTCCGAACCGATGGGTTTCAGGATATGTTCCGTAAACCTCACCAACGCCTCCACCTTGGTCCACGACACCAAATCGATGGAATAATGATGTTCATAATACACATCGGAGGTGGTCACGGACGCAAGCCAGTGATCCCCGCCATCCGCTAGTTCCATGGAGATAAACTGAGGGAGAAGGATCTCCGTCCACTGTTTTCCATCCGAGGTTGTGAACAGAACCGTCTCATTGTTGTTTACCGCCACCACAACCAGCAGGTTGTGCCTTGTGATCACCTGACGAACCAAAAAACCGTTTTCCGGAGCACTGAGCAGGTCCCGGAAATCGCGGAAATCCCAATAAATCCCATCCGTGGTTGTCGCCACGAATTCGTGTTTAAAGGCGAGAAACCGTCCGCCTACACTTTCGAGAAAATCCGGGTTCCAGATCGGCCCCTGTCCTTCCGGAAACCGCCAGTCCCCGACCGGGCTGTCGGTCGTCATGATGTCCGCAGGTAACGAGGTGGCGGAACCATCGTCGTTTGATACCCGAACCGAGTAGGTTCCGCTGTCGGAGGCCTGAAAGGATGACCAGTACAAGGTGGGAAAGGTTTCCCCGGAAAGAGGGGTTGTGTCGCGGTACCACTGATAGGAAAACGGGGGGGTTCCATTATGCTCAACCGATAACGTCACAGGGCTCCCCTCCTCCACGCGGCGGGACTGCGGCCCCCGGACAATCCGGGGAGGATCCACATACACCTCCACATCCATGGGGTCTGTTTCCAACCGTTCAAACCGGTTGGCGACAGTTGCATGGTACACCCCGGCATCCAATGCGGTCACCCCGGTCAGCTCCAGTTCATGACCTGTTTCGCCGTCCAGAGGGTCGCCATCCTTAAACCACTGCACACGGATCGGCGCCACACCACGTGTCTCCACGAACAGGCTACCGTCCGTATCCCGTTCGATCCGAACATGTCCGGGACTCTGATTGAGGATCTCAAGCCCACTGTACATGTTACAGTTCAGCACCACCTCACCGGTCTCACCGCCATAGCCATCCACACGGATAAAGTAGGTGACCCCTTCACTGACCGAGAGATTGACTTCACTGGTGTAGAGCCCGTTGTGGTCGTCGTTAAAGGCAACGAGGCCCTGAAGGATCTGCATCAGGTCAATCGCATCCACAAAGATCAATGCCAGAGGATCAATTTGCCGCAGATCCGCCAGGGACGCACCCAACCCCGTTCCGAATGCACGTACATTGATCCCTCTGGCCCGGAGTTCCGCCACCTCATCCTGATAGTCCAGGCCCTCATTGGGATGGCCGTCAGACAGGAACACGACATTTCCATTCCCGGGTGGCGTGATGACACTGTCAAAGGCCAGGAGAGCCTGCTGCAACGCCGCTTCAAAATTTGTCCGCCCGGCAGCTCTCAACTCTCGGGTCACATCCCAGAGATCAGGGCGCCCATTCGCATCCGCATCGTCCGGCGTGTTGATGAAAACCTGCTCACCGAGCATGACCGGATTCAAATCGACCCGGTCCGCACCGGAATCGAACGTAACCAGTGCGGACCGGGAGGAGGTATAGAATTTGGAATGGGTGAGCTGATCGGCAATGAGATTGATCGCCGTGATCTCGGCATCCAGCACCGTGTTGTCCCTTCCATCCTGATTGCTGTCCCCCATCGCAGCTCCCCTGAAGGGTTCCAGCGTACTGCCGGATATGTCCGTCACGAACACCACATCAGGCGTTTTCCCCTGAATAAAGCCTTCCAACTGATTTTCACTGTATACCGCCAAGACCGTGTCAAAGTCGCTTCCCTGCGTATGAATTCGGGCCGCCCCGTCATACGGAGCGGTCCATGCCCACCAAACGGAGTGCGTGGACCCGCGGTTAAAATCCGTTTCTCCATATTCCAGGGTCGCACCCAATGAACTGCCCCGTGTGGTCCAGTAGGGCCCCCGGGTTGGATACGCATCCTCCCGGTCGTCATTGCCGGGTGGAATTTGCAGCGAGAGAGAGAAATCACCCTCTTCAGCCCCGTGAACCACAAACAGATAGTCGACCCCTGCTGTACAGGAGAAAGAATGCTCCCCTGGCGCATATGGACCGGAGGAGGGAACCGGTTCCGGTGATGAAGACCGATAAACCGTCAACCGCATGGTTTCGTCGGCTTCGAATTGGATCAATCCTCCTCCCGTTTCCGGGGCAGACCACTGATACCACACCCCGGAGATCCGGGTGGTGTCCGACATGACATCATCGGTTGCATATCGGTTGGATCCCCACCATTTCGCAACGTGAAGGTCAGAGACATACGCGTTTTCATGCAGGTCGTTCGCTGGCGTTGCGGGGGCTGTCATCGCCCAGTGTGCATTCAACCTTCTTCGTTCAGCGATTTTGTTCGACAGGGTGGAAAGTGATTCCGCTCCGTTGAGCAGTCGCAGGATCGTCTCGCCGGATTCGTCTGAGGGATACCTGGCCCGCAGCAGGGCCAGTACCCCGGCCACATGAGGAGTGGCCATGGACGTACCGCTGATACGGTTGTAGGCACCTGTTGACCCAATCCACGTGGATAAAATGTCTGTACCCGGTGCTGCGATCTCCACATGCTGAGGTCCGTAGTTCGAATATCCCGCAAGCTGATCCCGCGCATCCGTTGCCGCGACGGTCACCAAAGCCGGCAAGGGAAAACTGCCTGGAAACATCGGACGATTATCCACGTTGTCCGCGTCATTTCCTGCGGCGGCGGCGATGAGCATCCCCTGCTCTCCGCAGGTCCTCAGCAATTCCTCGAGCAATGCGCTTTCTCTGGGGGACCCCCAGCTCAGATTCAGAATATCCGCTCCATGATCCAGCGCATACTGAATCGTGAGGAGCGCATCGGACGTGGCCCCTGCTCCGTTCTCCGAGAGAAATTTCAGGGCCATCACTGTCACATCCGGTGCAACGCCTGTCATGCCGTATCCATTCCCACTGTCGGCACCGATGATGCCGGCACAATGCGTTCCGTGTCCATTGTCGTCAGCAGGGTCTCCGTCATTGGCGTAGGCATCAAGACCGTGCACATCGTCAATCACTCCGTTCCCATCATTGTCGATATTGTCATCCGGCGTTTCACCAGGATTCACCCACATGCGGTCGGCGAGATCCACATGAGCATAATTGACACCGGTATCAATCACCGCCACCACAACTCCCGCTGCTGAACTTTGCTCCTGCCAGGCATCCACCGCTTCGATATCCGCACCGGCTAAGGCACCCTCAACCCCCTGGTTCTGAAGTCCCCACTGCTCACCGGACACCAGATAAGGCTCCTGATCCGGTGAAGAAGCCGTGGTCAGAATCAGATCCTCTTCGGCATACGAAATCAACCCCTCCAAAACATTCCACACAGGTTGAAGCCCCCAATGCTCCGGTTCCTCAGGATCTTGCAAAGGGATATGCACCAAATACACCCCTGGAAGCGGCATGGTTTGTTCAATCGAACCGCCTACCTGCTGTAAGGACGCAGCAACATCCACTTCTTCCACACCCTCCATAACCCGGATCAGGTATCGGTCAGCCACGACGGCGGAAGAGACCACAACCTCCTCCCCATCACGCTTCACTGTCTCTTCTTTCAGTCGTATGAACGGATACTTAAATGTTGTTTCCAAAAGCGAATAACGCACGCCCTCTCTTTTCCCGCGTTGGATGGAATACGACCTCAGAGTCCCCAGGCGTTTGGCGAGTTCATTGTCAACCGGGTTTTCACGAGGCTGATCACCCCTTTTAAGCCAACCATCCATGAGATCATGAACACGTGTGTACTGCATGCGTTTTCTTTCCGACAGGACACGTTCTCTTGCAGGTGAAGCCGGTTCTGACAGGGCAGACACTTCTCGAATAGCCGTCTGTTCCACCACGGTCTTTTCGATGGGAGATTCACCCGGAAGGGCGTCGGCAGCAATCAGGGAAGGAGAACCTGTCTGGACAGCATCAGATCGAGGGGCCTCATGTAACGTCAGCCACATGAGCCCTCCCATCACGGTCAGAGCAGATACCAACAAAAAATGACGAACACGGTTTTTCAAGAAACCCTCCCATGGAATAGATAATGACTCATACTACCGATAAAAACGAAATTAGACAGAACATATCCTATTTGGGTCAGTGTGATCAACAATTGATAGCCATCAATATCCCTATAGAAAAAGGACTGTTCAGGTAACCTTCGACGTCGTAAAGAGGAGATCGCACGGAGCTCACAGAGGACACGGAGCAGTATGGGGTGAGGGCATTTGCCACGAACGTCTTAGGATTGGTTCGATATTTGAGCATTGAAAACCAGTACTAAACCCTCCCTGATTTTCACTCTTTAAGCCTTGCTGAAACCCCTTATCTTACTGCCATTCTGGGCTGACCCGTTGACCACGGTGTTCGTGATCTCATCCACAAGGTTGCGGTTGGCTTCGTAGACGACTTTTCGTTTAAAGAAACCAAGTCAATTTAGAACCTGATTGGTTTCTCTAGTTAAATTATTAAGCAGCACATGTTCACCCTTATTATATTCAAACCAGTTTTTATCTAAATACAACTCAAACTTTTCTTGATTATCTTTATAAATTTTTCCTATAACGTAACTATTTTTTCCATACCCACCCTCGCGAAGATAAATCCTTACCAAATGAACAATCTCTTCATCAGAAGCCAAACCTATATTTAGTATATTTATCAAGGAACAATAATTTTTTTCTGAGTTATCGCTATTTAAGTTTTTTTCTCTAGTATATAAAACATCCTTTGATAACTTTTTTTCGTCTAGCAACTTTTTACAATCTAAATAATTTGGACTATATAAAATAATTAATGACACTATCGAAACTAAAATAGCAAAGATAATCTTTACCTTATTGGAATAGTTTTTCTGCTTCATTTCTATTTTTCAAGTATCTGTAGTTTAAAATCTCACCCTTTTTCTTCTTGCAATAATTAGAACACTCCTCTGTAAATGTAGGGACTGAGTTTTTAAGAAGAGTATATTGCTTGAAATCATCTTTCCCCCAATAATGCTCAAGAAGAATTTTTAAATCTTCTTTATTCACAAGCTTCATATCTTCTTCAACCTTCTTAATTAATTCGTTATATAATGAGACCTTACTTGTAGGCGCAGAAACTTCAGATTCAGAAAATATATTAGCAATTTCCTGTAATGCAGGCCCTACACTTATTTTGTCAATAGGAATACCTTCCGGCATTTCAACTGGAGATGTTATAACATCAGCATTCTCCAACATTAAATTCATATAATAGTGATTACCAACTTGATAATCAATAAACGTTTTAGGTACTCGCAAATTGGGCCAAAACGGGACTTCTTCAAAAATACTATTAGCTCCGGAAAAACCGAGCTTTGTTTTCGTTGTGCTTGGGCATGAAATTTCACATGAACATGAATGCCAAACCATTTCCGCCTTAAATCCTTCAAATGGCTCAAATCTATTTACTTCAGTCTGATTTGTAGTTGAGATTTTGCTTTGTCCAGTATATTCACAACATGGCGGACCACTAAATATAGAAAAAAGACCATCTCTCAAAGAACTGAAAAAATAACTTAGTTGGGTATCAAGATGAACACTACCAGAATATAACGAGGAAGAAAACTGACCAAGAATATCAATTTTTAAAGTACCTTTGTTTTCTACAAATCCATATAAATTTTTCCCTCCTCGCTCCTCAATCGGATCTCGATTCAACCACCTTCCCGTTTCCGGGTCATAGTACCGAAAGCCGTAGTAATAATAATCGGATTCTTGATCCAGGTATTTAGTTGAGAACCCGTACGGAGCCGGAGCGGTTCCGGTGCTGGCAATCGTCTTGCCAAAGGCATCATATTCCAAGTGGGCAGTGATGGAACCATCACTTAAATCGATGTATTCACTAATGTTGCCGTTGGCATCGTAGGTGACGGCGTGACTCACGCTGTTTGACTCGGTAAACAGCAGCCCCCCTACTCCACCGGCACCCACGCCAAGGCGTGGTAAACCTGCATGACCACTTAAATCGTGCCCCCAGACATAGCGGCGGGTGGGTTCACTGACCTGGTGCATATCCACCTCGTACAGCAGGTTCCAGCCGTCGTACATGTAGCGGAGGTCTTTTGTGACGGCTCCGAGGTCTTTGACCAGCTTGCGGACGCGGCGGCCTTGGCCGTCGTAGGTGTTTTCCACTGTAATATCGCCTTGGGTGTACACCTCCAGGCGGTTCTCTCCGGTCCAGGTGTGGGTGTTGCCGTCGCCGTTATCCGTCATATTACCGTCGTCATCATAGGACGGCGAGGACGCCGTCCCTCCGGTAATCGAGGTGTATTGGTTGAGGGCATTTGCCACGTAGACAACGGGATTGGGCTCGTCAGGAATGCTGACGGTTGTCCGGTTGCCGATTTGATCAAAGCTGTAGCTGGAGGTTCCGTTACGCATGGAGGCACTGGTGACCCGCCTTGGCGGGCAAGCTTCGTTGCATACATTGTACCAAAACACATTGGCCTGTGTCGAGGCGAAGGCGGTGCCGCTGGCCCTATTTTCAATGAAGCTTACAGTTCTAGAGCATATTTAGATTAATTTGACGTATATTGAGCATGACGAATAAACTCGCAACAGTCTGAAGGTGAGATGTGAGTCAGTGACTCGGCCACGTGTTTGAGTAAGGCTGCGAGGTCACGAGCAGATCGTTTGCGCATCAAGGCTTTGAGAACATCTGCTCGATTGGGTTTAGGTCCGGACTGTAAGGTGGAAGATATCGAACAGTTGCTCCACGGGATTCCAAAGCTTGACGAACACTCGCACCTCGATGACAGGACAGGTTGTCACAGATGCCGGTATCCCCGGGGAAGAGTTCCGGAAGTAGAACCTGTTTCACATAAATTTGAAAGCATTCTGCATTCATGGGACCATCGAGAAGCCATGGGGCACACAGACCCTTCGTGCGCATACCCGCGATGAATGTGTTCGTATGCCAATGCCCATGAGGCACCTTGCATACACAGCGTTCCGATCGGAGAGCGCGCCCGTACAGACGGGTCATTTTGTATTCAAACCTGTTTCATCGAGAAAGACCAAACGGGCAGGGTCCCAAGTTTCCTGTTCTTTCCTCCAGACGATGCGTGCCTGAAGGACATCAGGCCGATGTTGCTCTGCGGCGTGAAGCGTTTTTTTTAAAGCTCAGTCCCAAATGGTCCAAGCGATTCCAAATCGCAGCTGTGCTCATCTCAACGGAGAGTTCATCCGAACACTTCTGTTTAAGCTCCTCCAGGGTGAGGTCTGGCTCATCCTGAATCCACTGACGAAGCGTATCGTCATGTTCTGCCAGACGGGAGCGTCGATAGCCTCCGCGCTGTTTAGGCTCAACGGTGCCAGATTCGTTATAGCTTTTCCAATACCTCTCCACACTCCGTTTGGAGACTCGAAACAGTTTTGCAACTTCAGCGGCACTGAAGCCATCAGCTCGGGCCAGAACGATTCGTTCACGCAACTCCGGTTTGTAGGATCGTGTCGTCATGACCCAGTATAGAACAGAAAATACTATACGTCAAATTAAACTAAATATGCTCTAGAGCGTTTTAAATAAAACTA
>DIYN01000002.1 GCA_002429065.1 Verrucomicrobia bacterium UBA6053 | reverse complement strand
ACCTTATCTTAGTGCCATTCGGGCCTTACCCTCCAGTAAGTGAATCGTAAATCTTTGTGGGTTGCAGAGCAGTGTAACGGTTTAAGGAGAGCATGGACGGTCCGGTGTGATTCAAGGTACAATAGGTGAAACAGACTCAGACTCTTTCTTAGTTGAATTCTGGGCTGAATGTGAATCTCCTTTTTTACCTTTATGCTTATTACTAGTTACATCATCAAACCAATTTCCTTCAAATCTCATCCGGAAACCTGCTGGCATACCTGATGCTATTTCAGGCAAGCGATAATTAACTGAAACAGATATCGACTTACCATCTTTATTCAAAGCCACTTTTAAGCTTTCAATCCTCGTATACGGAATATACCTTTTTTTTTCAGGATTTTGAAAGTCTTTAAGATCACGCTCGACCATCCACATAGATGGACTTTCCTTAACCACGATTTTATCCAATTTTATTTCCTCTGGAAGAAGCAAAAGACGATTTACCCATAAATTACACGCAAGGCGAACATCCTGAATATCTTTAATTTCTTTCTTATCTTTCTCTGGAAGAATGATTGACATGGTAACTCTTTTTTCACCAACAACAAGCTCAACCTGGTTTTCTTCTATTTCATATCTGGTTATGAATACATCCGGTTGATTTCCATGGTGCCTGATAGCAAGCAGGCTACCCTTTTCAGAATCAGGAAACCATGTATTCGAAAATGTTCGATATAGAACCCCTTCAATTCTAGCAGCTAATTCACTTAATTTTGGGTGCTTTACTGCACGTTTCGAAAGCAAGGTCATATCAGTTCCACGCATCCATATGAAATCATTTTCACGCAAACTAACATGAGTATCTTTCTGCATTTCCATTTCTTGACCTACAGAAAAGCCAATAAATAAAAAAATTGTTAAAATAGTTTTTATAGTTTTTTTCATCTTTCATCCAATCTTTAACTTTTTAAGGCAAAGGAATACATTTGTCGAAAGGCACACTGAGCGGGTTTGTGTATTCCCTATAATCCTTGTCCATAAATTTAGGTATGTAACTATCAATTGTCATATACAAGAGACGGTTAGGTGAATCAGCATAAGAATTGTGAACAGCTTTTTTTGAACCATAAGTACTGGTACCAAAGGCACCAGGATAATATTTCGAGTTAATATTCAAGCAACCTTCGTAGTTATTTATATCACCATTTCCTGCAACAATTACTACTTTACATGTTCGCCCATTAATCAGGAACAACTCAGTTGAGTCAAAATTTGAATCAGTAGAAGCAAAAACGTAGACAAGCTCTCCACCTGGGATACCAAGTATGTTCACAATATGTTTGAGTAAGTTTGAATGCGCTATACAAGAGGCCCCAGAATGCGTAGGATCCAGTAATTTCCAAATCGGAGGTGTGTCTTCTGGCCAGGCTGAAGTGTCCACATTAAAATTAGGAAGGTTCCCGCCATCATTGATATAAGAATGTGCTGATAAAACGATGTCATTAAGTGTACTTTTATTACCACTAACTGCGGCAGAACACGACCAAGCAAGACGTTTTTCTGTGACAACACTCCCCGATGGCACTCCATAGGTTACATAAATTTTGTGTTCACCAGAGGCAGCCGCATTAAACTCGTTTCCATCGATATCAATACTCCAATCAATACTCTCGTTAAGGATATCGATTTGATCAGGCAGTTTTGCATCAGCTGTAATAGTAATTTCTTGGTCTGTACCAGTTGAAATAATCCCAGTTTTATTGAAATCGGCGTAACCATTTAGCCCATCACCATTTAAATCAAAGGAAATTCCAGCTGGCTCCACGCGGATCTTAACTTTCACTTTGAGTTTAGTATTTTTCGTATGACTAATTGGGTTATTGTTACCCCCGTTCTCCCACTCTGGCTCGGAGTAGGCAGAGCCGCCAACATCCTTCCAATCAGTATTATTGTCATTCAGAATATTGTCGCCATTAACATCCTCGTGGTCACTGATAAACTCGATCGACTTCAAGTCGATTTTAATGTTAGTCACCTGTGCAGTCTCAACACCACTAACACTTTCTCCATCTTCACCAACTACTCTGCCAGACACCCCATATCTGCCTGGGATCAGTGTATTAAAGTAGATATGAGAAGTAGGGGCTGAATGATCCGTTAAAGCTAACGGTGGTGTAGTATCATTTAAAAACAAAACATTGCCTGCGGATGGAGGAGCATTTGATGACCATTTAACCTGAACCAATTCTGGCATATATCCCAACCTCCAGGATTCTAACAACAACGATTCTCCAGCAAGAATATAACTTTCCGGAGGTTTGATTTCAAATAAAGACTCGTTATTTAATGTATATTTGAATTGGTCATCGCCAATCGTGCTGATCGAAGTACTTCTACTTGCACGCGGACCATTTGGCCTTGGAGTGCATTCTTTGTTGATTACACCTTTGATCTCAACTCCATAATAATCTTCGAAGTTAATACCTTCATCAACGACACGTTTAAATGCATATTTTTTATTACATGTAAATTCAACAGGATTACCAACTATTTCGGTAAATCCGAATAAATATACATGCGCAATACTCCATTCAGGGCTAGGTCTGTGTATTTCTCCCCCATAATGAGACGAACTAAGCTTAAACTCCCAGATATCCCCTTCATTAAGCACAGCATTGTATTCCACAATAACGTCTGCGCTTCGCCGCAAGGTTCTATGTTCAGAATGGGTTTCGGCATACACATTCAAAAACAACAGCCATAAGAAGTTTACATAATTTTTTTTCATACTTTCCTTCAAGTTTACCGATTAAAATGTTCCCGACTTCACTTCCTTTATTGACTCACGAATACTTTTGTCTAAAGAAGTTAGACCTTTAAGGTATTTCTCTTCATTTGGGAATTTTTTCTTAAATTCATGGATCATGTCCATTCGTTTCTCATGATCATTCCAGGGAGCGTACCGTATGATTTTATAGTACATAGCTCTCGGAGCATAGAAACTACTCGGATACTGAGTATAAAGCATTTCATAACATTGACCTGCAGTTATTGGATCGCCATTCATCACATTTCTAGCGCAGTGGTCCAACAACGCGGGCGCTGATGGAGACTTAGGATGATCTTGCACAGCCTCAAACAAGCGCATAGCCAACTTACTTTTATCTTGCTTATTCTCCAGTTTTTCCACGTATTTTGCTACCACAGCTTCACCCAATAATGCCCTCAAATATTCGTTGTCTTTGCCTTTCTGTTTTGCAGCAGACTGGATCCGTAGAAATATATCATATGAATTTTCAAATTCTTCGATGCCAAAAAGAAAATCACCCCACAAAATCACTACCTTAGCTTTTCCACTTAACCCTTTTTGCTGCTCTTCGCGTCCAATCATACTTTTTTGATTTTTCCCTATAAGGAACCGGTCATATGGATTGTAAAACCTTTTGTTTACAGCAGATTTTATGACCTGATCTTTGGTCAGAATTTTTTTAAAATATACAACTGCCTTTTCCCAATCATCCTCCACAATCCTCAAAAAACCTCTTCGCCATTGCAAGTCCACCCAAAGGGTATCCTGATACCATCTGGATGTGGTCCGGTTTACTAGTGCATTTGATGGAATGTCCACTACCTTGATTTTCCCTTCGTTTGTAAGAATTTTTATTTTTTGAGGAGGTTTAGAAATTTTGGCAGATTCCTCGGGAACAAGATAGGTTTCCAATACTCGACCACGGGTTTCCATGGCCTCCAACCAGTTTACCGAACGCTTATACGCTTCTTCGGCATTTAGCTGATCCCATTTGTGGAAGAGGTAGATATCACCAATTATTTTGAGGGCTTCTCCCCGGTAAAGTCCGTCGGGATTATCTTTGTAAAAGGTTTTTAGGTCAAGGATGGCCTGATCGGCTTCACCCATGTGTACTTTGCAGACGGCGGAGTAGAGTTTGGCTGCTTCGGCGTAGGGGTTTTTCTCGAAGCTTTCGATCAGAAGGGCGTAGCTTTCGAGGGCTTTTTCGTAGTCTGCACCCGGCACTTTGTTGGCCATGGGCTCTTTTAGGCGAAAGGCGGCGGCGACGTGGGTGAAGTCCATGGCAAGAGGATGATCCGCTTTACGGTACATCTGGGCTTCGCGGTAGAGGACATAATCCAATCCGTACTTCTCGATATCGAGTAAATGCTCGAGTTCTTTGATCCGTTCGTCAATCTGGGGTTTCAGCCGTTTCCACTGTCCGTGACCCGGCTTGTAATCCGCCAACCCGGCTGAATCGGAGATCTTTTCCCGTTTGAAGTATTTTCTGCCGGTAGAGAGAGCACCTTTTTCGAAGGTGAGAGCTTTCTGAAGGTCCGGCTGTTTTTCGCTGATAAGAGACAGGGCCCGTTGCGCATGAACCCGACCCAGACCCTGGGAGTGATCTTTGATTCCGTTCAGGCGCTTGACCGCATCAAAGGTTTGACCAAGATTAAAGGCGCTCTGAGCAAATTCGATGGAGGCGAGCACCCGGGGCCATTCATAATTTTCTGCGATCGGCTGACTGTATTCTTTGACCCAGGTCTGAGCCCGTTGCGGGTGTCCTTCTTCCCGGTCAATCCTTGCCAAAGCCGTTCTGGACAACACCCGTTCGTTCGGATCGTCGGAATTCGCATAGCGTCGCAAGACCCCGGCCGCCTGCAATTCTTTGCCTTCCATCCAGGACTCGGACAGCGCATCCTCCAGCTGTTTGGGCAGTTCGGCAGATACGATTCCCTGAAGCCCCAACAAAATCAGGATCCCACCCTTGAGGACACTGCTATGCAGTGCCTTCCCTGTATCTCGAATGAGAGTTTCAACAACCATCATTTACCTCCAATGGAATTGATTTAATATAGCTATATACTAGAATATAATTTCTTGAACAGGAACAAATAAACATAAATATATTTTAAAAGAAATAAATTTAATACATTAAGGTTAATAAAACACACTTTTCTCTTAATTAAGAAATACAAATTTGCATCTCGTTTCTTTATAACAAAATCAACACACAAATCTAATCCATTGCAAATACCTCTTAATGAAGTGGTAATTTGTGCGTCTTCTACGCTCTTTCATTACGCTGTTTAGGGGCGAACGCATCTTTTCAGAAGGATCCAATCCGCAACCATCGTGGCTGATCGCACTGTTAATCGGAGTGGTATTCGGAGTCGTCAGATCTGCCTTCTTCTGGCGATCTGAGAAGATCCAGCGGCCTCCTCAGCCAGCTTTACAGAAGTGCCCGTCTCCCCTCCATCTGAAGAAGAAGCCCCTCCCCTTCCAGCTCCCGAGACTCCGATGGCGATCGACCCTGAATCCGAATTAGCCCCCGCAGATCCGCCCGAATACCCCGTTATCGGGCCAGCTTTTTTACAGTCGGGTCAGAAGCTGATTCTTCATCTGTACGGAAGAGTGCATGATTGCAGACAACCAGATTGAAGACATCACCGGCCCCAGAATTTTTGGCGGTGGCTCTTCCCATCACTCTACCTGCGCCACCGGGTCGGCCCCTGCTCCGGACCTGGGATCGACCTTCACTGCCACACCGACCGCCTCATTGGCACCACTCCCGTCAGTTCCTCGAACAACCGAGCCCTGGAAAACACCTTCCATCACTGCGGAGAAAACGTGGTGAAGGAGCCCGGCAACATCATCACCTGAGGTTTCCCGGACTTGAAGCCGGTTTTGACCCGATGTTTCCGTCCATGGCCTGGACCCGTGCATCCACCATCCCGTCGTCACGTTTACTTCCTCCGGGGATCATGATACTCTGCCATTATGAAATCAGGCCTGTTCTCTCTTCTGCTCTTGTCCCTCTACGGATGCGCATCGACACCTCCACCAGGTGAAACGATACAGGTAGACACCTTAAAAGGACCTTTTGTCTATACCCAGGAACCTTTCCGCGGTGTCATGATCTGGACCCGGCCGGATCCACAGCAGATGCATCAAAAACACCCGGACAACTGGAAACGAAAACGGGAACCCGAAACCGACCGTTCAGCAGAAGTGATCCGAATCCTGAGGAATATCAATCCGGATGCACCCCTCAAACCACGGAAAACCGACCAGGAAATCTGGGACCAGGTCCGTGCCACCTGGGACTGGAGCATTAAGAAGATGCGCCAGAATGGCGTCGAACTCAGGACCCTGGTCGAGGCAAACCATGGAAAGCCATCTCTGCATGACCATGCCGTGGCGTATGAGCGCCTGGGGTTTATGCCCACCGGTACCTGCGGTTCGGTCTCAAATCTGTTTCTGCAGTTACTGCTCAAAGGCGGTGTCCCGACAGACAGGGTCGCTGTGGCACAATGCACCTACCCGCATGAAGCATCACCGACCGGCACCGCTTCCCACGCCTACCTGATCCTGTTCCTGAACGATCAGTGGCACTATCTGGATCCCAATGCCCGGATGTCCAACCGCACGCTTCCGCCACGGGTCACCGATTTTCAGTCGGTGGGGTATCCGGATCAAAAGGGATTCGAATACACCTGGCCATTCGATACCCGCTTTGCCCAACCTCACCCGTTTCACGGGAACCTGCCCCTGGTGGTAAAGTAAGGATTGCCCGATTCGGTAACCGGATATCACAAGTGCTCCTCGGAACTCACAGGTTGAATATCCGAAGAGAACATCCCAGGTGAGTTAAGATTGATACAGGATCTGCCGGACATGGATCAGGCCGGTATCGAAGCCGGCTTCACAGTAGGCAAGATAGTACTGCCATTTGCGAATAAACACGTCGTCAAATCCCAGGTCTTTCACCTGTTCGAGTTTGGCGAAAAAATTGAACATCCAGCGGCGGAGGGTTTCCGCATAATCGGTACCGAATTCATATTCATCCTGTTTCTCGAATCCGGTCTGATCTTCCGCAATCCGTTTCAGAATCCCGGGGCTGGGAAGGTGTCCGCCCGGAAAGATGTGCTTCCGGATGAAATCCGAGCTGTTGTTGTAGGTATGATAGCGGTCATCCGGAATGGTGATTGCCTGAAGCGCAAATCTTCCTCCGGGCTTGAGCCGATCTCGAACGGTACGAAAGTACTCTTCCAGGAATTCGTGCCCGACGGCCTCAATCATTTCGATGCTGATCGCATGATCGAAGGTTTCCGGGACATCGCGGTAATCCTGCAGTCTGATGTCAACCCGGCCTTCCAGTCCGGCGTCACGGACCCGTTTACGTGCTTCGTGTGCTTGTTCTTCGGACAGAGTGAGACTGGTGACTTTACACCCGGTACGGGTGGCCATACGGATCGCGCAACTTCCCCATCCGCTGCCGATTTCCAGTACATGATCGGCCGGTGTGAGCTGCAGGCTGTTGATCAGCCGGTCCAGCTTCCGGTACTGCGAATCCTCCAGAGTATCAGAAGGTGACGCAAAAATGCCGGAACTGTATGTCAGGGTGGGGTCCAGGAACGTCTCATACATCTCATTGCTGAGGTCGTAATGCTCCTGAATATTCTTCTTCGCGTTCCCCCGGGTGTTTTTCCGGAGGAGATGTGCGTTGCGGTCCATCCACCGCAACATCCTGGAGGTTCCCTTGGCAAAACGTCCAAGGTTCTGCTGACTGCGGCCGAGAATACGCAGCAGTGCACTCAGATCGGTTGTGGTCCAGGCACCTTCCATGTAGCTCTCCGCCAGAGCCATGGATCCCCCCAGGAGGAGTTGCTTGGGGAGAGCACTTTCATGCAGTCGCATGTCCACACTGTCCTCTCCCCCTTTGCCCACTTCATACATAGAACCGTTCGCGAGTCGGATGCGGATCGATCCTTCCACATTCCGAAGGACACGGAGGAAAAGCTGCTCCCAATGAGAGAGTGGCTGAATAGGATTCGCATAGGAGTTTAGGGCTTTCGAGGGATCCATGGGAAGAACACCGAGGTGGTTTGTTGATAGTCGCGATAGGCATCTCCGCGGGACAGAAGCGATTGTCGTTCCGTATGCGGGATACCTGTCAAGTATCGCAGAAAGAGATACATCATTACAGGGCCAATCAAGGTTAGTGCCCACAAAGGGGCTCCCACAGCCATCACGGTGTAGGACAACCAATGCACCCATTCGAAAAAATAATTCGGGTGGCGGGAATATTTCCAGAACCCATGCTGGCAGACCCTGCCCTTGTTGGTCGGATCCGAGCGGAAGGCAGCAAGCTGCCGGTCCGCAAGCGTTTCCCCCCCTACTGCCAGCAACGCAATCGCGAGCCCCATGAGATCAAACAGGTCCGGAAACGGTCCCACTCTGGATGCCACAATCGCGGCAGGGAGAATAAAGATACCGACCAGGAGGGCCTGTCCGGTGAAAAAGAAAAAGAACTTGCCATCGGCCTGATCCCCCCAGTGACGGCGTAGGTTTTGGTACCTTCCATCCTCTTCCTGTTGATGAAGCAGACGGTCGAACAGAATATGACCCGCAAGTCGCGCACCCCAGGCGGTGACCATCAGCGAAACCAGCACCCGACGCAGATGCATCTCTCCGGAAACCAATACCACCAGACCGGCAAGTGCCATGCCGGCTGACCAGCCGAAGTCAACCCATCCGGCGTTTTGGACACGAACCGCATGTCTCCAGAGCAGGATCTGAAGAACCAGCGACACCGCAACAGAAAGTAGAATCACGCTCCACATACTTAGAATACGTAAGAAATTTCTGTTCCTTACATCGGAATCGATCCTGCCCTGGAATCGGTTCAAGTTCCTTCTGAAGCAACAACGCCGAATCTTGTTTCGAGGCGTCCCGCCATCCGGCGGGACGTGGAAGGGGATGAGAACGTTTCGAGATTGTATTTCCTTCACTTTTTTTCAACGGTATGGGGAATTCATTCCGATTACCTGACCCAAGGAAACTGATGGCCACGAAAAAATCAGGTTTGGGACGTGGGCTCAATGCTCTGCTCCCTCCCTCCACCTCCTCCAACACATCCAAACCCGCCGCGGGGAAACCTGCGGCAAAAAAAGCTCCGGCCAAAAAGAAGGCTACCTCCAACCCTGCAGCGAAACAGGACGCTACCGAGACCGTCCCCTCTGCTCCTGTGACCCCTTCCCCACTGGAGGTCCCGGTGCATTTGATTGTGGCCAATCCGTACCAGCCCCGGGAACGGTTTGAAGAAGAGGCGCTGGAGGAACTGGCAGCTTCGATCCGGGAAATGGGCGTCTTAAGTCCGTTGCTGGTGCGTAAGCGGGGAGAAGACGGCACCGGATACCAGCTCATTGCAGGGGAACGCCGATTCCGGGCCTCTCAGCGGGCGGGGCTGAAACAGGTGCCTGTCATCGTCAAAGAACTGACGGATCAGGAGGCCCTCGAAATTGCGCTGGTCGAAAACCTCCAGCGGAAAGATCTGAATATCATTGAGGAAGCCGAGGGGTACCAGCGTCTGGCAGATGAATTTGCCCTCACCCAGGAAGCGATTGCCACCCGGGTCGGCAAAGGGCGGGCCACCGTCGCCAATGCCATGCGGTTGCTGTTCCTGGCATCGGAGGTGCGCGACATGGTCTCTGACCGGCGTCTTTCCGCCGGGCATGCAAAAGCGTTGTTAGGATTGGAACTGGAGGCGGAACAGGAACTGGTGGCCCGCACCGCCGTGAAAGAACGATGGAGTGTCCGGGAAACAGAACGTCAGGTAAAGAAACGTCTGAAGCCCGCAAAACCCGGGCCTGTGCCAACCGCAAAAACCGATATCCCGGCCGACCATGTCCAGTTTCTGACCGACAAACTCCACCAGCGCTTCGGCACCAGTGTTCGTCTGATACCGACCCAGAGCCTGGCCAATGGAAAAAAAACGCGGGGAAAACTCGAGATCGATTTCTATTCCAATGATGACCTGGACCGGGTTCTGGAGATACTGGGTCTTTCAGGAGATCTTTAAGCCCTGACTCCTGTTCCCTCTCCTCCGTGCGGGATGAAGTTCACATCCACCACATCCGCAACCGGTTCATAGCCAATGTTCCGGTAAATGCGGTTCGAGGTGGGATTGCCGAGGTCGGTATACAAGGTACAGAATGATTTGCCTCGTTCCAGAGCAAGCGCTGAAAGGGATGCCACTAGCGCTGACGCATATCCGTTGTTTCTGAACGCATTAGGAGTGTACACCGCCCCGATCGTAATCCCGGATTTTGTCGGTCGGGTAAAGCAGGCCATTGAGACCGGAAACGGATCCTCCCACACGTAGAGGTCCCCCTTCTTAATCATCGACCTCGCGGCCTTCGCACTGGCCCCGGCATCAGAAACCCCGTAGCAATCCTCATGAAACGAAGCCGTCCATGCTGCGAGAAGCCCTTCGTCCTCCAATGTTGCCAGCCGGAAACTGCCCTCTGAGTTCCCATGCGTTTTCACCCTGTGAAGCTGGTAGATTCGCTGACGCCTTCCAGATGCATACTCCACGCCGGTCAACTTGTTCCATTCGGATGCGAAGCAGACGGCCAGATGTTCCTCAGCCAGAACGGCTGGAATCTCCCGTCCAGTCTGAAGAAGATGAGAAGCAAGCAGGCCGACAGCCTTCTCATCCTTACAGCCAAAGGACGCAAGCTGCAGTTTGTGGGGTGGCGTCATCAGCGCGACCAATTGCAATTCCTCTTCATCCACAACCGTGGCAAGAAACGGGAATTGGCTCCCGTAGGAGAAGGGGTCCTCTACCAGCCGCAGTGAGATGCCTAGCATCAGACCGAACAGAGCCTCCCGCTCTTCAAAGGCCGACCGGGTCATGTTCAGAAAAGAGAGCGCGTCTTGATACTCGGTGTATTTCACTGATTTCCTTGGGAGGCCCTTGAGGGGTAAACTCTGTCACCGGATCCTTGAAAATCTGATCATACCTGGCAATGGAAATCATGTGATTTCCATGCGGAGATGATCTCCTACCGGCCAACCCGGCGACTCCAGCCCCAGGCAGGTCTGTATGAGACGAGTGCGTCCATTTGAACGGCTTCGCCCCTCTCCAACGTCGTTTATTTTTCACCCTGGTGTATTTTCCGATTGAAAAGTCAGCCCGCACGGTATTCGATTCCAATCGTTAGGATTGTCAAAACCTTGTGAAGGAGCCTTCCATGCGTATTTCCCGTTCGCTGTCGTGCCTATGTGGCCTTTTCTGTGTACTGTTTCCTCTGTCTGCCCAGGAGGAGGTCATGATGATTCAGGAACTTGGCGCGTCCGGGTCATCCGATGACAACACCTCCGGCATTCCGGTGCTGGTCGAAAACGCTCCGGATCATTCTGCTGGATTTGCGGTCTTCGCAAAAAGAATCCCGGCCATCCCGGCCAATGCACTACCCGGAATCCTGGTTTACCGAAATGGGCAGTACAATCCCTACATGGGAGTACACAGGGAGGGCAATCTCCCCTCCGTCTGGACCTGGAGGACGGAGGACGGGACAGAAAACGCTGTCGGCCTGACGCAGGAATATTCGGGGAAAATCATTCTGAGTAAACCTTCGAAGGACCGCCATTCCTTCAACTTTAGCATGAATGTACGGGATGCAGACTATGCCATCCAGGTCATGCAGTTGGATCCCATTCTCAAAGAGATCTTCAAACAGTTAAAAGAGGGACCCGAGGAGAATTGGGAGGCTCGCAGCCTGCTGCGGTCACCCGGAACCCTGATGCTCTTTGCCGTCCGCCTGCATCAGGTAGGACGTACGGACGAAGCCAATCAACTGGTCACATATCTGTTCAACCGGGTCGGGGATAAAAAACAGGTGCTGATGGCGGGTCTGAGTTCACTGGCGGATGAGGCGTATGCGGACCTCATGAGAGTCCGCAGAGAAACCGGGGAGAACGAGGCATTTGTCGCAGGATGTGAGGCCCTGCTTCAGGAACAGGGCCGCTATTGGCGGCACAGTGCGGAAATGGCTGAGTTGATTCCCAAATGGAAAACCATGCTCGCGCTTCCGGAAGAGTATGTCCCGGAGGTAAAGGGTCTGTCGTTGTCAGAAGATCAAAAAGCGTTGTACCGGGAACTATGGGCAGCACCCGAGGTCATGGGGATCATGCAGTCCAGTTTTTCACATGTGAATTGGCTGCTTGCCCCGAGAGGTCTGATCTCCCAGCAGGTTCAGTACGGAGTGAAAATGGCAGAGGGTGCTCACAACAAAGCACTGGTCATGAAAACCCACCGCATGGGGCTCGAGGCCCTCCCGGTGTTTGCTGCGATGCTGGAAGACCCCCGTTTTGCCCCCCCCGTGAACGAAGAGATGCATCACCGCATGATCCGCCATGTCTCGTACTCCTCGTCAGACAAACCAACCCTGCCCAAACCGGCCACACTCAGCCAGTCTGCGATTTCCATTCTGGATGGCGTCAAACCGACTGGTCCCGGAGGCTGGGATGAAAACAAACCGGAAAACGCATTACCCTCTGTTCTTGGACATGTGAACCGTTTGCAAGGAAAATCCCGAGACGAACTTGCCCTGTTCTACCTGAACCAGGTGAAGAATTGGAACACGCCGACTGAGGCCATCTACACCCTCGCCAGCAGCGAAGACCCTCAGCATCATGAGGCTGTGAAAAAATGGGTGTCCACCATGGAAAATCCCCACAGCACGATTGCCATCTTTCTCGATATTCACGGACAAAAACCGGAACTCGGAGCCGAGTTTCTGACCATGGTAAAAACCCGCCTCCAGCAACCGGCCATGAAACAGCGTTTCGGTGGCAGCGACGACTACATGAAACGCATGCTTGAACAAATCGATGACGCGCTGAACATCGAACCGGAGAAACCTGAAGACACCACCGGACCCAGTCTTTCCGAGGCCATTCAGGGATGGATTGAAGAGGACAATCCTCACAACTCGACCGGCATGATCAGCATCCTGTCCGCGGCAAAACCCATGAGTATGAAGGAGATTCAGCAGGGATTTGCGGAGGAAATCCGGAATGCAGATTCCAAAGTCGCTCAACTGCATCTGCTTCATCTGATCCATCGCGTGGTGGAACAGGGGGGCGTCGAAATGTACCGAGGAGGCCCCAGCAACAATCAAATGGTCTTTTACCTCAATCCCGAAGAAGAGGAGATGCCGGAAGAGCAGGCGGTGCAAGAGGTGGAAATCGGCATGTATGACTGGGAGCCAACCGCCTGGCTTCCCCTTCTCGAAGATGACTCCAACGAACATGCCCAGTATCTCGGCCGAATCCTGGGGAGCATCATTCTCACCTCTCTCTACTTCGATACCGGCGTCCAGAATGGATATGAACTCCTGTACCACATCCGGCCGATGTCGGACACCGGGTTTAACCGGAAGGTCGCTGACTGGGCCGCAGAACTCCTGAAAGCAACCGAGGACATCCCGGAGCTGAATTTGCCCTCCTCCGATGCCGTGGATGAAGAACGCAAAGCCGCCATGGAACAGATCCTGAAGAGCGGCTCTGCGGACGAGGTATCGGCTCTCTTGACGGAAAGTACGGATTCAGAACGACTGGCACTGGTGCCCCTCCTGCAGCAACAATCCCTGAACGAGCGTGAAGAGGTCAAGGATCGGCTGTTACAGGAGGTTCAAACCGTCGATTCAATCATCTGGATGGATAAGGAACGGCTCGATCTGGGCCTCAAACCGGGAGACCGCCTGGATCTGGACACCATCAACCGGCTCCTGGCCCTGGCCGCCGAACAGGCCAAAGCCGGAAAGAAAGGATCCATCCAGTTGGCCACCAGTCCTCTTTACCGGGGAACAACCCTGTCGTTTCAACGCAGCATGATCGGGAACCATTACGGGAAAGAGCCGGGAGTGGTTCTGTTTGGCGTCGGGGCCAATCAGGCCTCGTTCCACGTGACCCTTCCACTCGATGCATTCCCGCTCACTCTGAAAGAGCCCAGCCAGGAACAACGGAAAGAGGCGAACGAGAACGCTCTGCTGCTTCTCATGGGAGAAGCAGACGAAGAACCTGAAAACGCCGGAACCGAGGCCTCCCGTTATGTCATCGATGGCCTCAAGGAACTGCCTTCCCACCACGGCATGCCAAGATTGACGCTGGTCTTTCTTCCCGCTTCCACCACCCCCTGATCTGGAGATCCCCATGTCTGAAGCCACTGAACTGTCACCCCCCGACTGGGACGAAGTCCGCGACACCCTGCAGCGGATCCGCACGGAAACCGCGAAGGTCATCATTGGCCAGGACGAAGTCGTGGAGGAACTCCTGACCTGTATCCTCTGCAACGGACACTCTCTGCTGGTCGGCGTACCCGGACTTGCGAAAACCCTGCTGGTGAATACCCTGGGACGTGTTCTCGGGCTGAGTTTTCACCGCATTCAGTTCACACCGGACCTGATGCCCACCGATATTCTCGGCAGTGAAATTCTCCAGACCGGATCAGACGGGGTGCGGCGGGAATTTGAATTCGCCCCCGGCCCGGTGTTTGCCAACCTCATCCTTGCGGACGAAATTAACCGCACCCCGCCGAAAACCCAGGCCGCCCTGCTGGAGGCCATGCAGGAGAAACAGGTCACGGTCAGCGGACGAACATTGCCCCTTCCCCATCCCTTTATTGTGTTCGCCACGCAGAACCCGATCGAACAGGAGGGCACCTACCCCCTTCCCGAAGCACAGTTGGACCGTTTCCTCTACAGTCTGCATGTGGAATATCCGGAACGGGCGGAAGAGAAAGAAATCGTCCGCGCCACCCTGGGCGGCGACCTCCCGGTGGCAGAACCCATGCTGGACGAAACCGGGCTGGCCAGACTGCAGGAGGCCGTTCTGCAGGCTCCGGTTCCCGAACAGGTGCTGGATTTGATCATTAATCTGGTTCACGCCACCCGCCCCGACAGTGAGAACGCAGACGAGCATGTGAAAAAATATGTGGCCTGGGGAGCAGGTCCGCGTGCCTCACAGAACATTGCCCGTGCAGCCCGGGCCCTGGCCTTGATCCGGGGAAAATCCGCTGCCTCTCCGGAGGAAGTCCGGGCGGTGGCCCATCCGGTTCTCCGTCATCGGGTGATTCCGAATTACAATGCTGTGGGAGAGAATGTGAAGGTCGATGACATCATTGATACACTTCTCGACCGGGTGGACTAACACTCTGTGAGCCTCTCGAACGACATCCTCACCCCCGCCCTGCTGCGGGAACTGGACAAACGCCGGTTCCAGCCCCGGAACCGTGTGGAAGGACGTCACAGCGGTCGGCACAAATCCCCCCTGAGAGGGTCCTCAACGGAATTCAGGGATTATCGGGAATACACCCCGGGTGACGACCCGGCCCGGGTGGACTGGCGGGTGTTTGCCCGGAATGACCGGCATGTGATCCGTACCTACGAACAGGAGGCGCAAACCGGGTGTGTGGTGGTGGTGGATCAGAGTGCCTCCATGAATTTCGGGAAACCGGAAACCAAACACCGGCATGCGTCACGGCTGGCGGCCTGCCTCTGTCATCTGGTCATTCATTCTCAGGACCGTGCAGGGTTGTACACGGTAAGGGGTGACAAAACGGAATGGTATCCCCCCGCAGGAAATGCCCGGCATCTGGAAGGAGTGCATCGCGCGCTGGCCTCCGGGGCTCCCGCTGAGACGGCGGATCTGCCTGGAGCCCTCCGCAAACTTCAGGGTCTGCTCCACACCTCCAGTACCCTGGTTCTGATTTCGGATTTTTACTGCGAGCCCGGCGATCTGTTTCATGGTTTGAATCCATTTCTCCACCGCGGATTCGACGTGCATCTGCTTCACATTCTGGATCCGGTGGAACGGACCCTGCCGGAAGACCGCATGCTCAAATTCCGGGATCTGGAAAACAGCGCCGAATTAAAAACAGACCCCAACAGTCTTCGGACCCGGTATGAGGCACTGCTCGCAGACCACCTGAGGGGATTCCGGGAACTCTCGGTCCGCCGGGGAGTGCGGCACAAGCTGCACATCACCGATCAGCCCCTGTTCGATGCACTTTCGGAGTTGGTGGAATGAGCATCGGACTCGACAACCCGGGACTGGCGCCATTGGCCCTGCTTGCCGGCCTGCCGGTACTGATTCATCTCATTGCCCGGCCCCGCCCCCGCCTGCTTCGCTTTCCCTCCCTGATGCTCCTGGAAAAAGCACACCGGGAGTCTGTGAACCTGCGTCGACCCCGCCACTGGCTGCTGCTCATCCTACGGACCCTTTGGGTACTGCTGCTGCTCGGGGTCTTTCTGCAGCCACGCTGGTTTGCCCGGCCGCAGGGGGAGCGAACAGACGGTCAGCGTTCTCTGGTCATTGTTCTCGATGCAACCGCCAGCATGAGGGCCCGGGAAAACGGCCGCTCACGGTATGCCCGTGCCACAGCGGAAGCCGTCACGCTGTTGCGCCAACTCGATACGGGAGACAAAGCCAACCTCATTCGTGTCCGGGCCATTCCGGAGCCCATCTACACGGAGCCCGGTGTGAATCGTGACTTCCTCATGGAACAGGTACGGCAGCGACCCTGCTCTCAGGAGGGAGGGACACTGGAAGCAGCGGTCCGGCTCGCGGTGGAGCAACTCGCAACGGCGGAAGGGGACCGGGAGCTGGTGGTGATTTCTGATTTCCAGGCGGAACCCGACGGTTCGCCTCCGCTGCTGCAGGTTCCGGAAGATATCGCGCTCACCACTCTTCCCGTCGCCGAAGGGGGACTTCCCAATCAGGCCATCACCGATGTGCAGCTCCTTCCGGCCCGGCCCGTCCGCGGCCAGCCTTTCCAGATTCAGGTCCGTGTCCTGAATGAAGCCGGTCAGGCCGTTCGGCTTCCCCTGACCCTGCAAATCGGCAGCCGGTTTGAGCGCCTGGAGGTATCCGTCCCGGCCTCCGGGAGCACCCTGGCCTCCCTGGAGTTGGAGATGGAATCGGAAGGTCCCCTGCCTGTGGTGGCCTCTCTGGAGCCCGACCTGTTTCCGGATGATGATACCCGGACTTGTGTTCTGCCATTGTCCTCCGATCTGCAGATCGGGATTTCAGGATCCGATGCCACGGCCCGAATGTGGAAACGGACCGTGGATGCGCTCCCGGGGGTGCAGTCCGTGCGGGTGGACACGCTCGAGGCATTGCCGGAAAGACTGGATCTGCTGATGATCTCCGGTTGGAAAGGGGACGCGATGGAGATGCTCCGCCGCCGGGTGGAGGCGGAAATGCCTTTGATCCTCAAACCTGCAGAACTTCCCCCAGCGGCTGCCGAATGGCTGGGACTTCCGGCAGGGCGTTTTGCCGTCCAGCGCATGGATCCGCCCATTGGACTGCGGATGCCGGACCCCTGGCCGGCAGAACTCGCCCTGTTCCGGGAAGACAGCTACGGATCCCCCGCCAGAGGACTGGTGTCGCGGCATGCGGTCTTTCCAATCCAGGAGGAGGCGCTGATTCCCATTCTGTCTCTGGAAAACGGTGAAACCGTCTGGGGCCGCGTTCGCAGAGTCCCGGAAGTGCAGTTCTGGAATCTCCCTCTTGGGGCCGATGAAAGTGATCTCGCACAGCAGCCACAATGGGTTCCGATGTTCGGAGAGGCTCTGCGCCACAGTTTCCGGACATCGGAACGACTTTCATCGCCGGCAGGAACCCATCTGCCCACTCCACTTGACGGATTTGAAGCGAAAGGCCTGGAGCTTGTCACCTTGAACCAGGACCCGGTCCTCTCGGAAAAAGGGGCCGGGCTGGTCCAGTCTCAGGATCCCCTGCCACCTGGGCTCTACGAATGGCGGAGAGGGGAAGAGGTACTGTCGATGCATGCGGTCCTCCTTCCGGAAGCAGAATCGCATCTGACCCCGATGGTGCCGGAAACACAGACCGGCAAGGAACTGCCGAAACTGGAAACGGCAGAAGGATGGCGCGAACTGCAGGAGGGAATTGAACTCTGGCCATGGCTCCTGGCTGCCGGTCTTCTGATTGCCGCCGCGGAACATGCGCTGACGCAGAGGAAGGTTCCGGCATGAACCCTCTGCTCCCCCCTGAAGCGCTTGTTCCGTTACTGATACTCGGGATTGTACTGCTGATCTTCAGCTCCCGGAAACAACTTCCGTTGCTGCCAGCTCCCTGGAGGGTGGTGTCGGTATTCCTTCGGGTGGCGACTCTGGTCGCGATGGGGCTCCTCGCTCTCAATCCCGGTGCCTTTGCTCCCAAATCAGAACCCGGGGAGGCGACCGCGTGGATTCTCATGGATCATAGTGCATCCATGTCTCTGACAACCGGGGAGGATGGAGACAGCCGGCTTGAGACCGCCAGAAAACTGGCCGAGACCCTGGAAGATCGGGACGGGGATCTCACCCTCCGGATCCTTCCCTTCGCAGAGGGGCTCTCGGAGGCAATGGAGCTGTCGCAGGCAGATACTCTTAGCGCAGACGGCACCTCCACCGATCTGCTGGGATCGGTTCATTCGCTGCTGAAACGGGTCCGAGGGGATCATCGCACATGCCGCGGCATCCTGATTTTAAGTGATGGAATCGACTTACAGCAACGTGCGGATCCCGCCGCTCTTGCCCTCGCGGCACGAGCGCAACGGATTCCCATCTCGGCGGTGCACATCGGCACCCCGCCGGTGGAGCCTGATTTGGAACTCATTCCCGGACGTACCCTCCACACCGTCACTGCCAAAACCGACCGCCCTCTGCATGGCCGGATTCGCTCACAACACCTGGAACCGGTTCGGACCCGGTTGCGGCTGAAGGACCGGGCAGGGAACATTGTCGACGAAACGGAACTCGACCTTGCGACAGATACAGAGAGAAATTTTGAACTCCGCACAGGTCCACTGGAGCCGGGGCTGCATGAAATGCAACTGGAGTTGAGCCCGGTGTCGGGAGAAATCCGAACCGAGAACAATCGGGCCACTGTGCATATTCATGCCGTGGAGATGTCCCTGAAGGTCCTCCTGCTCGAAGGAGTCCCCCACTGGGACAGCAAATTCCTCAGCCAATGGATGCGGGGACAGGACGGCATCGAACTCACCACACTGCACCGCCTTTCCGACAACCGGTGGTTCCGGGTCGATCCCGGTGCGGACCGCCCGGATACGGGCAGTGAAGGCATGCTGCCCGGGGAGGAGAACGAATTCCGGAACTATGATGTGATTCTCGTGGGCCGGGGGCTGGATTATCTGGCCACCAGCCGGACCACTGCCGCTCTGCATGCCTTCGTCCGTGAACATGGCGGCGTCCTGGTCTTCTCCCGAGGACGGCCGGTGACAACCCCTCACCCTGGGATTGAATCCATGATGCCGGTCCGCTGGCTGGAGGAAAACTCCTCAGACCACCGTGCCGGACCCGCTGCTTCAGGAAAACAGTCGGGGCTGTTTGGAGATCTGCTGCCCGGGGAGGACGATCCGTTATGGGAGGACCTTCCCCCTTTACGGGGACTGCGCAAGGTTCGCATCCTGGACGGTCTGGTTTCCACCTTAATGAATGCCCGTACCGGGGAGTCTGATTCCGATCCCTGGCCGGTGCTCATCAGCCGCAGAGTCGGAAACGGCCGGGTCATGATGCTGAACGGAGAGGGCATGTGGCACTGGGATTTCCGGCCCAGCATGGACCATGATGAAAAATGGTACGGACATTTCTGGTCGCAACTCCTGTTATGGGTAGTCCGGTCGGCTCGGTTCCAGCCCGGGATGGAAACCAGTGTGGAGTGGACTCCCTCCCCAGTCCTCCCGGGAAAACCGGTTGAGTTCCGAGTCCGGCACCGCCTTGGCGAGGTTCTGTCCGGAGCCAATCTGCGTATCATGCTGGAGCAGGAGGGTGCCGACCCCGTTCGGCTTCCGCTTCAACCGGGAGTGGACGGAACCGCACGTACGCGATGGGATGCCGCAACCCCCGGTTTGTATGCAGTGACCGTCGAGCGTGACGGCATCCGCGAAACCCTGAGGCATCTCTGGGTCTCCCCCCCGCCCCGGGAGGCCGACCGCCGCATCCCGCAGGAAGAACCTCTCCGCACCCTGGTGCGTGACTCCGGGGGAGACTGGTTCGAAAACGGTTCCCTGCCGAGTTCTCTGTTTGCGGGTACAGAAACAGTGGAGGCAGAACTCTCGGCAGAAGCCGTGTGGCATCCTCACTGGACCCAGCCCTGGCTTTTCTGTATGATCGTGTTCATGCCCGCTGCTGAGTGGGCTCTCCGCCGTCGACAGGGGTTGATCTGATGAACGCTTCCGCCTCTTACTCTTCACGACTTCGCTCCTGGCAGGGAATGCATGCTGCCGGTGTGGCTGCGCATTATCTTCTCCGGATTGCTGCCTTCGGACTTCCCGTCCTCTGCCTGTACGGACTTGCAGATGCCTTCCTGTCCCTGCCGGAATCCTCTCGGCAGGTATGGAATCTCCTTTTTCCGGCACTGCTGCTAGGGCTGTCACTCCTCGGGCTGAAACTGTTTCCCAGCCTGTCCGTTTTCGCACGCGAACTGGACCGACGCCGCAAAGATCCCCGGCGAACCCTTTCCTGCGCCCTGGATCTGGAACAGCAACCCTGCGAAACCGACTGGCAACACGACTTACGCGCCCGCTCCCTCGAGGATGCGCGGGGCACCCTCCGGAACACACCGGTCCGGCTCATACTGCCGGCCGGCCCGGCTCTCCGCCTGCTCGGGCTGATCCTGATTGGAGCAGGCTGCCTCACGGCATTGGTCAAAGGGTATCCGGATGTCGCGAAAACTGTGTGGTCCCGGATCCAGGACCCAGGTGCGGATATCGCACCCTGGACGCCGTTGCGTTTTCAAGTCACCCCCTCTCCCCTTGTGGTCCAGTACGGTGATGATCTTCCGCTGTCCGTGGACGTGACCGGCGGACAGGTACACCATCCGGTGATGCTCCTGACAAAGGTGGATGGACGGGAGCTGTCGACTCCCTGTTTCCGGGAAGAGGGCCAGCGTTACTCCCTGCGTCTCGAACAGGTTGTGGAGCCTGTGGAGTTCTGTTTTACAGTGGGCCGGATCCGGAGCGACTGGCAGCAGGTGACCCTGCAACTGCGTCCCAAGGTGAGTCACAGTGAGGTCCGCCTGATTCCGCCCGCCTACACCGGGAAAGCCTCCCGCACCCATGCCTTTGGCGAACGGGTCCTGAAGGGCATGGCCGGTACCCGGGTGGAGCTGGAACTGGAAAGCAACCGCCCGCTCTCCCGGGGAAACGTCATCCTCCGTCGCGAAGGAGAGCCGGACCAGATGGTTTATGCCGACATTGACGGAAACCGGGCTTTGTTTTCCTGGGAGCTGAGCCACAGTGCGGTTCTGTTCGCAGATGTGGTGGATATTCAGGGCAACCCTCTGGTGAGGGCGTTGGAAAGTCACCAACGGGTATTGGCAGATGAGCCCCCACGGGTCTCGCTCTCCCAGCCTCCCGCATTCCTGCTGGCAACTCCCGGCATCAGGATTCCGATCGAGGGTTCCGCGACGGATGATGTCGGGGTAACCCGTGTGAATCTGGTCAGGGGACTCCAGGGATATATTGACCGTCCGAAACAGGTAGGGGCCGGAGAACCGGAAAGAAGACGGGCCTTTTCCGAGGTGCTGGATCTGGCGGCCCTCGGGGTGGAAGCCGGGCAGACCCTGGAGGTGTACGTGGAAGCACGGGATCACCGCCCTGGAGGAGGCCGGACCGGGGTATCCCCTCTCAGCCGGATCCAGATTATCAGCAACGAAGAATATGCCCGGAACCTCCGGCAGCGGGAACTTCTCGATGGATTCCGCGACCGGTTTGCCGCGGCCAGCCAGTCGATCAACGAGGTTCGGCGAACCCTGGAGGAACTCCAGAACGAAATTGATTCCCCGACGGCGACACGTGAATCCCTCAGGGAAAAGCTGGAAGCCGCGGCGACAGCAAGTCGGCAGGCAGAGAAGGTCTTTGAGGCACTGAATGAGGATTTCCCGATTTATGACGTGGAAAAAGGGGCGAGGGAACAGATGCAGAATCTGCAAACCCATTTTCAGAAGCAGGCGGATGCCTTGGAGGCCCTGAGTCCGGATGACATGGCTCTGGATATCAAGGTCGGAGAACTCACGGGTGCCAACCGGGCACAGGTGGAAGCCGCGGAACCGAATCTGGCGGAACAGGAACGGTTCCTGAAGCTTGGAAATCTGCTGGAGCAGACCGGAGAATACCAGGAACTGCTGGAGAAGCAGAGACTGCTGGTGCGGTGGTTCGAGCGCTATGCATACACCCTTCCCTCCGAAAGCCGGGAGGATTTAAAAGAACTCGCCGCGTATCAGGAAGCGTTGCAGGAGGAACTGGAGGCCTGGATGACCGAAACCCGGAAACGGGCGGCGGAGGTCGGGCCGGAAGACAGTCAATGGGCAAATCAGGCTCTGGACATGCTCGATGCGTTGAAGAAACGGGACCCCTCAGGTCTGATGCAGCACACCTCGGACGCGGCACGGAATGAGAACAATCGCAAAGCCCTGGAGGGTGCACGGAAAGCGTTGGCGGCCATGCTGCTGGAAAAAGACCCGGAAGAGGAGCAGGAAGAACAGGAAGGCGAAGGTGAAGGACAGAACGGATTTCAGGCGATGTGCACCGGCAGGGGTATGGGGGGACAGAACCCCGGAGAAGGGCTGGGGCTCTCGGACTCCCTGCGTCAGCTGCTCGATGCCATGAAACACCGCGGCATGGGTCGGGGAACAGGACAAGGTACCGGAGGCGGTGGAGGTGGAGTGGGGGGATTTGAAAACGACGGCTTTTCCACCCAGGGCTCCTCCCCTCTGAATATACCGATTCTGGGGCCGAACCGTAACCGGTTTGATCTGCCCCGCGGCGGAAACGTCCAGGGAGGAGAAGGCAGAGGCGGACGGGGAGGCAGTGGACAGAGTGGTCCGGCGATTTCACGCACCCAGGGCGGCGGACGCCGTGCAGCACCAGCAGCTCCGGCCGAGCTGATTCTGGAACAGGCTCCCCAGCAATACCGGAAAGCGATTCAAATTTTTTATGACCTGACACCGGAGACCACACCATGAACTCTTGCACAGCCTCCCTCCTGTTCCTCGCCGCCTCCCTCACACCGGCCCTGATGGCGGACTCGGAAAAAGAGGGCGTCATCCAGTGCGGCAATCTGATTTATGCCGGAGTCCAGACTTCCCGTTGTTTCAGCGATCATTTTCTCAGCGTAGTACAGAAGGAAACCGGGATCCCGGTGGCCCGCAGATTCAAAAGTGTGAAGCTGGACTCCCCGGAATTGTTCGATTTCCCCTTCATCATGATGACCGGTGAGAAAAAGTTTGCCCTCTCCCAGAAGGAACGGGACAATCTCCGCCGCTATCTGGACAAGGGAGGGTTTCTCGTGGCCTCTGCAGGCTGCAGCAGCAAGGAATGGGATGAATCGTTCCGGCGGGAGATCAATGCGTTGTTTGAGGAGGACGACGCACGCCTCACTCCCATTGAGATGGATCACCCGATGTGGAAAACCGTATATGACATCGAAAAAATCGAACTGAAATCCCCAAAAGGAGGGGTGAAGCTGGCAGGGCTGAACCGGAACGAAAAAATGGTGGTGGTCTACTCTCCGGAGGGACTGAATGACACGTCCAAAGTGGACGGTTGCTGCTGCTGCGGAGGCAATGAGGTTCGCAATGCGAATCAGATTCTCGTGAACATCCTTTCCTATTCCCTGCTGTACTAAGCTATGTCACGCACAGTCATTTTTTTCAGTCTTCTCTGCCTCTGCCTGCAAGGGGTGTATGCGGCCCGGCCCGGAGACCGGGTGGTGGACTGGGATGTGCTCCGGGATCTGCGCAATACCGATCTCAACCGCCTCCAGCGGGGCCCCCGCTGGCTGGATGACTATGATCAGGCGGTTCATGTGGCAGACGCGCGCAACAGCACCCTGGTCGTACTGTTTGTCAGGGAACGGGACCCTTTCAGTGTCAAATTGAAACAGGACACCCTGGCGGACCCGAAACTGTGGCCCCATCTCAGGGCCTATACCCTGGTGGAAGTGGATGTGGACCGCGATCCGGGACTGGCGTTCCGGCATCAGCTACGTGAGGTACCGGCTATGCTCTGGCTGGACCCGGAGGGGCGCGAGCTGCACCGGGTAGTCGGTGTTGCCGCCACGGACGACCTGATTGCGTACATTGACCGGATTCGCACTCCGGGAGCCATGGAACTCCCTCCGGTCGAGGCAGGACTGATTGCCCGGTTGAAAAAAGATTCCGCCGATCTGGATGCGATGCGGGGTGTTCTCAGGCATCTCCATACCGGAGGCCAACCCCAGCGCCTGAGAGCCGAACTCCGTTCCCTGAACCCGGTTCCTACCCCTGCCTGGATCTCGCTGCTGACGGATGAGGCTCTGCATATCCGCCTGGCGGCACTGGAACTCCTGGAGGAACAGGCAGGAAACACCTTCGGATATGATCCCTGGGAATCGTCTACGACGCAGCAGGATGCCCTGGCAAAATGGAACAAATGGGCAGACCGGCCAGCGGCGAAGGATGAGCAAGAACGTTACGCCCCCCTGACGAAAACCCGGATGCTGGCCGCGATCCGTGATTTGGACCAGGACTCGCCCGAACACGTTACACGTGCAGTGCGGACACTGGAACGGGCAGGTCCCTCCCTGATTCCCCATCTGCTGGTACAGCTTGAGTCCGGTGACCTGAGTGCGTCCCAACAGGAGCGGCTGGAAGATATTTTACTCGGGCTCCGTATCGCGGGACTGGGCTGGGATGATGCCACGGGGGTGTCCTTCCGGTTGCGGCGAGGTCCGCTGGATGCACGCATGGAATTGCTGCGTGAGGTGGCCCGGGAAGGATCGCGGGGGGTTCCGGTGCTGGCGGCATTCCTGGAGGATCCGGATGTCCTGATCCGTGAGACCGTCATTGAGGGTCTGCTTCAGGCTGGTGGGCGAAACGCTCTTCCTCTCGTCCTGGAACGGCTTGAGACCGAACCCAGTTCCGACATCGCACTGGCAGCGATGCGCCAAGTCGCCGGAATGAGAGATTCAACCGCAACCGACTGGCTGAACACCCAGTTGGAATCGGATCAGGAAGATCGAATTCTCGCAGCTCTCACGGCCATGCAGAAAGGACAGCACGACTCCCTGGCTCCGGTTGCGGTGACACTTCTTGAGGATCCGCGGTGGAGGGTACGGGCCACAGCTGCGACCACATTAGGGGCCATACGGTACACCCAGGGGTTGAAAGACCTTGCCAAACGGCATGCGGATCCGGATGCATTCGCCCGAACGGCCGCACTTGATGCGGCCCTGAAGATGATGCGGGACCAGAGCAAGCGTTCCGCTGTGGTGAAAGAATGGTATGACCGGAATCCGAATGATCTGGAGGTTCTGGTCCGGGTGATCTGCGATCACCGACTGGACCTCCCCTCCAATATCCGAAGCCGTATCGACAACTTTGACAAAGAGAACCAATTATCTCTCCTCCGGGTATTGGTGGATTGCGGAGACACCTCGCTCCCCATCGCGATGAAGATGTCAGAAGATGTAGACGGGGATGTGCGGGCTGCGGCACTGAGAGTGCTGGCTCTGCATGGGGTATCCAAACAGCCCCTCACCCTGCCGAATGATGCCAACCGCAGACTCGCCCGGGCTCTGCAGGTGGAACCTCTTGAAACCAGGCAGATGATCCTGCTGTACCTCGATCTCCCTGCTCCCCGATCCGATTCCTATGGTGGTCCGTCGTTTATTCCTTTTGTCCCCTACGTTCCGGAGGGAACCGCGGGGGAAGACGACGATTCACTGGATGAACTTCTGGGGGCGTTCACAGAAGAGAAACCCGTTCGGGCGTCTCCTTCAGGCGACCCGCTGAACGAATTGATGGGAGCGTTTGAAGATCCAGAGCCCCCCTCCGCCACGGGTTCATCCGAGCTGTCCCTCCACGCGGAGCTGATCCGACTGTTTGAATCCGGAGAGGACCCCACCCTGCAAAAACTGGCGGCCAAGAATCTTGCGTCCGTCGGTCATGAACCTGCAGTTGCCGCCTTGCAAATGAATGACCCCGATCTCAGCAGTGATGAGTTGGAAACGCTGCTGTCCAGAAATCAGGATGGGCAGGAAGGTCTTTCGCTGGCGAGGAAGATGCTGAAAGATCGACGCTCTGATATCAAACGCGTCGCAGCGGCTCATCTCGGTCAATTTTCCCTGGCTTCTGATTTCCTCCCGCTGCTGGATGAGGTGGACCGTGATTCTTCCTCCATCCGGCTGAAAGATTTACCGGTCACGGATTGGAGGATCCGCTCCTCGATCCAATCGACCCCGGCAGACAAGCTGAATCCTTTCATCACAAAATGGCTCGAGGAAAAGGGCGACCCCACACCGGCCCGTCAGGTCCGCCGGGCACTGGCACTGAGCATGGCGGTTCAGTATCCGGATGCAGAACGGAAAAAACAAATGGACCCTTTTCTGAACCAAGAAACCGATCCGGAACTTCGTGCACTCGCCTGGCTTCACAACATCATGGCCGACCGTGCGATTACAGCCGAACAGGCCCGGGAACTTTCAGAGGACCCGGCCACGATCGTTCGGACAGTCCTGCCGTTCCTCTACCTCACCAACCGGTCAAAAGACTGGCCGGTGTCACCCAGCCATCTCCCGGGGGTTGAGATCTCCAGTCATTCGGTCCAGTCACAGTGGACACTCTTCCTGGATGAAACCGGCGAGGAGGTCCTGACCGAGTTGCTGGAGGACCCCATGCCGGAAGTCCGCTTCCTTACCGGACTGGCCCTGATCGTGTCCGGCAAAGAGCTGACATCTCCGGAGTCATGGGACAGCAGCATACGGGCTGCCCGCCAGAATCCATGGCTGAAATCTATGAGCGCCAACACCTTACGTCTATTGGCCCAGGGATCCGTAGACCTTCCGCCAGAGGCACAAAAATGGGCCCAGGAGCAACAGGGGTCCCGTTCCTACGGTGGGTTTGTCGGTGATCCATTTGGTGGATTGGGTGGAATTGGCAAACCCACTGCCGTGACGGAGTCTTCCACCGGGGCTTCTGAAGAAACCGCGGCACTGGCAGAAGGGGAAGCGGAAATGGCTGCGGATGTGCCCCCAGTCGTCATTTACATCTACAGTACGAATTGTGAGGACTGTGACATTGTCAGTGCATTTCTTGCCCAGTATCAACAGGAACTTCCGGGGTTGGAGATCCGCGCACTGGATATCGCCGACCCTGACACGCTGGATGTGGCGACGTCGTTGTACCGCCGCGCAGGTATTCCTCTCACTGAGGTGGGACTCACGCCCATGCTGGCAGGTGCCGGTGGTCTCTCTGCAGGCAGTGTGGATCTTACCTACGAACGGGTGGGCGAGTTAATCACATCCTCGATGAACGGAACCGGATCGCAATGGATTCCGGAACCTGATGTTCTTCCGGAGGTGGAAGACCGTGAACTCATAGAGGCATTACGCTCAGAAGAACCGCTGGAGGATGTGTCCGAACCGGTGTCTGTGTCTGCACCAACCGGAACCGTCCTGCAGGGATGGATTCTGCTCCTGCTGCCCATCTGCGCTCTCGCCTATGCGCCTGTTCCCATCCGCAAACATACTGCCTTCCTGATGGGAGCGGGGCTGTTTCTCGGAGCCATGCTGCCAACTCTGATTCCAATTCCGATCGCGACGGCCCTGCTCATGACCAGTTCCTTCTGGAACATTGTTTTTCCGGATGGCACCCGTTCAACCAGGAGCCTTTCCTCCCCGATTGCGGCGACTTCCCTCAAGGAGTCGTCCTGGAAACCGGCAGTCAGTGGTGCCCTGTTGATGGTGATACTCGGAAACGCGGTACCGTTTCCAAGTTGGGTCTCCTCTCTCTCGTTGATCCCCGGCTGGGGGTGGCTTCTTCCAATCGGAGGGAGTGTGGTGATGTTCCTTCTGCGTCACAGGAGCCAGCACCGGCTGCGGTGGGTGACTGCGGGTGGAGCGGGTGTCTGGTTATTGTTTCAGCTCCTGATGCAAAGCGCGATCTGACATTTCCATCGCGATGCTTGGAATCTTTCGATGTCCGTATGTGTGACTGGTGCCGTTCACAGCCCGGAAACCACGTCAGGAAAAGCGTGATCTCAGGATCCTAAAAAAGAGAGACCGTAGCGCTTGGAAAGAACCCGGAAACCCAACCGCCTATGCTATTATCCCGGTCCTCCATCAGGACACACAGACGATGAGGCTTCGATGTTTTTCCCGTCGGCTAGGCCTGTTCGATTTGTTTGAGAATCTCATCCGCCTTGGCGGTCAATTCAGAACACTTGACGATATCCCCACCACGCTGGGCCTCCATGGCCTGCTTGAGAAGGGCTTCGTACTGCTTGCGGAGTTTTGCTTCAGGAGATTTTTTAAACAGATTCATGCCCATATAACGCTGGGCAGAACTCTCCCTTACACATTCGCTGGAGGAAAGGAGTCCGGAATCGACGGCTCCGGACTCAGAACGGGAAGTCTGCGTCGTCTTCCGCAGCACTGTCCGGGAGGTCGGTATCCAACGGAGGAATTTCGCTGTCAGCAGGTGCCGCGGCACTGCCTCCATCCGAAGCCTGGACCCGCCAGGCATTGAGGTTCACGTAATAACGGCCTTTGTACTCATTCCCGCGAATATCGAAGGATACCGTGACCTCCTGCCCTTCCTGAAGTTTGTCACACAGGCTGGTTTTGTCCCGGACGGTCTCAAACTTCACATCCTGAGGATATTGATCCTGAGTGGTGATGACAAATTCCCGTTTGGTGAACCCACTGTCAAAGGTCATCAAATCCAGTACCACTTTCACCGTTCCGGTCATATCATAACTCATAGCCACATCCTTGTTCGGGTGATGGGCGTGTCATGTCACGGGTGCAAAGCCATGCAAGCAGAAACCGGGGGAAAGCAGTGGAAAGTAGCCTGTGGCAGGCAGGACAGTCAACAGGCTCTTCTCGATCCAGCCCTTTCCGTCAACGTACTGGCCCCCTATCTCGAGCAGATGCAGACGGGGGGGCAGCAGCCCTGATGTTGCACACACCTGTCACCGGGAAGACGGAGTCAATAGGCCTCTCCACTCGCCGCTGCTGCACATTGACTTTGCAAGGCGATCTGTTCAATACTCTCCCATGTCCCACCCCTCCCCCACCGAAACCGCACCTCTCCTGCAGCCTCAATTGCTGGTGGTGATGCCGGTGTACAATGAAGAGGGCAGTATCAAACACGTGGTCGAGGAATGGCTGGAGGTGCTGGACAGCATTGGAGACCCCTACCGTCTGCAAATCTGGAATGACGGGAGCACGGATGGTACAGCGGAGGTATTGGACTCCCTGCATCATCCGTCCCTGGAAATCCACTCGGCAAAAAACAGAGGTCATGGCCCCACGATCCTGAGAGCCTACAAAGCGGCGGCAGAGCGAGCGTCCTGGATCTTTCAGACCGATTCCGACGGGGAGCTTCCTGCGGCTTCTTTTCCGGAGTTTTGGTCCTTGAGAACCTCCTGTGACCTCGTGATGGGAATTCGAACCGGACGGGGAGGTCCCATTGCACGCCAGACCATGAGCCTTGCCTCCCGAATCCTGATCCGGGTGCTCTACGGAAAAGGTCCGCGGGACGTCAATTGCCCCTACCGGTTGATGCGGAGTTCCTCTTTCTTTTCACTTCTGGACCGTCTGCCGGAAGACACCTTTGCCCCAAACCTCCTGATCTCCGGATTCGCAGGGAAAGAGCGTCTCCGATTTCAGGAGCGTCCAGTGCCGTTCACGCCCCGGACGTCCGGTGAGGCCTCTATCCAAAGCTGGAAACTGGTCAGGGCCTCTCTCCGCAGCACCCTGCAGACGATTTCATTCCGGTTCCGTCCCCCGCCCTCATGATCCGCATCGTTTTTCTGGTGATCACGGGACTGTTGGTCCTTTCAGGACTGAGTCTACTCGGCTCCGCGCTGATTCCGTTGGCCAGGCAGTTTGCGTCCCTCCAGATGAAAGCGGATCATCTGGCTCCCCTGCTGTTCCGGTTGGTTGGTGGTGTCTTTCTCCTGGGAAGTGCCCGGTGGACCCTGCAGTTGGCCTTACGGCCGAGAGAGTGACCTTGGACTGTCAGCCGTCTCAAGGAGCGTCTACTACGGATTGATTACGAATGTGTCGCGAGCCTTTGCACTGTCATGCAGCCACCTCTCGTCACACCCCGCTCATCACCCGTTTCAGCTCCAGCTTCATCAGCAGGGAAATGATCAGGGCCACCAGAAAGACCCCGCCGAAGAGATAAAGGCTCAGGGTGTAGCTGTGGGTCTGTTCATACACCTTGGCATTCAGCATGGGCCCCACAATCCCTGCAAGTGACCACGCGGTCAGGGTATATCCGTGAATGGTTGGCATCGCTTTCAACCCGAACAGGTCGCTGATGTAGGCCGGAATACTCGAAAACCCGCCACCATAACAGGACAGGATCACGAACGTCACCAGCATAAATAACCAGGGGGACGCAACCAGATGCGGCAGAGCGGGAAAGGCGATCAGTTGGATCGTGAAAAAGGCAATGTAGGTGTTGGCCCGTCCGATTTTGTCAGAGAGAGAGGCCCAGAAGATCCGCCCCAATCCGTTAAAAAGGGAGATCCCCATCACCAGAAGACTTGCATGCTCCATGCTGAGCTCCACCATCTCATACCCCATCTTTTTTGCCGTGGCGATGACGGCGATGCCGCAGGTCACATTCAGAAACAACATCATCCACAGACCATAAAAACCCGGGGTCCGCAGAGCTTCTTTCGCGGATAACTCTCGGGCAGGCTCGTGAATGGGTTTCCCTTTGGCGGCAAACTGATCCGCATAATCCGATGGAGGAGGAGTGATATACAGGGCCGAAGGCACCATGATGAGAAAATAGATCCCTCCGAGAACGTAGAACGCCCGGACGATGTTCTCTTTCTCATACAGCGCCACTTTCTGAGTCTCTTCTCCTTCCGGTATTGCAGTGGAACCGTCAATGTATCCGGCATATTTAAGGTAGGTCGCCGACACCGGTACTTCCCCTTCTGCCAGTTTCGGAACGCTGAGGTCGATGAGGCGAGTGCAGACGAGTCCGCCAAATCCAAACCCCATAATCGCCAGCCCTGTCGCTAGCCCTCTTCGGTCGGGAAACCACTTCACCAGGGTGGAAACCGGGGAAATGTATCCCAGCCCAAGTCCAATTCCGCTGATGACCCCAAAACACAGGTTGAACAGCACGCGATTCTCCAGTTGGCAGGCCAATCCAGATCCAGCCAAACCAAGACAAAAGAACACCGCAGAGCAGAGTCCCCCTACTCTCGGACCTTTCTTCTCGATCAGTTTGCCCAGGAACGCGGCCGATAACCCTAGGAAGAAAATGGCGATACTGAACGCCTGCGCGGTCTGAGTGGACTTCCAGCCAAAGGTGTTTTCCAGAGGCATCTTCCAGGCACTGTACGCATAAATGGATCCGATCGAGATGTGAAGGCCTACGGCGGAGGCGGCGATTAGCCAGCGGTTCTTTTTCATGAATGAAGAGAGGAAAAGCGTTAAAATCTGCCTGCCCTGTACACGCTGGGATGCCTTTGTACATCTCAATCGATATATTTCTTACATATCGTATCCGATATAATATGTATACCTCTCTCCCAGTCCTCCGTTGGAAAAGGGGGAGCATTCACAGGGCCTTTAAGCTTTGGACGGCTTCCGGCCGAAGAACGATCCCAGGCCGTTTGGTTTGGAGCCATGCAACCGCATCCTCCGGTGACGCCACAACGCCCATGAACATCAGTGCCACGCCCACCACCGCTCCGCTCCGGGAATACCCGACTTTGCAATGAACATACACGGTCTCTCCGGCATCGAGGCCTGCTTTGATGAATTGGATTCCCCGTTCCATCTGTTCGGGAGTGGGTGCGGTCAGATCCGGAACCGCAAGATTGAGATACTGGACATGCTGAAACGGGCCGGGTCGCGAAAACTCTGCGGTCAGATCCAGCACCCGCCCCACCCCCTGATCCACCAGTTGCGCCGCTTCCTTATTCGAAGGCAGTCGCCCGAGGAGAAGGCCGGGAAGCACCTCATCCGCCAATGTCGTTTTACGGCGGTAATAGATCAGTGAAGCCCATTGCCCGGCCAGGGTGGGAAGCAGAATCAACACCGAAAGAAATCCAACCCGCCCGTTCGTTTTACCGTAGATGACCGCTCCTCCGCAGATGTACCCCCACGCCACCACTGCACAGGACATCCCCGGCCAGACCAGAATCCACGCAGGCCCCTGCAGCACAATCGCCAGCACCAGGAATACCCACGAGGCAAGACCATACCGTCGCCCTACAACCGGATTCGACATCACCTTGAGGTCAGGGTTCCTATATGATGCCTTCACAACCCTTTCTGCGCAACAGACACAGTAAAAATTCCCCATTCATCAATTCGCTGATCGGTTTTTTCGAATCCGACGGAGGCCACGAGGGCATCCATTTCCGCCTGGCAACGGCGGCGCATGATCCAGGGCTTTCCTTCCCGATTGCCAAGGGTGCGGGCGATCAGCTCTACTTGCGGATGCCAGGGCTGGCAGGTGTAAAGAAGGACCCCTCCGGGTTCCAGTGCCCGGGCAATTCCTCCAAGGGATGTTAGAACTCCCTCGTTTTCGGGAAAGAGTTCGTACAGCCCGGAGACGATGGCAATATGAGGCTTGGGATTCAGCCCCGTCAAGCTTTCGGCATCGAAGGCATCTCCCTGTTCAAACACCACCTTCTCCAGCTTCAGTTCGCGGGCAGTTTCACGACCCTGTTCCAGATTGGCGGGAGTAAAATCCCGCAGCCGTGCATGCACATTGCGGTCCCGGAAGTTCTCCAGTACATCCAGCACATAACGTCCGCAGCCGGTGGCCACATCGAGAATCCTGACCTCCTCTTGATGCTCCAGTTGCTCCTCTACTGCACGGGTGAGCAATTCCCGGATATGCTCCCGGCGCTGTCGGATGCCTTTCCAGCCCACCGCATCGAGGTACACGCGGTCAATCATCTTTCCGATCAGGATCGTCCCCCTGGCCTCATTGTCATAGACGTAGTCGAGGGACTTCCCGGAATCAAAGCCGGTGGCCAGCCCCACCTTCACGCCCTCGCTCAGTGCACCAATCGTCTCGGTTCCTTTTTTCTGAACGCCGTAGTACACCCCTTTCAGCCCCGATGCGGGCTGGCGGAGCAGATCGTATTCGGTGGCGGTGGCCGACCCTTTATCCGCCTGCAGCAGATTCGCTTGCGGGACAGGATCCGTTTCGTTTTCGAGCAGAAAGGCCCGTGCTTCTGCGATCGGTTTGTCCCGTTCCGTTTCGAAGAGAATGGCGTGATAGAATCCGGGATAGGCCTTCATCCGCTTCCGGGAAGAACCCAGGCGTTGATAAAACAACCGCTGCGCTTTATTCTTTACCACCCAGTCCGATCCGGCCGACAGCACCAGCGTGGGGGTATGCATCACAGCCGCGTCATACATCACCCGCGTGGCGGCATCGTGGAGCCCCAGGAGAATGTGATTCGAAATATCCTTGGTGATCCGCTCATCTGCATCGTAGGCGGCAGCCTGTTCCGGATCATGAGTCAGCATCTTGGATTTCACATAACTGCTGATCACTGCATCCGGTTTGATCTTCCGCCACAGCCTCAGCAGCGGAATCGCAAAGGGCATGTACAGCCGGATCCGGAAGGCAGGGGCCGCCAGCACGATCGACCGAATCCCCGGCGCATAATCATGCACCCAGGCGGAAGCCGTCACCGCCCCTACACTGTTGGCCACGATGGAGATGTCCTCATTCCGAAGGCCATGCGTCTCCCGAAGGTGACGAACAAAGGCATCCAGATCCCGAACCAGTGCAGAATAGGAGGGAGCAAAGCCACGCCGTCCTGGTGAACGTCCGTGCCCCCGGTTATCCCAGGAGAACATCCAGTGATCCGGTAGATCAAGCCGATCCACCAGCTCCTGCAATCTCCCGGAGTGTTCGTGTCCACGGTGAATGAGAATCACGGCCTTTTTGCCCTCAGCCCGTGGCTTCCAGGATCGATAGAAAAGAGCCGTCTCATCCCAGGTGGCAAATTCCGATGTTTCACACTCTCTTGTCATGAAATCACCCATATTCCAGGCCTTCCATTATGGCAATATTATTGTCACAATAAATATCAGAGAATCATCTGAATCCTCCAGAACTTCAGGTGGTACGGCTGCTTTCCCGCAAAGCAGCGCGACACCGGTTCCATACCGTCAATATGAGTAGAAGTACGAGGAGGGTAAGGACCCAGGGAAGCCAGAACTCCAAGGGAGCTCCCATTCCCTGAAGAAACGAGAGCAGCCCGAAGACAACTGCACGGTCACTTTTTCCCATCGGACCCCGGTAATTACGGGTGGCACCAATAAGCAGAGATGCCAGTCCGGCTGTCTCTGTGAGTCCTGACAGCACAACGATCAACACCACCAGTTCCGGAGTGAAGCCCGAGGTAAGGGCAAAAGGCAGGTAAAGAAACAGATCCGAGAGCACATCCCCGATTTCATTCAAAAGAGCACCTGCATGGGTTTGCTGGTCGTGCTCACGGGCCAGCATCCCGTCAATCGCATTCAGAGCCATCCGCAGAAACAGGGCCACGGGGAGAAAGAGATACGGCGTACGGGAATCAGGAGCCAGGGCGATCCATCCGCCCGATACGGCAGAAAGGAACAGGGCGAACACCGTCACCTGATTCGGAGTCACCCCCCTGTCAGCCAATGCGGTGCAGACCGGCCGAAGCAGGGCCTGAAACCGGGGTTTGAGGTCATAGATGCTCATAGAGGATCAGTCCCATACGTACTTCTCATCGAATTCAATGCTATATTGTTTCAGAAATGCGCGGTACTCCTCTTGATGGTCTACGTACTGGAGAAGTCCATCCAGAAGATACGGACTCACGGAAAATGCGCCATAGCCTCGTTGCCAGGAAAAGTGTTTCAGGGCGATGGATTGAGTGTTCAGCCATTTGGACGACGACGTCTTTACCTCCTCGACAAATTGCGCCACTGTCAGATGTTTGCGCATCAAGAGTCCCACCTGAAGTGGCTCGTAAACGAATACGGCATGGGGCTTCCCAACCGGTTTTTCGTCAGGGAGCAATGGTTTCTTCTTTATTGGGCCAGTCGCCGGACCTGCTCGAGGTAACGCGCAACCGAATCCTGCGGAGAAAATGCCTGAGCGGCCTCCAGCAACGGTACCGCTTTTGCATACCGACCCCGGCTGACCTCAATACGAGCCTGACGGATCAGAGCTTCGGCTTCAAACCCCTCCACCCGTGCAGCCCGTTCTGCCGTGAGCAATGCCTGGGCGGAGTTTCCCTGACGGTGTTGGAGATCCGCCAGGGTCAACAGTGCCCGGCCGTCAAGAGGATCTGATTTCAGGACCTGATCCAGAAAGGCTTCGGCTTTGTCCATCTCTTGCTTGCGCAATGCGAGGTCCGCCTGCAGTCGAAGGAACCGGAGCGCCTCCTTCGGGTCCCGGGAAGCATCCAGCTTGGAGGAGATCTGTTTGATCATATTCTCTGCCCCTTCCGGACTGTCTACAATCAGGAATCCCTCCAGTGCACGAAGCATGCGGGTCACAGACGGCGCTTCCTGCGCAAAGGCTTCCGAATAGGCACGCAGCGCATCTTCCGGCTGATCCTGATTCAGCCAGAGGTCTCCCAAGGTCGCCAGCATTTCCGGTGTGGCGCGTTGGAGGCGGTGAGCGGATTCGATGGCAAGAGTGGCACGCTCATATTTCTCATCTGACAGCAGGGCATTCACCCGCAGTGACCATAGCTCCTGATTCAGGGGATCCTGTTTCAGGATTTCATCGATCAACGCCAATCCTTCCCGGAACCGTTCCTGCCTCAACAGGGCCTTTGCCAGTCCCATGCGAATTTCCGTGCGCCGGGGACGGAGCAGGATGGCCTGACGATAGGCGGTTTCTGCACTGACAGGCGCATCCTCCATCATCAGGGCATGACCCAGCAGTTGCAGAATATCCGCATCCGCCTGACCGTCCTCCACCAGCCGCTGATAGACCTTGATGGTCTCCGCGGCCTTATCCTGCAGAAGCAGGACCCGCCCCAGGTTCATCAGAGCAGCCCGGAAACGCGGCATCTTCTGGAGGGCTGTCCGGTAGGCGGTTTCCGCTCCCTCCAAATCGTCCGCCTGAAACAGGACATTTCCGAGAGTGAAATCGAGGGCCGGATTTTGGGAATCATCCGGACGCTCTTCCCGCAACTGACGCACGGCCTCCACCGGATCCGTCTCGAGCAGTCTCATGACATACGCCAGGAACTGTCCCTCCTCCTGGGTAATCTTCGGTTCAAACGGATCAGAGCCTATCACGCCTGCAGCGGGAGACTGAGACCGGTTCCGATTCTCAGGCCTCGACAAAGGGTCCTCACTGCCGTGCACGCCGGCTGCATTCACATGGAAGGAGGCGGAGGCCAGAACTGCAGAAAGCAGGAGTGTCGAGGTGGAAGCGGAGAGGAAGGGTTTCATGACATACGGAGACGGGAGGGGGGACGGCGGCGTTTAGGCCAGGGTGCAAACGTCCGCTCATCCCCCATGGAGTTCAACGCTGGACGTGCCGGGCCGTAAACGGTTCCGGCCACACTGTGGTTCAGAAGGGACTCTGGAAGAAGAAGCTTCATTGCAAACGAAAGGTCACTTTTTGACGGACACGGGTGGGAACCGCGAGGCCCTCTTTGGTTCCTGGGGCGAACCGCCAGCGTTGGATGGATCGAACAGCCGCATCCGTAAAGGTATCCCCGGGCTGGGAGGAGATCACCTGAATATTTCGGACGGTTCCATCGGGATTCACGACAAATTCCACCACAACCTCTCCCTGAGTCCTCCGCATCCTGGCTCTGGGAGGATACACCGGATTCAAACGGGCCAATGGGCGGGGAGGTTCATCCAGATCGCCAATTTCAAAAATCATGTCCCGAACCTGTTCGACCAGTTCGGTCTGCTGGATCCCGAAGTTCACACTGAAATCACCGGATAGATCACCAAGTGCCATTTCCAGATTCATGCTGGCCGCAATCGGACTCAACTGCTGGGGGGAGACCTGTAACTGAGGCTTCGGGGTGTCTGTTTGGGTTTCCTGTTCTTCAAACACACGGGGAGGCGGAGGTGGGGCGGGAGGGGTCAGAGATGCCGTCTCAATGGATCGCACCACATGATCCCGCTCGGGTTCCGGCGACAGGGTCTCCAGATACGGAAGAAGCAGGTACATACCCAGGGTGAGGGTCGCGGAAAGCAGAACCGATCGGAGTGTCCAAGCCGGGGCGACATTCCCTTGCAGGCAACCCACACTCTTCTCACCGCTGTACTCCGCCTTCGGCACTATTCCTTCCCTGTGGCAATGCTGACCTGTTTGGCACCCGCGAGTTTCGCCTCATCGATAATGTCCACCAGTGCGGCCGTGCGTGCCTCTGCATCAGACAGAATAATGACGGGTGCTTCTTTCTCACGAAGCTGTCGGGCTACCACACCACGTACGCCGGCAACCCCGATTTCACGGCCTCCATACATCACGCGTCCGTCAGATGTCAGAGCAATCAGAATGCTCTGTTTCTCAAGATCCGCGGCACTGGCCGCCTGGGGCTTCTGGATGTCCACACCGGTCTCCTCCACGAATACGGTGGTGACGATAAAGAAAATCAGCAGCAGGAATACACAGTCGATCAGGGGGGACATGTTGACATCCACCCCTTCATCGGAACGAGTCTGCAGGATCCTCCGTTTCATGACGCAGGGTCCGTGCGGGAGGATTCAAGAAAGGTCAGGGCCGCAGCGCGCAGGGTCCCAAGCCGTGCCTCCACTTCCTTTGACAATCCGCGGAGGCGGGAGACCCCGAACACACCCGGGACGGCCACCACCAGCCCGAACTGAGTGGTGATGAGCGCCTGGCTGATACCGTCCGCAACTTCGACTCCTGTGGTTCCGGAGATCTGTGCCACTGCAGAAAAGGTCCCTATCATCCCCTGCACGGTGCCCAACAGCCCAAGCAGCGGGGCCACCGCCGTCAGGGCTCCCAAGATCACGATATCCCTCCTCATGAGTTCCAGAGCCTCGTCACCCCGGAGAACGAAGGCCGACCGGGGCCCTTTCCCACTGCGGACATCCCGCGAAATCCGGGCCAGCAGGAGACTGATCGGACCGGTACCGAGACCGTCCAATCCTTGTTGGCCCACATGCGTTTCCAGATCCCGGCACTCTCTGGCAAGAGAGAGCATGCGCGCCCGGGACCTGAGGAAAAATCCCCAGATGCCACTGCACACCACAGCCAGGGGAATCAGCAGCAGTCCGCCTGCCGTCCAGTATTCCACTGCATGGGCCCAAAGTTCGCTCATGCAGCCGGCCCTCTCACTTTGAGATCATTCACCAGCGTGGTGGCCTGGACCTCCAATGCACCGACGATTCCACGGGCCCGCCGGCTCAGGAACGCATGAATCAGCAGGGTGGGAATCGCGATTGCGAGACCGGTTTCGGTGGTAACCAATGCCTCCGAGATTCCTCCGGAGAGAAGTTTGGCATCCCCGGATCCAAACAGGGTGACCAATTGAAAGGTATGGATCATGCCGGTGACGGTTCCGAGCAGGCCCAGCAGCGGAGCCACCCCGCCGAGAACCGCCAGGGCCCCCAGATTGCGTTCAATCGAGGGCAGCGACGCCAGAACATGCTCATGCATGATTTCCTCCAATTGTTCCCGGGTGGCCTCCCGGTGCACAATTACATCATCGATCAATTGACGGAGTGGCCGTTTGACCTTGGCCGCGTGCTCTTCCGCCCCCTCTAGATCGCCTTCTCTTAACGCAGCCAGCACGAGCTGGACATTCACATCCGCTTTCACCCGCATTTGGGAAAGCTCCAGCAGTTTCCACAGGGCCAGGATCAGGGCAACCCCAGCAACACCGGCCAGCGGGATCATGGTGAAGCCACCCTGCTTCAGGTGCTCCACCAAGCCCGGAGTGGCTTCCGCCACGCGGATCGCATCCCCGCCTGTAGCATCCACGGGGATGACCGCCCCCTCCCCTTCGGTCACAACCCGGATGGAGTCCAGTACGTCGGGAGAAAACTCCCCATACACGGCCGGCTGATCCGTACCAAACCGGAGAAGAGCCAGCCCGACCGGGCCTTCAGATGACTCTGCGGCAAAATAAGCGGAGGGACCAAGGGTCACGTAGGTGCCGGGATGTTCGACTCCGGCATCATCCAGTGCCGCCCCTTCAAACCGCTCACCTCCCACCCGGTTCCGGGCCCAGGTCATGGAGGCGGATAACAGACCGGACAGGGACGAAGAGAGGTCCTCCTCCTGTTCCAGGCGGGTACGGGCACGATCAACCGCCTCATAGCGGACCGGATCCCGGGCCGGATTCTGACGGGTATCCAAGGCTCTGCCGTAGTCCGAAAACAGGGAACGAAGATACAGGAGTTCCTCCTCCATTGCCTCCACACGGGTTCGCAGTTCCGCCTGTTCTCTTTCTCCACGGGTGCGAACCTCCTGAATGCGATCCAGCTCTGTGCGCTGCTCCGCCACGTCTGCCCTGAGGGCATCCAGACGTTGGGCCAAGGGTACCCGTTCCGCATCGATCTCCCCCCGAAGGGTGTTGAGCGCCTCCGTGTCACGGACGATGTCCTGCTGAAGCACCAGCAACGCACGGGAAAGAGCTTCCGCAGAGTCTTGTGCCGCAGCCCGGAACGGAATAGAACACAGACACGCGATCGCAACGAGTGACCGGAGACCTTTCGGGCCCGGCTGGGTGCCGTGGCGTACACGCCGACGGCCACATTTCCAACCATGCAGGCTCATGGCGCCTCCTCCACCGCGACAGGCACGGGAACCAGCATCGCGGTTTGACGGCGGTGATACACGTCCAACAACTGACGGACCGCCACGGGATTCAGCCCCTCCGATGTCCAGGTCCATCCGGCATCGCCCGGGGTCCCCACTGCGGCCCAGTCATTCCCCGGAGAGACTGCGAATCCACGGGCAAGGCCCATGTACAGCACCTCCACCTGACGACGACCCGCATCCGTTTCAAGGGTCTGTTGCACCGCATGAAAACGGTTCTGCATCGATTCGATTGTCGATAAAAAGGCCACCAGCCTCTGGGCGCGTTGCGCACGGAGCACCTCTGCCCCCTTGCTGGTCCCGAAGGCCTGGAGCTCCGAGGGAAGCTGCTGAAACAGAGGTTCCGGTACCGCACGGGCGACCTGCCGGGCCTCCTCGACCGCCTGGGTCAGCACAGTGTCAATCTCCTCTAATTCCTGTTCCGCGCGCTCCCTTCGGGCCACCACATCTGCGCGTCGTTCCTCTGCGGAGGTCAGACGGTCACGGGTGGCCTCCACTTCCTTGCCCAGCACCCGTTTTTGTTCCTCCAGCAGTTCAAGTTCCCCTTCCCAGGCCGTTTTCCGCCGGACCCAGAGACGTTTTTCTTCCGAAAGCGTGCTGCGCAGACCGATCCACTGCTGGGTCAGCGCATCCAGGTCTGATAACGAAGGCTCCTGACCATATACAAAACATGCGGCACCGCATAAGGTAACCGCCAGGAGCACACAAGAAAGTCGTGCTGGATTCATTGGGAAATTAAGGTGTTGGGGACGTGGGAGCGGATTCCGTTTCCTGCTCGAGAAGGAGAATATTTTCCAGAACTTTATGAATGTAGTCCTGTGGTTCAAGTTTGACATGCTGGTGACGGAAGAGTTCTTTCCCGGTTTTGGGATCAACAAACAGAATTGTGGGGAATTGCCCCACTTTATAGGTTCTCTGTACCTGTTCCCGCTTCCGTTTTACAGCCATCGGGAGCTTTTTCTTCCGGGGAAAATCCAGGTGAACGGGCACATAGTGTTCCGAAACAAATTTGCGGACCTCCGGGTCCGCAAACAGGCCCTCCTCCAGGCTACGGCACAGGGCGCACCAGTCCGAGCCGGAGAAGAAGATCATCAGGGGCCGCTCCTCCTCCTCTGCCACGCGACGGGCTTCCTTCGGATCGTCGATCCAGAATTCTGCACGTCCTATAGAGAGAGACAGAACACATGCAAAAAGCGCGGGCAGGAGGAAGGAGGAACGGAGAGGGATCATCTTAGAATTCGAGTCCTACACTTGCGAAGACCGTACGGGGGAAGCGGGGGCCATAAATGTATCCAGCGTCCCGGTCCGGACCTTTGTCGAGGTCTTCCTGGAACTCATCCGTCAGGTTTTTCACACCCACACTGCAGATCACATCACGGTCTCCCCATACGAGGGTCTTGGTCACGATCGCGTCAACTTCGAAGAACGAGGGGGTGTCTTCCAGACGGTCCTCTTCAATAAATCCTGCGTAGTGCGCCACTTCCATCGAGCCGGTGTATTTCCCACCGATGAAGCATTCCCACCCTTCCGCGGGGAAGAAGCTTGCCGTAATCACACCGTAGGAATCGGGAGTCCGCTCAAAGTTCCGGCTGCCGAAGTCGCCAGCAGGCTCATCGAATGTTGCCGACTGGAACACCCAGCCCAGACGCAGCTCGTAGCTTCCGGGAACCTGGTAGCCCAGGTTAAATTCCGTCCCATACACTTCTGCATCCCCCGCGTTGTCCCTTTCGAAGATATCCGCGACGCCGTCATTGCCGACAAAGGTGGTGTCGAAGGTGTCTTCCAGTTCCGTGAAGAATCCGGTGATTTCAACCAGGGCGAATCCATTTTCACCCACTGCGGGTGTCCATTCGCCGCCCAGCATGTACGAACGTGATCGTTCTTCTTTCAGGTCATCACTGTTTTCGATGATCTGTGCTTCTCCACCGGCGATGGTGATGTGCAGGTCTTCGTCAAACACCTGGGGAGCCCGGAAACCTTCCGAGATGGAGGCACGGACCGTGAATGCCTCAGACGCGGTGTAACGAAGGGCGACCCGGGGAGAGAAGATGGGGTCGTCAATTTCAGAGTGTGTATCGATCCGGCCACCGAGTACCAGAGAGAGCTCTTCCGAAACCGCCCAGTCGTCCTGAACAAACACGCCCGCATTGTCGTAGGTTTCGTCGAGAACCCGGTTGTATCCGGGGTTCACATCCTCCAGCTCTTCGCGGACGAGTTGACCACCCCAACTCACGGTGTGGTCACCCAGATAGTGATTCAACTGTGCATCCGCGGTGTAAAGAGGACTCTCTGTGAACCCATATGCATTGGGATCCATTCCGCCCCCATAATAGGAATCGCGTTCGAGATGCACAATGCCCAATGCCACGGTGTAATCAAATTCGTCCGACAGGGCCTGAGACCAGACGATGGAACCACTGTTCGTGGTGGTGTCCGTCGCTTCGGCCAGTTCCACCTGAAACTCCGGAAGGTCGAGTTGATCGCCTCCACGGCGGTCTTCGTTGATGTAGCTGTACTCCACAGTTAGATCCGCATTATCCCCCATATAGGAACGGATACGGGTCCCCACAGAGGACAAGGAGCGTTCCACCACATCCGAGAATCCATCCCCATCTCGGTCATAGGCTCCACGGTCATCGACCTGACCCATGACGGTGGTCCGGGTGCGTCCATCTTCGGATACATGGTCAGAAGCCGCGCTGAAGGAGGCGCCACGGGTTCCGTCCACGTCCTCAACGGTCCCAAAAATCGAGACACCGGATTCGGTGGGTTCCCGGGAGATGACATTCACCACACCGGCAACGGCACCTGGACCGTAAAGAGCGGAACCTCCGCCTTTGACGATTTCAATCTGTTCAATCATCCTCGCGGGAATCTGTTCCACCCCGTACACCGCGGCAACAGAGGACAACCGGGGAAGACCATCCTGCAGGATCTGGGTGTATTTCCCTTCCAGACCGAGAAGTCGGAGCTGAGAAAATCCGCAGTTCTGGCAGTTGTTTTCGATCCGGACACCCGCCGTAAAGCCGACCGCATCCGCAAGCGTCTGGGCCGCAATGCTGGTAATGTCATCCCGGTTTACGACCTGAGTGCGAACCGGAACCTCGGAAAGGGATTTCTCGGTGCGGGTGCCGGTGATCACCATGTCATCCATTTCGGTTACATCTGCCTCTTGGGCAAAAAGACTGGAGAGAACAAGGCCCGCACACAAGGGGAGCCATCTTTTGGGTGTTGAAGTGAAGGGGTTCATCCTTTCGTATCCTTTCTTATGTTTATACATCGACAAAATAATCAAACGGTTGATTTACATGCCTAACATAAGTGATGCATGTAGACATTAAGGCATGCATGTCAACACAATCCGGATGAAATTTATCGGAATATCTTCACGCTTCCCGAGGCAACGAACGTGATACGAAAAGAACCCAAACCGGCATCGACCGGATGACAGAACGGGCCTGTTAAATCCCCGGCACAGCAAAGAGGTTGGAACATCGCACTTGCCTGATGCCCACCTACACGACATAAGCCCATATTATACCGGCAGGAGGAGGGTCTTCCTTCTGAGGTCTCAAGATCACCTACTTCTTTTTTCACCCCACGACGGCATCTCTCTCATGAAAAGCTTTCTATTCCTGTTGGCACTGGGCCTGATCCTCGGCGGCGGCCAGGCGCTCTACACCAACGTAACCAATCTGAAACCCGTCGAAATCAGCATTGCGGATCTGACCGAGAACGGGACGGATGATAAGTGGCTGACCGTCACGGATGCCTCACTGGATGTGGTGGGCGCGACCTACATGGCACCGTTTTATGCAGCGGACAATACCGCGAACGAGTTGTTTATTCCACTTCGGGTCCAAGACGAAGAAGAGAAACCGCTTCGCATCTTTCTCCATACGAAGGATCCCAAGATGTTAGAGGTCTACAACGGCCTCCTCGCGCTCGAAGAGGAGGTGGAAATGATCAACTATCTCGTCAAACACCGCGAGGTCTTTTCCCAGGTACGGAATGTAACCGGACTGGTCCGCTTCGGCCTTGAGTCTGACAGTGATGAACGGAAACTCCTTGAAGAAAACAACCGCAACCTCGCAGACGGGTTTCTGATTCTGGAGGAGGGAACCAAGCCGGAATGGTCGATGGTTGTCATGCTTCCTCTCGGCCTGCTGCTGCTGTGGTCCCTGGTGTTTAAGAAACGTGCTTCTTCCACTGCGACACCGCCTCCTCCCCCGGCTCCTTCCGCCTAAACCGGTCTTGTTCTAGCGCATGGCCTCCACCCGCTGCAGCAGTGCCTGAGCCGATTCAAGGGTTGCAGAGGGTTTGGTTCCACCTTTGAGAACAAAGCGAGCGTTGAGCGGCATGACTTCAGGCAGGCCGGAAGGTGTCTTCATGGAGAGTCGTTTCTCTTCATAATCACGCCCCTGATGGGTCCAGCGAATGGTAAGCGGGTTGCCCTGATAATCCCGTACCGGGAATCCATAGGAGGATTCCCCACCTGGCGGGATTTGACTAATGGTCAGGGTCCGGTCCCGTTTGCGGATATAAATCTGGAAATTGGTGACCGGGGAGGACGAATCATTAAGAATGCTCATCGAGGTGACATGATATGTCTTCGAAGAAACCCCCACACAGGAGACCAGGAACAGGGTGGGTAGCAGGAAAAGGAAACGTCGGTTGCTCATAGTGACTGCGTACTGGGAGGGAGTTGAAAGTCAATCAAAGGCAGTAGGGTGCGGTCCGGGGCCATGACCGACATCATCCGTTTGAGGGTTTAGGATTCACACTGAAACCTGTGCTCCGGTGTTGGGTCGGGAACGGCTCCAAGCACACCCGGATTTCACTTGCAGAGCCGACGTGTGGGACGTCGGCGTTTACGCCACGCATCCTGAAGGGGCGGTATAGGTCATCTGAGCAAGCCCTGGACCGCACTCCACATCACGTTCAGAACCGATATCCAACCGACGCATTCAGAAAGTGGAGCCAGGCAAAAGTGTACACGTCATCATTATCAGCGCCACCTTCCAGTGTCCGGTAGCCTCCGGCGACAAACCATCCGGATTCGAACTCATATTCAGCATTCAGAGAGACGTCAAACGCACGTCCGACAGGTGACCAGGCTCCTTCGATATCCAACACCACCGAAATCTGCTCCGTGCATTTCAACTCACCGTAGACATGCAGCAGGGGAACCACCCCCAGATCATCCCGGTTCTGCTTCAGGTCCCCCTGCTCTAGAGAAATGTCGGCATCGCGCACCAGCAGTGCCCCGCCGGCCCCCCATGTCCAGATCTCGTCTTCATGAAACATCCAGCGGTAGGTCAGACGGTAGGTGTTAAAGACATACCTTCCTTTCGTGGGGACACCGGCGAGAAACACTTCTTCCTGAAACCGGGTGTCCTCTTTCAGCGTTCCGGTCCCTTCCGTTTCCACGGGCGCAAGGGTAAGCCGAACCGCATGCCGGTCATTCCAGGCATAGGTTGCCGCAAAGCGGGCATAGGCATCCGGCCCCTCACCCGTGAGATCGAGCAGGTTGAAGGTGGTACCGGTATCTCCGGGAATCCGGGCATCATTCTTCGAAAACCAGACTCCACCGCTCTCGACACGAAGCTCGGTGCTTCCGGCTCTGAGGGTTACGCATGGAACCAGGGTGAAAAGAAAAATGAGTAGAGATGAGAGGAATTTCATGGGGATCTTCATGTGAGTGTTGATGCGAATATCATGAACATCCAACAGCCAACAGCCAACATTCAACTCCCAACATCCAACGGGGAAAGGTGTGTTGGATGTTCAACATGGATCGAACCAGCAAGCCCATCAAAAAGGATGACCGTACATGGCGATCACGCGGGTACCTTCCTCACTGTAGGCGATATCCAGCCGGCAGACCGCCTGGTAAAACATTCCGCGGATACTGAACCCGCCGGAAGTTTTCAGGTCCTCATGCAGGGTGCTCAGGTCCCATTCCGGGGCAACACGTCCGGCTTCCGCGAACAGCACCAACTGCCAATAACGCGGCTTGGCCCAATCAAGAATCCGCAGATCATCCAATGGCTGCCACTTGGGGATCACGCGATACTCCGCAGTATAGGCCAGTGCAGCCTTATCTTGAAACCTGTCACTTTCGAATCCACGTAACTGATAAAACCCGCCGAGGGTCGGACCTTCAAAAGGTGGCGGACGTTTGGTGACGTTTCCCTCCTCATCGGTTTCCCAGGAAGGGGAATAAGCCGTCCAGAAATCAAACGCAAGGACCCGCTGACCGGCCACGCGGTTTCGTCCCACATTAAATACCGCACCGGTCTGAAATTCCATGGAGGACCAGCCGTTGAGTTCATCGCTGTCGAGAAGATCGCGTTTGTACAGGAATTCCACATGCTGCCCCGTGGAGGGGTTGTAGGGAAAATCGCGGTTGTCCCACAGCAGCCCCACTTCGAGGTTCAGGGTTTCAAACGGAACATTCAGCTCTTCGTTATCCACGTTCTTGCGTCGATACTCTGGAGTGAAAATCAGAAAGGTCCGACCGCTGGTCAGGGGGTTCAGAGAGCTTCCCCCCGTGGCACCGCGCAGGAGCTGACCGTCTTGGACAACATAGGTGTTCAGAAATGCGTCACCGCTTCCGTCTCCAATGGGTAACAGATACCGGGATTCCATTTTGAACCAGAGGTCCCACAGGGTGGCCTCAAAGACGTTATCGGGATCGGAGAGATGACTGCCAGCCCGTTCTCCCTCAAAGCCGGGGTTGTTCCGGCCAATGTACAGATCCTGATCCACGTATCTGGCCGCCACGGCGAGAGGATAGAGATACAGGCGCTCCGTTCCCGGCATTCTCAATTGCGTCCCGCCCAATGCGACATTAAAAGATCCGGTGGTGCCAACAGTAACCGCTCCCAGCAGCCCGGACTCGGGTTCCGGCACATGGGAATAAATTCCTCCAACTCCTATCGCCGTACCAAAGGTATCGCTGAAAAAGCCGAATGGAATCCAGTGAAAGGTCGGCTCCAGCTCCTCCGGATCCTTGGGGTCCTCAACATCCTCCACCATGCTCTGGGCCGCGGCGGGGTGCCCGCACCAGGCAACGAGATGCAGGAGAACAAAAATCCGGAGTATACGTGCAGGACGAATCAAGGTCATATGGCAAGCATGCATACAGCCCCCCAATGGATCCGCAAGTGTTTCCCTGAAGGGAACCATGTTCAAAACGTGTGAGAAAATGAGCAGACCGCATGAATGTTTTGCATCTTTCATTGGTTTTGTTTATAAATCAGCCGTCGATCCAGTCGGATCCCCCCTACATTCAAACAGGGGGGAAAGACAGATGGAGACATTTTACGGGAGGATGGAACATGAAGCAGCAAGAAAAGAGGAAGGCCTCGACTCTCACAGCTTCCAGTTCACAAGCAATTGCGGGCATGCAGCAATCCAACCGGGTCTCTTAGGATCGAAAAGATTCACGAAACCACAACCATTGCAAACATCAGGGAAGGATCATGACATTATACGCATTTGATGGAACAGGTGACAAACCAGAAGAATTGGACTTCGGCTTTGACTGTGACAAAAGCCAGGGAGTGGACAATACGAATGTGATTCACGTCCGGGAGATCTACAAGCGGACCCATGGGGAAGACAAGATCATGTATAAATCCGGCCCCGGAACACGTATGAAGTTTTGGGGCAAATTCTTTGGGGGGGTTGGAGGTGCCGGCTCTAAAAAACGGGTGAAGGAGGCCATCAAAGAAGCCGAGAAACGGATAAAAGCGGGGGACGAGATCATCGACGTGGTGGGATTCAGCCGTGGAGCGGCAATCGCCACTCACTTTGCGCACGTCATCACTCAGAAGACTTTCGAAAATCAACGCGGAGAACGCGTTCAACCGACTGTAAGGTTTCTGGCACTCTTCGATACCGTGGGTTCATTTGGTATTCCCGGGCCTTATATTAATTTGTTCTGGAAATTGAGTCTTCCTCCGAATGACCGCGTGCAGGCTTGCGCTCATGCTTTGGCCATGGATGAACGGCGACAGTTCTTCCGGCCTTCCCGAATCAAGGGGGAAGAGGGGGCCACCTCTGCCTACGAGGTCTGGTTCCGGGGTACCCACGGAGATATCGGGGGAGGGAACTGTAATGCAGGCCGCTACTGTATTTCTCTTTTGTGGATGCTGCAGCAGGCAAATGCTCGAGGAGGCTGGGACATTCCCGAGCATGAGTTTGAAACGGTCAAGCAGAACATCAATCTCCATGCGCCCGTAAACTGGGATCTGGAGGATCCTGCCCAGAACGCATTCCGAGAGGTTGAACCCACCGATGTTTTCCATCGTTCCCTGGACGAGGAGGTGCCTCCACCTTCGGAGAAACCTCTGCGGGATCTTCCCGGACCGAAGACGCAGCTTTCGTTTGTGGATTGATCAGATCCAGGGAATCAACAGTTTCCGGACGTGATGACGGATCGGTCGGATGGCAGGAGTTCCAGCCATCTGACCGACACGGATCCCCACACCCGATTGAGATTAAGGCAGTGGCCCAATGGATCCGGTCACGGTTCCTTCCGCCGTGTAGGGAATTCCCCATTTGACGGTATACTCTCCGGTAAATTTGCCGTTCTCCAGCACAGCATTCAGAGTGATCCGTCCAGCAAGCGGGCCGTTTTCCTCTCCCCGGGCACTGGTTCTGAAATTGTCTCCATGCGCAATCACCGTGGCAGTTCCCTGCAGCAGGTTCCCGTTCAGGCGAAGGTCCGACGCCTCCACTTCATGCCAGCCCTGTGAAAACCGGAACGCCCCGCCACTGCCGGCGACAAAGGTTTTTCCGTCATGCACCAGATTCAGGGACAGCAGGGGCCGTTCTCCTTTTGATCGTGGAGGCATGGCCCCCATCAACGTCAGGGTGATACAACGCTGACCCTCCTCAAGCTTATGATACCGGTGTCGTGCATCCGGGGCAATCCACGGGGTTGGTGTGGAGCGGTATTCCGCGTCCACCCCTCCGGTCAGGGGACCTGTCTGTTCCGCATAGCCGTCTTTTGCCGGGACATTCCGATGCCAGGTTCCCTCAAAGGCATCGCCTTGCCTTGCCAGCTTCAGCTCCAGCCCGATATACGTGGTGGGCAGCGCTTCTCCCACCACATCCAGGTGGACGGATCCAGACAGACCCTGATCGCTCAACTTCAGCGACTCTACCGGAACATCGCGCCAGAAATCGGTTGTTCGTGAGGTCGTGTAGACCTGCCCGACCTCGCGGCCGGTAGAGGGAAACACCGCGCCGGTCTGGAGGCGGCCGTCCCGCACCCGGAGGGAAAGCGGGATCGGCATGCGGACAC
>DIYN01000045.1:124390-246722 GCA_002429065.1 Verrucomicrobia bacterium UBA6053 | reverse complement strand
ACGTGTATGATCAGGGTAGCAGGAAGGAGGGCGAAGCTGAAGCCGAGAGCATTCATCAGCCATTCCGCCGGGTGCCAGGACATGGCCTCCAGGCCCTGCACCAGCAGGGTAAACAGAAAGAGACTGAGTGGTGTGAGGAGCATGCCGCCGACCAAACACATCAGAAGTACACGGGACCGGGTTTTAATTTCTTGTTCGGAAACGGTCATACTCACATATCGTTTGGTTCTGTTTCAGCTTACATTTCCGGAAAAAGGGCCGGAAATGAAGCTGGTGACCGAATGCGCTTGAGGCAGAATTTGCTCCGGTTTATCCTGAGGGGATGTATCAGTCAGAAGCTCCCCGGAGCAAATTCCGGGAATTGTTGAGGCCGCTGAAGGAGCCGATGCTCCGACACTGGCGGCTTGCCGCCCTTTGTATTTTAGCCGGATGGGGAAAGTTTATTCTGCCAATGGCAGTCCCTCTTCTTACCGGCTTCCTGATCGATGACTTCCTGAATCAGGGGGTTACCGACAACACGGCCATGCAGTTGGGATGGATTGCCGCCGGCTCCCTGATCCTGGTGACCCTGATCGGATTGTCATCGTTTTACCGGTCAGCACTTGCCCAGAAACTCGCGAGTATTCTCCAGCATCACCTTCGCCGCAGGCTGTTCCATCATATCCAGCGTCTGAGCATGGCATTTTTTGCCAGAAACCATGCGGGAAGTTTAGGGTCACGGGTCAGTTCCGACATTAATTATGCCGGACTGGTGGTAAACCAGGGCCTGATTCAGTTCTCGATGGACGGAGTGAGTCTGTTGACCCTCAGTGTGGTGATGTTCCTGATCCATCCTCTGCTTGCCGCGGTTTCGTTGCTGCTTCTCAGTCTGAATGCGGTGACCGTTCTGGTGTACGGACCGAAGATTCGCAGAGGACGCAAAGCCATTCAGGAAGGACAGAGTTCGGTCACCGGTCAGGCCGCAGAGTATTTTTCCGCCATTACCCTGGTGAAGGCCTTTGCCGGAGAACGCGAAAGCGGCCGGGAATTCAGCCGCAGTTCCCAAGTGGTCAAAGACCTGCAGATGGAAAATTCCCGGCTGACCGGGAGTTATCAGGGGCTCAGCAATGCGTTGCTGGTGGCCTGTCAGCTTGTTCTGGCTCTGCTGGGGAGCACGCTGATTCTCTATCGGCCGGGGACGCTTACGCATGGAGAACTGGTTCAGTTCCTCATGTATGTTGGGCTGATCAACGGAAATGTGCAGCGGATCACAGATAACATTGTGCAACTTCAGGATGGCTTTGCCGCGCTGGAACGGATCTCGGATATCCTCAAGGTGCATCCGAACCCCAAGGATGCAGAAGATGCGGTCGAACCTGCACTAACCGGGGGGATGGCATTTCACCATGTGACCTTTGGATACAAGGAGGAGGCGGTCATTCATGATTTCAGCTTCGAGTTTGAAGCCGGCCGGAGCTATGCGCTGGTGGGACCGTCCGGAAGCGGAAAAAGTACCCTGACCCAACTCATGCTCCGGTTCTACGATCCCTGGGAAGGGCATGTGGCGATGGACGGTGTTCCTCTGCCGAAGATCCGGCAATCCCATTTCCGTGCCCAGGTTGCCACGGTTCTTCAGGACCCGATTCTCTTTTCCACCACCGTAAAAGACAATATCGGCTTCGCGACGGAGAATGCAGGGATGACCGAAATTCAGGAAGCTGCCCGGAAAGCACAGGCACATGCGTTTATCCTCAAACTGGACAAGGGGTATCAGAGCCGGGTGGGGGAACGCGGGGTGAGCCTCTCTGGCGGGCAGCGTCAACGGATCGCGATTGCGAGGGCACTGATGCGGGATCCAAAGGTTCTGATTCTGGATGAAGCCACTTCCGCATTAGACTCGGTGACCGAACGAAGCATTCAGGAAGTGATTGACGGACTTCAGGGAAGCCGCACGGTGATGATTATCGCCCACCGCCTGTCCACGATTCAAAATGTAGACGAGATTCTCGTCATGAAAGACGGCATTCTCGCGGAGCATGGCAGTTATGCGGAACTTATGGCCCTGGACGGCCTCTTTGCCGAGATGGTGCACGAACAGGAGATGGGCACCGGAGAAGAGTAGGTTGGGTGAAGTGGGGCAGATCTTCCTTCCTCCGGTATCGTCGGGATGAGTCGGTGCCTTATCATTCCGCAGGTCACTGCGGGAAACCGGAATGTTCACTTCAAGGCAGCAGAAAAAGCCCCCAATCCAGCCAGATATCGGAAACGGCGTGATAGGCTTTGCTCACATTCTGTCCATATTCTCCGGGCATCAGCCCGGCACCGATGAGAATGAATGGACTGGTGACCAGCCAAATAACCGGAAGAAGGATGACAACCAGGAGAAGGGCGATAAGCCATCTGCCCAGCATCTCCAGTATCGAATCCATATGTCCTCTCTTTAGTGGTTCTTTTTCTCATCGTGCAGCACTTGATCGATCACGATACACGTGCAGAGAATCGCTACGTCGTCTTCCCCCTCCTGGATCTGGATGCTGTAGCTGTCGGTCCAGGCAAAGAGCTGTTTGCTCACGCTGGCGACGATGCGATTCCCTTTGCGGAATTGAAAATCGTGCTGCCAGAATGATCCTTCGATGTGGTAATCATTGGGTCCCGGCACATCGAGAGTGAATTTTTTACTGAACCAGGACCACTCTTTCAGCACCTCTGCGAATTTGTGTCCGTTCCGCTCAATGGTGTATCTCGGCATAAACGAAAAGAGTTCCTGGGAGATAAAGGCCAGTTCTCTTCCCTGCATGTCCTGAAAGGAGAGTTTGTCCCCCCAGCTAAACACCTTGCCCTGCACCTGAAAGAAGGGCAGTCCCTGTTGGTCTGTAATGACAAAGGAGTCATCCCAGGACCAGAATTTCTCTCGTATACGATAGATCATGTTGAATCCTCACCTGTTATGTTTGTGAGCTTCCAGTTTAGAGGACAGATCAGATGATCAAAGATTACAATTCCAACCAAAGAATGTAAGTGGCGTGAGAAGCAGGGTCCTCCTTCTGAAAAAAATTGCCGGAGAGTGCATGCTCGGATAGAGGACGGAAACATGATGAAGGAGAAACACCTGACCTTTGCCGTAGTCGTATTGATTCTGCTGCTTCTCATTTTCCTGGCACTGAACCGATGGTTGCCTGCCGTTTCGGATCACGGCTGGGACAAACTGAAAATCGGCATGACGCAGGAGCAGGTAGAGGATCTGATTGGCCCCCCGAACCGCATGACGAAGGGAGAGGATGGTTCAGAGAGCTGGTGGTATCAGCGGATCGGCTCTGAAGCCACAGCTGAGGTTCATTTTACTCCTGCGGGGACCGTTTACTGGGCGGTTCGGGATGATGATTGAGGAGCGAATGTGGCAAGGTCGGAGAACCTGACGCTGAGTTCGGCCTGCGCCCCTTTTTACCCATATCGGAACACCGGTCCAGAGCTGCGGCGGCGGTTCAGAATGTCATGGAGTTCCTGGAAGATCCCGGGTGCGGAGGCCAGAACATTCCAGGTGCCGGGGCGGCTTCCCGGCTCAATTTCGAGGATGCCTCCCGCTTCCGTAAGGATCGGAGTTGCCGCGGCAAAGTCCCATACCCGGATATTCCGCTGATAGAGGGCACTCAGCCTTCCCGCAGCCACCTGACAGATATCCAGACCGCAGGAGCCGAGAATCCGCAGTTTTCGGGTCGAGGGAAGCAGTTCCCCCATGAGGTCCGTCATGAACTGCATGGTATCGGGTTCGCTGCCAAAGCTGGTTCCGAGAATGGCATCACGTAACCGGTCCACACCGGAACACCGGATCCGCTCTCCATTACACTGGGCTCCCTGTCCGGGCTGGGCATGAAACAGTTCATCATCATCCGGGGCAAACACGACGCCGCTGATCGGGATTCCAAGACCGGAGGGGTGGTGACCGGTGCTGAAACATCCCACACAGGTGCAGTAGTGATGCTGTCCATGAAAGAAATTCATGGTGCCGTCCAACGGATCAATGTACCAGATATGATCTCCGGATCCGGAAAAATCTCCGGCTTCCTCGGTATGGATTTCCGCATCCGGATCCTGAGTTTGGAGAATCGAAAGGATGGCCTCTTCCGCTTTGCGGTCGGCTGCGAGTTTAATATCGTGAGCAAGGAGGCGGTCGACCTCCAATTGGCCCTGTTTGCATGTCAACAGGGCTTCTCCTGCCGCCAAAGCAGCACGGAGAGCGGTATCAGACAATGTATTCAGATCAGTGGTCGTGGGTGGCAACGGACAGCTCCTTCCTCTTCGTTGCAGGGATGGGGTGGGGGTGACGTTGAGTACGGTAGACGTTCTGTCCACCTACCCATGTGTCGAGAATCCGCGGGACCCCGGATGCAGAGGGGTCGATCAATACTAGGTCTGCCGCCAAGCCCTCCTGGATGCTGCCGGTTTCATGGCCCAGTCCCATTGCATTCGCGGGATGGGTGCTGATCAAACGAAGGGCCTCTTCAAGAGGCAGCACGCCGTCACGATGTAAACGGAAGGCCGCGTGCATCAGCGTCATAGGGGCATAATCAGATCCGAGAATGGTGCAGGCACCTGATTGAATCGCTTCAATTCCGCTCAGATTTCCGGTGAGGGAGCCTCCTCGCAGCACATTGGGAGCTCCCATGAGCACGCCCATTCCCAATTCGGCTGCGGTTTGCGCCGCAATCATTGTCACCGGGAATTCACTGACATGCACGCCCAGTTCGTGCACCCAGTCAACTTTCTCCCGGGTGTCATCGTCATGACTGGCCAGCACCAATCCTCGGGCATGGGCATGGTCTGCCAGTTCATGAAGATGGTCATTGCCGATTTCTCCCCGCTGGGCCATCCGGGTGTGGGCAAGTTCGACCGCCTGTTCCTGGGTAAGGTGTTCCGCCTGGGAATAGTATTTTTTGAAATGCTCCATACAGGTGAACTGTCCCTGGCCCGGGGTATGGTCCATAAAGGAGAGCAGGTCTCCCGCGTTCTCTTCGATCAGCTCGTGCAGGATGGGAACGCTGTCCATATCACTCACTTCATAACGCATGTGCACGAGGTTGTGCACCTGCAGTCTGGGGTTGAGCTCATGGAGTTTCCGGGCAATGCGGCTGGCGACAGGTGCGGTGCGGATCTCATTGGTTTGACTCTCTCCGAAACAGAGGCAGTGATACATCCGGGTCACCCCACAGGCCGCTAGTTGCTTGTCCAGTTCATGCAGGGCGATGTCCAGTGGGAAGGAACCTCCCGGTCGGGGGCGGATCACTTTTTCAATGGCATCGCTGTGCAGGTCAATAAATCCGGGAGCCAGAAGCAGGCCTTCTCCGTCAATCCGCTCTGCCGGATCCTGCGATCCTGAGCCGATGGAAGCAATACGCCCTCCTTCGAGCAGAACATCCACGCCGTCCTGAAGACCTTCCGGGAGCAGTGCTGTCACATTCTGAATCAGTGTTTTCATGCAGGGATTTCCTCTCGGGGGGTGACACTCAGGACCTGACCGGCGAGTGCGTTCATGATATCGGGGTCGTGAAAAATCATCACCATCGTGGTGCCCTGAGCCTGCAGTTCCCTCAGCAGGTCAATCACAATGGAGATCGAGGCCTTGTCCAGCGAGGCAGTGGGTTCGTCCAGAAGCAGGAGCCGGGGTCTGGCAATCATCGCCCGGGCAATGTTGACCCGCTGTTGCTCCCCTCCGGAAAACGTCACCGGGTACGCATCCAGGAGTTCCTCCGGAATCCTCAGTCTGCGAAGCAGTACGGCTGCCTGTTCAAGTGCTTCTGTTTCGGGAACCCCCCGCCGCAGCAAAGGTTCCGCAACCACTCCGGTGGCCGGGACTCGCGGGATTACGCGGAGGAACTGGGTCACATATCCGATTTCTGCATTCCGCAGATGAACCATGGCATGTTCCGGGAGCGTTGCGAGGTCGAGTACGCCTGCCGTTTCACTTTCGTACTCAATTGAACCGGTTGTGGGCAGGTAGGTACGGTACAGACATTTCAGAATGGAACTTTTTCCGGTACCGCTTGGACCTGAAAGCGCAAGTGAACCGCCTTCCGGTACAGAGAACGATACCGGAGAGACCCCTTCAATGTGTTTCCCGTCCAACTGATGGATGGTAAAGGTTTTCGACAGATGTTGAACAGTAAGCATGTTTCTGGGCGTCTGGAGGGTTACACGAGAGCGGAACTCACAAGCAGTTGGGTGTAGGCATGCTGCGGATCTTCCAGAATCTGATCCGTCAGTCCTGATTCAACCACTTGTCCGTTTTTCATCACCATGCACCGTGTGGTGAGCATGCGGATCACACCCAGGTCGTGGGACACTACGAGTGTGGCGACGTGCAATTCCTCCTGCAGTCGGCGGATCAGGTCCAGCACCCGGGCCTGCACCGAGACATCCAGACCGGTGGTGACCTCATCCAGCAACAGGAGGGCAGGTCGATTGGAAAGCGCTTTGGCAATCTGCACCCGCTGCTGCATACCCCCGGAAAAATTCCGGGGGGCCTCGTCCATGCGTTCCACTGGAACTTCTGTCCGCTCCAGAAGCTCGGATGCACGATTCCGCATATCGCCGACATTCCGCCACCCTGCCATCAACAGCCGCTCCGCAATGTTTCCGCCGGAGCTGACATTCATCCGCAGGCCTAAGTGAGGATGTTGGTAAACGATGCCCATCACCGCATTCCGGAGCTGCCGTTTGCGGAACGAAGTGAGGTCAAACAGATTGCTGTCCTCCACGCCTTCCGCACGAACCCGCATGTCCCCGCCGTCCGCCTCCAGGTCATAATGCAGCATCTTCAGCACGGTACTTTTCCCGGATCCGCTTTCCCCCACCACACCCAGGACCTCCTGGGGATGGATGGTCAGGTCCACATCCCGGCAGGCCCAGACGGTTCCGCAATCGGGACAACGGTTCCGGCCATGGGCTGCACCCGTGTGATCAAAGCAGGTGGGGCATCCGTCACCATACCGTTTCGTCAGTCCGCGCGCTTCCAGAATGGGATGAGGCAGGTTCATGAATCGGCCCCCTTCTCATTCAGGACCTTCAGACAGTAAGCCGTGTCCGAACAGCTGTAGACCGTTTCACCGGTTTCCTCATCTTTCATTTCATCCAGAAACGCATTGTCTGCACCGCAGAACCGGCAGGTTTTTCCTTCGAAATTCTCCACCCGGAACGGATGATCCTCGAACCCAAGGGGTTCCACCTCCGTCCAGGGGGGAATCGCATAAATCCGTTTTTCCCGGCCGGCTCCGAACAGGTACAGGGTTTCGGACTGATGAAGTTTCGGGCAGTCCCAGCGGGGAATGGGACTGGGGTCCATGAGGTGCCGGTCGTTCACCATCAGAGGATATCGGGACCCGATCGTGATCTCCTTGTACTTCACAATGTCCTCGTACAGATGGAGCCACATCCGGCTGTAATCCGCTTCCGCATGCATCCGGCGGGTTTCGGCCTCGGAAGGCTCCACATCCCGTAGAGGCTCTGGAATGGGAACCTGGAACACCAGAATCTGTCCATCCCGCATGGGTTCCTCCGGGATACGGTGACGGGTCTGGATCAACGTCGCCGCCGCTGTTTCTGTGGTCGTCTCCACATCCGTGACGCTGCGGACAAACTTCCGGATGTTGACCGCATTCACACTGTCATCCGAACCCTGGTCGATTATTTTCAGGATATCGTCCGGCCCGATCAACGACAGCGTGAGCTGAATCCCGCCGGTTCCCCATCCACGTGCCACCGGCATTTCTCTGGATCCGAAGGGGACCTGATATCCCGGAATCGCCACCGCTTTCAGCGTCTTGCGGCGAATCTCCCGTTTCGCTCCTTCATCAATAAAGGCAAACGAGTAGACGGCCCGGCGGGTTTCTCCGGTTTGACGTTCTGTCCATTCCGCTAGTTTCATGACTGGAGTTTCTCCCGGGAGGTGCGAAGGCGGTCGAGTGCGGACTGGAAGGTCACGTAATGGGGCAGCTTGAAGTGATTGCAGAATCCCATGGATTCGATTCCCTCGGTGTGCAGGAGAACGAACTCCTGGTCTTCAGACGGCGCCTGCGGTTCCTCTGCCTGGGTGGAACGGTCCAGAACGGCCATGGAAATGGCTTTGGTCTCATTGTGTCCCAGGCACAGCCCGTACCCGAGGCTGAAGCGAGGCAGATCCCCACTGTCATCCCGCGTTTCACTGATGATTTCTGCCTCGGTGACTTTGGCCTCTCCGATACACTCTTTTTCCCCCGTGTAGGGGTTCACCACATGCACGGGCAGATACCCCACCCGCAGTTCTCCCACCGTGGGGTGGATCATGCCATACCCTCTCATGCTGGAGTACGCCAGTGCGAGCAGTCCGCCGGTCTCTGCACGGGCCATCGCCTGCAACGCGGCAGATCTCGGGGCCGGAAAGCTCAATGACTCGCGGGTGATGTCCACGAGCGGCGGAGCCACTCCGTCTGTCTCCGGCATGGCCAAGAGGCCTTCTTCCCTGAGGAGGTCCACCACTTTCGGGAACGAAACCGGAAGAGGGTCTGCCTCAGGTAATTCCTCCAGAAGTCTTCCCAGAGTTTGCTGATACTCTGGATCCTCCTCCTTCATTAATTCGAAATTCAGCAGCCGAAGCAGGTAATCACTTGTGGGACCGAGCACCTGCCCCCCGGGAATGTCCTTAAAGGCGGCGGAAATTCTCCGGATTACCCGCATCTCCGATGTCGAGGTCGGCAGAGAATATCCAAGACGCGGCTGGGTGGTGCAGAACGCCCGCAGCATGAACGAGGCCTCCAGCACATCACCTGCACACTGCTTTAAGGCCAGTGCCCCGTAATCGGGATCGTACATCCCCCCTTCCCCCATGACACGGTCGACCGCGAGACTCAGTTGATCCCGAATCTGTTCGAGATGCAAAGGGTCACTGCCATTTCGGACCTGCTGGTGACGAAAGGCCTTGGCGGCATTTTCAATGGCCTCGCGGCCTCCTTTCACGGCTACATACATGAGGAAACGGATGAGGTTAGAGGGTTGTACAGAGTGTGAAGGCTCTCACCTTGGTATGTCATATTTGAATCCGGGTGGAACGGGGAAGGGCGCAGACGGTGTCGGTTCCGATCAGCGAGATGAGGTCAATCCCGAGGGGGTATTCCTGATTAATGGACCGGTAGGCGGACCATTCTTCCCGGGTGAGAGGGTTGCAGACCGGAGGGGCCGCCGTCTGTAACCCGGGTCCGCTGATCACGGGTCCCGTCTCTGCCACGGCCTGATCCAGGACTTGGATCACTGTAGCTCCCTGGTCCGGGAACAGTGGATTTCCTCTCTTCAGGGCGGTGAGGTCTTCTACGGGACAAGCCCCTTTCACGATGAGATAGTCTGCTTGAGTGACATCGGTTTTGACAGACTTGGTGCGGGTGAAGATTTCATCCTCCCATTCCACAGGCGTACCGGGATGCAGACAGAAGGTGACTTCATGGTCCAGCAGCGTCTGGACCACGGCAAGCAACAGGGAGGACCATGCCTCAGTCTCAAGAGATTCCGGACGGCAGGGATGTGCCATCGCCTGAAGCAACCTCCGGTATACCGGCTGGGTGGGAAGTACGGGAGTGAAACGGGTGGTCATCAGATTTCCTCCTCTTCCGCCATGTTTTCAAAGGCGACTTTGGTCGTGGCCGCAACGCCCATTTCCTCGTCTCTGCGTTCCTGAATGCCAGGCAACAGTGTCGTCCAGCCCGCCACAAATTCCCGGGTCAGTCGTTCCGCCTCCGTGTGGCGCAAGGCACCATTCAGGGTGGCGGCGAGGATGGCTTTTTCGGCCTGATCCCCCATCACGGTTGCGTGAGCCCTGACTCCGTCGACCGTGACCTCCGCCTGCGTCACCAGCAGTTCCCCGAGATGAAACGGGTGGGTATAGCAGTCCAGGGCGGTCAGCATGACCAGTCCCGTCTCCGGCTCCTGAAGATCCCCCACGTCCATGGACCCGAAGGTTTCCAACAGGCTGCGGGTTTCTTCTGCCGAAACTCTGGGCAGATAGGATCTGAATTCAGTTTCGAGGTTCGTCATGATGGAAAATTCACATGCAGGGTATAGGCATCGGACCGGCAACGGCTGTGCGACAGTTCAACGGGTGTTCCGTCGGCATCCGTTGCCAAGGAACGGGTCACCAAAAGAGGGGTATGAGGAGACATTTGCAGGGCATCCTGATCTTTCGTTTCCGGCATCGAGGCCTCAATGCGGCTCCAGACCCTTTGCGGGGAGTTGAGCTCGTAGACCCGTTTGAGCATCCCATAGAGGGAGCGGAAGGGGCGGATGTGATCGAGCAGTCCGGGGAAACGTTCGGCGGAAAGCCAGGACGTCGAGAGGCAGACCGGAAATTTTTCAATTCGACGAAGAATCTCAAGTTCGTATATCTCGGAACCGGTTCTGCAGTCCAGTACCTCGGCAATATCCGCCGGACATTCCACAACCTTTGCATCCAGAAGGGTGGGGGTTCCCTGCAGTCCGAGTTTTTCCAGTGTTCCGCTGAAAGACGTTCCCGGTGAGATGGTGTAGGGGATCCGTCTCACAGACACAAATGTCCCCTTCCCCTGAATTTTATAAATCAATCCCTCGTTTTCGAGTTCACTCAGCGCAGCCCGCACCGTATGTCGGTTCAGGCTGTAGGATTCACCCAGAGCAACTTCTCCCGGAAGCCGGCTGCCGGCTGATAAGTCACCGCTGACAATCTGATTTCGGAGGGTTTCGGCTAACGAACGGTATCCTTGTACGACTTGTCTAGACATGATGAATATTATGGGTGGGCAAGATGTGGGCTGTATGAGGGTCACATGAGGCTTTGATGAAGAGGATCTTGCGGTGATCAGCTCTTCATCATGGCATTCAGATCCAACAATTTATGAAAGTCTTTCTTCAGCCGTTCATGAGGCCACTTCCACCATTCCGTTTCCAGGAGGCTCTCGATGGTTTCTTCATCAAATCGTTTCCGGATTGGACGGGCAGGGACGCCTACCACGATCTCATAAGGGGCTACATCTCGGGTGACCACTGCTCCACTCCCGACGACGGCACCGGTTCCAATGGAGACACCCGGCATCACGGTCGCACCGTGCCCGATCCACACATCAGCGCCAATCATACAGCGGTGGGCTTTTCGCCATGCGAAAAGCTCCGTGTCGTCGTGAGAATCGAATCCATACTGCCGGCGGCGATAGGTACAGTGATGCTGTGTGGGCCGGTCTATGGGATGGTTCACCGGATTCACCCGCACATGACTGGCAATCGAGGTGAATGTTCCGATGTCACAATTTGTCAGAGAGGTATGGCTTCCTGACACATAACTGTAGTCGCCAATGATACAGTCCGTGAGTTCTGCATATTCCCCGATTTCCACGTAGCGGCCACACAGGGTATCTTCGATACGGGCAGTGGAATGTACAACGGGGTCTTCCCCCAAAGCAGGAAAAACGGGAGGGGCCGTCTCTCCACGGGGAATCTGTGACAGCGGTTTCATGGAACAGTCGGGTGTTAGATAAATTTACGGCGAAGTTTTCCGCAGAAGTAATCAATAATACTGACCGCCATGATGATCATGATCATCATGGTCGCCACCTCCCGATGCTGGTAGCCGACCATTTTGTCCTGGAGCAGGAAGCCGATGCCGCCAGCACCCACCCAGCCCAGAATTGCGGCACTGCGCACATTCGATTCAAAACGGAGCAGGCTGTAACTGATCAGGGTCGGCATGACCTGTGGCATCACGGAGAAGGAGATCGTTTGGCTGGAGCTGGCGCCGGTTCCCACCAGTGCCTCGACCTGGCCGGGATCAATCGCTTCGATGGCCTCTGAGAACACCTTACCCAGAACACCGGTGGTATGGATCCAGAGAGCGAGGATACCGGCAAATGGGCCCAGCCCGATCACTGAGACAAAAACCAGTGCCATCACCAGCTCATTAAATCCGCGCGAGGCATCCAGGGTCCGACGGACGAAAAAGACGCCGAAGCCTCTCACGATCCGGTGAAACACTCCATCTCCAGGGGCCATGAGTTCCAGAGTGTTTCTCGCTGCGAGCAACGAGAGAGGGACCGCGGTCGCGACGGCCAGGATACTGGCCCAGATGGCGATGGCGATGGTTTCCAGCAAAGCGGATGTGTAGGCCCAGAGCCGGGGAGGTGCCACTTCAGGCGGCCAGTATCCCCCTTTTTTCCGACTGAGGAGCCGTTTGTACTCCTTTTCGATGATCTCGGCCTTTTCCTCCTCGGTCATGCCCTCCAGGATTCTGGCTTTTTCCGCTTTGACTTCCTGTTGTTTCTCAAACCAGGAAGGTTGTTCATCGCCGGGTACATCTTTGTATTTGGCGCTGACGATATAATTTGCCTCTCCCTCTGCGTAGTAACCGGGAGCCCGTTCCGCGTCCTCGCGGATTTCCGTTTTTTCCTCTTCGCTGAAGGTCCGTCCGGCAAGGTGGACCCAGGCATTCTCCCGGCTTTGCCACAGACCGACGGGATCGATTCCGCACCAGTGAAAGGTGTAGACCAGTACAGAGGCCACTGCGGCAGTCTGTACACAACGTTTTAAATATTGCCCTCTGGTGATTTCAATCAGGCCGGTCATGCTGAGCAGGGTCGAGAGCACCAGGCCGAGAGCTGAGAATGAGATCATATCGATCAGGGTTCTGCTATTGATGCTTCCTTCAAGCATGGTCTCAGGAAGGAGTGGGAGATCGGGCCATTCCCAGTGCCCGATTTCCACGATTTCATGACCCACACTGATGGTATCGTTTACCCAAGTCAGCCCAAGCGCAGTTGGAAGTCCGGCTGTTTCCCCGCTGAATTCAATCCACGAGCGGAGGGCGAACAGGACAAGAAACAGGATGGATCCTACGAAGGTGAGGATCAGTTTCAGTCGGGTCCACCGAGGGGCGACATCCCTCAGGTTGGTGGGGGCAGGTACATGGGTGTCAGGCGACTTCATGGGAATTTCTCACGCAAACCGGTTGAAAAAGCGCTGCGCGGGGACGTGCCCGCGCAGCGTTTCGATTGCGAAGCCGATTAGTTCTTCTTCGCGTTTTCCTCTTTCACTTTTTTGAGGAAACGGATGATGTCGTAGTCACTGTCATCCCCGGGGATGTATCCGCCGTTCCCGAGTTTCGCCAGGAGCGCTTTGTCGCGGTTGGCCAGCATCATGGCACCTGCGAATGCGGTTTTCAGGCTCTGGGGAAGCTCTTCGCGGGCACACATCGGTGAACCGGGAAGAGGGTTGGCGCTGTAGATGATGTTCAGGTCATCTTTTCCAAGAGCTCCTTTTTCCATCATACGGCCGTAATCCAGATCATTGGTGGCGGCCACGTCTACTTTGCCGTTTTTCACCGCCAGCATGCTGGCTCCGTGAGAACCGGAGAAGGATACATCTGAGAAGTATTTCTTGGGATCGAGTTTCAGATCGCGGGAGAACACAACGGTGGGAACCAGGCATCCGGAGGTGCTGTTTGGGTCGGTGAACGCAAAGGTTTTTCCCTTGGCTTCTTCGATGGTGGTGATGCCGGAACCTTTACGGGAAATCATGATCGGAGTGTATCCGGGGTTTCCGTCAGCGTTCAGTTCCATGACAATCGGTTCCGCACCGGCTTTCTCGTGGGCCTCCACATAGGATTTCGGTCCGAAGTAGGCGAAATCAATGTGGTCGTGTTCCATTGCGGTAATCACTCCGGCGTAGTCTGCCGCGGTGATGAGTTCCACTTTGATGGCCATGTGTTTTTCCAGATGAGCGCGGAGAGGTTCAAAGCGCTCTTTTGATTCACCGCCGCCTTCCACCGGGATAATCCCGATTTTAATGCTGCGGGGCCATGCGGAGGGACCCTGCTCAGCAGGGAGGGTAGCAGTCACGCCCAGGGCGACCAGGGCGGAGAGAAGAAGTTTCTTCAACATGAGGTGTAGTTCCTTTCGGGTTGTGTTGGGTTTTCCGGAGTCAGTCCGGAAATCAGTCGGCAGCCGCAAGAGCAGGTTCCAGACGTGCAGGCTCCTGGTCTTCGTCGCGGTCCTGTTTCCGCGGAGTGGCACGTCCAAGTCCGCTGTCGAGTTCATGGCCGTAAATGGTTTGAAGCTGAAGGTCATTCAGGTCTTCCGGAGGACCGTCAAAGCAGATGCGGCCGCTGTTCATACCGATGATCCGTCGTCCGTATTTTTTCCCCAGATCAATCTGGTGAAGGTTTACCATGACCGGGATTCCCTGTGTCTGGTGGATTTCCTCGAGGTTGTTCATCACCACTTCGGCGCTGGCAGGGTCGAGACTGGCCACGGGTTCATCTGCGAGGATCAATTCGGGTTCCTGAGCCAGCGTCCGTGCAATCGCCACTCGCTGCTGCTGTCCACCGGAGAGCGTATCTGCTCTCTGTAGAGCCAGGTGTTCGATATGAACTTTACGGAGGCATTCGAACGCCAGATCACGTTCATCCCGGGGGAAGATCCGGGTGAGGGACAGTCCCCGTTGCAGGAGACCGTGGCGGTGGGCCAGACGGCCGGCGAGGACATTTTCCAAAACCGACAGTCTTTTCACCAGATTGAACTGTTGGAAGATCATTCCCACCCGGGCACGGATCCTGCGGAGATCCCGTCCCCCTACATGCACCAGGTTTTCGCCATGGAGACAAAGCTCTCCGCCAGTGGGTGTGACCAGACGGTTGATACAGCGGAGAAATGTGCTTTTTCCGGCCCCGGAGGGCCCCAGAATCACGACGAGTGCAGATCCGTCGATTTCCAGGTCAACGTCTATCAGCGCACGGGTACCATTTGGATAGGTTTTGCAGAGGCCTTTTGCCTGAAGGGCAGGGATGGAGACAGAGCGGTCATTCATGATGTCTCGACAACTACGGCCTGACCATTTCAAACAGATGTGGGAGAGATGAAGAAACGGTTATTTGTCAGGAAGTTTTCATCAGAGGTGACAGGAGACCAGCGCAACGGGTCACAAAAAAACCCTCCCGCGAACGGGAGGGTCGATGTTTCAATTTCCGTAAGGAATTAGAAACGTGTACGCCATGCAGCGAACAGAGTCGTAGAATCGAGTTTACCAGCTTTGGTGTTGTCGAGTTCACTCCATTCGATACCGAACATGACCTTGTGGTACTTCTGGAAGTAATGGTTGTAGCCGAGGTAGATGGCGGAGAACTCGTCACCTTTGTCTGCTTTGATGTCTTCACCTTCTTCATCCGTACCGATCACAACCACGTCAGTACGACGGGCGTACCGGCTCTGAGCGCGGATGCCGGAGGAGTCATCAGATTCCATGTACTCGTAACGGAGAACAACTTCGCCGCTCTTGCTGACCTTCATAGAAGGCATGATGTAGAAACCGTCGGTGTCTCCATCATCGCTGGTTCCGACCAGGTATTCTGCGCGCAGGTCAAAAACGCCAGCTTCGTAATGCAGGGCAATGGAAGTGGTGTCGTCGTATCCGAGAGCGCCGTTGGGGTCGTCAGACTGCAGGTAAGAAACCATCGCCATGATGCTGGAATCTTCGCTGAGGTCGGTTTCGAAGCCACCGCGAGCGTTGAACATGTACTCTGCTTCCACGTTGGAGGTGTTGCGGGAGCTGTCAACGTCTTCACCATTGAAAAGGCCGAGTTGGTAGAAGAAGCCGGAAGCATCGCCGTTCACCCAAATACCAATGGAGTCAGTACCACCGATGAGGGTGTTGGTCAGGTTGGAACGCTCCACGGTGAGGATAGAAGCAGAAGAGGTGTTTTCTTCCAGGCCACTGGCAGGTTTGTCGAAACCGGCGTTGATGTTGTACAGGTCGTTTCCGGTCCAGTGAATGGTGGCGGAACTGACGCTGGAATCACCCGGTTTCACATTGGCTTCCACAGTAGCTTTGACGTCGCCGGGGAATTTAGCAGAAACACCGATACGTGCACGACGTACTTCGAAGGTGCTCCAGTCACCACTGTTCACATCGTTTTCCTGATCAACGTAGCCCGCCTGGAACTGCATGCGGCCTTTGATCTTCAGGCTGGTCGCATCTTTTTTGTCGGGCTTCACCTCAGCAGCTTTCAGGTCTGCGGCTTCTTCCGCCGTCAGAGTACCTTTGGCTTCAAGGGCTTTGATCAGATCGTTGTATCCCGCAGAAGCGGAACCGATCATCAGGATGCCGGCAACGGAAGCGCCGGTCAGAGTTTTCATCCATGCATTCTTCATGTTTGTTGTCTCTCCATATGACGGGGATTTCCCGTCTGGTTTGTTTGGTTTGAAGGAAAGGATTCGGCCCTTTCCGACCGTTAAAGTTGCCGGTGGTTATGCCGTTTCTATGTTATGAAATGATTAGCCCTCGGTTAATTTTCGGGTATTCACAACGGGGGGTAAAGGAGTTGAACTGTGCAGAAAACCTTGTATTTAAAGGGTATTGATGAATTCTCTGCTAAAAAATATCCGGATTGTGTGTGTCCGCCCGCTATATGGAGGGAATATTGGCTCCATTTGCCGTGCCATGCGTAATACCGGGCTCGAACAGCTAACCCTGGTGAATCCGAACCCGGATCTGGATCAGATTGAATTACGGAAAATGGCGATGCGCTCTCTGCCGGTATACGAGCAGCGGGTAGTGGTGAACACGCTGGAGGAGGCGGTGGGGGATTGCGGCGCGGTGGCCATGACCAGTGGGGTGGACGGGTTTTACCGCGGCCACTCCGTATCTCCCAGAGAGTGTGCTCCCGACCTCCTCGACCTGGCCCGGTCGAAACCGGTTGCCGTGGTGTTTGGTCCCGAAGACAAGGGGATGGGGCTTGAAGAGCTTGAGCAGGCCACCCATCTGCTGCGAATCCCCAGTCACCCGGATTATCCCAGTCTGAACCTCTCCCAGGCCGCGATGCTGTGTTGTCACGAACTCTATCTGGCTTCAGGAGAGTATGAAGCCCCTCAGGAGCAAACCGATCCTGCGGATCATCGTCAGCGAGAACGAATGTTTGACTGCTGGCGGGACTCCCTCACAGATATCGGTTTCTGCCCGGAAGAGAAAATGGATCATATGATGCGGGGGGTGCGAAGGATCCTGTCCCGAGGCACCCTCACCGAGAACGACGTCAAGATTCTCATGGGAATCGCCCGCCAGACAAGCTGGGCTGCCAAACACCCGCTTGCAGAACCCGATTCCGACTGAGCCCGGATTACTCTTCAGATGCGGCCGGTTCCGCCGTCTGCAAACGGGCCATCTGAGAAAACGCTTCCGCCTGTCCCGCCCATGAGGTCTCAGGATATGTCTCTTTCACCTGACCGTACACGGTCAGGGCCTCGGACCATTTCTCCTGTTTTTCCAGAACCCGTGCAGTTGCAAGTAAAGACTGGGGGTGAAGGAGTTCGTCGGGTCCGATGGCCTGATATCCTTTCAGGGCAAGGTCCAGGTTCCCCAGTTCTTCCTGACTGTGAAGCACACCCCAGGAGGCATTGGATGCCAGCTCATGTACGGCATATTCGTCTTCCAACAGGGAATAAGCAGAAAGGGCGGCTTCATAATCGCCTTCATTGTAGAAAATCGAACCTGCCTGAAGCAGGGCCATCGCGGCCTCAGGTTTTCCAAGATACGCTTTGGCCATTTCGGTGAGACGGAGTGCCTGATCCGTGGCACTTTCCCCCTCCTGACGCTCAGAGGCTTCCGTGAAGGCCGCAAACACATCCGCACGGTCCTGTTCGCCTTTGCTGCTTATCCAGAAAAACCCGGCACTCACCAGGAGAATTCCAAACGTGACCGGGGCGATCCATTTCAGGATGGGGCTCAGGTCGAACTCTTCCGTTTCTTCGGACGTTTTGGTTGCAGGTTTGCGGTCAAGTTTGGCAGGTGATGACATAATACAGCTTGGGTAATAGGGCCAAACTGTATACGACGCACCGCTGCGGGGTTGCAAGTCTCAACTTCCGGGAACTCAACTCTGGACAGACTCTTCCAGATCCTGCATATCCGTGATATCCATGAACTGTATCACCCGCATCCTGCTCGCGATGGTTTTCACAGGTTTCGTTTCATCGGTCCTGGCGGTTACGGAAACCCGTATGCATGAATTCAGCGGTCTTTCACCTCAGACGGTGGAAAACCGGATTCGCATGCTGGTCCCCGAGCGGGAACGGGTATCGATCAACCCGGAGGCCGCCAAAGTGATCGTGGTGGCGGAACCCAAGGTTCAGGAGCAGATTGCCGCGATGCTGCGCGAGCTGGCGAAACCGAAGGTGAAGCTGGTGTTGCGGTACCGGCATAACCGGGAATCACATGATGTGGTCCTTGGAGACAGCGAATTTGTCACCCTGCCGGTCAGTGATTCGCCACCCGACCAGGTTGTACAGGGTGCCCGCCGACCGCTTCTCCCCAATCATAAAGAGCTTCCGGCTGCCGGCTCTGTTCTGCATGTGCATGCCAGACTCCTGCGGGAAGATCCTCCTGTCGCACGGCTTTCCATCACTCCTGCGGTGCTTTTCGGAGAAGAACCCCCTTTTGAAGTCTTCCGGCATGACCGGTTGCGCATGGATGTTCTTCTGAATACGGAGGAGTTTCTCGATTTACGCCGGAAGCTTTCCAGCCATTCGTTTTACACGACGTTTCTGACCACCCAGCCTGAAGGAGTGCGTCAGGTAAAACCTGTGTCTCTGATTTTATCCCTGGAGGCTGTACAGGAAGAACCGAGTGGGCTGCCTTCGCCATGAAACTCTGGAACTGTGTGAGGGAGACACCGGTCTTCAGTCGGAAACCATGGCTGGAACTGTCGGATCACCATCTGAGACTGCCTGATGGGCAGGAGATACCGGACTGGCTGTGGGTGACGACTCCCTCGTTTGTGAATGTGGTGGCGGTCACCGATCAGGACGAGTGGATCTGTTTCCGTCAGCAGAAGTATGCGGTTCCCGACATCACCCTCGGAATTGTGGGCGGGTATATCGAGGAGGGTGAAGACCCCCTGAGTGCCGCAAGGAGAGAACTGCAGGAGGAAACAGGGTATACGTCACCTGAATGGACCGATCTGGGGAATTACGCCATTGACGGGAACAGAGGGTGCGGAAGGGGCTACCTGTATCTGGCCACCGGCTGCGAATATGCAGGCGGAGAGGTTACGGATGATTTGGAAGACCATGAACTCCTCCGTCTCCGTCAACACGACGTTCATGCTGCGCTTGAAGCAGGAGAATTCGGGGTGATGCCGTGGACCGCAGCCGTGGCTATGGCGCTGCTGCGTTATCCCAGATCAAACACCTGAGGCATTTCCGCCCATGTCCCTTCCCCGGGTATCCCGGGTAGCCGGCGTTGGAAACTCATCATCAATTCTTCCCACTCTTTGCAGCGGGGATGATTGGCCAGATGCTGCTGACCCGCCTCCACAGGATCAAAATCGTCATCGGTGCGGATCAGCATAAACATCCGGGTTCCCATTCTCCAGATCTTCAATTCATGCATGCCAACCGCCTTGAGGCTTTCCGCCACCTCCGGCCAGATGTTGGCGTGATAGTCATCGTATTGGCGGATGATTTCCGGATCATCGACAAGATCCACGGTATAAGCCCAGTCTTTCATAGTTGCTCCTGAGGAAGTGAAGAGGTGATGCGAATGTCGGGTTGAGACATCATTTTAGCAGAATAGACCTCGAGTTCCGTTGGATTGTTTTGATATTTTCTTATCATGTCAACCCACTGTCGGGTGCGAATTCAGAGGGATCGTTTGCCGGAATGGACGCCGCCAGAGCGTCCTGATACCCCTGTCCATTTCTACACCCGTATCATCCTGAATAGTGGAAGTTTCCTGGGCTATGTTTTTCTGTTCGTCTACAAACTGTTCGGTGGACTGGAGTGGTTTAACTGGTTCCAAATGATTCTGCTGGTCTTTCTTCCCTTTGTGGTGATTGTCGTCACGGACGTCTTTATCCGGCCGGGAAGGTTGGCATGGATCGCATTGCTCTTCAGCGTAGGGGTGATGCTGTGTGTCGCGTTTCCCTTTCTATGGTTCCTGCCTCTGGTTCTGCTTGGCGCTCAGATGTGTCAACTCCTCTCCCGTTCCTCAACGGATTCTCGACCTCCTGTATCCTCCGCGAAGCACAGGAGTCTGAAGCGGATCCGGTTTCGCGATCCGGAAAAACGGAAACCCTAGCTGACGATCCGTTTGCCGGAATCCAGAAAAATGCCTCTCAGGTTCATCTTCAACGCTTCGGGATTCGACGCATACTCGAGGGCAACGTGTTCTGCAATATGTCCCTCCTGCACCATCTTGTAGAGAGATTGGTTAAAGGAGATCATCCCTTCCTCCTCTCCGCCTTCGATGACAATCTGCATTTTCTCAGGTTGCTCCTCCCTGATGAGTTTTCGTACCACTGCATTGGTCTTCAGGATTTCACAGGCGGGCCGGGCTTTTCCGTCCACCCCGGGGACCAAGCGCTGACAGATGATGGCGCGCAGGGTTTGGGAGAGAGCGAGACGCACTTGGGCACGTTCATTGGAGGGGAACATATCCAGAATCCGCTGCACCCCCTGGACACTGCTTTCTGCGTGAACCGTGGAGAAAATCAGGTGCCCGGTTTCCGCTGCCGTGACCGCGGTCTCCACGCTGTCCCGGTCACGGATTTCTCCCACCATAATGATATCCGGGTCCTGCCGCATGGCGGCCCGGAGACCTGTCTGAAAGCTGGGGGTATCAAACTCCACTTCCCGTTGTGAAATCACAGATTTATGGTCTTTGAACAGGTATTCAACCGGGTCCTCCACGGTGATAATCCGTTTGAACTCTCTCGCATTGATGTAATTGATCATCGCTCCCAGTGTGGTGGATTTGCCGGAGCCGGTTGTGCCTGAGAGCAGCACAATCCCTCTTCGCTGGGTGGCGATGGGAATGAGGGCCTGGGGAAGGTTCAGACTCTCAAAGGTGTGCACGATGCTTTTCACATAGCGCATGGTGAGGTTGGGGTACCCCTCGCTGTTAAACAGGCTGACCCGGAACCGGATGTCATCATTCAGGTTCCAGGCAAAATCCGCCTCCATATTCGCTTCATACTGTTCTTTCGGACGACGGGTCAGCATCAGTTCCAGAAGTTCCTCCATCTGATCCATCGTGACGGGCGGAGCATCTGCATGATAGAGCTGTCCTTCCAGCCGGTAGATCGGTGGGTGTCCCACTTTCAGGTGGATGTCGGAAGCTTCGGCCTCAACGGCCTGAAAGAAAAATTGCAGAAGGATATCCATGGAGGAATTCTCAGGGTTTTACCACGGGAAAGCAAGAGGGCAGTTTACGGAATTGGGCCCACCTCTGAACAGCGTAACGGGATATGCCGCTTCTCCCCACGTCCTGAGGGGATGGGTTTCAGCGCAGGCGGCGAAGCAGGACGGCTCCCACCACTCCGAAGATCAGGGTGGGGGCCCAGCCGGCCACCCAGGGATCGACTTTCTGTCCCAGCCCCATTGCTTTAAAAAAGTTCATCAGGAAATAGAGCCCAAAGAACAGCAGCAGGCAGGAGGCCACTCCCTGAAACACGCCCTTCCTTGCGGTGGTTGTGCCGAAAGGAACCGCGAGAAGAATGGTCACCAGACACAGCCAGGGATGACCTCTCCGCATCTGGAGTTCCGTGTTCAGGTGAGCCATGGTTTTCTCCGAAAGGCTCTCCCGGTCTTTGAGGTACCCTTTGAGTTCGGATGAGGTGAGGTATTCGAACCGTTTTGTATCCCGGACGATGCGTTCCGGGGATTCTGCAAACGTAGGTTTGGGAAGCAGCTCAAAGTCCTCCCGCCGTCCAAGCCGGTACCCTTCTTTTGTATATTTCTGCACGGTTGCGTTTTCGAAAAACCAGTAGTCATCGCGGAAAAATGCAGCTTGGGCCTTCAGGATATACTCCATGCTTTTTTCTGCGTCGTCGCGTTTTTGATACACAGTGACAGAGGTCATATTTCCAGAGACAGGATTTAAGGATCCGATATCCCAGGTCCGCCGGGCGTCAGGTTCTTTGAACCGGAGTTCTTTGAGCAGGATTTGGTCATCATGTTCCAGACGGGCAAAGAACTCCTCCGTCCAGGCCAGGTTTCTGGGGGCCACGGTGGTGCTGATCCAGGTGGAAAAGATGGAAATCACGATCCCCAGAACGAGAAATGGAAACAGTACCCGGTAGAGGGAAATGCCACTGGCGCGCATGGCAATCACTTCATTGTTTCGGGTTAACTGGTAGAGGGCGTACAGCAGCCCCAGCAGCAGAGTGATCGGTCCGACATAGTTCCAGATGGAGGGGAGAAACCGCAGATAGTAGAGGATGATGTGCAACCCGGATACCCCGTTATCGACAAACCCTTCCAGGCTCTCCACCAGGTCCACGATGACAAACAGGAAGCTGAATCCCAGCAGGCAGGTCAGCCAGGGCATACAGAAGGTGCGCAGCAGATATCCGTCGAGAATTCTCATGGAACTGCGAGGGCTGCGGCCAGAATCCGGATTGCCTCCGGGTAAATACGGTGCTCCTGTTCCAGAATTCGGGCTGCCAGGCTCTCTTCGTCATCTCCCTTAAACACCGGAACGACCGCCTGGGTGACAATGGGGCCTGCATCCAATTCGGCATTGACCAGATGGACGGTGCATCCGCTGAATTTCACCCCCGCCTCCAGTGCCTGCTGTTGCGGGTGAAGCCCCTTGAAACTCGGGAGTAGAGAGGGATGGATATTTAAAATCCGGTTATCAAACCGGGTGATGAACACCGGGGTGAGGATGCGCATGAAGCCCGCCAGAAGAATGAGCTCACATCCGGCCTCTGCGAAGGCGTCCGCAGCCTGGGTTTCGAACGCGGCCCGGTCTTTTGCATTGTACGGAATGTGCTGTGCAGGCACACCGCGGTCTTTTGCGAGTTCCAGGGCCGGGGCGGAACTGCGGTCGCTGATGAGCAGCGAGACATGAGCGTCCAGGCTGCCGGACTCAATTTCCTTCTGTACCGCGAGAAAATTCGAGCCGCGACCGGAGGCCATCACGCCGAGGGAAAGGCTCATGCCCAGGGGACCTCGACGCGAATGGGCCCTTCAGGGGTAATGGTGCCGAGTTCACAGGCTTCCGGTAACGCGGCTTTGGCCGCATCAACCTGGTTCGGGGCCACCACAATCATCCAGCCGATTCCCATATTAAACGTATGAATCGCATCCTCGAGCTGGATGGCCTCCACCAATCTGCGGGCGGCGGGATTCTTCCATTCCGGAAGAGTCAGTTCCGCCCCTTTTCCATTGAGGATCCGGGCAAAATTTTCCCGGATGCCGCCGCCGGTAATATGGGCCATCCCCCGGGGGCGGATTCCGGTTTTTTGTAACGCCACCACTTCAGGATAGTAGACCCGGGTGGGGGCGAGGAGGTCCGGGATCAGATCATCGGGAATGAGGTCGGGATCATTTTCCATCAGCTTCCGGACCAGGCTGAATCCATTGGCATGCACCCCATTGGAGGGAATGCCCAGAACGACATCACCCGGTTCAATGTCCGCAGGGTTAAGGAGTTCCGGCTTTTCAGCCACACCGACGACAAATCCGCTCAATTCCACAATATCTTCATGCACCAGTCCCGGCATTTCCGCCGTTTCCCCCCCGGCCAGCACGCAGTCACATGCTGCCAGTGAACGGGTCAGACCGTCGAGGATGCGGGTAACCGGAGCCTCATCAATGTTGTGAATGCCCACATAATCGAGAAACAGGACCGGAAGGGCATTGGAGGTCAGCACGTCGTTTACATTCATGCCGACCAGATCCTCTCCTGCGATTTCCGGCATGTCGTGCTTCATGAGAAGCTGGATCTTGGTGCCGACTCCGTCGCAGGCCACCAGGATGACGGGCTCTTTCCAGGGGCTCAGATCAAAGCTGGCTGCAAACAGCCCGAAGGCCTGCATGAGCTTGTGTTTGGTCTCTGTCCGGTCGCGGAGTTCCCCGATATCGCCAACCATGGCGGCAGCTTTTTCCGTATCCACGCCGGCATCTTTATAGGAAAGGTTCTGTTTTTTCATGAAGCGCCTGACTAGCAAAGGGGGGCAAGGGTGTGCGAGTTTTTTTCCGTATGGAGTCTGTCCCTCCGCAATGGGACGGAACAGGAGAAACGGGCTCTGTATCGAAACCCTTTCTCAGGAGCCGGTGGCCCGGCCCGGGATGGGAAGTTGGAGCTGAAACTGGGATTTCGCACTGTCATTCCGTTCCATTTCAATCTCCCGGAGATAATCCGGAGACACATTTCCGGTGACGTATTCCCCATCGAAACAGGAGCCTTCGCATTCGGAAATCTCCTCGTTGCCTTTCCGTACGGCATCCTCCAGGGCTTCCAGGTCCTGATAAATCACGCCGTCCGCGCCGATTTCCCGGGCGATCTGCCGTTCATTCCGGCCGTGTGCAATCAGTTCGTAAGAGGCGGGCATATCGATGCCGTACACGTTGGGATATCTGACCGGAGGAGCCGCAGAGGCCATGTACACATTCCGGGCACCTGCATCCCGCGCCATCTGCACAATCTGCTTGGAGGTGTTGCCCCGGACGATACTGTCATCCACGAGCAGAACGTTTTTGCCTTCAAATTCCAGCGGGATGGGGCTGAGTTTTTTCCGAATGCTGCTACGCCGTTCCTGCTGCCCGGGCATAATAAAGGTACGGCCGATATACCGGTTTTTGATGAAGCCCTCCCGGTACTTGATGCCAAGGTGGTGAGCAATCGGCAGCGCGGAGGTGCGACTGGTGTCCGGAATGGGAATCACCACATCCAGATGGAGGTCTCCCCATTCCCGACCGATTTTTTCCGCCAGACTTTCTCCCATGCGGAGACGGGATTTGTAGACCGAAACTCCATCGATAATGCTGTCCGGACGCGCCAAATAGACGTACTCAAACAGACAGGGGTGCAATTTGGGGTCATCCGCACACTGTTTGGAGAACAGATGGCCCTGTTCATCCATGATGATGCATTCACCCGGTTCTACGTCCCGTACAACCTGATACCCGTTGGCGGTGAGCGCCACGCTCTCACTGGCCACCATATAACTGGTGAATCCGCCCTTTTCCTGACGTTTCCCCAGAACCAGGGGCCGGATGCCGAGTGGGTCCCGAAATGCCACCACTCCGTAGCCAAGGATCATTCCCACGGCGGCATACGCACCGTGACAGCGTCGATGAACCTGACTGACCGCCTCAAACACATCGTCCTCTGTCAGTCGGATCTGACGTCGTTCCGCCAGCTCGTGGGCGAAAATGTTGAGCAGGACCTCTGAATCACTGTTGGTGTTCAGATGACGTAAATCATTGGTGAACAGCTCTTCAGACAGTTGACGGGTATTGGTCAGGTTCCCGTTGTGTGCGAGCACGAGTCCGTAGGGGGAATTGACATAAAACGGCTGCGCTTCGGTACAGGTGGAGGATCCTGCTGTGGGATACCGGCAGTGTGCCACGCCCATATTCCCCACCAGGTCCTGCATTTGTACGGTATCAAAGACATCCCGGACCAGACCATTCTCTTTCTGGAGGTGGAGACGGCTCTGCTGACAGGTGGCAATGCCTGCCGCGTCCTGCCCGCGGTGCTGAATCATCAGCAACGCATCATAAAGAGAAAGGGCCGCGCGTTCTTCCGGTCGGGTGACAACACCAACGATTCCGCACATGAAAACGTTCCGTTTAAGGGGTGGATTGGAGGGGTGGAGGACGAGAGGGGCCCTTATACTCGCGTTAGAGAACCGTTCAAGTCATTATCCTCTCGGGAAACAACGCTTGGGGTTATCCGGACTCCCCGCACAGTGCCTGGAGAGTCTCCTTCAACTGACACAGGTCGGCCGGATTGACGGTGATGGGCGGGTGTTCTGCAGGCCAGTTGCCCTCCTTCAGAAAGACTTCCTGAGCCTTCCGAAGTCCTTTGGGAACAGGAATGGGGCCCTGTTCATGAGGGCTTGCTTCAATTTCCTCCTGAGGAAAGCGGGAAATCCCGGGGGTGGATAGGTAGAGCAGGGCATTCAGGGTGACAAAGGGGCGGCACTCGGTTAGGTGGGTGGCGGGTGCGGGAGTACGCCCTTGAATCAGATCTGAATAGCACTTCAGATTTTCGATCAGCGGCTCAAACTGGGGCCAGGTGGTTGAGTGGGTCACCTGACCGTCCGGATCCAGTTGCTCAAAGGTGGAGTCAGACTGAATACGCAGGGTTGCGTTTTCAAGAATCAGCTCCTCCCAATGATCCGTTCCCTGGGGGCACGCATGAGTCATGGCAAACCTCAGATCCACGCCGGTATCGGTTTTCACAGATGCCATCACGGTATCCGCCCCCTGAATATCGCGGGCCCGTTGAAGGATCGCCTGAACCTCTACAGGGGAGGCAAACCGGCTGGTTTCCGACGTTCCGGCCCAGAAAAGGGCCTGGTGGACAAAATGGGACATGGCATTTCCAAAGCAGGAGTCCATTAAGGGTCGGCCGTCGGGCCCGATCAGTCTCCCCGCCCACTGATTCCGGGTGTAATAGGCGGGCGGGCGGCCCCAGGCACCGAAAAACCGCACGGATTTCAGAGTCCCGAATTCTCCGGAACGGATACGTTCTTTCAGCGCCATCCGTTCCGGTTGGATAATGAAATTGAACCCCACATTCGTAGGGACTGCCGCCTTTCGTTCTGTCTGGATCATCTCTTCCAACTGAATCGGATCCAGGGTGGGGGGCTTTTCCAGGTACACGGGACATCCTTTTTCCACGGCCCGTCGATGCATGTCGGCGTGAAGATGTACCGGGGCTGCAATACAGACCCAGGGTTTCTGATGACCGATTGCCTCCAGCATCTCAGCATCCCCCCGGAAGAGGCGGATGCCTCGTTCCGAGAAGTCCAGCTTCTGCATCAGGTCGTCAAACGATTCGTAGTGTGGGTCGCAGGTGGCGATGACCCTGCAGAGACCTTCCTGCTCCAATTGATGAAGAAATCGATGATGCAGAGAGGCATACCCTCCCAATCCGACGATGGCTACTGGAATACTCATACGGGATCCTTATGCGGGACATCCCGGATGGCAAGGGGGATCAGCCTGCGCGGTTCAACCACCAGAACCCTGCGTTGAGGTAAGTGGCAAACATCACCCACAGGAAATAGGGACATAACAGGTAGTAGGAGAGCCGGCATTCCCTCCAGAAAATCCCCTGCAGGGTCAGCAGGGTTGCGAGGAGCAGTAAGATGTCCAGTAAGGCCAGGCCGGGAGATTCAAACTGAAAAAAGAGCACCGACCACGCCGCATTGGCGAGCAAATGCAAAAGGATGAGTTTCCAGGTGACGCCGGGAAGAAATTTGTCTCCTATACGGGCCCAGGTGAGGATCCCGGCGGCAATCATGACATACAACACGCCCCAGACCGGACCGAACACTGCATCCGGTGGAGTCAGGGGAGGGGTGGCGAGCTGCTGATACCAGTCCGCGTTCACTCCGGATCCTCTATCCGCTCCAGAGTCATCGCAGGCTCCTCCTGTTCCTCTCCCGCAAATTGTCTGGCGATGTCTTCGCTGCGGGAGATAAGAGAAGAGGGTTCGGTTTTCTGCAGCTCATGCACTCGCAAGGCTCCCTGCAGGGTTTGGCCAAGCAGGACCGACAAAACGGCCAAAACCGCGAGGGCGGTCAACACTTCAATCAGGGTGAACCCCTCAGTCTGAGGTGCTGAGGTCGGCATCCGGCCCTTCCCCTCCCTCCAGTCCGTCCGCACCGAGGCTGACCACTTCAAAGGGCTGCCCGTTTCGCCCTGGGACATAGTACACATACGGATTACCCCAGGGGTCCAGAGGAACCTCATTGCTGTTCAAATAGCCACCTTGAGGATACCGCGGGGGAAGGGGAGCGGAGGTCGGTTCCTCCACCAGGGCGGCAAGTCCCTGCCGCAATGTGGGAAGAGTTCCCTGCTGGGTGCTGTACAGGGTCAGCGCTGTTTCGAAATGGGTCAACTGGCTTGCTGCACTGGTGATATTTGCTTCGTGCCTCGCGCCCAGTAGATTCACCGCTACCACGGCACTCATGATCGCCACGATGGCGAGGGCCACCAACACTTCCACCAGTGAAAATCCTTGTTTTGAACTCATTCGACACCTCCGGTTCCCAGAATGGAATTCGGGAATGCCCGGAGCCAGAACTGGAACCAGATTTCGTAGTCGTCCTCCTCGCGGGTGCCGTTACTGTAGAGATCACCTTTGATCCATTTTCCACCGATCCCGTAGCCCACACATTCCGTTTCGATTCGGAAGAGGATCTGCTGCTCCTCGAAGCCGTCATCCTCAAGTTCATACCGGGTATATCCGGTAAGCCCCATCCGTCCTTTTGGATTCAGGTCATAGGTAAGCTGAAGCGTATGATCCCGTTCATCCCGATAGCGTTGGTTGAGGGTCAGTGAGTTCAAGGTGTCCGGGTCGCGGAGCCTGATTTCCGTCTGCATCTCCTCCAGAAGGCTCTCATCAGGGTTGTATTCCGCTTCCCAGCGGAGGGTCATCCATTCTACGAAACTCAATTCGAGATCCGCGACGAAGTCTCCGAGGTTGCGGTCGGCCTCCGACCGCAGGTCATAGCTGGTGGTCAGATTGAGATTCACCAGATCATGCACCCGGTGCCGTCCGTTCGGCAGCATGCGTTTGGTCTGCCACTTATTCCGCACACCCAGACCGATGAAGTGGGATTCGTCCAACTGGTCAATCGAATCAAACTGATAGAGGTTTTCGGGCTCCACATTCGGTTCGGGGCGGAAGGTGTAATTCGCGAACGGTTCAACCACATGCCGCAGTCCGCGCCCCAGTCCCGTGGCGTTGTTGTGCACCAGGCCAAAGGCTTTGAAGGAGGTTTCGACACCGATTTCCGGGGCGACGCGCAATTCAGCAGATTGGGCCACCTGTACCGTATTCGTTTCCAGCGACGTCAGAATCACATTATTTGTATTTACCGTAGACACCTGGGTGACCGTGGTTTCCTCGGAAACCGTATCTCCATAGTAGGTGGCGCTAATCCCGGCCCGCGGAACCACATTCAGCCACCCCATCTGACGCGTCGGCAAGAAGAACATGTGCTCGGTATGAGCCCGGAGGGTTTCATAATCCTCACTGCCGTTCGCCTGGTTGAAATCAGAAAAGGTGCGCTGCAGGAATCCGCCACGGGTCTCACTCTCATAAAGAAAATCCGATTCTCCCAGCCGGAGGCGGGGGACAACGAAACGGGCTTCCGGCAGACGGTTGAAGGCATCAAAATCAGATTCATTGAGCTGGCGGGACACTTCAATGTCGACATTCCACCAGTCGCCGAAGGTGGAGTAGGTGGCCCGGGTTTCCGGAACCGGCTCCTGCCGATAGTCATCCCGGAAGAAATCCCGGACGATCCGGGGGTCACTCCAGTACGACGCTTTGATGTAGAGGTTATCCCGTTCCGTCAGTTGTTTCCGATGCAGGAAATTCAGACGGTAGCGTTCCTCGTCCAAGTCAATTCCCTGTGCGCGCAGTGCCTCCTCTTCGCTGTCATTCCGGTAGGGGCGGTCATCGAGTGCGAAGTAAGCCGAGATTTCAGTCACATCCGGGCGTTTTTCCTCGTCAAACCAGACAAATTCCTGGCCGAATGCGAATCCGCGTTCTGTGCGGTAATCCACCCGGGAGGTGGACCGGAGGTTGGGGCGGGGAAACTGATGGTACCGGGTGATCAAGGTGGCGCCATCCCGGGAATTGTAGCCGGGAATCACATCAATATGGGTCGGTTCCCGTTCCGGATCCAGGGTCAGTCTCGGCAGGTAGAATACCGGCACCCCGTGAAAGCGGAAGACCGGGTGGCGGAGCACGACAATGGATTCCTCATACAGATCCACATTCTTCGCCGTCATGGCAAATTCTGGGGACTCAATATCCTCACAGGTGGTGACGGTGACATGCTGCATCCGGGTGTGCACCGGGCTGATCTGGACCGCACTTTCGGCGGTTCCCTGAAACGGGGCGGATTCAAAACTCAACTGGGGAAAACTTCCCTGCTGGGTAATAAAATTATAGTGGAGCTCATCCCCCTCCCACACCTGATTTCCGTTAGTGAAGACCACATTCCCCTTTGCATGGGCCTGTTCTGTAACGGTATTGTAGGTGACAACATCCGCTGACAGACTCTGATTCCCTTTCCGGAGGCGAACATTTCCGCTGGCGGTGACGACATGTTCCTCCTGTTCAAAATTAAGGGAGTCTGCCTGCACATCCAATTTGCCGAATTGAGCAGATGCACGCGGCGCAAGTGTGATCAACAGAAGGGAAAGAACAGGAAAAACGTGTTGTAGCTTCATACCGAGGGGAGATGTGCCCGTACTTCAATCGGATTTCGCGTTAATTGCAAGCTTCCAGCCGGGGCAAACCCGATCCAAACATCTGCCAGCCTTTCCCCTCTCAGGGGTGGTCGGGAGCCCGGGGATTCTCCAGGCGGGTTTCCAGCCCTGCCTTGCATTTTGAGTTCGATGCGTTACCAAAAGGCCAACCCATAACCGGAACGCGACTATGAGCCAGGAAGTTTGGAAAGAATTCGAAGAAAATCAAATCACCCACAGTGCCGCACACTACCTCATGGCGATCCACCAATTGCTCGAAGAGAACGGATATGCCCGGGTAACGGATATTGCCAAGGCGCTCAACATCACGCGCGGATCCTGTTCGATTTCCCTCAAGCCCCTGAAAAAACGTGGTCTGGTCGTCGAGGATGAGAATCGCTTCCTGAAGCTCAGTGAAGAAGGGCTCCGGCTCGCGGAACTGGTGGAGTTGAATGACAAACTGCTGGAAATCCTCTTTGGAGAGGTCCTGGGAGTGGATGCCGATCAGGCGGAAATCGATGCCTGCAAGATTGAGCACCTGGTCAGCATTGAAACCAGTACGCGTTTGGCATCGTTTGTGAAACTGTGGAACAGCGACAAGCCGGAGGTGATCGGGTTCAAGAATCTGCTCTCCAAAACGAAACAATCCTGCGGCGGAGATGCGGAAACCTGTGAAGTCTGTAAAAGTATCTGCATCAAATCCAAAGGAGCGGCGGTTTGAGCGAACGAGTGAATCCGTTATTGGCCCTGGAGCACGAGCATCATCCGCTCCCGCTGGATGAGGTACAACCCGGTGATTTTCTTCCCGCACTCGATGCCGCCCTGGAGAAGGCCCGCCGGAATATTCATGCGATTCCCGCACAGGATGCCGCCCCCACCTTTGAAAATACGGTTCTGACCCTTGAAGCGGCAGATGAATGGGCGGACCGGATCTCCTCGGTTTTTTTCCATCTTCTGAATACGGACGGGACGGATGAGTTGCAGAAACTTGCCCGGGAGATTCCACCGAAGCTCAGTTCGTTCCGTAACGATGTCATCCTCAACCCGGAGTTATTTGCCCGGATTGAGGCTCTGGATGCCCGACGGTCCCAGTTGCTGCTGGATGAAGAGCAAACCACGGTTCTGGACAATCACGTGCAGAGTTTCCGGCGGAACGGAGCAGGTCTTTCTGAGCAGGATCAACAAACCCTGCGCAAGCTGGATGAGGAGCTGAGCACCTGTTCGCCCACCTTTGCAGAGCATGTCCTGAAAGCCACCCAGGCGTATGAGCTCTGGGTGGAGGATGAGCGGGTGGTGGAGCCCATGCCTTCTTCGGCCGTCGCCACGGCCAAAGCCGCCGCTAAATCCGAAGGCCGTCCCGAGGCCTGGAAGTTCACGCTGGATGCACCGAGTTACATCGCCTTTATGACCTACTCTCCCCACGCCGGATTGCGAGAGGAGATGTGGCGGGCATATGGCGAACGCTGTGTGGAGGGCGAATTCAGTAATCAGGAGTTGATCCGCCGCATCCTGGAACTCCGCTATCAAAGAGCCCGGCTCCTGGGCTACGACGACCATGTCCATTACACGCTGGAACGCCGGATGGCGGGGGATTTGTCTTCGCTTGAGGCGTTTTACGACCGGATGGGTCCTGTGGTCATCCCGGCGGCGAAACGGGATCTGGATGAAGTCCGCGCCTTTAAGGAACAGGAAACAGGGGATCCGGTGCTGCATCCCTGGGACTACGCCTATTACTCCGAACGGCTCAAAAAAGCCGCCTATGAACTGGATCAGGAGGAAATTCGTCCCTGGTTCGAATTTGAATCCACCCTGAATGCCGCGTTTACCCTGGGCCGTAAACTGTTCGACCTTTCGTTTTCTCCACTTGATTCCCTTCCCGTGAATCATCCTGAAGTGAGGACGTTTCAAGTGACCGATGCCTCTGACGGTTCTGAGATTGGAACCCTGTACATCGACCCGTTTCCCCGTTCGACGAAGAAACCGGGAGCGTGGATGGTCCCCTTGTTGGGGCAAGGCGTATGGAATCACGAAAACAAACGGCCTGCCGTGGGAATTGTCTGCAACTTCACCCCGCCAGTGGAGGACACTCCATCGTTACTGACCCTGGACGAAGCGCGAACCCTGTTTCATGAGTTCGGTCATGCCCTGCACGAACTCTTGTCCACCTGTACCTACCGGTCTGTCGCGGGGACCAGCGTGTACTGGGATTTTGTGGAACTGCCCTCCCAACTGATGGAGAACTGGCTTGGTGAAGCTGATTTCCTGCGCGAATATGCCCTGCATGTGGAAACCGGTGAGCCTCTCCCTGAGGTGTTTATTGAGCGGATTCTGGCGGCGCGCACCTTCCAGAAAGGCTACCAGGCCGCCCGCCAACTGTCCTTTGGCACCCTCGACCTCACCTGGTACCGGACCTCACCGGATGAGGTGGGCGAGGATTTGATCGCCTTTGAGCGAAAGGCGATGGAAGCCTTCCGGCTGTTCGAGCCGGAACAAGGCGTTGCCATGTCTCCCTCCTTTCAGCATATTTTCTCAGGGGGGTACGCCGCCGGATACTACAGCTATAAATGGGCAGAGGTGTTGGAAGCCGATGTGTTTGCCTGCTTCCTGGAAGAGGGATTGTTCGATCCCACGACCGCCCACCGGTTGCGGGAGGAAATTCTCTCCAAAGGCGGGAGTCGCCATCCCATGGAGCTGTTCAAATCCTTCCGGGGACGCGAACCGGATCCGGATGCCCTGCTGAAGCGGGACGGACTGCTCGAAGTTTGACCCGGCGGGACGTATCGGACCCTTGACCAACCGATCAGGGATCCAGGTTCGTCAGCTTCTTTGTCTCCGGGTCCAAAACCCGGTAATAGCATCCGACGCGAGGGGTTCCACCACTGTTCTTGGTGTGGCACATCCCTCCCCGTCGGGGGCGCACCAGGTACAGTAATGAGTTCTGTTCGCAGTTAACCCGGACTTCAATGACCTTAAAGGTTTCGCCTGAGGTGGCGCCTTTTTCCCACAGCTCCCGGCGTGAGGTGGACCAAAGCGTCGCATTTCCTGTTTGAAAGGTGTGGTTCAGAGCCTGTTCATTGGCATACGCCAGAACCAGCAGTTCCTTCGTGTCGATATCCTGAACCGCGACAGGGACCACATCCGGGTTCCCTTCCGCGACTTTCGCGAGTTTGGACCAGTCCATCTGGAAACCGGTTCCTTCTTCAAGTTCTTTTGCCATGGAATAATGCGGGGTCAGGGGTGTAGGTACATGTTGGAACGCGGGGAACCCCGTACAGTGCAAACGTGGAATCGACGTCGCGTTCCTGGGGGTAGATGCGTGTAAAAACCAGCCTTCCTAGCTTTCTTTGATGTGGATCGCACGTTTTTTCCGCGTGAAATCAATTCACAAATACGGTATCGGCCCTCCATGAAGTTATCGATCGTCATCCCCGTATATAATGAAGTGGAGACTTTGCGCCAGTTGGTCGAACTCGTACGGTCTGTGGACACCGGCCTGGAACGGGAGATCATTCTGATCGATGACGGCTCCACAGACGGCACCCGTGACCTGCTTCCCAAGCTGGATGAAGAGTTCGCCGATGTTCAGACGGAGTTGCACAAGGTCAACCAGGGAAAAGGAGCGGCGTTGCATACCGGGTTTGCCAAAGCCACCGGGGATCTGGTTCTGATTCAGGATGCCGATATGGAGTATGACCCCCATGATTATCCCATGCTGCTGCGCCCTTTCCTGGAAGGGCGTGCAGATGTCGTTTACGGGTCCCGCTTTCAGGGGGGCGGACCTCACCGCGTCGTCTATTATTGGCACTCTGTCGGGAATAAATTCCTTACCCTGCTCTCGAATATGATGACCAACATCAACCTCACGGACATGGAGGTGTGCTACAAGGTCTTCAAACGGGAACTGATCCAGAGCCTGGATCTGAAGGAGAAACGGTTTGGATTTGAAGTGGAAGTCACGGCCAAACTCGCCCGGGCCGGAGCTGTGATTTATGAAGTGCCGATCAGCTACTACGGCCGCAGTTACGAAGAAGGGAAAAAGATCACCTGGAAAGACGGCATCCGGGCCATCTGGTGCATTTTTAAATACCGGTTTGTGAAGTGAAAATCACCGGAGGGCAGGCAGGAGGACTCCCCATCCGTACCCCTCCCGGAACCCGCACCCGCCCAAGTACAGATCGCCTGAGAGAAAGTCTGTTTGCGATGCTGACCCCCCGGCTCCCCGGCTCCAGAGTGCTGGACCTGTATGCGGGAAGCGGCTCTTTGGGAATCGAAGCCGCCAGTCGCGGGGCCTCACATGTGGAATGGGTTGAACGGCATGGCCCAACTCTTTCCCTGCTGAAACAGAATGTCTCCGCCCTGACACCGGCGGGTGTGGACGTCACCTCCCGGTTTCACCGGTCGGATGTTTTCCCGTTTCTGACGGCATCACCCCCGACGCCTTTCGATCTGATTCTGATAGACCCGCCTTATGCAGACCTGGAAGAGGAAGGGACTTCGGAACGGCTGTTCAGACGGATCCGGGAGCATCAATGGCTGGCCCCGACAGGTCTTGTCGTCCTGGAAAGTGAATCCCGCTGGCAACCTGCTGGTGAACGGGTTGGCTGGACATTTCGCCGCCGAAAAGTATACGGTTCTTCCGCCGTGGGGCTTTGGGCTCTGGCGGAATAAGATCCCGGGGATTACGCACCCTCATTCACCTCTTGTGTCCGTTTCGCCATGTGAGGCCTTGCGGGGAAAAACATGATGGTGGAGATCACAATCATGACCGTCCCAATCCAACCCACCTGCATGGGCTCCATCCGGTCGAGGAGATAAAAGCCGAGGAACGGAGCGGTGCTTCCCCGCAGACCGGTGGAGAGCATATGCACGCTCATGTAACTCGAGGCTTTCCCGGGTGGAGCCAGTTTGGTCACCCACAGCGACCAGGTGATCCGCCCACCGGCCATTGCGGTCCCGAGAAACGCCATGCTGATCCCCATGACCCATAAGGAGCGGGTGGTAAAAAAGGTGAGGATAGACAGCAGAAACAGGGCGTTCAGAAACAGGCGGAGCGTAACCAGATTCCAGTGGTCGAATAGCCGGCCGAGTGTTCGGGAGGCAATCAGGCGGAACACCACCGGAACGGCACCCGTGATCACAAGAATCATGGAATTGCTCGCTTCGATTCCAAACCGTGGGTTTGCCATGTATTCAAGCCGAAGGGGGAGGGTCATCAGATTTCCGAATCCCAGCAGCATCCAGGAAAGCAGCATCCAGCCAAACAGCCTGTCCTGAAAAGGCAGTCGCAGATTCCGGAGTGGATTTCCGACTTTCGCCTTCTCCAGCGGTTTGGTTGGTATCTGCAGTAAACACGCGGCAGATGCGAGGCAGGCCAGGGCAATGATCCAAACAATCGGGCGGTAGTCCTCCAACCGATGATCCAGGAGTTTCCCCGAGGCATAATTCGCAAAGACGCTGCAGGCTCCGCCGATTAGAAAGACAGTACTGACCCTGTGCCCCCGCTGATTCGTGGTGAAATGGGATCCATACATCTCGGTGAACATCGGTGTGTACTGGACGAGAATCACATGTGCCAGAACGGCAAAGGCGACAAACCATTCAAGCGAACCGCCAAGGGGAAGCAACAGCAAACAAATGGATCCAAGCAGATACAGCAGGGCCATATTCCGGTGGATCGGCCATCGGAGCGACGCGAACAACCCGAGGGTCAGAGGGGTGAGGAGAAAGCCCATAAAGCCCGAGGCACTGATAAGACCTTTGGCCACAGTTCCCGCGTCGAAATACCGGCTTGCGACTAACAGCGCGACTCCGGATCCCGGCTGCCAGAGGACTTCAATCAGGCCCGTAAAGATTCCTCGGATCCGTTCCCAGAAGTATGTGGTTGAGGCCAGCTCCTCCTGTTCAGAGGAGCTCATACCCCAATGGGCTCCACCCCGATCCGTCGTGCCACCTCAATCCCCAGTGCGGTTTGGGTATCCGTGTTGCACACGGACAGGAAAACCGCACCCGCCCGGGGATCGGTGGAAAGCAGTTCGATCTCCACACCGGGTTTGAGACCGTTGGAGCTCATCCATTCCAGGCTGGAGGCGTCATGGTCGTTGACACGCGTGATCAGGTATCGTCCCGGTGCCACCTGATCCATGGAGGTCCACGCCGCGGGCGGCATCACAGATCCCCGGGTGGGAATCGGAGAGCCGTGCGGATCATGCAATGGATTGCCCAGCATGTCGGCCATACGTTCCACCAGTGTATCGGATACGGCATGCTCCAGAGCTTCAGCATCCTCATGTACTTCTGACCAGTCCATCCGCATGACTTCCACCAGAAAGAGTTCAATCAGTCGATGGCGTCGCAGCACCTTCAGAGCCTGCACCCGGCCGGGTTCGGTCAGGCGGACACCTTTCCGGCTTTCATACTGCACAAGTTCCCGTTTGGCGAGGCCACGGATCATCGTGGTGACGGTGCCGGGAGTCACGTTGAGTTCCTGAGCCAGATCTCCGGTTCGCACCCGGGCATCTCCGCCCCCGCGTTCCGCAAGGACGTAGATGGTTTTCAGGTAATTTTCCGTGGTGGGGGATGGCATGGATCCCTCCTACTCCACCACAACGCTGTCTCAAGATAATTAGTCTTTGAGCGTCTCTTCCTGCTTCAGGGGTTCCATCGATACGATATTGCCGGCGAGGATGGTGCGGAACACCCCTGGACGGATTTCCAACTCCACATCCCCGTTGATATGTTTGCGGATGAGAACACCGGTCAGAGTTTGGCCTCCTCTTTCCCCCATCCTCACCAGAACGTTGGGGATGAATTTCCGGGTCAGGATTTCCTCAAGAGCGGTCACTTTGTCCTTCTCGATAAAGAAGCGTTTGTTTTCGAAGGTGTATCCTTCCTTGACCAGTTGAAGCGTGTGAGATCCATGCGAGAGGAGATCAATCTGCAAGGGAAGGGAAACGCGGTCTGTCCGTTCTTCCGGCGCCTTGGTCGTGCCCATGAATTCTCCGTCAATACTCACCTTGACCCCTGCAGGCCGGGTGACCAGTTGGAGGGTGCCGCTGTTCCGTTCCATCCGGAATTCCTCCACCACCGCATCACCGCGTGTCACTTGCACCACACGTTCAATGTCGGCATGACCCCGCAATTCCACCCGGATGTTGTAGGCTCCGGGTGCCACTTCCTCCATATTGACCGGCGCGGTGCCCTGCAGCTCCCCGTTGACATAGACCCGTGCTCCGGTTGGCAGCGTCGCAATGCTCAACCCACCTGGAAGGGGCGTCAGGGTCGCATCGACCCGGGCCGCTTCTTTCGGTGAAATCAGCACGGTCCTCCGGTAGGGTCGGAAACCGGGTAGTTCCAGCGTAATTTCTCGCTCTCCCTGTTCGATCCGGTCGATGGATTTCGGAGTGAGGCCTTCGTTCCGGCCGTCTACAAAGAGTGTGGCACCGGAAGGGATGGACTGTACCATCAGAGTCCCGGAATTTGAGATCATATCCACATCCCGGGCCATGGGGATCCGGTCTTCAATTTCGAATTCGATCTCTTTATCATTGTATCCCAGCAGTTGAAGTTCCGCATTGTAACTTCCGAGTGGCAGTTCGTGCAGGGCCAGAGGGGTTTTGCCTTTGTACACATCCGCGATGGTGACATTGGCACCGGGCGGATTCGAACGGATGAGCACCAAACCGGTGAGAGGTCGGAGGTCCACTTCCCGGGAAATTTTCTCGTCGGTGACCATCTGAAGAGAAACATATTCGGTATGATACCCCTCTTTTTCAATGGTCAGCAGGGTGGGACCACTGGGAATGGCTTCCTCCACGATCGGACTCAGTCCGATGAATGTTCCATTCGCTTTGACCTTGGCACCGGTGGGACGGGTCAGCACAAAGAGTTCCCCGGTGGGGGTTTCGGTTTTCTTTTCGCAAGCAGTCAGGCCTGCAAAGGCGAGAACGATCAGTAAACGGGAGAGGAGAGCTTTCATGTATTCCGTTCCTGTTGAAGGCGTAAAATCATATCATTTGCCCGTTTGTGCGCCGGATGTGATTCGTCGGGCATCGTTTCCAGAATTCGAAGCAGATATTGTTCTGCCAGGTCCCGCCGTCCGATTTGAAGAGCGCGGTTGGTCTCGAAGATCAAGTCATTCAGCAGGGTTGTCAGTTGAGAATCCCACTCGAGCTCAAAGTTCAGCGCCTGATCATAATAAGCGGGTTTGGGCTCGAGGTCCTGCAGGAGGAATTTCACTTCCTTAAGCTTCTGGATGGCCCGGTACAGGTTCTCATTCTTTACATCCCGTTTGCCATACAGGTTCTGGGCATTCGTCCAAGCATCCTGTGCCAGCCGCCTCAGTTCTTCCGGTGATCTGAAAATGGTACTCAACTCCAGTTCGGTTCTGGCAAATCCTTCAATGAGAATCCGCACATCCTCAAATGCATCCGGCTGGGGATGATTTAAGGTCCGAACCCTCTTGGCTTCCCGGTTCACGACCAGGGTGATGTCATTGCTCTCCATCTGGTCCGTCAGGGTCCGGAGGTAGGAATCATCCAGCTGGGTAAATGAGGACTGGCGATTGAGAAGTTGTTCCCGGAACTCTTTTACCCGTTCCGGTTCCACTTTCTTGCCGCGGCTGACATTCCGCTGTTCCCGAATATCGTGAATATCCGCATGCAGGGTACCGTCCTCTTCCAGGCGGAGCGCATACCGGAAAATATTCCCGTTTCCGGACACGACCCGTTCGTAATACAGCTGAACGGTATCGTCCTGGCGGACCACGACCGGTACATTCTGCGGTCCGGTGCTCATGAGCACGATCAGACCCACGGTCAAGACCACCAGCATGGTGACAAAGGCCACCAGAATCATCGGCAGGACGGAACGTTTTCCGGGTTCTTTCTGGCCCTCCTCCTCGTCATCTTTCCGTCCGAACCCCAGGTCCACATCCATGAGCGCGGACGTGGGGGATTCCGGTTTTTCAGAACCAGAGGCGGCCTCCGGTTCCGGAACAGGTGAAATGGCGGCGGGGGCAGGTTCCGGTTTCGGTTCAACTGGGATTGGCGCCGGGGCGGCTTCCTCCTTCGCAGGTTCCTCTCCTCCGAGGTTAAACACGATGGGAGCCGGTTCCGGTTCGGCGGCCCCTGGGGTGGAGGCCGATTGAGGATCCGGAGAGGTGACATTGCCCGCCAGTCCATCGTTGAGAACCTTCAGGGTGGATTCACCGATGAGAATTTCATCCCCATAGCGGAGTGCCTGATCGGTGACGGGTTTGTTGTTCACCAAGGATTCATTGGTGCTGCCCAGATCCATGATATGAAGGAATCCGTCACGAAAATACATCCGGCACTGAAAACGGGACATCGCCGCATCCGCAATGCTGATATCATTCTCTGTCGCGCGGCCGATGCGGGCACCGTCCTCGGGAATCACCAGTTCCCGCCCTTTTTCCGGGCCTTCCTGAATGATGAGATGTGGAGACGTTGGTTGCATATCTTAAAAAACTCCTTGCTTAAGCATGTGCAGGAAAATGGGCCCCAGCAAAACGAGGAAAACACTGGGAAAAATAAAGCAAACCAGGGGGAAAAGCAATTTCACGGGCGCTTCGTTCGCCATTTTTTCCGCCCGTTGAAACCGCCGGGTCCGCATCTGTTCCGCCTGGATTCTCAGAATGGTACCGATCCCCACCCCCAGCTCATCCGCCTGCACGAGGGCGGAGACGACGGATGAGAGGTCCGGTTGCTGTGCGCGTTCAGCCATGTCCCTCAGGGCATCGCGTCGGGTTCGACCCACCTGCATTTCCCGCACCGCCCGGATAAACTCCTCACTTAATGCATCCACCTTCCGTCGCTCAATCAGCCGGCGGATGGAGGTCATGAAATCAAGGCCCGCCTCCACCGAAAGTGTCAGCAGGTCGAGAACGAAGGGAAGGCCGCGTTCAATCTCCCGGTGACGGCTTTTAATTGTCCGTTTCAGCCAGACATTCGGACGCAGGGCCAGATAGCCGAGGATGCTGAGGAACAACAGCCCCTGTCGGTCCCGGAACCCTTCTCCCATGGGACCGGGGAGCCTGGAGGTCAGCAGCATGATGAGAATAATCAATGCAGGTGCCATCACACAGGGCACCAGGATCCGGAGCGCAAGGAAGTCGGCCGCCGGCAGGACGGTGTCATACCCGGCCGCAACCAGTTTCCGTTCGGTTTTCTGCCGCAGGGCCGCGTACTTTGTACGGCGGAACATTTTCACATTGTTGGTGAAGGGAAGCAGCAGTTGAAAACTCAGTGGCAAGGTCCGCTTGAGCTGCTGTCCGTCCGCGAGGGTGGCGTAACGGATCGAGGTCAGCTGACTCCCCAGATACCATCCCATCAATACCGCTGCCACCACCCAGAGAATCAGCGCGGCAATTCCGATGGGCCCAATCGAGAGGGTCGCCGGATCTAAACCGCCGTTGCTTTGTGCCAGTAAAGGATGAAAGAGGAAGGGGCTCATACTTCGATATTCACAATTTTACGGATGACCAGGAAGCCGAGAGTCAGGAATATTCCCACCACGATCAACATGCCGATACCCGGGATCGAGGTGTAGAAATTCACCATCATGGCCGGTTCCAGCATGGTCATAATGCCAAGCAGGAAAATTGGAATCATGCCCACCACGATTCCCTGCAGTCGTCCCATGGCGGTCATGGATTTAATCTTTCCTTCAATTCGGGACCGCTCGCGGATCGTGGCGGCAATAATATCGAAGACCTCCGTGAGATTTCCCCCGGTCTGCCGTGCAATTTCAATTGCGCGGATCATAAGGGTCAGGTCCTCACTTTTTACCCGCTCCTCCATGTTGCGAAGGGCATCTTCAAAGCGTACACCCACACGTGTCTGCTGTACAAACACTCCGAATTCCTGTGCGATCGGATTCCGGCCCTCCTGTACCACGGTTTCAAAGGCCTGTTGGATACTGAAACCGGCACGGAGGGAGTTCGACATTGTGACCAGAGCTTCGGTAAGCTGGAGATTAAACTTTTCCAGTCGTTTCCGTTTCAGAAATCCAATCACCATGCCCGGGATCATGCGTACCAGGAAATACAGCACCATGCCGGAAACCAGTCCTCCCAGTAACCCGGCGGGATTGCTCAAATTGCCGAACACCATAAATCCCAACAGGAACATGAGAATGGCCGCGCTTTGCGACAGAGAGGCAATGCGGTGGGCCGGAATAAACAGGAAGAGATTCTCCAGCTCCCGCGAGGCGGCCCGGGATGTGGCATCCCCTTCGCCCGACATCGCTTCTTTGAGTCCTGAGAGCAGATGCAGGCCCATGAGAAAGAAGCAGACGAAATAAATCGCCGGAATCAGGAACAGCATGACGCCGCTCATACAGCGTACTCCTCGGCTCGTTGAGGATCAAAAATGGCAGGATCAAGTTCGATGCCCCGCGCATGCACCTCATCAATAAAGGTGGGGACATTTCCGGTCGGCAGCAGTTTTCCCTGTACCTTTCCATCGGAGCTGAGGCCGGTCTGTTTAAATTCAAACAGATCCTGAAGGATAATCCGGTCACCTTCCATTCCGCACACCTCGGTCATTCTGGAGACTTTCCGGCTTCCATCGGAAAACCGCGAGAGTTGGATGACCATCTGAATGGCCGAGCCGATCTGCTCACGGATGGCTTTAATCGGGAGTTCCATCCCCGCCATCAAGACCATGGTCTCCAGTCGGGCCATCGCGTCACGCGGAGAGTTGGCGTGAACCGTGGTCAGCGATCCTTCGTGACCCGTATTCATCGCCTGCAGCATGTCGAGGGCTTCTCCTCCACGACACTCCCCGACCACAATCCGGTCGGGGCGCATCCGCAGAGCATTTTTGACCAGATCCCGAATGGTGATCGCACCGGTTCCCTCGATGTTGGCCGGGCGGGCCTCCAAACGGACAACGTGTTCCTGGGGCAGCCTGAGTTCCGCAGCATCCTCAACCGTGATGATTCGCTCTCCATCGGGCAGATAACCGCTGACCACATTGAGAAAGGTGGTTTTTCCGCTGCCGGTACCGCCGGAGATAATCACATTCTTTCTCACCTGGACGCAAATGCGGGCGAATTCCGCCAGACCGCGGGTGATGGCCCCCATTTCAATCAGGTTATCCACGGTAAAAGGGGTTGCGGAAAACTTACGGATGGTGACACAGGGGCCAATGAGGGAGAGGGGGTGAATAATGGCATTCACACGGCTTCCGTCCGGGAGCCGGGCATCCACATATGGGCGGCTTTCATCAATACGGCGTCCGAGCGGTGAAACAATTCGCTCGATAATGGCCAGTACACTGGAATCATCCACAAACGTGGTGTCGCCCCGAAGCAGTTTTCCCCGGCGTTCGAGGAAAATCTGATCATGCCCGTTCACCATGATTTCTGTGATGGTGTCATCCGCAAGATACTCTTCCAATGGACCGAGTTTCACCGCCTCATTGTAAATTTCGTCTGCAAGTTTCGTGGGATCGATTCCCCGGGGAAGCTTTTGCTTTACGTCATCAATAATTTGATCCACCAGCTCACGGGCCCGTTCCTGCAGGCCTGATTCGCCGATATTTTCCGCGGTCATCCTGCGGAGGTCGAGTCGGTCTAACAACTCCTGGTGCACCTGGCGTTTGATATTCCGCCGGATCCGCATCTCGGGGCTGAGCTCTTTCTGAGCCGCCAGATGCGGTGGAGGAGTGGCCGGCTTCGGTGGGGCGGGAGTTGCAGGTGGGGTCTGGGCGGGTGGCGGTGCGGGAGCGGGTTTCGGCTTTGCCGAGAGGATTTGCAGTACATATCCTCCCAGTTGAATTTTCTGTCCGGGGGTAAAGAGAGAGCGCCCCTTGACCCGTGCGCCCTCAATGTAGGTGCCGGTGTTGCTGTGAAGATCTTCAATGGCCAGCTCGTTCGCACTGACACTGATCACCGCATGTTTCAGAGACAGGGTCGGATCTTGCAGAACAATTTTATTTTTTTTGTCCTGCCCGACTGTGTAGACCCCCAGAGGAAGCTTGAAACTTTGCTCAGTCCCCCCTTGGTGTCGGATCACCAAGTTATACGAATCAGGCATATCAGGGACGTTGGAGAAGGTTCACGGGGCCGGAGTCGGGGCGGGCACGCTGACGCCGTTGATTCAGGCGGGGCAGCTCTCGCTGCAGTGCCTGGAAGTTTAACGGAGGTGTCTGGTCCAGAATCCCGTTGTCTTCCGGGTCCCTCAGGGTCAGGGTCAGAGTGCCCTTGACGTTCATCGCGAAGGCCAGCAGTTCGGCTTCCTCCGGAAAGACAGAAATGGTCACCGTATTGTAACTGCCTCTGCGTCGGGTACTGGAAATTTCGAGTTCCACCCGTGCGGTTTCCTGACCGGTCGCGAGGACAGTGACGTCCTGCAGGACGGTGAAGGTGACCGTTTCCATCTCCTCAGGGTTTGCCTGGTCAATAAAACTGAAGGTCCCCAGGATATCCACCCGATCATTGGGCCGGATCAGACCACTGACGGCGGTCTCAGTGGAAACAGGAATCGACATCGCCCGCATGCCGCTCGGGACCAGATCCGCGAGCCCGCCCAGTTCGGTCAGGCTTTTCACGCCAAGATGATGCCACATAATGGGCTCTCCCTTTTTAACCGGGAAATTCAGGGACCGTCCCATCGCCCGGTTGCGATCCTCCAGCTTAAAGACCCTGGGGCTTAATCCGTTTTCAAATACTTCCAGTGCGGCGGTATTTGAGGAATCAAGGACTGTCCCGATCCGAAGGTCTTCTCTGGCCACAACCACAGGCACTTTCCGCAAGCCCGCAGTCAGCTTATTCAGCTCAGCTTTTAAATACAGGTGGGTGAGGACGAAGGCGAGTATGCCCATCCCCACAGCCAGAATCAGAACCATTTTTTGCTTCATATGTTGGAGTCTCCAATCAGATCGTAAAATCTCTTTACTTAACCCCAAGGGGTTTGTGAAGTCTGAGAACGCGGGTTTGCCCGTCTTTTCCGGTGTTTGCCCCCACTAACGCAACCCGGTCACGACGGACGAACATCCGGAATCCTCCAGTATTGGCGGGGGATGCCTGCCACCCGTCCCCCTGCAGCATATCCGACAGTTGATCCAGTGCGGCATCGGGTGAGGCGGGAGTCACCGAAATCTCCACCTGGACATGGGTATCCTCCGCATGACTGTAGAAAGTGGGTCGGCTGTTCGGGAGCCGGGGCAACTCGGTGAGCTGATGTCGCTCAGGATCCTGTGCGGGTTTTCCCGCCTGTCTCACGGGCTGGCTGAGGGCCACGACCCAGAACCCCCCATCTTCCGGTGGCCGAGGCTGCACCAGATACCGGTAAAGCACACCGTCTTCAATTGCCATGCCCCATGCCATGACTTCGCCGGGGACCCAGGACAGGGCATCCCCGTGCAGGTTTCTGAGATGGGCTTCGACGTTTTTCAGCCCTTGTCCGGTGACAAAGACATTTAAATCTCCCTTGCCCCGCTGCAATCGGATCGGAGACTGATACGCTCTGGCCCATTCACCGGGTACATCGACCGGTTGTCGCCAGTAAACCCGGGCGTTCATGCGTCCGGGTGCCAAGATGAGCAGAAGCGCTGCCATGCGGCAGGCTCTTCTCATCAGTAAATCTCTCCGGTTCGTACCATCCAGGCCTCCACACGGATATCGACGGAGTTCTGGTTCATAAACAACCGTCTGACGATCGGCAGAACCGGAAGACCGTATTCACTGCCGGTGCCCCGAACCAGGCCCATTCCGATCATCATTTCGAATGAGTCTCCCATCTCTGCAAAGTCATTATCGGGAGCATATCCGTACAGAATATCCGGCCGGCTGGATGCAATGAGTTCGTCGTAGGCCCGTTGTTCATTGCCTCCAATGCCATAGTCATCCTCGGAATAGGTGCGTCCATCCGTTCCGTCGGCCATGCGGTCAATATATCGGGGAATGCTTAGACCGGTCACGTCTGAATCGAACATGCTCCGGAGGGTGGCGGAATTGGTGGCTTCCACCCGGGCTTCTGTCCGGGCGAGTCCTAAGAGACCCAGTTGAAAGATGCCGCCGATCACGGTCAGCACCGCAATCAGGCACACACAGAACTCTGTCAGAGCCTGTCCGGATTTTGTGGGGTGTTGTTTCTTAATGTCCACGGAATGTTCCTCCACTTCCTCCTCCGCCTCCACCGCCGGATGGGGGAGTATAGCAATCGTCAGAGTTGTCCAGCAGCCACTCTACACCGGTTTCACGGAAGGAGCGCCGCTCCCAGGTGCGAAGCTGGTTCGCATACCAGTTTCCTGTTGGCAGAACGCTGGGTCCATACTCCATGTATTGAGGGAGATAGATGAGAATAAACTCCAGCCATCCATGGCGAAGCTGGCCGTTGCCGCCACTCATGGTCGCGTCAATGGGAATCAGCCGGACATCAGTGTAGGCCGGAAGCACCAGTCCGTATGTATTCGGACGGCGGCCATCCCCCAGATCGCCAAACGCTTTAGCGCCGGCAGACCAGTTGACGGTGTCTGCTCCCTGAAAATCCGTGTGGCGTTCAGTTTCGGCCATCACCCCGACCGCAATGTCAGCTCCTGCATAGTCGTATTGTTCGCGGATGTCGCCGTCCCAGGGGAAATTACCGGGAATGTTTCCACTCCATCCTCCCCAGCGACCGGGGTGGTAGAAGGCCCAATCGGCATCAAAATTCTCTAAAACGACATCCTGATCGTCTTCCAATTGGATCAGGAGTGTCCGTAATGCTTCGATTTGTGCATACCAGTCGTTTTCAGTTGATAACGAGGGGACGTTATCCAGAACCGTGACTCTCCGCATAAACAGACTGTAGATTTCGGAATTCACGGGTGGGTCGCGCTCGATGATTGGAAGATCATCCCAATCCGTCCAGTTGTTGTAATTCCGCAGTTCGTCGTAGGCGTTGTAAAAGAACCAGCACCAGCTTCTGCCCGCAATCGCATCGTAAAACCCGGGGTTTAACAGAAGATGATTTGTATGGGAATAATTCTGGTAGTACTGCCAGGCTGCATTGACCGCGATTCCATGGTCGGCAAGAAGTGTGAGCATTGCCGCATACTCTTCCCAGGCATTGTTGTAGGGGGGGACAGGTTCAAACGGCTCAGGAAAAAATTCGAGGTAATCCGTGAGAACGAGATCAACGTGAGCGCGGAGATCCGTTTCAAATGCATCCTGGTTAAAGATCCCGTTGTTTTTCGCCGCCTGTTGGGAGGCGACATATCCAAACATCGGTCCGCTGAAGGTGACGCGTCGCTGTAATTCCGCGATGAGTTCAGCTTCAGGACTTGTCGCCAGCCCTGAAGACAGATTGTCGGTGATGGCCATGGCTTGGGCCACATTGAGTGAGCCAATCAGATTCAGGCTAATGGCCTGCCAGCGGGCTCCGGCCAATGCGGCGGAATCGCCACCGTTCCGGCTGATCGCTTTGACGTGAAGGATTTTATGGACATCGAAATAAAACAGGGCCGCAAACGCAATCATGACGATCACCATCGCCATAAAGATCATGGTTTGACCTCGTTTTCCGTGTCGGGGGGCATCTGACCCCTGACGGGTACGGGCTTGTTTTACAATCGACCTCTGACCTCTGACCTCTGATTTGTGCATCTCTACTCCAAGTATAAATCAGCGTGGTCCGCTAAACGGGCCTCTTTGCGGATTCGAATATGATCATCCCGACTGAAGGCCCCTACGAAGGGCATGCGAAGGGGGAACTCTTGAGTCACCACAACTCCAACCGTGTAACCCGTGGTCCCGGTGTATAACGGTCCACTGACGGTGTCCCAGTCTTCATAGTCCAGAACCCCCCACATACGACCCCAGTGTTCCGCCCCCAAAAAGAGGGGAATATTGTACTGTTCAATGTCGTGATACTGGCTGGAACGGGGGCTGCTGCCAATGGCGGCGTTGAAGGATTCCCCGGCGGTATATTCACTCCAGGCCCCACCATCTCCGATGTTGGTCCGGTGTGGAGTACGCATCAACCCGGCATTGGGTATGCTCGCAACCCGGTTGACTTTGTAGACCATGAAGCGGTTGAAACCAACTGCGCGTGCACGGGCAGAAGCGTCGGCCGTGTATTGGACGACTTCTGTAGCGGTGAGCATCATTACGTACTGAATCACCCCAAACAGGATGAAGCAAAGCAGGATGATCACACCCAGTGACTCAATCAGGGCCTGCCCAGATCGGCTGGACTTCCTTTTGAGACGGGTCTTCACCCGTAAATGTGTAACGGGCACAGGCATAGGTAACTCCTGCGGGACACGACACCTAGGTTCCGAATGTCAGTAACGGGGTGGTTACGACTCGAAATCAGGCGTCGTGTGACGCAGAATGTCGCGATTAAAGTCCCTGCATGAATTCAACAGAACTGGTACCGGTGTCACCACCGTCTCCACCCAACTCTTCTGTCGCTGCACCGAACATTTCACGCAGACGATCGCCGAATGCACCGACAACAACGATACAGGCAATTGCAACCAGGACGACGATGATAATGTACTCGACCATTGCCTGGCCGCTCTTTTTCTTCATATTCCGAGATTTCATATGTCTTCTCCTGCCCCGGTGGGGCGGTTCTAGTTTGGTAGGTTTCCAGAATAAATCTGTCAAAAACTACTGACAAGTCTTATTTTGAGTAATTTTGCGAGTGGGTCAGGGGTATTCTGACGAGACCAGATCCAAAATCCGACCTCCATGTTCTTTGAACACGTACATGAAAAACCCGAGGGTCACTACGAGCCCAAGGGTGACTGCCAGGATCATGACCGTCTCTAAAAGGGTCTGACCGGACTTCTTATGCTGACTAATCTGAACGGGGTCCATAACCAACTTATACACCAGAACCATGGAAAAATCCACTCCTGTTTTGGCATGGGAACGTAGGCCCATACCTGTGTTAGAGGGGGAAAGAGCCGCTTCAGGCCATTGGCTGTCGATATGTATCCAGTCCCTTTCAGATGGATTCCGTTCATGTAGGCCGTACAGGCCTCCGTGGGAAGGGAATCCGTTCTCTCAGCGGGTTACTGCGGTTCCTTCGAACACGATCCGGGGATCCTTTACATTCACCAGTTCATCGAGTTCATAGACGTTCCGGTACCCGTATCCGTAAAGACTGATATAGGTTGGGACATTCAGCGCCATCATGCGGGAGGTTTTTCGCTCCTTGACTAGGGGAGATCTTCGGGTTGGTAGGCTTACTTTACTTCTGAAATCGACCTGATTGCCTTCAAAGTTGTTGTTGCAGTAGATCAGTACCGTGGTGTCAGGGGAAGGAATAATGTTCGCGAGGCTGGCCTGGGTGAACTCGGCGAAATTCAGATGTTTCGCTCCTTTGATGTGAATGCGGTCAAACCGGAATTTCGGCCGGGCATCGAGAATAATGACATTCGGCTTTTTACTCATCTTCAAAAATGTGTCCAAACGGACCAGCCGCTTCTCACGATGGACCTCTGCTTCCGCCACCAGGGTTTTATAATCTTCGTAATTGACCTTGGCCGGAGGATATTCCTCCACCTCACGCGCTGGAAGGGTAAGTGCAAACAGTGAGAAGAAAAGAAGGGTATGTCGGAAGGACATGTGGGACTCCTGGCTGAGGTTGTCTGAATCCTGTCACAGCTTTTCATCCATGAATAGGGGTCACTCTGTAAAAAGATTGTCAAACAGATGTCATGTTGTGGGAATACTTCTCGCCTCCCGGTACCGTAAAGGAGTCAGGCCGGTGAGGGCTTTAAACCTCGCGATGAAAGAAGAAGCTTCGAGAAATCCACTGGCAGTCGCAACATCCACGACTTTCTCATCCGTTTCCTTCAGAAGAGTTTTGGCATAATCCAAGCGTTCCCGCATGACCATGGCCGAAAGCTTTTCCCCTGTTTCTGCTTTGTATTTCGCAGAGAGATAATTGGGCGAGACCCCCAGCTCCCGTGCAAGGTTGGCGACATTACAGTTGGGATCCTGAAAGCGGGCCACCGCCAGTTGGGCCGCTTTCTCGGCCAGTGATTGGTGTTCAAAGACCCAGTCTTCAATGGCTGGAAGTTTCATCTGCTTCGCGAGTCCATCCAACAAGACTCCCAGCAGGTGAATGCCGGTCTCGTGACCGGTTTTGCTGGTCAGGTACCGTTCCATGGAGGAAAGGAGTTCCTGTTGTGCCTTTGCATCCGGGTTCGGCATACAGAACACCTGCTCCACGTGTGGGAAGGGGTCCTGCCCTTTCATTCCGAAAATAAAAGAGCGCTGATGGCGGTTCAGACCGATGACAATCATTTTGAACGGATGCTGCCCATCAAACGCCTCCTCGCGGTGAGGGACACCGGCCGGGACCAGCAGGGCGTGACCTGACCGGAGCCGGAACGCGGACTCCGGAAATGTGAAGTGATTCTCCCCGTGGATCTGGAGGAAAATTTCCGGATGATCATGGACCATCTGGCCTGATTGCGGCTGATGCAAATACTTCGTTTGGGCGGCGGATACCTGTACTTCTCCACGTTGAATCCGGTTTCTCCAGTGATGAAGGGTCAAGCCTGTATTTTCGATGAGAGCGCTCATAGTGTAGAAATATTACATATATTATACCTATTTGTAGATCTTGGCTATTCATAAACAAGATGAACGACGGTATAATGTCGGGAAACCCTTAGGAGACTGTATGATCCGGATTGCGATTGTTGGAACGGGCGGCATGGCCCATGCTCATGCGAATGCGTTTTTGAACCTCAAAGGCTGCACCTTGGTGGCCGGTGTCGACATTCAGGAGGAAAACCTGAACAACTACTGCGACAAATTTGAGATCAGGAACCGTTTCACCGATGTAAAAGAGCTGGTGAAATGGGGTGAATTTGATGCGGCTGTGGTGGCCACCATTGACTCCGCTCATGTCCCCTGTGCACTGCCACTGGTGAAAGCCGGAAAACATGTGCTGTGCGAAAAACCGATTGCTCCCACCGCTCCGGAAGGAAAACGGCTTGTCACTGCGGCGGAAAAAGCCGGTGTCATTAACATGATCAACTTCTCCTACCGGAATAATCCGGTCCTGCATCATGCCCAACAGTTAGTGGCCTCCGGAAAACTGGGACGGCTGATGCACCTGGAAGCCCACTACCTGCAGACCTGGTTGACCTCCCCGGTGTGGGGTGTGTGGCAGGAGACACCTGCATGGCTGTGGCGTTTGTCCACCGACCATGGATCCAAAGGAGCGCTGGGCGATATCGGTGTACACATTGTCGACCTCACCACCTATGTGGCGAATGAACGGGTAAAATCTCTGAGCTGCAAGCTCAAGACCTTCAACAAGGCTCCCGGAAACAAGATTGGGGAATACAATCTGGATGCAAATGACACCGCCCTGATGCAGGTGGAACTCGCCGGAGGCGGGATTGGCACCATCAACACCACCCGGTGGGCCACCGGACAGACCAACTCTCTGAAGCTGGCCCTCTACGGTGAAACCGGTGCGTTGAAAATCGACCTCGATACATCCGGGGAAGAATTGGAAGTCTGCCTAGGGCCGGATTTGAAAAAAGCGAAGTTCAAGACGGTAAAAGCGCGCAAGACTCCCAACATGCAGCAACGCTTCCTGAAGTCGATCAAGACCGGTGTAAACGATCCCTCTGACTTCCGCCGAGGTTGGGAGGTGCAACGGGTGCTGGACGCCTGCTTTAAATCCGACGAATCGAAAAAATCTGTCACTCTACGAGCCTAATCACCCCTCAATCCCCTCAGGAGACTTCTCATGTCCTTCGAAAATGAGTCCATCCGCATCGGTACCCTCGTGGGAGCCGGTCAGAAATCACCCGAATACATCCGTCAGATCCAGCATCATGGATTTGAATCCTACTCGTTGACCTTTTGGCAGACCCTGGGGGACTGCGATTTGGAACGCCTGGCCGACGAATTGAAACCGGTTCTTGCCGAGACCGGCGCAGTGATCTCCAGTGTCGGCATCTTCGGAAACCCCCTTGAGGACGGAGAGAAAGACGTTCAGACCCGCGAAGGCTGGGAAAAACTGATTGATGCCGCTCCTTTGTTCGGCTGCGATGTGATTTGCGGATTTACCGGACGTCTGCGTGGCAAAGCCATCCACGAAAGCCGAGACCGTTTCCGGGAAGTGTTCCAGCCTCTGGCGGACAAAGCGGGCGAAAAAGATCTCAAGATCGCGTTTGAGAACTGCGACATGGGCGGCACCTGGCAGGAAGGGGACTGGAACATCGCCCACAACCCGCTTGCCTGGGAAATCATGTTCGATGCGGTTCCGCTGCCCAACATGGGGCTGGAGTGGGAACCCTGCCACCAGATGGTCAGCCTGATGGATCCCATGCCCCAGTTGAAAGAATGGCTTCCGAAAATTTTCCACGTGCACGGAAAAGACGCCACCATTCACTGGGACGTGATTCACAAGTACGGTATCCATTCCTCTGTCCACGCCGATCCAAACACGGACCTCCCGGTGCAACTCGCCCCCTCGTTTGTAGAGCACCGCACACCTGGATTCGGTGACAGCAACTGGACGGATATCATCACCGAACTTCGTCGTGGTGGATTCAAAGGCTGCATCGATATCGAGGGCTGGCATGACCCTGTCTATAACGGGGACTTGGAAATGACCGGTCAGGTGCATGCATTAAACTACCTCAAGCAGTGCCGCGGAGGATCCTACGTTCCGAATCCCGAAGTGTAAGAACCGCCGTTCACAGTGTATAGACCCTGGCAGGGGTCCGTAACGGTAGCCCCGGGTCATCGACCCGGGGTTTCGTTTTCTTCACGGTTATATGATGTGATTCATAAAGCGACCCTTAGTCGTGGATTCAGGGATACCCTCTTCGGCTTCTCCGGAGTGTCCAATCATGACACATCAGGGAAGATGGAGGATACAAGTCTGGAGAACGAACAGGGGATACGATACGATACCTCCATGGTACGACTTGGATACTTCGCGTTTACATTTCTTGCACTCACGTCCGCTGCGTTTTTGGAACACGCAAAGGCGATCAAGGCAAGAGCTGAAGTTGAACAGATCATGATGGCCTCAGAACTTTTTGAAGAAGAATACGGAGGCTATCCGGATCAAGAGACCTGGATGTTGGATTTGACGGCGGATGCCAACAGCACCCTGAATACAAAACAAAAAGTATTTATCGATTTGAGTAATGAGGAATTTCAGGATCCCTGGGGGGAGGCATACCAGTATTTTCTGGTGGACGTTGACGGAAAAAGTATCCCCCGTACTTATTCAACGGGCAGGGATCGAACAACTGCAACGAATGGAAATGATCCGGATGATATCCCCAGTTGGCGGGAATTTGATGACATTCGCGAAGCGTATCCGACTGCAGTGCCTGTGCATCCGTTTGAGCTCCTGGTATGGCTGATTCTCTTGTATGTGATCTTGCGTTGGATCTTTTTGAGATGGATGAGGCGGAAAAAAACGCCATGATCTCATGACTTCCCCAACAACTTCCAGACGGATTCCGGGAAATGACGGTACCTTGATTTTGGAAATGTGACGTCGATGTTTTCCAGTTGAGCCCGAATGTAGATCAGGTCGAGAGAATGTTCGGCTTCGAGAATCGACTGCAGGTCATCCAGATCTTTAGGCCGGGAAACCGCTTTGCTGAGGGCGTAACATTTGGCCACGATTACATCCTCAACCGTAAGAACAGGGATGGGGCCGAACCCAAAATCGACTTGGTGTTCCTGCGCACGTTCTACAGCAGTGGAAACCCAGGGAATTCGAGGAAGCAGAAGGTTGGTTCCTACGCCCATAGCGTTTCCCTTTTCCCGTCCCACCACCATGACGATGGGCGTGCTCTTTTTCCTGATGGAAACTAGAGGACCGCCGTCCAGATCCGCCTGCCGTCTCAGCCCTGAACGAAAGTCCAATTGATGCACGATGTCTTTGGCTTCAGAGACACCCGTTCCTTCCGTCGCGAGCGCAAAATCCACATCTCCGGTCAACCGTGGCTCTTTTCGGTACAGACTGGCCGCCAACCCACCGGCCAATGCAAAAGGAATTTCTTTTTTTTGCAGGAGCCTGGTTGTTTGCTCCAGACATTCAGAGAGGTTCATTCAGACTCTTCCTCCCATGGTGGACCAGGGCTCCAGCCTCCTCTAGAAAAGGGCAAAGTGCCGATGCTTTTGCATGTAATTCTACCGGGCGAGATCGAAGAACTTCCGATAGGTCCGCTTGGAATACAGCCTGGATTCGCTTGGTTATTGGATGCGATCTGTTCAACACATACTCGGGTTTCTGTCGATGTTGAGTTTCCTTCAGAATCCCTTGCGCACATAAACCCTGAGCTGCAAGCTGTGCGCTTCGCAATGGAACATCCGCAATCCTTGAAAGTGACCGGATACCAACCGGCTTTTCAAGAAGGGTCACTGCGCTTAGGATCTGAACCTTCGCTCTGGAACTGAAAATGTCTCCGAGGGAATGCACAATAACTGTATAAAATATTATACATAAAATTTAAGTATTTGTGTTCATTGTATTCTTTAGATACTCATCCAGATCCATTTTTGGGTGCCTAAAGAGGGGACCCATTTTGCATAGACCATCCCGTCCTCGACTTGAAGGGCGGGGCCGTCTAGAATTTGTCTATGCGATGTCTTCTTCTTCTTCTTCTTCTTGCAGGGTTCTGTACCGCAACAATCCTGAATGCGCATACGGTTTCTACAAAACATGGCCGTGCTATGTCAGACGTCAGGAATATTGAGATGGCTGTGAGAATATTCTTCAAAGAATACAGAAGATATCCGATCATCGAAAGGTGGAGGCAGGAACTGACCGGTGATTCAGGAAGCATTGTGAATCATAAGCAGAAGGTATTTCTGGATCTTGATGATCCGACACTGCTGGACCCATGGGGGAATCCCTACCAGTTTTCCATTTTGGATACGGGAGAGAAATTCATTCCCATGGTCTACTCGATGGGGGCGGATGGAGTATCCGCAAGCTATGGAAATGATCCCGATGACATTTCCAGTTGGAGAGATCCTGTTGAATGGCGAAAAGCCTATCGACGGCCGATCGAGATCTCCTGGTGGATGGTAGTAGCGATTGGATTTTTGGGACTGTATGTCTACGGCCGTCACTGGGCCCGAAACCCATGAAACACCTGCTTCTGCTCTGTCTTTTTCTCGCTGGCTGCAGTCGTTCGACGCGCGTATCCGGAGGTCGTGTCCTCATGGCAGATGGGGGATTTTCATTGCAGGTCCCGGAGGGTTGGGAACTGCGAAACGTGCCGGGAATGGATTTTCCTATTCTGACCGCAGATCCGGTGGATGGGTTTCGACCGAATCTGTTTGTCGATGGGGTGGAGGAGGGAACGGTTTCACAAGTCGAGCTCCAGCTTTTTTCCCGGTATCGGAACCCGTCCGACCGCTATAACGAAGTGTCCAGAACGGAGTGGGTGTCGACTTCGGGAAACAAGGGGCACCGCCTGACGTCCCATCGGTACTCGAGAGAGGGCCTTGCGCTCATCAGTTGGCATTACCTGATCCAGGAGGATGATCGGGTCATTGCTATCACAGCCACCTGTGCACGGGAAACCTCCGATAGATTGGCTCCGGTTTTTGACGCTGCAGTTTCCTCTATCTTGCCAGAGCCTATTCCGGTTCCGTGAGTGTACAATGAGTCCTGCAGATCAGTTTTGCCAATGTAAACAGCATGTCCGTATCGGAATAAGGAGAAAAAGGACTCTGCTTGCTTTCTGCATGATCTGGGGAAATTGTTTTTCCCACACTCTCCATCCGTTTCCTTTTGCCATCCTCCCCTGAGGGGAGGTCCTTACCCCCCAGTTGAAATGAGATGCAGGAGATCAACCCTGTTCCTCTCCGTCCCCCCGGAGCATTCCCGTCAGTAAATCTTCAAGACCTGCGAACAGTTCATTGTAATCCGCATGGCTGCGTTGAATCACCTCCAGCGCCTCCTCGCGGCCGTACGTATGAGTGATTTCACAACTCCGTGGAGCCCCGTCTCCCGGAACCTGTTTGTAAGTGAGGAAATAATGCTTCAGGCGTTTCACCACTCCCTCGGGCACTTCGGAGATATCCTGCATGTGACCATAGGTGGCGTCTCCCAGCAACACGGCCATAATTTTGTCATCTGCCTCCCCCTGATCGATCATACGGAATCCGCCAATGGGGATGGCCTGGAGAAAGAGATTGCCATGGGCGATATCCTTTTCCGTAAGCACGCAGATATCCAGAGGGTCATTATCCCCGATCAGATTGTCTTTTCCGCTCTTCCGGCTGGAGTATTCCGCAACCCGCCCCGCACACAATGTCTGAGGAACCAGGCCATAGAGAGTGGGGCAGATGTTGGAGAATCCCTGGGGTCGGTCGACCTTGAGGTGACCGGAGTGCTTATCCAGTTCGTACTTCACCGTGTCGGTCGGCACGATTTCAATGTAGGACGTGATCTGTTCAGGTGCATCATCTCCAATGGGTACCCCATGCCAGGGGTGGGATTGATACAGCATACCCATTAACTTCCAGATCGGATCTTTCATGCGCTCTCTCCTCTCAACGGGGTTAGGTGTAGTGTGTTCCCGTTGCGTTGAGAAGGCAAGATTCTTTCCGGCTCAACTCTTTTCGCGGGACTCGCCAAGTCCCACGGTTCCCAGGTGCCGCATGGGCCCGGGACGTCCCGGTGCAGCCTGATCCTCCTGTACCTTCACGTGTGCAGTATGAAGCCCGTCAACGGTTGTGGCGGTCAGGGTAATCTCACCACCGCCAGATCGCAGCCGCTGAACCAGTCCGCTGGGCTCCACTCTCACCACATCCGGTTTGGAGCTTGTCCAGGTAATCCAGCAGTCGTCAACCAGCGCCTCTGACTCCTCATTTAAAACCTGTAACCTCGTTGTCTGAAACAGCGAAAGCCCTTTGCTCAGTGTTCCGGGAGTCAGGGAGGTTTCCGAGAGGCGGATGCCCTTCAGGTTCTCCAGTGGGCTGGGAGAGAGAATCCATTGGCTGATTCCGTTCGCAGGGAGGGTGACGGTTTCGGTTCCATCCGGAAATCCCTCATAGTGGAGAACCTGATCTGGATCCAATGCGGTGCCGCCACGTATCACCAGAGAGGATCCGCTGACCCCGGGGGCCGGCCAGACCACTCGGACTCCTTTGCACTCCGTTTCACCAGGGTTGATGACCCAGCACACCCAGGAAGCGTCCTCCAGTTGAAAGGCCCGGGTCACCAGTCCGTAATGAAGGTCATCAGGGCCGGCCGAAGTGGGGTTGACCATACCGGTATGGTGCAATGTGGCTCGCCCGCCCGATCGAAGCATCCGGTTCGCCATTCGCATCATCCGGTAGGCCGGGGTCGGATTCCGGATCTGCATTTCCTCCAGGGTGGGGTACCAGGCGGCATCCCGCTTCCAAGGTGCGCTGTCCTGACAACTCCAGTCCAGTTGGTTCATGTCCCCGTAGAGCAGATGCTTGTAGTTCCGGTGAGTCGACGGATGGGCAAAAATATAGAGACAGATGAGTTCGCAGGGGGCCGGTCCCAGCCCTCCGATGCACATCGCCTCGAGATACAGCATGAGAACTTCGAGTGCGGCATGTTCATTGAATGGAAAGTCCTGCAGTTTAAAGCCGCCGGACTGACGGTTGAATTCTGAACAGGAAACCGGTTTCCCCTCGGCTGCGGCTTTGGAGGAGGCCAGACGGAAGACCTGCCGCATGGCTCTGCGGTCGGGCCGGTACTGGTGCACATCCAGACTGTCCAGCCAGGGGGCGGCTTTTTCCCACAGCTGCGTCCACACCACGTTGGTGGGGCCATGCAGCTTCAACTGTGCAGCCTGCTTCCGGTCGGTCAGGGTTGCACGGACATCCTCGAGTGCCTGCCGCTGGATGTTTGCGACGGCGGCATATTGTTGCGCCATGGCCTGGATGAGCACCAGCCCGTCGCCCGTGGGCTGGTCATCATCCCGAAACAGCCGGGACCATGCATCCGGAGGCGGGTTCTCCAGCCAGGAAAGCGAGTCGGGAAGGTACCAGGACCCCAGCTGATTTTCGGGTTCGTTGATCGTGGTGAATTCGTTCACTCCGAAGTGTTCCGCATATCGCCAGAACAGGGTGGCGGAATATTCATATATGCAGCAGGCCGCTCCCCAGTCCACCTCTCCCGCCTCCGACAGCAGAGGGCGGGAAAACATCTTGGGATGCGCGCCGACGCTTAACAGCGGTTCCACTCCGGCCTCACGGGTTTTTGCCACCAGTGTATCCGGAGTTCCCAGCCAGGGAATCTCCTCGGTGAACAGGTAGTCCGGTTCCTCTTTTGCCTTGCGAATCTCCTGCAGACAGACCTGCCGAAATCCGTCGTAGGCCTCTTCCGATTCAATCCCTTCCACCCAGCCCGCTTCAAAGGGTGTCCTGCGCAGATTCAGTTCGGGGTGAAACTGACGGGCAATCTGGATTCCGGAGTCCGCCATCCAATCCCACAGGTTGCTCGCTTCCGCATAGAGATGACATTCGATGTTCACCCCGGAAAGACGGGGAATGGTTCCAGTGGATTCGGGGAGAATGTGAAGTTCGGTGTGGTGCAGCATGGCCTCAGACTACGGACTTCCGCTGCACTGACAAGTCTTAGTGATTCGCTCTGTACACCCGCAGGCTGTGCGGGGAACTCTGCCCATTTCCGGCAGGGCCTGCCGGCTTACATCTGCTCAGCAGGTGCAGCCCCTCCACTCCTGCGGGAACCATCCGGGGGAGTTGTTTCCGATCCGTCCCCGGACCATTCTCCTTTGACCATGATCTGCAGGGGATGGGTTGGAACCCCCAGGTTCCGCTGGAGAAGCTGCCCTGCCAGGAACCTCAACGCCGCCTCGCCCGCAAGGTCGGCACGGATATTGATCCCGCGGATCCCTTTGTCACGGGTATTGAGCAGCAGGCAGCACCACTCGATGTTTCCCAGATCGAGATAAGGGGGAGGCGTGAGGCCGGTACCGATCAGTACCTCCAGTTCCTGCCGCTGAACCGCGCGTGTGACGTCTTCCGGTTTCTCATCGAAAAAGACCCGAACCTTCATGGGCGTCTGTGTCCTGTTGGGATACACATGGAGAGCGGACTGCACCTGATAATCGAGCCGTTTGCTGATATCAGACCCCAAGAGAATTCCCACGGACTTCATCCCCTCTCGTTCCAACTGCTCCAGTGCCAGCAGCGTGTTGTGGTAATGGTCATTCAACACCCGATGCAGATCGGGCTCAATCAAGGTGGAGCCGAAGGCCACCGCAGCCAGTCGGGACCATGTAAGATTCAGGGATCCCACTTCGAGATGGGTGGGCGGAATGAGAACCCCTTCAATTCCTCTGGCTTCCAGGATGTCCGACATACGGGCGTCACTCATCGATGGATCCCAGAAGTTCAAGGGATCCAGCTTATATCCCAGTTCGGTGGCTGCCTGATTCGCGCCCTGAAAAAAGGCTGGAAATGCCGGAGACTGATCGGCTCGGTGTTCGGTGCTGAGGTAGGCAATCACCGGTTCGGCCCCGGGCTTTTTTTTCCGGTCCCGCATATGGGACATGAGTTCAGAGATGCGTGGATCCGGTATGTATCCGAGTTCTTGCGCGATCTGCTGGATCCGGTCAATGGTCTCTTTTGAGGTCCGCCCCTGATTCCGAAGCGCCCGGGAAACGGTCATGGTGGATACACCCGCTTTCTCGGCAATCTCTTTCAGCGTGACTCGTGACATACTGGAAATGGAACCAGAGTTCCGGGGGGAAGACAACTGCAAAGCGTTACCTTAACGCAAGCAGGGGCTCTTTCGCCGGCAGAATCTGATGTAGCCTATTCGCATCTACACCAACCGGAGAACCCATCATGAAAAACCCTCTGTTCCGTCCTGCTGTCTGTTCGTTGTTTTTGCTGCTTGTTCCGCTCCAGGGCGCTCTGCTCGTGGATGAATCGTTTTCAGATCTCAGCGGGTGGACCGACAACACCGGAGGGAACTGGTCGGTCGGGTCCAACCTGACCTACGCCGGATGGGCATCTTCCGGGAACGGAGCGGCCGAACTCACCAATGCCACGGGTGACAACCTCGCCAATACCACGATCCTCGGTGCCAATACGCTGGATGAAGGCACCACGTATTGGGGAGGTGTCCTGATTCACAACTCGGCGGCGTCCACTGCCATTCGGCAGTATGGATTCTATGAAACCTCCTTCAACGCGCTACGGCTGGTGGTTCAGACCGACGCATCCAATAACATCCTTCTGGGAACCCGGGATGGAGCGGGGGATCCTGGAAGCGGTAACCTCTCGACCGGCTCTGCTGTGGCGATGGGAACCGGAAGTACCAACCTGCTGCTGTTTCGGATTGATGCGCAGGCGGGCAATGACAATCTCTATGCATGGTGGAATCCGGATCTCGGAAGCGGGGCGCCCTCGACCGGTTCGGCCACCTGGAGTTCGGTGGGGCTCGATAATTTTGCCACCACGACCAATATGGCCGGATTCCGTTTTGCCTCCAGTAACAGCCAGCAGGTTACCTTTGATGAGCTCCGCCTCGGAGACAGTTTCAATGCGGTGATCCCAGAACCCGGAACGTTTGCGCTGGTGGGACTGACAGGGTTGGCGTTGGTCCTCGGCCTTCGCCGCCGGCATTGAACCAGACGGCTCTCATTTTTTCAACACCCCGCTTATTCTGAGTCGGGGTGTTTTTTGTGGAGTGGAGTTGAAAACCCCTGCTCCGTTGTGAATGGAGCCGGGGCATTCCTGCCCCATCCTCTTTTGAGATGTCATCTACATGATAAAGTGATCAAAAATACCGTTGCGATTAATACAAATGTATATCATCATTCCTTTATGAAACCCACACCCTTTCTTGACCGGCGGGAAGGTCTGGACGTAACCCGGAATTATCTTCCTCATTGGGATCAAACAAACCGTTTTCAATTTATCACCTGGAGTTTGGCAGACGCTTTACCTGGAAAGGCTTTGCAGCGATTGGAACGGGAAAAAGTCCGATGGCTTCAATGTCACCCTAAGCCATGGAAATCAGAGGAAGCCTCCATTTATTACGAACGGTATGTGGATCGAGTAGACCGCTGGTTGGCCCAGGGGAGAGGTGATTCCTTATTTCAATATCCGGAAAATGCCGAATTCCTGGCCAAGGTACTAATGTTTTACGAAGGAAAACAGACCCGTATGGATGCTTTTGTGATTATGCCCAACCATGTTCACTGTCTTGTGTTTCTGATGAAGGGAATGTCTCTTCCCCGACTGATGAAAAGTTGGCGGGGATACTCTGCAAGAGAGCTCAACCGGCAGTATGGAAAAACCGGAAGGTTCTGGAATGTTGCTTTTTGGGACACCGTACCTCGTTCTCCTGAACACTACAAAAGAATCAGATCGTACATTGAGGCGAACCCAAGAAAAGCCAATCTCCCATTGGGATCCTATCGACTCTGGATTCGTCCGACCCCCTTATGGGAAGATTTGAAACAGGAAGGGTTTGGACTCCACCCAGAGTTTGGAAATCTCATGGCCTAGGGGTTGAAAACCCCTGCTCCGTTGTGAATGGAGCCGGGGCATTCCTGCCCCTACAAATAAGAGTCATATACCGATGCTGTTCAGAAGGTATTGGTTCCCCCGCCACTGCCAGTCCCGGTCCTGCCAAAGCGAAAACAGAGGTTCGGCGTGATTGGAGAGGGTGAGCCCGCTGAAGGGATATGAGGCGAACATTCTCGCCGCATCCGCATTGTATTCCCGGTAGACGCTCCAATCCATTTCAGGGTGGTCCGGGAAATTGCAGGGTCCGTAGGCTTCGGTGCAGATGACCTCCCACTCCGTGTCCCTCACTGTTGCGAACGTCATCTCGCAGAAATCACGCGCATAGGCCATCATGCGGCCGTAGTTTCGCTGAGCGGCCCGGTTCCAGGCCGCACTGAAGAGGGCGAAGTCCCAGTCGTTCTGCTGATCGTGCAGAGTGAAGTCGGCTGCATTCGGACCGGCTTTGCGCAAGGCAACCCGGTCTTCATCGGTCAGCCGCGGATCCGGCATAAAATGACAGTCGACCGCATCGTAGAAGGTGGGGACCCGAGCGGGGTAGTTCTCCACCCAGACTCCTGAGTAGAGCAGCGGAATTTCGTCGCCGGAAATTTCCGCTTTCACCGCTTCACCCAGCCAGGTGTTCAGATCCATAAAGATCGCGTCATGGTGTTCGTTGAGATACCGGATTTCCCCGTCACCCACTTCGGTTTGAGGGCCGTTGTCTTCCACGATCCGCTGCACCAGATTCCCGAGAAAGATCGGCACCTCATTCAGGGGGGCCACCCAGACGGCACGCTCCAGAACCCCATCCTCCCGCATGAGTTTCAGGGCCTTGACCCAGGCGTCGGCCCATCCCCGTGCGATCCCTTCCTCTTCTTCAGGCGTGAAAGGATATTCCCTGCCTAGAACCGTGAACGACTGCCAGGTGTCCAGACCGAGGTGGAGATCATACTCACGGCACAGCTCAGCCAGTTCGATGACCTTTTGCCTCACATTCACGGTGTATCCATCCGGCAGAAGGACATCCCCCCAGGTCCGGATGCGGCGTGACAGCCCTTGCTCGGGGAAATGGTGGTCTCCCTCGACATAGAAATGGGGAAACACATCTACCCGGAGGGTGTTGTATCCGCACTCGGCGGCTTCTTTGACGCATTGTCGAAGATTCTGGAAGGATCCTCCGGGATGACTGCAGGTCAGCCAGGAGTAATCCCACATGCTGATGGTGAGAGGATGGTCAAATGTTGGATACGGTTTCATGAGAAGTCAGAGAGGGGAGGTCAGAATGTCTGATATCAAACGGATGTCAGTAGGTCCCGTAGGTCTCCACACATTCGATGATGTGAAGGAAGCGTTCCCAGGGAACCTGGGGAGGAATGGTATGATCGGAATGGTAGATGTAACTGCCGGTGGCCATCCCGGCCTCAAGCTTGGTTCGGATTTCCTCCTCAATCTCCTCCAGGTCTCCAAACGCCAGCTTCATGACATCAATGTTTCCAAAGAAGGTCAGATCCTTTCCGTAGATGGGACAGAGGTCTCGGATGTCCACGCCGGCTTTTGCCTCCAGTGGTTGAAGGGCGTCAAAACCTGCCTCCACATACAGATCCATCACGCGATTGATATCTCCGTCCGTATGGTAAATCATGTGCATGTCATGCTCATGGGCCCATTCGACAAACCGGCGGTGCTGGGGCCAGATCAGCTCCTTGTACATAGCGGGTGAGCAGAACGGACCGGAGTTGTAGGCCATGTCCCCATAAACCCAGAGGCCGTCGGGTTTCACGCCGCTCTCCAGCAGGGCATTCAGGTTCCGCAGCACATTATCGGTAAAGGCCGATGCCATTTCTTCAATCCATTCCGGCTCCTCGATCATGGCCATCAGGAAGTGTTCATCGCCAACCATGGCCCGGAGGCATTCAAAGGATTCGACCGTGGGGTAGAAGCTCCAGCGGTCGTCCCGTTTTGCTTTTTTGTACGCCGCATTGGCCGCCTTCAGATCCAGCTCTATGCCTTGGTTCACCAACGCATCGCGGTACTGCTCCTCCCAGACCTCGGGGGTTTTGCATTCCCAATCAATATGCTCCGGTGTGCTGTTGCGTTTTTTAAACATGCGGAGAGTCGCCCCGGAAGGGGTCTTTACGACCTGGGTTTCCCCATCCTCTTCGAGAATTTCCTCGCGTCCGGGGAAAGGCTGTGGCCAGTACCAGCCCAGGCTCTGCATGTCGGAGCCGAGAGTGTCCAGAGCATGATCGATTCCGGGAATTCCCGCTTCCTCTTTCCAGCGTTCGATGGTTTCATTCCAGAAGGATTCGTACCGGGGGATCCGGTCGTGATCCTGACGGTTGAATGCGCGTTGTACCCGTTCCCGGGAACTCAGCGTGGTGGCAGTGTCCGCGTGCATCTTCAGGGTCTCCTGTGGGTGAAGGAGTGTATTCTACCACCGTTCGGGGGCGGAACTGAATAACCGAGGGAGTCATAAACCTGTCTCAATGGAAGATCCGGGCTTGTATTCTTCTCCTCGGGCTTTCACCCTCCGTCTCATGGACCCTACTCCTCCACGTCTGCTGAAAACCTTTTCCGTTGGCGGGTTTCACAGCCATTTTGGCCAGGTCACCTATCCACCGGGCGGAACATATGGTCCTTTGCGGCAGAATGCCTTCCAGGTGGTTGGGATTCTGGAGGGCAGGATGCGGGTGAATGTCGATGGTGAGGTTTTTGCTGTCCAGGAGCACGAGGCCTGTCTGCTGCTACCGGGACAGAGGGTCTACATTCAGTTTCATGAGCATACCCCAACCGAACATAACTGGGGAAGTCTGGGTCCGGAGGGGATGCCGGAGGATCTCCCACCGCGGATGGAGGCCTGGCATGGGGCGGTGTCGCTTCAGCTTTACAATCTGGTGGCCTGGGCGCTGGAGGTGGGGCATGATCCCCGACCCGGTATGGACCTCCAGCTTCACAGTCTCGGGGTGAGTCTGATGCGGGAGGTGTATCGTCTGCAGCAACTGCAGAAAGGAGGTGTCCAGGACGAACGGATTGCCAAAGCCCTTCAGTTTATGCATGCGCATTGCGAGGAGGAAATCGGGGTCGAGGATGTCGCGCGTCATGCCGCCTTATCACGCCAGCACCTGAATCGGCTGTTCCGGGAAAAAAGCGGTGAGTCCCTGTCCAGACATCTGTGGAGGATCCGAACGGAAAAGGCCCGACGGTTGATTCTGGAGACGGGCTTGTCCCTTACGGAAATCTCTGACCGATGCGGATTTCAGAATCCCTTTCATCTCTCCCGTAAAATCCGCGAGCGGTACGGGAAATCTCCCCGTGATCTCCGCCAAGCCCTTTGGGGGGAGGTTTGACCGGGTAGATGAGTCGGAGAATAGAGTGTGGCAGGAGAAAAGGGGCTGCTGCACCGAAATGGACAAACTGTTTTTCTTTGTTCTTGTATCCGCAGATCTGGGCAGGAAGACTCCGCCACTTCCCACTGGAGTTCACATGAAAAACCTGCGCGACGAGATCCTGGCGTTTCTCACTACTCACACCGCACACCTGCTGGACCGTGCATATCCCGGGAACCACATCCCCCGGTTTTTTGCGGGCATCGCCATTGATGACACCGCTCACATGGATGTGCTTCACCTGCTTGGTCTGCTCCGGAATCTGGGGGTGACGGAACTGAACGGGCGGCCAACCGAAGAGCTGCAAGTGGACATTCTGCGCAGAGTCAAAGGAGAGGAGATCACCACGTTCTATTCCTTCCGCCTTGCCGAAACCCTGCTGGGGCGGGGCCCCTGGGAGGGAAATCCCCTGCTGGAACCACTCACCGATGTGCAACGGGCCGAAATTTACAAGGCCGTGGATTCCACGGCCATGTTCCAACCCGATGGCGGCGGATCGATCCCCGGATATCCCAATAACTACTGGGGTGTCTTGGGGCGGTGTGAAAAAGCCCGCCAGAACCTGGGGATTCTCGAAGATGACACCATTCTCTCGACCTGCCTGGAGAAACTGGACACCCTTCTGTTTACCAATCCACTTGGCTTTTTGGATGATGCCCAGGACGCAATCGGTCGGTACGATATTTACTCCTTTGACATCCATTTGTTTATCGAGCCGTTGTTTGAGCATCTTCCAGCAGACAAGCTCACCAACAATCTCAACCAGCACACGCAGATCATGGAACGTCTGATCCGGGAAAACGGTGCCTCCGTCTGTTGGGGCCGTTCCACCGGTTCGCTCAGTGTGCTGATGGCCATGGAATGGATGGCCCTCACGCTGGAGCGCAATCTTGCGCAGGACCGGTCCCGAAGCCTGGGCCTGATTGCACATTCCTTCCGTGCCATTCAGGGCTGGTTCGAAGACGGATTGGTCACCGCACACCGTTCTCGGTCTCCCTTCGACTACCGCGGCACCCACCGTTATCTTCAACTCAGCAGTGACTTGCTGATCAAACTGGCGTATGTGGCCGATGTCCTGGGCAAATGCCCGGATCAGGACTTGCGGGTGGAGACCGATTCCAGTCGGCTGTTTCCACCCCAGGATCACTGGCAGGATTTTGACAGCCGAAGCTGCGGGGTCTGGGTGTATCGGGACGCGAAGCTGTCGTTTCAGGTACCGGTGGTGTGCGCTGGAGGATGGGCTGGAGCGGATTATGCGGCATTTCCCGCTGCCCCGGGTGTGTTTGAATCTCCGGTACAGGAAAGCTGGCCGAATGGTCTGCCCCGGGTGTTTCAGAACGGAAAGCTGATCCTTCCCACCACCTTGCCGGAGCGCTCTGCGCATCAGCCAGGCTCTCTGTCCCTGCATTGGTCGACCCTGCAGGTCATGGAGGATGGCTCTCACACCCTTCCCGCCTCGTTGGATGTCCAGTATACGGTGAGAGAGGAGGGGTGGATCGAAATGGCGGTTTCGTTGGAACTACCGGATGAGGCTGAAGCGATTTCCTGGCAGTTGGCGGAAACCCGGCATGCGCTGGAGGTGGCCTGTGAGTCCGAACTGCCATTCTCATATGCGAAAATCCCGGTTGGAGGCATCAGGGAATGGCGGAGCTTTTGGAGCGAGCTTCAGCAGGTACACCAATGGGAGTGCAGCACCCGCAGGCGGGTTCAGTACACTCTCCGGTTCCGCCCGCGGTTTGTGGTGAGAGAGCTGCCCGGTGATCATGATTACAACCGGGCGCTTTTCGGCCCAATGGAGAAAGGTCAGGTGATCCATGATCCCCGAAGCCAGGGACGGCCGTTTAACGAAATGGATCCTGTGGCGATGACAGAAGGCTGTGAGGTTCTGCACATTGGCTGGCCGGAACATTGGTTCAGCAGTCACAATCAGGATCCGGAGACCTTTCATTCAGCCCTGCTGACGTTCATCCGCGGTCTGGGGGATCAGCCGGCCAAAATCGTCTGGACCATGCATAACCAGCGGCCCCATTCCTGGGATCCGGACCAAGGGCGTGAATTGTATAAGGCGATGGCAGAGGTGGCGGACGGTGTGATTCATCATTCAGAATGCGGGATGCACCAGATGCGTGAGCTCCTGCCTTTCCGGGAGGATGCGCTCCATCGTGTCATTCCCCACGGACACTTCGGGGATGAAGTCCAGGTGACCGAAACCCGTGAGGAGCTGGAGAGCATGTACGGTCTGAACCCCTGTGCCATCCGGTGGGGTGTATTCGGCCGCCCTCAGCCAAACAAACAGATCGACCTGATTCTGGAAGCCTTCCTCGCCTCCGGCCGGGACGATATACAGTTGGTCACAGATGCCCAGACTCCCGGTTGGGAAGCTCCGGACGACCCCAGGCTGATTCTGCTTCCCCGGGAAGGCTGGCTGATGCGGGACGAGATTGCCCGGAGGGCACATCTGGTGGATGCCATGGTTGCCGCCCATCTACCCGCGGATTATCTTACCACCGGTGTCTTTGCCGATGCCGTGGGTAGTGGAGTTCCTCTGTTGTCCCCCCGCTGGGACTTCCTCGAGGAGATGCTCGGAGACAGTGCTTACTATCATGAGAACACGCTCGAAAGCCTTACACAATGGTTCAACCGCCTGACCCTTGAGGATATCCGGATCGGACAGGAGCGCACCATTCCTTTACAGGCCCGGTATGCCTGGCCACGTCTGGCACAGTTGACCCTGGATCTGTATCGGGACCTGGGCGTTACCCGTGGATGGGTGTAAGGGAACCCTCTGAGGGGGTCAGAACGTTGAGTTACACCGGTTCCAAATGGCTCCGGGTTAGTTTCAGAAATTCATCGCACATCGCGTGGATCGCTTCCGGGGTATGACCCGCACCGACAGGATCGGGATACCACTTGGCAAAGAAACCGCCTTCGGGCCGCCCGAGATGCCGGACCATTTCACCACAATATGCCCGGATCTGCTCAGGATTTCCCTTTGCCATCACCGCCTGAATGTCTACCGGACACCAGAAGGTGATCCTGCCTCCGAATTCACGGCCCAGGCGTTCCAGTCCCATGTTCACCTGCTGGTCCATCTGCACCACATCCAGACCGATCTCGATCAGATCATCCAGGATGGAGGTGATTTCCCCGCAACTGTGCATGATGGTGAACATGCCGGCGTCATGTGCTGCTTTGTAGATCCGTTCGTAGCGCGGTTTCCAGATCTCCCTCCAGGTATCCGGAGAAATCATTAGTCGTTCCTGCAGACCCCAGTCATCCCACCACATGTAGGCATCCGCTCCTGCGGCGGCAAAGCGCTTGATGGCATAGAGGTTCATGTCCACCAGGAGATCAATCAGCTCCCCCAGCTTTTCCGGTTCCTCCAGGATGTCCATCCAGGTGTTTTCCAGACCCCGGATAAAATGCACCCGTTCGTAGATCGAAATTCCCCCGGCGATGAGGAAGCGGTCTCCGGCTTGTTCTCTCGCTCCATTCAGGAGATGCCAGCGGGCCTCGTCCCGGATATCCGGAATGACCAGTTGATCCCAATCCTCCCATTCCTGCAGCGGCGGATGCGTGACCTCCCCGATATCACACACCCCCACATTGTCCCAGACCGCTCCCCAGGAGTCGATCCCTTTGCGGGGACGGTCATCCACAGATGGATCCATTGTGACCCAGGCGATATCCGACCCGTAGTCCGGAGCCAGGTCGTATGGAAACCGGTCGGCCCCTTCAAAACGGAGGGTCCGGCTGACAATTTCTCGTGGGGTCATGCTCATGATTGATTCTCCTATGGATGCACTCTGAACATTAATGAAGAGATTCATACCTTTTAAATATGAATCATATAACACTTTTGATACATTCTTAACGATAATGATCAAACTGAAGGCACAGGTTTGGCCGGGAGGTCCTCAACAGGGGCGTTTGAAGTCTCTGCGTATTGTCTCGGCAGGGTATCTTCCGGAAAAGACACATTCCATGGACTGGCGGTCCGACCGCTGGGGGGTGGGGATGGTGTGGGAAGGTCAGGGAACCTTTCAGGTGGGGCGTTCCTCAAAACCGGAACGGGTGCAGGCCCCTTTCTATTTTTTTATCTGGCCGGGAGAGGTGTTTCGCTACCGTCCGGAGACGCACTGGGAGGAATCCTTTCTGTGCTGGTCCGGTGAACGGTGTGAAGAATGGGAACGATGCGGATGGCTGTCCACGCCGTCTCAGGTTCTTCCGCTTTTCGGGGAGCTGGAAGATCTTCGGGAACGGCATCTTCGAATTGTTCGTCTGTTGCTGGAGGAGAGTCCGAGCAAAACGGATCAGGCGAAGTGTCTCAGTGGGGAATTGCTCTGCATGCTGCATGCGAGCCGTGTGGAAGAGGAACGGGAGCTTTCCGGCACGGACCATCTGGAGGCCCTTGCCCGACACTGGCGCAGGGAACCCTGGCATCCGGTAGACCTGGAAAGCTGTGCGGAGGAAATGGGCATGAGCTATGCGCATTTCCGGCGGCAGTTTCGCAGACGCATGGGCGAGACGCCTTATCGGTATCTCGCCGCCCAGCGCATTGGGTATGCCTGCAGGCTGTTGGCGGAAGAGCAGCTTTCGGTGAAAGAAATCGCCGCTGCATCCGGTTTTGCCTATGTGGAGAGTTTTAACCGCCTGTTCCGCCAGCTCATGGGGCAGGCACCCAAGCAGTATCGGGAGTCTTTGCGCGCCCTGGTGCCGTAAGGATCAATGCCTGAGACGGGCAGGGTTCTTCCGTTTCGGCGCCGCCTCCTGTTCGGTTTTGGCGGGCTCATCGTTCTGTTCTGCCAGCCAGCGGTCCAGGCGGTCCCGCATCCTCTGCAGAACCTCCGCTTTCTCAGGATCCCCTGCGAGGTTGGTTCTCTCATCCGGATCCTCCTGAATGAAATAGAGTTCCTCGTACGGACGATGCAGAAGGGCCTGTTCCCGGGCGCGGGCATGGTCTGTATCGGTTTTTCTCCAGGAGGAGAGTTCGCTTCCTTTCCGGAGATCAAGGTTGTGGTCAAAGTGATTCAGGTTGGTGGGCAGTCCCTCATGATTCACGTTCCGAATGTACTTCCACGTCTCGGTGCGCACGGACCGGATGGGATAGGGAAGGCCGTTGATGGTTCCCTGATTGGTGTGGATGCCGAATACCTCTTCCCGGTGCCGGGCGGTTTTCCCTTTCAGTACGTCGAGAAATGAAATGCCGTCCGTTTTCTGAACCGGTTGAGCGCCGATCAGGTCATTGAGGGTTGCGCGGACATCGACAAAGCTGATGAGGGCATCGGAATGGGAATTGCGTGCGGTTTGACCGGGCCATCTGACCAATGTCACCACGTTCAGTCCCCGGTCATAGCAGGTCCATTTGGCAAAAGTGGAGTTTCCATGGTCCGAGGTATAGATGACCACTGTGTTCTCTTCTTTTCCACTCGCGTGGAGCAGGTTCAGGACCTTACCGAACTCCGCATCCTCCCGTTCGATGTCACTGAGGTACCCGTTTTGCAGCTTTCGGGTGACGGGAGTATCCACCAGAATCTCCGGCACCGGGATCCGGTCGTCTTCAAAATGGGGGTCGCCATAAGGGGTGTGAGGTTCATTGCTGGCCACCACCAGCAGGAAGGGTTTCTCGTCTTCGAACACGGAACGGATGTGTTGGAAGTCCAACTGTTTGTCTTTGCGGAACCCCTTTTGTTCAAACGGGAAGACCGACCGGGGTTTGACATGGGACTTTCCGGACAGGACCGCGCGGTATCCATGCGCTTTCATATCCTGGGCAATCGATGTCACGCCCTTCTTCGCAGTACCATGATTCATATGAATGCCATTCCGCTGCGGCCACATGCCGGTGTAGAGGGCTGCACGCGAGGGCGCACACATGGAACTGGTGGTGAAGACCTGTCGCAGGAACAGGCTCTCGGTTCGGAACCGGTCGAGGTTCGGGGTCCTGACGAGAGGATGGCCCTGGAATCCATAATCCTCTCTCTGATGATCATCTGCCAGGAAGATCAGGATATTGGGTTGCGCATGCAGCGCAACCCGGAGCAGGGCTCCTATGACGAATAGCCGGAGAAAGGATTTCATGATCTTGCTCTGGTTCTGCACTCTTTCTCTGGGCCGGGGCAACAAAAAACGGGACCCGTGAAGGCCCCGTTTTCGTTGCAACGCTTTGCCGAATCGCGGTCAGCGGGAGCGTCGACGCAATAGGCCGACGGCTCCAAGCGCAAGTCCGAGCAGGGCAAGGGTCGAGGGTTCCGGGATCACGTTGACGGTGTAGAGGTTATCCCGGCCATCCGTCGTGACCGAACCGCCGAAGAGGGGGTTGGAGTTCGCATCCGTAATCGTGCTGCTGAAGACGGCGGATCCTGAGGTAATGGTGTTTACGGACGCACCAATGAGTGATCCACTCGTGCTTGTGGAGGAAAACACGAGGAAATAAGAGGTGTCTGTGTCAAGATTGATCCCGCTGAAGGTCCAGTTGAGTGCAGCTCCTGGGGGTGTGGCGCTTCCGGCGGTACTGTCGAAATCCACAGAGGTTTCAGAGCTTCCGATAAACGTGACCCCATTTGTGTTGGTCTCGAAATCCAGCCCGGTAGTGTCTCCGGTTTCTTCGAACACATTGATCCACAGTGTACTCGAGCCGCCTCCTCCCAGACCTTTGAACAGGGTCAAGTCGGTCAATGAATAGGTGGTGCCGGAATCAAAGTCGGCCAGAGTAGAATCGAGCAGGAACGACTGTCCATAGTTCGCAGGGCCGGAGTCGTTGTTGCTGGCGGTTTGTTCAACGACTGCGGCCTGGGCCACAGCGAAAGAAGCAGTAATAAGTAGAGCGGTGAGTAGAGGGGTTTTGTGGTTCATAAGGCATCTCTCCAATGATTGATCATAAAACAACAATGCACCTGTACCGGAGAATGAGCCGAAGGAGAATGATGTTGAAGCTTAACCGTTAAGCGCACGAGGGTTCTGCTGCACCATTTGATAGACGGTGAGGTTGAACGTCTTCCTGCCAGGATCGATTCACCCGCGCGGTTCTGAAACCCGCACCGAGCTTCAGGGGGCCAGAGGGGAGCCGGTGCTTTGGATGATCTCGTAGCGGATGGGAAAGGAATCCCAGTCCTGGAGGTCATTCAGGCCATTCGGGAGGGTGGCAAGAGGACCGAAGGGGGTATTGGTAATGCCGGTGATTTTTTCAACCCCCTCGACGGTGGCCAGCCCGCCCACCCCGGCAGAGAAGCTTCCGATGTAGCCCGTCTGTTCCAGGTTCCCGGAGTTGAGACGGCCGGCACTGCCCCCCTGCACGTTCCAGGACAAACTCAGATCGCTGCTGGAGGCCCGATGATCCAAGACAACGCGAAGGGTAATCTGTTTCCCGAAATCGGCTGGATTCAGTGTCCCGCTGAGAGTGGTTTCTCCGAGAGGGCTTCCACCACTGGCACCGGCACTTGCCGAAAGAACGAGGGTGTCGTTCAGGAGCACGAGTGATACTCCTTTCGCGGCACCGATTCCAAACAGAACTCTTCCCTGATTCGCCCCCGGAGCCTGCGGGGGCAGGGTCGTGCGGAGCGTGAGGGTAAGATCCTGTTCATCCAGTGTGGTGGAGAGGTCGCCGAGATCCACCGGAGCCTGGAGTTCGGCACTGTGGGCTGGGGGCGGAAGGGTGAGCATCCCGGTGGGCACGGTGACCTGAACGCGCAGGTTTCGCTGCGTGTGACCGGAGGTGGGGACCCGGAGGGTAAAGGTTTCTTTCCAGGGGTGTGTATCGAGACGGAAATCCGTTTCTGTGGCATCCTGGACGGGTGTCCAGCTTTGCACGTCCAGGAGGTCTCCGCTTTGTACGGTCCATTGACTGTTGGTGCCGGGCCAATCAGAAGGCCGCTCCATGGTGAGATCCAGCCATGTTTCACCCTCTGTGGAACCGGGTGTCTGGGAAAGAAGCCGGAGGCCCGGTTCAGCGTCGGCCGTGAAGGGATCCGTGCCACCCAGCCATTCCACCAGATTGCTCCGCTGATCGTTGTCAGGGTCGAGGGTGGGATCGGCTTCAGCGAGAAAGGTAAAGGCATGACGGCGCACCCAGGCCATGTAGGGCATGACTTCGTCGGCAGGGGCCTGGAGGTCCGTTTCCACCCCCTGTTCAGTAAGAATTCCCCTGTCACCCTGTTGGGCCATCCAGTCTTCCAGGGCCGTTTTCATCTCAGTGATACGACCCTGGAACTGAACCTCATCCACCCGGTTGGTGAGTTGAAATGGATCGGCGGTGTTGTCGAAAAACTGGTACTCCGGCCGGTTCAGCATGCGGTCGACCAATACCTGGGCATGTTCCCGTTCCGCAGCGGTGGCTCCGTTGACAGCAAGATCCTGCCAGGACGGGAAAGGCTCATAGACCACCCCTAAGGTTCGATATTCTTTTTCATGCTGAAGATTCCACACCAGTGTATACTCTCCGTCCGTCACCGCGCGTATCGCATATCCGCCTGGAGTGGCTTCGGTCACGCCGGTGGTCGTATGAAGAGAGAAGGCGTATTTTTTGTGTGTGGCTTTTTCGTTTACCAGCACATCCAGAAAGCTGCGGCCATCCAGACGTTCCAACCCCGTAGGCTGAGTGCCCCCGGCCGCTTCAATGAACGTGGGGAGAAAGTCGATGATCTCAATGAGCGCATTCGAGGTTGTTCCGGACGTGACTTTATCCGGCCAACGGATCAAGGCTCCGGTACGCGTGCCAAGGTTGTAGACATTCCATTTGGCCCCGGGAAGTGCGGCTCCCTGTTCGCTGAGGCAGATAAACAGGGTGTTGTTGGGATTGGGACCATTGGCCGCCTGCGTCATCCAAAAGCCCACCTCTTGATCGAACACCTTCACCTCCTTCAGGTATTTGTTAAACTCGGCGCGGAATTCGGGTGTGTCCGCGGCATCACCCGGGATGGGCAGGGTGAGATTATTCCCCACATAATCCCCGTGATCCCACTCCCGGTGGGGGTTGTCGGAGGCGATGATCAGACAGTAGGGCTGGTTGGCATCCCGGGTGATAAACTCCTGGGCGGCGGCGATGTTCGCCGGATTTTCTGATCGGTCTTTGCCGGTGGAAGCCCCGAGAATCTCAAAGGGGAAGGAACTGGCGGGTCCGAAATGCTGCTTCCCCATGAGCCCGACCCGGTAGCCCAGGTCGGCCAAATGGTGGGCGATGCTTTTGGTACCGACTTTGACTTCTCCGTGGTTGGGATAGGCTCCATTGCGGACAGGGGAGATTCCGGTGTAGAGCGATTGACGCAGGGGCGCGCACATCGGAGTGCTGTTGAAACAGCGATCCAACCGTACTCCCTGGCTGGCCAGAGTGTCCATGTTGGGGGTCAGAACTCCCGGCATTGCTCCTACAGGATGTCCACCGGGCTGACCGAAATACGGGGACATCTCGCGCCAGTTCAGATCGTCGGCCAGCACAATCAGAATGTTCGGTGCCTGCGCGCGGGCGAACAGGGGAATCAGCAGGAAAAAGAGCAAACGGAGATCCATCATCCCTACTTTGCTCCAATGGGGATGTGCGGAGCAATTGTGCGATGATTTAACTGTTAAGCGAGTGCCCGGGACTTCGGGGAGGGGGTGTCGGTTCAGTCTTCTGTCTCACCCGTAACCGTTCCATGAAACCGCAGGTTATCCACCGCCAGGTTTCTCGATGAGTTCGCAATGTAAATCAGAGTGAAGGTCACGTCTTTCACTGGCTGTTTGAATTCCGGCAGGCTGCGTAAATCGACCCGGACGGTTCGGAGACCATCGTCTGTTTCTCCAGGTTGCCATTCCTGTGGTTCCGGGGAAGCGGTTGCGAGGTTCTGTTTTCCGGTGCGTGAACTGCGCAGGCTCCAGGACCGGTCACCCGACCCTGCTTTTGCCACATCAAATTCCACGGTGGTCAACAGGAGATGAGAATCAAAACGCCCTTTCAGTTCCACTTGCAGAAAAGAGCCCTGTTCCATGGCATGGGTGAAACGGTTAGGGGGGAGGGTTTCACGGGGGTGAAACAACAGCACCGGATCGTTGAGCTTTCCTTTCGCAGTTCCGATTTTGATCACCCCGACCCCTGGGCCCGGCTTCACCGGGGTGGGTTCCAGCTCCATGTGGAGATGAGTGGGGGACAGACCGGGGGTGACGGAAGCCTCCGTGACATCAAAGGTCCATTCTGCGAGTGGTTTGGGCTCTCCACCCAAACAGGATAGAGGGAAAAGAAGAAAAAGAGGTCTGAGGGAGCGGATCATGGGGTGTTCTGCAGGAGGCCAAGGGGCGGGAGTTCCGTTTGATGCGGATGGTGGGCCCCGGAAGGTATCCCGATCAGATTCTGAATCAGGTGTTCGCGGTCGGCAACACTTCCGGGAGTGCCATCCCGGTTGAGATCATGTCGCGCGGTTAACTGGTTGTGTCGAACCGCAAAATCAAAGGCGTCAACATCTGCTGCGTTGTGAAACCCGTCCTCGTTGAGATCACCCAGTGCACTGAGCTGTAAGCGTAATGCGGTTTCCGCACCCAGGCCTTCGCCCTCCCGTCCGCCCAGGCGGATCTGATCGGCTCCCGGCGTACTGGGTGGATCGATGCCGACGGCTTCCAACCGGAAGGAACTGTAGGACTGCCCCAGATCGGCCAGGATGACATCCGAAACATCCACCACAAATTCCTCACCGGTCTCCAGGCCGCTCAGTACGGCGACTTCGGTTCCTGCCGCCTGGAAATCGTCGATGGCATTCGTCTGCGCCCCCACAATATCTCCGTTTTCGTCCTCGGTCATCGCCACGACCCGGATATCCGGTACCGTACCTCGGGTGTGGGTTACGCGTCCGCGCAGGGTAGCCCCTCCAAAGTTTTCCCTCAGAGATGCCAAACGGGCATGACCCAGAGGAGCTTCGAAAATGACCCGGAATTCGGAGGAGTTTGTCTGGTTGTCTCCGACAAACAGGGAGGAGCCAAACCGGGTATCCCCCTTCCCGTCGAGATCGGAGTCGCTGATGAGACGCGTCAGGCCGTTGACGAACCGGGGCGTGACGGCTCGCAGGGCGGCCTGCCGGTCCAGTTCCGCCCGGAGCCGGGAGCGAATCGCCAGTTGTGCCGGAGTCAGCGTGCCTTTAGCCAAGTCGCTGAGCTCATCCGGATCCTCGATGGTATGGTAGAACCGGCCGTCGGCATAGAGTTTGTATGTGGCCTCCTGGGCAAACTCCCACACCACGTTGTCCGGCAGCCTGTTGCCCCAAAGCGGCTTATGGTACAGGTAGGCGATGGTACGGTTCTTCAGAGGAGTGCCCAAAGAATCCAGAAGAGCCTGTCCGTCCATCCCCAGATCCGCAGGAGGGGTGACTCCGGCAACAGAAAGCAGGGTGGGGCCGAGGTCTGAGAAGTCAACAGGACGGGACGAGATGCCGGGACTGAGCGTCCCGGGCCAGTTCAGAATCAACGGAACCCGCGTGCCGCGGGTCGTCGGAGAGAATTTGCCTCCGGTCACGCGTCCCGCGTCGGTTTTGATGACAATATCCGGATCGGCTCCATTGTCCGATGTGAGGATCACCAGTGTGTTGTCCCGGATCGAATCCTTATTGTCACCGTCTCCATTCGGATCTTCGAGATGAGCCATCAACTCTCCCACAATGCGGTCGGCGTACTCCACATTGTCGTCGAAGTAGATCGGGTCATTTCCTGTTTTCCGTTCAGCCGGGGAGGTTGGAGTGGACACCCAGGGATCATGAGGCAGAGCCATGGGATAGTAGGCAAAAAAGGGCACTCCATCCGCGGCAGAGGTTCGGATGAAGGACTTGATTTTCTCTGCAAAGAGATCCGGACCATAGTCCGCATCCTTCGTGGACATATGGACACTGGAGCGGCCGTCTTTCGAAGGGCGTTCGATCCTGGGAGCCCAATAGCGGGACCCTTTCTGGCTTTCGGTACCGTTCAGATACCAAAGAAGGTAGGTGTCGAATCCGTAGTCGTGGCGCATCACCTGCGGGGTGATGCCGGTGACCGCAGTGACTCCGGTCGGGACAATGTTGGAACCGTCCGAATGCCGTGACCGATGGTCTCCAACCCAACTGAGCTGCCATTTGCCCGCAATGGCGGTTCGATACCCGTTCTGTCTCAGGAGCTGGGCGACCGTCCGTTCAGAGGCATCCAGATAACCAAAGGCCCGATAGTTGCGGTAGCTGTATTTCCCGGTGAGAAGCTGGACCCGGCTGGGGGTGCAGAGGGGTGTGGAATGGGCCTGCAGGTAGCGGATCCCGGTGGCGGAGAGGGAATCGATGGCCGGGGTGTCAATCGACTGTCCATCCGCGGTGTTGACGGGGTTGTCTGTGTAGGAGGCAAACGATTCAACTCCCACATCGTCCAGGAGGATCAACAGAATATTGGGAGGATCGGCAGAAAGGCGGAGTCCGGCAACTGCTAGGGCAAGATAGAGAACAAATTTTGGCATTCCCTCATTCTACGCGTGCAGCTTCCCTTCACCTTAACCATCGATGAATCGTTTTCTGCCGGAGAGGCGAATGCCGAAGGCGGCGGCCATCAGGCAGCTCAGGGCCAGCATTGCGGAGGCAGGTTCCGGAATCACAATGTAGGGAGGATTCGACCCGTTCAGGAACATGCTGCGGGTGGTTCCCGGCTCTGTTCCGGTAATCCCCCAGACAAATTCACCGGTGGAGAAGCCGGAACTGTAATTGAAGTTCACCCCGTAATCCGCTGCATTTGCCGCAAGGGGGTTGGTTGAGATGTTGGGCACGTCTGTCCAGTCGTCCGGAACAGGAGCCTCGGCCCGGTAGGTGGTGAATCCGCTCGGCGCCATCGCCAGCCACCCACCCGTCTCCAATTCCGTGGAGGCGCTCATGGAGGTGGAATCCGGGCTGCTGGTGGAGGTGTTGTATCCGAAAATATCGGTGAAATCTGCAGCATCCTGTGAATCGATGTCAAAGATCTGGAAGGTGAGGTTTGGCAGGGTGGCGGCAACGCCCAGTTGACCGGCATTGTTCACGTTTCCATAATTTGCATCCCCTTCATAGATGCTCAGGCTGAAGGTGACATAGGGATTCTGCAGCTCATCCTGCGTCCCGGAACCGGGAGGGCCCAGTCTGACCACCAGACTGTCACTGATCGAATTGGCCCGGATTCCATTCAGCGTTCCGTTCAGGGAGGTGATTTCCAGGGTCACATCGTAATAGGTACTCCCGTCAAACCCGACGTTTTCATAAATGAACACATCCCCCACATCATCCACTCCAACCGATCCGGCCTCCGTCAGTTTGAATGCATCATTGCCACTGCCTCGACCATCGAGATCAACAGAATTGAAAAAACTCATATCAAGCTGTGCGGGAAGGTGGAGACAAACAGTCAATTGGCTGAGGAGGATCAGGGTGTAACGGAAAGTGGCATTCATGGTAGGTTGGGTGCAGGATGTGGAAACTTGATCATGCACGCTTCTTTCAGCCGTAGAAAGAAGAAGTTCGTTTAACGGTTAAACCAGGTCGAAATCCTCCTCTGGTTGCCGCGCGTGCTAGATATGGACGGGTACAGGCCGTGAGATGCCGTTCCAGATCCCATGATGATGAACCGCAGACAATTTCTTCAATCCGCCGCATGGACATCCGCTGGCATGGTCCTCCCCTCGTTCAACCTGCCTGCGCGTTCGCCCTCAGATACTTCAGGAGGAGCGGTCAGACCGAATGTGCTCTATATCATGGCCGATGATTTGAATGATTCGGTCGCGAGAATGGGTGGTCATCCTCAAGCGAGAACGCCTGCTTTGGATCGGTTGATGGATCGGGGAGTGCAGTTTGCCAATGCGCAGGTGAATGTGCCGGTATGCGGTCCGTCCCGGGCCTGTGCCGTGACCGGATTGGGCCCCTGGACGACCGGATACTACGGCTTTAATTTTCACCGGGACCTCTGGTTTCACAATCCGGTCATGAAGGATTCGAAAACCTTCATGGAGGCGTTTGGAGAGGCGGGGTACCGGGTGTTCGGGACGGGGAAAATTATGCATAACCGCCAGGAGCGCATGTCTGTCTGGAAAGACGGCTATGGCCACAAAGTGGACTGGGGCCCCTGGTCATGGGATGGCAAAAAGACGACCCGGGGTGGTGGCTGGCCTCTGTATTCCGGTCATCAGAACCTGCCAAAAGGATGGGGCCCCGGGTTGGCGATGGGGCCGCTCAGCGATGTGCCGGTGGTACCTGCAGATCCTGCTCGGAATGTCCCTGGATACATGGGATGGGTGAACAACGATACCACTCCGTTTCGGTATGAGTCCGAGGAGGACCGTGATCGGATGAACGATGAGAAACAGGCGTTGTGGGCCCGCGACATTCTGAATAGAGCGCATGACGATCCGTTCCTGCTGTGTGTGGGCATCGGCCGTCCACACGCCCCGTGGATTGCTCCGAAGAAGTACTTTGATCTGTTTCCGCTGGAGGAGATTCAGCTTGCTCCACAACTGAAGAATGATCTCCGTGATGTGCCGAACATTATCCGGGCCAAAGGGGCCTATCATGGTTTCGGAAAATACAAAACACTTGTCAGCGGTGGGCCGGACATGCTCAAGCGGTGGACGCAGGCGTATTTAGCCTGTGTCGCATTTGCGGATGACTGTATTGGGACCATTCTCCATGCCCTGGAGCACAGTCCGCACCGTGACAATACCCTGGTGGTGTTTGTCTCGGACAATGGATATCACATGGGAGAGAAATTTTCGTTGTTTAAAAAATCCTGCTGGGAGGAGTCCTGTCGGATTCCAATGGTGGTCGCGGGACCGGGGGTGCCCGAAAACAGGATCTGCAAGACGCCAGTCAGCCTGATCGATCTGTTCCCCACGTTTGTGGATCGTTGCGGGTTGAACCCGGATCCCAACCGGAGCGGCAGCAATGCCAAGCTCGATGGGCACAGCCTCAGTCCTCTCCTGGCATCACCGGAAAAGGGAGAGTGGACCGGCCCATCAGTGGCGGTATCGGCGATCAGCTCCAATCGAAAAGTGAAAAAAGACCATGTCGCTCCAGTGGAGGATCAGCACTGGACTGCCAGATCCGAACGGTACCGGTACATTCGTTACTATGACGGGTCTGAGGAATTGTATGACCACGAAACGGATCCGCAGGAGTGGAAGAATCTGAGCCGGAACCCCGCATTTGCAGAGGTCAAAAAGGGGTTGCAGACCGAGCTTGCGGAGGTAACCGGGCTTACACTTCGTCCCGCAGGGTGAATGGAAGGGTTGTAGGTAAGGGGGCTCCGATTTGACATCGGGCGTGATGTGGGTTAATCGTTAACTCATGGCAAAAGATCCACCTCTTGTCCGAATGAAAGACATTGCCGAACGGGCGGGAGTGACCGTGGCAACGGTCTCAATGGCTCTGCGCAATCACTCCCGGATCTCTGAAACCCAGCGGCAGAGAATTCAGGAGTTGGCGGACGAGATGGGGTATCGCCGCGATGCCAAGCTGGGGGAACTGATGAGTCATTTGCGGAAAGGAAAAACCTCCGGCCAGCACGGAGTCATTGCGGTGCTGACCGGATATGAGAAGAGGGATCATTGGAAAGAAATGACCTCATTGGTCAGTTTTGTAAGTGGTGCAGAGGCTCAGGCCGCCTATCTGGGATACCGGCTGGAGTTTTTCTGGGCGGCTGATCCTAAGCTGAGTCCTGCCCGGCTGCAGCAGATCCTGTCCAGCCGGGGGATTCGGGGAGTCCTGGTGATGCGACTGCCTGAAGGCTATCCCGCGGAGGAGATCGATTGGTCCCAATTTTGTCCGGTCCGGCAGATCGATGCGGTGGAACTTCCCGGCATGCGCATGGTCAGGGGAAACCAGGCCAGTCATGCGCGGACGGCCGCGTCTGAAATGATCAGGAGAGGATATACCCGATGTGCCCTGATTGTGCACCGTCGTCACAGTGAGCTGATTAAAACCAGTTGGCGGATGGGGTTCCGGGATGTGATGGAGAATGCGGGGGTCTCGTATCGGGTAACGGAACTTCAAGCGGATTTACAAGGGAAAGAAGCCCGGGCTCTTTCCCGATGGCAACCGGATTCAATCGCGGTGTCGGTGACGAAGACCGCCCACAGTTGGCAGAATCAATTTTATTCCTGCCCCTATGTGTCTCTGAATCTGGACGCCAATGACCGTGTCAGCAGTGGACTGGTGAACCGTCATGATTTGGTCGGAGGGCAGGCGGTCAGTATGATCGTGGGTCAAATTCAGCGGAACCAGCCGGGTTTGAATGAGGTGCCGGAACAAGTGTTGTTTGAGGGACAGTGGCAGGAGGGCAGCACGCTGCCCTTCGTGACGTAATCAGGGTTCAGAGGAGGGGATCAGAAAATAAAGGCCCAACACGTAAGGGTGGATGACGCGGTAGCTGCCGCGTTGTAAGGCCTCTCCCCCGCAATTGTGTTGGGTAGCCCCTCCGAGAAAGCCGTCTGAGGTTCTGTGGAGCTGCAGAGCTTCCAATGCCCGGGTGACTGCCTTCCGACAGTCGGAAGCGCGGTGCGGGAGCCGTTCCTGTGCCCGGAAAAGTGCAGCGGCAATGGCGCAGGATCCGGAGGTTTCCGGGCCGCACGCCGGGTCGTCCGCAAAGCTTCGCCATAGTCCATCCGGTGCCTGCAGATTCAGTGCGAGGTCGACGGCTTGCTCAAAGCGGGTCACGTCAGAGGCGGTACCCAATTCCTGAAGGGTCATGCTGTGTCCGAGAAGAAACCACCCCAGTCCCCGCGACCAATTCGGGAAAATCCTGGAGCCGTCCTGTCCCTTCCGGAGCAGAATGGCATTGGACTCCAAGAGTGCATCTGTGCAGGCTGAAAGTTGGGTGACGGCCCATTCTGCAAGAGAGGGCTGCGCACGCTGCCTGGCCAGTACCGCAAGCGGGTACGCGACGGTCAAACAACTCTCGGCCACGATGCGGCCTCCTTCTGTGACGCTGCCGTCAGGCTGTTGATGGCGTTTCCATAGATTCAGGCACGTGTCCACCCAGGGATGGTCGGGTTCCAGCCGGGCCAGAGTGGCGGCAGGAAGGGTGCCCTCCAGTCCCTGTGCGTCTCCATAGAATTTAACAAATTCACAGAGCCGTTCTTTGAGAACGGACGCTGCCACTCCCTGATGCCGCATGCCTTCCAGTATGCACCCTTCCATCCATCCGATGGCGGACACGGTAGAATCCCGCAATTGATTCTGAGCGGCCGCCTCCCAGGGTAGGGGAGATTCCCTGACCGTTTGGATGCCGTCGATCCTCAACGGTGGGTCCAACTTAACTCCTAGTGTAAGGTCTGCCGATTCGATTCCCGGATTCAACTCTACAGGAAACGCCTGTCCTTTCACCCCGTGCCGGATATCCACCTGGCCCAGGGGGGCACCGGTTCCGGCGTGTAGCACCTGATGCTTGAAATCGGTATCCGTTCGTTCCCCGAGAAGAAGGCGAACCTGTGGTGGGGTGGTCGGAATCGTTTCCATGGGTGCAGTGTATCTGGTTTTACCTGCAGGTGGAATCGAAAGGGCGTGTTACGGTAAACATTTCAGGGCATAAAAAAGCCCCCGACCGATCACGGCGGGGGCGTTGCACGTCATGGATGTATTAGCGACGGCAAACAGGGCTGCCAGTCCGGTCAACCCCACCAGCGCGAACGTGCTGGGCTCAGGGATAGGATTGACATCCGTAATGAAGATCCGGTCGATGGAAAAATTTTCAGTGGGGTTGGATGTCATGGTTCCATTTACGTCCACGTACAAAGAGCGGATGACTCCGTCTCCGGTTGCTGTGGTTGTACCCAACTGGGTGTAGGCTCCAGTGAAGTCCTTTCTGTACCAAATATCATAGGTATCGTTGTCGAGATCCACACCCAGAACAAAGTTATAGGTGCCGTTGGAACCTCCTACGTCAGAACTGGGGCCGGTTTCAATCACCAGGCCAGGGATATCCGCCCCGGGTGCCACTTCATTTGCATACCCCGTTAAGGTGGTGGTCCGGTTACCATCGCGTGTACCCGTTAATTGAACGGCCGCCAGTTCGGTGCCGCCCGTGGAAAAGTTAGCCGTCGCTACACCGATTTTCACGTTCTCGCCGGTGCTGCCGCCTTCAAAGCTCCAGAACAAATCCATCCCAATCCAGATCTGCCCGGAAGAGATATCGACAATGTTGGCATAGGACTGATTCGTACCTGTGCCATTTCGGCGGATGTCGTACGCATTGCCTTGAACATCCGCACCGTTGATATTTGCACTCCATGCGACGTCTGTCAGGGTGCCATCATCACTGACAGCGGGCATCAAGGTCCCGTTGGTTTCATTAAACGTCCAGTCATGCAGGATATCCGCATGTGCACAAGTAAAGACACTCGCTGCAAACAGTAGGTATTTGATTTCTCTTTTCATGATCACATCTCCCTCATCTTATTTATGACTCAATATGATTGTTCAGGCTGAACTTAGCGGCGGCGACGAGCCGCAAACAAAGCCGCAAGGCCGGTCAGGCCTACCAGTGCAAAGGTGCTGGGTTCCGGAATGGCAACGGCATCCACCGCGAATTGTCCAAACCCCATTGCAAGTCCACCGGACACATTGCGGGTATTCGCATACCAGAATCCAGCTTGGTCGAAGGTTGCTGAATTGAAATCAATCGACGCACTTGATCCAATTGTGCTGATGTCGGTACCGGCAGGTGCATAATTAAACCAGTTCAGGGTTTCGGGATCTGCTTCAGTGTAGGTGGAGGTGGTGGAGGTCGTGAAGATATCTGCCGTTTCTTCATATCCCGCCGCAAAATTCTGATTCAGCAGTTCAGAAATGTAGAGGTCTCCAGAGGTGGCATCCCGAAGCACCCAACGGAGCCCGGGTGTGGTTCCACCAAGGTCACGTCCTCCCTGGCGTCTGGAGTTGATGTAAAACTGACTGCTTGAGTCCAACTGGAAATCAACTGATGAATCAAAAACGAATGTACCGAAGACGGTATCGTTTGCATCAACGCCATTGACACTCCAGGCAATGAGGTCATTGCCAAGGGTTTCTCCTGTCCAGTTCAGTGTGTCGCTGACTGCATAGGTGGGCAGGGTTGTTCCTACCAATTCAGTACCACCGTAAAAGGCGGGTCCAGTGTAACCGCTTGAGGGGGCAATGCTGGATGTGCTGTAGCCTGATCCAGCAGTATCGTTCAGGTTAAGAGTTCCTGTTCCGTAGTTGTTGTTGTCCCCATCGTAATGAATCACCACATCCGCTACCAGAGAGGTGGATACTGCTGTCGAGACAATGAGGGTCAGTAAGTGAATCGTCTTCATAGTACTCCTAAATAATCGCTTCCAAGATGGTCAAAGTACCCCAAGCTGAACTCCCTCTGCAAAACATGATTGACCTAACACGTTAGAAATAACATAAATCACCTATGGTTCTGCCAGAAAAGAAACCGCCGAGTGCGAAATCCAAAGGCCGGCCCGTCTCACCTCTCCGCCACCGGTTTGAGGGTCTGATCTCTGCCACAACAAAAGAATCTCTGACCTTTGCCGGCGTGGCCCGTGAACTGGGGGTCAGTGCAGTGACGATCAAACGTTGGGCCAAAGAGCTGGGACATTTAGACCGTTTTCGGCACGGTAGTCCCTTGCCTGCCCCCCCACAAGGCTCCGGTGCTCCCACTGTTCGGGATGTGGCCGAACAAACCGGGTTTAGCACCGCAACCGTCTCTCTCGCACTTCGCCATTCATCGGAGGTACGGCCGGAGACTGCGGAACGGATCCGGGAAAAAGCCCGGGAAATGGGTTACCAATCCCATCCGTATGTGCGGGCGCATATGGCTGCAATCCGCAAGGGCAAACCGGCCCGATTGAAGGAGGTTCTGGGTTTCCTTTCTTACGGGGTAGGGGATACCGGACTTGGAAATAAACGGCGGATAAAGCTCCTGGAGGATTGTGCTCGTGAAATGGGGTTTCTGGTGAAGGTGTTTGATCTAGGTGATGAGAAATGGAGTGCGGAACGTTTGAGTCGTCATTTGAAAGATACGGGGGTCCGGGGGTTGATTCTGGATCTGCCTGCATTCCGCTCCCGATTTTATCCGTTTCCCTATCACGAGTTTCATGTGGTGGCATTCCGGGAGGTCTCCGGAGTGACTCTCCCGTTGATCCTGAGCAATGCCTACCGGAATCAGTTGCAGGCGTTTGCCCGTGCATGGGAATTAGGCTATCGTCGAATCTGCAGAGTGGGGTTTTATCACCGCAGCCTGGAGGCGTTATACGAGGGGAATGCCTCGTTTCTACTGGCCCAGGAGCAACTTTGCCTGCCGGAAGAACGCATTCCCATTCTGGAGATGGAAACCTTAACGGATCTCCTTGTTGGTTGGATCAACACGGGTGTTTGGGAGGAAAGGTCTCACCCAGTACCTGGGTTGAATTGGTTAAAATACCATGCATGGGATTTGCAGGCGGGAAAAGAGAAGTCGTATTATCAGCAGTCCTTGATGGAGGTCTGGTGGGAGGCGTTTTATCCGGATGCCGTGATCACCCTCGATAACCGGTTGAAACCCATTTTGGAACAGATGGGGCTACGGATACCGCAAGATGTCGGTTTGGTTCATCTGGACCGAAACGAACAATCGGAGGACTGGTCTGGGATCCAGGGCCGGTTGGACGTGCAAATACGGCTTGCAGTGAACCGGCTTGTGAATCTTCTGAACCGATCCCCCGAACAACCGAACGACATCGATTGGTACATCCGCGTACCAGGTGACTGGAAAGAAGGGGATACCCTGGAGCGGAGGACCCCACCACGTCCAATCACGATTCAACAGCAGACTTTCCTTGATATGGTCCTGTCCCGCTGAAGGATGACAACAGAACGGACTGACCGGGGGCAATGTCGATCACCGGTTGGCTCGCAGCAAAGTTGATGTCCAGGGGCCTGCGGGCTTGCTCTGGGGTTTCCACCATCACACGTACCCGTGCCGGAAATGTCGTCGGGTTGTACACTTTAATCTTACCCAGTTCCGCCCATTCCGCCTCCACATGGTCCAGACAGCAGAGAATGCCGGTATCCGGTTGAGCGTAGACACCCGGAATGTCGCACCAGGTCAGCATCATTGCGACTTCACACCAGCAGGAATAGCCGGATATTTCCCCTAGCTGCTCCCCCCATTGCGTCACATTGACCCGTTCACAGATCCAGCCCGGCGGAAGGAAGTCCACCCCTTTCCGTCCCCAGCGCAGACGGCAGGGGATTTGTTTGTCTTCGCGCCCCATGTACTGTGGAATCGTATGTGCCACTTCCTGCAGCAGATGGAGAAATCGCAGATCACCTGTCTGCCGAAAGACTCTGAGAATGCCCTGACCGGACAGCGTACAGATCCCGGGCACTCCGGTTTTGTTCTGGGCATTTGCCAGAAAGACTCCGCGGCTTTGAGCACCGATCTCTGCGAGGGCGGTTCCGGCTGGGAACTCATGATCATAGGAGAGGGCCCAGCTTGCGGTCTGTACCACCGCGTCCTGCGCGGCCCGGAGCCATTTCTCATCCCCGGTTTCTTCATGGAGGAGGATAAAACTTTCGATGAGCGCGGCGACGGACTCGCTGTCAGGAGCCTGAACGGCATCACCCGGTCCTCCCGTGGTGACACCCTCTGCAAGATCACGGGTCCGGAAGTGTTCCCCAATGGCAGCGGCAGCGGAAACCCAATCCGGGTCTCCCAGCCATCGGAATGCCAGAATCAGCGCGGCCGGAATAAGGGCTCCCGCCGTCGATCCCGCAATCTGAATCTCTCCGGTTTCCACATTCACATACTGACCGAACTCCCCGTATTGGAACCAGATCTTAAGAATGGAGCCCGCATTTCGTTTCAGAGTCTCTTTCCATTCCGGACGGATGTGATCTTCCAGCCCTTTCTGTTCCAGGAGCAGCATCGTGCGGGTCAGGAAGTAAAGCACATCGCCCATCCGCCTCACCAGGGTCCAGGGTCTGCCGGGATTGAGGATGTCCACTTCACCGTCCTCATTCCAGACGCTGCGGAGCTGTGACTGCCAGGTTCGTTCCCAGTAGAATTCATGAAACAGCCCGGCATCCCCCATTGCACCGGACAGGTACATGTCAATATGACGCAGGCTTCGGTCCAACGATTCCGCGTCCCCCTCCTGAATCATCGCGTAGGGAGTGATCATTCCGCCTGTCCATCCTGACTGAAACAGCATGGATGGACCGGGAGGGTCGTTACTGATGCTGACCTGATAGAGTTCAAGATCCTCTATCCAGTTTTCCCGATTGTGTTTTTCGTGAAGAATGTCCCACGTGGCCGAAAACGGAATTTCCTTTCTGAAAGGAACGGTCTCAAAACAGTCCGCCCGGTGTTCGAAGACAAACTCAAACAGATCCTGGACCGAACAGCACTCCATCCAGTGCAAATGGAAGGGGAGGTGCAGGGTATCGCCTGCATGCAGGGACGCTCCCCGGTCTGGTGATGGAAGCGCATACCCTCCCTGCAACGTGAAATAATGATCGTGTCGAAGTCCCGGTGACATGAGGCGGATTTCGGCGCGGTCCCGGTCCTCATTCTCAATGATCTCAAACCCGAAGGGGCCCCACGCATTTTTCTGTTCAGTGAGGATCACCAATGCTTTCCTCCGGGCCGGGAAATAGATCCCCATCCCCGGGGTGGCACCATCCACCGACATCTGATCCAGGTGAGACGGACCGGGCTCCTTTGACAGTCGGGGAAGATTCCCGATCCAGGGGGTCCGGTCATCTCCCGTGGGGTCGGGTCCCACTTTGGGAGGGCTGTAGCCGTATGGCTGGGAATGAAACCGGTTTCCATTGTAGACAGCTCCGGGAATCAGCACATAATTCTCCGTACTCCATTCGGAGTCAGTCCAGGAAATGCCCACTGCGGTATTGTCAACCCCTCCTGATACCACTTGTGCCGTGAGCAGGCGTTCATGCCGGTGCTGCTTGTGACGCACGTTCCACTCAGAGTCGAGGGCGGAGAAGGTGGACTCGCGTGCCAACGGGGTCCGTATGGTCTCCACGACATGGGAGTCTTCGAGGCGGGTCAGGAGAAGGTCTTCCGAAAAAGGGAGAGAGGTCTGCATATATATGTCCGGGGGGGAGTCAGACCGTCCTTTTTATCGGAATGCAGGGTGTCTGTGAAGGGAAGCGTAAAGGTTACCGTAACGTCCGATCTTAGGACACCGACCCCGATCGTCGCGTCCACTGTGGAGACTGCCCGGCATGGGTTTTGTAGCTCCGGCTGAAATGGGCACTGTCTGCAAATCCGCAATCCAATGCGATGTCCAGCAGGGAATCCTCTGTATCAATGATCCGCTGTCTGGCGGCATCGATCTGCATGTGCATCATAACCGATTTCGGCGTTTGGTTCAAAGAGGTCCGAAAATGACGGAGTAATGTCATCCGGGAACATTGCAGAGCCTCCGTTAAGGCATCCACAGACCAGGACGGCATCGGAGTCCGGGTCAGCCAGTTCATGGCCCGGTTCACCAGCGGGTCTTCAGAATGAAGAATTCGGGTGCTGTTCCGGGAAATCACCCCTTCCGGTTCTGAGGGCCTGAAGAGATCGGTCGTGATTCCCAGCAATCGCTCATGGATCAGGCGCATTCCCTCAAACCCCTGCCGGTAGGGGGAATTGACTACGGTGCTCATGGGCGGGGACGTGTACTGGCAAAAGATCGGATTCATGGACGTACTGATGATGGCCACATCCTCCGGGACGCGCAGTCCTGCGAGAAGGCACGCATCCAAAGCCCGTTCACCATGCACATCATCATAAGCGAAAAGGCCAAGGGGGTGTTCGATCCTTTGCAGAAGTTCTGCAAGGTCCTCTTTTTGGTGCTGATGGCTCCAGCCGTGTTGTTGGGTTCGAGGGCCTTCCCTGTACTCTGTGACCTGAAACTCGGGTGACAGTTCCGCTGCAAATCCTTGAAGACGGGTTGGGCTGCACGGATTGGAGAGGTCATGGAAATAGACATACCGCTTACAGCCTGTGGCACGCAAATGTGCTGCTGCGATACGACCGACTGCCAGATTATCCACGTTCACGGAGGCGAACTGCGTCTCGGAGTCGGATCCAAACCAGGTGCAGGTTTTCTCCAGAATCGTCTGCCTGTCGATGGTCCGTACCAAATCCGGCAGTGCCAGGAGACCATCGTACCCCTCAAGGGTGGAAATCGGGATCTGCCAGGCATTTCGACTGGGCAACGGCCGGAAGGACAGATCCGGATGCAGAGAACTGTACGCCCTTGCCCCTCGGTGCACTCCGGTGTCGGCAATGTGACTGGGATTAAAGACCAGGGCGATTTCCATGCGCAGGACCGTACCCCTGGCAGTCTAATGTTACAAATATTTTTTCAATTGTTTCAAAATAACAAGATGAGCAGGCAGGAAATTCGTAGAGGAAGATCACGTCATTGATTTCAACCATCCCCACTCCTATCCGGAACAGACACATGAAGACTCGCACCTTGATCCTTTTTACGTTCTCCATTCTGACCAGCCTCGGTCTCCGCGCAGAAGTCCTGTTGACCGATGATTTTACGGACAACAATCGGGACGGCTGGTATTCCCGATCTGCGGATAGCCTGGATGATGTTTCAGGGGGCAACGTGAATTTCGATTTGGCAGGGGATGAAAGCAATGGAATGCTGACGTACTTCACCGGAAGTGGAACCCGGGACCTTGCGGTTGGTGAAACGATGGTGTTCTCATTCGATCTGACCCTGAGTACCGGGGGGCCACTGGATGTGTTAAGTGACCGGATCCGCTTTGGGCTGCTTGACAGCGGCGATAACCGGGAAACGGCCGACAATTCCAATTTTACTGATTCCATTTACGCCGATTATGCAGGCTATATCGGGTATGTCGGTGTGAACGGAATCGGTCTTTCCGCTATCGTGGAGCGTGATCAGTCCAACACCAATCTGGTCACGACTTCTGCAACCACAGCCCTGGGTGCCTCGGTTGACACCAGCGACTTCAGCATAGGCACGACCTACACGCTTTCCCTTTCAATTGAACGGACCAACGTTTCCACCAATACCATCATGCTTGATCTGGATGGACTGGGATCCTTCTCCCGGACAGATACCACCACCCTGCGGAATGGATTCGATACGGCACTGATCTCGTTTCATGGTCCCGGAACCGATGATGCCATTGTGGACAATGTGAATGTCACGGTCATTCCGGAGCCTTCCGCACTGCTTCTTTCTGCCATGGCTCTTTTGATGGGGGTTGTGACCCTTCGCCGCCGTTGATGGGAAGGCTTCTTCCGACGGCATATCGCATGGTTTCTCCCCCTTTCCTGTTAACCTGAACTCACCTCCTCATCATGCACGTTACACGATCAAACGTTGTTTTCCTTTGTTTGGGTCTTGGTGTGCTATCCTCCGGTGTTGCCCAGGATGTCAATTTGGATTTTGATCAAGCGGGATTCTCAAGGCTCTCGGGAACAGGGAATGCCTCAAGCGGCAATAATGCTGCTGTTGGCTCGGAATGGTTGTTTGAAAATGTGAATATCGGCACAGGAATGGATGTGGACGCGATTGTCACCATCCTGGAACTGGGTGCGGACAGCAAAATCAACCGAATAGAAGGCCATGATGTCACAAAAGCCCTTCGCATTCAGTTGAGTTCCACCGATACGGCCACTGACAACCCGTTTGTAAGATTCAGCGTTAGTTTCTGGGATGCGGAAGGGGGGACCGGTACTCAGACCAAGACCAGTGCGGCTACCCTGAACAATCTGACATTGAACTCGTACGATATAGACTCTCAACCTGACAGGGATTTTACCGATTCCTTCGGATACCAGACATCATTGGCTCCTGCGATCACCCTGTCAGACACAACGCTCCTGGTTCAGCAGGATGAGCCTGGGAACCCTGCTGGATTTACGTCCTATCGTTTACCTGGCGCAGTGGATGCCTCATCGGATGGCATTGATTGGACACCCGAACTGAACGATGACATCAATGATGATTCTTTTGCAAATGATCGAGCTGACTATTCCGTTCGCATGCTGTTCAGCTCCTTTTCCTCAGGAGAATTTTTATGGTCCACAATTGGAGAGGATTCGAGCAACCAGAATGCCATGCGTGGCATGTTTCTGGATGGGTCGAACCCCTCATACATTGTGGTTCCTGAACCGGGGAGTCTGGTGTTGAGTGTTCTGGCGGGATTGGTGGGACTCGTCTTCTCCCGTCGGTTCTCCTGATCAGAGGTTCGGGAATCCAATCGCATCCCCGTGAGGTTTCTGAGTAGAAAAATGAACAAGTCCTTTCTTCTTTGCCCTGCATGGTGGCTGATCGTGCGTCTCTCTGTTCCGGCACATGCAACGGACCTGGTTCTCTGGGATTTTGAAGACGCCCCTCTCAATCAGCAATATCAGGATTCGAATCCCGAAGGATATTCTGCCAAAGTTGCAGATAATGATGTCCTGGTCTCCCGGTTAACCCTTTCCGGAGAACCCGCGACCTCCACTAAATCCAAAATCAGGGACAAAGCTGAAATGCTTGGTGGAGGAGGAGATCAGAACCTGGATACCGGGGGATGGAACGAAGGGGTCGACCTCACACGGTATCTTGAATTCACCATGCAGGTCTCCCCCGGCCTCGCCCTCAATTTGTCCACGCTCAGTCTGCAGCAGTCGGCAAATGAGGATGGAAAGGTGCCGGACAGTCTGACGGTGCGCATTCGCATCGGCAATGGGCCGTTCCAAACCCTCGGCAAGGCCTTTCCTGTGCCTCATGATGAGGGGGTCCCCGCAGTTGACCCCGCCGATCATTTGCTGACCCTGGGCCTCGCGCACGCAGCGCTCCAGGGGGTAACCCAGACTCTTACCTTCCGGTTGCATCCTCATGGAGGGAGCCGAAATACGGGGAAATGGCGATTGGATGATTTAAAAGTGACCGGCACCATCGTGGCGTCCCCTTTGGAACCCGGCACGACCGAATTAGACGGCAGTCAGATTCCCTGGCAGGGACCACATGGAAAGGTCTATGCGAGTCGTATCCTCAATGACGGACAGCCCATTCTGTCCCGACAGGAATTCGTGGATCTGGGGGTTGCATCGGAAGGGAACAACCTCAACGGCCCTTCCCTGGTGAAACTGCCGGACTGGCTTCCCGCTGCACAGCGGGCTGATCCAGGGGCCAGGTATTATCTTTATTTTGCAGACCACGGCGGTCATTATATCCGCATGGCATGGGCCGAGGAGTTGGAAGGACCCTGGACGCTGTACCGTACAGGATCTGCCATTCCCAAAGGATCCCGGGGAGTGCTCGATATGGGCGCTGATCGTGAAATCACCCCAGGAAACGGCCTTCGCCTCCACAGTCATATTGCCTCACCGGATGTGATTCTGGATGAGGAGAATCAACAGTTCCTCCTTTTCTTTCATGCCCCAACCAATCTGCCGGGGCCTTCCCCTCTGCCGGCCTGGACCGGTGGTTCTTCCCAGTCACAGCGTAGTTTTGTGGCGGTCTCCTCCACTGGGCTGGATTTTCATGCAGGGGTGAAGCCGGTATCTCTTGGGCTGTTCTATTTCCAGGTGTTCAGGGTTGGGGGAAGGCTGCATGCCTTTTCAAACCGGGGATTGCTGTATCGCGCCCCTCTGAATCAGGATCCGTTTGATCCTCCTTCGGGATTTGACTACCGTCTGGATTATTGGGAATGGGAGCCGGGTCCAAGCGATATGCTTTATACGTGGCTCCAGACGGCGACACAAGGGGTGGAGGAACCCCGTCATCTCGGCTTTTTGAAACAAACTGACGGGGTCAGGGTTTTTTTTTCTCAAGTCAACGGGACGCCTGAACGAATCCAGGCTGTCGATTTATCCTTCCATCAGTCAGAGGACTGGGACGACTGGACGCTTTCACCGGAGACCCCTCTGGAGATTTACCGCCCCACGACGGCCTGGGAAGGGATGGAAAATCCGGATCTGGGTCCCAGTCAAAATGGCCCCGCCTCAAATGGGGAACATGCCCTGCGGGATCCGGAACTTTACCAGGAAGATGGGAAGACCTACCTCCTGTATTCGGGTGGCGGTGAAGATGCGTTGGGGCTGGTGAAGCTGGAGGCATTACCACAGGGGATTCACGTGGGGCCTCCCCGTCCCGCTTCAGTGTCCGGGTATTGGGACATTCCGATTCGGATCGGCCTGCCTGAGGTGACCGGTCTGGGAGTGGTGATGGCCCCCGATCTTGCGGAAATGTTCCAGACTCCCGAGCAGGCATTCCTCCTCTCCAGTCCGGATCAGGGAATGCGGATGAGGCTTCCCGTTCCGGGTGAGGCAGGTGCATCCTTTTTTGCCGCGGAAGCGGACCTGCCTTGACCGGAGTCGATTAAGAATGCCGACGCCGGATGAGCAATCCGGCGATCAGGGCCGCTCCCATAAGCATCAGGCTGGAAGGCTCGGGGATGACCGTTACCTGAACATTATCCACCAGAAATTCGTTCGAGCTGCTTCCGGAATTCACCACAAACAGCGCAACGGTGTCGAAACTGTAACTGGGGACATCTCCGGATGCGACGGTGATTTCGGATCCTGCAATGGTGGAGCCATTCAGGGTAAAGGCGACGTCCAGTCCATCCAATGCGTTCCGGGTCAGGCTGTACCCGAACTCCTGAGTGGTGGAAGTGACAGACGTGTTCCAGGCCCCCGGGAAAGAATCGGGAGTGGAGTCGAAGCCGGTGTTGTTGTCCATGACCCCGTACCGTGCCTGAGTCCCGGTCGAAGCTGCCAGTTGTACGGCGATTCCATCGACAGAAGGGCTGCTGATGGGGCCGTTAGCACCGATGCCCCCGGTTTCAAAGAGGCCGAATCGTATGGAGTAGTTGTTTGTTCCGGTGCCGTTGTATGTGCCGTCAAAGGTCATGGAAATGGTTTCACCGACTGCAAGCGTTTGTGTGGCGAACTGGAAATTTGCACCGAAATTTGCCGAGGCATCCATTCGAAGCTCTCCGCCCGGATTGGTGACAGTGAAACCCGCATCCGCGAGGCTCATCCGGTACCAGGATCCGGTGTTGGGGTTGAGATCGGTGTTTCCCCCACCGTATTCGCTGAAATCCGAGGGATCGAAGGTCTCATTCACGATGGTGGTGGCAGAGAGAGGGAGGTGGTTCAACAGGGCAATGGCTGCGAGGGAGAACAGAGTGGTGTGGAGGGGATTCATCTTCAGTCCGGGTTCAGAGGTGAAAGAGATCTCTATCTTCCACGAAAACATGAGAGTGAACTATGTGCAGATACGACAATCTTATTTGTTTTAATGCCAATACTCTGTTATTCTGACGGGGATGAATATCGGATTGAATGTGAACCTGGTGAGTACGTTTGACCGGTATCTGTACCGGGAACTCGTGCAGAAGATCCAATCCCGAGGCTGGACCGTGGACCACCGATTCGGACTGCTGTACCCTCCGGACAAGCTTCACGAGAAAGCGGTGGATGCGTACGTCACCTGGGTCATGAACCGGGCTCTATGGAAACGTCTCCAGGACAGTCCGGTTCCAGTGGTGAACTTTACCTATGTGCTTTCCACCCCTGATTTGTATCAGGTGACCCACGATCAGCGCAAGGTGGGGGCCATGGCCGCAGAGTACCTTATGGATCTGGGCCGTCGTACCATCCTGTTGCTGGGTCAGCACGCAGCATACTCCCTTGAACGGATCGAGGGGTTTCAGTCAAAATGGACACTGCACCGGGGCTCTGCCCCAGCGGAGGTGGTGGAGGACCATACCCAACTTCCACAGGTTCTCCACCGTTGGCTGGAGGTCCGGCCGTTTCCGGATGCACTCTTCTGCACCAGTGATGAACTCGCCCTGTATGCAATTAAGTATCTCGAGACAAGGGGACTGCGGATTCCGCAGGATGTGGCCGTGGTCGGGGTGGGGCACGAGGAGATACACAGCCTATGCCTTGGCCGCGAGATCACCTCTGTTGTCACAGATCATCTGAGTCTGGCTTCCAGAATCCTGGAGGTGCTGGATTGGATTGAAGCTGACCCATCCACCTTCAAACAGCCTGAACGAGTGCCCCCACAGGAGGTGTACTCCGGGGAGACAAGCTGCCGGGTTCTGCCTGAGGATCCAGGCCTCCGCGCGGCCGGTGAATTACTGGTCGGGGATTCGCTGCGAGACCTGAATCTTGACCGGCTGGCTGCCGAAGCCGCCATGTCCCGTCGGAATTTTGAACGAAAATTCAAGCAGGATACCGGGATCTCCCCGGGTCAGGCGATCCGTGAGGCCAGAATGTCCCTTGCGAAACGACTGCTGGTGGACAGCCGGGTCTCCATCGAGACGGTGGCGGAGGAATGCGGGTATGCCGACCGGTATCATTTTTCCGTCCGGTTCAAAAAAGACACCGGGCACACCCCGGCAGCCTATCGGAAACGGATTCAGCGTCTGCAGGGATGACCCGAAACTGGGGAGCGGAGACCTTCCTGTCCCCGGAGTTGAAGGCGACCGAACGTGTGCGCCGCGGACGTAAAATCGACCGTCCGGTTCTGCAGTCTACACCTTTACTCCTTCGGACCCCATTGCTTCATCAGCCATTTCCGGACTTTCCGCTCACTCGAACCGTCCGCATACAGCCAGAAGTCCTGACGCTGTTCTCCCGAAAGGGGGTTCCCGATCAGGTCCGTGAACGTCCAGCCTTCTGGCAGCTCCTCGGGAAGGGTCAGGGTGCCCACCGCTTTCGGGATCAGGGCGACCGCGACGCTGTCTTCCCCCTCGTACAAATAGGCATGAAAGCTGCCATCCAGCGGGATCAGTTTCTCGAAGGTTTTGTCTTCCAGATGCCAGGCCATGTTGGAGATGGCCAGCAGGTTGGGGCCGATGTTTCCATCCGGCTGCATCAGGTCATAGTCACCTCGCCAGAATCCTCCTCCCATCAGTTGGTAGAGAAAATACCGTTCCACACCGTTGGCCAACATGCTGTTCCAGGCCCGGACATGGTACTTCATGTAATGCGGTTCCAGGCCGGAGACATTCGCGATAGGGATCGTGTCGAAGACGTTATGCTGATGACCTCCGCCCGGACCTCCTTCACTGTTCATGAGCCGGAAATTTTCCCGGCCGTACTGTTTCAGGAACTCCCGTTCGATCCGGACAATCTCCTCATACCGGTCGCCGGGGTATCCTCCGAGGCTCCGTTCATAACTGTGATAAGTCGCCAGGTCCACCAGGTCGAACATCCCGAGTTCTGCGCCTCCTCGCTCGAATTCACCCGCCTGTGCATAATGCACTCCCATGTTCCAGGCGAGGTCCACGTTGATGCCGTCTTTGTCGAGGCGTTCCCGGACCGCTTTGGTCATTTTGTAGAGGCGTTCCGGGCTGGCGTGCAGCGGTTTCCCGTCTTCAAACCCGCGGACAAAAAATCCGGCCAAAAACGGTTCGTTCCAGGTTTCATAAATTTTAATGGTATCCTCGTACCGTTCCGCCAGGCTGGCGGCATAATCCGCCCACAGATGCAACCGTTCATCCGGAATCGCCATCTGGGTCATCTTCCATCCGGCCCCGGGAATTTTTTCTCCGTTGCTCATGTTGGCCCACAGCGGGGGGTGACAGAAGATGCCCAGTACTTCCAGGTGGTTTTCCCGGTACATGTTGACCAGATCGTCGAGCGCTTCCCAATTGTAGGATTCGTCCGGGTTCGGCTGGATGCGGCTCCAGCGAAGATCAAAGCTCCGTACCCAGTTAAACCCGAGTCTCTTGGCGGTGTGGATCATCCAGGGGTTGCGGGAGACATGAATCCCGAAGGGGGAATTCGGAGCCTGCTCTCCCCAGTGACGCGGACGCCGGACCCGGTGGAGCATGGTTTCATGCAGGCGGGAGAGGGGCCTTCCCTCCGGATCCAGGACCCGGGCCTGCACGTAGTAGCTTCCGTAGGCCGGCCAGTCATCCGCTTCCGGAAAGTCCAGTCGAATGACCGGCAGCTCCCGAATGCTCAGAGGGATGTTGCGGGTGTGGTCCGTGTCTTCGGTTCCGAAAACCGAGGTCGTCAGCTCCAGAACCGATCCCTCGGGTACATCGCCGAACAATCCGCAGTCGATGCCCATGGTTTCATCCGGAAAAAACAGGTTGTGGTGATGATCATCCGAAATCGGCATCAGCGTGACCTCTACCGGGTCCGCCCGCTCAAATTCCGAGGCTTCGTCTCCCACCTCGACCATGATGCCGTCCACCCACACCACTTCGTTGTGACGGAAGTAGATCTGCAGCTCGTAAAATCCGTCGGCGTGATAGGGGAGAAAGGTGGTGTTCTGTACCCGGGTCCATTCAGTCCCAACCGAGGCGATGCTTTCCCAGTCGCCTTTCCAGAGATGTTCACTCGGCGGACCGATCCGTGGGTGAATGCTGGTAGGCTTGGAGCTTTTCACCCAGAAGCTGACGGTGTGATGGTTTCCCGGTTTACCGCGGAACGGCACCCGGACAAACTGATGGACTCCTGTGCCGAGAATTTTTAACGCCGGGGCGCCGCTGGGACCGATGACGGAGGGATCGGCTTTATGTTCGAACCCGCGGCTTTCTCCCATATTGCCCCGCCAGGGACGGTGGAAACCGAAGGGAAAGGAGCTGTGGGGAAGAAGGTTGCCCTCCACAGATTGTGAGGCTTCCATCTGCTCTTTGGGAATCGAGACGATTTCCAGGTCATCCAGTTCCATGAGTCCTGGTTGTTTAAGATACAGGATGAGCTGGGAGTCGGGGTCATCCGGGAGTGGCGGCACCAGGAATTCACGGACGCCCCATTCCGGCGATCCACTTGTGGTGGTCTCCCAGTAGGCTTTGAACGGGGCTTGGGGTTCCCGGATGCCAAGATGCAGGGTGCTGCTGGTGGGCGTGCGCACGGCCAGGCGGATCCTGAGATACACCTCCGAGGAGGCGGGGAATTTGTCGAGCATGAGTTGCGAGTATCCATTCCGGACTTCTTTCAATTGCCAGCGCAGCGCGCCTTCTCCGCGGCTTGCATTCGGGATGCGGGAGAACTCCACATCGACATCCGCCCAGTGACTGTCCTCCGTGACACCTTCCGGCAATGCACCCTTGATACTGGATTTGATGTCCTCGGGCGGGGTGACCGCGACAAAGTCTTTTTCCATGTCCAGCATGTACAACTCGGTTTCCTCGATCTCCACTTGCACCGCATCCCCTGCGTAGAGTTTGAGTGAGTGCAGTTGCAGAGACTGTGCTTTTTCCGCACAGAACAGGACGAAGCCGAACTCACCGGGAGCAAAGTCACGGGGAGCCGCGAGTACGGTTTCATATTCGACCGGTTCCGGTGTCAGAGCCTGATTGATCCAGGTGTAATTCGGCCAGGGGGCTTCATTCGGCTGGGTCTTCATCCAGATCTGGGCCGCGGACCCGTCCCTGGCTGTGCCGGAAGCAGTGAGAACAATGCGGATCGGGGAATCCTTTTTGATGTCATCCCGGTTCTGCACCGAGAGTCCCACCTGCATCATGTTCTTGCCTTTGGCGGGAACGTCCACATGCCAGACCCCGTCCTTTTCTTCAAAAGTGGAACCTTCAACCTGAAGGGTGGCGCCAAACGCTGTCACCTGTTCAGATCCGTCAAACGGAGCCGGGGCTGCAAACAAAGAGGGGAAAAATGGAATGAGAAGAAAAATGAGTCGGCGAAACATGGGGTCTCCTAATGAATGTGAGCGCGTAGTGTAGGACACCATACCGGATGCCCCAAATCCTGTGAACCCAGGGATCGACGTTACGGTAACCTGTTGCAGATGAATTCTGAAAAAAGAAGTCGTGTGTGACGGATAGTGTGAAGAAAGCCGATGCCTGCGTGTACGACCCAGTCGTCCACACATTTCGGCAGACTCCTGGAAGCCATAAGGAACGGGTGGTTCAGGCAAGCCGAACGTTCTGTACGAATCCCGACAGATCAGGTGTTCTCATTGCCCGGTTTCCGGTTCCCCTTCAGGAGTGCTCGATTTGAGACGGAACACCTTTCCGCTGACATCTGGATGGCCGCTGAGCTTCCAAAGGAGAATGCCATGTCCCGTGGCGGGGGCGGAAGACCCTGCATGGATCCGTTTGAACTGTGGGGGGCTCAGCGGCGTGACTAAAAGCCGGGGTTCAGGAACGTTAACGTCAACCCGGATGATGGCCATGCCGCCTGCCCCATGCCCCGTGAACAAAAACGCCCCGTCGGGCCGGGGAATCAGGCGACCATTCCGGATGTTGCCCATATCCACGCTGTCCCGGGGAGTCCATTCATCGATCCGTTTGATCGACAGCGTCTTATCCATCGGTTCCGACCCGGTTTCAAGCAGCCGGACACCATAGGTACCGGCTGCCAGCAGCAGATGCGTGGGCTTGCCTTGATCATCGGGAACGGTCTGGAACGAGTACCAGTACGGGTCCTCTCCGACAAATGGATTGAATACCCCACGTTGAAACCGCGGAGGCCCGATCGTGCTGACCTCATGGGTGGTCAGGTTGAGTGCCCGTGGCATTCTCCGGCTGCCCAGGATGAGATAGCGTTCTCCCCCTTTCCGGTTCCAGATCCAGGTCCAGGCATAACGACCGACTGTTTGGGTGTCCCAATCCCGTTCGGTCCGGTCTTTCCATCCACTCTGCCGGACGGCCGTATGAAGTATTTCAATCCGGGGGCGGTTGGATGCATCCAACCAACACTCGGCAATCCAACTACGACCATCTTTCCGGTGGGAACCGGCGACGATTGCACGGCCTTTGGAAAGGGGTTGAATCAGGAGATTCCAGTTTTGATCCGGAAGTCCCGATTCTTTGTCAAACACGCCCGCAATCTCCCCTGCTGCATCCAGGAGGGTGATGCCCTGACGGGGATTTGCAATCCAGACATACTGGCCGTCCCATCGGGCGGACGTCACCCAGGAATGTCTCGGCAGGGTCATCTCCACTTCCAGCTTTCCCGGACGGCGTTCAAAATACACCGATGTGTTACTGACCCAGACATTGAGTAACCCCTGTGGTTCGCCTTCGACCGCCAGCACATCAAACCACTGCGTGTTTGGAGCCTGTTCGACTCCGTTTTCATCCACAAAAACCAGATCCACCGGTTCGAGCCAGTCAAGCGGGTCGAGTTCTTTTTCCGGACGGGGAGTTGGTCTGGGCACCGGACGATTGGGGTGGGAAGGCCGTGGCTGAAGTCTTATCCGCAGTTCTTTGATCACCGAAGCCATGGCATCGTCACTTTTGTGACCCCGCATGTCCATACGGGTCCAGGCCGATTCCAACTCGACCACTTGCTCATACAGCTTCTGCCGCTCTTGGACATCCTCTTTCTTGAGACCCCATCTTTTCTCTGAAAGCACAGCATATTCGCCCACCGCCCATGCCACAGGCCGGTCCAGTTTGGATTGAGAACGCAGGTGATGCATCGTCTCCATCCATTGTCCGGCGGTAAGCGGTGGTTCAACCCCTGGCGCATAGTCTTCATGGAAGTGTTTGTCTTTGAAACGGGTAAGAGGAGCACCTACCCGATATCGGACAACCTGTCCGGTGGGCGGAATGTCCTGGGGAAGTTTTGAGATCAACAGGGCGGCAAATACATTCAGATCTGCTGGGATCATCTGACCATAATAAGAGGAAACCGCATTGTCCAAAGCCACTCCTACACATCGACTTGCTACTTGTGGAGACAGGCTCTGTCCTCTGGACCCCGGTAGGTCGAACACTCGAGGCCAGGTCGTAAGCAAAAACTGCCGGCGGTCCTCATCTGCGGCAACCAGAATCTGTGCAGAGCCATGCCAGATGTCCCTTCCCCGACGCGGAACCGCCAATACTTCCTTGCCAAGGTCATGCGCAGTCAGACCGTCAATGTGCCGGTTCCGAATGAGGAATTCCAGGTGGACAAGCGCCCGCCTCCACAGACTCAGATTTCGGAGCAGGGTCTCTGTCTGCTGCCGATGATCGGCAGAAGCCGAAGGGTGCATTCTGCTTTGAATGAGACCATCCTGCAGCAGCCGTACATAATCCCAGGCGGCCGCAAGCGTTTGCGAGCTGGCGCTCTCATGTTCCGGATCCGAGACAACCGCCGCCTCCCGCAGGGCTGCCGCTTCCTCCCACATGCCGATTTCCGTAAACCGTTCTGCCCGTTTCACCAGGGCTTCGAACGTTCCCCCTGGTGTTCCTGCCGAAAGATCGACGGTGGATTTCGACAATGCACGTAACACAAAGAAAACGGTTTCCTCTTCCACCGTTTTTCCGACCCGCTCCAGCGGGATCCCTTCTTTTTCCCACAAATGTGACTTCCCAGGGTTCCCGACCCGCCCGAGCGTTGCCACCAGGTCCACTTTCCGGGGTTGATCCGGCATCACCGGCTGCAGTTCGAACCGTCCCTCGATCACCCAGGGGCTGATGCGGGCTGCGGCCTCTACTCCACTCACCCCCCGCTCCTCCGCCACTCGGCGGGCTTCCTCAATTTCCACCACGGCCAGACCTGGGCGGTGTTGCAACCCATGGGAAAGAAGTTCCGCCAAGGATGTCTGCAGCGAATCGTATTCCCGAGTCAGGTTCTTCGACATCCAGGGGGTCACGGCGACCACCGATTCGACGCCGTTCGGAAATCGGGTCCTCACCCCAACGACCCTGTCGGCCAGCAGCTTCATGGAATCCTCGACGGACTCGGGGGAGTCCACCGCAACGACCTCGGTATCTAAACGGAGACCGGTCGAGACATCCACAAGTTTAAACCGCACCGCAGCGGCCCTTCCTGTGGCGGGTGGCCGGTCCAGCAGGACCAGATGGTTTGCTCCTAGTAGCCGACCTATTCGGGATGCTGATGCTTCCCCGAACCCCCATTCCGTTCTCTCATTGCGAATGCTGTCCAGCTCCTCCCGTTCGACCAACGGGATCTCTCTCCCGGAAAGTTCCACCATCAACAACTCCCCATAGGGTTCGTTCCGCAGGGAGGCGTCCACCCATATTGCGGTACGGTTCTGATCTGAGAAGGCGGTCGGGCTCCGCCAGATCAGGATTATGATGAGGAATAAAACGGCGTTTTTCATGAGAGAACGATCCCGATTCACCTCGACCTTGGAAATGTGACCTGAAAGGGCTGTTTGCTCCCCACTGTCTGTAGAAAAATCAGGCCATAATGCGAACTGGAGAAAAACCGATGCTTGCGGGGGCGCCCTTTTGGCAGATGGACCCTTCTTTTGTGGAAAGGCGCCATGACGTCCCTGGCAGTCCACCAGTCTATTCCAACAAGGTGGAACTGGTCCTCATAAAAAAAGACGCTCCCTTCTTCTGGCAGTTCCCGGACGGCGTCTCTGTCCGGGCTGTCGATCCCGATACGCCGCAGCCCTCTTCGGGTGGTGTAGTACACATTGTGTTCATGAAACGAGACGTACCGCAGAATGATATGGCTTTCCAACTGTGTGGTCATCACGTGGACGTCCGCTCCATCCGGATCGATCAGCATCGTGGGATAGAGACCCTGGCTTCCGGGCAGGGACCGGCCGAGAAGGACTCTGGTCGTCCCTTCCGTTACGCCGGGAACGGAGACCATGAATTTGGGTACAAACGACAAATCCGGGTTCTGAAACTGTTCTCGAGCGGGCCGGTCCGGCATAAGCTGCCGGGTGGCTTCATGGATCGTGCGCACCTTTTTTACCTGATCGTCGGATATTTCAAGTACGGCAACAAACGCCCTGCGGCCGGTCTGAGGTCCGAAAGCGCCCGCCAGACAAAGTCTGCCCCTGCCGATGCTGGCGGAAGCGGCCCACTCGAATGCGGGGACGCCATCCTCCCGTATGAACCGCACCACTGAGCCCGTTGCGGGGTGGATGGCCAGTACCATGGATTCCGGACCCCGGACCGGAATCCATGCATAGGTTCCGTCAAATGCAGCCTGACCGAAGGAGTGATGTCCGCCGAGGGTAGCGATCATGCGGAGGTGACCCGGACGTTCCATCAGATAGACCTGCTTCCTGGTGGCATGGTGCCCCCAGACCAAATCGACACCGTTTCCACAGGGCATGATCCCCTCCAGCTTGAAGGAGCGAAGGGGTGTGCCTCTCTCATCCATAAACTGTATCGGAGAGAACGCCACTTCGGCCGGGCCACTGAGTTCCGGTGTTGCGGTTGGTGTGGGCCAGACGTGCCGACGGGGGGGAGAAGAGGCCACAACGGTCAGGCGTTTGCGCTCGTTGGCTACAAGATCTTTCACGTCCGGGTGATCGAACGTCTCGAGCCGGTTCAGGAACCAAGTATAGTCCTCAATTTGTGTTTTCTTGGTGTGCTCGGTCAGCCCGAATCGAACCAGTTCCCTGAGATATCGCTCCGGGTTTCGTACTCCGGGTCCAAGGAGCATGGGAACCACGCTCAGGCGTTTCGCCAAATTATCTCTCAGGGTCTCGTTGTACATCTGATGCTCAAAGAGCCATCGGGTGAAGATCATGTTCAGAAAGGAATCATTCAGGGTTCCCCGGTCATGTTTGTGCCGGATGACACCCACATACATGGTTCTCATCCGACGACGATGTACATACACCGCTTCTGCCGTTTCCCTGTCTGCGTTGTTGGTCATGTAAACCGTAGGGCCAAAGGCCTGGGAAATGGAATTAAAAACCGGTACATCAGATCCGTTGAAATGACGCTGCCTGAGAAAGTGTTCCAGATGAACCATGGCCCTGTTGAAGGACGGGAGTGCGTTCGGAATGTCCTGTTCGAGCCGCGTCCCACTTCGTCCATAGGCGGACATGGCCAGATGATGAATCTCAGGCTGATCTGGCTTGAGGAGCAGACTCGCTTCTGCCATCTGAGCGGCTTCTTCGTACTGACCCATGGCAAACCGCTCCTTCGCCATGTTCGAGAGTGTCTGGTGTTCCTGCTGTAGATCGAGGTTGCGGTGATTCTTTTCCGGCTTCAGGCCGAGAAGTTCCTGAACCGAGGTTTGCAGAAATGGAAGTGCTTCTTCCTGGGGCAACCCTGAGGCCTCACGGGTCCCAAGGATTTCGTCTCCTTTTGTGAGCGTGAGTTTCAGAAAGGGCTGACGCGAGGGGTTCGACGTCTCGAAGCGGTATTCCCCTTTCACATAAACCGGTAACTGGCGTTCTACCCGCTTTCCGGTCAGTGCGAGTTCGTCTGATAGTGCCCGGGCCTCGGCAATTTCCACGACCCTGATACCCGACTGCTTCAGCAGAAGGCGTTCAAGAAGACTGGCATAGGCCCCCTGAAGATAGTCAAGCTCCCGGCTGAAATCATGACTGGTAAAAGGGGGGACCGCACACACCCTCTTCAACGGTTCGGTTGCTTTTTGAAGTGGAGTGTCGATCAGTGTTGCGATCTTTCGGGCCGTTCCTTCTGGATCATCCACTACCGGTAGAAGGAACTGACCAAGACGCAGGCCGCCAGCCGTCTCGGAGACCACGACTTCATACCGAGGCTGCGGCTCCGTTTTCATGGAAAGGAGCACGAGCACATCCGCACCCACCTGCTTTCCCAGTGCCGACCGTTGGGACACTGCCTCCGCCCCGGCGAGGGTCTGAATCTCCGCCTCGCGGAACACCTTGTCGATCTCCGTTCTGTCCACCAGGGAACATGCTTTTTTTTGGGTCAGTTCGTATTCCAGAAACGCGGTTACCGGAGCCAGACCTTCCTGATGTGATGGCACCACCGCGAGGACCGGGAGGCTCTTGCGTTCCAGGACTCCGGATTCAGGGGTGGGAGGAGATGAAGGGTCATGTTCTGCAAAACTTACACCGCCCCACAGTCCCGACATCCACAGCATTCCGGAAAGAAGTCTGTGGAAATTGGACCTGTACCCTGACCGAGTGGAGATCGCGTTCCTCTTCATGGTGACCTCTTCAGGATTTCTCTCACCTTGCGACCGACATAGGTTCCCTTTGGTAAAGAGCCATCCCGTCCTGAAAACATCCACATAGTGCGAAACCGTCCGGGATCGTAAATAGAACATGAGAGGGCCTTTTGAAGAAAGCACTGCATATCCAAACGTATGTCTTACTGAGTGATTTCAATCAGCATCCGTTCCGCCAGGTCGGCTGCGGCGTCCTGCAGGGCCTTTTTGGCGGCCATCTGTTCCGCCAGGTCAACCGCCACACGGGTTTGCCGGTCAACGGCCAGGATGTTGCCCTCCCGGTCAAGGGCTTTCACCTCCAGCCGGGCCTTGACGCTGATGAGGTTCCCCTTGCGGTATGCGAATTCGCTGAACCCTTCCCCCACGAGGCGGACCACATCCTTATCCCCGTCACCGGGTTCCACCACGGTGAATCCGGTCTTGAGGGCCATGTGTTGAAATTCGGTTTCCGCCGCAGGGTCGATGGAGGCACGCCCCACATGTTCCTCCTGGATGTCGATGCTGATCACGGGAAGTTGTTTTCCCTCGTTGGCCTGTTTGATGGACGCAATCCGGTCCTCAAGGGTCAGTTCTTTGGGCAGAAGATCGCCGCTGCGTTCAAGTACAGTCGCTCCGATTTTCTCTGCCAGTTCCTCGGTCAGATCCGCCGTGGAGGAATGGAGGGGACCTTTCACCGAGGCCCCCAGGACCCGGGTGGTCTCTGTACCGATGATTTTGGCGATCAGGAATTTGCTTTTGCCCGCTTCGATGACCGACCCCGTCACCAGGAGTTTCGCTCCGGTGATCCTGCCGAGATGGACCGCTTCACCGGGAGCCACCATTCCGCTAAGGTTCAGCTCCTGTTCCTCCATCGCCTTGCGCAGCTCCTCTCGCTCCACCAGATACAGTTTCGGATTCATGGAGAGATGAGCGAAAAGAAGTTCTGACACTTTCCCCCCTTCGCCTTCGACTTGTTTTCCTTTCTCCTGAAAGGAGAGGAGGGCCATGGGAACCTGGGCGTGGAGAGCCGTTATCCATCCCCAGCCGAGGAGAAGGAAGGTGTAGAGCAGGGAGGACTTATTCATGGGAGTCACCTCTGGGTGGATGGTTTGTATTCAAAAAGGTCAACAAGGCTGTCAGGGTTAGATCACGGGTGGCCGGTTCCACGTCACGAAATTGCAGATCAAGACCGCACAGATACAGCGCGCCTCCTCCTTGAAAGCGGAGGGATGTCCAGGCCCAGCCATGCTTCTCCTGCACCTTGATGCCTACGTCTTTCTCTGAAGGGACGAGGCGGAATCGGTGCCCGGGGATGCCCGACGCTGCCAGCCGTTTGTCCAGACGTGTTAGAAAATCGGGACCCGCAAAGGTAAGATCAAACCCGGGAGTGTTTTTGTCCGGTTGGGGAAGGGGGAGGACTCCTTGCGGAGGATTCAGCCACAGCACCGGGACCCCGGCATGGGCCTGCCTGAGCAGATACACCATCAGATCCGGATCGGTGGATGAACCAGGATGCGGGGCGACGAGTAGCCAGCCCTCTTGGAGATCTGTTCCCTCCTGTACCCGCTCAAACGGTAGGTCCGCTTTTTCCAACCATCCAGCCAGATGCCCGTTAGGATCCAGAATCCTGAACGGAACATCCCGAAGCAGGGGAGCGGCCTGCGAAAGGAGTGTGTCCGGAAACACCCAAAGGCGGGTGTCGAGTAGGAGGTCCGTCCTTTCGGAATCAAATACACGCAGACGCAAGGTCAGATCGCGACCCGCCTCGACCACCGGGGCTTTTAACCGAATGGCTCCATTCCCTTTTGGGTCCAGGCGGAGTGTTCCCTTTGCCAGAGGGGCATGAAGGACATCAATTTGCCAAGTCAGTCTTGGAGAGAGGGCATCGGGCACCTGCACCCGTAGGGTGTGTTCCTTTCCGGAGGTCAGTTGGCGGGGACTCAGGAGCCGTACAGGTTCACACCAGGCCAGTCCGCTGACCAGACCGAATGCCAGGACGTAGGAAAGGGTCAGGTTCATGCGCCATAGCCCCCCATCGGAAGTTCGATCATTTTCTGGATCATGCGCAAACCTGGACGCAATTCCACTTCTCGGACCGCCGGTTGTGTGCCCGTTGTCTCCATGAGAAGCTGCTCCCGAATGTGAATCCCGTAGGGACGTGGCAGTTCCAGGTGGCTTTCCACCATCCATACCCCTTGCTCATGAGCATGGGCCCAGACTGAAAGTTTCTGGTCCGGCTGCTGTTCGGATGCGGAGTTGACCCAGACGGTTTCCTTCGTCACCACATCCCGGCGCCAAACCTCCTCCCAGTCGCCGTCCGCAAGGCGCTTCTGGACGGCCACCCGCAGTAAAACCCTGGGGCCGGACGTCGAGATCGGCAGAGCCTCCATTCCGATCTCTATGTCCTCACCTGTCTCGGACATCCAGACCGACTGGTCTGGAAACATCCGGGCGATTTCCACATAAACTGCCTCCATGTCCTCCGCCAGCTCCTCATAGCCTGCCGTCACCGGCTCCTGCTTCGTTAAAAACCAAATGCCTCCAAAGAGAAGGATCACCAGTGCCGCTGCTACCGGCCGCAGTAGGGGAAACAAGAGGAGAGGGCGCTCCTGTTCCCCTTTATCCGCCAGCCCGATATGATCCGGAAGCCGATGTTCCTGTGGAAACTCACGGTCCACGTTCCGTCCCCATTCCCGCAGCCTGGAATCCAAATCCATGCGTTTAGTCATCACCCATCTCCGCTTTGAGTTGTTTCCTCGCCTGATGGACCCGCCAATACAGCGTAGCCCGGCTGCATCCCTGAATGCGGGCTGCCTCCACCGGCTCCAGCCCCTCAATCACGGTCAGTACCAGCGAGGTGCGCAGTTCGGGGGCAAGTCGCTCCATGGCCTGACTCACCCTCATCGTTTCCTCTTTCCAAAACAGCGAATCCCGCGGTGAGGTCGGGGAGGTGCTGGATTCCGCATCCGTACGCAGAGTTTCCGCGTGGCCGCGGGCGGTGATGACCCGCCGCACATGTCCGTTGGCCAGATTGACCCCGATTCGGCACACCCAGGTTTTAAAGCTGGAATGATTCCGGAAGGTGCCGATATGTTGAGAGGCTTTCATGAACGTGTCCTGGGTGAGTTCCTCTGCCACACCCTCCTCCAGCACGATTTTTGCGATAAGTCGGTATACGGTGTTGAAATGCCGCGAGTACAGCTCCGCGAAGCTGTCGCGGTCCCGATCCTTTTGAACGCGTTCCACATAAAACTGATCATCTTCCTGCTCGGTCATAAAGCTGTGTTTATACGGTTAGATGCACGACATGGTGAGATCTTGGAGAAAAACTGAAAAAATCCTGAATCTGTCTTCCAAGCCAGTCAAAACCGGTGGGGATCGGGCCAGATGGGGAAGCTGAATGAAGCTGAAAACGTTTTTTCGGATTAATCGTTTTCATGCCTATCGCCCATCGGTAATGACATAGGCATTATGCCCGCGTCTTCCCGCATCCATGCCGATCACCTTCCCGGGCTGTACCAACGGGCGGCAGAACGGTTTGAGTCACTTCCTGCGTTTGCCACCCGGCAGAAAAACGGCTTATGGAATCCGGTTTCGTTCCGGGAGCTCTACGAACGGGGCCGGTTGATCGGACAGGGCTTAATCGCCCTGGGGGTACAGGCGCAGGAATCGGTGGGGGTCTTCAGTGATAACCGGGTGGAATGGGCGCTGGCGGATGTGGGAATTCAGAGTTGCGCTGCGGTGAACACCCCGCGGGGCGTGGATTTGACGGACGAGGAACTTGTCCATATCGTGACTCATTCCGGGATGAAACGGGCCTTTGTGGAAACACCCCGGATGGCCCGTCGGGTGTTGGACCTGCAAGATCGATTGCCACACCTCACCCAGCTGATTCAATTGGATGCCACGAAACCGGCACTTGAGGGTGTGAAGAGTATGGAGGAGCTGGAATCTCTTGGCCTTCGTCGCCTGGAGAAAGGCTCGGATGAACTGGAGGCACGGATATCTGCCATTCAACCGGAGGACTTGTTCACGCTGATTTACACTTCGGGGACTACCGGAACTCCAAAGGGGGTGATGCTCACCCACGCCAATATCATGTCGCAGGTGGAGCATGTTCCGATTCAGTTGTCCTGCACGGACAGGGTTCTGTCGATTCTTCCGATCTGGCATATCCTGGAACGCATGCTCGAGGTTTACACCATCAGCCATGGTACCTGCACCTATTACACCAGTGCCCGATTTCTGGGGGACGATCTGAAGCAGGTGGAACCCACCTTCATGGGGTCGGCCCCCCGCCTCTGGGAGAGCCTGCGCCACCGGATTCTGAAGACGGTCCAACGCAAACATCCGGTCCGGAGGGGCCTGTTTCATCTCGCACTGTTTCTCGCCACCCACTACCGGGAGGCGGTGTTTGTACTGCGGGGGCAAGACCTCCGCGTGAATCGGATCCCACCGGTTTGGCTCGGCATTTGCAAACTTCGTGCCGCACTTCAATGGGCGGTCCTGCTTCCCTGGTATGGCTTCTTCAATGCGGCGGTACTGGAAACGGTTCGGCAAAGCGCAGGCGGATCTCTGAAAGCGACCATTTCCGGTGGTGGAGCACTTCCGCCGGAGATCGACCGTTTTTTTAATGCCATCGGTATCCAGGTTCTGGAAGGATACGGACTTACGGAGACCTCACCTGTGGTCGCGGTCAGGACCCCGGAGCGGCTGGTGCGGGGAACGGTGGGGCCGATGATCCCGAATACCGATCTCCGGATTGTGGAGCTGGAGTCCGGCAGGATCCTGTTTCCGAACGCGGATCTGCCCCATGCAGGGCGGGGTCTCAAAGGGGAAGTCCAGATCCGGGGGCCACAGGTTATGAAAGGGTATCGTAAGGACGAGGAAGCGACGGCATCCGTCCTGGATAAGGACGGGTGGTTCCGAACCGGTGACCTGGGCATGATGACCTTCAACGAGACACTGAAACTGCTGGGCCGGAGCAAGGCGACGATTGTACTTCGCAATGGTGAAAATGTGGAACCGGAGCCGATTGAAATGCGGTTGAAACTCAGTCCGCTGATCGCGGAATGTGTGGTGGTCGGTCAGGATGCCAAACACATCGGAGCCTTGATCCTTCCCGATCTGGAGGCCTGTCGCGAAGCGGGCCTGACCGCATCCTCCCTGCCGGAACTGATTCAACGGCCGGATCTGCGGGACCGGATTCTCTCAGAGATCCACGATGCAATGAACGCTCCTGCTGACTTCAAACGGTACGAGGTGGTGCAGGACATCCGCTTTCTCGAACAACCGCTGGAGGTTGGCACTGAACTCACCAATCTGTTTAAGCTGAAACGTCATGTTATTCAGGACCGCTACGCAGGTTTCATTCATGAAATGAAGGGGGAGGGATGAGGACGTACTCGGACAAAGGACCCTGGACCTCCTGCCCGCTGGATCTGCACTCAGGACGGGTGCCGTCTCTTGTGATAATGGGGGCACCGAACCCCGAAGCGACTGGAAGAGGAGTGCCGCGTCTCCTGCCTTCAATGGAGTGGTCGTATGATTGATCCGGAGCTTCAACTTCTCTATCCCATCGATAAAGCCCTTCTTGCGGTGATGATTCTGGTGATCATGTTCGGCATGGGAGCCAGTCTGACCCCGAATGATTTCAAGGGGGTCCTCAAGCGACCGAGACTGATTCTGATCGGGTTTGTTTCTCAGTTTGGGTTTATGCCTCTCATTGCGCTGGGACTCTCCCTGGCCCTGAATTTACCTCCTGCCGCGTCCATCGCGATGATTCTGGTGGGGTGTCTTCCCGGTGGAAGCACCTCAAATCTGTTTGCCTATTTTGCCCGGGGACATGTCGCGCTGAGCATTTCCATGACTACGGCGTCGACCGTGATGGCTCTGGTCATGACACCGATCCTGATTCATCTTTATTCGCAACCCTTCACTCAAAAAATCGCGGAGGAGTTGGGGGCCGATACCGCCTTTGTGATGCCCACCAAGGACATTCTTGTTTCGCTGATTGTGGTGTTGGTTCCGGTGTGCGGCGGGCTGATTCTCCGCCGGGTATCGAAAGGATGGGCGAAAGTGGCGGAGGATACTGCGGGATTCATGGGAATGATCGTGATCGTGTATCTGATCATCACCACCATCGGCCGTCATTGGCGTTTGGTGCTGAGCACCCCCTGGCAGATCTATGTTGCCTCGATCGCACTGGGTCTGATGGGATTCCTGTTTGGGTATCACGTGTCACGGCTGTTGGGAGCGCACCCCATTCAGCAGCGGGCGATCAGCCTGGAGACCGGGATCCAGAATGCCCCGGTCGCGTTTTCGATTATCCTGCTCAGCTTTCCGGAGTTTGCACTGCAGAACGACATGCTCTGGACCGCGATCCTCTATGCGCTGTTTATTGTTGTCAGCTCCTCCTGCATCACGCTCTGGCTCCGTAAGCACGGACAATTTGACTGGGAGGTGTACCGGAACACCCTGATTCATACCCGGCTGTTCGGTTCAGACTGGCAGACCCGCTATCCAAAAGGGTTTCTTCCGTCCCGTATAGAAAAAGACCCCTCTCAAGGAGCCTTGAAAGGGGACGTCCAGCGTCAGGATGGATGACCCTGAATCAGACGCCCTGTTAGGGAGAGGCGGCTCCGAGAGACAGAAACAGAAAGAGCTGCGACAGGGTCTCGGGGGTCAGATCCAGGGTTGCGGTAACCAACTCAAACCCATTGTTTAATGGCTGTGTGACTTCCTGCAGAATGGGTGCCGGATCCCAGGTGGTGGTCAGGTCATCATTCGACTCCAACTGGTAATACTGTTCCTGTCCGATGCGTCGCCGGTATTCGACCTGAACGGTGAGGTTCTCCGGAAAGATGAATTGAGGAATCTTGTCGGAATCATCCACTCCAAGCGTGCCGCCAAAGGCATATTCTCGGGTCAGGTCCAGTCCGTCTGCATCCCCGTCGCTGGTATCGGACTCCTGAGAAACCCCGTTCCGCTCTTTCCAGTCCTCCAGAGCGATATTTTCCGAATCCTGAACAATCAGTGTAAATGTACCGGTTGCGGTATCGAGGTTGTTGTCTGTGACCTCCACCATGAAAACGCTTTTGTAGGCGGCGGTAGCCGCCGGAGTCCCGGTGAGCTGCCCTGCGGTAGTCAGATTGATCCCGGTAGGAAGATCATCCCCTCCCTGCCATGCCCAGGTGTAAGGGGGAACTCCGCCCAGAGCCTGCAGGGGAGTGGAGTAGATCACTCCCACATCCGCCTCGGGAAGTGGAGCCGCAGGAATTCCCAGTTGGGAACCGGCCAGACCAAAGTCCACCCCGGTCACCCGTTCTTCTTCGTCAAGAGAGACCGGTTTGAAAACAGGAGTGCTGAAGGTATCCGCATTCGGAACGATCCGGACCTGAAATTCTCCCCACGCCAATGGACCAAAGGAATAATAACCGTCCGCATCCGATACGACCGTAGGTTCGTCCGCATCCAGGGTTCCGTTTCCATTGTGATCCAGAAACAGACTGCGGCTGGCCACCCCTGATTCACCACCATCCTGAATACCGTTGTTGTTGGCATCCTGGTACACCCGTCCTCCGATCGAGGACGGCTTGCTGATCTCCAGGGTATTGCCCTCTTTGATAAACTCGTTCGCGGTGTCGTGATACGCAATCTGAATCAGGTCCACTCCGAAGATACCGTCCGTGGCTGCCGGGCGGATTCCGACCGATGCGATCCCTCCGTTCGCGATCGGTTCTCCCGCAGCCGTCAGATCCGGATACGCGAATGTCAGCACGGAGGAGTTGCTGCCCGGATTCAATCGGATCATACACTGGGCGGTCACATCTTCGCCGGTAAATCCAACATAATGCCACTCAAAGACCAGATGATCATCACCCGGGACACCGTCTCTGTCCTGAAAGGCGAACTGCCTCATGGTCTGATCTTCGTTCGGGCCGTAGATGAAAACCGTTCCCCAAAAAGGCGAGATGACTGCTTCCTGTGGGAAATCCCCGAGGGGTTGACTGATAAAGCCAAGATCGTCATTGGAGTTGATGCGGTTTCCATACGCCAGAAGGCCGAAATCACTCCGGTTGGGAAAAACCGTCCCCGTGTAGGTGACGTCGAACAGTCGGATGTTGTGCGCCCCTAAATCCACATCGCCTGTTGTCGCGTATTTTTGTGTGGTGACTCCCGTGGCCCCTTCCGTCAGACCCAGGCCCCTGTCCGGTACTTTATAGACGGCATATCCGGTTGGATGGCTGATCATTCCATCCAGGACCAGCACCGTCCGTTCACTCCGGTCCTCGGTCGATTCTCCTGCCGTCCCGTCTCCGTCCTCATCCATGTCGCTGCCGTCTCCGCGGGCGGACAGAGAGGAGGAGAGAACCAACCGGTAGAGACCCTGTCTGGACTGCACGGGAAAGGAGACACTCATCCGACGGTCATCCAGACTCCAACTGATTCCGGAGATGGAACCGGTGATGTCTTTTCCGGAGGGATCTTCCAGGGTGACAATGTCTGCTACGGTGATTCCCGAGGTGTCCATGGGTTCTGAAAAGAGAACGTCAAGGGAGGTCGCCCCTCCCGCAGACCAGGTGCCGGAGGCCAGAAGTGTTTTCGGGCCTGCAGCGGTACCCGAGAGGGTCACATGATGCGTAAAGGCGTCTTCTGTGGATTCCCCGGGTGTTCCGTCGCGGTCCTGGTCAAGGGCTTTTGCGGTGGTGTCCAGCACAGTGGGGGCCATAACAACGGTGTAGGTGCCTGCCTGCCTTTGTCCGCTGAACTCAATCGAGAGAGTTCGGGTCCCGTCCCAGGAGAATCCGGTTGGCGAAATCGCTCCACCAGGTCCGGTGAGGGAGGTGATATCGGCCAGAGAGAAACTGCTGGTGTCCATGTCCCGGTCAAACCACAGAGTGATTTCATGAAAACTCTGATTCACAAGTGGTGCGTCCGGCAGAGCTCTTAACACGCTGGGTCCGTCTGAGGTCCCCAGAACATTCTGAACCGCATTCAAGAGATTCAAACGCCCTTCGGTCACGACCTTGTCGGTCAGACTGGGCAGCACATCGACTCCGTTCAGAATAGCGGCCTTGATCTCCGCAGCAGAGGCATTGGCCGGGGCCACGCTGAAACAGAGTGCCACGGCGGCAGCCACGTGAGGAGCGGCGGGGGAAGTGCCTTCTGCCGCCGGCACACTTCCCGATGGACGGTAGGTGGTGTGGTTGGTGTTCGAATTGATGGCTGCCTGGAGGTTGTGGCCCGGAGCAGCGAGGTCCACGCTGACCTCGCCGAAATTGGATCCTCCAAATCCTCCGGCAAAGGTGGCAAGATTGTCCTGTTCGTTTGTCGCCGCCACTGTGATGATATTAGGCAAATTCAGGCTCCCCGGCACAGAGCCGGTCTGATCGATATCATCACCGGAATTTCCGGCTGCAACCACGACCAGCATGTCTGCCTGCTGATTGGCCTGGATGGCATCTTCCAGGGCTTGGCTGTTTCCTGCCTGCCCGGCCCAGCTATGGTTGGTGACGCGGATATTGACGCCTCGCTGTCGCATCATGGCGGCATAATAAAGCGCTTCGACGGCATCGGTGCGGATCCCTTCCGCTCCCCCGGCCGTGGCCCGCATGATCCGCAGAGCCATCAGCCTGCTTCCGGGGGCAACCCCCGCAATTCCTTTGTTATTGTTAAATGCCGCAGCTGCGATCGAGGCCTGCTGGGTTCCGTGACCGGTTGCATTGGGGTTCTGCACATAGTCGTCATAGGGGTCCGAATCTTCGGAAAGAAAGTCATACCCGTAGACATCATCCACCAACCCGTTCTGATCATCATCAATCCCGTTCCCCGGGACTTCCCCGGGGTTGGTCCACATTTGTGACATCAGATCCTCGTGAAGATAATCAATCCCGGAATCCGCGATTCCAATCACGACATCCGCCCGCCCGGTGGTCAGATCCCAAACCTCGGGTGCTTTGATCTTCGGCAGTCCCCACTGGCTGGGATACCGGGTGTCATTGGGTGTGACGGCCGTTCCGCGGATGATTTCATCCATTTCCACATATCGAACCCATTCCGGCATATTCCGCAGTGTTTCCTGCATGCGGTCAAAATTCTCCGGCTGCATACCGTCAAAGGACACCAGAACCAGTCCAGACAAAGGCATTTGACGGCGGACTTCCGCACCCAGGCCGTATAGCTGCTCCTCCAGTTCTGCCGGGGAGACGCCCTCCTGCAGACGGACGACAAGATGATCTCCTACCATGCGGATGGTGCGACCGCGTTCGTCCACGATTTCCCGGAGCAGGGGATATTTGTATGCAGGTTCACGCAGGAGTTTGACCCCGGACACTGGATCATCCAGTAAGTAGGGCTCATTGGCGGGTTGGGTGTGCAGAGAGGCTTGTGGACTGGAAGGATCTGGTGTCGTCTCCTTTTGTACAGAATCCACGATCGACCTGTTGAGTGTGGTCTCAGGGCCCTCCCTGGTTTCGGTAGTCGAGGAGGGGACGATGTCCTGCCGGACCTCAGCAGAAGTCGAATCCGTTCGGTTGTTCAGGTTATAGAACGCGATCCCGGCAAGGATCAGAAGAGTGAGGAAAAACGAATAAGAAGTGCGCATTCTGGGTAAAAACATTGTGTGAAATATCCGTAGTGACGAAGCCTTACAGATAGAGGTGGGAGCCTGAATTGTTAATGATTATCTTCAGTATATATTGAATTCACATATTCGCATTTTGCGTCACCTGCCACGGGTAGCAGGAGGGAGGGGACTTCCAGCTTAGAAAGGGTGCCTGATCACCCTCGTTCATGGGCATACAGGTGGGTACCATCGATGAGAAGAGGGCCTGTGATCTTGGTCAGCTTTGGCTCCGATCAAGCAGGTTTTTTGGCACCTTCAGGCCGACGTTCGTTATGCACCCGTGAAACAGCCCCCGGTAGTTCAGGCTTTACCCTGATCCGGTATTGGATAAACTGTATCTTAGATGGAAGGAACATTATGAGCCCTACAACCCGCACGTACATGACGCGAGCCGGCATGCTTCTCACCGTGTTTCTCGGCACGGTGGCCGGAGTGGGCCTGTACACGTTTGAGTATGCTGAGGGGCTTTCATACTTCAGCCCGGATCCGGCCGCCTGTGCAAACTGCCATATTATGCAGCCGCAATTCGATTCCTGGCAGAAATCCGGACACCACCATGTGGCAACCTGCGTGGACTGTCATCTACCCCATACCTTTCTCGAAAAGTACTGGGCCAAGGCCGAAAACGGCTGGCATCATTCCAAGGCCTTTACCCTGCAGGATTTTCACGAGCCGATTTACATCAAAGAAAAGAACGCTGAGATCCTCCAGGCCAACTGTGTGGAGTGCCATCAGGACATGGTGCATCACCTGGGCCTGGGGTCCGCGTCCTCTCCGGAGGCCGTGAGCTGCGTTCATTGTCATGCCTCTGTAGGCCACGGCCCTTATGTCGGACTCGGCGGCCCCGCATCACCTGAAGAACTCGAAGGAGTCACACCATGACCACGCAACAGAAATCACGTCTTGTCTTTCTCTCCCTGCTGATCGGGGGCGTCTGCATCGGAGTCGCGATTTCCGCACTGCTGATGAATATCCAGCAACGGAAGGCGGAAGCGGCCCGGCCGTTTGTGCGCATTGTAGAGGTGACAGAGGACACGACAGACCCGGCGGTCTGGGGGCGGAACTGGCCGAAGCAGTATGACCAGTACAAGCGCACCGCTCTGAGTGCGCGGCCCGAAGGGCAGGGAGGTTCTGAATCCCTGCCACCGCAGAAAGCGGACGAGTTTCCCTGGCTGACCACGATCTATCAGGGATATGCCTTTGCCATTGATTACCGCGAAGCACGCGGACATGCCTACATGCTCCATGACCAGGAAGTCACAGAGCGTCATAAAGTCCGGCAAACCGGATCCTGCCTTCACTGTCATGCATCTGTGATGCCCTTGTACCGTGAGCTGGGTGGAGGAGATGCCATGGCCGGATTCGAGAAATCCCGCGAATACTCCTACATGGATCTGAATGCCAAACTTCATGAGATGGGACACGCCCACCCGGTAACCTGTGTGGATTGTCATGATCCGGAGACCATGGCACTGCGGGTGACCCGTCCCGGCTTCATTCGCGGCATGCAGGCACTGGCTGAATCGGATGCACCCGTCCCTCATATCGGTTCCATTGAAATCTGGCGGAATGGAAAGCGCGAAAACGCCTATGATCCCAATGAAGACTCCACCCGGGGGGAAATGCGGTCTTTCGTCTGCGGACAGTGCCATGTCGAGTACTACTGCGCGGATAAGATGCCGCTGACCTTTCCCTGGGGTGAAGGGCTGACGGTCGAGAACCTGGAAACCTTCTGGGAGAAGGCCCGTTTTCCGGAGGGCGGTGAATTTTTTGATTACACGCATAAGATCTCTGGTGCCAAGTTGTTCAAGGCACAGCATCCGGAGTTTGAAATGTGGAGTCAGGGCACACATGCCCGTGCAGGGGTTTCCTGCTCCGACTGTCATATGCCGTACATGCGGGATGGGGCCAGCAAAGTATCGGACCACTGGGTACGCAGCCCGCTGCTGAATGTGAACCGTTCCTGTCAGGTCTGTCATTCCGTCGAAGCGGAGGAACTGGTGGCGAGGGTGGAGACCATTCAGGAACGGAACCACGAGCTGCTTCAGAATGCCGGGAAAGCGGTGGAGGATCTGATCTTTGCCATCCGGGATGCCCGGGAAGAGGGAGCCACGGATGAGGATCTGGCCAAAGCGCTGGAACTGCACCGTAAATCCCAGTGGTATCTGGATTATATCTCTTCGGAAAATTCACGTGGGTTTCATGCGCCGCAGGAATCCGCCCGCGTCCTGGCCAATGCCGCCAACCTGGCCCGGCAGGGACAGATTGAAGCCATGACCTGGAACAAAAAATAAAGGATGTCCACTAAGGTGAAGCAGACATGCCTGCCTGCTTTACTATGATCGTAAACCCCACCATAACCAACCTATGAAATCTTCACGCCTTTTCTCTATGCTGCTTCTTTCGATTGTCTTCGGTTCCGGTCTGTTGACCGGATGCGCTTCCTCTGCGGGGAAAGCCGCCAAACACAAAGCCAAGAAAGCCTCTCCAGTTCATGAGACAAAAGGAGAGAAGGTTAAAAACGATGTGGGCGATAAAGGGAAAAGCTTGAAGAAGGACTCTGAAGAAAAGATGGAGAAAGCCATTCCAGACCGGGTCAAAGGGGAATAGCCCTCCCTCTTTTTTTTGTAGGGAGTTGAGGGCGTCTTTTTCTTTTGCATCCTTTTTCCATGAAAGCGGTCTACTCACATGTACGGATGGCGTTGGTGTGTCTGTTCCTGTCGACCGGATGCCGGACACCTACCCCGACCAGGACTCTGGTAAAACAGCTGGAACGGGAATTGGGCTCCGAATGGGCCGTGATCCAGCATGAGAACAGGATCAGTGTGCTCTCCTCATCGTATTTCATCTGGTCCTGGGATGAGGAAATCGAAATCGACGCCTCGCGCAATCCCATGCGGCAGTTTCACTATGAACCGATGCGGGTGGATCTGATTGTCCATGAGTACATACCGGAGATGGAGTATGCATCCACACGGGAGCAGCGGCAGCATCAGCTTGAGGTGAAGCGGCAGGAATTGCTGGAACGGGGAGCACCTTCTTACAAAAACATCCCGATGCCGCCCCACACCCAGGAGTTGACACCATTGTATGAAGAGTATCATGATTTGAGATTGAAGCTGTTAAAGTTCCCGACTCACCAGAATGGAACCGTCTCCGTCCATGCAGATCAGGTACACGGTACGGCGGCAAAGACCTTGGTGACGTTTGAGCAGGTGAGGAAGGCAAGTCAGGAAGCAGGGCTTGATTGTGCGCTTCCGGTTGAGTCTGGCATGCAGAAACCTGCCTCAGCCATTGGAGTCCAGGACCCGCATCAGGTAATGGATGACTTCTGGCGCACATTCGGAAAGTTGTTCACGCCCTATCCCCCTTGGGAACCCTTAGAGACCGCGGTGGAGGATGAGTAAGCTCACAACTAGATTTCGGATGCAGGTTCTCCCTGCACTGCTCCTCCTTTTCAGCACCCTCGGTTGTCAATCCGTTCCTGTGCAGCCTGCTTCGGATGCGGGATCGTTGGCGAAGCAACTGAACCGGGAATTGGGTGCAGAATGGAATGTGGTTCAGTTTGGGGATCATATTACGATCCTCTCAAAAGAGTATCTTGCCTGGGATTGGATCATTGAAGGGGATATTCAAATATTTCCTCACCGATACCCGTGGGAAGATCTTCATTTTGTCCCCATGCAGATCGATCTCGAGGTGCAGGAATTTATCTCGGAAGAGGAATTTCGGGTGCTTCGACCGAACCTGTTGGACCGCATGAATACCTTGCGGAAGGAGATGGATGAACTGAATGTACCTAAATTTAAGGGACGGCATCAAAAACCTGATGACCCGGAAGCTCTTGCGGTTTATGAACGTTTCCAGCAAGTATGGGAACGCTGGTTGGACAGGCCTACGCATCATAATGGAAGGGTGACAGTGAAGGTGCACAGATGGCCGCGTGGGGGAGGATGGATGATGCCAATTGATATGGAAAAACATTTAAAGGGGAAAGACGGGGATCCTCCGCATTTTTTTTATATGGAAAAGGAAAACTTCCCACCCCAGCCTGTCCGAAAAGCCCAGATCGGATACAGTCATCCTTATTGGTTTGAGCATAATTTCTGGCAGGTGTTTGAATCCGTTCTTACGCCGTACCCCGCAGAATAACTCTCTCTTTAAAGGCAGCCTTGCAGTCCGACTCCCAGCATCGCAACAAATCCTATGCTGAAGGCAACTTCCAGCCAGCCTACTTGTTTGGCGGATTTCACGGGTAGGTTGGAAAGGATCATGGTTCTGCACCAAAGGAACCCCATCGCGGCACATCCGATTCCGGGCAGGGGTCCAAGCTGCCACCAGAGACCGATTCCTGCCAAAGCCATCGTTTGGATCCAGAGCATTCGGTTGACCTTTGGTTTCCGGTCGTGAAATCGGCGGATCTGTTCACGGACAAACAGGATGCCGAGTATCGTTTTGAGGGCCAGCAGCAGGGTGAGGGTGTTTGTGATCCCCCGATCAACCCCTCCCGCAGACAACATCCCGGCGAGAGGGAAGGCGAGAGCAGCACCGGCAGCGATTTCAGGGCCCAGTTTCCGGGTCTTTCCCCTGCTTTGCGCATACAGGGCCCACCCTCCCAGGACGGCCGCAGGTGACAGGGTGATGAACCACGCGGCTCCCGACAGGTAGAGGGCGGTTGCGCCACTGAGGATCATGAATCCTGTGCAGATCCAAAGCATGCGATGAACCTGAACCGCATGTGGATCGGGCGAGCTCAGTCGTTGTGCTTTCAGTACCCTCACCAGCGGGGTGCGGAACAGAAAGGCGGAAAAACAGAACACACCTACTGCGAAAGAAGCCGCGCTGGCCCGTAAGCAGATCCCGAGCAGTACGGGTTCAGCGATCAGCCCCCATGCCCCATGTTCCGCCGGCCATAGCACTCCCCGCATGGAGGTCGGTTCTTGACGGCTCTGGTTCACGGAACACGTTCCGGATGTGCTGCCTTCAGCAAGTGCGGATGATCTCCAGCACCTGGTCCCGTTTTTTTTCCATCTTCTCCCGGGTCGGAGCTTCCAGGTTCAGACGACAGAGAGGTTCAGTATTGGACATGCGCACATTGAACCACCAGTCGTCCAGTTCGACACTGAGGCCGTCGAGTTCGAAGGTGTGAGCCTCAGGAAAGGCTTCCCTGACCTTGGCAAAGACCGCCTGTGGGTCGTTCACCCGTGAGTTGATTTCCCCGCTGGCGACGTATTTGCGGATAGGGGCCACCAGTTCGCTGAGTGGTTTGTCGGAGGCGCTCACCAGGTTGGCAATGAACAGAGCGGCGAGGCCGGAGCTTTCGGTGAAGAAGTTCTCGCGGAAGTAGTAGTGACCGGAGAGTTCTCCCGCGAATACCGCATTGGCTTCCCGCATCTGGGCTTTGATGAAGGCGTGACCCACCCGGCACATCCGCGCTTCACCTCCGTTGTCTTCGATCAGCTCTTTGACCGCTTTGCTGGAACGGAGGTCGTAGAACACCACGCCTTTCTCACGTTCGAGAAGAGACGTGGCGATCAGCGCCGTGATCATGTCCATGGAGATGATATCCCCTTTTTCGTCCACAAATCCCACGCGGTCGGCATCCCCGTCGAAGGCGATGCCGAAGTCATATCTGCCGTTCCGGACCTTCTCGCTCAGAGCATCAAAGGTCTCCTCGTCAAGAGGGTTGGCCTCGTGGTTGGGGAAGGAGCCATCGTAGTCAGCAAACAGTTCATCATAGGTGAAGAGTCCTTCGAACAGTTTCGCTTCCGCGATCCCCATGGCGTTTGCATAGTCGATACAGATGTGAAGGGGCTTCTTGAGATCCGCATAACGCCGGATATGGTCGCCGTATTCCGCATACACGTCACGTTGCTCCACAGATCCGGGAACCTCGGCCACCGGATCGAACGATTCTTCGAGAACAATCTTCTCCAGATCCTTGATGCCGGTGGCCCCGCTGATGGGGACGGCGTCTGCACGGCAGAGTTTGAAGCCGTTGTATTCACCTGGATTGTGACTCGCAGTGATCATGATCGAGGCATCCGCTTTCAGGCTGCCGTTGGCGTAGTAACACATCGGCGTGCTGGCCATTCCGATATCGATTACATGAACACCCTGCAACGTGAGGCCATCACACAGGGCCGCCGCGAGGCCGGGTGAGTGGGGGCGCATGTCCCGGGCGATTACCACCGTTTTGGGTTTCAGCAGGGTGGCAAACCCACGGCCGATCTTGTGGGCGAGGGTTTCGTCGAGTTGTTCACCCACAATTCCGCGGATGTCATAGGCTTTGAAGATGCTCATGGTAATTAGGGGGTCATGGGTCAATAGTCATGGGGCGACCGTCATCGAAGAAAAAGGTCTAAAACGTGCAGACAAGAGAAGGGTTGTTCGGCTGGAGGTCGATCCGGGTTCCCTTCCATTGTCCGTTGGCCTGACGGCGGCGAACCGCGTAAGTGCCGGGGAACAGACGCTGCGTCCATTCTCCGGTGGCGTCTGAGGTTGCGGTGGTCCGGATCCCCCAGTCGTCATGAATACAGCTACGAATGGCTTCATACAGCGGGTTCAGGCTGTATCCGCCATCCGGTCCCATGTCGACCGCCGCGCCCATAAATCCCCAGAAATAGAAGGCCTCCACATGCGGGTTGGCAAAGGCCATGGTTAAGACCTGACGGTTGTATTCTGCGGTCAGTTCTTTGGCCCGGATTGCATCGACGCCCATTTTTGTCAGTTCGCGTTCTCTGGCCCAGAATTCGGTGATGTGAACGGGAATTCCGGCAGAGCCCATTTGATTCAGACAGCGGTCAAACAGCTCCAGTGGAACCCATCCGGTGTGGGCCTGCAGTCCGACTGCATCCGGAGCGGAGCCCCGTTTCTGGAGTTCCGCCAGGAGTTCCAGATAGCGTTCCCGCTGGCGGGAGGCGGTGACCGATTCTCCCTTGGAGTTGGTTTTGGGGTTTTCCGGAGCCACCAGACCGTAGTCATTGATGAGAAAGGTTCCGTCCGGATCCTCCTCCCGACACCAGGTCAGCACCTTTTCGATGTAATCCGCCATCACCCCGGCGGTTTCAATGTGAGGCCAGTCACGAATATCGAGATGTTCCGGTGCCGCTTCCCACAGGGCTTCATTGACCGCATCCCACACCGTGACCCGTCCTTTGAACCGTGCCACCAGATTGCGCACACGGACTTCGGCGAATGTCCAGAAGGTATCCAGATCATAGCGCTTCACCCAGTCCGGAATGCATTTCGGGATCGACCAGAACAGAGGGTGCCCTTTTGCCGTCATGCCGTTGGCCAGGGTCCAGTCGACGGTCTGGGCAAAATTCTCCACCCGCTGCTCACCCTGATGTTCCTCGGTTTTCGAGGCATCATTTGCCGGACGCTCCGTCCAGTAGCACAGGTTGTTCGCGGAATTGAAGACATCGGTAAACAGGTTCTGCCAGCTGCGGGTCCATTGCTGATGCTGAACCTGATTGCGGTACCGGGTATCCAGTGCCCAGAGATTTTCACCAAACTGAAAGTGGTGGTTCAGCAGTTCCACCTGAAATTCTTCACCCGGCAGCACGGTTCCGTTGCGATCCTGAAAGCAGAGGGTCACCGGTTGTTTCCGATGGGACTCAATCCGTTCACGTGCCGCTGAAAGCAGTTCCTGTTGGGCCGCAGGATCGAAATCGGGGAGGGCGGCATCCATATCTTTCCATTCTTCGCCGGTTGCGTGTGTACCTGAACTCATGGCTGGGTTCGTACCCAGTCCCCGGAATCAATGCAATGAAATCCATTCCCAAGCTGGCCTGTCCCTCTCTCCTCCTCTATTCTGTCTTTGTCTTTGTCTTTGT
>DIYN01000045.1:0-124300 GCA_002429065.1 Verrucomicrobia bacterium UBA6053 | reverse complement strand
CTTTGTCTTTGTCTTTGTCTGCCCACCCTCTCAGGATGGGGGTGGTGGGTACCCGTGATCAGACACGCACCATGATCCGGTAATGACAACGAGACTCTCTAGACCAGGACGTACAGCGTCCAAACCCCATAGATGACCAAAAAGCCCCAGAGCAGAAATCCGGAGGTGGCGGTTGCTTTGCTGCGGTTGACCGAGCGGACACCATGTTCGATGCCTTTGGCCAGCCGGAACATCCCATAGCCCAGAAGCCAGCATATGGGGAGGAGGAGAAAAAACTGTTCTTCCGGCAGGGGGTCAATCAGAGTGGTGCTGAGGACCAGTTCGAGCATGAGAATCGGCAGCAGGACTCCGAGAAAGACACCTTGGCGTTGAAAAATGGCCGCCACAAAGGCGAGGAGGAAAAACGGAAGGCTCCACCATGTAAAGACCTCGAGATACAGGCGGCCGGTCTGAGCAAGTCCGTCCAGAGTGATCGAGCCGGTGATGCCCAGAGAAAAAGGGCTGACACTAAGGATCACCGGCGTCAACCCTGCTGCGGTTCCCACCAGAAAAAGTCCCAGAGGCAACCCCCGGGTTTTGGGCTGAGAGATAGCCGCGGCGACCGCCCAGATCAGGGCGGGAATCAGAACGGTGAGGCTCAGGGCATGAAGGGTGAGGGCAAGGCCGGCCAGCAATCCCGAGAGGCCCGCCATCATGCGCCAGAGACCTTCTCTGGCATGGAGCAGCGTCGCCAGGGAACCCAGAGACAGGGCCCAGGCTGGAAACAGGGTTTGCGGGCCCAGGCCGTCCTGAATGCGGAAGGTGAGGAACATGGCCGGGACAGCGATTCCAAGGCATCGGGCCAGCACCCGGTTTCCGCCCGAGTGATTGGACGGAATCATGGCCCCGGAAATCCAGCCCGAGAACAGGAAGATCAATAGCAGTGAAGCGGCCTGCAGATATCCCACCCAGACCGGGGAGGGGAGCTGCATGTACAATGGGTGTGCCTCTTCTGAGACCATAGGAGGGTCTGCGGGGAGCTGAAGGAACACCAGGCAGGCCGTGATGCCGGCAAACAGGAGGGGAAAGAGTTGAATCCACCCCGGTGTTTTGGAGCTGGAGGAAGAGGTGAGGCGATTACTCATGACCGTGCCCCTACCCAAGGCTCAGAAGGGATGCAATCAAATGTCACCTGTCATCCCCGTACCCTAGCGCTCACCTTTTGCTCCGCCTCTGCCTCCACTTTCACCTCCACCTTCACCTTCGCCTCCTACCTGGACATGCACATATCCTGTCTCACCTGAGACAGGATATGTGCATGTCAGGGTCTGGGGGCGTGTGAAAGGGGCAGGGGAGGGATTTCTTGACTCCCCCGCCTTCTTTCGATTCATTCCTTGCAACGAACAACGTGAAGACATGGGAGGATTCCTGAACGGTCCCCCGGCAGAACGTCTGGCCTCCCTCATACGACGACGTGGAAGAACTCTTAGACAAGATCTCGGTGTTGTATCATCGGCTCCATCAGAAGCTGTGGGTCAAGCCGCTGATGATGTGCCTGCTGTCTGTTTTCAGTATTCTCCTCGCGAGGGTGTTGGAACGGGTGGAGTTTTTTCAGTCGATCCCTCAACTGTCGGTTGATTCGGTGATCACCCTGCTGAGTGTTCTGACCGGCGCTATGCTGGCGATCGCCACCTTTGCGGTCGGTGCCATGGTGAATGCGTATCATGCCGCCAGTACCTCTGCCACTCCGCGGTCTTTTTCCGCGGTTCTTTCCAAGGACTCCTCCCAGAATGCCCTTTCGGTGTTCATCGGTACCTTTATCTATTCGGTGGTCGGACTGATTTTTGTTGAGAACGGCTTTCTGAATGAGGTGGGCGTGACTCTCCTGTTCTGGTTCACGGTGGTGGCCTATGCGATGGTGATTTATTCCTTCGTCCGCTGGCTGGACTGGATTGCCCGTCTCGGTCAACTCGGCACCACCATCCGCAACGTGGAGAACACCACCCTGCGTGCGATCAAACGCCGTTCGATTTCCGCCTATATTAAAACAGTTCCTGCGGATGTGATTGAGGAACTGGATCACGCACTCACCGTCTATTCAGATCATGTGGGGTATGTGACGCATATTGATATTCCACTTCTGCAGCAACTCGCACGGGACCACGGGGGCTGGATCTGTTCCGAGGTTCGCCCAGGAGACTATGTTGGATTAAACAGTGTACTGTGTAAAGCATGGTCCCAGCATCCCCTCTCCCAGGACTTTCCGAAATCACTGGTCACGAAAGCATTTCAGGTTGAACGAGACCGTCAGTTTGATGATGATCCCCTGTTCGGGATTGTGGTAATCACCGAAATCGGAAACCGCGCGCTGTCTCCGGGGATTAATGATCCCGGCACCGCGATCGAAGTCCTGTCTTCCCACCATCGATTGATTTCCAAATGGGCGACGTATCAGGGGAAGTACCGGAATGCCAAAATGATCTATGACCGGGTATATGTTCCGCGGATTCAGACTGTAGAAATTCTCGATACGGCCTTTAACTCGTTGGGTCGGGACGGAGCCGGTTTGATTGAGGTGGCCATACGGTTGCAGAAAACACTGGGCTCTCTGTCACGTCTCGGCGGAGATGATTATTATCAGGCCGCCTTACGTCAATCCGAACGGGCCCTTGGAAGGGCTCTCCAGGAGCTGTCCTTTCAACCAGACCGGGACCGACTGCAGACCATCTGGAACCACACCTTCGCATCAGAAGTAGCGGATACCGCCGCTTCCAGCCACCCCAAAGAAGCGGACGCATCCAACTGACTTCTGCCTGCTCCCGCATCGTCATTCCCGTTTGGCATGCCGGGAAGAAAGGTTTTCACTCTTTTTACTTTTCAATGCAAAGTAAAAACGGTTCAACCTTTGCGATCATGGGAAACCTCTTTCAGAACAAGTTGAGGAACTGGGTGAATCATCGGCTCCGGAAACGGGCCGTGAGACTGATGGACTGGGTGAACCTCACAACAGGGAATCACCAGGGCCCCCATCTGGATCTGGGATGCGGAACCGGTCATAATGCGGAACGGATGCGCACCCTGGGACGATCACCTGTCGTGGAATGTGATGTGGTGGACTATCATATGCTGGGCGGAAGCGTGGATCTGTTTGACGGCCGTACGCTCCCGTATTCGGATGCGCAGTTTCAAAGCTGCTCTCTGTTCTATGCACTGCATTATGCAGAGGATCCGAAATATCTGCTTCAGGAAATGAAGCGTGCGACATCGGGGGCACTTCTGGTCGTACAGTCTTCCTTTGATCATGCTCTGGGACAAGAGGTCTTACATCTCCGGGAATTTTTTCTTGGCCGGTTTCCCTTTTGGCTGCTCCGTCGATGCGGCGTGCTGGCCGAAGTGGAATGCGGTATGTCCTCCTTTCACCATTTCTCCCGAACGGAGTTGCAGGACTTGTTTCGTTCTGCCCGATTGGCCGTTCAGGATCATGGCCGAACCCGCTGGGTGGGTCTTGGTGTCAACCGGGAGTGGTTTCTGCTCAAGTCTGAGGAGGAAGGCACATGAATTCGGATGGCCTCTCTGTGATCATCCCTGCGAGAAATGAGGAACGTCTGCTGAGGCAGACTCTGACCTCTGTTCTGGCGGCGACAGAGCATATGATCGACATTCCCTGGGAGGTTCTCGTGGTCGACAACAACAGCGAGGATGGGACGCGCGAGACGGCGGAATCGTTTCTGAATGTCCGGGTGATCTCCTGTAAGACTTCAGGCGCAGGTGCCGCCCGGAATGAAGGAGCAAGACAGGCGAAGGGGGATCTGTTCCTGTTTGTGGATGCGGATACCCGGATTCCTCCTGAATCGCTACAGCGGGTAAATGAGCTTTCTTCCCGCTATGATGTCGGGATGTTTGATTTGAGGGGAATGGAATCGTCTCTGGTTGCCAGAATGTGGTGGGTCCATTTTTCCTGGGTGAGAATGCTCCCGATTCCGGCAGTGAAAGCGATGTCTGCATTTATGTTCTGTCGACGGACGGTATTCGAGGAACTGGGTGGGTTCGATGAACAGGTTCGCATCGGCGAGGAATGGGCCGTCCTCGCCAACGGGTATCGCCGCAACCGAAAGGCATTCATCTACGACCGATCGCTGACTGCATGGACCTCGGGCCGCCGAATGGAGCAGCAACGTCTGGGGTATCTTCGAACCTACCTCCGGTATCTTGCGGCTGTTGTCTATCCTCCCTCGCGATCCAGCTATCCTGATCACTTCCGTTAACTCTTCGTTGTTATGCCTCTCTACGTTTATGTTTTCCTGACCTTGAGCCTGTCCGTTGCAGGACAGTTGTTTCTGAAGACCGGTATGCTGCGGGCCGGAGATCGGCTTTCGGAAACTGCGGGACAGGCTCAATCCTGGCTGCCGGTGATGACATCCCTCTGGGTATGGGCCGGCCTGATCTGCTGGGCGGGGTCCACTGTGTTTTGGATGGTCGCACTTTCCCGGTCCCCGCTTTCTCATATTCACGGGCTGAACGCTCTCAGTTATGTATTGATCCCTCTGATCGCATCCCTTTGTTTCGGTGAGGTGCTGCACCTTCGGCATTGGATTGGGTTTGTCTGCATTACGGTTGGGGTGATTCTGATTCTGAATCCAGATCTCCTGCAGGTCGGGCATGGCCCTTCCTGATGGGAAGCAGGCCATGTCGCGGCTGCTCAGTTTCCTGATGACTGTACTCAGGCTTCACCGGGTGGAGGTCGATCGTGAGGAAGGGGTGGTTCGCAAGAAACGAACCCGGATGGGGGTGGTGATCGTGTGGGCCGGGAATGGGTATGCGAGGCTGGCAAAGGAGCGGGTGCGGGTCCTGACGATCCCCCGCTGGCATCACCGGGAGGCCATGATTTATGAGCATCTGTATCAGAGCCCCCTCCAGACATTATCCAACGGAACCCTGGTGATGAAATGGATGGGCATATCCGTCAAGGGCCTGTTGACCTCCCAGGAGAGAGGCCCCCTGTTTCGGCTTGATCTTGCCCGGGAGGTGAGTCGTTCCCTCTCCGAATTGCATGGCATGCAGTTCGACGGTCATGCTGTCAGTCATGCAGATGCCAGCATGACAAATGTGGTGTACGATGAATCCAATGGAAAGACCGCCTGGATTGATTTTGAGTTGGTTCACACCCCGGCTCTTTCCACTGAGGAACGGCACGCAGATGACCTGAGAGCCATGATGTTTACCTACCTGTCATTTCTACCGGAGCCGGAACGCCCCAAGGCGGTGCATGCAATGATCCAGGCGTATTCACCACAGCCAGCCTTACTTCAGGCCTTCTCCAATCAGATTCGCGACCCGAAACTCAGACGGGATGCCTACCACAGAGCGCAGGTGCGGCTTTCTGATTCCGATCACCAGAAAATAACCGGTCTCCTTGTGAAGGAGATCGGCACATTTGCGGGTTGAACCGGGATGGCCTTACAGGTTGTTCAGCGCTTCTTCGTAGAACTCACCCTCTGCCACCCGGGTGACCGGGCCGGTCATGATGGCCTGAAAGTCCTCCTCGAATTCAATGCGGAGAACACCGCCCGGCATGTTGACAGTGATGTCGTCGTCGCACAATCCGAGTTTCCGGGCGACCCCCGCTGCTGCGGTGGAGCTGCTGCCGGAAGCCAAGGTGTACCCGGCGCCCCGTTCCCAGATTTCGATCTGAATGGTGTTTCGATCCATGACCTTGAGGAACTGCACATTGGTGCGGTTCGGGAAGCGGGATTCCACTTCCAGCAGGGGACCCAGAGCCCGGGCTCGTTCTTCGGTGGGGTCATCATCCAGCACCACGCAGTGGGGATTGCCCACGGTGGCTGCGGAAAAGGTCAGGGTTTCTCCGCCCACCTCAATGGTTTCGTTTACCACTTCGCGGTCCTCTCCTTCGACCGGAATGACCGCGCTGGAGAAACTCACTCCGCCCATTTCCACCCGGACCTGGGCACCTTGCTCAAAGACTTCACACGTCACCACCCCGCCGGGGGTATCCACGGTGAAAGGATCTCCGCTGACCTCTCCATGATCATACAGATACCGGGCAAAGATCCGTAGTCCGTTCCCGCTTTTCTCCGCTTCGCTCCCGTCGGGATTGAGGATGCGGAGCCCGAAATCCCCTCTCTCGGTTTTGAAGGGTCCGAAGAGAATACCATCCGACCCGACCCCGAAGTTCCGGTGGCAGATCCGAACCGTCTGATCTGGAGTGAACTCTCCATGGGGGGCATGTTCTGGCCGTATGACAATGTAGTCGTTTCCGAGGGCGTGGTATTTGGCAAATGGAATCATGGGCCCGCTTTGCCGGAAGGGGTGGGATAGTTCAAGTGTACACTTCAGCTTATCAGGGTTTGAGGCGGAGACGTGTATGTTCCCGTTCTTACGATCTCAAATCCTCCACGGCTGACCGGAAGGTGGGAAAGAGAAACTCAAACCCGGAATCGCGAAGGCTTCCTGGTAAGACCCTCCGGCTTTTAATCACTAACTCCGTTTCGGTGCGCATCAGCCAGGCTCCGAATTCCAGGAGGAAAGACGGGGCCGGGAGGCCAACCGGACGTTTGAGAATTGTGCGGAGTGTCTTCATCATCTCCTGATTCGGGAGAGGTGTGGGGGCTGCGAGGTTCACAGGACCCACCAGATCCCCGTGCGCGAGAATCCATTCCACCGCCCGGCACAAATCGGTCTCATGAATCCAGGAGACGAACTGTTTGCCGGAGGCCATCTTTCCTCCCAAACCCAGTTTGGTCAGTCTGGCCAGGGTATGCAGCACGTTGTTGGAATCTGCACCGGCTCCCAACACCATCGCACAGCGCATGCAGACCCCGCGGATCCCATCCGGCAGCACCTCGTAAAAGGCATCTTCCCAGGCCTGTGCGAGCTCGATGGAAAAGGCGTCTTTCGCGCGAGGGTCTGATCCGATCTCCCCGTCCTCCGTCCAACCGGGACCGAATGTGTGCTTATACAGTGTGGCCGTACTTGCCTGCAGCCATACGGTTGGAGGGTGCGCACAGTCTTTCACGGCGTCCCCGAGCAAGCGGGTGGGTACCAGCCTGGAGTCCATCAGGAGTTTCCGGTTTTCATCATGATACCGGCAGTTGACCGAGGCACCACAAAGGTTGATGAGAACGTCCGCCCCATCCAGAACCTGTTCCCAGCTTCCTCTTGTTTGGCCATCCCATTGGGCGATCTGTGCCCCCTTGGGAGCCGTTGCCTGCCGGGTCAGTAATGTGACGCTGACCCCTTTTTCCACCCAGTACCGGGTGAGAACGCCTCCGAGGAATCCTCCTCCACCGGCGATGACAATTCGTTTCGTGTTCATGGCTGTTCTCCTGCAAATGCGCTGTAGAGGTAAATGGGCACCAGCAGCGCGAAGGTGATGTTGAGTGTGTGATATCCGAGCCTCCGGATGCGGGTGGTCAGATAGGGGGTGAGATCCAGTACCCAGGTTGCAAATGCCAGACGAAGGGCCCAAAACCCTGCGAGGAAAAGGCAGACTGCCTGGCTCAGAACGGTCCCTTGTGCCAGTTGGGGTGCGAGCAGGATACTGGCGGTTCCAAAGCTGACGAGGCATAGGCCGATAAAGGAGTAGTACATCCAGAACAGGCGTCTGGGAAAGGCGGGGAGTGTCTGAAGGAGTTCCGGCAGTCCGGCAACTTTCGGCATAAGAAGGCCTGCCGCGAGGAAACCAAGATGCAGTCCTCCTGCAAGTTGAAGAAGAGGGATGGGGTCAATCATACGGGATCTCATGGGGTTGGAGCGATGGCGGTCACAAAGGGGGCCATGACCTCGCGGATAAACAAGGGAGGAAAGAGCAATGGCAACGGGGCGAAAAGACACACAACAGTGAGGATTCTCGCAAACTGTGGGGAGGAGTCTGGCCACAGGTGCTTTTCCCCCAGGATTCCGAAACCCTGGATGAGGAAATACACGGTTGGGCCGCCATATCCGCCTCCGGCGGGAACGGTAATGACAAGTTCATGGACCAGACCGGAGACCAGAAATCCTGATAGCAGAGCGTGGGCCGGATTCAGAAGCTTGGTCAACGGGCGGAAGAGAAACCTGTGGGTGAGATCCCGGAAGGCCCGGTTCCAGCGCTTCCCCCAAAAATCTGACAGAGAGAGGGTCAGGAGAGGCGCTTTCATGAGTGCAGGTGCGTTCCAGCCATTGACCGTCCACCAGTCGGCAAGGAGGCGGAACAAACCGAAATGAAGCATCATCACGCAGCCAACCATCCCCAGCACGCCTCTGAGGAGTGGGGTCTGAATCTGCCCGGCGAAACAAATGCCGGCGATGCCTGTCACCAGAAATGCAATTCCGGAGATTCCTATTCTTCGGGGCAAAACGGGAGGAGTACGTTGGAAAAACGCCGGACTGTTCATTCCGGGCCATGCGAAAAGATAGATCCAAATACCTGGTTGGGAAAACGGATGTGCAAGCCTTACCAAGGTGATGCATTTGCAGGCCCCGTATATCGAACCTGCAAGCACCCACATCAGTACCCATCGGGGATGGTCTGTCATGGTGTCACCAGCAGGGTTGTGAAATTCGTTTTCATCGGTTATTTCTGTAATGAAAGAAATTTTGCATCAAAAAAACTCAATCCCCGGTGCGTCCCACTCCTCCGACTTTCAGCATGCCTTTCAGTAAGGGCGTGGGGAGGTTGGAAACCCGATCGAATGCAGCCGTCGTGACTTCGAGAAATTCGTACATGTTCTTGAGACGCTCCGTAGTGGACTCAGACGTTTCCTGGTCCTGTTCCGCTTCCTGAATACACTCCCTGATGACTGAAAGTGTCGGGTCGATTTCCCGTTTTTTCCGCTCAACCGCGATGATGCGGGCGAGTTCCCACACATCCTTCACAGAGGCAAAATGATCACGTTTATCCCCAAGAATCGCGGTTTTTTTCACAATGCCCCATCCCGTGAGCTCTTTCAGGCTGGTGCTGACATTTGACCGGGCCACATTCAGAATCTCACAGATTTCTTCAGCGTTGAGGGGTTTTTCGGAAAGGTACAACAGGGCATGCACCTGAGCAACCGTGCGGTTAATCCCCCATTGAGTCCCCATCTGGCCCCAGTGCAGGATAAAGGCTTCCTCTGTTTTGGTCAGCGCATTGCTCATATTTCTGAATATACAGAAATGCCGAAAAACGTCAAATGGATTATAGAGGGTTCTGTGCCCGCAGGTTCTGGACGGTACTCCATGCCACCCCGACCCAGGGTATTTCGATCCCGATTTCGATTTTGATTTGCATGAGAGTTTGGCAAGGTGCCCGGCATGACTGGAAACGATAGGTTAGAAGTTGATGTGTTGGTGGCGGGAGCCGGTGTGGGCGGAATTTCTGCGGCCCTGGGTGCAGCACGCCAAGGGGCAAAGGTTTTACTGGTTGATGCCCAGGACCGGCTGGGTGGAACCGGGGTAAACAGCCCTCTGGGCCTGCTGTGCGGGTTTCACAACCGTCGACGGAAAGAGCCGGTGAACACCGGAGTGCTTCAGGAGTTTCATCCCCAGGCCTATACCCCCGCCGGGATCCGTTCACATTATTCACCGGTCTATGACCATGATGAGCTGGCTGCGAACTATGAGCGGCTTGTCGAAGCGGAACCCACCCTGAAGGTATTTCGAAGTACCCGGGTGACGGAGGCTTCAGTATCAGGCGGAAGAATCACCTCCGTGATGCTCGAAGGTCAGCACTGTGGGACAGTACAGGCGAAGGTGTTTATCGACTCCACCGCGGATGGGAACCTTTCCGCACTCGCCGGTGCCGGCTTTCAGAAGGGGCGTGAGGAGGACAGTGCGATGCAGCCGGCCACTCTGACCTTCATCCTCACAGACATTGATTGGAGTCAGTTTGATCCGGATGATCCCTGGCTGGTCTGTGACACCCGTGCACGGCTGGAGGACGTCTGGAAACAGTTGGGTCCCTATTTTACAGAACTGCATGAACAGGGCGGAACAGACAATGCCCGGAAGGATGTTCTCTGCTTTCAATTGCCGGACGGAAAACGCCTGGCCTTCAACCAGACACGGCTGCTTGGTGTGGATCCGACGGACGAAGAGGCGGTTCGTGTGGCAACAGAAACCGGCCACCGGCAAATCCATGAGTTTTTCAGTGCGGTTTCACGGCATCCCGCTTTGGAGCATGCCCGGATCGAATCCATCAGCCCGATGTTGGGCATTCGGGAAGGCCGGCGTGTGATCGGGGATTACATCCTGACGATGGAGGACTGTCTTGGCGAAGCACGCTTCGACGACATGGTGGCCGCCTGTAACTATGATCTGGATATTCACAATCCCAAAGGAGACGGGGCGGTGATGAAGCCCATCCCGAACAGCGGGTACTACCACATTCCCTGGCGTTGTCTCTATTCAGCAGATCTTTCAAATCTGGCACTTGCCTCCCGTTGCATCAGCGGTACTCACGAGGCCCATTCCAGTTATCGGGTGATGTGTCCCTTGGGGTCTATCGGGCAGGCGGCCGGAACCGCAGCCGCGCTCATGATCCGGAAAGGGATATCCCGTCTAAGGGAGGTTGAGGCGGCCGAGATTCGTTATCTTCTCGAGGAAAAAGACTGCTTTGTGGAAGGTGAGACAAAAGCGCCCTAGGTCTCATATCGAGAACCGCAGATACAACCGAATACGATCCATCCGTCCCTTTCCGTGTCCGTTGGTGGTTGAACCCCATTCCATTACATGCCCGGAATCACTCCGCCCTGCTTGATGATTTCGGTTCGGATCAGGGAGGCCTCAACGGCCTGTGAGTCGATACCCTGCTGACAGGCCAGAGCGGATGCCACGGCAGCCGCCTCGCCCATTTGATTGCAGTTCACCATCACCCTGACGGCTCCAAACGCACCAATATCCGCATCCAGACAGCGGCCGCATGCCAGCAGATTCCGGTGAGTGTTCACCATGAGGCTGCGGAAGGGGATCTGATAGTAAGTCGGATCCGTATCTCGTTCTTCCCTCCACCGCCCATCCGTACAGGGGCGTCCGTCTGTGTACCGGACAGATTCCGTACCATCGAGGTAGCGGAAGGTGATTCCGGCTTCTCCCTGATGATGGACATCCACTCGATAAGAACCAAAGGCGATGGCGTCGTCGAATGAGGTGCCTTCCAACACCTCCTCTTCGGTTAACTGATGATGACATTGTGCATGCCGGGTGTCCCGGATGCCAATACAGGCGGGGAGGGCGATGAGGCCGAATTCTCTCTCGGATCCATATCGGTATTTCAGTGCGTCGAGGATCTGGCGGAGTTGTTTTCGTCCGTCCATTTCCGCAAAGGTGAGATCTTCCGCCACACTGCAGTCGACTCCTTTTACCCGCGTTCCGAATACCGTCCGGTTATGATGGCTCCCGGGGAGGGGAGCCGCCCATAGAAATCCAGGGCCGAGGTGATGAGGGTTTTCGGTGTCATATACCGTTTTCCCGAGTTTGAATTCCGGGTCGATCTCCCGCATTCCCTCCAGTCCTTCGAAAATACCGGCGGTGGTGGGAGGCTGCAGATGAGGCCGGCGTGCCGTTGCGTCTTCCCCTCCTGCGAGAAAGCACAGGTCGGCATCGCCAGACGCATCGATGAACTGTTTGGCCCGGATGGCGCGTCGACCGGATTTATCCTCAATAATCACGGCTGTCACCCGGCCATTCTCGGTGGGAGCCGCTACCGCCCGGGCATGCAGAAACGGGATGACTCCGGCTTCTTCGACCATGCGGTCCAGTTCACAGGCAAGTTCCGCCGGACTGAAGCAGAACTGCCAGTCCGGATCGGTCTTCACCCGTTCCAGCACTACGCCCCGTTTTGCCAGCCGTTCCATGGTTTCCTGGTTCAGACCGGCCATAAGCCGCGTTTCTCCATCCGTGCTCCAGAATGAATGCCAGACATTCACCATGCGGGAGGATCCGGCACCGCCAAACTGATTGAGGACTTCCACCAATGCGACCTTCAACCCCATTCGGGCGGCCCGGATGGCGGCAAAGGTGCCGCTGCATCCTCCGCCGACGACACAAAGATCGACGTCGGCAGCAATGGGGACGGTACGGGCGGGCTCTGTAAGAATGGCTGTTTGATTCATGCCATATATTTTGCAGAAAAATTGCGATTTATCTCTATAAACATGTGTTATATCCTCTACGGATTGATGCTGATTTTCTATGAATCCATTTGAAGCCAGTCTGCAGAATGTACGGAATGTGACGTCGATACCGTTTTGTTTTAAGCCGGTTTCCTCCGGCTTGAAATCCCTCCTGTCCGCGCATTCCGTTCAGCATCGCTGTGGACGTTGCATGAAGGTGAAGCGGGATCCAGAGAATCTGAAGCAGTGCATTGCAGAGGACGACGGCTGGGCCGAACGTCCGCGGACAGGTGCTATACGAAAGGTGTGTCCTTTTGGGGTGGAAGAATGGCGGATTCCGATATGGCATCGCGGCGAATATCACGGGACGGTGTTTGTTGGGAGCACCGGAGAGGAGGAATCCGACAGGATGCCGACGGAAGAGTCGTGCATGAGTTTGGCCCGTCTGATTGCGGATCTGTACTCCCGCTATCAGGAGCAGCAGTGGGAACAGGAGCTGGGCAGGCGGGCTGAGTCCGATCCAGTTGTCGCCAAAGCCATGGAATGGATCCGACAGCAGGGAAGGGTGAATATCCGGGTGCCGGATGCTGCCAGGGTCGTGGCGTTGAGTCCGTCACGCTTTCTGCACCGTTTTCACGAGTGCATGGACATCGGGTTTGGCGAATGTGTCCGTCTTCTCGCGATGGAGCGGGCTCTGCAGCTCGTGACCGGCACGGATCTTCGCATCGTTGAGATTTCCCTCGAACTCGGATATGCCAACCAAAATCATTTTGCTCAGCATTTCAAATCCACTCATGGCTGCACGGCCACGCAGGCACGGAGGAAAGCGAAGTTGGCGTTGGAGGGGTCGTATACCGAAGGATGAAACCCACGGAGGAGGATAGGCCTCCGGTCTGTCAACAGCAGGAGCCGTCTGGTTCTCAGGCCGGAGGCCTAAGCTCCACAGGTTCTGCAGTCGATAGAGGAGGATAGGCCTCCGGCCTGTCAACATCAGGAGACATCTAGTTCTCAGGCCGGAGGCCTAAGCTCCATAGGTTCTGCAGTCGAAGAGGAGAATAGGCCTCCGGCCTGTCATCTACAAAAGCCATCTTGCACTCCGGCCAAACGTCCATGTTCCGATCCCCTCACCGGACGACGGTTACGACAACATCAACCGGATCGCCGCCGCTATTGCCAGAACTTGAACGGTCATGACAAACGGCCGTTGAGGAATCCGTTTGAATAAAAACCGCCCGCAAAGGGCTCCAAGCACAATGCCAGGCAGAAACGACAGGCTCATCTGAAGGCTGTCGGGGGTGATCATGCCTGTGTGGACAAAGATGGGGATTTTCAGCAGATTGATGATCAGAAAGAACCAGGCCATGCTTCCCATGAAGGCATGTTTATCCAGCCCCAGGCTGACCAGATAAAGCGCCATTACCGGACCGGCCAGATTTCCGATGGTGGTGGTGAATCCGGCCGCCATTCCCAGCAATGCCGCATACAGTGGATGCTTGGGAAGCTTGTCCATGCCCAGACGGGTGCGCAGCAGATCCAGCAGGAGGATGCCGAGGACCAGCGATCCCAGCAGGACATGAAAGTCGACGTGTTCATCACTGCGCAGCACCACGTACCCCAATCCCAGTCCGCATACCGTCCAGGGCAGCAGACGGAGGATCAACTTCCAGTCTGCATGACGACGGTACCAGGTCACGGCAAAGAGGTCGGCGGAGATCAGAAGTGGAAGCAGGACACCTACGGACTGACGGGTCTGATCCAGAAGGTTGGCCAGAAGCACGACGCCGAGTATGGAGGCGCCGGGGATGCCGGTCTTTGAACAGCCGCTGAAAAACGTACTGCTGTTCCCTGCGATCAGGGTCTGGACTGGGGGGATCATGCCACCGTATTTGCCACAATGCGCAGCAGGACCCTGCAGCAGGTCAGGTATTCGTCAAGATCCGCATACTCATCCACAGTGTGTGGATTGTGCTGTCCGGCTCCCAGTGTCACGGTCGGAATTCCCTTGAAGTTGAGAAAATTGGCGTCCAATCCTCCGTCGGTCACCTGAGGGGAGCAGGGAAGGCCCAGATCCTTCAGCGCCTGGGCGGTGGCATGAACCACGGCCTCGTCTTCCGAAATTCGGAAAGCGTGATAATCCTCGTTCCGAAGAAAGGAAGTGGTGCCGGCAACGCCTTTGTGATTCGTAACGGAGGCCGCTGCGGTTTGAAATGCAGTTTCAATGGCATCCGTGATCTCTTGGAGAAAGTCAGGGTCATGACTGCGGGATTCTCCGGTTACCGACATCTGGTCGGTCACCTGATTCGTGGCCTCTCCACCCTGAAGAGTCCCCACATTGCTGGTACCCCGTTTTCCGTCTTTTTCGATCAGGCCGAAGTATCCCTGTCCGGCATAATCGGCAATGCCTTTGGATGCGATCAGGGCTGCGGACACACCATGGTCCGGATGCACACCGGCATGAGCCGAGACACCGGTGATCCCGACCTTCCAGCGGTGAGCTCCAATGGCACCGATGATGGCTTCGGTGGGATTGCCCGAGTCGATGTTAAAGCCCATGTCCGGATACCCCAGATTTTCGGGACGGACTTCCTTGGCTCCCCAGAGACCGATTTCCTCACCGACGGTGAAAAGAAGGGTCATGGGCGGATGAGGCAGGCCCTCTGTCAGCAACTGTTCCGCCAAGGTCAGAATCGCCGCACAGGCCGTGCGGTTATCGGCACCCAGGGCGGTGTTGCCCTCGGGTACAATCCGCCGGCCTTCTTTTTTCGGCACCGCTCCACGTACCAGCGGCACCGTATCCATATGACCGGAAAACATGAGGCGTGGACCTTCGATGGTTCCCGGTAGTTTCACGATCAGGTTTCCCATTTCGAAGTCCCCGGGGATGCGGGTATGGGCATCGTCTTCCATGATCCAGTCCGGATCGCAACCGGCTTCGAGCAGACGGGTGGTAATGGCATCCGCAACCTGCCGTTCCTGCCCGCTGGAACCCGGAAGAGAGAGGAGATGGAGAAGGTGGTTTTCAGCGCGCGCGTCGTTCATGAGGGTCGTGGGTTGGAAGGGTGTATAGGAAAAGGAAGCGAAGGGTGGATGAGGCATTCATCGTCATCGATCCCGATTCATGGATCTGAAATGCAAGAGGATTACTATAACCAAGCCTTCGGCCGGGTCCAGCGGGTTCCATCCTTGTCTTCCAACTCAATCTCTGCTTCAGTGCCAAGTCTAATGAAAAAACCGAACATTCTCGTCTTTCTCACCGATGATCATGGGCAGTGGGCATCCAGTGCCTACGGGAACCAGGAAATTCACAGCCCGGTGATGCAATGGATGGCGGACACCGGGGCCTGCTTCACCCGTGCGACCTCGCCCAACCCGGTATGCTCTCCCGCCCGGGCCTCGTTCTGGACCGGTCGGATCGCCAGTCATCACGGGGTGCATGACTGGTTGAAAGAGCCGGATGAGACGCATCCGCATCCTGCGATTTCCGGACAGGAAAACCTGGCGTCGCACCTGAAGACCGCCGGGTATCAGACCGCGATGATTGGCAAGTGGCATGCAGGTGATTACGTCCGGGCGATGCCTGGGTTTGATCTCTGGTTTACCAGTCTGATGGGCACCAATGCGACGTTCAAAGAACAGGCCTATATTGAGAATGGAGAGCGGCTTCGTTTCTTTGGTCATCAGGAGCAGTTTCTGACGGACCGCGCCATCCGGTACCTCCGGGAGGACCGGGATCCGGGTGCGCCGTTCATGATGTTTGTGGGGTATAGCAATACCCATACTCCACATCAGCAGGAAGGCGCGCCTCTGACCCATCATTACCGCAAGTCCGATTTTCGCGATATTCCCCGAGAGACCTATCAGGGTGAACATGGACATGCGAGGGTGGCCCCGTTTGACCTTGAGGAGGCGGACCGGCTGGAAAGTCTGGCCGGTTATTACGCCGCCGTTGAATGCATTGATCAGCAAATGCTGCGGATTGTATCAGAGCTGGAGAACCAGGAGATTCTGGAGGACACTCTCATTCTGTATACCTCCGATCACGGTCACATGAACGGTCATCATGGCCTGCACACGAAAACCAACTCCACCCTGCCCAACAACTTTCTCGAAGAGACGATTCGGATTCCTCTGCTGATACGGGGTCCCGGCATTCCTCAGCAGGAAGGTCCAGTGTCGCAGCAGGTGGATCATTGTGATACGTTTGCCACAATCCTAGATGCAGCGGGGGTCTCGGTAGAGGAGGTGACGTCACGGGTGACCAGTCCCGGTGCATCCTATCTGCCCTTGTTGCGGAAAGAGGACTCCCCTTGGAAAACGATCCAGTTCTGTGAGCATGGCCCGAACCGAATGGCCTGCGATGGACGCTATAAGTACATCCAGCGCAGATCTGACCTCAGTCAAGTAAAGGGAGAGGATGAACTCTACGATCTGGAGGCGGATCCTCGGGAAACTCAGAATGTGATTGGCCATGAGGCATATGCGGACCGAATTCACCTTCTGAAAGAAGCGATGGAAACGTATTTTACCGCGTATGAACATCCTGATCACAGCGGGTACAATCCGGCAGCCCTTGAGGTGTTTCACAATGGTCAAAGTGCCTGGGAAGTTCTGCCGGGCGACACGGATCACCGGCAGAACTAGAAATGGTTCACACTCAGGACAGGGAATAGACCCACTCCCACACCCTCCATGTTCGGCTGTTGCAGCACGGGTCAAGGTGCTGATGACGCCGGGCCGTAAACGGCGCCACCCACAGGCAGGCAACTACACGGATTGCGGTGAAACCGTTGCCTCTTCCACTTCAATCACCAGCCCGTCCTTTGCGGGTTCAATTCTGTCCGGCAGTTCGGTTTTGAGTGTATGGTAATCAAGCGGGCAGCCCATATGGGTGACAAAGGAGCGGGTAGCCCCGATTTGTTTCAACAGCTCGATGCTCTGCTCCAGGCTGAGGTGGGAGGGATGCGGGTCATGGCGCAGTGCATTCAGGATCATGACATCCACTCCCTGAAGGTGGGCGATGAGATCATTCGGTAATCCGGAGGCATCCGGGACATAGCCTGCCCGGAATGCTCTGCAGCGAATCTCCACCCCTACGCATGGCAGGTCGCCATGAGGAACCGGATGCGGGATGAGTTCCCAGGCACCCACTCGAACCGGGCCTTGCCAGGCCCGGAACTCCACCAATGGAACCGCTTTTGCAGGAGACCGTTCCTGAGCGACGTACGGATACAGCGTGTTCATACGATCCAGGCTGCCGGGCTCCACCCAGATGGTAAGTGGACCAGGCTGCTGCCAGGTAAATCGGCGGATGTCGTCCAGTCCCATCACGTGATCTGCATGCTGGTGCGTAATCATGACCGCATCCAGTTTCTCAATCCCGAATGTGATGGCCTGATCCCGGAAATCGGGGCCGACATCGATCACAATGGTATTCGAGTCGGTATCTGTGAGTCGGAGGCTGGACCGCCGCCGGACATTTTCAGGTTTTCGTTCCCTGCATACCCTGCAGTCGCACCCAATCATAGGTACGCCATGGGACCAGCCGGTGCCAAGGAATTGAATCTGATTCATTCGAGAATTGAGGTGGCTTCCACCGCCATCCTGCATTTGTCGAGGTGGAGAAGATAGGTGAGCAGGGTGGAGGGAGGTGCTTGAGTTCTCTCTGCGATTTGCAAGGCCACCGTGGCATGCTGAAGCGCTTTCTGATACTGTTCCAGCTGGAAATGGGCCATGGACAGGGTACTCCAAACGTGATGACTGTTGGGGAGAATCGTCCTGGCTCTGGCGGCAAGCTTCAAGGCCAGTTCCGGCTGCTGTTGTTCAGGGAGTGGGCTGGTGCTGTACATCCAGGCCAGGTTGTTCAGAGCCTGGAAATGAAGCGGGACGTTTTCAAGGACGGCTTGATACTCCTGCTCCGCCTCCCGGTAGGACTTCTGGGCGAAGAGGCTGTCTGCAAAGGCGACTCTCACGGGGATGGCTTGCGGATGTGAAGATAAATAGGAGCGGTACACGTCGCTCGCTTTTTCCGGCTGCCCGTCGGCCATGAGGGCATTCGCTTCCTTCAGGGCTGTCCATTCCGCCAATTCGTCTGTGTCCAAGGTGAATTCCGGTGGAATGCGGGCAGGAAGCTGATTCACACCGGGCATGGGTGGGAGGGATGCGACGTAGGCCCGGGTGTTAAAGAGGACGCTTAGTTGGGGCGCTGGATCCTGCACATACCGGGCCCGGCCGATGATGCTCTGTCCGAAGACATGGGAGGTGAGGACCAAACTGGTCGCGAGGAGGGACATGTTCATAGTGTCTCAGCGGGGGAAGGAGTCGGTTCGGGTGCGGGAGGAGGCGTTGGCGTTGGTGTCGGTGGGGGAGCTTTCAGACGGACGCTGTCCGGCTGAATACCGATCACCTCAATGCCGGGAGGGGTCAGAACTTTCACTTCTCTGCGTGTTTGCCCGGGAGTGGACGTGTCTGCGGACACAAAGGCCTGAATCTCCGAGGTTTCCAGGTCATCGAGTAATTGTGGACTTCCACGGAGGAAGACTTCAACCGATGCGGGTTCTGTCTGCCAGGCAACCTGTGTGGTTCCGCCGGCAGCATGGTACAGGAGCAGGGGAATACCGGTGACTTTTCGCTCCACAGTCAATCCGGCCAGTGTGACTTTCACCCGAATCCGAGCGGGTTCTATCCGTCCCACCCATTCTTCAGAGGGGGGGAGAACCTCAAGACGCTGTTCAAAGCTTTGGATCTTATCGGCAAGATTCAGTGGAGCGGTCTGGAGGGTGTTAATATTCTCAAGCAGATCCTGTGCACCGAAGAGGGTGACCAGTTGAGGGGTTGCGGTCATGGCCTCGAGTTTCAGACCTTCCGGTGGATCTCCGATTTGGTTGATGATGATCGGAAGCTGTTTTTTCCCTTCGCGTCCCAGCCGAAGTGTCAGAGTGTCAGGATGGATATCGAGAATGCGTGATGTGCTGCCGGTGAAGGTAATCATCCGGGGTTCCAGTTGCACGGTTTTCTCTGCCTCGAAGTCTGTGTCCCGCAAATCCACTCTGATTTCAACGGTTTCGCCGTCCAGGAGGAGCAGGTCTTCGCGGGTACCCCTGAAGGTGACGGCGACTTCGGTTTGCTCCTTGTTCCGAATGGCCCATCCTTCCGGAAGAATCAGATCCACATCCTCCACCAGCACCGTTTTGTCGTTATTGGTGATCTGCTTGACGATACCCCATGTCAGCACGGCCATGAGCAGGGCCATGGCTTTCAGTTTGTAGTTATGGGCAAGGTTCAGTCGCATCAGGTGGTTCCTTTCCCGTGATCCGTATCGTTCAGCCCCACATCCCGCAGGCCCTCCGCTTCTGCAGCCCGGCTGGTGCGGGCCAGAACTTTGTTCAGCATGCGCATCAGGCGCTCCCCATCCAGACCGCGGCTGAGACGTCCTTTAAAGGCTACGGATATGTTCCCGGTTTCCTCGGACACCACCACCACCAGGGCATCGGTTTCCTCTGTAATCCCGATGGCTGCCCGGTGCCGGGTTCCCAGAGATCGGTGCAGTTCCTCTTTCTGACTCAGGGGAAACACACACCCCGCTGCCTGCACTTTGTCTTCGCGGATGATCACTCCGCCGTCATGCAGAGGGCTGCGGGGAAAGAAGATGCTGACCAGGAGGTCGGGATTGACATTGGCTTCGACCGAGACCCCGGTTTCCGCGAGGGATTTGAGACCGATCTGTCCTTCGATGGCGATCAACGCGCCGATTTTTTGTCGACCGAGTGTGGTGACCGCTCTTACCAGCGGTTCCACCACGGGTGTGCTTTTAGAGGCCCGGTTGGCGCTGGGACTGAGGACACCGGGGCGGCCGAGTTCCGCCAGTGCCCGCCGGATCTCCTGCTGGAAGATAATTACGAAGGCCAGGACGAAGTTGACGGAGAAGGTCCGGAAGATCCAGTTCAGGGTGTGAAGTTGAAGGAAATAGGTCAGAGAAAGCACCCCGACAAATGCCAATGCCAGTCCGCTGAGGACCTGTGCCCCGCGAGTGCCCCGAAGCAGCTTGAGCAGGTGGTAGAAAATAATCCACAACAGCAGGATCTCCAGCCATTCGGCGGGTTCAGGGATGGGAAACAGTCCTGGGCGGATCCAGCTCATTGCGGTGTGTGTCGTTCGGGTATGCCCATCCTATCCACAACGCGGGCAACATCGCAAGATTCGATCACATCATGCACACGCATAATTTTCGCTCCGTGTTGAATACAGACGGCAACACCCGCCAGGCTGGCAGCGAGCCGGTTGTCGACCTCTCTTCCGGTCAGTTCTCCCAGCCAACGTTTCCGGGAGACCCCCAGGAGCAATGGACGGTCGGATACGGAAAGACGTTTCAGGTTCCGCATCAGATCCAGATTGTGCTCCAGGGTTTTCCCGAACCCGATACCGGGGTCCAACACGATTTGTTCGGTGCTGACTCCTGCATCCATCGCGGCCGCCATGCGCTGCTCCAGAAACGCATGTACGTCGAGTACCACGTCCTCATAGTGGGGATTGGCCTGCATGTCCTGGGGGGTTCCCTGCATGTGCATCATCACGAACCCGGCACCGGTGGCGGCTACCAATGGAATCATGTCCGTATCTGCCTGACCGGCGGTCACGTCATTCACGATTTCTGCTCCGGCCTCCAGAGCGGCCTTGGCGACAGCCGCCTTGGAGGTATCGATGGAGATACAGACCTCCGGTACGCGTTTCCGAAGTTCCCGGACGACCGGTTCGGTTCTCGCCTGTTCCTCATCTGCCGATACTGGAGCCGCCCCGGGGCGGGTGGATTCACCGCCGATGTCCAGAATGTCTGCCCCCTCGGACAAGAGCTGCAGGCCATGTGTCACCGCCCGTTCCGTGTCCAAAAACTGCCCGCCATCTGAAAACGAATCCGGCGTGGTGTTCACAATCCCCATGATCCAGGTGCGGCCTCCAAGCGAAATCCGTCGGGTACGGGTGCTCCAGATCAGTCCTGGATCGTGGTTGGGGCGGAAAGAGGTCGACATACCCCTCCATACATCCGGATCCCGGGTCACGCAATCGTTGCGGGTCGAGAAATGATCTGTGCTCCCTATGCATGTGCAAGCAGCGACTGCGTCCCGCAGTCGAGAACCATGCAACCCCAGGACAGGGGTATTCCGTCAGATGGAAAGGGCTCTAAGGCTGATTCGGAAACGAGATTTTTTGGGAGTCATGCCCTTCGATCGCCTGACCGGGGACCAGGCCTTTGGCACCGATGAGAACATAGGCTCCCTGATAGGAATGTTCCTGAAGTCCCTTCATGGCTCCCAGCCGTTTTAAGGTGCTTTGGGCACTTCCGGAAAAGCGGCGGGTCGCATCATCCCGGACCGCCATCACCACAAACGTTCCGAAGGGCAGTTCCTTGACCGCCTTGATCAGCCGTTCGCTTTCGCGTAACTCTGCATAGGTGTCGAAGGTATCCTCAATCAGTATCTCCTGATTAAACACCGCCACAACCGCCAGTCCCCGTGTGCCGGTATACGTGATCAGCCGGCCGATTTTGATCCCGGATGCGGGACCGGCGGCTTTCCCTGCAGACGTCACCTTCACTGAGTTGACCAGGTGTTCATATGCGGGATTGCTTGCCAGGAAGGGAAAGCTGGCATCCGGCGGTGCTCCCATGGATTCCAGATCCTTACGTTCCCGGTTCCGGCGTTTTCGGTCCTGCTTCCAATAGGTCCTGGCTTCGAGGCGTTTGAGTTTGTGCTCCAGGGCCTGTTTGGGTTTACTTTTTTCCACCCGTGCTGCTTTTTCATTACATTTGAGCGCTTCCTCAATCCGGTTCGCCTGTACCAGACGTTTTTCAAGCAGGGTGAATTTTTCCTGATATCCTTTGACCGTTTCCGAGGTTTGGCGTTTGGCAGAGGAGCGTATCTCTTTCACCCGCCGATGACTCTCCTCTTTGAGGGTTTGGATTCCTTCTGCAGCTTTCAGCTCTTCTGCAAACAGTCCGATCCAGTTACCGCCCATGTTCTCGGTGAGTCGGATCATGCGCTCTGCCCACATCCAGTCGGAAACATTCCCGAACAAGCGGGCTTCATCCCGGAAAGCCGTGATGGCATTTGACCAGGTTTCTTTTTCAGATCCCAGACGGGTGTCGATCTGTTTCGAAATCCGGTTCAGTTCCTCTTCATATTGTCCGAGAAGCTCATCCGGAGTAGGCAGAGTGGAAGCGATAGCCTGAAGGCCGATGAAAAAACATCCTATGATCCATATCGGTCTCATTTTGACTCCTCCGGATTCATTTCCCGAATGAGCATGGCGCCGAGTCCATGCGTGCGGATGTCTTTTGCCAGGAGGGGAAAGGCGTCCGTAATCACCTTCATGTGAGAATCAGAGGGCGGGTCCGGAATCTTTTCGATTCCGACTTCCAGCACGCGTGAGTCTTCAAAATAGGCCACGTGGTGCCGGACCTGTTCCGGCGGGTCTTCCTCCGGGGTATCTGCTGTGGTCAGCAGTTCTTTATCCACCACATGTTGTAAGCGGGCGGGATCCACCTGAAAGGGAAGTCGTTGACGCCAGAACGCAGCCTGCCCGGGTCTTCCCAGTACGAGGATGTTCACCTTTCCATTTTCATCTTCCCGGACAAAGCCCATGCACTCGTCGGGTGTCAGGTTGGTTTTTTCCAGTTTGGACTGATAGACTTCGAAACTGTTGACTTCGATCTCGGGGTTTCCATCCACCGGATCTCCCGGCCAGAAGACGAGAAAGGGTTCATGCCGAGACACTGAGGATCTCCACAGTTCGGCATCACTGGTGATGAAGTACCATTTGTCATACTCGACATCAATTCGCTGACGGTAGGGCAGTTTGCCCATATAAAAGAAGGTCTGCGGATTGGCATGAAAGGAATCCATTTTGGGTTTGAAATCGGGGGGACGGTTGGCCCGGATCCAGAGTCCGATGGTTTCGCCTTTGAAGGTCCGTGACCGGTGATACCCGGCCCGCATTACCCGGGCAATGGTGCCATCTCCTTTGCCGAATCGGAAGCGGGTGCTGTGTTCCCGGAGGGGTGTCACCGCTTCAAAGGTGGTTTCAAGGGAAATATGCGATTGTTGTTTTTTGGCCCAGTCGATGGTGTCATCCCGGGTGGCCGGAACTTCCACCTGATAGGTCACATCCCCGGAGTGCCGCCACATGGGATGGAAATGGGCCCCCAATTTGTTTCGGGACCACCAGGCTGGAGGTGGCGAGGTACTCACGGTAAAGAGTTGATCGGTTTCGATCAAAAAGGAATGCCCCACCCTATCCGGTGCCTGGATACGCCGGGCGGACACATAGGAGGCAGGATGAAGTTCCACCAGTTGGATGCCGGAGAGCGTCACCGGCAGGGTCAGCCAGCCTTTGTGGATTCCCTGTGGGTTTTCGATACTGTGCGGCTCCACGACCTCACGGAGGGTGTGGGTTTCAGGTGGCGCTGCACGTCCATTCCATTGGGTCATGGTCTGGTGCAGCATGAAATGAGTGGATTCTGCCCAGGGGAGGGGGAGCTGTAGAGTCACCGTTTTTCCATTTAAATGGATGGGGTTGTGGATCAGAATCTGAACCGAATCTTTTTGGTTGTCGGCAACCGCCCAGGAGGTCCGTTGCAAATCCAGCACGTCGGAGTCCGTGGTCAGATTCGCAATCCCCTGACGGTGGTTGGGACCGCCAAAACGAAACATGCTTTTGGTGTAGGTCCAAAGAAGAGATGGGTGATCATTGCCCGCAGGGAAATAAGGTCCTCCTGGGTGCAGGCCGTGCAGGATAAGCGCCTGACCGGATTCCATTAAGTATTCGCCTACAGCTTCATGCATGTTGTCACTGTGCCAGGCAAGTTTGTACCCCATGTAGGCAAAAAAGAGGGCCCTCAGATTTACCAGGGTCTCTTGCTTCTGCTTGAATACCTTTTGAGAGATGTTCTGATCAAAGAAATCCCGTGCAAGCGATCCCCGTTGTACCACATATTGCGAGTCCCACCAGGCGAAACGATTCTGGCCGGACAGGGTATCCGAAGAGGAGCGGTTCCCCATCATGACAATCTTTGCGGCAGGGATGCGTTCACGGATTTCTTTCTCCAAGACCGAGGCTTGGGGCCCAGGAGGGAGGATCCATCGATGTACCAAATCTCCGTAGGCTAAGAGAACCGGCTTTAGGCTGCCGGGTGACTCGGTAGCGGCTTCTACCCGGACATCCACCATGAGACCGCGGGAGACAGCATGGCCGATGGCGTGATGCCAGGTCCGTAGGGTCGGGATGGAGGCGTGCTCACGTTTCACGAGCATCTGAACCCGGTTCAACGCTCCATTCCATCGCTGTTGTGTTTCTGTATTTGAGGTGGGTGGAACGAAAGGGGTGGCAAGGTTTGGGAGATCCTGATGAGACGTGATGGGAGCTTGTGGGGCTGTAATCACCACATGTTTCAGCCACGGGGTGTGAGTCCGGTTGAGCCATTCTCCCTGTTCCGCAGCCACATAAAACGGATGCGCTCCGGGAGTCAGGGCCGTGATCCATATGGCATCCAGGGGTAGAACCGCTTTGCCTTGATTCTCCAGCATGAGCAAATTGGAATCTGCATGAACGTACTCCGGATGGGTGACGCATTTGGTGATGGCATGGACCGGAGACACGGTTCGCCTCCACAACAAATGGTCGTTCCAGCGAATCGACAGGAGCCGCTGATTTCGCAGCTCTTTGTTCCGCATCTCCTCCCGGATGCTGGTGGTGCCCCCCCCGGTGGTGGCGACATGAACGGTGTAAAGACCGGGATCGAACCCGGGGAGATGGAGAATAAGTTTTTGGCCTGGCTGTAGAAACGCGGGGCAATCGGCCGCATTGCGGATATGAAGAACCGAATCGGTCCGGTCTGATTCACCGTATTCTTCATAAGAGACGGTATCTTTTTCATGCGCAGGAGAGCCGTTTAGCAAGCCTGTCTGCCATAAAACCCCTTCCCATTCCCAAATTTGACCTTTCGGAGGAAGGTTCCGCATGGGGGATGAGTTTACCCCGATCGGATTTTCAATGATGGGGTCCACGTCAATGGGAGCAGAATCTTCGGGGAGAGACCCTGGTAGAGCGAGTTCCGGTAGGGAGTCCCAGTCATCATCCAGCGTAGGTTCAGCGACCTCTTCAACCGTGTTGATCACCTCTGTGGTTCCCACATCTTCAGGTTTTGGGACGGTAGTGTCGGAAAGGACGGGTTCAGGGGTGGGACCCACTTGTGTTGAAATCAGGCTCTCTTCCTTGCGCGCGGAGGAGTGCTCCTGTGAGAGTGAGGCGGATGGTTCCTCCTCGTGATGTTCTACGAAGGATGAGTGATCAGCTGATCCGGATCGGTTATACAGGACGACTCCAATACTGCTGACACCAAGTACAAGTCCAATACAAAGGGGTAGCACCCAATTGGGTAGCAGGTTACCTTCTTCTGTCATTTACGTTCTCCCCATAACTAGGCGTTTTTAAACCAATTTTCTCCTCTGAATCTTTCTAGCATAATCCGTCGAAAAGGGAGGTTGAGAAAAAGACTCAGAAAGAATATAGAGGACTGATTAATACATTAATGTTGTGAAAATGTTTTTTCAGAACCCTCTAAATAACCATAAAAGGGTAAAAGTGTTTCTAACACAAATAAAACCGTCTTAAATATTGCATTTAAGGAAAAATTCGGGCTATATTATTAGAGTTTAAATCAAAACCACCGGAGGGAATTGGTGAACGTTCAGTTACGCAGACCATTAGCAGGGAAGGCGGCACACGGTAGAGTGCTGAGCGGTTGGCTTTTGGTTACTCTTTCTGTTACCGCAGTGTCTCGTGGCGAGTTGCCAAAGCAGCTTCAGGATGCCCTGGCTCAGTCTCATGAAGCGGGCGAAGAGATGCAGGCTGCAGGAGTTCTGCGGCGGTATGCGAATTCAGATGAGGCCAAAGAGCGGGTGCTCTCCCGAACCGCGTTGGCCCGGATTGACCGAAAAGCAGGACACCCGCAGAGAGCACAGACTTGGGTGAAAGAATACAGTCAACCGATCGCAGCAAATTACGAGTGGCCACGGGTACTCGCCTCCATTGAGTATGCCCAGAGTGCATTTGATCTCGGCCAAACCTTCGATGCGGTTAAACGCCTGAACGGAATCAAAGATCATTCTCAGGGTTTAGGTCGCATTCATGCGCAGCGGGCACTGTCCCTCATCAGCGAACAGCAACCGGACCTCCAGAAAGCCCTCGCCTTTGAAAAAGGCGCGCTCTCTACCGGCAAAAAATACTTCAAGCGGGAAAAAATCTCAGATTCCGCCGGTTTGGCCGATCTCAAACCGGGTCACGGACAGTGGAAACGGCTGAAACCGCAGATTGACGAACGAATCAAAGAACTTGAGCGCTTACTGGATATTGAGAAATACGGCTTGGATTATGTCCTCTACCGCGAAGCGCAGATGTATCGCAAAGCGGATCATCCACTTGCCATGGACTTTACCCATGTCGCGGCAGCCTTCCGACTGAAAAAACCTATGGCCAACAAAGTGCCGGGTGCGGACTACGAAAAGGCCCTTGAAACCTATTCCCTGCTTATCGAAAGCTTCGAACAAAACCCCTACGCTGAAGCCGCTAAGCTCTACTCCGCTGTCTGCAAAGTCCATATGGGAAAAGCCGACCAGGCCATCCGCGATCTTAAAGCCTTCTACAAAGAAAATCCCGACGGACTTTATCGAGGGGAAGCCCTCAGGCTCATCGGCGATATCTACTTGTTCCACAAATGGGATCGGCTGAATGCAGAGGAGGCGTACAAACGGTCCGTAAACTGGCTGGAGTCTATAAAAGGGAAATCACGGATCCTCAGTGACTACCTAGCCCCTGAAAAGTCCCAAAAGGTGAGTAAACCGCCGGTTAGGGTGAAAGTGTTGACAGAAGAAGGTCAAATTAAAGACATCTCGATTCCACCAAATGCATTGGTTAACCGCAACTCTTCAAAGTGGTATCTAGATGGCCAACGAGTCGATGTGGAATGGTGTCTGGGTTATTTGAATATTATATTGAATAACTGGACTAAAGCAGAAGCTTTTTTTGCAAATGTAAAAGAATATGATCATGTGATTAGGGAGGCTGATCGAAAGAGGATATTTAATGCATATGAACGAATGAAAATTGCAAAAAAGCATAAATCAATGGTAGGCTTTGCTGAACAAAACATTGGCCTGACTGGAAATGCAAAAAATGTAATCTACTGGGCTGATATTCAATACATGTCAGGTGATTTTGTAGTAGCGCTGGATATATATGAAAAAATCAGAGATTCTGTTGAAAGTGACGATATGGAATATGGTAGAGCAGTGTTAGGTAAGTTTTTGGTGAAAAGGGAAATGGGGAGTGTTGACGTTGACCAACTTATATCTGAGGTGGAGCAGGTTATCGATAAAAACCCAAAGTCTGGCTCAATACCGATGTTGCTCGAATTGTGTGCATTGTATACTAAAGATGAGCCTGAAACTGCGCGCAAGTATTTTAGAAAAATTTATGAAGAGTATCCAGAGAGTAAATTTGCTGCAAGAGCAATGTTTAATGAAATAATAAGTTGCCTGGATTGGTCTGCTCATTCTGAACGAAAAATGATGATAGAGGAATTTAAAAGAAGATATCCCGAAAACAAAAACCACATAAAATCATTAAAAAAACTTGATGGATATGCAAAGGAGGTAAAATGAAAAAAATTATAAACTCTATAGTGTACATAACAGCCTTAGTTTCTGGACTTGTGGCTAATGCTGAAACATTTAGTCGGGAGGTTGAAATTTCCAGAGGAAATCCAAGAGATATTTATTTTGGTTTTATATCAGATGGCAGCGATTATCGGTTTGATATGAATGTGAGAATTCGAGAGTCAGCCATTGTTAGGTTGCCTCCATCATTAAACTGGGCGCAGTCAATTCCTGGCAGGAATATCGACTTAAGTTACTGTGATCCAAATAGAAGGCGTTTAAGTCTTGTGTATTTTGTTAATGATGATGCTCCAGCTTCTGATGCATTTACGAGAGTCATTACAGGGAATGTAAAAGGGTTTTGTGAGCTAGATGGGTATACCGGTAGCGATGGTGATGGTGAGCATCTTTTGGATCCGTTTATCTTGGGTAATTTTCAATATAATCTCAAAGGTCACGATAATATTATCATCAAACCGGGAATATCGAATGTTCAAGTTAATGAGTTGACAAAATACACGGCCTACAGATCTACTGAAGCTGGATTGGTTGAAGTAGATGTTCTGTGGCATCCTTATCCATACATAAATGGATTAAATCATAAGCTGTATTTAGATGAAGAGGAAGAAACTGAAGTTTTTCCTGGGTCAGGTGTGCTCTCTTCTGAAATATACCATAAAAGTAGTTTGCCAGGTAACTTTATTCTGTATGGGTCAATTTCAGATGAAGAAGATGTTGTTGAATGGGGATTGGCATTGATTAATGTATGGCAAATTGATGTTTTAAAGGTGCCGGATTATATTTTTGCATCTGCGAAAGCTTATACACCAATATATTTCAAAATTAACAGTGAAGATCCGGTTTCGCTTGATTCAATCAGATCAGGGATGAAGCTTGATCTTAACTATATTTATGAGGATGGCTCTGGTTTGGTTAGTGATACTCATCCTATAGATATAGAAAATGGATATTTGACAAAAATAACAGATTTTCCTGGGCATGTGGGTGAAAATGTATTTGTATGTTATATTGACCCTCAAAGTTATGCGAATCTCGACATACCGGGAAGGAACATGAGTAATGATGCTTTCTTTGTATTGACTGTTACACTCGAAGATGACGGGGATTCAATTGAATTGAAGAGTTTACAGAGCGATCCTGATGCGAGAATAAAAAAAGCATTTGTTGATCGAGATTTGTATGCAATTGATATGGATAGTTCTAAAATTGGTGACGCTAAAACTATACGGAAAGCAGATGAGCCACATGCATTTTTGGAATCTGAATCAGTGAGGGTATGTGAAACTGTTAAAATGAAGGATGCTGATCAATGGAACGTAATAAGCACTATTACTGTGCAGATCGGACCAGAAGATGACATGATTACCCTCACAAAATATGGATACTGGAAACCAATAGGTTACAGAGGTAGAAGGGAGGCGACTGGTTTGCCTTTTTGGGTCTATGATACAAACGTTGAAGGTGAAGAAGCGGTGCCGAAATTTATGTATACAGAAACTCCTTACCTTTATCCACTCGAAAATCCAGGCGATGTACCTGATGACGATGATTTCATGATTAAGAAAGCTTTTCATAATGTTGAATTCTCAAATGGATTCAATCGTGAATTTACTGGCCCGCCTGTGGCTGGTCGAGGCGTTTTCTCTGAAATTAAAGTCGACCAAGGGAATGAAGGTGGTTTTTTTGAGCATATATATCATTTAAACAACACTGGTTTAAGAAAAGGGGCGTATTTTTTCATTTCGTACGGAACGAAAAATGTAACTGTCAATTCTGATGATGGAAACGTTACTGTAAAATATATGGATCTTGATAAATATAACGGCTCGGGTTTTCTTCAGCTTTCCCAGGGAGGGTATGCAATTTCAAAAGTGAATTCTGCTACAAACCACAATATTCGTATTACAGCTGATGAGATTGTTGGTGCTTATTATACTATTGTTTCTGCTTTCTCACCACATGTTGGAACCATACTTGGGCTAGCAAGTGCTACTTACCCATTATTCTTTGAAGACGAAGATCCTTTTGATGAAACAAATGAATTTTCTGGGTATGCTTCAGTTGTTGGATATGAGGGTTATATTAAACCACAAGATTGGTATTTGGAAAATATCGACCACACAATAGACCCATTAGATCCTGGGTCGTTTGCTGTGGAAGATGGTGAGGTGGATCCTCGAATAATGAGTATTGTTTCTGAGTTTGATAACAGAACTTATGAAGTTGGAACTATGATTATGTCCTTTGTTGATGTTCGCTCTAATGTGCAGATTTCTTCTTCTCCTACTGGAAAATCTATTCAGAGTTATGCTGAGTATATTGTCCCAACTGATCATGTTGATTTATTTGAATATAAACTTTATAGTGTAAGTGAGTAATTTATGAAGATATTATGCATGCTTTTGTTGTCGGTATCGATAAATGTATTTTGTGATCACTCCGTCACGATAATAAATGGATCTTTTACAGATATCCAAAAGCATCCGACTAGGAAGTTTCGGGGGGAGTTTGTGTCCGGAGAATTTTCTGAAAGTTTTCGGATATCAGATGATGGTGCTTTTTCTTTTTCAAAAAAAAATGATGAAGTTGGTGAAATCTATGTATATAGCGTTCCTGTAATTGGTAGCGAGAGAAGTAATTTTTCGCAATATCTCTATATGAAAAGACCTGTTGTGGATAACAAACTTATTACTTTGCCCGATGAAAAAGTATCCTATCCTTTTTCTTCTGACGTAGTTAAATATCAGCTACTTATTAAGATGCCGCGTGAACCTAGGAGATTTGAAAGGCTTGTAATTAGTTTTATGGATTCAGATGATGTCGTTTTTGTGATTGACAATGCTTTTTTTTTCGAAAAATTGAAATCATTTATAACTTCAGGTGAAATTCCAAAAGGGATGTATCGTATAAATATAAAGGGTAAGGATTTTTCTGTGACCAAAGAAGTGTCCTTGAGTAATACTAACAAAAATGGGTTTTCTATAGTTGAGCTTGTTCTGAAAGAAGAAGAGATAAAACCTGATTCCGATTTGAGTTCTGTTGATAAACAAGAACAGTCCAAAGAAAATTCAAAGAAAGGTGTGACTGTACAGTAACAGTAGTTACCTGACGGTGACTGGGTATGGGGTCTTTCATGGTTGTCGCTCCACATCCACTTTGTGGGGGAAACCGGCCTGCATCCGCTGTGACAATGGCCCTGAATACGCGAGCGGACACCTGATGTCTTGGGCTGCCAAAAAGGGAATCAAGCTCCTGTTTATCCAACCAGGAAAGCCTACCCAGAATGCATACATCGAACGGTTCAACCGAACTGCACGCCATGAATGGCTGGATCTGCATCTCTTTGAGAGCATTGAACAGGCACAGGAACTTGCCACCCAGTGGATGTGGAGTTACAACCATGAAAGTCCCCATACTGCTTTGGGGGGAATTACGCCTCAAATGAAGTTAGAGGCAGCATAACAAGCCTCTACTTATAGCGACCACTCTCAAAATGGGGGGATTACACTGTAGTAATAGGGAGCCTAATGGGAGTACTATGATGATTACGTACAAAGACTTTGCCCCGCAGATGACGAAAAAGGGCTTTTTCAGCACGACCTTTCAGACCTTTGATGAAGCGGTTTTGGCGGCAAACCAGTGGATTCAGCAGACTCAGGTGGAGATCGTGAACATTGAAACGGTTGTCCTTCCTGAGATGTGGTCGGAAGACGGGACCACAGATACAGAACTGACCACGAGCGGTGAAATGATGAGTTCGTGGTATCAGTTTATCCGGGTGTGGTACCGCCAAAGCTGATGACTGACTGACAGGGCTGATGCGAAGGTTCGGTCCCGCTTATGCCTGTGCCTTTGCAAAGTAATCCCGGCGGTTGGCACCACGTTTGGAGACATCCACGAGCGAGCCAATGTTATCCCGGAAGTCATACGGCCTCTCCAGATAAATGTGGGAGATTTTGGAGCAGAGTTGTTTTCTGGTAGGTGGAGGTAATTCATGTATGTAGTTTTTCAGGTATGAAGAAAACAGATGTATTGATGATAGGGTTTGCCGGATATTTTCTTTGCTCGCAAAACACGGTCGTTTGGAGTGAAGAGGATAAAGGAAATCCCAAGAAAAAAAATGGGGAACATGCAGTGAACGCTGTTTCGTCAGACCCTGTGATTGATTCTCTTGATCTTAATGTTGTGCAGGTATGGAGAGCACGATCCTCAAATTCTGGAAGTGCCGTCTATTTCGTAAGCTATTTATTACAGTTAGAAACTTCGCTTTCGAGTTACACCGTGGATTGGAATAATCTGGAAAATATTTCCTATGTACCTGAACATGAACATAGTATTAGTGAGAACCCCAATGGGATCTATATTCCTCGGATAAATAGCACTTGGCCGATTCGGGTGGTTCCTTCTTTTGTTATGGCATGGGATCCGAAGAATGGCGCAGAATCGAGACGCGTAGGTCCTTCCAATGATCGACGCCACAGGTCTGAGATTGAGGTTACGGCAGTCTACTCTGCACCCATGGAACTGGGTGAGGGAAAAATCCAAGTCCACGTTCTTGAGACGTATGATCAGTTTGATAAACAGCTTGAGGGTTTCCGAAAGAAAAGGACTGAGAGTCTCAGAGAGTTAAAAGCCAGGCTTTCACCGCCTGAGAACATCGGACAGGATGCATTTGAAAAAGCGGAGGAAGTGGTTGAACTGACAGAGATCGATCAGGTTGAGGTCAAGGAAGGCCAGTCAGTTTATGTTCTCCGTCTTAAGAATGCTGCAGGCCTGCCCAAACCGATTGATCTGGTTCAGTTCGGAGATGTCGAGTCGAAGAAAATCGTGCCAGAAACGCAAACGCTTAAGGACGGTATTGTCAGCCTTGCAGTGGAATTTGAAACGAAACCCGATTTTAAGAAGCCGGGTAAACTTCTCTGGACAAGGTACGATCTGGAAATGGACGTTGTGGTCAAATAGTGGTTCGTTGGCATGATGCTTCGTTTGGGCTGTCCGTGGACGTCTCCGTCTCTCCGGAAGCGTCGCCACTGTAAAACAGACGTCTCAATGGTGCTTGCCGTTTCAGGCAAGGGCATCCCACGTGAACAACCTTGGTTTTGTTTCGTTTTCTCTCTGTTTAGAGGGCTCTCGCGATGATGAAAATACGCTTGCCTTACAAGGTGGATGCCTTATAGAGCCTGATTCGCGCGGGCGATTAGCTCAGTTGGTTAGAGCGCATGCTTGACATGCATGAGGTCACTGGTTCGAATCCAGTATCGCCCACCATATACCTGATCCCGGTCTCAGACCGGTATTTCTGAAGAGATGAGCAGACCTGATGCCCATTTGAGAGCCCCGTTGACGCGGACGACTCCGGTTTTCACCGGAGCCCGTGCCTGTCTGTCTGCATGAGTCTCTCTTCCGAGAATGTTTGTCCCGCAGAACCGGCTCGCTGGATGCACCTTATTGCCCAACCTGCGTCTTCCCGACCCCAACACCAACCCTGGAGTTCGTTATTCCCAGCCAAATGAAAAACCGTCGTAATCGACGATTCAACCGTGAACCGGATATTCGCCACAACAAATATATCCGGGCACGTGAAGTCCGCCTGATCAATCATGATGGATCCAACCTTGGCGTGGTGGATACCCGTGATGCGATGGATAAAGCGAAGCAGGTGGGACTCGATCTGGTGGAGATCTCCCCGAATGCCAATCCGCCCGTGTGCCGGATCATGGATTACGGCAAACATAAGTACGAGATCGACAAGCGGAAGAAGGACGCAAAGAAAAAGCAGTCCGTGGTCAAAGTGAAGGAAGTGAAGTACCACGCCAACGTGGAAGAGCACGACTACATGACCAAGATGCGCCACATGCGCGAATTTCTGGAAGACGGCAACCGGGTCAAATGCACCCTCTGGTTCCGTGGGCGGGAAAATACCCATACCGAAATCGGGTTCGAGCTCTACGAACGCATTAAAGTGGATGTCGAAGACATTGCCTATGCGGAACAGGAGCCGAAGCTGGCAGGGAAGAACCTGAGTATGCTGCTCAGTCCAGGTAAGAAAAAGAAGAAATAGGACCCGTTCCCCATGTCCAAGGCTCCCGTCGTAAAAGACGAATTGTACTGCATTCGCCACAGCCTCGCCCATGTCATGGCGCAGGCCGTCCTGGAGATGCGCCCCGGCTCCAAACTCGGTTTCGGCCCGCCCATCGACAATGGCTTCTACTACGATTTTATTCTCTCGGAACCGCTGACCGAAGCTGACTTCAAACAGCTGGAGAAGCGGATGCGGAAGATCATCAACCAGGACCAGGTCTTCGAAGAAGAAAACCTGTCCTATGAGGATGCCATGGCCCGCATTGACGAGATGGGGGAGCCCTACAAGCGGGAGTACGCTCAGGAGCTGTTCGACACCCGGGAGGGAATGGACAGTCTTCGCTTTTACCGCAATGGACCGTTTCTGGACATGTGCGAAGGCCCGCATGTTCCTTCTACCAAAGCGATTCCAGGAGATGGATTTAAAATCCGTTCTCTGGCAGGTGCCTACTGGCGGGGTGACAGCCGTAACGTGATGATGACCCGTATTTACGCCTGGGCCTACCGGTCGAAAGAAGAACTGAAGGAGGCCATTCGGGCTCATGAAGAGGCCCTGAAACGCGATCACAAGAAACTTGGCAAGGAGCTCTCTCTGTTCCACATAGATGAACAGGTGGGGAAAGGTCTTCCATTGTGGATGCCGAACGGGACTGTGGTGCGTGATCAATTGGAAGCCTACATGAAGGAACTGGAGTTCCTCGATGGCTACCACCGGGTGGCAACTCCCATTTTGGCAAAAACCAGCCTTTATCATACCACTGGTCACCTCCCGTATTACAAAGACGGGATGTTCCCGTTCATGGAATTCCAGGAAGGGGCCGGAGAGGGTGAGGATCATGTGGAGGAGTATGTTGTCAAACCGATGAACTGCCCCCACCATCACTTGATTTATGCGGCAGAAAAACACAGCTACCGGGACCTTCCTATCCGACTGGCAGAATACGGAATGTGTCACCGTTACGAAGATTCGGGTTCCCTTTCCGGCCTGCTTCGCGTTCGTGGCATGACCATGAATGATGCCCACATTTACTGCACCGAAGATCAAATTGAGGAGGAATTCCTCAAAGTGATGCGGATGCATGAAAACCTCTATGCGACCTTAGGAATCAAAGACTATTACATGCGCTTTTCGACCTGGGATCCGGAAGATCCGAAAGGCAAAGAGAAGTATGTCAACAACCCGGAGGCTTGGGATCGTACTCAGGATCTCGTCCGCCGTGCGATGGAACGTTCCGGACTGCCCTTTACAGAGGTGAAAGGGGAAGCAGCTTTCTACGGTCCTAAAATCGATTTCCAGTTCCGCAGTGTGACCGGACGTGAGGAGACCGCTTCTACCAATCAGTTGGATTTTGCCGTACCACCGCGTATGAATCTGGTCTACACCGATGCAGACAATGAGGAAAAGAACCCGTACATCATTCACCGGGCTCCGGCTGGAACTCATGAACGGTTTGTTGCATTCCTGATTGAACATTTTGCCGGTGCCTTTCCCACCTGGCTGGCACCGGTGCAGGTTCGGGTCGTCACAGTAAGTGATGATTTCAATGGGTATGCCGATGACGTGGTCAGTAGTCTTCGTCGCAAGTTGGTTCGTGCGGAGCGTGATTCCGGCCATGACACCATGGGCAAAAAAATCCGCAACGCGATCAAAGCCAAGATTCCGCATGTGGCCGTGATCGGAGAGAAAGAGCAGGCCGACGGAACCGTCACCATCCGCCGCTATGGTTCGGAAGAGCAGAGCACCGTCCCGGTCGAAACCTTTAAAGCCGACATCCTCCGCCGCATTCAGGAGCGCGAACTCGACGCTGTCCGGATTGCGAAATAGCCTCCAAATACGGGGGCGTGAACAGCTCCAGCCATGCTGGAATAGCGGTTTCAGGGGATGAGTGTGAGGATCGTCGCTTACGCCACGCCATTTCTGCTTAAGGAGTATTGTTCGCCTACCTCCTGATGGCGGGTCCTTTCTCTTCCATTGACAATGGACAGACTTTGCAGGACACTTTCGGTATGCGCGCGATACTTCTTCTCATTTGTCTGGGTTTTTTCCGAATCCCCACTCTTGCAGGAAGCTTGTCTCCTGTCCAATTGTCGACCCCCTCTCGAAATGTCGGTCAACAGTTGGGACGTATTCAGGTCAAACATCTCAATTACCGAAATGCTCAGGTCACAGATGTGATTGAGCAACTGGCAGATATGGCTCGCGAGGCAGACCCTCCGGTAAACATTGTCATGCATGACCTGGAGAAAGCCCGTGCCCCCTTGAACCTGGAACTGCGGAATAAATCCCTTCGTGAAATTCTCCTCCTGGTGTGCAAAGTGGCGGATCTTCACATCGAGGTTCGGAATGGAATTGTATTCATTGGTGAACCAGAAGAGTAACTGGTGAAGAGGCCGTCTTTTCCGGGTGCCTTTCAAGGACTCGTCCTCACGTGTCTTGTGTGCTGTCTGTTCCCCTGTACGGCTGAAGAGAAAAAAAATGTACGGATTCTTTTTGTCATTGGAGGGGTGGGAACGGGAGGTGGGTCGGAGTGTGGCGGAAAACTCGGGGAACATGTGGAATGTAAATCAGAGCAACGGGCCTCCATTCATAATGACCGCGATCATTCGGGAAACCATGGGTGGTCCGGGAAAGCAACTCTGCTCAAGGCCAATGGGTTTGAGGTGAAGGAAATTGAGGAGGGACCGTGGGATCAGCCTTCGCATATTGCCTTCTCTGACATGGATCTCGGAACTTTTGATGTCATCGTGATGGGTTCCAACAATGTGTTGAACTATCCCGAGAACGATGTGGATGCCCTCGAGACTTTTGTAAAGAAAGGGGGAGGGGTTCTGTTTATCTCAGATGCAAATTTTGGGCCGGAGTGGACCGCTGCCATGAAAAGTGATCAGCAGTTTCTTCACCGGTTTGGTCTGGTGGTGAATCAGGATTTCGGCACGTACACCTGTGAGAGAGAGAAAGATTTTACCGATGCGGGTAAGACCCATCCAATTTTGAAAGGGGTCACTCGTTTCGATGGAGAAGGGGTATCTCCCATTACCGTTCACAAGAACATACCCCCGAATGTAAAACTGGAGATTCTGGTCAGGGCCCGAACAGTCAAAACTCCGGATGGAACGAGGCGTAAAGCGGGTTCCCGGGATGCGGCACTGGTAGTGGGGGAGGTCGGTCATGGCCGAATCGCAGCCTATTTTGACCGGAATACATTTTTTAACCGAAATGGTGCCGGTACAGACATACACCGGTTTGATAATGCCACCCTCATGGGAGGCCTGTACCGCTGGCTGGCAGGTGACACGGATGTCCAGGATCAGTCAGAGAGTGAATAAAGCAGAATTCCGCCGAACATGAGGACGGCGGAAATGAGGCGCCATGCAAATACCCGGGCTTCCAGACGCTTCTCCAATGCATGTCGGTGAAACAGTCTCGCCACAACTGCACCAAGGCAGATCGAGACAATTCCCCGGGTGGACTGATATGCGACGCCCATCACCGGGCCAACCAGTCCCAGCGTCAGATAATACATGGCCATGGCCAGGATCCAGAATCCGGCGAATGGAATGGCGGAGTGGAATGTGGGCAGAGGGTTTGATGGGTTACGAAGACGCGAAGGAAGAACGCACAGGGCGATTCCGCCGAGAAGGCTGTAGGTGAGTCCGAGTGAAAACAGCCCGGCCTTCATGAGAGGCATTCCCGCAGATTTATGGCCTATCACCAACCGTTCGATACAGCTATCGGAAAGGACGTAACAGACCGCGGCGAGTAAGATGTGGAGAGCAGCGGCGCGGGGTAATGGTGTTCCGGTTCGTCCAAGTAGAACAGCGCCAATGGTACAGAACATCAATGCAAGCCACTGCCAGGGACTGAGGGTATATCCCAGGGCGGTCACCGCAAATGCTCCCATCAGGATGACTTTGATGCCAAGAAGAGGAGAAACCCGGCTGGGTTCGGTCCGGCGCATGGCTTCGATCATGAACCATTGTCCGCCTGCGTAAAACAGACTGCTGCCGAGAAGAAACGTAATGAGTTGATGAACAGGGGGGAGGCGAGTTGGCCACAGCCAAACGGTTAACGGTACCGCCACCACGCTCATCAGCACATGACCTTGTAGCAGGAGGTCGAGTGAATGACCCGGATGCCGTATCGTATGCCGTTTCGAAGCCAGGTAACATAAGCTATGAAAACACGCACAGGAAAGACCTGTGATCCATCCGAGTGCGATGGCGGATACATCGTCACCCATGATGCTCAGTCCTGTTTACGGAAATGAAGATAGACCGGACTTTCCGATACCGTGAGAGAAAGCACACCCGAGTCCATCACCTTCCCCTTCGTAGGAGTGGGACCCTGTTCTGAGAGGGACATGGGCTCCATTTTGCGCAGAGAGCCCGGCAAACCTGAAAGCTGATGAACCTCTGTTCTTCCCTCACCTGTAGGTGACCAGACCGTCCAGACGATGTGGCTGGGTTGCTCACGGTGGATAAACTCCATGACATACAGTTCACCCTCCTCTTTCTGCACCATCCGCTGAAACCGGTACTCCCCCAGCACATCATAAAGCTGCTTCACCGCCCAGAATGCAGGCTTGGGCTGAAAGTGCCGGGTCAGGCCTGAAGATGCATGCACAGAGGGCTGATCCTTGTCGTTAAAAAAATAGATGTATGCCCGCTGTACATCCCGTTCGGCAAAACAAAACAGGGAGCGGACCAGGTATTGAGCCTGTTGCAGCTCTGTTACCCCTTCCCAGTTCAGTTTTTTTGCCCAGCCCGTCCGTTTGGATAAGGCTCCGGTTGTGCCGGCATCGTATCCGAATTCTGTAATCCAGATCTCCTTTCCTGGTGCGACCTTGTCCCGGAACGCAATGGCCTCATCCACAACCTTGAGATAGCGGAGTTCCGGATCTTCGGGGTAACTTCTCGCCCATGGGTTCTGCCCCTTTTTCTTGGGCTTTGTCGCATAGGTGTGAAGATTGATCACATCATACAGAGGCACTATGTCCGGAGAGGCAAAACGTTTCTCCAGGGACATCGCGTATCTGTCCGCCTCTCCGGACTGGACGGTCGGGGTGACAATTTTCATCTTGGGGTCTCCCTCCCGAATGCCGCGTGCCATGTGCATAAAGAGTCGCTGAAACAGGTCCGGGTCGAATCGGTTTCCCGGTTCATTTCCGATTTCAATGGAGGTGACCAGTTTGTGCGTTCCGGTTGGACCGAAGAAGGCCGCCATCTCGCGTCCATATCGATAGAACCAGGCTTCCTGATCATCCCACATTTCGGGGAAGTTTTCGTGTCCTGGACCAAAGGTGCCGAATTGGGCGGACAGGCTGATCTCAAACCCATGTGTGCTCCACGGTCCGTACACATCCCGTTTCCAATTCACCTTGTTCACACAGACGGGGAAGGTGATCTTGTCCCCAGGCGACTTCACATCCCAGTTCATGTTGTGATAATTCCGGGCCAGTCTACAGGTCTTCGCATAGAGTTCGGGTTTAAAATGAAAATGCCCGTTCAGGCCGATAAAGTCTTTCATCAAAGGACGCGGACCTTCCCCGGCAGACAGAATAGGAAGAAGGAGAAGAAAAACAGTCAGGAGACGAGTCATGGTGGGGCAGGAAAGGAAATGGCATCAGGATGGACCTGATCCTTCTGTATGCAATGAGAAACAGAAGGAGCCGGTGTTTTAATGTCCGTACGAACAGATAAGGGACTGGTCTGGTGTCCCTGGAACTGAATGTGTCCTCTTCATCCTGCACCTCCTCCCCTGATCTGCGGGTGAAGTCAGGAATCTTCCGGGAGGGATTCAGGGTGAGGAACCCGGTATACCAGAAACTCCAGGTCATGAGGTGACGTGGGAAGGGCCCAGATTTCCACCATAAGAAACCTTCCTGGTGCAGGGGTGGTGTGAAGCACGACAACTTCAAACCGCAACTCCACTCCGCGTGAGGCCATGGTGACAATGGGGGACCGGTATACTGCGGGAAGGAACCCTGCCGGTGTCCCGTCTGCCCGTACAAGCTGAAGCGTCTCGGGATTCAATTGAAGAGAGTCTCCCAGTCTGGGAGGCGAGGATGGCGGGATTCCGGCTAACTCGATGCGGCCCAGGCAATAGAGATCCTGAGCGGGAAGAGAATACGAGGCTGCGAAGATAAGGAGAAACAGACATGCTTTCATAAGGACTCCGGTTGGGGTTCGCCTTTTGAAAGCGGGGAAAGGATCACTTTCCGCAAAAAAAGCGGAAAAAATCAGAAAACTGTCAGTTGAAAGATTCCGGTCAGCAGGGCAATCCAGCCTGTTGAGAGAAGCAGGGTGACGAATGGAAGCCGTCGGGAATAGGTGACGAACATATGATCCTGGTTGCAGAGGCTGTGCACGGTGGGTGCCGTGTCAGTTGAGCTTTCCGCGAGCCGTCTCAGTGTACTTTCCGAAGGGCTGTCTCCCATCTCATACTTGGACCGTTTGATCGCAACCAGACAGGGTTGTATCCAATGGATCAGCCATCGGTTCCGGTATTTCCGTATCCCTGGCGGGGCTTTTCGGGGAGCATGCCCCGCATCCTGTAAATGGCAAAAGATACAGGCCTGTTGTTTTTGCGTAAATCCCGTACTCCCGTGTGCGGAGGCATTGAGCCAAATCCGCCACAGGTCAAAGGTGAGGTATACAAGATCGAGAGGGATCAGAAGAAAATTAAACAATGACGGGTTCTTCTATTGTGAAAGGTGATGGGACCTAGTGCGAAAGATGTCTTATAGGATAACCATATCAGAGATTGCGTCGTCAAGATGAACTGTTTTCTTACCGTTTAAAAAGGACAAAAAAACCCTGCGGTGTGCCCGCAGGGTCAAAGAAAACTAACAAGTCAGACAGTCAGGAAATCTGAGCTTTCGCTTTTTCCACAATCCCTTCGAATCCGGAGGGGTCATGGATGGCAATCTCAGAAAGCATTTTACGGTTCAGATCAATCCCGGCCTTGCTGACACCGTCCATGAAACGGCTGTAATTCAGCCCATGGGGTTTCACGGCAGCGGAGATACGGGCAATCCACAGACGACGGAAGTCGCGTTTACGGGTCCGACGGTGTGCGTAGGCCATGCAATCAGCCCGGTCGACCGCCTCGGTGGCTGTCCGGTACAGTTTGCTGCGGGCTCCACGAAATCCGCGTGCCTTGTCCAGACGTGCGCGGCGACGTTTACGGGATGCGGGTGCGTTAGTGGCGCGTGGCATGAGTCAATCCTCCGAAAATTAGATGCTGGTGTAGCGTTTGACGTCCCCGGCAGCCATCACTTTATCTGAGTTCAGGTTGCGTTTGCGCTTCCGGCTCTTGCTGGTGAGCAGATGACGGGAACCAGGAGAACGGAACACCAGTTTACCGGTTCCGGTCTTCTTGAACTTCTTGGATACAGATTTGCGTGTTTTTGCTGATTTGGCCATGGCACAAATGGGGGCTGAATAAAAAGGTGTCCGGGTGAGGACAAGGGGCGGAATGTATACGGACGCACAAGCCCAGTGTCCAGTCTTTTTCCCCGGAAATTCACTACGGAGCATTGGGTTGCCTTTCCTCGGTCTGCGGCTCCGTTTTTTCTAACGTCTTCAGGACAGAGTGTACCTGCTCCAGAATATCCGGAAGACTCCCTTGGTATACCGAAATGGGGGTGGTGGAAATCAAAATTCGATAGCTCTGTTCCGTTTCCCGGTTCAGCCAGAGTGTGTAGTCATAGACGAGAGAATTCGGGTCCACTGTCCAAGAAAACCCGAAGTGAAGCTGGTAGCCCACCGGCATCTCCCGCAGGATACGTTCCAGTTTTGACCTCACCTGCAGAAGGGGGGCTCCGTCGGTGGGGGAAAGGTCACCCTGCTCGGTTAAGACCGCATCTGCTTGAGGTTCCACTACCCGAATCAGATAAACAGGGGAGGCTGACCGAGTACCGGGGCGACGAAGGAGCAACAGGCAGGCTGCGAGGAGCAGGAAACCGATCGAATACGTCATCCCCCTGATTCTGAAGGTCGAGTGTTTCATCGGTTCCCCTTCTAGTGGAAACATGTTCCCAGTCGATCTTCGACTGTACCGATCTGTTCACCGGAATGATGCGGCTCGATTTCGATTTCGATTTCGATTTCGATTTTCAATCCGATTTGATACTCCGTGAACAGTCTCACAACTATCCCGGAGAAATACATGTGTGGTATTGTTGGTATGATTGGTAACCGAAATGCGGTTCCGGTTCTGGTCGAAGGACTGAAGCGTCTGGAATACCGTGGGTATGATTCCGCAGGGGTGGCGGTCATGGGGGCTGATGGAGTAGAAATCCGCCGGTCGGTTGGACGGCTGACGCAGCTGGAACGCGTGCTGGCCTCCAGTCCGGTTTCGGCACCGCTCGGGATCGGGCATACGCGCTGGGCGACTCACGGAGAAGCCTCGGAACGAAACAGCCACCCTCATTCGGGTGGTCAGGGCCGTGTGGCGATGGTCCATAATGGAATTATCGAGAACTACGCAGAGATTAAGTCCGATTTGCGTGAACAGGGGGCCGAGTTTACGTCGGACACGGATACGGAAGTACTGGCTCAGTTGGTGGCCTCCAAAACGGAAAGCGGAGAGTTTGCTGACGGGCTCCGGGAGGCCCTGCGGGAAGCGCGTGGTGCCTACGCAATCGGTCTGCTGGCCCGCGATCAGCCGGACACCCTCTATGCGGCCCGGCTTGGATCTCCCCTGATTGTGGGACGCGGACCCGAAGGAACCTACATCGCGAGTGATGTTCCGGCCATTCTGCCTCAGGTCACGGATGTGATTTACCTGCAGGACGGGGAGGTGGCCCGTATTACCCGGGAGGGGGTTGACATCTGGGACCTTGAAGGCCGCCCGGTCGCTCCGGACTGGCAGCAGGTGGAGCTGGAAGAAACCGCTGTCGATTCCGCGGGGTTTGAAACCTTCATGCTGAAGGAAATCCACGAACAGACCCGGGTGCTGGGGGGATTACTGGACCGGTATGTAAATGGACTCGAGGTCACGTTGCCGGACCTCAATCTGGATGAGGAAACGATCCGGAATCTGGATCGTATGATGATTGTCAGTTGCGGGACGGCGTATTACGCGGCCATGTACGGACGGCTCCTGATTGAGAATTTCACCACCATCGCGGTGGAGACGGATCTGGGCAGTGAATACCGGTACCGCAATCCGCGTATCGATGACAACACGCTGCTGGCGACGGTTTCTCAGTCCGGTGAAACGGCGGATACCCTGGCCTCTGTGAAAATGGCCAAGGAGGCCGGATGCCCCATTCTCGCGATCTGTAATGTGTTCGGCAGCAGTTTGGTGCGGGAGGCGGACCATTTGATTTACACCCATGCGGGCCCGGAAATTGGCGTGGCCTCCACCAAGGCGTTTACGGCTCAACTCACCGCATTCGTGTTCCTGGCGCTGCATTTGGCTGAAGTGAGAGGGGAACTGACCTTTGAAAAGAAAGCCGAATTGCTGGTGGCCTTGCAGAAAATCCCCCTCTCGATACATAAAGTACTGGAGAGCAAGGACCGGATCCGTGAAGTGGCGGAAAAACATCATGATGGACCCAGTTCCCTGTATTTGGGTCGTCGCTTCAATTATCCGATTGCTCTGGAAGGGGCGTTAAAGAATAAGGAAATCTCCTACCAGCATGCAGAGGGCTATGCCGCAGGTGAAATGAAGCATGGACCGATTGCTCTGATCAACGAATACCTTCCCGTGATTTGCATCTGTACAGACACGGAAGATGAGGTGGCGGAAAAAATGATTTCCAATGTTCGTGAAGTCCAGGCCCGTTCCGGTCGGATTATTGCGATTGCCTCCGAAGGGGACACCCGCCTCCATGAGATCACCGAGGATATTCTGTTTGTTCCCAAAACCCGGGAGTGCCTCTCTCCACTGGTGAATGTGGTCGCGTTGCAGTTGCTGGCGTACTATGCAGCCCAGGCCCGGGGGACGGATATTGATAAACCCCGCAACCTCGCGAAAAGCGTAACGGTGGAATAAGATGGCCTGCTTCCGCGTCCGGGGGGGGCGCCCCCTATCAGGAATCTTTACGCCCACAGGAAATAAAAATGCCGCCCTGCCGATGCTGGCGGCCTGCCTTCTCACGGATGAGCCGGTCGTCCTGACCCGCATGCCTGATATCCTCGATGTGCAGGTGATGTGCGACCTGCTGCGAACGCTGGGGGTTTCGGTGGAATGGCAGGGAGACCGTGTAACCGTCCATGCCTTGCATGTGAATCCTGAGAACCTGTCCCCGGAATTCTGTCGGCGGATTCGGGGAAGTATCCTGTTGGCGGGTCCATTGCTTGCCCGGTGCGGGGAAGTCCGTCTGGCTCCACCGGGAGGGGATGTGATCGGACGCCGACGCCTGGACGCGCATGTTCACGGCCTGCAGGAAATGGGAGCGGAACTCGATCTCTCCTCTGATGGGCTCACCTTAAAAGCGGTCCAACTACGTCCGGCGGATTTTCTTCTCGATGAGGCGTCGGTGACAGCCACAGAAAATCTCGTGATGGCCGCTGCCGCGACCCCCGGGACCCACGTGCTCTACAATGCCGCCTGTGAACCCCATGTGCAGGATGTCTGCCGGTTGCTGGTTGCCATGGGTGCAGGCATTACCGGCATCGGCACCAACCGGTTGGTCATCCAGGGGCGTGATCATCTCACTGGTGCGGAAATGGAATTGGGAGCCGATTATATCGAAGCGCTCAGTTACATGGCTGCAGCAGCCGTCACCGATGGAGAACTTCGCGTGCAAAATGTGCATGCACCGGGTATTCACCGGGTGCTTCATCGTGGATTTGAACGGCTGGGAGCCGGCTGGGACGTGGAGGGTCGGGACTGGGTGTATTCCCCCCGGGACTGTCTTCGTGTGGGGGATGACCTCGGGGGAGCCATTCCGAAAATGGAGGACGGGATCTGGCCGGCCATTCCATCTGATCTCATGAGCCTGCTGATCGTGGTGGCGACGAACGCGCATGGAAGTATCCTGTTTTTTGAAAAAATGTTCGAAAGCCGCATGGTCTGGGTGGATCGGCTGATCAGCATGGGGGCCCGGATTGTACAGTGTGATCCTCATCGCGTACTGGTGACCGGCCCTTGTGAGCTGACCGGATCTCACCAGACCAGCCCCGATATCCGGGCCGGAATGGCCCTGATTTTAGCGGCCCTTTCGGCTCGCGGAGACAGTGTGATTGAGAACGCCCAAATGATCGATCGCGGGTATCAACGTATGGATGAACGACTCCGTGATCTTGGGGCGGATATTGAGCGAGACCCCAAGGGAGTGGGGTGAAACGACAAAAATGACGTTTTTGAGGGTGGAAGAAAAAGGGGGAGTTTCGAAGAGGGTTTAGGGTTGCGGGATTGCATTCCGGGTATAGCAGTTTTAAAGTAAGGGAAACCTGACAACGACATGATACATCACCTCTCGATTACCCCCCTGCTGAAAGATTGGGATTTTGACCCCACACGGGTCACCGCGCGGTACATTGAAGCGGAAATCCCTGACGAAGCCCCCGAAGTTCAGTTGAGGCTGGATTTGGGGATTCTGCAAATGAAACTGGACGGACGTCCGGATGGAGGCCGCCCTCACGGTGCGGACTCTGCACTCAAACACTACCGGCAATTGGTTCTGACCGGCCGTCGCTCCGGATTCCGTCTGGATTCCGATGCCTGTGCTGAACTGCAGCAGGAGTGTGTCCAGGTCTATTATCGCTACCTTTCCCTGATGGTCCTCAAGGATTACGATCGGGTCATCCGGGATACCAAGCACAGTCTGGACATCATGGATCTGGTCGAACAATACACGGACAATGAGGAGGTTGTCTGGGATTTCCTGCAATTCAAACCCTATGTCATCATGATGAAAACCCGCGCACTCGCTGAAAAGCTGGCTTCTGAAGTGCGGCTGGATGATGCCATTGTGGAAATTGAGAACGGCATGAATGAAATCGAAGCCTTCCTGGTCAAAGTCGAGGAAGATCCCGAAGCCATGAATGACTGTCCGGAACTGGGGATGCTCGAGGAACTGATTACGGAAATCAAAGAACGTGACGGCAAAGAAAATCCAGTGGTGGCCCTCAAGCTGAAGATGCAGCATGCGGTCCGCATGGAAAACTACGAGGAAGCGGCCCGGCTGCGCGATTCCATTCGTCAGATTGAAACCGGCACCCCGCACGAAACTCTGGCCTGAGCGACGATTTCATCGTCGACCCTTCACGCCTCGAAACTCGAAACTCCCATGGCTGTTCAGCCCATGGGAGTTTTTTCGGGCTCAACGATGATGGTGGAGGCCCTTCTTACTTCCCGGACATCCGCTTGCTGTGTTCGAATAACAACTCGCTGATGAAGATCCGTTTTCTCCCTTCTTCGTAAAAGTAACGACCCGAGGCCTTGTCCCGCCAGAGTTGAGCACCGGAGCCCATGTACTTCACGCCATTAATTTTTACCGGGCGGAGGCGGACGCTTTTTTCTTCATGCACGAGGTCAAACGCTCCCCGTTTTTCCTTCATCCGTGGGTCTGTATCTTCTTGAGTCTGTACAGGCTCTCTTTGCCAGGTGTCCCGGGGAGATGGGGTCTCTATGCGTTGTCTGGCATAGTATTCCGGCAGAGGGCGCCGAGTGTGACCTACCTGCACCTGCTGTTGGTGCGTTCCCTCATTTCGCTGCTTCGGCTTCTCACTTGTACTGGCCTGCTGCCGATTTGCCTGCTCATCATACTTCGCCACGAGTTCCTGAGCTTTCACATCTCCGTTGGCGGCCGCTTTCCGAATCAGATGCTGGAAGGCCGCCGGATTGATGCCGACCCCTTGGCCCTGATGGTAGAGGAAGGCAAGTTCCCGTTGAGCATCTGCCCGCCCCTCCCGAGAAAGAATTCCCAAGAGAAAGAAGGCACGATGGGTGTCTCCCCGGGATTTACTGGAGAGGGCATCCTGAAACAATGCATCCGGATTTCCGAGTTCATGGTTTTTCTGAGGAGACAGATCCAACTCGTCCATGCGATACGAGGGGGAGAGTTCACGGTAGGCAACTAATGCAGCCTCCACTTTAATCATCTTGTCTCTGAAAACAGGATCATATGCAAACCGGCTGACAGCGTCTAATTCCCGAAACCGCACTTTTTGCATACCGGTAAATGTCTGCAGCACAATATGATCTTCCTGTTGTTCGGACACGGTCCCTGTGAGGGCCCGTCCTCCTTCCAGGCGGACATTGGCGCTCCCTCCGATCTGTACGGCGGGTAGACGTTCAAGATACGTTGCTGACAGTTCGGTTATCGCAGTTTGCTGTTCTCTCTCAAACTGTTCCAGAAAACGGGGGGTGTGTACTGTGCCGTACCTCGGAGTTGGGGTGGGAGGGGGAGGTACAGGAGTAGGAAGGGGAGTTGGAGTCGGAGTCGGGCTTGGGGTCGGAACCGGCGGGGGTGGTGCGTTCGGTTTGGGGGAGCAAGACACCAAAAGCAGACCTGGAAGAATCAAAAAGTGTAGACGGTTCATGTGAAGCACCCTCATTGTCACAATCTATACAAACTAAAGGTAATTTATGTATTTATCGGGTTTTCCATTTAAAATGTCCAGCATCACTTCATTTATTTGTGGCAAGAACCGTCACCCGCCATTTTTGTAGGTGATATCGCGTGTTTCTTCCGAGCCGACGTCAGGGACATACAGACAAACAGACACGAAATGAGGTGGGAAGCACCTCATTCTTTTCCATTCAAGGTGGCGGGGGACTCAGAGGGGCAGTGCCCGATTGAGAAATTCAAGTGTGTATGCCACATCCTGCCGTAATGATTCCTGCTGTTCCCGGTAGGGCTCGGTCATAGCAAGCCGGACAGCAGGTGTGACATGCTCGGGGCTGGTACCATGAACCCAGTCGATGGAGATCGGAGCTGGATCATCAGAATCATGATGAGACTCTTGTGTCTGCTGAGGGATCCAACGCGAGGTTACAAGGGTAACCAGCAACAGGAGACAGACGGTTGCGCACACCGCAAGTCCGAAGGGAGAATTCCGGGTGGAGGGGCGGGCCGACAGCGTATTCAGGACCTGATTCCGAACTCTTCCCCCTTCAAACGGAGTAGAGTCAGCCCTGGCCTCAGCCAGGAGAGTGTCAAGAGTCGAAGCGTCTTCGCGGGGGGAGTCAGAGTCGGGTTTCATGATGGAAAACGTCCCATTCAGGTTGGAAATCGTGGTGTGGGGTGTAGCCGTTTTCAGTTAGAACAGTGGTGAGTTGGTTCCGGGCCCGGTGCAACATGACTTTGATGGCGGATTCGGATTTTCCCAATGTGTCCGCGATTTCACGGATGGGACATTCTCCCTCCACTGAGAGCCACAATGCGGTAAAGGGGTCAGGTTTCAATTCGTTGCGTGCAAGATCCCAAATACCATTGTGACCCTCCTTTCGACTCAGGCTGTCATCGGGGCGAGGGCTCTGGCGGACCCAAACGGTAAGGTCCAGCCAGCGTTTCTTTCTGAGGAAGGAGATACATTCCCTCCGGGCCAGCGTGAAAATCCACGGACCGAAAGGACGGGAGGGGTCCAATCTGTGTAAATTCCGATATGCTTTGATGAACACCATTTGGCCGACATCCTCGGCATCCGGACCATTTCCAAGTCTCCGCCACAGGAAGCGGAGAACCCGGTCCTGATACTGGGTCATCAACGCGTCAAACGCACCGAGGTCCCCGTCTTGTGCGGCGAGGATCCATGCAGTGTCCGGTGTGGAGGAGGAGGCAGGAGTCATGAGGAACTCCGGGGAAAGGAGAGACCTAACCCCGGTCATGATATCAGGGGGTGATGGCCAGGTCCATCAGATCTTTCAGGGCCTGGTTGGCGATGGTGACCTCGAGTTTGACCTGATTCAGATCGACCCGCATCTGATGATTCAGGTTGCCGAGAACCTTCTGAAGCTCCGGCACTTCGGCCGCCTGAAGGTGCAGCAGTGCCAATCCTCCCTGTCCGATGTGCAGGAGCTGCTGAGCCGCTTCTGGTGTCTGCATGTGGATCCCCAGTTCCATGGCCATGTCATCCCCTTTCTCCCGGATCGACATCTGGAAGGATTTCGCTTGTTTCAGCAGAGGGTTGTTCGGGTCAACCTGTGCCATGTTTGCCAGTTCTGCGGATGCGGCAGCCATAACCGCGGCATCCCGTTTGAGTTCACGCAGAAGTTCGGACTCTTTTCCAAGTACCTCTCCGCCCTCAAGGGCTTTCAGGGCGGCGGCCACAGAAGGGCCATGACTGCCGAGAACGACATACTGATTGTTCAGTACCCGTCCAAAGGTCTGCATGCCTTTCCGGTCTCCGTCTTCGTTTACCCAACTGAGCATCTCCACATGGTCATGGGTCACTTTTTTGAAGGTTTCATTCATCTCGACAAAAGTGCTGAGCCTTTCTCCATCGACCTTCCCGTTCACGACGAGAACGGCATGAGTATCCTGGGCATCCGGGCCGTAAATCGTAGCTTCATGGAGATCCTTTCTCGGGTCGAAATTCAGCATATCCACGAGTAAATCCAGTTGCTTGCCTCCGGGGGTCTGACCGATTTTTTCCTGAGCATGTTTGCCGATCCCGCTGTTTTTGATCGCATCGAGATTCACATGCATGACCCATTTCGTATCAGGGGGGAGGTGGTCCAGATTGGAGGCGAAAAGAGGACGTGCGGTGATGAGAACCGCAAGGCTGGCGATGAGACGGGTATGAGGGAAAGAAATGCTCATGAGTGAACTCCGGTTGTGTGAGGTTGAGGACTGGACCGTCGGGGTCTTTCAACAGGTGTTACGCAGGCTTGAACGGCAAGGTTACATTCGGGAGATGTTTTTTTATGTTCTGCCCTGGTAGTCAATATCGCTGTCGTAATCGATACCGATACCGATACCGATTTTCTGGAATGTCCCCGATCCGGCGTTTTAGATCCGGAGCAGATCCTGCACATCTTCCCAGTCGAGTGACTGAAGCATCTGGGCATCTGTATCCAGAGTGGCATCGATCACCTGTTGTTTCCGCTGTTGGAGCGCGAGCACTTTTTCCTCCACGGAATCACGGGTGATGAGTTTCAGGCTGTAAACATTCCGCTGTTGCCCAATCCGGTAGGCACGGTCTGTGGCCTGATTCTCCACCGCAGGATTCCACCAGGGGTCATAATGAATGACCATATCCGCCCCGGTGAGGTTGAGTCCGGTGCCGCCGGCTTTCAGGCTGATGAGAAAGAGAGGGATCGAATTGTCTCCCTGAAATCGCCTCACTTCGTCCATCCGGTTTTTGGTGGATCCGTCCAGATAACAGGAGGACAGTCCCAGTGCATCCAGTTCGGTGCGCAGGAGTCCAAGCATTTTCGTGAATTGACTGAAGACCAGGACCCGGTGTCCGCCATCGACCGCCTCCAGTATCATTTCCTTGAACAGGTCCAATTTTCCGGATGGGGCTTTGCTGTCGAGTCCCTCCATCCCCAGCAGGCCCAGGTGACAGCAGGCCTGCCGCAGCCTCAATAAGGTTTGCAGCACCTGCATCCGACTGCGCTGGAATCCCTGCTGTGCGACCAAAGCCTCCAGTTTGTCGGAGGAGCTTTTCACCAGCTCCTGATAAACCAGTCTCTGGTCATTGGTCATACGGCAGTAGGCGGTTTTCTCAATTTTCGGCGGCAGATCTTTGGCCACGTCCCGCTTCAGTCTGCGGAGCAGGAAGGGCTGGAGTTTTTTCCGGAGCCTGCCCTGCGCATCCGAGCCCTCTGCTCCTCCAGCCCGGATTGGAACCTCGAAACGTTGGCGGAACAGTTCATGTGTGGTCAGATACCCCGGCATGAGAAAGTCCATGATGGACCACAGGTCGGAGACACTGTTTTCCACCGGCGTACCGGTCAGCACCAGGCGGTTGACGGCATTGAGCTTTTTCACCGCTTTGGCGTTTTGGGTATTCCGGTTTTTGATGTGTTGGGCTTCATCGAGAATGAGTGCTGAGAGAGGGGAACGGATGTACCGGGCTAGATCCCGTTGCACCACTGCATAACTGGTGACCCAGACATCCGCTTCCGGCCCTTCGGTTTCCCAGACCTTATCCCGGTGAGCCGGGCTGCCGGTGAGATTCACAAACGTCAGATTCGGAGTGAAGCGGTTCCCCTCTTCGATCCAGTTTTCTACCAGACTGGTGGGACACACAATCAATGCGGGGAGACCGTTTGCCTCTTCCCTGACGCGGTTCAGTTGCAGCCAGGCCAGAGTCTGCAGGGTTTTCCCCAATCCCATTTCATCCGCCAGAATCCCAGCAAATCCCGCCTTTTCCAGGAAACGAAGCCAACTGAGACCTTCTTTCTGGTAAGGCCGGAGGGTTGCCTGCAACTCCCCGGAGGGGTCGATGGACTCGAGTTTCGCCGGCTGATTCTGTTGTTCGACATGTTCCAACCAGGCCGGAGCAGCCTCTACATCCACCCCATCCAGGCCATCCAGAGTCGATTTTAAATATGCGGCATGAACAGAAGGAAGCCGGGTCGAGCCCGAATCACCGATTCCTTCGCCGCAATCCTCGAACAGGTCGAACATGTTCTGGGCGGCAGACCGGTCAAACAGCCAGGTCTTGTCTCCCCGTTGAATAAACGCTTTTCCGCTGGCAAGTGCTCTCCGCACCTCGTCCAGCCCCAGACTTTCCCCTTCGGTGGTTTCGAACTCAAACTGAACGTCAAACCACCCGTTCTGTCCCTCCTCCACAGAGACCACCGGCATGAGGGTGTCGGCTGTTTCCATTGCATCGGAAATCCTCCCGTTCAGGTCCACCTTCCAGCCTCGTCGGCGCAACAGGGGGATCCCGGAGGCACAGAAGGTCATCACCGAGGAGGTTCCCACCAGCCCCTCCATACGGTCTCCCCGCTCTCCTCCGAAGCCCAGCGTGCGCAAAGAGTCCAGCGCCTCTTTTTCGGCGTCTGCATTCCGGGTGCGGTAATGCAGAATATTGTCTGCATCCGGAGCCACCCAGTCATCTAATGACTCTTCGGCTCCAGCTATCCATTCCACGCCTTCGTATTCTGCAAACAGCGTTGCGGAGAGACTGGCGGGCGAGCCCCGAACTTCCAACCGATAGCCCGGCTGCGCAGCTTCAAAGCTGAACCATTTCGGATCCACTTCGCTTCGCAGGGTGACCAGATTCTGCAGTACCTTGAGGTCTCTGCGGATGAAGGCGGGGACATCCGCTCTGGGAATCCGCATCGGCTCCTTCACCAGAGGGGATAATGCATCCGGGAGGATGGGACGGGTTTGAAACAAGGTGTCTCCCACAAGTGCCCAGCCACTTCGTCCCTCCGACCAGAAAGACGGGATGCAGGATTCCAGGCCGTCAGGCAGCCTCGTTTCCAGATCGAGGACAAGCTGCCCGGTCTCCTCCTCCAAATCCAGCGCCACGGAAACCGTCAGCCGCTCTGTGGAGAGGGTGCCCATCCGGTTCCCCAATCCAATTCTCATTCCGGGCATCAATTCCAGTACATTGGCGAGATCGCGGCGTGTTAGCTGAAGTTCTCCAGGTACAGGTCCCTCGGCAATATCCTCCAGGACAAACAGAAGGTTGTCTTCTGCGTCCGGCATGCTGACTTTCAGATCGGACCGAACGTTGCGGATCGACTGCCGTTGACCCTTGTGTTCCACTTCAATGTGCAACGGGATCCGGTCCTGCCACCACAGGTCCCGGGGATCTGCGGGGAAAGAGAGGACCAGCCTGACCGGAATGGCGTTGGGCGTCCCGGCAGGGACCCGGGTCAGATAGTCATCGTCCCCCATGCGGGCCATGCGTTCCGCCCGCCGTTTTTCCTCCTCCAGTTTGGCCAGACGGACCGGATCGTTTTCAATGTCCAACTGCTCCAGGCATAAAGCGACCGCATGATGACAGAACAGGCCCAGCTCACGGTTGTCCCTGCAGGGACACAGGTTTTCCGGCACCACCTTGTCTTTGGGAAAGCGCATGGCGCAGGCGATATCTCTGGGTCGGGATTCAATCAGCCCCTCGATCCGCCGATTTGAATATTTGAGTCCCCGCACGCGTTGACTTTCCACCAGCATTTCACCCCGACGGAATGCATCTTCGCCGGCCCATTCCTTCAGTTTTTCTCGCGTGAACGGTAACATAAGCGGGAAAGAGTATGCACCTGCACCGCGGGATCAATTCAAAAGAGATACATCCTATCTGTGAGTATCGGCGTTCCACCTTCGCTCTTCAAACTTCGGCGGGACACGTTCCGCCACGCGTCGTATCCGGGCCGTGAACGGCTCCAGCCACCCTTCAGTTCCAGCTCCATCTCCATGACTCGGGGCTCCATTGGTGTGGGCAAAAAAAACCCTCCCGCAGGGGGAGGGTTTTGATCAATCCGTGAAGGAGGATTACTGATCCTGCAATACGGTATTGTCAGCGTTGGTGGGGTTCAGGTAGTCCCAAAACAGATTACGCGTGTTAATGTCTTCTGTTCCGCCACCTACTCGGACCACCAGCAATGACTCGCGACCATAGGGAGGATTGTCAGTAGGGCTGTCTTCGGGAATCTCGCCTGTGGTAATTGGAGTTTGCGCGGTCGTCCATGTCTGCAACGCAGTGATGTTGATGTTTTTGGTCATCATAAACGGCGTTCCAGAGGTGGAGGTCTCATTCAGGTCCGCTACCACAATCCAAGGATTGGCATCCGCAGTCAGTTCAGAGAGCTCCGAGACTGGATCCATACCTGGTGCAGAAAACGCTGCAAAATCCTGTTGAACGGCCTCAGCACCATTCGCGGGATTGTTGATGTCGTAGGGGGTCATCAGCCATACGAAATAGGCGGTACTGTTTGCCTGGTAGTTCGCATAGCTAGTGTTGGGTGTGCTTGCGGCCCAGTAATTGGTACGTCCACCTGTATTCTCTGTGGCAGTAGAGAAAATCTGTTTGTAAATACCACCGCCAAGGCTTGAAAGCTTGAGTCGCTGCGCCCGTGCCAGTGCTCCTGTAATCGCAGGGATCAGGATCGACGCGAGAAGAGCGATAATCGCAATCACAACCAGCATTTCGATCAGTGTGAAGCCCTTTCGGGTGCGGGTTTTGTTTTGATACATGTTTATCATCTCCAAGGTTATTTGTCCTCCCGGAATGGGAAATCCCAAGAGTTTCTTATAAAAATTTACACTGATCTCACGTTTGGTGTCAAATGTCTTTCTTGGAATCCAAGGGTTCTTTTTTCCAAAAAACGGGCTACATGACTCTCATGAAAACCGCTGATTTTGACTTTCATCTTCCTGAAGAACTCATTGCCCAGCATCCTGCGGACCAACGGGATGGATCCCGTATGCTGGTGTTGAACCGGAGTACGGGAAGCATCCGCCATGAGGGCATCACCTCCATCCTCCAGCATCTCGCGGCTGGGGATGCCTTGGTGGTCAACAATACCCGGGTCATTCCGGCCCGTACCGAAGGCACGAAAGAAACCGGGGGGCGGGTGGAATGCCTGTTTGTGGAGCCGGAATCTGACAAAGAATGGTGGGTGATGATGAAAAGCAGTCACCGCCCCAAACCCGGCGCCCGGATTGAGCTGAATGGGGGACTGGAACTGGAAGTGTTGGAGAACCGCCTAGACGGCCTGAACCGGGTAAAGGTGGAGGGGCCCAATGATGTACTCACCTATCTTGACGCTCACGGAGAGCCTCCTCTGCCTCCCTACATCAAGCGGGAGCATCTGTGTGAGGATGATCCTGAGCGGTATCAGACGGTATATGCCAAACATGCAGGGGCCGTCGCGGCACCGACGGCGGGGCTGCATTTTACTCCGGCACTTCTGGAGCGGATCCGGGATGCCGGGGTGCACGTCGTAGAACTCACCCTGCACGTGGGACCGGGTACATTCCGTCCTGTGAAGTGTGAAGAAGTGGAGGAACACACCATGGATGAAGAACGATATGACGTGACCGAAGACGCGGCGGACATTCTCAATCAGGTCCGGTCTCAGGGGGGACGGATTGTGGCCGTGGGCAGTACCAGTGTCCGTACCCTGGAAACTGTTGTGGATGAAAAAAGGCGTATCCATGCCGGGCAGGGGAGGAGTGGTCTGTTCATCCACCCTCCGTTCACCTTCCGGGCGGTGGACGCGATTCTTACCAATTTCCATCTTCCTAAATCCACGCTCCTCATGATGATGAGCGCATTTGTCGAACGGGAAACCCTGTTGGCGGCCTATCGTGATGCGGTCACGGAACGCTACCGTTTCTTTTCCTATGGCGACTGTATGCTGATGATGTAGGGATCCACGCTCCGCGTGGGGAGAATGAAGAAGGGAGAAAGGAGATGGGGAATCTTCGGCGACGGGATCCGTTTACGCTCTCCGAGTGATGCCTGGGCAAGAAGTCGCCGGTCCGGTTTGAATCTTCGGAGCGGGGGCAATCCTGTCCCCGGGTTTCAGAGCAATAGACCCCGCCTCAACTACTCGCTCTTCCCCTCTGCTTCCGACAGGGGCATCTTGATCTTCAACACATCTCCCGGCTCCAGCAGTTCGGCTGCCTTCCCGCCTTTTAGCCAAGTACCGGCATCGGCATTCTGCTTGAGGTGCAGATCCCAGAAGGCAGTGGACTGTGCCAGAATCACGTTGTGATGGTTTGGATTTCTTCTCCGTTTTCGACGCGCCCCGTCTCCAAAGGCATGGTGTTCCGCATCCTTAAGCACCAGCATCAAATGGTCCCCCTCCGCAAGATGGTCATACACCTTTTGTCGTTGTTCCGGTTTCATCTCCGTTGGGATCGGAGATCCGTCTTTTGTACCGGTCATGAGAAACCAGGGGATCCGGACCTTTGAAAAGGAAGCCCCTGCTTTCCATCGCTGGGGGAAGCTGGGGCTCATGACCAACGCCGCATCAATTCGTTTGTCTTCTCCTGAGCGTGTACCGAATCGCTGGCCGGAAACAGCTTGCGTCGTTCCTCCACCATAAGAATGGCCGCTCATCCCGATCCGTTCCATGTCGATCCGTCCCTTCAGGCTCTCTACTGTCGGCAGCTGATCCAACACCGTATGAATATCGTAGATTCGATCCATGCTTTGCTTCACCCCGGTCGCAGCTTTCAGCCGCTCGACGCGTTCGTGTCGGGGTGCGTTTTCCCATACGGCACGGTCACTGCCGGCGTGTTGTGTAAACACCACCACATATCCCCGACCTGCCCAATGACGACCCAAGTACGGATTCCCTTCCCTGGACCCTCCCAATCCATGACTGAACAGAATGACCGGTGCCGGTTCTTCAGTACGGGGCCTCCAAATCCGGATTGGGATTTTCCGGTCCCGTTTCGCATCTTTGAGGGTGAGATCGATGGGGTCGGGCAGTTCCTGCTCTGGAAGTTCAAGAGGATCATAGCCGGAAAAGACCGTCAATGGAACGAGAAGAGAGAGAATCAGGGTGAGGCGATACATGAGAGTACAAACGGTCATCTGTAGCATTTCGTGTAAACCTATCCAGAATTCTTTCTCACAACTCTACTTCTTGCCCAACCCGAGGTTGCAGGTGTATATCGTTGCCATGCTGACGAATCCCCTGATCCCCGAACCCGGTATGTCCGATCCGCACGCACTCGTGGTGGAGGATACTGTGTATCTTTTTACCGGGCACGATGTGGGAACAGGTGTACCGGACTGGGTGATGCCCGACTGGCGGATTTACCGTTCGGACGATCTGCAGCATTGGGAACATGTAGGCACAATTGACCCCAAAGACTGTTACATGGGGGCAGGGAACACCAACTGCTGGGCCGGGGATATCGCCGAACGAAATGGTCGTTTCTACTGGTATTTCTCAAACCACACAGAAAGTACCGGTGTGATGGTGGCGGATCGGCCGGAAGGTCCCTATGTCGACGCGTTGGGGGAGCCCTTGTTGGATTCCTTTGACCCCACCATATTTGTGGATGATGATGGAACCCCATACATCATCAATGGGGAAAATCATTCCGCCCAGGGGACTTACCGGATTGCGAAATTAAAGGAAAACATGATCGAATTGGCGGAGGAACCCCGCCCGATTGCGCTGGATCCCTGGGGAGCCTTTCCCCGGACGGATAAAAACTCCCTGCATAAACACAGGGGGATTTATTATCTGAGCTGTTCGGCCTATTATGCCACCTCTGAAAACGTTTATGGCCCATACCGTTACAGAGGCAAAGTGGGAACAGGATGGGGATTGAGTCAGCGAACCGGGTCCTATGATGCCTTTGCCCATGGTGACTTCTTTCTCTTCCGGGACAACTGGTACCATGTCTGGACGAAATACATCGACCGCAGTGTGGACCGGATGAGAAACTGCTTTCTGGCTCCCCTGCATTACCTTGAGGACGGCAGTATGCACACCGATACCCGGAATCTTCCCCAGGAGTATGCCGATGAAAATACCTCCACCTAAAACGGGAGAACTTTATGAGTGAACTCGATCTACTCGTCGACCTGCATCTTCGGAACCCCCGGCAGGGACCGGGCAGTGATGCAGATACCCTGCATGCATTCCATCTGACCGGGGTGGACGTCAATCAACCTCTCGCCATCGCCGACCTGGGGTGTGGAACCGGCGCTTCCTCTCTTTGTCTGGCCTCTCATCTCCCTCATGCCCACATCACCGCAGTGGATTTCCTGCCTGAATTTCTCGCAGAACTCGAGAACCGTGCGGGTAAGGCCGGTCTGGACTCCCGCATCACGACCTGTGAAGCGTCCATGGACTCCCTGCCCCTTGCGGAGGAAAGTCTGGAGCTGATCTGGTCAGAAGGAGCGGTCTACAACATCGGCTTCGAACGCGGAATCCGGGAGTGGAAACGATACCTGAAACCGGGAGGGATTCTGGTGGTCTCCGAAATCACCTGGCTCACATCCTCCCGTCCGGATGAGCTGCAAACGTTCTGGGATGAGCAGTATCCGGAAATCGATACCGCGTCGGGTAAGATTTCCGTCCTGGAGCAGAATGGATATGTGCTGAAAGGGTATTTTCCTCTGTCCCTGCAGAGCTGGATGGACACGTATTACCGACCCTTACAAGCGGGTTTTTCCGACTTCCTTGCCCGTCAGCATCAGTCCATTGATGCCGTTGAAGTTGTGGAAGCGGAAAAGAGAGAGATGGATCTCTTTCAGCGTCATCATGAGTACGTGAGCTACGGGGTGTATGTGGCAGAAAAACTTGGGGAATAAATGCTCCCGCCTCCCTTCGGGGCTGGGAAAAAAACGCTATTCTCTACTTCTCAGGAATAAATCCAGCCCCTGGAGTATCTGTTCCGTCGTGCTGGGATCGCGTTCCTCCTCCGGTTCCTCCCCTGGTGTTGGGGTGGGCGTTGGCGGCAACCGTTCTCCTGTGAGCAGGGCACCCACACCCTGAATGATCCGATGCGTATCGTCGTCTCCAACTTTGATGTGGTCGGTAACCCCGCTGAGAATGAGACCCGTAATAACGCGTTTTTTCACATCGAGTTCCGGCTTTTCCAGCGTACCCTGAATCTGTAGAAACGGAGGCAGCATCACCCAGCCGTCCTCGACCCGGTTTTCCCTGTAGATTCTGGCTTTGGTTGCAATGTTGGTACTCACCCCCATCTGAATCTGGAGATTCTGCAATGGAGTGATGGACGGTTGTTCCTGTAACGGGATTCTGCCCGTAGAGCGAAGCAGAATCTCTTCATTGGCCATATGAGCCTCCTGAATCTCCAGAGCCGAATTTTTCAGGTCGAGATGCAGGGTAAGCTCTTCGATTGGAGGAGCGGTAAACCGGTCGGGTGCCACGTCCAGTGCGGTTGCGGTGCTCTCCAGAATCAAACGGGTGAGGGCCTGTCCCAGCTTGACTGCCTTCGGATCCTCCGGGGCGTCTTCCAGCAGGAACAATTGTCCTTCCGTGATGTTGGCTCGGATCTGACCGGTACTTTCTCTGAATGGATCCGTAATCACCAGGGCTCCTGCCATATCAAGTATGCCGTCGAAACGGTCTTTCAGTGCCGGGGCAAACGCATCCACAAGTTTTCCCAGATCCAACTGTTCCGCCGTCATACTCACTCGGGTGCCTGTCAACTCAAGTGAAGGTGGAACCTCCAACATAAAGGTAATGTCACTGTGATTGAGACGTCCTTTCATCAGCTCGAGCTTCAGCCGGGTTTCCGTACGGTTCGCGAGCATGGACATGCCATCCAATTCAATCCCCCTTACCCGAAGGTGCTTGATGCGAGTGTAGAGGGTGAAGGGGTCGCCGAATGGTAACCGGGACGGGGGCTCGGAGGAGGTGGGGGAAGGGGGTTCCCGCTTTTCTACCTGTTCGGGAGGAGGGGGGAGAATGGCATCCACATTGATGCGCCCTCCAGAAAGACTCAGTTGGCCGGTGATGGCTTGAAGGTTTGCCAGGGAGAGAGACCCTTCTGCGAACAGGGTATTGGTAAAGTCTTCTTCCGGTGTCCAGCCGAGTTTCATTTTCTCCATGGAGAGGCTGGCATCGGGAAGCCTGTACGTTGTCGTCATGGACAGGTGATAGTCACTGGGAAGCAGTACAGGGGTACCGTCTTGACTCAACGAAAACGCGGTTGTGTGGAGGTCGCTGTTCCAGCTCAGTTCCGTTCCGTCTTCATTGGCTGTAACCCGGCCTTTGAGAGTCGCATGTCCCTTGAGTTCGACCGGCAGTGGGACCGGGCTCAGAGCAAGCCATTCCGGGAGATTCAGATTCTCGGCCTGTACGTTGGCGGTCAAACGGTTGAGAGATCCGTCAAGAGGCAGTTCTCCTTCCAGAAGCAGCGAGGCGTCATTGAATCCAAGTGCAAGAGGCGTAAGCTTCAACCTCTGCTCCAGCACCTCTGCCTTGGCCTGCAGGTTGCGGATGTTGAATTGCTGATACGTCAATTGTTCCACATTCAGAGCCAGCGCAAGGTTCCCGACCGGAAGGGCTGCTGGCGTGGAACCCGCATCGGTGGTTGCCTCTGCTGTGGAAGGGGGCGTGAGCAGATTGTCAGGCAGAATGGCATCCAAATTTAAACGGCCCGCCTTCAGTACAAGTGCCCCCGAACCTTGTGTCGGATCTTTCAAATTCAGGTCGCCGTTGATGGAAAGCTGATTCGTAAATGCATCCTCCGGTTTCCATCCGATGACCAGCTTCTGGAGACCCAGATCCATGGAGCTCTGATCAAAGTCCGCATCAAGTTCAATGCCGTAATCATTCGGTTTCAGCAGCACCGTTTCCTTCTGCCTCACACCAAAATTCTCTGTTTGAAACGCCCCCTTCACGGAGAAACGGCCTCTCTCCCAGGTGCCGGTTAGAGTCCCCGCCAGGTTGGCCGGGCCAAATTCGACCCCCAGAATTCCTCCAAGAAGAAGAAAGGTCTCATGTCCAATCTGATCCACCTGGAGTCGGACATCTTCTGTCGCAGAGAATGGGTTTAAGGGACCACGTGCTTCAATCCGGCCCAAAGCCTGTCCGTTTACATCCTGCATGACCAGTTCCACATTCTCCACGGTGTCCTCATCCAGCTTCAGTGTCAACCGGGCCTGGCCCAGATTGGTAAGGAGATCGTAGTTGCCGGCCGCCTGTTCAGGAACCAGTTCAAGCTGTCCTTCCAGCGCCTTCGCCCACTCAAACTGGAGGGACCCTGACAGGCGTGCCTGTAGCTCACCTGTTTCCAATGGCGTGGATTCAGAAAGAGAGGCCTGCGTGGCCAGATTCAGAGTATGCACTCCTTCGAAACGGAACGTGGGAAGGGTCAGGTTCAGGGTGGACAATTCGACCCGCCGCCCAGATTCCTCAATCCGGATGGCCCAGTCCTGAAGTTCCAGGGGGCCCATGACCAGTCCCATCACCTTCGGTGGGAGTCCGGAGGGTGACTCCGAGGAAGGAGAGGCTTCCGAGGCCGCTCCGATTTGATCCGGTTGCACCGTCACGTCCCCTTTCACCAAGGTAATCGAGTGTATGGTGGGGCGGTTTCCGAAGAGGCTCCGAGCCTCATAGCGCACACGTGCGCTCTCCAGAGTCACGTCCAGGCTTCCATCTGTTTTTTTGGCCTGAACTCCGACCAGATCCAGTTGTTTCAGAGGCGAGAGGCGGAGAGACTCAACCTCGATATCCATCTCCAGCGCCTGCTCAAGCTTCGGCAGGATCAACGCTTTCAGTACCGGCGGTTGCAACAGGATCACAACCAGCAGAACCGGGATGCCCAGGAGGAACAAAGGCAGCCATATCCAGCGTCGACGGAAAGGTTTTTTCATGCGTACATCCTTTCAGAGCGGCGCACGTCCGGTCAAGTCTGCAGGCGTTTCAGGGAGGTGAAACCGGTAGAATCAATAGAGACCCTTGGCGGAATGGGTTCTTCGATACCGTGCGGGAGTATCCCCCACGTCTCTCGCAAACACCGCATGCATCCATTTGACGGATGGAAAGCCGCTTTTCTCCGCGACATCCGGAAGGGGGAGTGCGGTCCTTCGCAGTAACGCTTTCGCATGCTCCAGACGGATCCGGGTAATTTCCTGTAACGGTGTGCGGTGAATCCATTTTTTAAATTTCTGTTCCAGGCGACGCCGGGAAAGTCCGGCATAGCGAGCCACGTCCTCGACCTGCAATTGCCCCTTTGCCTGGGTATGAATGCAACGCAAGGCCCGGATAACCTGATCATCCGGTACGGCAAACAGTTCCGTGGACTGCCGGTCCGCTACGGATTCGGAGGGAAGAAGGATCTCCTGCTCTTCCCAGACTCCCGATTCCAACCGGTGATGGAGCAGGCGTGCGGCCTCGAACCCTACCCTGCAGAATGGGGTCATGACACTGGAGAGGGACGGATGGCAAAGCATGCAACGGGCCTCCATATTGTCCATTCCCAGCACAGAGATCTCCTCCGGGATCTGAATGCCCAGTTCCTGACAGAGCTCCGCGATCAATAGACCTGCATCATCGTTGGTGCAAAACACTCCGCAGGGTTTGGCGGTTGATACAAGAAACTCACGCAGAGCCGGGTAACGGGAAGAGAGGTTCAGTGAGCCGCTGCATTGGTCCATGTCCACTGCAGAGAGGGGGACTCGATGCACCTCAAACCCCGCTTCGGTGATCCTCTGTTCAAATCCGTCTCCTCGCGCATGTGCATAACAGGCATCCCCTAAACGGACATAGGCAAGGTTCGTAAATCCCCTGTCGAGAAAATGGTCAGCCGCCAGAATTCCTGCCTGCAGATTGTCAGGTTGTACCCGTGGGAAGGGAGAGTGAGACAGAGTTCCGGAAATATTGACCGTTGGAACCTTGAGCTCGGTCAGGTACGCTACGGTCTCCTGATCCCCCACATAGGCAATGATGCCGTCCGGAGTGCGGGGAGGGATCTTCGACAGATTTTCAGGCGTGGGGGTGACAAGGGTAAAATTCCAGGGGAGGTCCGGGCGCGCATAGGACGCGACTCCCAAACGCAATGGGGGAGAGGGGAAGGTCAGTAACAGGATCTGGCGGGAAGACATCTGGACCCAAGTGTAAAGCCGGCCAAGATGAGGGCAATCATATTTCGTTATCGTGGATGTTTTATACGCAATCAGGGATTATGCCCAAGAATAGATCCTGATATTCTGCGCTCATTCCTTTTCCAACGAAACCATTCCAATCAGGTATGATTATGATGTCTCTGCCCAAACAACCGATATTCATTGCGACGTTGTCCCTCGTTTTTACTGCGGTCTGTACTGCGGATATTGTCAGTATTGTGATCACCAACAATGATCCGGATAACATCGCGGCCACAACAGAAGCAGGTGCGGATCTCGGACTGGCCACTACCAGTGGAGCCGCAACCAACTGGAACAATATCACAGCAGACATAGCCGCGTTGAACACAGCGCTCAATGGGTTCGTGGACGAAACCGGAACCGCCGTCTCCACTGATTTCTCCATCACCATCCAGGATAACGGAGGCATCCGGCAAAATGGAGACGGTTCGACCTCCGGTGCCATCGGATATAATGGCACACGATTGTTTTCCGATTATACCGGAGGAAATCAGTATCTCACCCTGACCAATACGGAAGCCCTCTTTGGTTCAGGCACCTACGATCTGCTTTTGTATCTCGGTCGTCAGGAGAATCAGAGAAATGATGATTACAGCATGACCGCACGACTGGATGACATCCCCTCAACCGAGCAAACCATCGCACTCATTGATGGCAATGCTCTCGTGACCGATTCCTCTCCTTTGGCTGGCGCGTATGTGGAAGGACAGCAGTACCTACGGATCACCGGTATTTCGGTCTCTAGCGGGAACACCTATATTGATGTCTTCGGTGATGTAAACGGTGGTTCGACAGACCAGGCGGTACTCGGTGCGATCCAGCTCGTGTCCGTGATCCCGGAACCCAGTTCCTTTGCCTTGATTGCCATTGCACTTGGTTCTCTCCTCGTTATTCGCCGTAAATAAACCTGAAGTAAGGGTTTTCTTGAAACAGAATTCAAACCTCCCTGGGCGTATCATCCTGGGAGGTTTATTTTCTTTTGCGGTGTATGCATTCCTTGAGTGTGGGCTATTGGCCCAACAGCCCAACATTATTCTCCTCATGTCGGATGACCAGGGCTGGGGGGATGTCGGCTACAATGGACATGCGGTCCTGCAAACACCCGAGTTGGACAAACTGGCCTCCGAAGGCCTGAAGATGACGAATTTCTTCAGTGGCGCGCCGAACTGCTCGCCGACCCGGGCCACCTGTCTGACCGGCCGACATCACCATCGGTCCGGGGTTCCGGATCACAGCAAACCCATCAACCCCTCTGAACCCACCATTGCCGACGCGCTTGCGGCAAACGGGTACCGCACCGGCTTATTCGGCAAGTGGCATCTTGGAGAAGTCGGCCGGGGTGCCTACAATCATCCGGGGCAACTGGGTTTTGATGTCTGGTTTGCCACCAAAAACAATGAGGACAAGGTCAACCCCTCCAGCTACCGAAGAAACGGAAGTGATGTCGGTACCGTCACCGGGGAAGACAGTCAGATTATCATGGATGAGACCTTGAGGTTTATTCAGGACTCCATGAAACGAAATCAGCCGTTTCTCGCCTATGTCTGGTTTCATACCCCACACACCCCGAACGGGAGCACGCCGGACTATTTGGACATGTACGCGGACCTGGGGCTCACGTTTGCCCAACAGGAGTATTACGCCCAGATCACTGCCATGGACGCTCAGGTGGGGCGCCTCCGCAGAGAGCTGAGACGACTGGGGGTGGCAGAGAACACGCTCCTGGTGTTCACCAGCGACAATGGAACCGAAGCCAGTTTGCTCGGAAGCAACGGACCGTATTCCGGAGGGAAGGGGAGTCTGTCGGGTGAAGGCGGGGTACGGGTGCCGGGGCTGATTGAATGGCCGGCCAAAATCCCCTCCGCCGCCGTGTCCGCCACGCCCATGGTGACCACCGATTTCTACGCAACCTTCCTGGCCGCCGCCGGCGTTTCCGCCTTCGGTCCTGCGAGAACCCTCGATTCGGAAAATCTGCTTCCGCTGTTGACGACCGGGACCTATACCCGCAGCAAGCCCATCCGCTTTTACCATCGGGGTGGAAAAAAAGTGGTGATGCCGTCGGGGGAATGGGGCAAGTCCGATCTGGACGCGGGGTATGACACCTGGTTGTCCGGGGTCACCAGTGATTACACGGCCAGCCTGGACGCCATCGATCTGCTGAAAACGAATGCGGTTCCCTCTGCATCGATTTCCGCACCGCAGCGGGTGGTGGAGTCCGACACAGATGGACAGGAGGAAATCGTGTTTGACGGCTCCTCCTCATCGGATCCCGAGGGAACATCTCTTGAGTTCGAGTGGACGGTCCTGGATCAGAGGGTGAGCGGGACTCCCGCATCTCTCATTCTGCCGGTGGGTGTTCACGAGGTGAAACTCCGGGTGACCGACGGGCATGGGCTGACCGGGCAGACAACGCATATGGTCTGGATTCAGGGGGAGGAGGACAATACGAACGCACATATGGAATCCGGAGGGCAGGTCGTCCTGGAAGCCGAACATCCCTCCTGGCAGCAGGAGGATCTTGGACCGCTCCGCTGGCGCATCGGCTCCACGCAGTCCGGCTATATGGGCAGTGGGTATGTGGAAACGCGGGATCAGAACAGTGCAAACATCCAGAACTGGTCAGACCCAGGATCAATCCTCTCATATCCCCTCGTGATATCCACACCCGGCACGTACACCTTGTGGTTGCGGAGGTTTGCTGCGGATTCCCAAAGTGCCGCCGTGAACATCGGTCTGAATAACGTCGCCGTGATCCTGGATGCGGATGGAGACCGAAACGATTACAAAACCTGGGTCTGGAAAGAGGTCGGGAACGTCTCCTTCACAACCGGCACCCACGTTCTGCAGATCAAACAGCGGAGAGATGGATATAAAATCGACCGCATCCTGCTGACCACTAACAGCTCCTATACTCCCGCCGGCGACAGGCCGGCCGAGAACGCGCGTAGCGGGGTGTATTCCTTTGCGAGTTTCATGCAGCAGTATCCCGCCCTTCAGGGAATTGAGGCTGGCCCGAAAGAGGACCCCGATGCAGACGGCCTGACGAATGAGCAGGAGTTTTACCGCAGGACAGATCCTACCACACCCAGTATGAAGGATACCTTTCAGGTGCGGACGGGTCTGATTCCTCCTGTCCTGGAATACCGCTATCGCCGCCGCGCTGCGATTCAAGGCATGGACCAAGCCTTGACGGGGCAGGTGGAAGCCACTCATGATCTTTCCGGGACGACCTGGTCCTCCGCTCCCGAAGGAGAACACCTCATCGAACAAAGAGGGATTGCGAAACGCCTCAGCGCTGAAGTGGAGGAAGTCACGATATGGGTCCAGCTTGTCGGGCTGCTTCGAGAATACGCGTTTGTGCGGTTGAATATTTCAAAGTAACTCAGGGAGCTGCATCCGCTAACCGATTCAAAGGGGTGGCGTTTAAGGGGAGGGAGTCATGGTGGCGAGATGCCATCTGTTTTTGTGATTTCGTGAGCGTGGCTGCCGCTCGAAATAGAGCTCCATTTCGATCCCTTCCGCTGTTTCCACCCTGAACCAGTGCTTTCTTACGTATTGTTCACCACTTCCATTCCGGCAATCACCGGTCGTCTTCCATTTCTTCAGGACGTTTGTCACTTCGTACTCGGTGCCGCGCCAGAGAAAACGCATCGGCAGGCCGGGTTCGCCTATGCTCATGGAGGCGGTGACAAACGTATCCGCGATAGGCTGAATGGATTCGGAGATGAACTGCTTTGACGATGTGTTCATGAAGAGTTGTAGTCGACCGACAGGTGGAGGGAGTTCTCGTACCGGATGTGGGACCGCGTTTGTTCAGAGGTGATGGGGGTACGGCGCGATCAAACCATCCGCGTTGAAATCGATCCGGGAGAATGCCAGCAACCGTTTGATGTTTTCGATGATCTGAACGCCCTGCCAATCCTTTTGCGATTTCTCCCACGCTTCGGGATATGGGGTATTCTCTCCCCAGGACCAATACACGGGCCAGGACCCCTCCTCTTTTTGGGTGTCGATTAGGTAATCCAGATTGATGGAGACGGCATCCCGCAACTCATCATAATAGGGGGATTCCGGTGAATCGATGATGCTTAAGGGGCGTAAACAATACTGACTCCACTTGGAAGAATCTGTTTCAACCACACGGTTCACGGCAGCATGTAGGGACCCCGTGATTTCCTGTTGAACCGTCTCGGGGAAGCTCGTGATTGTTCTTAACCATTCTGTACAGTAGATGTCATGCATGCCTAAGTGTTCGGCATGTACCCGTAAATACGCAAGCGCTGCCTCTGTGAGCTCTTGCAGCAGCGCCGTGGGCACGAATGCAGCATAGTGATGAAAATGGCTCACAATTTCCATGCCGGGATTGGGGGTGAAGGCGGTTTGTGGATCTTCGGGGTCCCACCAGGGGGCATGCGGCGCGTCATCGACATTTTCCGGAACCAGGTCCCAGGCCAGAGTATTTCGATCAAGAGTGTCGATTAAATAGGAGATGGCTCCCTGTACATACGCGTGGGAGGCGTCTGCCTGGACTTCCCGGAGAATCTGCAAGGCTACCGTCGTGGCAATCACCGATGAATCTTTTAACCACACGTCTGCCTCCAGAGCATGCCCGAATCCACCATCCGGGTTTTGGTAAGCTGCCAATTCGTCTACAACAGATGTGGCCTCAGTTTGACCGAAGGCAAAGAGAAGGCGAGCCTGATCGAGGTCTCTCCCGTTGTGAAAAAGCCACTCAAGGGCCTTTTTGAAGGACGGTTCCGTCAATGTTTTCATGATCTCTTCAGTGATGCCGATGGGTGTATCCTTCTGGTGGGATACGGGCCGGGAAACAGACTCCTGAGACATGCAAGAATGCATGCATAGATTGAGAATGGATGGAGGTGACTCGCCATAGCCGTGGGCCGCCATAACCAACGCCTGTTGGCGCGTGTTTACATGTCCCCACTCTTCCAGAGCCATCGCCTTCCGGTCAAGCCTGCAGAGGGTTCAACTCTGCCAGCTGTACCTGTGGTCCATCGCCCGCAGCTTCGGTTGCAAAGGGGTTACTCAAACAGGACGCCATCGTCTCCGATGCGGTATCGCGCGTTTCCCAGGCGGATGTGAACCTCTTTTCCTTTATGGGTGAACTGCGGTGCAGGAGTTTCGCGTTCATCCAGCGTGAGCACCACCAGAAACTCTGTCCCGCCATCTGCAGTCAGGCAGGTGTAGCTTCGGGTCTGGGTGTTTTTGGGGACATCGAAGCGTTTGGTGAAGGTTTCCACCTTCAGCTCGGGAGCCTGTTCCTGCAGAAACGTTCCTGACAGAACCGCATTCCCTTTTCGGAGCTGGAAGCTTCTGTCCTGTATCTCGACATCGGATGCAGACCCGGGTCTTCGGGAATAAGGGGCCTGGTTGTTGATGGAGTCATCCCCACCTTTCCGGGTCGACACATCAAGCTTCAACGGCCAACTCCAGACCGGAGTCTCTACGCCTTCTAGCTGGTCCCGGAGAATCAACACCATCGGCACGCCTGCCTTTCCGCTGAAATCAATCAAAAGATCACGGGTGACCTGCACGGGTGGTTCTGACTCCGCGAAAGCGGCAGGGTTTGGGGGCCCGCCGGCCCGGTCATAGGGCTGCATAAACCGTCTTTTTCCTTTTCGTTTCCGCATCCGGTAGATGTCACTGAGGTCCATACGGACCCGTCCGGATCCATCCTCCCGGAGGTCAGCCATGAGGACCTGTCCGCGCCCACGGCTGTTCTGAGCCGGCATCAGGGTCTGGACGACCGTTTCGCCCATCCGTTCCCCAACGGCCCGCATGCCGTAACTGTTGGGGAAGGTCCAGTCGTGTCCCAACCCCCGAAGCGCAAAGGCTCCGGCTTTTGAGAATGTGACATGGCCATCCTGCTGTTGAGCGGAAAGCTGAAGGACAATATCCTCTTCATCCTGCCAGGTATTCCGAAAGATAAACCGGCCACTGTCCGGGAAATGCCAATTGAGGGGAAGGGCCTCTTTCGGTGATTGCGGCACCATGTCCATGGGCATATTCAGAAAGGCGTACACGGGTTTGGAATTGTAACTCCCTCCCTCAATATCCTGTGCGAGCAACCGGTCCGCTTCCGGAAGGTTGGCCCCGCCCAGCGGATCACCGAGGGTCTGCCAATACCACAGGACGAGAGGCTGCAGCTCCGGGTCCACCGTCGGGAAGTGCTGGGCAAGAATCAGGCGCCCCAGATCCCGTTTGTCCTGATATCCGAGACTCTTGAAATCCGGCTGCCCCCAAAATGCCTGACTGCTGGGATTCTGTTCCTCGTCAAAGGACATGGCCATCAGTTTCGCGGGGAGCCAGCGGGAAATCCCATTGGCCCTGGCCAATGGGCGACCGGTGGCATGTCGATAGACAGTGGACATCAGTGCGGCTCCTTCCATCAGCAACGCATGGGTGGAACCGACCTGCCCACCATGTTGGCCAAAGACCTTTTCCTCCATCCGACGGAACCAGAATGCGGCGTCTTGCAGGAGAAAAAATCCGGTCATATCCACTTTGCCCAACGCCTCCCAGTCTGCCTTCCGCTGTTTCCAGAACAGATGCTCTCGCTCATAGCGCTTCTGTTTCTGATCCAGCACCCGCGCCACCTGTTCCGGGCTCTGTTCTTCCAGCCGTGGTCGGACAAAGATACCCGCCCATGGATTCGGACGGCCGATCGGAACCGCCACTGAGAGATCATACAACCCGGGTTCTATTGTGAAAATGTCCCCATTGTTCAGCCAAACTCCGTTCAGATACTGTACCGTTCCCCCATGCTGGCTGTCAAAACGGACGGTCTTGGGCTCATTCACCTCAATCCGGGCATAAATCATGTTCCACGAGTCGTAGGCGGTCCCGGATGCTTTGTTCATCTCAATGGTCCACCGGCCTCCGCTGTATTTGTTTTTCACCATCCCTTTCACGTCCTGTTCCTTGGTAAGCATCCTCCAGGACGCCACCTGATCCTTCAGGCTCTCCGAACTGCCGTTGGCGGACTTCCAGGCCTCGTGAACCTCCTTGGTCAACGGCCCGGAATATGCCCAGCTGTCCGGCATCTCCCCGCTCTGAAACGGAGAGGCCTCAACCGGAAACTCTCCCGGAACTTCCAATGCAGGCCGGGTCGGAAGGTGTCGACGCGGGGGGGGCGGTTCCTGAGGCTCGGGTCCCGGGGCATCCGCCACTGCCAACATGCCAATCAGTCCGGAGTAAATTGTCGCCGCGGTATAGGCGGAATCCGGGTTCCAGCTCATGTATTCCGTCCATGCTCCGCGTTGGCGGTACATGCGGCGTGCAACCGAATAGATATACTTCCGTACCTCCTGGCGGAAATCCTCCGGCCATGCGTGGTAACAAAGATCATAGGCCAGTGCCACCTGTTCCAGCCGGTAGCCCCAGAACCGGTGCCGGATCACTTTGCTTCCGCTGTTCAAATCTTCCATGTGTGCCTCGACCACCTTGCGGGCACGCTCTGCATAGGCAGGATCCTGGTTGAATTGGTACAACACCCCGAGACCCACCGCGCTGTTCGGAAACTGCTTCAGGGCCTGCTTGCCGAAATCCGTGTCTGCTTTTTTCCTCAGTTCCGGCAGATCACTCTTTTTGAACAACAGTCTTGGATGTTCGCCCCGTTGGGCTTCTGAAAAGCCCGGCAGGACCTCGGCTGCAGGAATCAGGATACCTTCGGCGGTGCCCGAAAATTCCCGTCCCCGGAATCTGCCGGTAAATTCTCCCTCGTAGCGGCCGTTTCCGGTTTCCTTCCATGTGATCCGGTACTCTGCCGGTCCACCGGGTACCCAGGCATCGCCGTCGATGGAGGCCAGCACCTGCAGGTTCCCTGAGGAAAGGTCCGGCTCCAGCAGAATGGCGCGGTGGCTTCCCTTGTTGTAGGAAGGCGAGTAACCTGTGCCGGTAAACCAATGGTGGTTCCAGTGGGGAAATTCCAGCATCAGGACCCGGGGCTGACCGGAACTTTGCAGCGCTCCGTGAAGCCGGATTTGCAGAGAGTCTCCTGACTGCGGGACTGGAAGCGGGTCGTTCCCATACAGGGGATGCAGGAGAGTGAGAAGAATAAGCAGAGGAATTGATTTCATGGTTGCCACGGTTTCAGCTTCTATTCGGATCATCTCGTCATCTGTCTGCTGCGGAACTCTTGTTCCAAAGCGCAACGGTTTTCTGCCCGTGTTCGAGGTAGATTCTGTAAGCGGCCTGCTCCGCCTCCGCACTTCCCGGAGTGCATGAATGTGTGATATGCGGCTCAATGCTGAACGCGCCCTGATACTTCCGCAGAGCAAGGTCGTTCAGAATGAGGTCGAGTCCGCTTTCCCCCTCTCCCGGAAAACACATGACTCCGGCCTGACCCGGTGCCTGGCGGTAGTCCTTGACATGCACGTGCACGATCGCCTCTTTCATGACCTGATACCACTCCCAAGCACTGCGTCCATCGATATGATGGCTTGGGTTGCCGGTATCCAGGATGAGGCCGAAGGCAGGATGATTCACCTCCGCCATCACGTCCATGCATCTCTCAGGGGACGCGGCCCCGTATCCTGAACAGTTTTCATGGGCGAGGAGGATTCCGTGATCGTCCGCTATGTTGGACAGTTCTTTTAATCGTCGGATGACTTCCCGTCTCCAATCCGGGTGTTCCCAGGGAGTCTCCTTGCTGTTCGGAAAGCTCATACAGCGGAACAGCCTTGCCCCGCAGGCCTGCATCCTCGGTGCCGCGAGCTGAAGCTCCTCCACATCGCGCTCGAAGGCCTGGTCAATCCGGTGTTTGCCGTCACCGACCCGACCGCAGAAACCGAGGATGTGCTGCCCCGCTTCCCCGATCTGGTCCCGTATCTGTTGCCACTCCGTGTCCTCAAGATCACAAACATGCTGCCCATTGACATTCCGGAGTTCCATATGAGTCCAGCCAAGCGCATCCTGCGCCTTCAATTGTTGTGAAAGCTGGGATCCGGCTTCATCTGTGATGCCGGCAAACAGGGGATGAGGAATAGTGTTCATGGTGATTCCGGTCTGAGGTCAAAGCAGAGGAGACGGTCCGGGCTGCGAATGATCATTCTTCCGTCAGCGATTACGGGTACGACGCTTCCGCAGTAGCCCGTCGCGAGGTCCAGGTGCCAGATCTTGGCAGAACCCTGAAGTGACGCGGGATCTGCTTCAAAGAGAATCAGTCCGTGGGTACGGTCGATGGTTCCGATGAGGAGGTCACCCATGGAAATCACAAATGGCGCATGTTCCCCACCGCCCATTTTGATGTCATGCTTGGCAACGATGTTCCCGCTTGAGGCCTCAATGCAAAGGAAGCCGTCGTAACTCTTTCCGGTGGACAGATAGACATGCCCGTTCTGGTAGACACCTCCACCAGCCCGATTGGTATAGGTCTTGGGAAGTGTCCACAACGCTGAAAATCCTGCTTCCGGGTCCAGGCGGAATCCCGCAATCTGGGCGCCCGCTTTTGGGTCATCCGGGTTGTTCCACCGTTCACCCACGACCAGATTCTCTCCGCTGATCAATCCCCAGCTCCGGTTGATCAGACTGTCCGAACTCGCCAGGATGGTGCCGGTTTTGGGCTCGATGAGATGGGTGCCCGTCTGGTGACTGCTGAGGACATATGTGGTTCCATTGTGGCTCCAGAGCTGACCACCCTGGTTGAATTTACTTCGCCCCGCCACTTCTGGCAGATGCCAGAGCCTACGTCCGGTTTTCAGGTCAAATCCGAGTAACCCGCAGTGTTTTTCATAGCGGTAGGAATCTTTACTGAATTTGTGGTCACTGACCACGGCTACCCCATCGACGACAAGGACCGCCGACTGAAAATCATTGCGGCTGGAGTACAGGGTTCCTTCCGCCGCATGGATTCGTTTGGCCTCCATCATTTGTTCGTGGCGAAGCCCGATGTGGTTCATCCAGAGCAAACGACCGGTTTTGATATCGGCTGCATACACTTCTCCGGTTGTACCCAGCCACACCGCAATGCCGTCCCCGACACCCGCGGAGGTTCCGGGCCCCCCTTTGTTGAACCCCATCCAGTTCACGCCCCGGTTGCTGAGACGAAGCTTCCACCTGGTGGCTCCTGTTTCCGTGTCAAAGGCATGAAGGTATTCATCGGTATGCACCCGCATCATGTCCAAGGCCTGATTCGCGAGCGGATCGTTCCGGGGTTGAGCGCCAAACGAGTAGATATTCCCGGAGGGACGGAAGTAAGACAGCAGCAATGTCCCGTCTTCGAGCACCGGGCTTCCCCAGCCTCCTGACAGCGGCATGCCGACGGTTTGCGGCCGGCTGGCGCCACGGGTGTTGGGACCTCGTCCAACCGGAATGGTATGACTGCTGGTCCACACCAGACGGGCCTCTCCGGGAGTTCGGATCATTTTCGTTTTTTTATCCGTGACCCCGCTTCCGTCATTTCCCCAGGGGGTCGACCAGGAGCCGGCAATGGCGTCTCCGCCCTGTTTGATGTCACGCGACTGGATGGGTCGGGGGCCTTCTGTCGTTCGCGCGGCATTCTTACGTTTGGGATGAGAAGGAAAACGCGACCAGTACGATCCGGTCCAGTTCGATCCGGTTCGTGTGGCCTCCAGATGGAACTCGAAAAAGTAGGGTTCCCCTTTCCTGGTTTTGAGGCGTAGACGTCCTCCGCCGGATACACCGCTTTCGGTCCAGTCAAACCAGGGTGTGTTGAATTGAATACCGGCAGGGGGCGGGACCTCCGCGTTTGTACGGGGGAGCGGCTCCTGTACTGTTCCTCCCAGCGTATTGAGGTCCAGGGTGTCGAGATCGAGTTTGGGCTTCTTCTTGGGGGCCGGAGCACCTGGGGTGGGCCGGAGGACGTGCCCGTGCTCATCAATGGCCAGGGGAATGACAGGATAGATGCGGTGAGGAGCCGCCTCTTTCATCGCAACTGCACTCACCACCTTCCCCCCTTCCACATCCAGTCTCAGGATCAGCGTTTCTTTCTGCATTCCTGCCTCCGGGAGGGTGACATACACATGGGTAGGGCTGGAGGTTATGAGTTCCTGTTCCGGGATATCCGGTCTGTACGCATTCTGGGTCTGTAGCCAGGAGGCTGACGGGAAGAACATGGGACCTCCGTCCTCCAGTTGATAGGCAGTCTGCCAGTCACCCTGCTGTACCCGCCACCGGTCGGATTCATCCGGTTGTCCTGCGGCAACCCCTCCCTCCGGAATCAAACGGGGGTTGATCCCGGCCAGTGCAGCCGCCATCACACTCTGCTTTTCGGCCGATAGAGTGCGGAAAGAGTAACGGGTATCCAGTTCCTGTTGCAGACCTGCCAGATCTTTTACTTCCGCAAAGGATCCTTGAGGAAGGCTCCGGAGCAGGTTGAGACGTGCATCCATTTGGTAAGGGATGCGGTATCCAATGATCCGCGGAGCATACCAGGCCACCCAATCGTCCACATAGGATTGCGGTTTCCCTTTCAGGACGGACCGTAGATTCTGCAAATGGGCGAGGTTCTCATGAGCGAACGTGTGATACTTCGCGGACCACACGCCCTGACCGTCTTTAAACCGGACATGGCTGCTGAGATAGTCCAGCAGAACCTCATATTCAATTTCTGACCCCGTCCAGCCATGTTCGCTCAGATATTTCCGAATCGCCGTTTTGTTCTCCGTGGGGGTGACCCCTTCTAACACCGTGTCCTGTTCCATTCGGGGAAACGAACCGGACGCCATGGTAGAGAGAGCAGGCAGCAGAAAGGTGAGAAGGAGGACACGTGACTTCATGAGGACACCTCGGAGTTGGATTCAGAATCGGCCGCGGCCGGGGTATATTTCGCAGGAACCCCCTTCGCAAAACTTCCGGCGGGAACATCTTTTGTCACCACGGCACCTGCAGCAATCATCGCCCCGTCACCGATGGTGACCCCGGCCAGGATCATGGCACCGGCTCCGATCCATACGTGGTCCCCGAGTCGGATCTCCGCATGGGCATGTTTCCGTTTCGGGAATCCGTCCTCCCGGACGCCTTTGGTTTCCAGATATCCTGACTCGATGAAGACCCGGGCGGAGATGCGGCAGTGATCCCCAATGGTAATTCCACCCCTCCCACCCAGATGTACCCCTTCATTCAGGGTACATTCCCGGCCGATCGATACATGTTGGGGCCAGGTAATCGACAGAGGGCCGTAGAACATCACCTTTTCGCCAACGGATAATCCAAGACGTTTGAAGTGGTTCTGCCGCTGTTTGCGTTTCCAGAGTTCCCAGTGTTCCACGCAGGAGGTGTAGAACCCGTCTTGTCCGAAGTAGGCACTCACCGGATGGAGTTCTCCCAGTGAATCAGGTCCTGGGAACGCGAAAGGCCCAGTTTATTCCACCCCCGGGGCCAGGGACGTTCCGTGGCGGCCGCCGTCCCGCAGAATTCATCGATCCGCTCTTCGTTCTTTCCTCCGTAGATCAGATAGAAATACCCGTCGGCATCCCGGTGGTCCCAAAGGGCGGCCGCATTATCCGGGTCGGGACGGTTCCAGTCCTCTGCTTCAACCATCAGACGCCGTCCGTTTTGCCACTTCATCCAGGAGGCAGGGTCGGATGCCTCTCCAGTCAGGTCATAGATCCAGGGATGGTGATGCAGTTTCTTCGGCACATAATCCGTACTGAGCAGTTTCCAGGCCCCGTCGAGGTTCAGCAGTTGAAAATTCTCATGCTTGTACCCGTTGTCTTCCCCGGTGTCCTGTGACCTCATGCTGGCAGGACCCTCCTCCACCCACTCCCAGGGGCCCTCCAGGGCGGGAGCTGAAGCAAAGCGCAGTTGATTCCACCATTTGCAGGCCATCATCCAGTGGTCGTCTACCCAGGCGAGGGCACCGTCAATCACTCTGTCCTCCTGAGCGAGGTTCGGTGCCAGCCGCTGAGCGGGTGACCAGGTTATCAGGTCGGTGGACGTGGAGACATGCAGTGCATTCGGGCTGCCCTCTTTCTGTCCCCAGGAATTGAAAATCATGACCCAGCCATCCGGTCCTTTTGCCAGATCCGGGGAACACATTCCGATGAGATTCTGTTCCCGGCCGCTGAAGAGAATTCTCAGTTCACTGAAGTTCTCAAGGTCAGGGCTGGTGACAGTCGCCACCACACTTCGTTCCTGGTCAAAGGCGGAAAAAAAGAGGTGCCACTGGTTTCCCTGCCAGGCCATGCAGGCATCCTTGCAGGAGTAATCCGGATGGGTATACAGCCGGCTCACGGGGTCATTCCCTGACGGACCTGTTCCGAAATGGTCTGGGTCAGTTTCATGGAGTCACGGACCTCTGCAGGAGTAGGGGTCCAGGGGGCCTCTCCGTTGAGCGCATTGAGGAAGGCAATGGTTTCACCTGTGGTCCACCCTCCCTCAACCCCTTCCGGTGCGGTGAAGTGGTGACGGGCCCTGTTCTCTCTCAGGGACGCTTCTTTCTGGGGGAGGGCATGAATGCTGAATCCATCCCCGCAGAACTGGTAGGATTCCTCCCAGGCTCCGCAGGCAGGGAGAATTTCCACAACCACCTGAACGGTTCCGAACCGGAGGTTCGCCACTCCTGCCTCTCCGCAGTCGGGGCCAATGGGGAACACACGTTCCACGGTTCCTGCTCCCAGAAACCCGCAAAGAAGGTCGATGGGGTGAAGGGCGGCATCTTCAATGAATCCCACTTCCCGGCGGTTTTGTCTGCGAATCACCGCACGGGCGTAGGTAAGCGTCCGTTCCTGGCACCAGCTGCGGATTTGCGCGATCACGGGGTCATGTCTCCGGTTCATGCCCACCATGACCGGAGTACCGGTTGCCGCTGCTTTTGCCACCACCTGATCCGCTTCCCTCATGGATGCTCCCAGGGGTTTCTCCATCAGAACCGGAATGCCGGCGTCCAGAATCCGGCTTGTCAGTTCGCAGGTGAGAGGCGTCGGGGTGACGGAAATGATCCCGTCGAGACCCGGAGTCTCCAATAGAGCGTCCAGATCGGTCAGCACCTGATCCGCCCCCAGTTTGGAGGCGGCCTCAGACGCCAGAGAGTGATTCAGGTCGCAGACTGCTGTGACACGGAAATCCTTCCGTTCCTGCAGAAGATATTCCAATGCGGGGATATGTTCATTCCGACTGTGGCTTCCGGCGCCGAGGAGGGCGATGTGTTTCATGCAAAAGGTGGAGGAAGGGGGTGGTGAGGATTACGTATGGAGGGGAGGGACTCCTGTCCCTGAAGGAACGGGCGACAGGATTGTCGCCCGTTCGTGAGGGTGCGTGGGGTTCATTCCGCCAGTCCCAGCACCGTCTCTTCCGGCTGGAGTTTTCCGGAAATGGTTCCGGAGATTTCCCATGCATGACCAATCGTCCCGGTGTGGGAACCGGTCAGTTTTCCTTCCGCATTTTCTGTGGCAGAAACACTGTAGGTGGCGGCGACACCGGATGAATGAGCGGAATTGCGGAACTGAGCCTTCACGGCGTCGGGATTCAGGGTGATGTAGCGGTCGTCCCGGAAGAGAACGGTCACATCTCCAACCAGAGTATCTCCGTCCACCTTGATTTTGCTGGCGTCCGCTTCCCAGGCGACACCATTGATCCGTCCACCATAGGCCCAGGAGCGGATCACCTGTCCTTCCGGATCTGTGACGATGACCACGCTGAAGTTCCCATCAATTTTTTCCTGGCTCAGTTGGTTGCTCATGGCTGCGGTGAGATACAGATTCCAGACTTTTTCACCTTCAGCATGTATCAGGGTGTTCCCCATGACACCGCCTTTCACGTCCCGGGGCGTTTGCAGGGCCTCAAAGTGGCGGGTATAGGTGCCGGTGAAGTGGTCACCGTCACGGGTCAGAGTCAGATCCCAGGGTTCCTCCATGTAACTGATCCTCACGGCGGACGTCCCGTTGAGCCCTTCCTCATTCAGGGTAAACCCTTGCCCCAGGGAACGACGCCACTGAACGTGTCCGTCTTCTCCAAGCCAGGAGGCGAGTTTCCATCGTTCCGGACCCGACACACCTGGCCAGGAGGCCATGACCCCGATGATGTTCTCATCGCGGACCCGGACCCGGAGGGTGGCATCTGCGGGTTTGTCTTCCGCAATCCCGGGGAATGCATCTTCTGCGACCAGTTCCAGAATCGAGGTGTCCGCATGTTTCTCTTTCTTGCGAAGGTCATAACAGACCAGTTTGTCGGCAAGGCGCAGGACGATGCGTCCATCGCTGATTGCCGGTTTGGTGGGAGCACTGTATCCGGAGGTGATGTCCAGGCTGAGCCGCCCGGGTAAAAACTCCATTCCCTCATCGGCCGTCGTCATCATGGCCAGTCCACTGGTGATGATCCGGTCATTAGTTGCCGCATGCCACGTCCAGTTGTGACTCCCGCCGGTGTAGGTGTAAATGTGACGTTTCTTCGCAAGCGTTTCGCCGGTCGCCACATCGATGGCAAAGGATCCCGCTCTGCTGAAGGCATAATAGATTCCCTTGTGGATCACGCCGAGTGTCCGTGAGGAAACCTGCAATGCGGAAGGGTGTACCCATGTTTTTTCCAGGCTCAGGTCCTTGCCGATTTTGGCTCCGGCCAGGAGGGCGGTCTTCTTGGATTTCTTGGGTTCATCTGCCAGCCCCATTACCCCGTTGCCTATCAACATGCCCTCAGAAACAAAGAGCTGTCCTCCCGTTCCCCCCAGGGCGTTGCTTTCTTCGACGATCTCTCCGGTTTTCGGTACCACGAAAGCGACGCCGTCTTTGCTGCCTTCGGTCCGTTTGCTTTTCTTGACCAGATTCCGTGGAAGTGCCAGCAGGGTTCTGCCGTCTTTTTCCAGCACACCCGGCAGCCCAATGCCGCTTCCGCCGAATGCATCCAGTTTCCACAGGAGCTCTCCGGTGGCGGGGTCCACTCCTGCGGTGTGTCCGGGTTTGTCCCGGAAGCCACGGTTGATCAGAATCAGGACATCGTCCACGACGGTGACCGATCCTTCATGAGGGGCGGAATGGATACTGTACCCCACTCCTTCCCCCCCGCCTTTCTGCCAGACGAGGTTCCCGGTTTCGGCTTCAAAGGCATACATCCCGCTGCGTCCCCGGACATAGACCGTGCCGTTATGAAACACCGGTGTGCTGGCCATTCCGCTTTTGCTTTCCCGGCTCAGACCTCCGGGCGGACCGTGATGAACCCATAAACGTTTTCCGGTCTGTGCATCAAAGCAGTAGATGGAATCGCGGTAGGCCCCGAATTTCCCTGCCATGGAACGGGGGTCGATCCCCAGTCGGATGTAGGGATTGTTCTCCAGTTCCGGAGTGCCCAGGTATTTGGACGTGTCGGAGGTCATGACCAGGACGTACACCTTGCCATCGGCAATGATGGGCGCTCCGTATCCACCGTATCCGATGGTGGTCCATTCAAAAGGAAACATGGCGAAGTCACCACGGGTCATGCCGCCGCTGCGTCCGGAGGGCAGGGTATCTTCTGCGACCCAGACCAGTTCTGCGTCGTGGAGGGTATTGATGAGTTCCCCGTCAAACGGGACAGCAGAGCTGGTAAACCCCGGGCCGCTGGCAGAAGGCCAGTCAGTTCCGGGAGCAAACCCCGCATCCTTCGCCGGTTTCCACGCATCGGAGAGCCAGGTGGCCGTCGCGGTTTTGGTCAGCCTGGGAGCCCCTTCCCCTTTGCTGTCTTCCCGGACCGGATACTGCCATACGGTGATGTCGGTGGCGGTTCCGAGTTTCACATTCCGCAGGTCCATGCGGTACACCAAATCATGGTTGTTTCTTCCTGCGGTGTTTGCCCCGTCCATTTCGTGGATCAGGATGTCGAGGATACCCTGCACCTGCGAACCGTTTAATTCAAAAGGGGCCAGTTTTCCCGGCTGAATGATGAGTTCCCCTGATTGGTACTGCCCCTTGTATTTGTGGAAGTCCTTGTTCTTATAGCTGTAGTTTCCACGCATGTTTTTGGGCGGGATGACGGGGTTGCCTTCCTTGTCCAGAAACTGGACATCAGGGGTGGGGGTCAGGTCAATCCGGTGTACGAGATTGTCCCGCTCCGGAAGGGTGACATAGCCGTGATGGAAAGCGCCGTCGCGGTGATGGATCCAGATATGGGCATCGTACTGGTTGGACACCAGATCCTCCACTTTGAGGTGGAGCACCTTGGAGGGTTCAGCCTGAAGCAGAGCGCCTGCCATCAGGAAGAGAGATGTAATCAGGGGTCGGGTATTCATCTAGTCTGAGGTGTTATGGGTTCAAGGTCCAGTCAGCGACAGGGCTGACTGCAAGGTTCATCGTATTGAGGACGGAGGTCGTGTAGATCAGAGCCTGTCCGTCGTCGGAAAAATGGGAGTGTGGATCCGGATGCCAGGCCCGCCAGTCCGTGCGCCCGAAGGGCGGATCCGGCAGTTTGCCTGCCACGAGGATTTCCTGTCCGCTGGGACGGTGAAGAGCCCAGACCGAACAGGGTTTCTGCTCGGACCAGGCATACGTGTTTTCATCACAGGACAGCCAGGTTCCATCCAGCGTGCATTGTCCGTGGATGGACGGCCGGGCCCAGATGAGTTCCCGCTGCTTGGTGGCGAGATCCACTTCCCAGATCCCGCTGCCGTATTCACAGAACTGCACCTTCCCCTCCGACGTCCACCACTCGTGGCAGTTCTGCGCATTGTGTCCAAACCAAAGATCCGGAGTCAGAGGCTCTAAGCGGTGCCCGTGAATGTCCATGAGCCAGGTCCGGGTTTCGATGTTGATCCGGGTACCGGTGTAGACATCATTGCCGGGTCCCTGATGCAGGAAATACAACTCGGGATCATGCAGGGAGAAGGTGCTGTGATGCATCTTGCGAATGAAGCGGTGAACGACGGTCTGTTCTCCAGTCTCCCGATTGTGAATCCAACTGATAAACTCATCTCCCACGTGACTGTCGAACACGAAAAATTTTCCGTCACAGGAGGAGGAAACGTTGGTGCAGAGAAGAAAGAGATGACGTTTGTTCACCAGGTCTGCATCAATCCGCAATTCCTCCTCCCATGTGCCGTCCAGGTGCTGGCGGATCAGCAGATTGTCTTGAGGGACATATGCGACCTCACCCGTTGGGTCGATCCAGGGGTTTCCGGTCATACGAAGATGGGGGAAGGTGCGGATTTCAGGCCGATCCGGATCCAGTCGTACCGCACACACCCTCCATTGCTTGTCCGGGGGAGTTGCCACCCGGAACCAGAGCCATTCACTGCTCCCCCGGAGAGAGGGATTCATGAAATACAGGCCGGTTTGATAAGGGGCTACCCGTTCGGTGAGGATGTAACTGACCACTCCGCTCTCCGGATCTGCATGCGGAGTGAAAAACGGGTGTCGTGCCAGGCGGGAGGAAAGGGAATCAGTCATTGGGGAGCCGTCATGAGGAAAAGATGGAGCGGGGGCATTCCCGCCCGCGGAAATGTCGGCGACAGAAATGTCGCCGGTCTGTTTCCCGGAGACACTCATGTCTTTTCCTGCAGCAGTTTTTTCATTCCTGCGGCGTACCGCGTTCCCAGCAGCAGGGCGCTGGGAGTGTCAAAGTGAAGGCCGTCAAAGCAGTGGGTGTCTTCCGCTGTGGCGACACCGCAGTTTGGCAGTTCCTCCGGCAGGCGGGAAATCTGCGCATTAATCGCAGGCGAATTGTAAATGTGTCCCGCTACAAACGGGATGTCAGGCAGGTGGAGATCCTCGCGGAGCTGTTGCACCAGAGTGATCAGCTTCGACAGATAGTCCGGATCGTCGTGGTCGTTTTCACCCTGATGCCAGAGAACACCTTTGATGCGGGAGCCTTCCAACGCCCGCTTCACCCGGGTCATGGCTTCGTCATAGAGGTGTTCCCCCCGCAGCCATTTCCGGATGCTGGTACCCCCCTTTGCATTTACGACCAGACCGAACGGATTTCCTTCATGCAGAGGGCGGATGTCCCGGGCAAACGAATACCCGGGGCCCAGCCGCTGCATGTCGAGGTTTTTCCTCACAGTGGAGTACCGGTTGAGGGGGTTGTCCGCCGGAATCCAGGTGCCTGCTGCATCATAGAGGACCACTCCGTCCAGAGGGGCGGCTTCTGCATCCGTGATGTCCGCGCGCCCCGCCATGTTGGACTGCCCGATCAGCAGATAGAGTTCCCTGGGAATCATGGATCAGGCTCCGCAATCAATCAGAATGTGAATGCTGTCCAGAGGGCCCTCGTCCCGCTGATTGAACGCCTGTTGAATCTGAGAGAGCGGGAACGTGTGGGTGACCATTTCACTGAGGTTGATGAGTCCCTGTTCCACCAGATTGACGCCTTCGGTGAACCACCGCCGCATGTCGATGTCGCGTTTGGGTTCGGTCGTGAGGATATCCACCCGTTTGCGGTGAAGCTTCAGCCAGTCAAAATCGGTACAGGGGGCAATGCAGCCATAGAGAATGATGCGTCCGGCAAACGCACAGCAGTCCAGGGCATCCATCATGCCGTTTCCTTCCAGTAGACAGGGAATGACCGCCTCAAACCCCTCCGGAAAGGCCTCGCGAAGGGTATCCATTGTGGCGGCATCGTGTCCGGGCAGTTTGTAGGTGTGGGTGGCCCCATAGCGTTTGGCCAGTTCCAGGTTTTTGTCCTTGAGGTCGGTGACCACCAGGTTGCGTGGAGAAAAGAGGGCGGCGGCCTGGGTCATGACCAGACCGCTGACTCCCTGTCCCATGATCAGCACATCCGTATTGGGCGTGATCTGAGCCCGTTCCACCGCATGCAGAATCCCCGGCAGCACCTCGATCGGGCTGATGTCCTCGTCTTTCAGACGGTCCGACACGGTATGAACATTGAATGGTTTGCAGACGATGTACTCGGCAAACGCTCCCCAGACATAGCGGCAGGTGACCCGTTCTCCAACGTGCAGGCCGCGTACCTGAGTGCCTACTTTGTCAATGACCCCGGAAACCTCGTGGCCCAGACGCGACGGGGTGGAGAGAAACTCCGGACGGCGGATCCCCCGGTAGGACTCGAGGTCGGAGCCGCAGATTCCCACGTATCTGATTTTGATCCGAATCTCATCTATTCCCGGTTCCGGGATGGCGGCATGTGCCATTTCGATACGGTACGGTTCCTGAAGAACGGCGACCTGTTGACTGTTGGGGGTGCCTTCTGGAACAAGTTCCAGATCGGCGATGGACATAATGTTGGGCATAAGGTTGGAGAGGTCAGAGACGAGAGGTCAGATCGCAGAAGCGAAGATAGAGAGTGGGCAGTTCGGATTCAACACCCCGGGAGGTTTCAAGAGGGGTCTGCTGGTAAAAGAGTGAATCCATCGTCAGTATCATCATGAACTAGTCCGAATCCATATAACCTACAAAAATCGAAGAAAATTGTCTATATAGTCATAATTGACATCTATGTGCGTAACTGACATTTTTAACTACCCTCTACCCTCTACCCTCTACCCTCTACCCTCTACCCTCTACCCTCTGCCCCACCCCCCGTTATCAGCCCCATGTACTGGCCGGCTCGTTCAGTCGTCGTCAGAGCGGTCGTCGTTCTCTCGGGAAACCTCATCTTTATGGATCAGAATCATATACGCACCATGATGATTGACCCTTGGGGTAAAAACATTTGCTTCCAGAGTCAATCCAGGCTCCTCCTGAGTATGTTAGCGTCCTTACATGAGTTTTGTGCGCCCTTTGGTCATCAGTTTGTTTTTACATTTGGCAACCTGCCATTCCCTGAAAGCGGAAACCCGACCAAATATTCTCTGGGTCACCTGCGAGGACATCAGCCCGTATTTAGGTAGCTACGGATACCCACAGGCACAAACGCCGAACTTGGATCAGCTGGCCACTGAGGGGTATCGTTTCACAAAAGCTTATGCCCCTACGCCCGTGTGCGCCCCTGCCCGTTCGGCTTTGTTGACCGGAATGCATTCGACCACACTCGGGACTCACAACATGCGTTCGGATCCGGTGATGCCGTCCATGATACCGGCTTACGCAAAGCTGTTTCGGAATGCAGGATATTACACCACCAACAATAACAAGAAGGATTACAACTCCGATTTTAATGACGATGGTTCTTTATGGAACAAGAGCGGAAACAATGCTCATTGGAAAAACCGTGCGCCGGGTCAGCCCTTCTTTGCGGTGTTTAATATTTTTACCACGCATGAAAGTCAGTTGGATCCGGATCGGATCAATTCGTATGTGAGCAGTGGGCAGATCCCGCCGCAACCCCGAATCGATCCCTCTGCGATTGAACTCCCTCCCTATCATCCCGATGTTCCAGCAATCCGTCAGGATTGGGCCCGCCTGCATGACCTGATCACCCGCATGGATGAGCAGGTCGGAGACTTGTTGCAGGAATTGGAGGATGAGGGGGTGGCGGAGGATACGATCATCTTTTTCTTTTCTGACCACGGAGGCCAGCTGTCTCGCTCTAAACGGTACATTTACAATGTCGGCACTCAGGTGCCGTTGATTGTTAAGATCCCGGATACGTTTCTGCATCTGCGTCCTTCACTTCCCGGCACGACCTTTGATGAGAAGGTTACGTTTGTCGATTTACCCAAGACCGCCCTTTCGATTGCGGACATTCCGATTCCGGTGCTGATGCAGGGGCGTGTGTTTCTTGGTTCGGCTAAGGAGTCTGAACCTGATTTCGTTCACTTTTATCGTGACCGGCAGGCGGAGCGATACGATTTTTCACGGGCGGTAACCGATGGACGCTACTATTACATTCGGAATTTCATGCCCCATCGTCCCCGTGGTCTTGAAGCCAGTTATGGATACACCGTCCAGGCGAACTGGGGCGCTTGGCGGGACGCGTATGAAACCGGGCAATGCAATGAGACCCAGTCCCAGTTTTTTCGGCCGAAACCTGTCGTGCAACTCTTTGATACCCAAGAGGACCCCTGGCAGGTGGAGAATCTGGTCAACGATCCGGCATTTGAGCAAATCCGGGATGCACTCGCCGCTGAGCTGGATGCCTGGATGGTGGAGACCCGGGATTTGGGGCTGATCCCTGAGCCTCTTTATCCGGAACTGGTGGGGGCGGGCATGACACACCCCACATTGTATGAATATGGTGTGGCGAATCCCACACTGTTTGCCGATCTACTGAATGCTGCCACTGCAGCAAGCCATGGTGATGCGACTTCTGTACCCGCATACCTTGCCCTGCTGTCTCATGACCATCCGGCAATGCGGTTTTGGGGGGCGTATGGATTGTTCAGAACCGGGGCTGACGACGCGTTGGTCCGACAGGCTCTTTCCTCGCTTGCCTCAACGGATTCTTACTCTGGGGTCCGGTCCATGGCCGCACAGGCCCTGGCTGTCTGTGGAGACCCTGCAACCGCATATACTCTGCTGGTGAATGAAGCCAATACCGCCACTCATGCGTACACCTTTCTGTTTGCGCTGAATGCACTTCAATATGCAGGCCTCGACGGGCAAGTGCCCGCTGCAACCTGGGATCAGTGGGACCAGAAGACATTTACATCCGGCGGATCGATTGATTCGAGTGGAGCGGAATACGCGGAACGCCTGATAACAGACGCGAAAACACGGCTCACAGAGCCTATGCTCAAAATCTGGCGTGTCTGGCCGAAAAGCGGGGCGGCATTCTCTTTGACTACAGATCCGGCTCACTGGTTGGAAGTCGGTGCCCGGGACCGTTCATTTATGGGAGGAACCCCTGATCTAACCTGGTCACGAGTCAGTGGTGACGGCATGGTAACGTTTTCCGATTTGAATGCCTACGGCACGGCCGCAAAAGTGGATACACCGGGCACCTATATCCTTCGGGCAACGGCACAGTCCGGTGGACAAAGCGAATTGATGGACACCCACCTTCTGGTTGGGAGCGGCGACCCTCCCGGAAACCGATATGTTCACTGGCCCTTGAATGGCGGTCAGGGGACGAATGTATCTGATATCTCCGGAAATGGGCGTAGCGGTACGACCGGAGCTCCATGGACCGGTGGAGGGCAGGGTGTTACAGGAGCCGGGGATGATCATGCTTTGTCATTTTCAAATCAAATCTCTCATCAGGCGATCTTGAGCCCGGTCTCGCTTGCACCACTGAATGCGTTTACGATTTCAGTGTGGGTGCATCCGGATCAGACCGGAACCGACGGGGGAATCTATTCTTCGCGTCCGGTTGAGAACTGGACCCACAATGTACCACCGAATCCGGGCATTACTCTTCGATATGATGCGCAGGGTTGGTTCACAGATCAAATTCGCGGAGAAGGGCAGCCTCCGAATGTCATCCAGACGGTGGTCACCATTGGGGAAGGAGCCGCGAATCATCAGCTTTATCTGGAATCCAGCCCGAACACCCAGGTCGCGAATCAATGGCAACACCTGGTCCTGACCTGGGCCCAGGGCCAGCGGCCTAGACTGTACATAGACGGAGTTGAAGATCAGGGAGCCGTTTATGGTACTCGGGTCGGCCAGGGTGTGGCCTTGGAGAATGGGGTTCTGAACAACCCGATTCAGGATGTGGAGGCCTTCATTCTGGGTCGTTCCCGGCAAACTGCCGAACAGAAAAGCTGGGAGGGGCGAATCGATGAGTTCAGTTTTTTCTCCCGCCGGCTCAGTGACGCAGAGGTGTTGGCGTTACATGCCGAACGTCAGAACCATGCGGCACCTGTCGTCACCTATACCGCCGGAAGTAACGTGGCCAGTGGGGAATGGCTTTCTTTGAATGGTACAGCGTCCGGCGGGAATGGCGGGGAACTTTCCTATACCTGGAAGAAGGTTTCAGGGCCAGGCAGTGCGGTGTTTTCTCGCACGAGTCGCAAAGAGGCCTCTGTCCGGTTTGAAGGCATGGGCAGCTATGTGATCGCGCTAGTTGTAGATGACTCCCTTGCAGCCGGTGTCGCAACGAAAACGATTCTGGTGACCCACCCGCCGATCGATGTTCAGCTTCAAGAGAGGGACAACCGATGGGCCTTTTCGGTTCAGGGTGAGGCCGGGAACCAGTACGAGCTCCGGACCTCCTCCTCGTTGGATCTTCCAGTCGCAGAATGGGATGTGGTGGAGCGTCAGACACCCTCACAGGCCGGAAGTGTGAAATTTGAAGTGCAGAAAGACGCATTCGGAGCCAGCCCGGTCCGATACTTTATCATATCCGTTTCGGATGCTCCCTAAACAGTTCGTTCACCCTACTGTTCACTGTGATTTCCAGTAGGCCCTGTACTCCAATGGGGACATGCCTGTTTTGGATTTCACTTCACGGCTCAACTGTGAGGGAAGCCCATATCCACACCGGTCGGTAATTTCCGCCAGGGTCTCTGAACCGATCCGGAGTTGTTCCAAGGCTTTTTCCAACCGTATCTGCACCAATAATTCTCCAGGGGTATGGCCGGTATGTTGCTTTAGTTTTCTGGCCATGGTGCTTCGGGACATTCCGACTTGCTGTGCGATTTCATCCAGTGAAGGAAGGTCATAGTCCCACGTACGCATCACCTGAATCATCTTTTGCAGCTGCGGCTCCCGGGGGACCGCAAATGCGGTGCTTTCCCGGGAGATGATCCCTTTGGTGGGAAAATGTTCCCGGACAGGAGTACCGTTTCCGGACTGAATCAGTTCTCCCAGGAGTTCGGCAGCCCGGTATCCTTTGGATTCGTGGTCGAAGTTCACACTGGAAATCCCGGGGTGAGAGCATTCCAGCAGAATACTGTCGTTTGATACACAGAGTAAACGCACATCTCCCGGTATGTGAAGCTGACACTCTTTCAGGCTGTGAAGGGCTCGTATGGTATGCTGGGCATCTGTGCAGATCAGGCTGAAGGGTTTGGGAAGCTCCATGATCCAGGATGACAGATTCCGAAGTTGTTGAGCCAAATTCCATGGGGGGGGACTGTTGCTCTGTAAAGCTGCCCAGATATTCAAAGCCCAGATGATCTCCTTTCTGCTCCAGATGCCGGATTTTATCCTGACTGATTACGGAGCGGGGATCTGCCGTTCCGAAGAAGGCAACCCGGTTGCTGCCACGTTCCTGAAGATGTGTCAGCGCCTGCCGGGACATCATCTGAAAACTGGACCACAGTTCAGCTGTGCAGGGATCCTCTTGATGCCGGGCCAGATTTACGATGGAAGAGAAAGGTCCGCTAGGGGCTCCAATTCTCTGGGGGGAAGCGCCACCAAAAATCCCTCAAGAGGGGGGTGGAACCGATGAGTTTCCGATCCGGCAGCATGGGAAGAGGAGTTAGACGTGCGTCTTCCTGAAGGCTCAGAAAACGGGAGACACCTTTCAAAAGAAGTCTCGTCCATTCCGTTTCCTGTCCAAGATGGATTCCGAAGTGCATACGTGACCATAGACACGTTCTGATCCAGAAAACAACAGCAGAATGACCGTATCAATAAACAGTATGACTGCCACAGTCATCCATATCTCTGATGGTATGGTTATAAAGTTGAAGCAGAAAGATACGCTATTCTTAACCTTGAACATGAGAGGAACAATGAAATCCATCACACATACGTTTAACTCTTTCAGACGAACCCTTCCCCTCTACATGGCAGGGATCCTTCTGTCCGGCACAGCTCACGCTGCTATCATCCAAACCCATTCTTTCGAAGGGCTCAGTACGGGTGATCTTAATGGTCAGGACGGGTTTACGGCCAACACCGATGTGGATGTTGAGTCAGGAGGCCAGACGTACACCAGCGGTACCGTGAACTCCCCGGGTGGAACACAAAACATTACGATGACGGACACCTCCCTGAATACCGCAGGGCTTGCGTTTTCAAATACGTTTACCTCTCAGACAGACGATGTGTATTTTTCGGTGTCAATGACATGGACTGACCTTACTGGGAATTTCGTTTATTTTGCGGTATCAGATGACACGGACAGTTCAGGATTGACGAGCAGTGCCGGGTTTTATTTTAATAATTCCGGTACGGACCTTGTTGGGCGTATGCGGGGAAATACCAGTGGGGACACAACCAACAGCCTTCTTTCCAACATTTCCACGACGCAGGCCTCTACTCAATTGGTTGTGGGGAGGTTGTACAAAGATGGAAGCTCAAATTACAACAAGATGGACCTATGGCTGAACCCCACAACGACCACTGAAGGAGCTGCTGGAGTTACGATTACTCAAGATTTGGGCGTTTCGGCTGTAGACACATTTTATTTGCGGGGCGGTAATTCCGGTGCTTCTGCTGTCCTGGATCTGGATAACATTTCCATTGGAACCACGTACCAGGATGTTGTGATTCCGGAACCTTCCAGCCTCTCCCTTCTTGCCGTCGCACTGGGAACCGTGTTCGTATGGGCCCGCAAGCGCAAAAAGTAACCCTTTAAGGCGAAACTCTCATCCGACAACGTCCGGGCAATACCGCCCGGACGTTGCTGTAATGAGAGGGCTTTCATCCCAATTCTCCATGAAGTTACGAAGAGTGATGACCATCCCGATTTTTCCACGCATCGATGGCAGCCCGAAGCTTAGAACGGTTTTCGTGTTTATATTCCTTTCCGTCACAAATGCCCTTATCGCTGAAGAGGGGGATGTAGGAAGTGAATCCGCTCTGAAAGGATATGTCGCCCGATATCAGGCACACAGCTTGAAAGAGAATGCCCGGGTGGTGACATGGCCCTCCAGCGGAGGAACAAATCCTGTTCCTCTTATAAACGTGGAGAGGCCGCTGAATGGAAAATCGAGCAATGCGCAGTCGGTAACAGTTCGCATTCATCATTTCGACCATCGCGCTGTCCGGTTTGGCAAAGGAAAACGTAGAGAAGGGGAATTGCTCGAAGGAAAAGATCTGTTGCCCCATGGGCACACGACCCGAACCGTCTTTGCGGTCTACAGGGTGCATACCGGCAGCACAAGCTGGGCAGCTCGATTTGGAGGATTCGGTTCCAGCAGGGTGCAGGAAGGGCTGGAACGGGCTGTGTGGAACTTCGGGGTCGATATTCAGGGGGAAGACAGGCAGGGATCCTATAAATTTGATGGAGACAGGGTAGGTCCTTACCTTTCCACCCCGTTCGTTCCCGGCCAGGTCCTCATCCGGGCCATGGTGATGCATGATGCACAAACCTTTTCTGATTATCTTCAGCCGGCCCATGACTTTTTTCGCATCAGAAAAGTACTCGATCGAGTAAAGCCGACACAAAAGCTCCTACCCATCAGTGGTCATTTTTATCTGGGGGACCTTCATGTAGAATCCTTGGGAGGGGGGCATGGTGAGATCATGCTGGAGGTATTGGATGTTGCCATCTATGATAGAGCACTCGATGACAACGTGATTCGTGAGATTTTGCACGAATTGAACTGGACGTACACAAACCCTATGAAATCCGGATTGTGAACCTCAGCCGTGGAGGAGGTTAGCCCAGATGGTCAAAGGGTTTGACCTCGAGTGGGCCACATGAGGGATGGTCGGGGATTCTATTGTCACCTGCGACCTCTCCGATTTTTGTGCTTTTCAGTATCTACGGCTGTTCACTGGAACTGAAAAAACGGTCTGGGGTCATCTGACTTTGGCGATTGGTGTAACCTCACAAACTCTCCCCATCGATCCAAACAGCCGCTGCTCTTTCTCCCCATGAAAAAACCCTGCTCAGCACAGAGCAGGGTTTTCGTATAGTACCAGAGGAAGAATTATCGTTTGCGCTTCACAATCATTCCAAGGGCGCCCAGGGAAATCAAAGCCAAGGCCATACTGCTGGGCTCCGGAATCACCGTAACTGCCCCATCCACCTGCCAAGGGGTGGGGGACCCAGATCCATCACTGTTCACGAGTCTCAGGTTACCTGTACTGCTTTCTGCATCAAACCCATAAATCCGGAACGAAACAGCACTGGTAAGATTATCGAAACTTGCCCCTAAAGCCCCACTGGAAAATGTGAGTGCTGTTGTTGGAGCACCACCAGAATATCCTGTTCCAGTATTCGCGGCATCAGACATTGTAGTAGCTGCAATTGTGGAAGCATAAGAATCAACACTTGAACGCAATTCCACATCCTGCGGGCCACTCCCAGAACGGATAAAATACATTGTCACCGAATCAAGGTCCATCTTGTATCCGGAATCTGGTGTTAATGTAAATTCAATGTAGGAAGAAAGGTCAATAGATGTCCCGGTTGAAAAACCAGACATGCTATATGTATCTAGAGTATTGTCGTTACCAGGCAGACTGCTGGATGCGGATAACCCAGCCGTAAGGCTCAAATCAGATGCGACCAAATTTACAGCGACATTGGAGGAACTCTGGGTGTCATCCCCATCGTTGCCCGTAAAATTGTAATCCACAATAGGCGCGCCGTATAGATTGGATATCCCGACACCAGTGATGAATGTAATTACAGTTGTTAATGTTTTCATAGATAGGGTTCTCATAGGGCTTAGGTTTCCGATAGGAGATAAACTCCACACATAATTTCAAAACATTACAGCATTCAGATGCTATCCGGCCTGACTGGAAGAGACGGATATTTGACCAAGAACGCCAAACGTTCTTTATCCTCTTAACATTCGACCTAGATAGGTTTCATTGACCTGAACCCTCCTCCCCTTTTTTGCTTCGATCCCATACCAAATGCTATTACAAAAAGGACCGGTTTGAAGCATGCCTCAGAGCGCCAAGCGAATGACCTGTAATGCCATTTTCCCATTTCAAAGAAAGACGTTGGCAATAAACTCAGGTCTCCGTCTTCGACCCGCTTAGAACGGGTATTTATGTTCTATTTTGGTGTCTCTTGTCCTGAGCAAGGCTATACTAATACCATGAATATTGGGATCATACCACGCGGCTCGGATGTCTGGGGACAGCACCTACTGAAAGGCATCTTTCTGTATGCTCAGGAGCACGAGGAACTCAGCCTGAATGTTCTTCCGATGCTCGGCTCACTGAATGTGGTTCTCCCCCGGAATCTTGACGGCCTTGTCTGCTCCCTCCTCCCCGAGGAAATGGGCGAGGTGGAAAGGAGGGGCATCCCTTATCTAAACCTGCGTATGCACCAGCAGGACTGCTGCAGTGCAGAACTTTGGACGGATGATCCGGAAGTGGTACGTCTGGCGGTCCAGCATCTGGAGGAGCGGGGTTGCATCCGTATGGCCTCTTTTGCAGACCGGAATACGGAGAAAACCCGCGAACGGAATCTTCAGGTTATGGTTCACAATCGACTGGAAGAGCTGGGCCTCGAAGATCTAGGCCCCTTCGATCCTCCACCGGAAGTGTATGCTGGGGGCTGGACCTACGAGAAACAGCTCTCATCCATGGAAACGTGGCTGGCCGGGCTTCCCAAACCCCTGGGCCTGATCTGCACAAACGGGGAACATGCCAGGAGGGCGCTGGAAGCCATCCGACGCCTAGGGCTGGAAGTTCCCGGTGATATCTTTTTACTCTCCCTCACGAACAGTTCCCACTTGCTGGAATATAATCGGCCATCCATCACCACCATGGACTTGAACCTCACCGGCAAAGGAGTTCAGGCAGCCCGCCTCATCCATGAACTTGTGGAGGGAAAACGAAAAGCACCCTTCCGCGAGTGGTGCCGTCCAAAAGGAGTCATCCCCAGGGAAAGCACCGCCTATGCCGTCACCTATGATCCCCAGCTAAATAAAGTGCTGAAGCGGATGAAATCCTGGGAGTATGACATGCCTAGCATAGACGAGTTGGCCAGGTACGGGGGCATGTCCAAACGAAACCTGTTTCGAAAAATCAAAGATGCAACCGGACGAAGCCCATCCGAACTTTTGTACCGGTGCCGCATCGAAAAAGCCCTCAACCTGCTACGGAATGAACAAATGGGCCTTTCTGAAGTGGCTGATCAATGCGGCTACGGCCTCCCTTCTCAGCTCAGTAGAGAAATCAAACAGTCCACGGGGCTGACACCAACTCAGTACCGGAGTTACTGGAAGGTTCAGTAACCTCTTCCCCTGTCAGCTTAATATGGGCAGGTCGATTTGGAGGATTAGGTTCCAACATGATGCAGGGACACTCTCGTTATGATCAAAACCGAATTGAGATCGATTGCATAAAGCGAAGGGAATTGCGATTATAGTCATAATCGCCATATATGCTTATACTTGACGATTTCCACCCTCTACCTCATGTCTAAACCGCTCCTCTGCACCACCCCCCGGTATCAGCCCCACGTCCTGGCCGGCTCCTTCAGCCGTCGTCAGAGCGGTCGACGTTCACCCGGGAAGCCCCATCCCTATGGTTCGTATCCCTGGTACTCCACCTGGGTGATTGATCAGGGCCCCTACCGGGTGCGGGACACCCAGGGTGAGTGGTGTGAGCGGGAGGGACCTTCCTCTGTGGTGCTGCCGCCGTATTCCGGGGACAGGATCGAACTCCCGGTGAGTACCCTGTTCAGTTGGGTGGAGTGGGGAGCGGTCGGCCACCGGCGGATTCCCAGGACCGGGGGAGGGCCTGCGGGAAAATACGGCCCCGGAAAAGAACAGCCGCCTGCCCATGAGATTTGGGGAGTGGATCTTTCAATGTGGGTGCCGGATGCCCTCCTGGAGGCAACGAGGACCATGGTCTTCCGGGTGAATATCCTGTGGTGGAGAGGAGCCTTTTATCAACTGCAGGCCCATGCCGAGTTGGCCCGGTGGCTCAGCTTGCTCCTCCAGGCCCAGGTGGAACCTGTGTGTTCTTCTGACTCTTTCCGGGGGCTCGAAGAGGAAGTGAAGGTGCTGCAGGATGGACTCAGCCAGGGAATTGGGGTGGGCGAGTGGGCCGCGCTACTCGGCATTCATCCCCGCACGCTTCACCGGCGATGTCTGGAACACCAAAACGGGACACCGCATCACATCCTGGACCGCGTCCGCCTGGAACGGGCCGAGGGGATGCTGCTTCAGCCCGGCACCCCGATTCCCGCCATCACCAAGTCCTGCGGCTTTGCCACCCGTGAGGCCTTCAGTGCCTGGTTTTGCAAACAGCAGGGAATCCCGCCGGTGGAATGGCGAAGGATGATGCTGGATGTTTAAGGTGCCTGATGAATGGCAGGACGCTGACCGGGCAGCCCAGGGCTTTTTTTCCGGTATTCACCCGGGGATTGCCCCATCCGTTTCCGAAACTGGCGGTGCAGAGAGCTTCGGTCGCGGTATCCGCAGCGGTGGGCAATGTGCTCCAGGGTCACATCCGGGTTGCCGGTCAGGAGATGGGCGGCCAGCCGGACTCGGTACTGATGCAGAAACTGAGCCGGGGTCTGTCCGTAATGCTGCCGGAACCCCGCAATCAGATGATTGGTGCTCATCCCCGATTCGACGGCTAACTGTTTTACCGTGAACTCCGGGTTCTTGATCCCTTTTCTCAGCAGGTTGTTGGCGCGTTTAAACGGTGCGGGAATAGGCGAGGTCTCTGTGAGCAGTCCCTGCGCGAAGCCTTCCAACAGGTACAAGGCCAGCAGCTCCTGTAACAGGGCATGAACGATGACTCTGTACGGTGTGCGGTATCGCCCCCGATCCGGATAGTCCGGTCCTCTCCGTAAGCCCTCCAGTTCATGGAACAAAGGAGAGGGGGCCGGATGCGGAACCGGAACCGGGAGGGTGATATGATTCCAGGGATTGGCATGCAGGGCGGGCGGCTGAACCTGAAGGCATTGGATGACGAGAATCGTAAGCGACCAACCGGTATCCGGCTTAAGCGACACAGGGGTGTGGGGCGGAAGAAGCACCATTTCTCCCTGGCGAAGCCATGAGAGTTCCCGGGGGTATTTCAGCAGACCCTGCCCTTCGAGATTCATGATGAAGAGATAATGCTCCTGATGCACCCATTTATAGGGAAATTCAGCCGGAACCACGGCATAGGTCATTCCCCCGTGGGGAGCCAGCAGCGCCTGCCCCCAATGATCGAGAAAACGCTGCGGCATTTTCCGGATCTTCTCTTCCTCCATATGTTGAATGATCGACATCACCACACTCTCAGGAAAAATGTGAAAATTGCAACAAGTACAGTGATTTAATCCTCATAGAGCCCTCTATGTTCCCGGAGGAGACCCTCAATAGATGACGCAAATTAAACCCATAGTCCTTTCTGCCTTTCTTCTTTTCGGTGTGCTGGTGTACACCCTGATTCCAATTGCGGAGACCGAAACTCCCCGTCCGCCTCAGGATGATCCGGAGATGCTGGTACGATCCACCCTTGTGATTTCGGATGTACCGGCCCCCTCAACCCCGGACACACCTCTCGAGTTGAACCGCAGGGCTGCGGAGGCCCCGGCTGCGGAGGCGGCAGTGACGGAAGAGCCTCTGGTTCGCTGGGCCCGTGAGTATCAGGCGGCCTCTGCAGCCGAACAGGAAAAGATGCTGTCGGCCGGGGTTCGGCTGTCGCGTCAGCGCAAACGGTGGGTGATGAAGAGGATGAACGACAATCCGGATGAGGCACTCCGCAGGGTTTTTCCTCCTTCGGTTCGTGACAGCCTGCCGCCTGAAGTTGCGGAACATGTGGAAAACGTGGTGCATGGGACCGGATTCTTCGGGGTCCTTGCGATTTGCAACCACAGTGAGCAGGAGAAGGGGTCGGGTCAGCACGCGGTCTGGGAGCATGAGTTCCGTCGTGAGGTGGAGTTGGACGGGGAGGTCTATCTCGCCCATGTGGCCGGTGAGCGGAATCGGGACATGAGTGACGATGACATTCCCATTGTGGGGGCCGTGTTGGATGGCCAGATGGCGTTGGCAGATGAAGGGGTTCTGCTCATCTCAGAACCGGATGCCGTTGTGGCGTATGTCGGAGAGGAACGGCAGCAGTTTGACGACGTCAAGGAAGCGCAATTCTGGGTGGAGGAACGTCATGCGGCCCTGGATCAGCTCGCGGCGGGAGAAATCTTTGATCCCATCACACCTCCCACGGGGGAAGATCCTCCCTGGGATGTCACCTACGACCGGTACACGGGTCTGAATTCACACCAGAAAGGTGTGAAAACCATGATGATCATTTATGCAAACGGAGCAGACTACCTTACAACCGGTCATAATGTGGAGCCCTACCGGAAATCGGATACCCAGATCCGCTCTCAGGCAGAGGATGTCTCCAGAACCTTTTACGACTGGTCGTATCGACAGACCTGGTTCGGCAGGAAAACCTGGAATGGAACTCCCGGCCCCGGTGGTGAGGACTACATTCCCATGGTGCATGCTCCCCCGACGGTTGTGCTTCCCAATGATGCCTCCTATTACGGCAGCGGCACTTTCGGCACCACCCGGTCTCATCTGATCAGTGCCGTCCGGGCTCTCGGCGGAGAATATGCCTCAGGAGGCCGGCTGGACCCTTCCAACTTTGACCGGATTACCTTTTACATGCGTGGAACCAGTTTTGGTAATGGACTGGCATATGTGGGCAGTAACTTTATGTGGGCGAGTCATGGGATCAGTAACGGTGTAGCTGTACACGAATTAGGTCATAATTGGGGCGTGGTTCACGCGAACAGTTGGAATGCGACAACCTCGGGGACCGGTGTGGCCCGGCATCCCGATAACATTCATGGAGAATACGGCGGTGCGGGAGATGTCATGGGAGGGGGTGGACCTTTCAGTGTGATGTTCAAGCAGAAACTTGGTTTCCTGGAAAAAACCAATGCCCAGGGTCTCACTGAAGTTCAGGATGTGACCACCAGTGGGACCTATCGGTTGTTTGATCATACTGATGTCGATTCCCGGAACCCCACCTCTGCTCTGAGGGGTCTTTTCATTCCCATCACCGGATTCTCCTCAAGCTCCAAACATCTTCTGCTGGGCTTCCGGCATTATCCGGAAGGAGGAGGGGGAAATAGTTTTTATCGAAGCTGGGGAGAGAATGCGGTGGAGGTGCTCTCGGATGGAACCAGCCCGAACAGTTCTCACAATGACGGATCCCACTATCTGGATACCTCCCCGTTTTCCTTTCAATCGGATGACCGGCCCCAGGGGAACGGAGATGACCAAGACGGGGCCATCCCCCTTGGCCGAACCTACAGTGAACCGGCTGGCCTGAACGGAAACCAGATTTACGGAGGGTTTCATATCACACCGATCGCACGCGGACAGGCGACAGATGATGCGGGGACGCCGGGAGATACCGGTGACGACACCACGCATGAGTGGATTGACGTCAAAGTCGTCTACAACTCGGAAGTCAGCACCAATCACGTGCCGGTGATCACAGACCTCACCGCCTCTACGACCACACCGGCTGCGGGACAGCAGGTGACCTTCAATGTCACCGCGACGGATGGCGATGGAGATGAGCTGTATTACTGGTGGAAGTTCCATCAGCTCGACGCCAGCCAGGACAATCAGCCCCAGCAGATGCGGAGCTGGACCAGTGACGGGGCCTACTATGTCACGGTCCATGTGTCGGACGGCAAGGGAGGGGTTGCGATTCAGGGCATGCGGATTGATGTGGGAGACACAACCGGACAGTATGAAATCCGTGGACGGATCCTCCGCGGAGGGCAGCCGGTGGCAGGGGCCAAGTTGTGGATCGATTCCCCCAGTCCTGCGGACGAGGGGGACATGTTTCATGATACCTTTTCTGAATCAGACGGTACCTACCGGTTCACCAACCTGCCTCCCGGGACCTACAGGATCAAGGCAACGCATCCCACGTTCCTGGAAGAGATGAGTCCGGGCAGTCATACCGTGGTGATTTCCAGTTCCAGTCAGTTCGGGAAGGATTTCGCCATGCAGGTAGCGCCTGCGAACAGCTACAACGTGACCGGAAAGGTCCTGTATGCCAACCCCTCCTCCAGTTTCATGGATTATCAGACACTGCCGCTGGAAGGGGTTGTGGTATCCGGAGGGGGGCAAACCACCCGCACCGCACCGGACGGAAGTTTCACCCTCTCCAACCTGCAGGACGGTGCCCATACTCTTTCGTTTGAGCATCCCATGCTCCGCTTTGACACCGCGTCAATCAATGTGGACGGCGGCAACCTCAACGCAGGGAATTTCTACCCCCTGACCAGCAGGATCAGGGTGGATGTCAACCGATCCTCGGGCACGTTTTCAGAACCGGAGGTATCCTCCAGTCTCCTGATGATCGAAGGACTGCCGGTCACTCTCGGACTGGATGGCTGGGTGGGGGCCAACTATCTGTACGAATATATTCAGCTCCCGCAAAGCGATAACAGTTCAGAGCCGGCGGTTGACCTTCCCGTCCATCTCCATGCCGTCGTTCCCGGTTACACGGTCACGCCTGATAATTTCACAAACCCCCTCGTGAGTTATGCGAATTATGATTCGTATCCGGATTTCACCGCGGCAACAGGTTCCTCTCCAGGCGGAATGGTGCACGGGTATGTGCGAAGTTCCCAGGGGATCGGGCTTAGCGGCGTGACAGTGACGGATGGCAGTGACATCACCACCTCAGATGAGCGGGGGTACTATCAGCTTCGTACTGCTACCTCCGGAACGGTGACAGTCAGTGCCAGTCTGTCCGGATTCACCTTCAGTCCGTCCCCGGGCAGCGTGACCATGACGCAGGCAATCGAACAGCAGGATTTTCTCGTGGTGTCGGGAGAAGTACCGCCGACCGTGGCGACAGGGGCATCGGCCAGCCAGATCGGGGACTCGACCGTGATTCAGCTTTCTGTTCTGGGTGCGGATGCGGATGATGGCGAAGGGGCGTTGACCTATACCTGGAGCAAAGCCTCTGGAGATGGATATGTGGTGTTCGGAGCGAACGGTGGTAACTCCGCCAAGAACAGCACGGCAGAGGTGAAAGCGGCGGGAACGTACAGCTTTACCTGCACCATTACGGATCCTTTGGGCAACTTTGTCAGCAGCACCTCCGGAACCGTCAGTGTGAGTGCGCAGCCCACCGCGATTATTGTGTCTCCCGGTTTCGGGGAGATCGGACTGAACACGACCCAGACGTTCACAGCCCAGGGGTTTGATCAGTTCGGGGAAACGGTCAGTATCACCCCGAACTGGAACATCAGCGGTGGCGGGATCATCGATCCGGTCAGCGGTGAATTGACGGCCACTGTCCTCGGGGAGGGGTATGTGGTGACTGCGACGGCGGGTGCGATCTCCGGCACCGGGCTGGTGAACATTGTGCCGGCGAAACCCGAGATCGTGATCACCTCGGAAGGCATCGGCTTCACCAACGCACCGTATGTGTTTGAGGTGAATGCGTCGGATCCGGACGGAACCGTGAGTAAGGTCGAATTTTACATCGATGGAACCAAAGTCGGCCAGGACACCAGTGAGCCGTTTACCTACACGGTTCCCAATCCGGTTGTGGGACAGTATACCCTGTATGCGGTGGCGACGGACAATGAGGACCATACAACCGGAAGTCTTGAGAAACAGCTGTACGTTGTCGACCCTCTGCCCGGTGTGTTCCGATTCAATATTGAGCCGGAAACGTACAGCCCAACGCCTCCCGGATATCTCAAACTGGATCAGTCGGTGCGGGCAGAGTTCCACAATGGCCTGTATTACGGCTGGTATTCGAAAAACACCAACGGCTCGAAATACAAAGAATGGAATGCCGGCTCAGGCAATTCCGGCAGCTTTCCGGATGAAGCACATGACACCTATGTGGAAATGGACCGGTATGCCGGATTCCGTGTCCGGGTGCCCAATGGAGTGTATTCCGTCCGGCTGGGCATGACGAGTCTGACCACCGGGAATCTCAGAGTGAAAGTGGACGTGAACGGCGATCGTCTCCTGGATGAGAACTGGGACCGAACGGCCACGTCGATGTTTGACCGGACCATCGAAAACGTCACCGTGACCAATAACTGGATTCAGCTCAGTAATCCGCAATACAATCAGCTTTGGTCGTTTATTGAAATCACCCCGGACGGTCCGGTCATGAGTGTGGCCTCTTCCCACGACGCAAATGAGCGTGGGCCCCAGGCCACGGATTTCACATTGACCCGGGAGGCAAACTTCACGGATGCGTTTACGTTGAACTTTTCCCTAAATGGCACCTCGCAAGCCGCGGACTACACGGTCAGCGGTGCGACCACCTGGAATGCAGGGACTCAGACCGGTACTCTGGATTACAGCGGCAGTGACACCACCAAAGTGATTACCGTGACTCCGGTTCAGGACAGTGATGTGGAGGGTACCGAAACGATTCAGTTTAAAATTGAGGACGGAACAGGCTATGCGACCTCGACGCCCACGGCGGAAGTGGATCTCATAGATGCACAGACGAATTATCCTCCCAGCGTGACGCTGGTCTGGCCGGTGAATGGCCAGAGCGTGTCCCTGGATGTAAACGGTTCCCATTGGGTGGAGGTCAGTGGAGAGGATGACGGATTTGGCGGCAGCAGTCTGAGTTTCAGCTGGAGCCAGGTCAGCGGCCCCGGAACGGCTACCTTTGCCGATGACATGGCTGCGGCTACGTCGGTGACTGCGGATGCAGAAGGAGAGTATACTCTCCGCGCCACGGTCAGTGATGGAACCCTGTCGGATACAGTGGATGTCACCCTCAACGTGGGGAATGCGGTCACGACAAACGGCCAGCTCGTGCATTGGGATTTGAATGATGGCAGTGGTACCACGGTAAGCGATCAGTCCGGCAACGGTCATGATGGAACCAGTGGAGCCGGCTGGACGGCAGATGGAGGAGGGGTCTCCGGTGGGGCCGGAGATACGGCCGCCTTGTTTAGTAACAACAGCGGTCACCAGATCAGCAGATCCAATGTGGCCGCCCTGAGTTCACTTGGCGGCTTCACGGTGTCCATGTGGGTGAACCCGGATGCTGCGGGAACTGACCGAGGACTGTTTTCCTCCCGTCCCCTCGCTGAATGGAATGGCGTGAACGATCAATGGCCGGGAATCAGTATGCGCTACGATGCCGCAGGATGGTTTACGGATGTGCTGCGGGGAGGAGGGCAGCCGCCCAATGTGATCCAATCCATTATCACCTTTCCCCTGGGTGGAGGCAGCAGCATTCAATTATATGCCGAAACGTCCGCAAATGTTCAGGTGGCGAACCAATGGCAGCATATTGTGCTGACCTGGACTCGGGGAGACCGTCCCCGCTATTACATCAATGGAGTGGAGGACACCGGTACCGTGTACGGAACCCGTGAAGGTACGGATAATAACACGGCCGTCGAAAACAATGTGGTGGATCAGGATATCGTGGATGCCACGGCGTTTGTGTTGGGACGGGGTGCCAAGGACGCATCCGGAAGTTGGGAGGGTGACATGGATGAATTCCGGTTTTACAATCGGGCCCTGACGGGTGCGGAAGTGTCTGCCCTGTACAATGGATCACCCGTTAATACGGTGCCGGTGGTCGCGGCAACGGCGGCCACTACGGTCGATGTGAATACTGCGCTCCCGCTGGACGGCAGTGTCAGCGATGCGGAAAGCACGCCCTCGTCCGCGTGGAGGAAACTGAGCGGTCCCGGTTCCGTCAGCTTTGGTGATCCCGCGTCTGAAGACACCACGGTCACATTTGATACGGCTGGAACCTACGAGATTGCATTGGTGGGCAACGACGGTGAGATGGCGGATGGTGAGGTGCTGACCATTACGGTAGGAGGCATGGTGGACGACAATCATAATGATGTCCCGGATACCTGGGAGGCCGTGCACGAGGATCCAGGCCAGCCTGGAACCGTCCAACTCACCAATGGTAAAAACTACAATATCCGGGATGTGTACTTCTGGGGGGTGGATTCGACCTCTGGAGATCCCCTTTCTGCCACCGATCCTCGACCGTCTGGTGCATCCGGCTTCCAGTTCACCTTTTACGGTGTCAGCGGAGTGTCCTACCGGGTGCGCTGCACCACGGACCTCAACGGAACGCCTGTCTGGACGACCCTCACGGGGTATGACAATATTCCGGGGGCGGATGCGATCATCACGGTCACCGATCCGTCTCCCGCGGCCAGTTGCACCTACCGGATTGAAGTGGTTGAATAAGTAGGCGTCATCGCACCAATTGTGAGGACAGCGTAACCGCCTTCGCCTTGACCCAAGCCAACACCTTTGGGTTTTTCAATGAGTGGAAGGACGGACTCAAGGTTCTTGCACGAAGCAAGCAATGTGCATGCCTTTGTTTCCCTTGACTATTGCCTGCACATTTATCACGCTGTTTCACTCCAGTCCTTACGTTTCCCGTTGGTATGATGGCGTATCTACAGTCTTTTTTTAAAAGAGCCCTGCTGGTGGGTGTGCTTTCAACTGCTTGTGCGGAAACCATGATCACGTTTAAGGATGGCTCAACCGTGACGGGGAAACTGGTTCATAGGACATCGAATGCGTTTACCATAGAAACCAAGAGCGGCACGCATACGTTTCTTACCTCGACCGTTCGCTCCGTAAAACATGCAGAGCCGGGAAGTGGATATCGAAGTGCTTCTTCCCTTGAACTCCCGAAACAGCTGCCGTTCATCCTTCACGAGCACGAAGTGAAGATTCAAAAAATTGTCGATCAACTCGTACGGGAGCCCTCCTCAGAGCGAAGAGAAGCCATTCGACAAACGTTTCCGCGAGCTGTACAGGAACTGCTTCCGTCGGAGGCGATCATGGCTGACTGGTTGTCCGCTGCTGAATCTTCGACCCGGAAAACGGGGAAAGCCGGGAAAGAAATTCTTCATTATGTACCGAAGGCGACAAAAAAAACACCGGGCTACGCGATGGTGCAGGTGCCGAAAACCTATTCACCTGAGAAGGCATGGCCGGTGTTAATTGCGTTGCATGGTACCGAGAACAAACCGGGCCCGATTTTCAGTTCATTTCAGTCCGTTGTCAGCGATGGCTGTATTTTGGTTGCACCACAGATTGCCAGCCGCAATTATTGGTCGGAACCGGTGCAAATGCAGCATCTGTATAAAATATTGGGTACTGTATACCGGAAATACCGTATCGACCCGACCCGGATCATGTTGGCCGGTGGATCTGGTGGAGGGATGGGTACCTGGCGCATTACCACCACGCACCCGAGTTTGTGGTGCAGGGCTGGTAGTTTTTCAGGGGCCCCGGCCATTCAGGTTCAACGACTGAGAGCCCTGAAAGACATTCCATTTTACGTCCTACATGGAACCAGGGATCATATTTCGATTGAGGGTCCGCGCGCTATGGTCGCAGAACTGAAACGACTGGGGTATGAGCACGTTTTCATCGAATACGACGGGGATCATTTTCCTGAACCGAAACAGAAAACCGAAATGGCGAAATGGCTTGCTGAGGCGACACCGCGTACCACGACATCCCCCCGTCCCGCCCTGATCCAATTCGCCCAATGGGCCAACGCAGAGACAGCCTCTCCGTCATCATCGACACCATAGTTCAGGGAGTTCGATCCCGGTTGTGATAAACAGGTTCAGGACCTGACACGTTTAGTTTGATGACTCAGGGGTGTGATCTTGAATCCATTCATAATAATGACTGTTGGGTGAACGGTTCGGCATGACTTTCCGGATGTATCCTTCTGCACGGAGGGCCTTCATATCACTGGTGACAATTGCCCGGGAAACGTTGAGCAGTTCGACCACTTCACGGCAATAAAGCTGACCGAATTCCTGAAAAAGCTGTTTCAGCCGCTGTCGTCTCCGAAGTGGGGATTTGAGTGCCTTCTCGGACAGACGTGCCAGCGGGCCGGATGTTCCCATCGGGATGTTTTCTTCAGATGCTGATTCAGTTTGTTTCTCCCGGGTGTCATGTACAACCGTTGCGGTATCTGAATCGGGCCCCAACAGTTCACGTATATTCATCGGGTTATAGTGGATGGGTTCGGACTGCATCAGCCGTATATTCTCAATAATATTCCGCAGTTCCCGAATGTTCCCTCTCCAGGGATGGGTTCTGAGTTGATCGAGGATCATCCGGGGAAAGGTTGGCAGGGTGTCATCCGTTCGGTGCATCATGAGGAAGTACTGGGTAAGGGGCTCAAGGTCATCGAGTCGTTGACGCAAGGGCGGAATATGGACTTGAAACGTGCTGAGCCGGTAGAAAAGGTCTTCGCGAAACTGTCCATTCCGAACTTCCTTCCGGAGGTCCCGGTTGGTTGCGGTGATGACCCTGCAGGAGATCTTCAGTTGCGTCGTGCTGCCGACGGGTGTGATTTCCCCGGAGTCAAGTACCCGGAGAAGTGCAGCCTGCATGGACAGGGGGAGTTCCCCGATTTCATCGAGAAATATACTCCCTGTTCCGGCCGCTTTGAAAAGGCCGTCATGCTTTTGAACGGCTCCGGTGAAGGCTCCCTTGCTGTGACCAAACAGTTCTGTGGCCAGGAGGCTGGGGGACAATGCTCCGCAGTTTACACTGATAAACGGGTCGTGTTTCCGGCGCGATTCTTCATGGATCGCACGGGCAGCCAGTTCTTTTCCAGTACCGGTTTCTCCAGTAATCAGGACGGTGGCGGTTTTGGGTGCGAGCTGACGGATCTGTTCGCGTACTTTTTGAATCCCCAGGCTGTTGCCGATGATACGGGTCAGGCCGGTGGGTTCATGAAGTGCGGCTCTGAGGGTGGGAGTGGTCTCAGGGAAGATGGCCTCAATTCGGTTGGGAGGAGAGTCGATGAGCTGTCTCCATTTCAGAATCGTGGCCGTTGGGAGGTCCAATGCCATCGACAGCTCAAAGATCAGTTGGCCTTTCAGGTCGTGGTCTATGGCATACTTGCAGCATGTGAGAAACCGTTGTTCGGCTTCATGGTGCAGTCCTTCTAAATGGCAAACGCGAGCCATGTACAGGTCATCCAGCCAGATCCTGAGGTTGTTTTTGTGCCGTTTCCGCAGCAGGGACATCACTGCATCGGCGTGCCCATTTGCCAATTCTGCGCGGATGAGATCATAGGCGTCAAACCGGTGCAGGAGGTGGAAAATTTCTCCCAGCGAGGCCGCGTATGTTTTTGCCGACTGAAGTGCTTTTTCCGGGTCGCCGGCAAGCAGGTATTGAGTGGTCTGGAAGTGACCTTTTACGGATTCTCCTGTCTGTTGTTCAAAAAAGGACAAATCCTGGTCATAACGTTCCTGTGTCTGTTCGGGGTGGCCAAGAATCGATCCCATATGGTGAAGCAGGACCCGTGGGACTGCAAACCACTGTAAATCAGAAGGAGGAACAGTACGGCTGAGTGTTCGCAGGGGGGCGAGATACTGCGCAGCCAGATCCAGATGCCCGGACACCGTCAGGCCAAACAATCGCGCCGTGTATAATTCGTATCTCCCCTCGTCATGGAGTGACTCAAGCAGTCCGTCAGGTTCACGTTCGATGGAGTAACCCTGATCCGAATAGGCCCGGATGTGCTGAAGATGAAGAGCCGATTTTACCCACATCCAGGACCCCTTTGGTGCAAGGTCCATGGCATGGTGACACGCATCTTTTGCGTCAGAAATTTCGGGCCAAAATCCACGCAGCATGAAGGAGAGATACGCCTGATATGCGGAAAGGAGGGGAGGACTTTTTTGAGTGGAAAGCATGTCTGAGGCGTATTTCAGCAGCATGAGGCACTGCTGTTCCTTTTCTTTCCGTTCGCACAAATCGGCCCATAAGAGAATGATCAGGGCCACGAGAACGGGTTCTTCATGGAAATGTCGGGTAAAGAGGTTCTCTGCCAGGGCTTCAGCGCCGAGATCTACGTCCGGCTCTCTTAGTTCTCCCAGTATGCAGGAGAATACGGCGTCCAGTTCCGGGCAAACACCAGGGAGCGAGTTGTCCTCACGGGGAGATTCCGGAGGGTGCTGCAGGATCAAGTTGATAAAGTCAGTTGGTTTCAAAATTTAGCTAAAAGTTAGCTAACTTTTAGATTATTCATGTGAGTCATGGAAGAAGAATGGAGGAATCATTTTTATGATCCGAAATGAAAATATTTCGTAAGTAATTCATTAATATATACATAAGAAAATTATCTTTTCGGACATTATGGATCGGCATTCATTCTGCTTAATGGGCCGTATGTCGTGTTCCTGCGAATCGGATGACCCAAAAACCACAAGAACAGTGCTGGTGGAGGATCCCGTTGTCGTGACGGGGACTCCTATGCCCTGAATGTTACGTTCCTTTCCCGAAATCCCATGAAGTTCCGCAAGTATTCTCTTCTTCTTCTCATACCGATCTGCATGGGTCTTTTTATGAGCCTGACCTCAAACAAAGTGGAGGTTCCAGAGGTTCAGGAGTTCTCATCGTTGCCCACGGCGGCTCAAGCTCCTCTCGTTGTCAGCCTCCCGCAGGTTGCAGCGGAATTGGAAGACTTCGCTGAAAAAACCGCTCGGGGAGAAGTGGTGCCGTTGACAGAGGATATGCTGATCGCAGCCGAAATCCGTTATGAGAAAATGAAACGTCTGATTGTGGACGATCCTGAAGAGGCGTTAAGGCATGCGCTGCCTCCAAGGGTGATCGATGCACTGCCGGAGGAGCTGCAGGCCTATACTGAGCGGCATGTCGCGGGTGTGGGGTTTTATGGTGTGGCTGCCGTGCGGATTCCATTACACACGGGTCTGCATTCTCATTCCCATGAGGAGCATGGACACGGTCATCATCATGGACACCGTTTGGCCCATGAGCATGATCACGCTCATGAGCACCCGGGCGGGCACGGGCATGACGTTCCCCATGTTCACGAGTATCGCTATACGGCGGTGTTTGAGGAGGAGGCGGCCAACCCGGTGGTGTACCGGGCTCATGTGTATGGAGAAAGGTTGCTGGAGAAAAAATCCGAAGAGAACGCTTCTCTATATGGTGTGGCCATCGGAGAGGATGTCGCACTGGCCGATACAGCGGTTTATGTAGGAAGGCAGAGCGATGGCACCTGGCTGGTGGCTGCTGGAGGGGGGATGCAAACCTTTGAGAACGAATCTCTGGCGGAAATGGAGGCAGAGGCGGCAAGGCTGCGTATCGCTGCGATGGATTCTGATTTGGAGGTGGATGCCGATGCTCTTGATCTTCCTGAGGGTGTAGACCCCCCATGGGATGTACCGTATGAGGAAAACACAGGCGCCTATTCCCACACGAAAGGGGTGAAAACACTTCTGTTTATTTATGCAAAGGGGAGTGGAGCTGGCGATCCGGATGTGACCCGTAAGACTGATGCCGAGCTTCGGGATGAATTGGAAGACACGTCACGGTGGTATTATGATGTATCCTACCGTCAGACTTGGTTTGGAAAGAAGACATGGGAGGGAAGCCCGGGACCCGGGGGTGAGGATTATGTGCCCATGATTCATGTCGTTCCTGTCACGGTGACTCTGCCCGAAGAGGCATCTTATTATAATAGTGGGAAGTTTTACACTACCCGGACGCATCTCAGGAATGCGGTGAGAGCCCTGGGGGGAGAATATGCGGAAGGTGAACGATTGGATCCGGATAACTTTGACCGGATTACATTTTTGATGAAGGGTGGTGGCTTCGGAAACGGGTTGGCATTTGTCCGCAGTGATTTTTTCTGGGCAGGTGGAAATCTCAGTGGAGGAGTTGCGGTACATGAGATTGGCCATAACTGGGGGTTGGATCATGCCGGGCACTGGAGTCCCACGCAGGCGGGGACGGGTGTCACTCGTCACCCGGACAATACGCATGGTGAATATGGGGGTGCCGGGGATATTATGGGAGGGAGTGGTGGCGGCCCCTTTAATGTGTTGTTCAAAGAAAAACTGGGATTCATTGAAAAAAATACAAACGCAAGTGTTGCGGAGGTCGTGGAGGTCAGGCCTGACGACGGACAGAACATCTACAGGCTCTTTGACCATACGAATGTGGATGCAAGGAACTCAACCTCTGCGGTTCGGGGGTTGTATATTCCAATTGTTCCCAATGGCTTTGTTAAGAAGGAGCTGATGCTGGGGTTCCGGCATCAGGGGGAGTCGCTTCCGTTTTCAGAAAACTCCACAACCTTCTATAAAACCTGGGGGTTAAATGCTGTCGAGGTCCTGTCAGAAGGGGCAAGTTCGGTCACAGAACAGAATTATGGTTCTCATTACCTGGATACGTCTCCTTATTCTTACTACTCGGATGGGGCTGCTCCCGGAGGCCAGGGAGATGATAAGGATGGGGCTATTCCGCTTGGCCGGACCTACAGTGAGCCGGTAAATCTGAATGGGAATCAGATTTATGGCGGTTTCCATATCACACCCGTTGGACGGGGGCAGGCGACGGATGATGCCGGAACCCCGGGAGATGTCAGTGATGATACCACCCACGAGTGGATCGATGTAAAGGTGGTGTATGCGATCGAGGTTTCAAACAATGAGACTCCTGCCATCTCAACTCTGACCGCGTCTACCCTGACACCCGCAGTGGGGGAGAATGTAACCTTGGAGGTGTCAGCGACCGATGCAGACGGGGATGATCTTTATTACTGGTGGAAGTTTCATCAGATGGGAGCGAGTCAGGACAACCAGTCCCGGCAAACCATGAGTTGGGATGAACCGGGTGAGTATTATGTGACGGTTCATGTCTCCGACGGAAAAGGAGGGGTGGCCGTGGACGGCGTGAAAATTACGGTGGGAACCCCTCCGGTCAGCTACGAAATACGGGGACGTGTCTTGCGGGGCGGACAGCCTGTGGCAGGTGCGAAGTTGTGGATTGATTCTCCAAGACCGGCATCAGAAGGAGACATGTGGCATGATGCATTTTCGGAATCGGACGGGACCTATCGTTTTACGAATCTCCCTCCCGGAAGCTATACGGTTAAGATGGCGCACCCGGTTTTTCAGGAGAGCGTAAGTCCCTCAAGCCATGCTGCGATCATTTCAAGCGCAAGTCACTTTGGGTTGGACTTTGATTTTCAGGTGTCTCCTACACTGAGCTATACGGTGAGTGGCAAGATCCTGGATAACTTGGATCAGCCATTGGGGGGAGCCATGGTTTCCTCTGCGGACCAACAGACCCTCAGTGCACCGGATGGTACCTATGAACTGACCAACATCCCATTGGGTACACATACGGTCGTGGCGATCCACCCTAAATACAGTTTCAATGACTTAACCGTCAATGTGAACGGAAATCTGACGAACAGAAATCTGACCTGTATTCAGAGCCCGCTCCGGATCCGGGTTCCGGATATCGGAGACGATGGGTATGAAGACCAGCAGGGAATCATTTTTTTGGAAGGCTATCCGAACGCGGTCCCGTTTACAACGGACAGGGGATCCGAAGTCGAAGGCAAAATTGACCTGCCGAGTGGTGTGCCTGTGAATGTCCGTGTGAATATTCCCGGTTTTACCGCAACACCGGATTCGTTTGCCAATCCATATACCCTTCTTCTATGGGCCACGGAGAGGTTTCGTCTGGAGGGAAGCGCCAGTCAACAAGTCATTGTGGATGGATATGTTCATTTGGCGAATGGGATGCCTCTTGCCGGTATCACGGTTGGGAATGGAACGGCCTCTGCAACCACAGATGCTTCGGGTTATTATCAATTATCCGTAGATGGATCCACGGGCTCAACGGTGGTGGCTCCTGCAGGTGGGTTCACCTTTTCTCCTTCCTCCCGTACGGTATCGTTGAGTTCGAACTGGGTCACGGTGGATCCCTTTGTATTTGCGGGTGGGGATGATGCGCCCAGCGTGTCTGTTCCGGCAAGTGCGGTGGCTTTCAACCATACACAGATCCATCTGAATGTATTGGGAGCGGATGATCACGGGGAAGCGGGCTTAACCTATTCATGGGAAAAGATCTCCGGTGCAGGTGCCATTGAGTTTCTGACGAATTACACGAATGAAGCCAACTCAACCGTGGCGACCGTGAAGGCCGCCGGTACCTATGTGTTCAAAGTAACGATACGGGATGGATTGGGCAATGAAGTGGAAAGCACGACATCTTCGGTGACCATGGTCCCGGTTCTCAATGCGATGATTGTCTCCCCGGGATATGGTCACCTGGGGCTGAATACCACAAAACAATTCACGGTTCAGGGTTACGACCAGTTTGGCGATCCGGTTTCAGTGGCTGCCAACTGGAGCGTCAGTTCAGGGGGAACCATCAGTCATACTGGGGAACTCACCGCGACGACGTTGGGGACCGATTATGTCGTGACGGCGACCTCGGGTTCCGTGCAGGGAACCGCAATCTTTAATGTGATAGCTGCGGCTCCAGAGGTCAGTGTGACCAATACCAGCCGGATGGGCTTCAATCCGGGGACGTATACCCTGGCGGCAGATGCATTTGATCCGGACGGAACCATTACGAAGGTGGAATTCTATCTGAATGGGAGCAAAGTCGGTGAAGATACCACGGCTCCTTATAGCTACGACCTCATAGACCATCCGTTCGGGCAGTATGATTATAGGGCGATGGCTACGGATAATGAGGGGAACACGACAGAAACGGTTGAGTACCGTTTCTGGATTTCGGCCCCCATCTCCGGGATCACCAAAATCAATTTCGAACGGATCGTGTATGCGACTCCAGAAGGGTTTTTGCCCGATAAAGGCGATGGATTCGGCGTTCGGTCCAATGGATTGCATTATGGCTGGCACCGGACCAACCTTCCCGATAAAGACAGCGATCCGGAAAAGGGGATGTGGACCTGGGTCGGCAGCTATCCCTCAGAGGAACTGAGCCATATGAAACGCTGGTCCGGCTCGACCTACACGTGGAAGATTCGGGTGCCGAATGGGCGCTACACGGTGGATGTCCGGGTGGGGAACCCCGAAGTGGGTTTCAGTCAGGCTTACAGGCGTTATGTGAATGACATCCAGTTGGACGGAAATGCGGGTGCGGTCGGTAACGAGTTCATTACGTTGAGCACCGTTGTGGATGTCACAGATAATTTGATTTCCGTTCGCGATGTCAAACTGAGTGATGAAGGAGTTGGGACGAGTTATATAGTCATCACATCAGACATCCCGGTCGTGTCGGTTACGGCTGGTGAAGACGGAGACGAACATACCCCTCAAGCCATCGACTTCACCGTGACACGCCAGGCCAGCCTTGGTGAGAGCTTCACCCTCAACTTCAGCCTGGGTGGCACGGCGGTTGCAGCAGACTACACCGTATCCGGTGCGACAACTTACAACAGCGTCACCGGAACCGGCACCGTCGACTTTGCTGCGGGAGAAGTGAACAACGTGATCACCCTGACGCCGGTTCAGGACACCGAGGTGGAGGGCACTGAAACGATCCGGTTCAACATTGAGGACGGAACCGGTTATGCGAGCTCAACCTCCATCGCGGTGGTGGATCTGTTCGATGCGCAGACCAATTATCCTCCGACCGCGAATCCGGTCTGGCCGGTGAATGGCCAGAGCGTGTCTCTGGATGTAAACGGTTCCCATTGGGTGGAGGTCAGTGGAGAGGATGACGGATTTGGCGGCAGCAGTCTGAGTTTCAGTTGGAGTCAGGTCAGCGGCCCCGGAACGGCTACCTTTGCCGATGAGATGGCTGCGGCTACGTCGGTGACGGTGGATGCGGCAGGGGAGTATACGCTCCGTGCCACGGTCAGCGATGGAACCCTGTCGGATACTGTGGATGTTACCCTCAACGTGGGGAATGCGGTCACCACAAACGGCCAGCTCGTGCATTGGGATCTGAATGAAGGCAGTGGAACCAGTGTCACGGATCAATCCGTCAATGGACATGATGGAACCAGTGGAGCCGGCTGGACGGCAGATGGAGGAGGGGTTTCCGGCAGGGCCGGGGATACGGCCGCTGTTTTCAGCAACAACATCAGTCATCAGATCAGCGGTACGGACGTAGCAGCTCTGGGTTCACTGGGAGGCTTTACCGTGTCCCTGTGGGTGAAGCCGGATGCCTCCGGTACGGACCGGGGGCTGTTCTCATCTCGCCCGCTTTCGGAATGGAATGGCGTCAACGATGAATGGCCGGGAATCAGCATGCGCTACGATGCGGCGGGGTGGTTCACCGATCTGGTGCAGGAAGGAGGGCAGCCGCCCAATGTGATCCAATCCATTATCACCTTTCCCCTGGGTGGAGGCAGCATTCAATTGTATGCCGAAACGTCCGCAAATGTTCAGGTGGCGAACCAATGGCAGCATATTGTGCTGACCTGGACTCGGGGAGACCGTCCCCGCTATTACATCAATGGAGTGGAGGACGCCGGTACCGTGTATGGAACCCGGGAGGGAACGGATAATAACACCACCCTGCAAAACAATGTGGTGGATCAGGACCTGGTGGATGCCTCCGCGTTTGTCTTGGGACGTGGTGCAAAGGATACCTCAGGAAGCTGGGATGGCGGAATGGATGAATTCCGTTTCTACAACCGGGCCTTAACGGCTGCGGAAGTGTCCTCCCTGTACAATGGATCACCCGTGAATACGGTGCCGGTGGTCTCGGCGACGTCGGCCACTACGGTCGATGTGAATACTGCGCTACCGCTGGACGGCAATGTCAGCGATGCGGAGAGCACGCCCACCTCCACCTGGAGAAAACTGAGTGGCCCCGGTACGGCCAGTTTTGCTGATGACTCGGCTGAGGACACCTCGGTGACGTTTGATACGGCTGGAACCTACGAGATCGCCTTGGTGGCCAACGATGGAGACATGGCGGACGGTGCGGTTTTGACCATTACCGTCGGCGGTGGAATGGTGGACAACAACGGCAATGATGTACCGGACAGTTGGGAAGCCACCCATGAGGACCCCGGCCAGCCTGGAACGGTTCAGCTCGCAGACGGCAACAACTATGCCATCCGGAATGTGTATTTCTGGGGGGTGGATTCGACCTCTGGAGATCCTCTTTCAGCCACTGATCCTCGACCGTCTGGTGCATCCGGCTTCCAGTTCACCTTTTACGGTGTCAGCGGAGTGTCCTACCGGGTGCGCTGCACCACGGACCTCAACGGCGCGCCTGTATGGACGACCCTCACGGGGTATGACAATATCCTGGGGGCGGATGCGATCATCACGGTCACCGATCCGTCTCCCGGACCAAGGTGCACCTACCGGGTGGAGGTGTTGGTCCCCTGATTGCGGGAGAGTGAGGATTATCCCATTTGCCAGCTTTCCCGGTACTGTTTGGGTGTCTGACCGGTGTGCTTTTTGATGTCATGGGTGAGTTGAGACGGGAGGCTGTAGCCGCACAGGTCCGCAACTTCGGCGAGATGCTGCCCTCCTTCCCTCAACAGTTGAAGGGCTTTTTCTCTCCGGGCCTGGTAGAGGAGTTCGCCCGGTTTTTTCCCGATCTGCTGTTCCATCCTTCTGAACAGTGTACTTCTCGACATTCCGGCTGCCTGAGCGAGGTCTTCCACAGAGGGTAACTGATATTCCCAGTGTTCCAGCACATCCAGTGCACGTTGCAGCTGGGGATCATGGGGGGTCGCGTAGGCCGTTGACTGAAGCGGAAGCACTCCGCTGGGGGCCTTGAGTTCCCGGAAATTCGATTCCCGTTTTCCTTCCAGCATCTCCAGCAGGAGTTCGGCGGCTCTGGCTCCTTTTTCCGCCTGATTCAGATGCATGTGGGAAATGGACGGGGTGCAGCACTCCAGATACGCGGAATCATTGTCCATCGACAATACCCGAACATCACCCGGGACGGTGAGACCCGCAATCCGGATTGACTCCAGTGCGCGGCCGGCATGGGTGGAATCAGTGGTGACGAGACCAAATGGAAGGGGCAGGGTGAGAAGCCAGTCCGCCACTTCCTGGATCTGACCGGCAAGGGTCCAGGGGTGAGGAGGCCCTGGAGGTGTGAAATCTCCCAGGGGCTGGAGCTTCCGTTTCCGGATCGCCCGCCAGAGAGCCTCACGCATATCGACAGGGTTGGGATGGCGGTGATCCCAGGTTCCGAAACATGCAATACGTGAACAGCCGCGTTCTGTCAGATGCTCAAGGGCCATGTCAGCCAGTGTTTGATAATCCGTCCACAATTCTCCTCCAACCGGCTGCCCCCTGTGCCGGGCAAGGTTCATGGTGAGGACCCCTAGGTTATGAAGCGGGGCCAGCATCTCCGGCGGGGCAGAACCAATAAAGCCTTTCATGTCCTGACTGAGCAGTCGGTCAAACGATGCGCTCCCGGGAAGCAGCAGCAGGCGGACCCCTTTCTGGCGCCGTACTGTCCGCGCCACCCCCTGTAACTGAAGGCGGTTCCACACCTGTGACCCATTGCTTAAAAACCCGATTTGCATCTTCTTTTGGAAAGGATTACCCCAAAAACATATATCAGAATGAGACGTGTAGTCAATTTTTTGAAATTGTAGGTCATTCCCACATCTTTCGATGGTGATACGTTCAACTGGTACATCACTCCTCCCGTACCATGAAAACGACTGTATTGACCTTTAGCATATTCCTGATGGCCCGCGCGCCTGCACTCCTGCTTGATTTCGGGGATGGAACGGGATTACCCGATTACATCACTGGAACCGGATCTGGCACTCAAACGGTTGGAGCCCAGTATCGGTACACCAATGTTGGCAGTCAGGATGGAAATCAGGTGAATGTCATCCTCACCCTGGGTGAGTTGAACGGGGGTGCGGTCTATTCAAATCAGAATGTTGATCCGGTGGGCGATGCTTCGAATGGCAATGCGGTGTTTGCCCCCTCTTTCAATTATAACATCCGGAGTTACGCGGAATTCAGGTTGCAGTTTGAGGAAAACGGGACCGGGACGGCTTCTTCCGTCGGAACGTTGTTAGTGGCGGAGGATTTGTCCTTGGTGTTTAAGGATATTGATTCCTCCACCGGTACCTCCGGTTTTGAGAATTATACCGATATGATCTACATCGAAAACGGTGTAGCCGCGACATACACCCTGGACAAAGCCACCAAACTGGTGGTCAATGAGTTTGACGCAGCGCCTTCCGGGTTTGATTACCAAACCTTCTCGCTGGATTTTGAAACGGATCTTTCCTCCGAAGTTGGCTTGTCGGACACCGATCCGAATCAGTTCCAGAACACGGTGCAGTTTGATTTTGCCACGCTCGGGACCGATGGTGTCCGGATGGCGTTTGGCACCATGGTGGGCCTGGGGGCGGGAAACAACACGGGGCCAACCCCCCGAAGAGCCCTTATTGATGGCAGCGGGACGTTCATTTTTGATGACCCGGATCTCCCGATTGTGGTTCCCGAACCCGCGACGGCGGTCCTGGCCGGACTGTTGATGCTGACCACAATCCCCATTTTCTGGACACGGAGAAGCCGTACCTCCGCTTCCCGGTCCCGCTGGAGCTGAATTTCAACATCGATTCCCCCCCCCTATTATTCCATTCACAGGAGAGTATAGAATGAAGAAAACAATGATCGCCCTCATGGCCGGGCTTGGTTTGGCCTCCATCTCACATGCCGCCTTTGTCTTGTATGATGATTTTGAAGGCTACAGTGCAGGCGCACTCAGTGGTCAGGGAATATGGGAAGGAGGAGGAAATGTGACCCTGGTGGAAGACACTGGAAACAACTACGCCCAGTTCGACGGTGCCCAATCCAGTGCATCGTTTGTGAACTCCACCACTGCGATTGATACCGCAACAAAAACGACGACCGTGTTTTTCCGGATGTATCTTCCGACCAATCTCGTGACCGGTGACCTTCGGGCGGCCAATAACATCGGTCTGCGCGATTCATCCCTCAGCAATAGTTTTGGGAATAATCGGAACCAGATGTCGATGCAGGATACGATTGCAGATTCCAGTTGGGATCCGATAGTGGCGGCACGGGATGGGGCGAGTACGGTTCCTCAACAAACGATTGCCAGTGATACCTGGTACAATGTCTGGATGGTGTCGGACACGGTGGCCAACACCTGGAGCATGTACATGAACACAGGAACGGATGACGCCAGCAGTGTGGATCTTCTGGACGCCAGTTTTAAAAATATGGATTTCAGAAACACCACGGAATCCGGAAGTGTGGAGTTCGTATTCGGGAACGCCGGTATCAACGAGGTTCTGAACGGTGCCCGGGTGGATGATATTTATGTGGATGTTGGGAATTCAAATCTGACCTATGCCATTCCGGAACCCGGTTCACTTGCATTGGTGGGCGTTGCGATCACGGCTCTGTGTGTGATTCGCCGCCGTCGTTGACCCCCTTCTTTTGCCCCCCACTCAAGGTCCCGGCATCCTTTTCAGGGGCCGGGACTTTTTGATGATGAAACATTGTCTCCCTCTTCTTGTTTCCGCCACACTTCTGGCAGCGGAGCCCCAAACGTTGTTTCTCTTTCCGTTTCCTCCAGGGTTTGATCCTCTCACCGATGAAACCGGCTCCTTTTCGCTGGTACCGGTTGGGCAGCCTGAAGCGGAAGAGGGAGGGCTCCGCCTCCGCCAGGGTGCCCATGCCAGAGTGGAGGATGCGCCCGGGCTCACTCCGCATCATGGATTCCAGTTGAGTTTTCAGTTGCGGGCGGATCGGCTGGATCCCGATTATAATGCCGCGGTACTGTCTCATTATGCCTTTAAAGACCGCGATGACCGTTCCTGGTTTGTGGGGGAACAGGACGGTGTGCTGATGATGACGCTTTCCCCGGACGGAAAGAAAACGTTTCAATTTCCCTCCGGTCTGCGAATGAAGACGGGAAAACAGTATGACGTGAAGGTATGGGTCAAGATTGATCCCAAACAGGGAGGAGCGGTCAGGTGGAGCTGGAAAACGAAATCGGAAACCACGTGGCATAAGGAAACCTGGAAACAGGAGCCCGATCTCACCAAACTGCATGACAGTTCAGCCGATCTCCTGCTGGGAGCCCTGACCAAGAACGGTAAGGCGGACAACTTCTGGGACGGCTGGATTGATGAAATCGAGATGAAGGTGCTGACAGGGACTGAATCCCTCGCCGAGGCGCCGCGTCACGGAGGAATCGAAAAATGATCAGGTGGGGGAGTTGTCCGTTGTTTCCGAAATGGTTTTCGCGCCACTCCCTCTCAGTGTACGATTGCCGCTTTGAGTCCCTCTAACCCCATGTCCCTCTCCCGTCGAAAATTTCTCGCCTCCTCAGCTGCGGCTGTGGCAGGGTCCCTGTTGATGAAATCACAGGCCAACCCACCCCCTGCCTCCAAACCGAATCTGCTGTTTATCATGACGGATCAGCAGTTTGCGGATGTGATCGGCGGATTGAACCGGGTGGTCGATCCACAGGGCCTGAATACCCCGGCCATGAACCGGCTTCTGGCAAATGGGGTCCGGTTTGATCACGCTTATGCGACTTACCCCCTGTGCGTGCCCTGCCGCAACAGCATGATGACCGGGCGGTTTCCCCACGAGATTGATGTGAATATCAATCAGGGGGCTCAGAATGGATACTTCCAGGTTCCCATGATGGGCACGTATATGACCGATGCCGGATACGACTGCGGGTATGTGGGGAAATGGCATTTGGCGGTGCCGAATTCGGATCAGGCCTCACATGGCTTTCCGTTTGTCCGTCATGCCGTTGCAAATGGCATTGATGACGATGTCGCACCTGCCTGCCGGGATTTTTTGGATCAATGGGACGGGCAGAATCCGTTCTGTCTGGTGGCATCCTGGGTGAATCCGCATGATATTTGTGAGTTTGCCCGCATTGAAGGAGGCATTCCGGATACCCTGCCGAATGGAGCGATCGGGTCACCGCCCGCGGATGTGTCGCAACTTCCCCCTCTCCGTGCAAACCATGCCGAGGCGGCGGATGAACCTGCCGCCCTGAAGAAGTTGCGGGAGAATCCGGAGAACCTGGGCTGGCTGACCAATTTGTATCCGACAGACGGTTACACCGATGAGAACTGGCGTCGATATATGTGGGCCTATCACCGGATGGTGGAAAAAGTGGATGCCGAAATCCTGTCACTTCTGCAGGAATTGGATCAACGCAATTTGACCGACAACACGATCATTGTCTTTACCAGTGACCATGGAGACGGATACGGCTCTCATCTCTGGAATCAGAAAATCTGCTTTTACGAAGAAAGTGCCAGAGTACCCTTTATTGTCTCCGGTCCCGGGGTGGGGTCGGGTGCGGCAGATACCGATCATATCGTCTCGATTGGCCTGGATGTGATTCCTACGCTGCTGGATTTTGCCGGAGCCGCGATCCCGGAAGCATTACCGGGACAGTCTGTGAAGCCGTTGGTCGAGGGCCATGCTGCCCAGACGGAATGGCGGGACTATGCGGTCCTGCAATGTGAGTTTGGCGGGTTTGGGGTAAACGATCAGTCCGGGATCAAGGGCCGCTGTGTCCGGAGTGCACAGTACAAATACATCCTCTATCACGATCCGGCGGATCCGGATGAGGACACCAATGAACAGCTCTTTCATCTTCCCAGTGACCCGGGGGAAATGAACAATCTGGCCCGCCATGCCGACCATCAACGGGAACTTCATCGCCATCGGCGGATGCTGCTGGATCATGCACAGGCCACTAACGATACTGAACGGATGCCATTCAAGGAATCCGCGTACCTGAACCTTCCGGAAGGTGACACCCACTTTCTGGCTCCTGAACTGGAACCATGAACACGAAATGGAAACATGGGGCGGGGGCCTTTCTGTCTCCGTGTTTCGGGCGACCAGAGCGTCGTCTCTCCACACACAGAGTAAACCGTGCTCATCCGTGTTCATCCGTGGGGAAGTTCTTTTGCCTGGGATCTGTGCTGTTTCTGTTTGCGGGGCCGCTCTTTGCGGAAGTCGTGTTCCATTACCGCTTCGAACCCGGTGGACTCGGGAAGGATGAGGAGAATGCCCACGCTCTGACGGCGACCGCAGGTGCCTCGGGGGTCGCGAACACCTCTTTTCCGGCACCGCTGCCTCAAAGCGGCCATGCCAATGAAGGAGCGGTTGATTTGAATGGAAGCGGCCACCTTTCGGCACAGGATTCCCCCCAGTTTACCTCCAATGAATTCTCCTTGGAGTTGTTTTTCGAGGCGGACAGCTTTCACCCGGCTTATGTGGATACTCTGGTTTCCCATTATCATTTCTCCGGTACAAATGACCGCTCGTGGATGGTGCATGAATCGAATGGGCGGCTTGCGGTGACCCTTTCTGAAGATGGGTTGGAACGATACACATTTCTCTCCGGACTTCAGATTCAGGTGGGAACCCCCTATGCCGCCTTGCTCCGGGTCCGGATCGACAGCCAGGAGGGGGCACGTGTGCAGTGGAGTTGGCGGAACCTGGAGGAGGGTGGAGATCCCGTGACAGAGGGGGTGCAGCTGGAACCGCAACTCACCGCCCTTCACAACAGTTCGTCCCCTCTGCGTGTGGGTGCGGTCACCAAAGCCGGCATCGCAGACAACTTCTGGGATGGGCAGGTGGATGAAGTGCGTCTGCACCGCGTGTGGATTCAGGAAGAGCACTGGATCGCCCGGGAAGGTCCTATGGCTTTTTCCGTGTATATGGATCAGTATTTTCCTGGAGAAGTGGACCCGGCCATTGTGGGACTGAATGCCGATCCGGACGGGGATGGGGCGGACAATGAACGGGAGTATGTCTGGGGGACTTCACCGGACGATGCCGCCAATCCAGGCCGACCCCGATTGATAGGAACGGGTTCGGATGAATGGAGCCTGAGGTTTCGCAGGTTGAAACATCTCAATCCCTCCCGTCTCAAGTTCCGGTACCGTTCCACTTTGTTGGAGACCGGGATCCTGCTGGGGGCGGTGCCGATCGAGCGGACTCCGGAAGCGGGTACACCGGACAGTCATGAGGAAGTGGAGCTGTTCCTTTCTTCCCCCTGACCATGTTGAAAATCGATTCTGTTGATAGGGAAAAGGGATTTTCCTTAACCTAAATCGGTTTCATCTGTAGGGTTTGCTCCTCGAAGCAGAAGAGGATATGAAAAAAGAAAAAATAAGTGTAACGATTGTCATTTCGGTACTAACCCTTGTCCTGATCGGAGGCATTTCCCAGAGGAGGCAGGAGATGGAGCGGGAGAGGGGGGAAGAACGCAAGAACCGATCTGTGGCCCGTACCCCTCTGCAAATGAACCAGGGAGATCAGCCACTTCTGAACGTGACGCGTAATGCTTCTCAGGTAGAACTCTCTGACCCGGTTCCGGAAACGGGTCGTTCTTCCTCCACGGAGACGTCCTCATCTGCATGGCGGACTATGTGGGAGGACGGCGTCACGCCGCGGCCGCATCTCGTATCTGTGGACGTCTCTGATGAAGATGTCGCCTTGTTCCGGGACTTTGAACGTCAGGCCAAAGAATGGGCTCAGGCGGACACCGTCAAGAGAGCCCGCATGAAACCGGAATTCATCAGGGCGGCTTCTGCACGGTATGAACGAATGGGGCGTATCATGTCCCGGGACGCGGAGGCCGCATTCAGGCACGCACTGCCCAAGCATCTCCGGGACCGGCTTCCGGAGGACATCAAGCCTCTGGTGGAACGCCATCATACCGAACGCGGGGAGTTTGACCGGTTATGTGTCACCATGCCGGATGGGAATCACAAAGAGGCCTTTGGCGCCCTGTTCGCGGATGCGGGATACCGGAGCTCGGTCATGGAAGAAAAAGCGTCCATGCTTTCGACCCGTGACATCCCGCTCTATGCCCTGATTCTGGATCGCAGTGCCGCCCTGCATGATCAGCCTGGACGTATCCTCCCGGCAGAAGAAGTGGAGATCCTGGGGCTGGATCCGGAGATGATTCATGTGGAACTGGCAGGTACGCTGGAGTCGTTTGAGACCGAAGAGGCGATGGGAGATGAGTTTCAGCAAGCGATGGAGACAGAGGATCCCATCAGCAGTTCCGGATCCGGCAAGGTGCTGGTGATCCGGGTGGATTTCAGTGACATGCCCGGTGATCCGCTGACGATTTCCAAGGCCAATGAAATCGTGGATGACTGCAGTGCCTATTTTGCTGACAACAGTTATGGCTCCGCAGATTTTGCCCAGGGGGCGGTGGTCACCGACACTCTTCGGATGCCTCAGACCGCACAGTGGTATAAAGATGAGGATGATTATTATCAGTTGCTCTATGATGCACGCAATGCCGCCAGAGCCGCAGATCCACTGAATTGGGATTATGTGGATTATGACGGGGGCAGTGATAATTACGGAGTGTGGTTTGATGATTCCCCGGTAAACATTTTCGGTTGGGCCGGATTGGCATCAGTAGGCGCGAACCGGATGTGGATTGATGGATATTTCCGTCTCAATGTGGTGGGGCATGAGCTGGGACACAACTTCGGATTTGGCCACGCCAATGCTTGGAAAGTGAAAAATGGATCTCCGATCGATGAGACCTCCAGTTATCAAGGGTATGCAAACCCGGTGGATATCATGGGGAATAAAGACGATGGGGAGTTAACGGCATGGCACAAGGGCAGGGAAGGATGGATCCCTTCTTCCGACCGTCTGGTGATTAATGAGATTTCCGACGGACTGAGCCATGATCTTACCCTGTATGCCCATGATGACCCCTCCTTCAATACCGGTACCAGGGTGATTCAGATTTTGCGTGATTCGGGTTATTCAAGTGATGATTTTGAGTACCTTCTGGAATACAGGCGGGACCAAGTGGGCCGATCTGGATATGAAACGTGGGATAAGGGGATTATTCTCAATTGGAGTGAGAGAGCTGGCTCTGACTGGTATGAATGCCATCTACTCGATATGCAGCCAGAAACCAGTGACCGGAAGGACAGTGGACTGAGGATCGGGAAGACACTGAGTGATGGTGAAGGAAGTCTCTTTGATGATATTCACATTACTCCGGTGGAGGAGGTCCCGGGTGCAATTCCGGGAATGCGTGTCGTGATCAACCTCAACAGTGCGGCCGGGAATACGGCTCCCACCGGCAGCATCGCGCAAACCTATGCGGATGTGAATGAGGATATCACATTGACGGTGACCCCAAGTGATGTGGATGGGGATACAGTGTTCGCCTATTTTTGGGAATTTGACGACGGCAGTATTTCCACAGACGGGCAGGCGGTGCAAACCCGTCAATGGAGTTCTGCAGGGTATCATACCGTCAGTTGTACCATTAGTGACTGTAAAGGCGGGGTCACGACCGTGAACGTCGATGTGTATGTGGGTGGGGATCCCGATCAGCCCTATGCGGTGCTGGCGGCCGGCCCTGTCAGCAGCGGATCGGATCATACCTTTGACGTGACCTACAGTACTGCAACCAACGGAGTGGATGTCTCTTCGATCGACGGAAATGACCTGACCGTCACTGGACCAAACGGGTACAGCGAACTTGCCGCTCTGGTGTCGGTGGACGTGAATTCAGATGGCAGCCCACGGGTGGCAACCTATTCCATCCCTGCACCGGGAGGCGCCTGGGACGGTGCCTCGAGCGGAACCTACACCGTGACCCAGAATGCCAATCAAGTGGAGAGCACCACCGGCAAGTTTGCCGAGGCCGATGTTCTGGGAACCTTTTCTGTGACGGCGTTCGGGGATACCCTGCTTACACATTACACCTTTGATGAATCCAGTGGGTCCGTGGCGAATGACAGCTCCGGATTCGGTCACCACGGAACCAAAAGTGGAGCGACATGGCGACCCACCGGTGGTCAGATAGACGGCGCGCTCGATTTCGGAGGAAATGCAAGCCACCAGGTGGTCGATGAGGATGCGGAAGAGTATCTCAACGGCCTGTCCGCTATTACGGTGGCGGCCTGGATTAAGTCGGATGATACCAACACGGACCAAGGCTGGGTACTGGGTGTGGAACCTGATGGGGGAGGAGGGCACCTCCAGTGCCGCTATGACAAGCAGGGGTATCTGAATACCAGCATGACGCAGGGGATGCAGTTCCAACTGCGGGTGACAAATGACGGAGGAACCACCTTGCAGGGAATTACCTACGAAAGTGCCAGTAATGTTCAGACTACTGACTGGCAGCATGTGGTCATCACCTGGGAATCGGGGCAGCCATTCAAGGTCTACATTGACGGGGTGGAGGACACGCCGAGTTGGGTCGGAACGGATTCGGTGGCGGATGCGGTGGCCACCGGAGTACTGGCAGGTGCGGAACGATTGGTGGTGGGGCGCTCCGTGAAAGACACCGGTGGATCCTGGGATGGAGAAGTCGATGATTTCCGTATCTACAGTTATGCAATGGATGCCGCGGAGGTGGCAGCTCTGTATGGAGGCAATGCAGCCCCCACACTGGCCATTGATCAGCCAGGAACGGAATCGCTGCATCTGCCGAACCCTGCCTCGGTCCTGGTTCTGGAGTCCACCGCCACCGACCCGGAAGAGGATCCCTTAACGGTCACCTGGAGTCAGGTATCCGGACCCGGAACCGCGTCCTTTGGAAATGGAGGTGAGCTGGACACCTACGTGTCCTTCAGCGCACCCGGACAGTATCATCTTCAGCTTCAGATTGAGGATGGAGAGAATACGGTCACCGACACCCGGATTATCAATGTCGGACCCCCTGTGGCGGTGTCGCAAACGGATCGAATTGTCTATCTGCCGCTGGACTCAGATGCCTTGGATGCCGAGACGGATGACGGGGAAACCAACAGCGGAACGCTTTCCGGGTCTCCTGTGTATTCTCCCGCAGGCGGGGTATCCGGCGGAGCTCTGGTGTTTGACGGGTCCGACGATCTGGTTGGATTTGCAGACAGTCCGCTCATTAATGAAACCGGCCCATTCCCCAAACGCACGGTCAGCATCTGGTTTTACCCCACATCCGTGTCCGGGCGGCAAGTGGTGTATTGTGAAGGCGGCACATCCCGGGGACTCAATCTATACTTGGAGGGGGAGGTGCTCTATGCAGGGGGGTGGAACCTCAATGAAAACGGCTGGGATCAAACCTACCTGTCGGTTGGAGGAATCGAAACGGACCGCTGGTACCACGCCGCAATTGTATTGGATGCAACCCCAGGGGGAACGACTCTCGAAACGGATGTCTTCACCGCGTACCTGAACGGCATTGCGTTTGGATCTGGCGACGCGGCCCCGTTGAACGGTCATTCGGCGGATACCGGCCTGGGTGCCATGTTTGATGGGAACAGATTCCATGATAACTCTTCTGGTGAGACAGGAAATGGTCATTTCTTTTCCGGTAGGATTGACGAGTTTGAATTGTTCAATCGGGCACTGACCCCCACGGAAATTGGGCACTTGGCTTCGATCTATTCTCAAAATGCAGCCCCGAATGTTCAGGCGGGAGCGGATGACACCGGACCGATGACAGGAATCGTTCTCGGTGGCGTTGTGTCCGATGCTGACGGACCGTCCGGCCCGGTCTCGAACTGGACACAGGTGTCTGGCCCTGGAGTTACCGTTTACAACGATTCTGCCATTCCCGGGACCACGGCCACATTTGATGCAACCGGATCGTATGTGCTTCAACTGCAGGCAACCGACGGGAACGCGACCGTGTTTGACCTGGTGACTCTGACCGTCGAAGTGGGGTATGTCCGGAACAACAGTATTCCGGACACCTGGGAGGAAACCTGGTTCCCGACCCAGGATACTCCGGCCACCGTGACCAAAAATGGTAAAGAAGTCGATATCGTCACTGTGTACACCTGGGGCCTGAGCCCCACGGACCCTGCGGCGGTATTGATGCTGGAAAACGGCGGCATGAATCCTTCCGGATTTGAACTGCAGGTCTCAACGGTGTCAAATCGGAGTTATGCAGTGGAAAGATGTCCTGATCTGACGGCTGCAACTCCCGTCTGGACCCAGATTGGCAGCACACTGGTCGGAGACGGCACCACACAAACGGTCACCGATGATGCGACACCCGATGCCGGTGCCTACAAAGTCCGGGTTTGGATTCCATAATCGATACCGTACCTGGGGCCCGGTCTGATGGCGGGTATGCCTGGAAAACGATACGTGTTATGGACACCGGTCCTTGTGAGAAAGATGGCTGGTGCCTACATGCCATGAATGGGATAATGAAAGACTCCGGCCTCCGGCAGTGATCAGTTGAGGGCCCAATACAACATCGATCACCCTGCGGGCGGCCTCATAGCCCATGTCGTAATATCGGGTTTCAGAGCCGGTCACCCAATCCGGACGGCCGTCCCGGTCTATGACCACAAAAGGAACCGGGAACCCCAGTTCGCAAAGTGCCGTGAACGCCTGATTACTGCCAATCACAAGTGCATCCGGTTTGAAGGTTCCCAGAAAGTTCTCGATAAGCTGTTTACGCTCTTTTGGTCTGTCGATCAACGCTTCTGCTCTGATGAGATTGCGGGTTTCGAATTCAAAGGCTGCTTGCCAACGTCCCTCGGAACGGGCCAACCTGCTTGACTTGTCTACATACCCAATTCGGCGGTACCCCTTTTCTTTCAGAAAATGCACACATTTCCGCATGGCTAGAGCATTTTAAATAAAACT
>DIYN01000033.1 GCA_002429065.1 Verrucomicrobia bacterium UBA6053 | reverse complement strand
ATACCTTATCTTAGTGCCATTCCCGTCAGCCCATTCCCCCATATTATCAACTACGGCAAACTCTAAACCCATTCCAGTAGAGTAAAGATCACCAGTAATGTTACCCCTCAAGTCGACTCGGCTTTGAGACGGATTTCGCAAATCTGGGCCGCTGTACAAATGATAGTGCTGCCCTAAAGCCATTTGGGACAAGACTCCCCCGGGGTTCTGCGGCCGACCGGAATTTTTCTTTTCTCCCCAAATATAATATTCTCCATTCCTCAACAAGGCAGCAGAATGCCTTTCCCCTGCGGAGATAAACACAGCATCTCTCACCGCGGAAGGCACAACAGACTGTCCATAACCATAACGAGCTCCGGTTACACTTGAGGACGATGTACCTGCACCCCAACATACAACTTGACCATTCGATTTAAGAGCCATGCTGTGATAACGGCCAGCCGAAATAGCGATGACTCCGTTTAAGTTACCAGGAACACGACTTTGGCCATAATGTCTAGAGCTATTCGGATCATCTACTTCTCCAGCACCCCACGCAATGACTCTTCCAGATGAAGTCAAGGCCAAGGAATGAAATGTTCCAGCAGCAATTGAAACCACATTGGACAACCCAGCAGGAACATCAGCCTGACCATAATCATTCCCGCTACTATTTCTAGTAAAGGCGTTCACTCTTCCATCCTTACCAAGCACCAACCCATGAACAGAGCCTAGAGCTACGTCGTGAACGTTTCTAAAACCACTGACACGCGCACCATCTGTTTGCGCATTTACAGGAAGAATGGTGCCATCTTGCTTAACCATCATAGCCCAATTACTTGACAAACTAGCAGAGACTTTTGTGATATCAGTTGCGAGCAATTTTCCAATGCTTATGGTTCTGCTCCCCGGCACATTAATGCCAGGGAGATAACTACCCCTCAAGTATGCGGACCCATCCGCATCCAAAAACATATAATACGTTGGTCCAGGAGCAAAATCGATAATCGTGAAATTCGCCACCAACCGATCTCCGCCAGGAACTTGCCCTACACCAGGTATGATAGAACCCCCAGATCCCCCCCCCTGAAAGACAAATCTTTTGGGAGATACTCCTCCAGTAGTAAAAATGGTTTCAGAATAATTTCGGCCCTGAACCGGATAAGGAGCATACCAACGGTTGAAGACACTTAATTCATCTGCGAAAGAGCAGGAAATAAGGCCAAATATAATTATATACTTTTGAATATTATTAAAAAACATAACATTTTTCCATATGTATTTTTTTTAAGTCAAAAAAAAGAATACCCTTGCTACAAGAAGTAATTTATTGAGCTGCAACAAGCTGCTTTCATCCAAGCATCACGATATGATAACATTATTCTACTCGCCACGTTAACTCAGCATCCCCAGCAAAACGCACCCAGGGATACCAATCTATCCGAGTCCACATCCATCGTTGTAACCCATCATGCCACAACCATACATTTTCGGGTCCATTGTCCACCACCCACAGCCATGTTCCGTGCTTATAATCCCAAACCCAAGGCCAGTACTGATCATTATACCAACCTAGCCACTCGTTGTACTTCCTATTACTTCCACCATTGAAGGCACCCAGGAACGCAGGTTCAACTTCACCAGCCGACAAATCAAGAATTACGGAATCATACTCCTCCTGACCGTCTTCAGAAAGAAGCTCGATGTGGATCCTGCAATGATCAACAATGAGACCGTCAAACGAGAACAATTCCGATCGGTTACCAAGTTCGCAGAAGTATTTGCGGTAAAGTTGTTGGTTCCCCACTTCAATGACTCTCTCAAGAGGTGGGGCGTCGCTACCAATCAACGATATTCGTAGCATGCAGGTGGTTGCGCTTGAGTCGGGCGTGCAATCGGTAACCCCAATTCCACTTAAATCTGAAATCAGCAGGCCTGACTCTGAGCCCCAATTCCCAATTGCCCATGAATATCCTTTAGCTTTTGTGCCATCGAGTGAAATGACTGGCTGAGAAAGCAGGGCAGAGTCTCCACTACGTTCGAATAGAATTTGCCCTGATCCGTCAGAATCTCCATAAAAGCAAAGTGAAGCTTTCGCTGAGCGAGAAACTTCACCTTTAACCCACACCAATTCGATAGGAGCTTTTCGATCCCACCATTGATGCATCCAATTTGTTAAAACGTCCCACGCAACCGGACGATTGCATAGATACATACCATCAAGCAGGCCATCAGCAGGAGTGGATCTATTCGTAATAAAGGGGTTTATATTATAACCAAGATATCCGTGTATCAAAGCTCCACTTGGGTCACTGATATAGACATTTTCTTCATCATATCCGGTTATCAATACTGCATGTCCGAGTGTATTCAGTACAGGAAAATCGAAGACATAATCACCACAGATCATTATGATTGGAGTTCCACTTTCTGAAAATGCTTCAATAATTGAATTCTTTACTTCATCCGCAGAAAAATATGCCCCCCATGCTTTTTTATAAGAAACATCCAAGTTGTATTTTTCGGCAATATCCTCAGCCAGTTTCTTGGCGGTATTAGCAAACACACCACCTCCAGTTATATAGCCTTGCAAGGCAGAGGCACCAAAATCTCTAGCAACCTCCCATGGCCGAATTTTTTCTCGACCCTCAAGGCTTGAAAGTAACATGGCAAGAGACGTATATGTGCACCAAGGGGTAGCCCCTTGGTAGTAATATGGCGCATTATACCGAACGCCGCTCTGATAAGGGTTTGGTAAACCTTGAAGTATGGGATAACCGTCCATTTCCCAAACTGTATCGAAATTCCATCCCTCAGAGGAAAACGTAGTCTGAGTTTGCATCTGAGATGTAGTTTTCCCGTTACCCGATCCACTAAGCAACACACTTGATGTATCCGTATCCCAAAAACATGCTTCAGTCTCCACATTTGGATCATACCCGGAAAAACCTCCGGACCGTGTGGCTACCCCTCCCCCGCCCTGAATGAACCCAATTGAATAACACCGCTCTACAGTACCCCATATACTACCACAAAACCCTCCAAAAAAATTAGCCTCGCTTCCAACAGCTACATCACCAGTGCAAAAGCTGTCGCTGATAGTACCGTCTGAGACTCCGCAGAAGCCTCCGATGCCTCCACTTCGATTATAGTATTGAGTTTCAGTGGATGTATTATTTACCACGACATTTCCCATAGCAAAACAACGAGAAACACTGGAGCTATTGGACCCAACAAATCCTCCAACCCCAACACTTAAATCTCCAACCCTCACGTCTCCTTTCGAGTAGCATAAAAAAATAATACCTTCGTTTACTCCGCAAAATCCTCCTGCATCCAGGGTCAATTCGGTAGTTTGAATGGTTCCAGTAGTATAACAGGAATTTAGTTCACTACCACCCTTATTATTCCCGCAAAAACCTCCAACTTCTTGAATGCCTGACACATTCCCGGTTGAGTAGCAGTTCGTAATAATTCTTGCGTCCTGTCCAGACCTAGACTGATAATTGTAACCGCAAAAACCTCCAACTTTACTCCCATTACCTGATATTTTTCCGGTGGCGGTTGAATTCTCAATTTTCCCGTCGCTTAGTACCCCACAAAATCCTCCTATGATTTCTCCATCAAACGAAGAAATATCAACACTTGCATGACTTTCGATTATTTCACCGTAACAAGATCCAACAAGACCACCAATTCCGCTACATGACTTAGTTGTGATGTCCCCTTTTGCGGAACATGAATTAATCTTTCCCGTATATAGTATCCCGCAAAGCCCTCCCACTCCCCCTCCCCCTTCAGCATTTTCCAAGTCAATCTCCACATCAGTGTGGCAATCTATTATTGTCAGGAAAGTAGCTTTTCCAATGAGTCCCCCCGTGTTATTGACAGTGCCCACATTACAAATACTACCGTTTACATGGCATGCGGTCACCTCACTATCGAAATTTGTATAGCCCGCTAGGCCGCCAATGAACGCGTCAACACCACTTATGTCGATATCCACACATCTAAGGTTTTGTATGACAGCTCCTTGGAGAGTGCCGAATAGACCAAGATATGCACCAGAAGCCTCACTGTTAATATGCAAGTTTTTTATTTTGTGACCATTTCCATCGAATCTACCCCCGAAAATTGGAATCACAGCTTGGGCAAACTCTTCTCCCAACAAATCGATATCTGCAGTCAACTCAAAGAAGGAATTACGAAACAAAGAATGATTCGCTCCGAGAAATAAAAGATCAGCTTTGTTTGAAATAGAAAAAGGTACGTCTGATGTCCCTTCTCCACCGCTAAACTGAGCCCATCCGACTCCAGAAAAGTGAAACGGCACTATAAATAAAGTTATTGATTTCATCCATTTAACTTTGATCTGATCCAGCAAAAAAGAGCTCATACTTATATCCATGGTTTAAGAGTCAAATGTGTAGGTGAAATTAAAAATGATTTTTCGTTCATTTGCAAGATTGCACTCACTGCTCCCGCCAAGACAGGCCCTCATCCCCCGCAAAACGAACCCAGGGATACCAATCTGTTCGGGTCCACATCCATCGCTGTAGGCCATCGTGCCACATCCACACATTTTCCGGGCCGTTATCCACCACCCAAAGCCAGGTTCCGTGTTGATAATCCCAGATCCATGGCCAGTACTGATCGTTATACCATCCCAGCCAACTGACCCATTTCCGGTTGTTCCCCCCATCCACTGCACCGGAAAATGCTGATGCGGTGGTTCCTTCACCCTGAACGGTAAAATTAAACGGGCTTTGATCCGCATCACTCGTCGCAAATTGAATGACTGAAGAAACGAGACCGGCAACGCTCGGTTCGAAAACCACTGTAAAATCATCAAATTCACCTGGTGGAATTCTCCCATTCAGGCCACTGACGGAAAAGTCACTATGGCTGGATGTTTCAGCCCCCAACGCCAAGTCGATACCACCTGCGTTCCAGACCCGGAATGTCCGTGTCACCCTTCCTGTATTCATATCGACTCTACCAAAGTCCGTACCATCCGCAGATTGGGGAGTATTGTCATCCAACTCAATAGGTAATCCGTTACCTGACACTTCAATTTTTGCTTCAGTCAGAGGCAATGAGGCAAGCTGTGAGGACTGAGTCACCTCAAATACACGAGTGAGCCCACCGCCATTGATTACAATACTCCCAGTGCGCGGAACCGCTAAAGAAGATACATTTTCTTCAAGGCTAAAGGTAATCTCACCATTTCCATTTCCTGAAGTTCCGGATGTAAGTTGTATCCACGAATCCTGGCCGACATCCGCAGACCAAGGGGTGTTTGCAAAAACGCCAACACTCTGACCACTAATCCTATTACCACTAAATATCGGACTGTTTGAAAATTCGAACTGCAGTAAAGGGGGTGGGCCTTGCACAACTTCGACGCTACTGGACAGTCCCTCCCCCTCAATAACGATAAGTCCAGCTCGCGTAACTCCGGTAGTATTTGGGGCAAGGGAATAGGTCACAGTACCTGCACCGGGTCCACCTACACGATTCGTAATGGTAATCCAGGATTCATTTCCGCTTCTTACCGTCCACTCCACATTTGCTTCCACATTAAGTTTCAAACCGGAAAGAGCATTCCCTGCATGAACCACACTGCTATCTTCAAATCCTAAAGCAGGAGGTCCTTTTTGAAATACAGTGTAAATGCGTTCCTGACCTCCACCTGTAATGACCATGTTCACGGAACGGTCTTTTCCGGAAGTATTCTCTGTGACCCGGTAGTACAGTACTCTATTCCCTGGCGGATTTAAGCTGTAGCCAGATATTCGTTGAGCCCAGCCATCTCCAGAGTCTCCTTGCCAGTCCCAATGAACACTCCAGGGAACATTTGAATTCACTCGCAGCAAATTAGCAGACTCTTCACCTATTTCATGCAGACCAAATTCAGCACTAAGCTCCAATACAACCGTTGGTGCCTGTGTAACTGTGAATGTTCGAGTGAGGCCATTAATGGATACGTTAATGGTACCTTCTCTAGATTGGCTAGTCGAGATGTTCTCTGAGAGAGAATACGAAACAGATCCATTCCCAGAACCAGAAACTGGACCCGTTAATGTGATCCAATGGTCGTCACCTGGTGACGCTGTCCATGATGTATTAGAACTAATGTCGAGTGTCAGATCAGAAATTGCATCAGACGAATATGATTCTGAGGATGACAAAAGTTCGAGGCTCATATCAGCAGCGGCTTGAGACACGATGAACTTCCGTTTCACCCCATTACTTTGCACGATAATGTGTCCAGTCCGTATTGAACCTAAACGATTTTCATCTTTGCTGTACAACAGCACCGAATCCCCGGTTCCTGATGCAGAGGACGACAACTCAATCCAATCCACATCCACAGATGCGACCCAATCACCATCTGTAAAGATAGAAACCTCATGATTATCCGATGCCGAATTTTGATGGTCTCGAGAAAATGGAGACAGGGAGAACAAAACACCTTCGGGAATTGACTGTTGAATTAGCAGGGTGCCGGTCTCATTACCTGAAATCATATCGCCTTCAACGGAGATCAGTCCAGATCGGCTTAAACTTCCCTGACGATTCAGCCTCGAAAGGAAGTTGTTTGGCTGTCCGGACACCATGGTAAAATCCCCGGTTATCAGTATCTTTTCCACTTCCGGAAGATCGATGAATCGAAAATCAAGATCGTCTATCACTCCAACTGAGAAGTTATTAAAGTCAGTCAATAAGTCTCCAGACTGATTAAGTTCGAAGATGAATCTAGTTCCTAGTAAATCATCAAAACATGCAAGCATGATAGATCCATCTTCTGACACGTGCATGTCTGAAATTTTATACTGACTTACATCTTCAGAAATTCTCCATACCCCGGTATGCTCTTGATTAAGAGCTTGACCACCTGAAGAAGTATATTTCGAAACCCCGTTTCGGTAAGCCACAACAATATCGTCATTTGGCATGATGCCAATTGCGGAATTATGATAGATTGATCTCGTAGGAATTCTGAACGATGTGTCAATAGCCCCATTAGGAAGCAATTTCACCAGATTTTTGTTGTACCAGGTTTGATGAGACTGAGGGCCTGTTGAAAAATCATTTGTAGCGAAGGATCCGTTTACGAGAATAGTACCGTCCGCAAGTGGGTGAATCGATGAGACCGATTTAAGAAGGTTGCGACGATTACCGTCACTAGTTCCGCCATAGAGTGCTGGAGGACTAAAGGTGGCATCATCTGTGCCATCCGCATTTAGTCTCTTTATTTCCAATGTATTAAATATGTGGTTCGAATTGGATAAGAGAATTTTACCATCCGGTTGCAAGGCAATGGTCACAGGCTCCAATACTGTCCGCCAAGAGGAAGGCCAGGGGTGTGGTACAAACGAATGATCAATCGTTCCATCTTGGTTTAAACGAATCAGTCGGGTAATTTGGTTGTCTTGTTGGGATAAACGGAAGATACCAGCCACGAGTATTTTACCATCTGGCTGCAAAAGAATATCTCCTATGACATCCATAGTATTTAGTTTGTACAACCTAGGTGCCTGAAAACTATTGTCGAGGGACCCATCCGGATGAAGTCTGACCAGGGAATTCACCTGAACGCCCCCAACGTCTGTGGTTGCATTTACAAACCCCAACAGCAATTTGCCATCCCCTTGTAGGGCTATACTTGTGGGCTGCTCCGTCAATCCAGCTTGAAAATCAGAGTCCAACAATCCCGCAGCCTCCGGTTCAACCATGTCGGAGATTGAATAGTGTATTTCACCGTTACCACTTCCTCCCTCATCGTTGTGGACCGTAATCCAAGGTACGGAACTAACCGGCTTCTCCCATGTTGTATTTGAGGTTACAACTGCAACCTGGTTCAGGCTAGAACCCGAGGACACATCCCTTGAATTGGGTGAAACTATCAGGAAAGCTGAAGCACCATTCTGCTCAATGACCAATTGGTGCCTGAGGTTAAATGCCTTAACCTCAATTATCCCCCTTCTGGAATGTGCAGACGCGTTTTCCTCAATATGGTATTTGATTAAACCATCCCCAATCCCGTGATGCTCAGTGAGAGTCAACCAGTCTCCGCCTTCAAGTACTGTCCCGACCCAGGGATAATTTGTTTCAACCTCAACTTCACCAAGTGAAGCATCTTTTGAGACCTCCTCAAGCTCTGAACTAATACTTAAGGTGGGCGGTTGACCTTGTTGTGAAATGGTTATTTCTTCCGCGACCCCTTCCCAGGGTACGTTAGATTGTCGTAAAGTAATCGTACCCCGTCGTGTGTCAATCGTAGGGTTCGGCTCAACCTGATACGTTAAAAGGTCTCCCTCCCTTTTGATATTCTTGATCCAATCTACATCTACAGAGATTTGTGTGTCACGTGAAGTAACTGTCCCATTCACTTGGATGGTTTGATAAGTTGTACCGTCAGTATAGTGAAATACCCGATCAGGTACAGCTGCCAGAGAGACCCATCCAGCTTGAACGATCTTTATTCTTCTCGTTATACCACCACCTGTAAGTGTGAGGATACCCTCACGGGGGGTGTGGATACCTTGTTGCCGACTAACCGTAAAGAAAATAGAGCCATTCCCAGTGCTATTCCATCGTCTCCGAAATGTATCCCATCGAGCCCCCCCAGGTTTATTTATTGTCTGTCGTATCCAATTGCTGTGCTGATTGTTCTCAAAATACGCCGTCCAGGGAACATTCGATGTAATGGTGATTTCGCCATCCGTAGGTGAATTGCCTCCAAATTCAAAGCGTAACTTATCTGCTTCCAAAACCGTGCGTGCTTCTTGGATGATTGAGACCGTATGTGTGATGCCTCCGGCTGTAATCTCTATGGAACCTGAACGTGGGGCAGTGGAAGATGTGTAGCCTGAAAGGCTATATTGGATGCCCCCATTCCCGCTGCCTGTCATCCCTTGATCTATTCGGATCCACGAACTGTTACTTTTTGCCGACCAATTTGTGTTACAGATGACCTGAATAGCGTGCCCAGATGAAGCCTCACTTCCGAGAGTTGCCTCCAAGGGAGAGGCATCCAGTGACACTTCATCCCCCTCCTGTTCGACTGTGAAAACCTTTTCGGCACCTTCACCTTGAAACCGGAGGGTACCGACTCTTGAAATGACGGTTTTGTTCTCATCTACTGAATAAGTTACGGTTCCAGCACCACTTCCGGATGCGCTATTCAGAACCGTTATCCAGTTGTCAGTGCCTCTGGAAACAGCCCAATTCACATTAGAATCCACCGAGATGACATGGTTCGAAGAAGCCTCACTTGCATGTGATCCATTTTCAGGGGCAAGTTCAATGTAGCGACTCTCACCAGCCTGCTGCACTTGATGAGAAAGGACCAGAGAGCCGGAACGCACCTCAATTCTTCCTAATCGCGGGTTCTCTGATGTATTCCGTGAAACGCTGTATCGGACCTCACCATTTCCATTTCCTGAAGTGCCTGATTCGATTGATATCCAGCTATTCTTTGAAGAGGCTGTCCAAGACTGATTAGACGAAATAGACAGAATATATCCAGGTTTTTCAAGGAATGAGACATTTCTCCATGTTGGACTCAGAGCTGTATCATTCCCTATAACAGCAACTGTGGTGTCGTAGAGCCCTTTCGCTGCAGAATCCAACAGCCTTGTCCCCCCTCCACCACTGACAAATACTCCTGATAAATACCATTGGCCGTTTCGTTGCGCCCATACCCCACCGCCGCTGTTCCCGCCATAGGATTCCATGTTCCGAGCGTTTACATAGGCTCGATCCAAGATACTATCTGTATAATTTTGGAAGTAAAAATCAAACGTACCTTCGCCCGTTTGATGTAATATCCCGCGATTAGAGAGGTGAATCTCAGAAGACCGAGGGTAGCCACTGACCATATGCGGTCCAAACGACAATAGATAATTGGACGCCACACTGCTCTCCCAGGAGACCAGACCATACCCTCCGCCTGCCAACGGCGTTTTGGATCCAATAAAACATAAGTCTGAATTAAAGGTATCCGGCATACTGCGGCGCCCCCTTTCCCCTGTCCGCGGGTCGATCAATCGGTCGTCCCAGTGATCCCGCACCTTTCTACTGGAGTAAGAGGAAAAAAGAAAAATGAGCCTTTCGTCCAAACCACGCAACTGCCCGTGGTCCACTCCTCCGGAATTGTAATGCTGATGCCCCCAGGACACATTGGTCTCAATTCGCCCCTGGGAGTTCATGACCACATGCGCGCAGGTGGATAGCACCTTAGGGTTTCCAACCACCTGTCCGCTTCCCGCAGAACCCGAAACGGCTACAATACCTGACCATTTATGTGGTTCCGTAGACCGCATAGCAGACGGACTGATGGCAAAAGGCTTGTACGTCTGCGCATAACCAGAGAGTCCCACCAGCGTGAGAAGAACATGAAAGAACAACGGTGTTTTAGTGTTCATGATATCCAGGCATTATGGTGACTGAACAAGGGGAGCCAGAGCCGTCCGGGAAAACTGTTCCAACTGCGCAAATGTCGCACCTCGGGTAGTATGAAAAGGGGTAAGGAGTGAGTGAGAGTAGCCGCGGGAAAAATTCGGATAGAGGCGAAGAAACTCTTCGGCTTCCACTTGGGAAACCGATTGGACATAGGTTTTCAGGACGGCCTGGGCCTCCGGGCCTGGGTCGGCGAGCTTGGCATAAAACCACGCACGCTCCATAGGGTCAATATTTCGCCATTCGTTCTTTTGGAACGTGTCCAGAAGCAGAAGACCATCGATTTCTGCCAGATGGTTTAGCGCCCTTCTTGAGGCAGCTGCCAGAATATCAGGTTGCTCAGGATGCAGATAGTTCATCAACACAGCCACCGCTTCCCGAGAACGACTGTACACGACCGCATCAAAGGATTCGAGATAACCGGCGGTGGGATTCTCCCGCCATGGTTCATGATCTAACATCTCCACGATACGGACACGCACTTCCTCCCTCGCCTCCCACTCCTGATCCTGCAACCTTCCACCCCAAACCGTATTCCGCAGCGCCACCGCCCATTCTTCCGGTGAGTCTTTAGTTTGGTAAATCACTTGCGATTCTTCAGCAGCCGCCACCGGATCGATTTGCCCCAGCCAATCCAAGAGATTCACCCGCAGGGTATCGCCAATTTGCAGCGTGCCCCCTTCTTCCACCGCGAAGGGCATTCCAAGATCCAGGTCCTGTCCGGAAGCAAGAAACGCCCTAATCTGGTGCGATGCTGTACTTGAAGGCTGACTGAACATCTCCTCCTTTAACCGCATCAACTGCCTGTACCGCTTCTCGTCATCCCCTTCCTTTAATCCGTCAAAATGGTCTGAAATGTTTTTGGTCACCTCTTGCGAAGCCCCAGGGGTTGAGGATGGTGGATGCGAAGGGCCCGAATCCTTCTCTCCCACCAAATTCCGGGATTCATGGCCCGGTTCAATCGGCTCAGATTCTTGAACATCAGATGGATGGAGGTCTCCTCGCCACTCATCTGATTCAATCTCTGGAAAAGAAACAAGAAGAAGAACCGCAATGATTGCGATGACCCCAACACCCCAACTGAGACCTCTCGTTTTCACTCACGCCACCCTCTGGGATAACCGGCTCCATGAAACACAGGACCCCCCCTACATTCGCAGAGAGAGTTGTATTCTAGGGATGAAGGAGTCATGGATCTTCTTGTCAGGTATTGGGTTGGGAACCCCTCCAGTCACAGCCTCATCACACATAGGAAAATAACTCATGGTGATGATCAGTTGATAGAAACACTCTATAGAATAAATCTTTCGACTAGAAAATTCAAATCCTATACTTCATACATTTCAAACAACATATTTGCACATATTCACCTAAAAACATTAATAAAAAAATCCTCTCGTCATAAATTCCTGATGCAAGTACGGCGAGGCTTGAGAGTCAGAAGAAAAAATGGGTGTAACCCAAAACCTAGCTTCATCAGGAAATCAGAGTTGATTTGAACCTTGTTTCTCATCATGCGGTAGACTAGTCCATCTTCGTTTTATATATCCCTTTCCCTTTTCCCTCTATGAATATCTGCCTTGTCACCACAGAGTATCCACCTGGACCAATGGGCGGAATCGGAACGTACTGTACGTTAGTCGCGGAAGAACTTGTCGCACGCGACCATGAAGTCACCATTGTGACGAAACATGTGACTGGAGCACCCAAGCTGACACGTCAGGGGGGACTGACTGTGTACCGTCTTGAAGCCATCAACGAGAAAGACGGAAAGCCGTTGGACCTTTCGCCCGATCAATTTTCCCGGGAAATGAACAACGTGCGTCACTATTGCGGGGTGTTTGCCCGCGAAGTGTGGCGCAATCTACCGCTCTTTCACAAAAAGCACCAATTTGATCTGATTTTAAGTCAGGATATTGAAGCCCCCATGTGGATGGTTCAGGATCAGGTGCTGCTGTTCAATGAGCTTGCGGATATTCCCATTGTCATCTTCGTTCACAGCCCCCATAGAGACTGCAGTATCTACAATGACGACACCCTGTATGACCGTCATGAATACCATCGGTATCTGTACGAAACACACTCGATGGCCCTGGCGGACCACCTGCTGTTCGCGAGTGACTATATGCGAAAGGGTCTTCAGAACTCCCTGCAGTGCGAGGAGGAAAAAACATCTGTGATCCAATATCCTCTGGGTACAGTCCCGGATCCTTATCCATTTGATAAACGGGTTGGAACGGGCACGTCAACAGAAAAACTCATTGTCTATGCCGGCCGGATTGAGATGCGGAAAGGTATCGAACAACTCATACGGGCCTTTGTTCCATTAGCAGAAGAGGATCCGGACCTGTGCCTTCACCTTTGCGGCCGTTTATGCGAACATCCAACTCTGCACGGAACCCTGGACAAAATTCTGCTCAAAAAGCTTGTACCGGAATGGATTCACAAACGGATCCGGTTTGTAGGACCTTTAGAACGGCAGGACCTCTGGGATGAATATGGCCGTGCCACCATTGGGGTCGTCCCCAGTTTATGGGAGCCCTTCGGGTATGTGTGCCAGGAGATGATGGCGACCGGTTTACCGGTGGTTGCTACTGTTGAAGGCGGGATGGCCGAAATGATCGAACACGGAACCTCGGGGATTCTCTGTGAAAGCAGCCCTGCAGCTCTGGAAGACGCCCTGCGCTCCGCGTTGGCTCTCTCGGACAAAGAGCGGCTGACCATGGGTGCAGCCGCCGCAGCTCGGATTCGGACTTACTGTGACAACAAGATGGTGATTGAGGAAACGATCAATCTCTTTAGTCGACTCTGCGAGGAGTGCCGTTCCCGCAGAGTTTCTGACCGCCGGCTTTCGGTTCCCTCCAACCTCCCCTTTTCAGACCGCCCGCTGCGCCACCCTCACCCTCGCGCCACTGATTCTCACAACCCTGTTTCACATGTGGCGGTTATCATTCCCTGTTATAATATGGGGGAAGATCTGGACGTATGTGTGTCCAGTTTACTCAAACAGGAACGTAAGCCGGAACATATTGTCGTCGTTAATGATGGTTCGACTCAAGCCGCGACCCTGCAGGCTTTGGACGGATTCCGAAATGTGAATGGAATTTCTGTTCTGGACTTCAAAAACGGTGGACTACCAACCGCACGCAACCGTGGCGCTCAAATGGCCATCGAGAAGGGGGCGGACTGCCTGATCTTTCTGGATGCGGATGATGAACTGGATTCCACCTACATCCGGAAAGCCTCTGAGGTACTGGACCGGCATCCGGAAACAGGGGCGGTTACAGCATGGACGCGAAGTATCGGCATCATGGACACCTGGTGGATTCCCTTTCATGGGCAGTTCCCGTTTCTCTTGGCCGAATGTATGTCTACCCCTCCCGCGTTGGTCCGGGCCTCCGTTTTTCAGGAAATCGGCGGGTTTTCTCCAGACCAAAAATATGCCTATGAAGACTGGGAGTTCTGGGTGGCAGTCTGTGAGCGCGGCTATGCCATGCTTGTGATTCCCGAGCCACTGATCACGTACCGAATGCGCGAAGGCTCTATGTCAAACGCATATAAGGCAAACACGCGGGAACATGGACGGCGGGCGATGGTCGACCGACATCCGAAAGTCTTTGCAGAATACGGCGCAGAAGCCCTACTCCTGACAGAAGGCACTCTCTATTCTGCACGTGGTGAATCCAATGGTCCCGCTGACCTCGCACAGGAATTAAAGAACTGTCAGGAGTTCATTGCCTATCTGGGTTCCCTCCCCGGCCGGCCTCTGGAAGCGCTTCGCTTCGCTTCCGGAAAAATTGCAGAACGCGTTCGTTTGAAGCTCGGAAAAGACAGGGTCTCAGGAGTTCACGGGTGAATTCGAATACTGAGGAGGGTACCCCATCAGAGACCTTAGTCCTTATGGAGAACGTCTCTCTTTCATACCCCTCGCATTGGGAACACCGCGACGTGACACTGAAAGCCATCCTGTCAGGCCGGAGCTTCAAACAACACACACAAAAAAAACGTACGGTACTCGACCAAATTTCGTTCCAACTCAAGGCAGGTGACCGGCTGGGAGTTCTCGGCATCAACGGAGCAGGAAAAAGCTCATTTCTCAAGGTCATTGGCAGACTGATCCCTCCCTCAGCCGGAACCCTGAAACTCGGCGGGACGTCCCTGATCCTCAACAATTTTAACGGTGGATTTCACCCTGAATATTCCGGGATCCAGAATATTGAACTGGCCAGCCTCTTGCACGGCAGATCCGTAGAAGAAACCCAAAAAAAGATTCCTGAAATCGAGGACTTCGCGGAAATCGGAGACCAGATCCATGAGCCGGTCAAAACCTACTCAACCGGAATGAGGATGCGGCTTGCATTTTCCATTGCACGTTCTCTGCCCTTCGACATTCTGCTGGTAGATGAAGTACTGGCGGTCGGCGACGGCGGTTTTCAACAGAAATGCCTCAACTGGATTGAACGTATCGACTGGTCTCGCAAGGCACTGGTGTTTGTTTCCCATGATTTGGAGATGGTGGACCAGCTGACCGAAAACTGTATCTGGATCTCAGAAGGAACCATTACATCAGAAGGAGAGAGTGCCGGTATGACCTACTACTACCGGCAATGGCTCAATCACGAATTATGAACTCAGCCTCCCCCCATGAAGGACGAGTGATCGTGAACCCGGAGAGGGATCCCTGGGCATCTCCCTCATCGATTTGGCGTCTGGCGGCGGCACTGGCCAAAAAGCGGATAGCAGACCGGTTTGCAGGATCCTGGATGGGATACTTCTGGAGCCTGATCTATCCCATCGTTCTGGTAAGCGTGTATGCAACCGTTTTCTCGGTGATCGCCAACCCTGAGTCCGGGCAGCAGAATTACGCGGCCTATATTTGTACCGGGCTGGTCTTCTGGCTGTTCGTCTCCGGCTGCCTGACGGAATCAACCACAGCATTGCTGGAGGCCAAACCACTCATTTCCCAGTGTTTTTTCCCACGCTGGGTCATCTCCTGTGCCGTCTCCCTCTCGAATTTGTTTCTCTTTCTCTGCACACTTCCTGTTCTCTGGGTCGCCCTCCTCTTTCTCGGAGTGACGCCTCAATGGGGACTCCTCCTGTTACCGGTGGTGCTGATCATTTCCTGGGCATTCAGCTTTGGCATCACCCTGGCCCTCACGCCACTGTCTGTGGTGTACCGGGATATGCAGCATATTGTAAACCTTGCACTTACGCCTGCATTTTTCCTGTCGCCGATTCTGTATTCAACCGAAAGCCTCGCAGATTCCCCTCTTCTGGTCTGGCTGGTCCGGCTGAATCCTGCCACCCCTTTCCTGCACCTCATGCGCCATTGCTTCCTCTCACCCCGTGCCGATGTGTTGGTTCTTCTTGGGCTCTCGGTCCTGTATGCCATCGTCTCATTGGTCTGCGGAATCTGGCTGTTTCGTAAAATGGAACGCGCCGTCGCAATAAGGCTCTGATGATGCATATCTGTTTTCTTTCCCGGGAATACCCTCCGAACTCCATGGGGGGAATCGGCACCTATGTGGTGAACATGGCCGACGTCCTTCTCGATGCCGGCCACAACGTCACGGTGATCACCAAATGGCATCCGGACGCAGGCAACTCTGTTGGGTTTGAGCAAATCGAATCACACCGGGATGGACGCCTTCAACTGATCTACCTGCCCTTCACCGATGAAGAGTGGAACTTGGATACCCGCTGTTCATCAGCGGAAACCGATGCTCTGGCCCAGCATGACATTGCCGCAGTATTCGCCTACTCCCTCGCCAAAGGCCTGCTGACCTTTGTCGAGACCTCTGATATCGACCTCATCGAAGCACCGGAATACGAATACCCTGCATATTACTACCAGATCCTGCGACACGCGCAGGACCTTCCTCCGGATGCGAGATCACGGCATGTGCCCGTGGTCATCCATTTGCATTCGCCCAGTCTCAGCATCTTCCGGGAAAACGACGATCTGATCGATTCACCCTGGCAGCGTTTCCGAGCCGAGTACGAAAAAGCCTCCATCCGGTATGCGGATGCTGTTCTGAGTCCCAGTTCCTACCTCGCGAACGAAGTTGCGGAGTGGGCAGGCATCCCACGGGATACCATTCAGGTGATCCCCTATCCTCTGGGAAATCCCCTTGCCTGTGACGACACACCAGCCGTAGAGGAAACACGGTTTCTGTTCGTCGGTCGGGTGGAACCACGCAAGGGAGCCTTTGAGTATGTGGAGGCAGCCGTACAACATGCACGCAAACACCCGACCGCCGAATTCCACTTCATCGGCGGTCCACATGTACGGAATGAAGCAGGGGACGGAAGGACCACTCAGGAAGTGGTCGAGGCATTCATCCCGAACGCTCTTCGTCCACAATTCCGGTTTATGGCCAAGGTTCCGCGGGAACGCCTTGCGGCGGAATACGCCAGTGCCGGATTCTGTGTCGTGCCCTCGCGCTGGGATAACTATCCCAACACCTGTATGGAGCCCATGTCCCTGGGACGCCCGGTTCTCGTTTCAGACCGGGGGGGCCAGGCCGAGCTGGTCGAAGATGGCAGTTCCGGATGGATCGCCAAAGGCGGGACGACGCCGGGCGAACTTGCCAGGGCACTCGAAGAGACGATGGAGAAAGCCCATGCGATGAGCGCGCAGGCCCGCCTGGAAATGGGGCAGGCTGCACGGCAGAGAGTGAGGAAGGTATGTGAGAACCAAACGGTACTCGAAGCGCATCTGGATTTTTACCAACAGGTGTGCAAGGCGCACAACGAACCACTATCCGCTTCCCACCCGCAAAAACTGATCGCCTGCCTCTTCTCGCCGAAAGAATCCCATACGGCTCTCACTCGCACGCTCGCCTCCCTGTCCGATTCTCCGGTCACACAGGTGCTTATCGCGACATCAGCCCCCTTGCCGGGGTATGGTGCGGAGAACATTCAGACCCTTTCCCTCACGTCCGAGAACCGACTGCCGCACTCCGGGATACGGAAGGGCTGGTGGACCCAAATTCTGGAACAGGAAATCAGAACATCCCAAAACGCCTATGTGCTGTTCACGGCTCCTGGCAGAAAAATTTCGAATGCGTTTCTTTCTACCGCAATGCGAGTCATGAACGCACAACCCCAAATTGCGTTCTGCACAGGCTGGATTGGAAACAGCATGACACACCTGCAGTGGGCAGGGGGAGAAGCAGACGTAAACCTTCTCCAGGATCGACGCGAATTTTTTCCCGCTTGCGGAATTTTTCGCTGGTCTGCGGTATTGGAGGCTGGTGGCCTGGAAGGAGAGGCGCTCATCTTCAGCGACGTGATCCGGAACCTGCAAAGGCGTTTAACCAACGAGGGGTATTCCTGCATGAGTCTTCCCATGTGTGCACTTGATCAGGCCGCTGATCTTACCTATCCAACTCTTGAGCATTACGGATTTTATCCGGATGCAGCTCCTGCGAAGGAGACACAGATGGGTCATACGGCAACACTGCACGGGATGTGCACTTCTGCTGTCCGAAAAGCAAAGCTGCTTTGGTCCGACCTGAAGCAGTCTTTATCCACCTTGACAAACTAACGATTTCTTAACCCGGCATACACCAGGATCTTTTTCATGGCAGAAGACCCCCGCATCATCAAAAATGTGTACAACACCCCGAAAGAGGTGGACGCAACCCCTCCTCCAGACAGCCCGGAGGCGCACCCTCTCGCCTCGATTCTCGATGCCCGGAGCGGCCTGATTATGCCGACCGAACGCATGTTTCTCTACGGCGTTCTTCAGTCGCTCCCACACCGCTATGTGCGTGCCGTCGAGATTGGCACCTGGAGAGGGACCACCATGCAGATGATGCGCCATATCTGTGACGAACTGTACTGCATAGACCCCATCTTACAATGGATCCCTGACCCCAGCATTGTGACCCGATCCTCACGTCCAGTGCAACTCATTCAAGACCGGAGTCCCGCAGCCCTTGCCCAGATTACGGGAAACTTCACCTTCGTATTTGTCGACGGCGACCACACAGGGGAAGGGGTCTATGCGGATGCGATGGCACTCGAGACCCGCATGGAACCCTGGGGTGTCATCGCCTTTCACGACGGAAACCATCCCCCGGTTCGGGAGGCGCTGTTCCGCGCAAGCAACGATTGGAAACGGCCTCACCGGTTCGTCCACCTCGCATGTGATACCATTTCCCAAACCCCGGAAGGTATTTATGGGGGCATCTCCTTAATTATAGTTGACACCAATCCCATCGCATGAAAGCGTAAATACCATCATAACAATGGCGGCTATCGTTTATGGACAAAATAAAATATCTCACATTTACCATCATCACCGCCACAATAGCCGATATCGGGAACGCGTATGATTTCATTACCGCCCATACCTTAAATCGAACAAACGTAAGGAATATTACTTGGGACGGAGAAACGTTTACGGGTTATTATCAGTTTTATTCCAATATTTCCCGGCTTGAATCCACCGACGGGATCTCATGGAGGTCAATTCGTCAATTTAGTGACAGCCAAATAACCCCGAGGATGGGGATTTTTTCTACTAATTCCAGATACTTCCTCTTAGGTTGGAGAGCAAGGATCTTCTCCGGAAATAACGTATCAGATTTGAATTTACAGTCACTTCCATCCGTTTCAGGTGTCGGTTACCAACACCAATGGGTACATTATGGTGGTGGTACATGGATCATATTTGGCAGCAACGAATATTCTCCATCAGGAGGATATGTCCTCAAAAGTGAGAATGGTCTGGATTTCAACTATATAAGTATCCCTGGCTCGACAAATATGTATGGAATGTCTGCCATGCGCTCAGTATTTTTCGACGGAAAACACTACTTTGCAGGAACAAACCGCACTTACCCCTCACCCAATAAAGCACTGATCTTCTCAACATCGAATTTCAGCAACTGGGACAAAGTAGAGATCCCATATGCAGGATATGTGACTGTAACCGCCTATGATGGTAAACTGGTTGTCACCAATGGCTCAGATGTGTATACACTTTCGGGAACGACTCTTTCGGCGAAAAAACATTCCTTCTCTAAAGAATGCCTTCACGTTGCAATTGCCGATGATCGAATCTTTTTTTTCTGCCGTGATGGTGTGCTTTATGAATCTACAGACTTAACCAGTTTTTCTTCTCATACCATCCAAGGACTAAGCGGCTTCTCCCCAATGGCCGCCGCAAGCGATGGAAATACCGTTGTCTCACAATGGTATAGCTATGGCCAGCAGAATCCCATTATCACCTTCCAGGTAAAGACCCCAATTGATCCTCCAGTCCTGCAGGAGCCCCAGATACACTATCTGAGTGAAAAGAGGTACATCATGGCAGCTGATTTCCAGGAAGGGGGAGAAAACTGGGAAGTACAGTTTGACTGGGGGGACGGGACAGAATCCGACTGGGGGGAAGGCTCCCAAGCTGAGCATGAATGGTTCTTTCCCGGTCAATATAGCATCCGTGCCAGGATTCGAAGACTCAATGCCCCTGATAACCCTTCTCCCTGGTCCGCACCTGTAACGGTGACCATTGATTGGAATGTGAATGAGGGCCAACTCATTTTATCGAATGACACTTGCAAAATATTTGTCGTATCCAGCGAGAGCTCTCCTCCAAATGATGAACTTGAAGAGTATGTGTCCGATCAAATTATGTTGATGACTCACCCTGCAGGATGGGGTCTGGCAATTGCCAAAGAACTCGTGCCCGGAACGAAAGTATTAGATGTCATGGGATTTATCGCGGCAGGGATTAACCAGCTTCAGGGCAGATATGTGAAACTTATGGATTTCACCGGGCTGGAAGGAGATGTACCCGCCGGCACACCTCTAGCTATCGGAATTCTGGCTTCGTTGGAAGATGCAGATACAACCTTCCCGGATACCGTGGAACTCTTATGGAACCACGAAACCGTTTTTAAGTTAGAGGCCCCTTTGGTTCAGCAGTATCTGCTCCCTGGATATTCCTACTTGATTCTTCCAAACAATATGATCGACACTTCCGTAGACTGGTCTCAGTGGAATTTCACAGGTTCTCTCGAAGGCAATTATCGTATCGAGGCACTCGCCCGTTCAGACTATAGCGACAATGGCCTCATAACGCTCACCAGATATGATTCCGAGGACCGATGGGATAATGATGTCAACGGTGCAACCTTACTGGGCTCAACAGGAAGCGGAATCCACGGACCGCATTCATTGAACCCAGGTGCAGCCAACTACCCAAATACGCCTGACGATACAGAAGATTGGTTTGAACTTGGGCTTCAAGGAGGGCAGGAATATCGTATATGGGCAAAAGGGCTAGGAGGAATCCAATGCACGATCTACTCAGAACAGGGAGCCGTACTGAACGGCCCGACCTCTACTGGAGGTGACACGTATCCACTCCTTGATCTTACATTTACCCCACCAACAGATGGCTGGTATCAATTCAAAATCGAAAACACAGCGGATAATCACAGTGTCTATTTCCTAGGCTGGGAATCCACTACTGAGACCGGCAGCTTTTCAGGCAGTTTTGATGCCGGAGGCGGAAAGAAATGGAGTGAGTGGTTTGGTTGGTATAACGATCAAAACTGGCCGTGGATTTGGGATTACCAGCACAACTGCTTTCTCTGGGTGGTTGATAACGGCTCAGAAAACCTGTGGTTTTGGCATGAAGGACAACAGAAATGGATGTGGACCCGAAAAGATTGGTATCCATGGGTCTGGTTCCCAGATGACCCGGGACTTACATGGCGGTCTTTCTGAGTCGATCCCTCTAGCAGAGCTGACACTTTGGCTGAGGAAGCGTCGTCCATCAGAGATTTAATCCTATAAATGCTGCATCAGGTGACGTGAAACCTTCAGCTTTGACATTCCTTGCGATTGGGGTTTCTGCGACTGCGATTCTCTTCATTTCGCCTTCTATGCCCGCGGTGAACTACTTCGACCCTCCCAAGCGTTTGGCATGGGCCTGTATCTGCCTCCTGCTCGGGTTTTCCTCCCTCTTCCTCCGGGACAACCGCAGTAAGGTGATGATCCTGGGCGTCCTTCTTCTCATCTGGATGATTGCACGTACGCTCATACGAGAATCCCCTTTCACTGAGTCCGGTGTTCTTCTGTCCTGGTGCCTGCCCCTAATGCTCTTCCTGGTTGGACTGGGTATCCGTAGAGAACATGATCTCACCACTTTTTGTCGAATCCTTTTTTTGGGAGGTCTGCTGCAAGCAGGATTCATGCTGGCCCAACGGGCCGGATTTGATCCCCTGTTCGGGGAAACGACTCAGGGAATCACATATCGGCCTGCACGAATGATTGGCACGATTGGTTTCCAAAATCAGGCCGTACATTATCTCGGAATCGTCTCCGCCACCACCTTGATTGCTTTCCGTGGAGCATGGATGCGGGGCGGTATGCTTCTCGTCATGCTTACCGTGATTGCCTTCAGTGGAGCACGGGGAGGAATACTTGCAATCTCAGCGGCGATAATTGGAGTGACCACTATTGCGATTTGGTCTCACGCATCCTGGATATCCCAGCGTAAAATCCAATTTACGGTCATGATGGCTATGTTTGCATGCGTCGCTGCAGGGCTGGTTATGGCGATCCCGGAAACACAGGAACGCTTCCATCATGCATTTCAAGAGGCAGGAAAACATCCGTCTATCGGGTCCCGTATCACGATGTGGAGAGTTGCCTGGAAGATGCTTCTGGAAAGTCCTTGGGCGGGATGGGGTGCAGGAGAGTATGCATTTCAGTACCTTAACCGGCTGGGAGAGGTGCATCCCCCCCAAATGTCGCATCAGACCCTTCAGTCCACTGTGTACGCACGTGAGGCACACAACGACTATCTTCAGTTTGCGGTGGAATTTGGATGGATTGGTATTCTCTTTCTCTTTTTGATCATCCTCACAGGAACACGCCTCACAATACAGGAATGGAAACATGCGCCAGATAGGTCAAGGGTCGTCCTGTTCGTGACCATTTACATGGCTGTGGCTGCATTCATCTCATTCCCCTGGCAAACCAGCATGGCCGGTCCTTTTGCGGGGCTGATGCTGGGTATTTTCTGGCCGCATCCCCTGGACCACTCTCCAAATACAGCTCAACCAGCACACGCACAACCAACGTGGAGGTCTGTCTTGCACGGATCACTCCTGGTATGCGGTGGTACCGCACTGGTCTGGTGCTCACTTGATGCCTACCTGAATATAAAGATCCCCGGTTTACTTGCTGAAAAGAAGTACGACAAAGCAGAACTCAGCGTTCCGGCGTTTACACACCGTTATCTAGCGTTGGTGGGAGCCGTTTATGCCGCGAATGGACGCGATGAGGACGCAGAATCCGTTTTGAGGAATGCTCAGTCCGGCTATCAGGACGTTTTGCTCTGGAACAATTTGGGACTTGTATTCTCCAATCAAGGTAAGTGGGAACAAGCCTTGGATATCTACCGAAGCTGGATGCGATCCGGTCTCGAACACAAGATTGCCCTGGCAAATGTTGCAGCCGTATCTGAAAAATTGGGCCTGTATGATGAAGCAGCCCGTGCACTGGGACGTCAAATTGACTTATGGCCAACGGGCAGCTTGTCGGAGATCAGACGACTGGCCTTGCTGCGCTACAAGCATGGGGATGCGACAGCGGCACTGGATCTTCTTCTACTGCATTCCGCGATATGGCAGGACGGCGACCCCCTTGCAGAGGCAAAGATGTATAATTTAATTGGTGTTTTGTACCTTGAACTCAACCAACGGGATCAGGCTCTTCAAAATTTTCACCGCGCTCTACTCCTGTTTCCAGAGCTGAATAGTGCCCGTCACAACTTAAAAAGGCTGGGTAGTGACCCGAAGGGATATTATGGTCTCCCACCCTCTTCCGATCCATAACGCAACCTGGCTACTCCTGTTCTGTATGGTCACAGATTCCCCTGTCCTCTATTCTCAGCTCTTATGGGAGTTCTCGACAGTCGGTAATTGTTTTCTAACTTTACCCGACTCGACATATCCATGTTCAAACCTTAGCCATCCCTAATTTGAAAAGTTTATCGAATTTCTTATTTGTACGTTCAAACACATCACCCCTAGAGTTGTCATGAAGGTCTCATTTATTGTCATATGTTCACTTCTGTTCACCACTACACCAGCCTTTACACAAACTGGAGGCATATCAGGTACAGTAACGGAAGAGGCCACGGGGCAACCTGTATCAGGGATCATTGTATTTGTTGATGATTTTGACACCGGGAGCCATGTACATTCAGTCCAAACGGATGCAAGCGGCATGTACTCACTCGCTTTATCCCCGGGAGGATATCGCGTCGGCGTAGCGGCCTCTCACACCCTCAATGTGAGTGTTGCAGCCTCCCATACAGTATATGTAGGCGAATGGTTTGACGATGCAGTCAATCCTGCCAATGCGACCGAAGTGACCGTTCAAGCAAGCGGAACCGTCCCTGATATTAATTTTGCCCTCGCGTACTCAAGCGCGTTCGGGGGGGCTTTCGACGCGGGGAACGGGCTGAAATACATTTCGTGGTTGGGGTGGTACAACGACCTGTTCTGGCCGTGGGTTTGGGATTATCAGCACAACGACTGGATATGGATGGTCGACAACGGTCCTGAAAATATCTGGATGTGGGATAACGGGTTACAGCGCTGGATCTGGACCCGGACAGATATTTACCCCTGGATCGTGTTTGCTGGGGATTCCGAATTCACTTGGAGATTCTCCCAATGAAGTTCCAGGTGCATCACGTGCAAAGCTGATAACAGCTCAACGGCTACAGGAAACAGCCTGAGCGGCCCCAAATATCCTGAAACGGTGATCTTCGTAAAGCGAAGGACTTTTTCACGTTCGAAAAGGGCCTTTATCCAGTAAACGAGCACGGAAAATCAGGTAAAGAGGTTCAGGCTGACAGGAAAAAACCGGGCTCGCTGGGGTTGCAAAAATAATCAGGTTTTGGGACAGGCTCTAGATTGAATTATAGCCATTGAAGACGTATCCTTTGTATTAACCGTAATACACCGCCCTTATTTCAACAGCCCGTTAGAAGTAAAAATATGAAGTATTCTTTTTTAATCAGTTTAATTTGGTGCCTGGCTATGAATTGCCAAGCGGTTATACAGTGGAATTCCCACCCCGTACCCGGACTGTCTCACACTATCCACCATGTTCACTATGCGAATGGCAGGTGGGTTATGGCTGGGGAGAATGGTAGTTTCTACACTTCGGCAAATGGCAAGGACTGGTCTCCCTGTGTGGTGACCGGGGATCCCATCGGTGATTTGGATTTCGATGGCGTGACCTATGGAAACGGAAAATGGCTGGCGATAGGAAACTACATCACTCTTCAATCTGCGGATGGGATTACGTGGAGCCAAGTGGATCATGACTTTAATGTGTATGTGGTGAATCTAACATTCGAGGGAGGGTTCTTTCTTGCATCGGTTTCACATGGCACACTTCAACGCACCGGCATCTGGCGAAGCAGTGATGGAAACACATGGGCCAAGCTGATTTCCAATTCCTCCAGTTTACCCCCAGTCCTTGGAAGTAATGGTTATGCCTTTCCAAGGGGTGATCTATTGTATCGGTCTGACGACTTGGGGTCTATATTGGGGCCAGCGCTGAGTACTCCAAGTGGGTCGGTAAATGACATCATGCATGTGGGGTATCACAACGGACTCTACATTGCAGGAGACCTATACGGGAACATGTATTCTTCCGCGGATGCTTGGTCATGGTGGGGGGTGGCCTCCCTACTTCCTACTAATCATTTTCTTAGTGGCTCTGTTCCTGGATCGGTAGGTTTTGTTGCTTGTACAAACAAACGCCTCTGGCCACATGATCAAGGTGCCATCATGATTAGCAGCAACGGTGTGGATTGGGAACTCCAAGCTGCCAATTTCGGATCGGAATTCAATGATATTGCTACAGATGGGCATGGGCATTTCGTAGCCGTAGGAAATGGAGGCAAGGTGGTGTTTGGGCAGACATTGGCAAACGGTATCGCTCCGACTCCTGAAGGGAACGTCATTGCGGTATATCCAACGTCATGGGACCAAGGGGCTTCTGCTTTTAGCAGTGCGGTGGACGGGGGAAATAATAGAAAGTGGGTGAATTGGCTGGGGTGGTATAACGACCAATATTGGCCGTGGATCTGGGATTATCAGCATGGGACATGGCTGTGGGTGGTGGATAACGGTCCTGAAAATGTCTGGATGTGGCATAATGGACTGCAAAAATGGATGTGGACCCGAACTGACTGGTATCCGTGGGTTCGTTTCGCGGGGGATGCGGGTCTAACGTGGCGCACCCAATAAGATAGAAATTTTCAAACAGACATGCTGTTACACTGATATGAAAAGCAATCATCGACTTATCATAGGCGCAGGGGCAGCGGCCCTTTCCGCTACCCTGATATGGAATCTGGCGAGGCATGGATCCGACAACAACCACTTCCAGCTGGATGACGTACCACAGGAATCGAAAGCAGATGGAGCTCTTCGAGACCGGGCAATGCCACTCATAAAAACGGTCACCGCACCGGCCCCTCCGTCTCGCAATTTCGTCCCCGTAGACGCCGCCCTGGAGTCTGCGAATGATCCTACCCGTTCCACGCCCCTCCCTCCTGCAACCCCACTCTCTTCTTCAACAACCAACCCTTCTATCAACGCCTCCTCTTTCATTGATGGCAGCGAACTTCGGACAGAGGAAGGTCACCTGTGCAGGATCGACCGCTTAGCAGCTCACCCGGACGTTGCAGTGTTAACACTGGGTGATGGTTCCCGTTATGCGTTGCCAACGGAGATCGTCGAACAGTTTCTTTCTGCACCCGGATTAGATGATACGCAGAAGCTGGCGGCTCTGCTATCCTACCCTAACCTTGTGGAGGCATCCACCGCTCAAGAAACGGTGAGAAAACTCGCGAAAGCAGAATCACGCAAACTCCCCCTGCCACCTCCAGACGCCGTAGATTCCGAGATCATGGAGAATGCAACCCTAAGGTCCATGGCCTTCAAAATTCCGGAAGAAGTTCAACCCTCCCTGGAAAGCGGGCCAACCTCAGAAGAATGAAGGCCTCCCCCGGAAGAAAAGGCGGCTTATTTCCCTTCTTCTTTTGAACTGACTTCATCCAAATAATTCAGGACAGGCACAATGTCAGACTGTGCCACGATTAAAAACCCTTTCTCTCCATTCGGCCGTGATCGGGTTACAAAAATTTTCGAAACCGCCAGATCCCATTTCTTGCGGGCATCAGGTGCCTCTTCTTTCCATTCAGGTAACGGTTTTTTCTTATAGGTAAGCTGGGAATACAGGTTATCCGCCTCCAATTGAAACTGCTTATAGACCTCATGTTCTTTGGGTAAAACGGTCCTTGCCGGGATCTCTGTGGGATGTGCCACCAGAAAGGTGAGAAATCCTCCGGGCAGCCCCTCAAGGGTATTGGGGATAAAGGAATACCTCACATCTTTTTCCGATTTTTCACCTTGGGAACACGCAGGTCCAGCAAGCAAAAAGACAACGACATATACCATGACGAGTAAACATTTCCTCATCATTCAAATGACCTCTCAACATCTGCCTTCATTTGCAAAATCAGCGTTTTGTTCCCACTCTCTGCCCACTCTTTGTCTGCCAGCATAATTTGAGTCGTTGTGGCAAACCCCTCTTTTTCCGCCCGTACCACAAACCGTGCCGGAGGAATGATCTCCAGCGGCATCACCAGAGGGCTTGTTCCCTGAGGAAAATTATTCAGGTAAATATCCACGCCTTCAATCGGCTCCGTGATGATCACCACTTCCAACTGATAACCCAGCTCACGCGTTTTGTCCAACTCCTCATCGGGGTTCTGCGTCCCCTCACCCGCATCCTGCAATACTTCATGGCCAATAGGTACATCCTCTCCGGGGGTATGCAGCCTTGTCCAGGGCCGGAATTCTGTTTCATCACCAGGGGCGATGACAGGTTTTTCCGCCGGAACCCGATTCGCATATACTTCAGGAAGTACTGGCTGCTCCACCCCTCTTACAAGGTATTCTGACTGAATCCGCTCGGGTTGATACACCGGATCCAGGGACGGATCCTGTTCGCCCTGTTCGACTTCGGGCAGCCCGGTGGAGCTTCGTAAGGCTGAAGGTGTTTCCACTCCTACAGGCAAAGGACGTATGTCATCAGAGCCCCACATGTTCGTACCTGTTCCTCTTTGAGCCGATACGCGTTCTTCCCCGGTAACCGCATCCGCTTCTTTCCCATCCACACCTGGATTTTCAACGAAGTCATACTCTTCATCTTCGAACGCCACACCCCCAGCGATATTGCCAGATGATTCCGCATACTCCTCCTGCTGCTGCCGGGAGCGATGAAATGATTGCATCAGAAGATACGCGCAGACACCGATTACACTAAGTGCCACCACCGTCGCAACACTGCGTGCATGAACGACAAGCTTCATGTCAGTAATGGTAGATCACGGGGTCCGTGCTATAGATATAATTATTCAGTTCATTCGGTTCAGCGACCGTACGGTCCACATCCGCGTGAAAAACAAAGAAATACGAACCCGATGCGAGGGATGATTTATAAATCGTTGCAATGGAGGAATTGGACCACGTGGACGTGTTTCCAGCTCCGGTTCCGTTGCTGTCAATCCACTGCTTTGAACCGAGGTAATACGAAGATCCCGGTGTATTACTGGAGGAAAGACCCCAGCCTACACGATACGATCCACTTCCGGTATACCCAACATTTTGCACGTTCAGTTCATTCACCTGCATCTCCACCCGATTCGAGTAATTCCAATACGTTACACTGTAGCTTTTCGCGTCAAGATCCGCTCCCGTTGACGTGGAGGCCCTGAGCGTGTAGGAACTCACGGCAGACCCGTATGGTTTCACCAGGACGTAATAATATCCCGCGGAGTCACTTGTAAACGTGATGGATTCATCCGAGCTACCCGCAAGATATGATCGCAGCGTGTAATAGGTCGCGCTGGCTGATTCGTAAAGATAGAGGTCAATGTCCGCCGAGAGATCCTCCAGCGTGACCACCACCCGGGTATTTGCCGCAACATAGACCCGCCACCAATCCCGGGGGTCCGAACCGCCCACCGCACCCGAATAATCTGTGTTCGTTGTCAGTGTCGACGGTGAATAGGGGCTGTCATTTCCCTGAGCACTGTTGATCGACAGCTCCAGTCGATAGGAGGACTGGGTGTAGGTTTCGTAGGGATACACCTTAATATAATAAGTCCCGGATGCCGTGAAGGAGTAGACGATTTCCTCACTTTGGGTTCCGGAATTTACTGATCGTTCCAAGGTGATTTCGCTGCCGTCTGTTAAGCGGATGTCGATATCCGCAGAAAGGTTCGTAAGCGAAATGGTTGCTCTCTGACCTGAAGAAACGGAAAACTTAAACCAGTCTGCAATGTCCGCAGAGTTGCCCTGGCCAGGTCCCACATTACCGTTAACCACGTTGCCGTTCTGAAGTATACCCGCTCCAGAAATCAGGTCATTACTTGTAATCGGAGGCTGGGGTGTAGGGGAAGGAGACGGCCCACTGTTGGAAAGATCCTCAATGGTATACACACTGTGTACAACACGGCGTAATTCAGAATACGGAATCCAGACAAAACCATTTGATCCCCAGTTGACGCCCCAGGAATTGACCACCTTAAAGCTACCACCGCCCACATTATCATCAAACCCGACAATAGCCATCGCATGGCCTCCCCGATAGTCTCCTGATTTGACATCAGTAATCACCCCGTTGTTTTCTCCCCGGTATCGCATGAAGGAGTCATAGACCTCCATTCCGAATACGAGGGGCGTCTCTTGAGAGACCAGCCAGTCCTTGATTTCCTGAATGGTATTCGTGTTTAGCGAACGGAATCCACCCAGTCTTTCATACGTAGCCGCACGATAATTTAAGGCCTGACTTAATGCAGAACTGCTGGGTTGCGTCTGGTGGTCTCTATCCGAGTAGGGCATGGCAGGATATTTCGCACACCCTTTGCTTACCAGAATATCCAACGCATCCGAAATCACCATTCCATTATCCCCGGAAAACCGATTGGGACGCTGATTATAGATGAAGGCAGGAGAAAAGATGTTTGTCGTGGACGACGTGACATTCCAGCCTTCCTCTTTCTTTTCAATCGCCGTTTTCGCATAATACGCCGTCGCCCATCCCACGCAGCTTCCCTGTTGCCCTTGGGAATCCACAGGCGGGAGGTAGTCATCCAGTACCTTTCTCGTGGTTCTGTTGCCGTATCGGGGGTCACCGCTGAGAATGCTGAGGTAACTTGATGCGTCGATGGGGATGTCCCCAAACGGTTCATTGCCAAAAGCGGACCAGGCCTGTCTTTCAAAATTCCAGACATTTACCGACGCACCTTCGATGTTGAAGCGGGACCAAGCCCCCGTATCCACAGAATACCCAAACGGCCAATCAATCCACCACCAACCCGAGGCGGCCTCCAGATTCCTCCACTGCTGGCTTGTATAATCCCAATACAAGTAATTCACCCCATTATTCTCAAAATAGTACCAACGCTGATCTGTATTTGAGAAAACGTGTGAACTCTGAAAGTTGACCCAGCCTTCAGGCTTCCAAGCCCAAGCGATATGAGTAAGGCCAAGTAACAGCAACAAACATAGGTGAATTTTTTTCATGGAGCCCTTCGTCAACTAAAATGGCTCAAATTATTGAAACAAAACTCGTTCCTTGTCAAGGAGTCATTCCGAGATCATGGAGAATGCAACCCTAAGGTCCACGGCGTTCAAAATTCCGGAAGAAGTTCAACCCTATCTGGAAAGCGGGCCACCTTCAGAAGAAGGATTCACAGGGCCTCATGGTTGCGACCCTCACATAACCTCATCCTTGTTCGATCATTCGAAGTCAACGTTATGTGGCACGATCGGATGGCCACCAGTTCGTATGCATAGAGATTCGACGTGCAAACGTAACAGGAAGTTTTTCAGCGATATGCCCGAGTAATGTACCCATTGTTTTGGCCATGACATATAGAATGTACCTGGGAAAAATAAGGGGATGGTGAAGAGCAATTTCAAGGAACTCTTTCCATAAATATCCGAGTCCTATATTCAGGCTTTGACCGAAATCATGTTTCGGAAAAATTTGCCGTAACGAATATATACTGTCGAAATAACGACCTAATGCCTGGCGAAATGAATAATCATGAGAATGAACCACAACAGACATCGGCACGTAAGCAACAGACATTCCGGCGAGGATCACATCACGCGCAAACTGCTGGTCCTCGCTCATAATCAGATCTTCGTCAAAGGGGTATTCCAAAAGTACAGAACGCCTTGCGGATGAGCTGACGTTCGAGAAAAAGACGTCACGATGAAACTGAAGGGTCTCCCCTTTCCTTTTTTGAATTCGAATCTCGTTGCCTTTAGGAAAATGTGTATGAAGAAAATATGTCTCCATAGGGTTCGCATCCGGCTTTGGTTCCTGCCGAGAGAAAGTGGCTGCAATCTCATCCTGATCATATGGATCGAGCAGATGATTCAGCCAACTCGGGTCTTTTGGAATGGCATCCTGACTCAGAAACACAATCACGTCACCAGTCGCCGCCTGCACACCTATGTTCCGGGAACGGCCGTGAGTGAAGTTCGTAATCTCAATCAATCTCACCTTCTCACCTGCTTCCCTAACCCGTCCCAAGGTTCCGTCAACAGACCCGGAATCGACCACAATGATCTCATCCGGTGGAACGGGATGTTGCCCCAAAAGGGCAGACAACATTTTACTCAAGTCCAGTCCCGGATTCAGAGTGGGAATTACAACAGAAACCGATTTGCGGTTTGTCTTCTGGGGTACCGCCTCCATTACAGAACCTCCACAATCGCCGTCTCTTCATCTTCCGGCGCTACGATATTCATGCGACGGGGCAAAGCCATAATACTGAAGAGATAGCAGGCTGCCCCCAACTGGGCACTATTGATAATACATAACGTACTAAAAATAAGCGGACGCAGCATGTGCAGCCCGGAGGAACCCTCCGCCACCCATTCCCAGGCCACATATCCGCCCAAAATGACACCAATCAACACAAGTACTCCACTCAGGAGAGCGCCTACCTCAAATGACAGGTGGCAATACAACCATGCAATGAACGGATCGTGCCTGATCCCGGACAGATGAGCATACGCTTTCGCAAGAATCCCAATACTGATAAACACCATACTGACAATATTCAGCACACCGACCAACAGCATCACATGGATATCAAGTTTCCATTCCCCTACCATCACTGGCCCTACTGTAAGCAGGATAACCCCCATCAGACTGAGCGTCCAGACCAGCACTCCCGGAAACACGAAGACCATACTGGGACTATGCAGCAGCATGAACCGGAGATGCCTCCATCCATCCCTGAAGGTTCTCAGTTTCGACTCACCTTCACGGAGATGATAGTCAATATCCTTAAACCCAATGCGGATTCCGGCATGGATGGCCTTTACAATCATTTCACTTGCAAATTCCATCCCGGTCGTGATGCATCCCAGTTGCTCATACACCTCTTTGTTGATAACTCTGAATCCAGTATGGGCATCCTGGATATCTCGCCGATGAAACATGATCCGGACCAGACGGGTCAGCATCGGATTCCCGACGTGCTTGTGCAGAAACGGCATCGCCTTCGGATGCATGCCGTTCATCCGATTTCCGAGCATAAAGTCTGCACGACCCTCAATGACCGGTTTTACCAGAAGACCCAACTTTTTTAAATCATAGGTAAGATCTCCATCTGCCATCACGAGACAGGAGTACTTTGCGGTATCAAATCCTCTCCGAATAGCGGACCCATAGCCCCGATGCGGCTCCTTCACAAGGATCGCCCCTGCTTCTATAGCCCGGGAAACTGATTCGTCAGAGGAACCGTTATCGACAACGATCACCTCTCCGGGCAGATCAAGTTCATTGATGCCCAGCTTTGCCGCTTCAATCACACGTGCGATAGACGCTTCCTCATTTAGGCAGGGTATCACAACCGAAACACCTTTTTCTGTACCAGGTTTTAATGACTGCATATCTGTATTCCCTTTTTACAGTTCCCTCTCGGCTGTACCGGGCTCAACAAAACCCACCTGCCACAGAATAAAGTCCCCGCCCCTTCCTTTTGTTTGAGTAGGCACCCGATATCTGGACGACTGCAGGATATGTGAACGCAGTGAAACGTTTTCAATTTCCGTGAGCAAGATCCGGTTTTCATGTGAAATATCCTGAGGTTTCATGGTCAGCAATATGACAGGCTGCGTTACATGTTGAAGAAACTCACGGTTCTCCACCACGACTTCGAGAGCCGTCTGATCTCCATACACCTCGTGAGCATGAATACCATGTAAAAACCGTAACGGCGCTGCAAATCCAGGCTGATCACACAACACCAGTGCATCTGCAGGCAGAATCTTATGAAGATTTTCATACCACCTAACGAGCCCGGGCCACTCTCTGGTCTTCGCCATTGTAATACTGCCGGGCATCACCCCTAGGATCACGGCTAGAATCAATCCGCTGGATAACGGCACCGCGAACCGTGGACACCTGATGTTCGCTCGTTCATAAATTGCCTGCACCGCAGCCGTAGCAGTGATGCAAAAAAACGGGACTACTACAGGAACAAATCTCCGGCTGGCCCACATCATAAAGTGATCATGAAATATGCAGGTAGTGAGCACCACGAATGGCACGAGACATGCCACGAACCAGATGAGAACGGCTGGCTCTTCTTTCTTCCAGATAAAGACCAGAATCCCCATACAACTCACGAAAAAGCCGGTAACACCGAAAATGGACATCAAGTACCGGAAATTCCAGGCATCAGGTCCGGCAAACCATGTGTTCCAGTCATCCAAACCGAGGAGAAGGAAGACCTCACCCATTGTCGCTGAAACACGTCCTTCCACAGTAAGCCGAGGACGTATATAACACGCCCAGAACAGGAACACGAAAAATAGGAGTGTCGATAGACTGCGAATCAGAAACTGCCGGTTTTGGATCGTCCGACCCAGAAAAAGCCCCATCTTCGATACACCACAAAGATAAAAGAAACCTGTCATGAAAACAGCAGTTGTTACTACAGGTAAAACGACGTGAGGAAGTACTCGGTAATTTGGCGCCACCCAGCGAAGATGAATCATCAAATGGAGGGCCAGAGGAATGAGGCCGGCAAGAAGACCCAGGGCACGTTTTCTCCGGCCACTCTCCCAGGAAATAAACGCGGAAACCAGTACAAGCGGCACAATCACCAGAATACTGTCATACCGGGTCAGGAGCGCAAACCCGAATAGCAAACCACTGCCCACAGCTTTCCGAATTCCGACCGGCTGTCGACTACTGGAGATCATCAGCGCAAACCCGGAGAGCAGCAGGATCTGTGTAAGCATTTCCGCCGTCCCGAATTTCGCCTGCCAAATTTGAGCAGGGTTCAACATCAGGAAAAGAGTCGCAACCGCTCCCCATCGATCACCCAGCAGACTGGATGCAATCCAGTACATCGCCAAGAGAGAAGCTGCATTCAGAACAGAGTTCACACTCAAGGCACCCCAGATCCCTCCTATGGAATATACGAACCCGAGCAATGAAGGGTACAAATGCAGAAATTGCGGTGAGAACCTGCCAGATGAAAGCGGAAAGATACCCGGAAAAGGAACCCTCCAGCCCTCAATCTCTGCCGTTACAGAATCCTGCATCCTCTCCGGCAATACCCAGATATCTCCTGCATCAAATTGAAGGCTTGCATTACGTGACACTTCAGCCCCTGTATGTACATACACCCCGGGATCCCATCCTCCCAGAATCATCTCACTTGGAGGGAGGGTGATGCAGAAAGAAGCTGCAGCAATTATAGCAGAAAACGTCCAAAACATTTTCTGCACCCGGCTGAGCGGCAGATAGGACCGCCATGAGAAACACGCTGCCACCAAGGCCCCACCCAATGCAATGATTCCAGCTAAACTCCCAGAAAATCTCCCTACTTCCGCAAGGATGAATGCAGAATATGCTGCAGCCAGCCCACCGACTGACGCACTGTAAACCAGGGTATACAAAACCCTCCACAACCTATTCATAAGCGGTGCCTCATGCAGATACGTTGGTTTTCGTTCTGCTCCAAAGTAGAGAACAACACAGGTAAAGGTTCTCTTTCAAGGACAGACACAGCTCATATAAAGAAACACCCCATAACCAAGGGTACCCCGCAATAGGTTTAGTAGCAGGAGGCAGAACGATCATGATATTCTTAAACAAACTATCGGCAGCCCGATCAACTAGAAAGGGAGAATCTGCAAACAAGAATTTACCAGAAGGAGTGCCGGTGAACGATAATGGGCCCGTCAGATTTGATCCGGATCATTACAGTAGCCGTTTTCGGTATGCCCCGGGGGACATCCCGTGCTGGGCACGGAAGCGGTGGGAGAAATGGTATTCATCGCAGAAGCCCAGATCTGAGGCCAGTTCTTTGATGGGAACCGATTCCGTCAGGAGACGGCGGGCGGCTAGATCCAGAACGCGACTGCGGCGATAGGCTCCCGGTGGCATTCCCATGAGTGAGCGGAACCGTTTGCGGAAGGTCTGATAGGAAACCCCGAGTTCCCGGGCCGCAGTGGCTTCCGCCTCCTCCTCCAGCCGCAGGTCATCCAGAAGCACACAGGCTCGGGACAGCCAGTCTCCGTCCTCTTTCTCCGGGGCGGCGGCTGTCCCTCCTGCCGTGGCCAGTGAGAGAAACGATTGCAGCGCACACACCTGCTCCAGGGCGGTCGCCCCTTCCCGGATCCGCCGGATTCGGCGCTCCCAGATCTCCTCCGGCACCAGATGAAACGGTCGGTTTTGGGGCGAAAGAATTCCCTGCTCTCTCCACAGGTTAAACACGGCCCCCTCAAACATCACATACCACTCCGTCCATGTTCCCTCCCCTCCGGGTCCGTATCCATGAGGGACATCCGGATAGAGAACAAAGGCATCCCCCTGCTGAATCTTCGTCCGCTTCCCCTCTCCCTGACGCAGCCATCCATGGCCATGCGTGACCCAGACCAAGGCAAAACAATTGAGAATTCGATGACGGAGCACTTCCCGTTTGTCCGCCAGCCGGGCAACGGCGGTCACACGTCCGATACCGGATTCTTCGGTATTCAGAACCAGAAGTTCCGTACTCATGAGAACTCAAAAAATACCATAATACACAATTTAATCACCAAAATACCCATTTTGTCTAACAAATAACGCATTATGATCCTGAAAATCCCTTCAATTCCCCACGAGGTTCCTATGATTCACGCTCCCACAGCTTCTCCTCTCTCACACGGTCCCACCTACAATGGGGTCGAATTGTCCAGCATTCCCGGCGCTTTGCGCCCTTTGCGCTCCTCCATTGACCTGATTGAGGACGGGGATGCGCTTCGCAGCCGGATGGAGCAGGATGGCTATCTGTTTCTGCCCGGGTTGCTGAACACGGACCGCGTCCTGGAGGCTCGTGCGGCCATGGTGGAGGCTCTGGATGCGGAAGGCATGCTGGATCCGGGTTATCCGAAAATGGACGCGGTGGCGAAACCGGGAATCGACCTGGCGTTCCGGGGGGACCTGGCCACCGGGAATCCGGCGGTGGAACGGCTGTTGTATGAAGGTGACCTGATGCAGTTCTGGGCCACCTTTTTTGGTCGTGAGGTTCTTCACTTTGACTACACCTGGCTGCGGGCCAAAGCTCCGGCGGAAACAACTGTCACCCCGCCCCACTGCGACACCGTCTTCATGAACCGGGGAACAGATCAGCTTTACACCGCATGGACTCCCCTGGGATCCGTGGGGTATGCGGAAGGTGGACTCATGGTTCTGGAAAAAAGCCATGGAAACGAGGAGGTGCTGGGCGAGTACTGGAAGATGGATGTGGACGAGTACTGCACCAACGGTCCGGAAGCCGGGGCCATTGAGTCCGGCGAGATCAACTGGCAGACGGACCGATCCAACGGTATGTTTGATGAGGATGCGGTTGCCGTGCGTGAAAAAGTGGGCGGCACCTGGCTCACAACCGAATACCAGCCGGGGGATACACTGGTCTTCGGCATGCATACCCTTCACGCAGCAGCGGACAACCAGACGCAGAAAATCCGCCTGTCCACCGATTCCCGCTATCAGCCCGCCGGAGAACCGGTAGACGAACGCTGGGTAGGTGCCAATCCGATCGGCCATGGTCCCAATGCGAAAAAGGGGATGATCTGTTGAATGCCACGATCGAATGCGCTGCCGGAGAAAAACGCCGGCTGACCTATGCCATGACGCCCGGTGCCCCTCTGGTGCAGGAAGAGTTCTGGCTCATGCCCACGACCCTTGCGGCCTGGCAGGATCAGGGGTTGGATGCACATGCCAACCTGCAAACGGAGTTCGGGCTCGATGCTCCGGGGGTGCATAAACTTGGCGGCCTGGGTTGGACCGAGGCCGCGATGGTTCCGCCCTTTGAACCCAAAGTCCTTGAAGACCGGGGAGATCTGGAACTCATTCAGGATGAAGCCGGACGTGGTGTGCTGGTATTTAAAGGCAAACGTATGGGATTCATGCCCGAGTACGAAACCCATCCGGTTTCCGACGAGGAAACATGGGAAGCGCTGAAGCCCCGCCTGGATCCCACTCACCCCGACCGGTTCAACGAGCTGGACCGTCGCATCGCGGCAGCCAAATCGGCAGAGGTGGAAGGCCAGATGATCTGTCAGAACCTGATCGGAGGCTACATGTACCTGCGCAGTCTGATGGGACCCGAAGAACTTCTCTACATGTTCTATGATGATCCGGATCTGATTCATGACTGCATGCAAACCTGGCTCACCTTGTCGGACGCCGTTATCGCCCGGCATCAGGAACAGATCACACTGGATGAAGTGTTTCTCGCTGAAGACATCTGCTATAACAACGGTCCTCTGATTTCACCCGACATGATGAGGGAGTTTCTGTTTCCCTATTATCAGCAGTTGCTGTCAAACATCCGCTCACGCCACCAGGACCCCGCCCGCAGACTCTACCTGCAAATCGACACCGATGGAAAAGCGGAAACGGTGATTCCTCTGTATCAGGAACTGGGCATGGATGTGATGAGCCCCTTCGAAGTTGCCTCCGGCTGCGATGTGGTGGAGATCGGCAAGCGGTATCCGAATCTGGTGCTCTCCGGCGGAATTGATAAGCGCATCCTCAGCACCTCCAAAGAGCAGATTGACCGCGAACTGGAACGAATTCTCCCCGTGATGAAAGCACGGGGAGGCTACATTCCCACCTGCGACCATGGTGTGCCTGAGGAGGTCCCGCTGGACCTCTACCGACACTATCGGAGCCGCTGTCTGGAACTGGCCTGAAACACCCGGGATCAGCGTTTCCGGGACCGTACGAACACGGCACCTGCGAACGCCGTCACCACGAGAAGGAGAGTGGAGGGCTCGGGAATCGCCTGAATCTGGCCATTGCCGATATACTCCCAGCCATTGTTGGCGGTTAAATTTTCACCGGAATAGGTGCCGTTCGCGATCACCTCAATAATGGTGCCCACCGTAGGGGTGAAGCCGCCATTGTCCACATTGATCAACCCGGTTCCGGACACATCGGATGCCATCGTGATGAGGTTCGCGGTGGAGGCGGAGGAGAGAACAATGTTTAACGATCCACCGTTAAAGATCAGATCCCCATCCAGGGTTCCCGTGCCACTGATAGAGGCCCCGGTATCCACCGTGAGCGTGTTCATAATGATGGAGCCGTCAGCCACAAAATCGAAGGAACCGCCGGACTCCAGCACCACATTCCCCAGAGCCCCTTCGTTGTTGGCTGCGTTCGTCACATCCCTTCGGGCCTGACCACTGGCATTTGCGGACCAGAACACGACGGTCCCTTCCGTGACCAGCTCTGTGGTACTCGAGGTGACAAACACATTCTGCGCATCGGGTCCCAGCACCATGATGCCGGCTCCATGCGTTTCACCCGCATCGGCCACCACCGGAGCAAACACGGTTTTATGATTCCCTGCCAGAAATGGATTACTGATCGGGACACTGTTGGAGGTATCGTCGCCATCGCCGACGTTGTCGTATCCCAGCTTAAACCAACGGTCGTCTCTCAACGATTCATAGCGGATGGTGACATTCCCGTTCTGGGTGATGTTGTTGGACTGGATCACCGTGGTTTGAGTCTGATCAATACGGTTATTCTGGCCTCCCTCAATCGTGATCGTGGAATCCGTGGCGGTGGCCCCCAGGATGATGCCATCGGCCGGGTTGTCATCATCGATAATATAGCCCCCTCCCTCGGAGGCATTCGAGCTGGTACTGAATGAAACGGTTGCGCCGTCGAGCAGGGTGAGATTGCCACGGAGAATCCCACGCCGTTTTTTCGCTTCCCCGGAGACCAGAGTGCCACCGTTTTCTATGGTAACATCAAGTTCCGCGCTGTTCTGCGTGTTTCCGACTCCATGATAGAGGGTCCGTCCCGTCTGCACGGTAAAGGAGGGAGAATCCGATAAATCAAGCCTGGAGAAACTGTTGCCCGCATCCAGTTCGAGAATACTGCCGCTTTCCAAGGTAAGTTCACTCAGATCAAACTTCCCCTGTTGAAGCGTGAGACGTCCTCCGCTCTGGACGGTAACCGCCCCTCCATTGGTGTCTGTGATGAGCGAGAACACATCTGAAGTATTGGAATCCGCATCCACGATCATCCTTCCGGAAACCGTCAGCCCACCCAGGTCAAAGGAGAGACTGGGACCGGCCGCATTGTCACCATCCCCAAAAATCAGATCCGAACCCGTGACGCTCAGGGTGCGGGAGGAACCGGTAAATCCGCCAAAAAAGGAGGCCCTTGACCCCGCGATCGAAACGTTGTCCGAAAGACTCACGGTGTTGGTGAACATCGCCCGTCCACTTCCCCCCATGTTCCCGGTGGTCAGATTGCCGCCCAGACCTAAAGTTCCTGAAAAGGTAAAACTGGGATTCCCGCCGGTACGTTGCGTAAAAATTTCGCCACCAGTGGAATCAATAACGATATTGTTCGTGACGATCCGCGTCGGACTGTCTGACCCTCCGTCCACTTCCTCCACCGCAAATCGCGCATTGTTGGAAAGGGTAATTCCACCGGTACCAAACCCTAATGTTTCCTCTTCCAACGCATACTTCAGAATCAGGATCCCGCCTGAGAGAGTGGTGCCGCCTGAGAAAGAGAAAGGACTGGGATCCCCAAAGGCGGTTCGTGTGGATTGAAATTCCGTGGTGGCGCTTCCCGAATGCGTCAGCGAGCCAGTCCCTCCGAGGACGGTGTTTCCTGCGACCCCGGTAAAAACATAGGACCCGGAGGTGTTGTTGATGAGGATCGAAGATGGAGCCACACCTCCTGCAGCCGTTGTGACGGTTCCTGCTCCGGTATTGCCGAAGGTGACGGCATCCCCATTATTGTAAATCACATCGAAGCTGTCGTTGTCCGGATTGCTCCAGGTGCTGTCCACGCCTGTCCAGGTCTGGGCGTGGAGTTGTATCGCAAGGCAGATGGACAGGAGACATGGGATGCGAATAGATCTAAGTTGCATGGAAAAGGCCTTTGGTTTGAGGTCAAATGTTACGATTCCATTAGCATACGTGAGGAATATCTGGACGCAAAGGTGCATAAGCGGATATAAATACTGTATATGCGACGATCTCATACACCTTCCCCATTGCGAACACGTGAAATAGCGGTCCTGACCAATTTGAGTGCCGGAGGAGCAAGAGGCCTCCGTCAATTTGCTGAGACCCGTGCACATCCATGGTTTTTTCAGCTATTCCCACTCCATGGCTTCTCCATTCGGGAGTTAATGGAGTCTTCTCATCTGGACGGCGCCCTCGTGTACAGCGGAGATGAACACCGGGATACCTTTTTTGCTGAATTGCCCATTCCGGTGGTCGACTTATCCAGCGTCCGATCGGAAAGTCGCCTGCCCCGGGTGATCGTGGACAGCCGGAGCATGGGACGTGAAGCCGCACGACACCTCCTCAGCAAGGGGTATCAGCACTTTGCCTTCATCGGATTTGAGAACATGGTGTTTTCCACAGAACGCGCGCTGGGGTTTGAAGAAGAGCTCGCCTCGAAATCCGTTTCTCTGAGGAGATGTGATGTGATTCAGGACGGCAGCCCGGAGGAGTTGCCACGACCCAAGCGGGATCAACTCCTGACCGATTTCATCAGGGAACTCCCCAAACCCTGCGGTCTCTATGTGGCGACGGATACTCTGGCCCTGAGGATCTCCATCCTCATTCGTGAACTGGGCCTGCACATTCCGGCTGACCTTGCTCTTCTGGGGTCAGACAACCGGGAGGCCACCTGCATGCTGGCCTCGCCCCCTTTGAGTTCTGTTTCCTTTCCGGATGTCGAACTTGGCCGTCTGGCCGCCGAACGTCTGGCAGGATTAATGGATGGAGAGGGAGAGGCCCAGGGAGACTGGCTGGTGAAATCGGGTCCGGTCGTCGAACGTGCCTCCACAGACAGCATGCAGGTGCAGGACCCGGAGGTACAGCGTGCCCTGAACTGGATCAAAGCCCATTCCAGGCTGGGAGGGGGCGTCGAAAAAATGGCCGTGGATCTTCAACTTTCACGGAGAGATATCGAACGCCGGTTCAGGAGACATCTCAATGCCTCGCCTCTCGAACTGATTCAGCGGGAACGCGTCAAGCTGGTACGTCAAAACCTGCTGCAGTTTGAGTTAAGCCTCGAGGAGGTGGCGGAACGGTCCGGATTTGGGGATGCCAAATGGATGACCACGGTGTTCCGCCGATACGCCGGGAAAACCCCTGCCGCTTTCAGAAGGCAGGAGATCTTGAAACATTCTGGATAACCTGAGTTCTTGCTCTTACATCTGCATTTCAACCTGAGTGTGGCTGGAGCTGTTCCATTTCAGCACTTCGTGCTATGGCGTGATAAATCAGTGCCCGGCTCCAAAGGCATAGCCCTAGAGCCCTTTGAAGCGGATGTTAGTTATTCGGCGGTCCATAGATAGATCTCCTTTCGAAAGTCCATATATGTAGATTTTGGGAAGCTATACCTGGTCAAACGGTTCCCTGCCTGCCTCTAGAATAATCAAAATGTCGACAAAGGACCTTCGCTCAATTCTTCGTTCCAACAATTAGAAGTTCTTTGCCGAGTTGCCTACCCTTAGATTGTCCCGAGATTGCGCTGTACCTATTGATTTCATTCAGTTGGAAATGTCCTGAATAGAGATCCACAATCGACTCATGGAATGCGTTTGAGATCAACACGATTGCTCCCCTTGCAACGGCATTGGTTGCCGCATCGCGCAATCTAACTTGATCTTCCCAAGAGAACAAGACATCGTTATATTTGATGAAGCTATTGTTCGCATGATTTATGGTGTATGGGGGATCAAGATAGACCAAATCGCCTTTCCCCGCTTTCTCTATGAGTGATTCAAAATCTGCGTGAAGAATTTTTGCATCTGAGAGTGCTGCGGCGATAGCCTCAAAATTATCGTCTGGGAAAAGAACCTGATTTTTGCTTCCACGAGGCACATTGAACTCGCCACGCAGATTCACTCTGTAGAGCCCGTTATAGCAAGTTCTATTGAGATAGATAAATCGGGCAGCTCTCTGATAACGCCCGCTAGGGGTTTGTGCTCGAACCTCGTAGTAGTACGAGTCCGAGTGATTGGCTTGATGAGATTTCAAGTACCATACAACTCGCTTCCAGTTATTACGGATCGCCTTGTAGGTATTCACGAGCTCTGCATTAGCATCAGAAATTACTGAGTGCTCAGGCTGCAGATAGAAGAAAACAGCTCCCCCTCCCAAAAATGGCTCGTAATAAGTCTCAAACGAGCAGGGAAACACTTCCTCCAAGTGAGGTAGTATCCAGCGCTTTCCTCCCGCCCATCTCAGGAACGGTGTAAGGGGTAATTGATCGTTACTCATTTGAATCAAAGAACCCTTTTTGTGAAAGCCTATTGCTTAACTCTTCCCAAACAAAATCAATTCGATCATAGTCATGAAGTTTGTAAGTTCTTTTTTCTGTGGGATGAGCAGGAATTCTCCTTAACTCATTGATCCTGTCCATCCACGATATATTTTTAGCTTTACCTTTTTCTCCTTCGTCCTCGATATTGAAAACATCTTTAAACAAAGGCCAGTTGACTTTTTTCTCCACAATTTTTTTATACTGAATAAAGTCCAGATAATTTTCCAGAGGAAGCCTGTCTTCAGGTGGGACCTCCAGAGATTTGCCAAAAGCTTGCTGCACGATAGAGTTATCACCGATACCTTTTTCAAAGTACTCACTGGTGTCTTCACCGTAGTGAGTTTTAAGAACACTGAAGATGTACTTCTGAACCCAAATGCCAATATCTTTGAGTCGTGAGTCCGCCATTAACACACGCTCTTCTGATCGTTCCGACTCCCAGTCCTCCATTCCCTCAGGAAGGAAGTCGGGAATCTGTTCCTTGGTAATTCGGCATATCCGGTAGTAATATTCTCGCGGACCGCCAGATCCAAACTGAACTTTGAACACGTTTTCAAAAGCACCTCCGTCTGCAGACTCAAGCCATGTAGATATAGGCTCGAGATACTCTTCGAGCTCGATGAGAATCTCCTCAGGCGAGAGCTCCTTTGGATCCATACCTTTGTTCGCCTGCATGTAATCAATTAATGCAGCTAGAAAGTAGGTGTAGCCTTGAATGGCAACATTGGTGCATAGATGTCCCGGCCGGCCCTTAGCCCATTCGCCAGGAGCAGACTCCCTAATACCGCCGAAGAAAATGTTCAAACACCGTCTCGCCCGATCCAGAGTTTCGCTATCGTTCTTACCTGATAACGGTCCAGGTTCATATACCTTGTGTTTAAGAATCGAACGCCCGACGAGTCCCGATTTTCTGAGGCCTTCTTTTAACCCTGGGACGGTCAGGCATGTAGTATTCGTGGCAGGAATGCCCTGTCGCGTAATTCGCCCATAGAAAGGCTCGCCCAGATCATCGTTAAGGATGTTGATAAGTCTGGCTGAGATCGCACCTATACGCTCTGCGGGTTTTTCCGACCCCCACTTTAACTCGCCCTCAAGGTCATCGAGGAGATTTTTCGGAACTGATTTCTGCTCATGATTAATAGTCACAAACATGTTTGCTTCATCTTCCTTCGCGAGCCCTTCAAAACCAGTCACGAAGATGATGTCGTTTTTTCCTTTAGAAGCAGAATGTGCGTATCCATACAGTCGATGTTGACCGTCCACCACCCATGCCGACCGGTACCTATCAGGCATATGCATGTAACCAAAGGTCACGTTCGTCTTTTCATCTTTCTTGACTACATCAAACTGAATCTTGCGGGTGAAGTTGACAAGAATGCTCGTTGGGAAAAATCCACCTCCATTCAGGAACTTCCCAATCTGTTTCATTCGGGTTTTGCTTATCAGACGCTGATATGAAGGAATGCCGTCGGGGTCATTGAGCGACCGATGGTTGACAAACGAAATTTTAAGTAGGTTCTCGGGAGTTGTTACGAAGCTAAAGAACCGATTCCCCGCGATTTTACCCCTGACGGCTGGTATAATATGGTCTTTGAGTTCGGGAATCTTCTGATCTTGGAGAAACTCAGCCAGAAACTGGAAACGTGCAGCAGTTCCTAAGTGCTCAGAGAGCTGATTGTAGTAACCTAGTTCACGTTCAGTAATTACCTTAATGTTTTGACCCGCTGCGCGCTGCTTATCGGGCTCACTCCAGATAATATTTTCCGTGACAAAGAGCCAGACAATCTTCGGATTGAATCCCGCGCCGTAGTGTTTCTTGATTGAAGCCGCGATAGGACCTTTTAGATTGCCCCACTCTTCTAGGTCTTTCTGTAGAGTTCTTCGCTGAAGCTTCTTGCTGCTTTTACATTCAGCGACTAAAACTGTTTCGGAATCCTTTGCGAACACGTCGATCTGTTTCTCGAGAGATTGAGCACTTCTGCGTTTCACCGCGATTTTGAAACGCCTCCCAGAGGACATCTCCTCGTAACCCATTTTTTGAAAAAGCAGCCAAAGTCGATTCTCAAGGCGTTCGTCATGAGCCTTCCTCTTTCGCAATGGTATTTTCGATTTCAGCTTTCGTGACGGATCTTTTTCCCAACCTTGAGACACCAAGTCGGCGACCTCATCGGGACCAACCGACTGTGTGTCGTACTCCTTCCGACGTTTTCTTGCCTCGACAGAAAGGTCCTTCTCGCCAACAACAAGCTCCCCTAAATGAAAAACATCTGACATGCGGTACCACTCCAATTCAGCCGCCTACCAGCACCCCAAAGATACGGGTACCAGTGCACGGTTCCATCGAAACTTTATAAGTTCGCCGCCGGACAGTATGCAACCTATTTTTCGACCTATCGAAACCATGGGATAATGCGGTGAAAACAACCTTCCTCATTAATCCGCCTACTCTCCCACTTCCGACCAACCGGAACAAAGCATCCACCAAGTTGACAAGGTCCACTCGAGTGTAAGGTGTAGGGTCCGATACTGCTACTTAAACACGGCTAGGTTCTCCACGCAATAAAGCCAGAACGAACCCCGCTGAATCGCTGGCGAAAATTTGTAGGACTCCGGTTGATTATAAAGAACGGCGACTGCAGGATGCAGGCAAGATCGAATCGCCAGGGCAAGTGAATGCGGTTTCGTGCCGCAACAGAGATAATATACGTTCTCATACTCAAACCTTTCAAGACCCGATTCGAGTTGCCCCAAAGCTTCAACAAGGTCAGCCGCCCCCGCCGAGCGAATCTGGTCTTCGGGAATCTTATAATATTCGACGATCCGTTCGTTTTCAGTCCTAGTTCGTTCAGTCATTTCAGGGGTGAAACCAGGATCGGGAACAAGTAATGAGACTCTATCCGGCTCCCTTTCATATACTGAGCGCAAGGTCTTTTTCCCCTCAAACCCCGTCGAAACCAAAACGAGGTTTTTGTGTAGGGGCGAAAAAATACCTTCGCAACCTGGCACTGGGAAAGTAGCCCACTCTCCCTCCGTGAATTGCACACTCTCTGAGTCCTTGCCATAAAATGCTTCAGAGTAGTAAATCAGAACATCGCGAGTATAATCCGAACGAAGTAAATACGTAATCAAACCAAGTGAAATAATTCGTGGAAATCCCGTAATATCAACAAATGCTTTAAGCGGTTTGTTGCAACAAGCCTTTGCTTTTTCGACCAACTCAAATAGTAAAATCAACACATCCGAAATATTACCATCGTCTTGTTGAACTACATGACTCTTCGAAAACTTATCCGAATCGACGAACGCTTCAAGAATAGCATCCGTAGCATCTCGCAGGCCATTTGGATCACGAAACTCTAATTTAACAAGAACACATTCACGAGCTTTCAGCGACAGATGGCATATGTCACGACTCCGCTCATCCCAACTAGAGCAGCAGAAAGCCATGTCAAACTCGTGATTCGAAAGATCGAATTGTTCCGAAGACGACTGTTGACTGACTCGAAAATGCTTCGATATGTATTTTTTACTCGGCCCAGACATTCTTTCCCTCGAAAAGAGGTTCATCAATTACCGTATAACCCGAAATCCTTCTGCCAACATCTAGAATTTTCTCCTGTCGACCTTTGCCCCCCTCCTGCACCATAGCCAGAAGATCAGGAAAGGTAATTGGTATTTCATAATACGCTCCTCTATACGAAAAACCAAACCGTGGTGCTAACGAAGTGTGTACACGAAACCGTATTTGATAATCTTCAGCAGACAATATTTTCAAAAACCCAGCCTCGCCAGCATCAAATATAATTTTCACCAGATCTCTTCCTGCAGGACCATACGAACTTTCAGCATTTAAGCGGAAAATACCTCTTTCGGGCGACCGAAGATGTCGGTAATCAGGAGATTCAGATTGAACAATCCTTGTTATATTCGCTAGTGCTTCGATCATACGGGCTGTTTTCTCAGGTCGACGGATTTTGTCGTTTACAAAAATCGAACCAAACTTCTTTTCACTATACTTTTTCAATGCCAGCGCTTGGTTGTGAACGGAAGCTGTTCCTCGCATGAACTCAAGCAAGTCACCCTTAGCCACATCCAATAACGATTGCATTTGCCACAAATAATCACGAATGCAGGAATCAGAAATCTGAAGAACCATTTCTGTTCTAGCATACCAGACATCCATGTCGCCGGACTCTCTACAAATAGAAAGGTAAGCGCCGACCATTTTTTTCCTAATTTCACGACTTTCTTGATCACGCCTGATCCAGCCAGGGGTCTCAACTTCAGGAACCTCTAGATTCAATACCTTTGTCAAATATGATTGGTATATTGGCAGAATATCTCCTGCTTCCTCTGCACCCGTTCGTTGATCTTGGTAGAATGGCAGTTGGGCGTATTGCTCTGCATCGCTGACTATTTCTCTCGCCTTCTCTCCCTCTGACGATTTCAACCTCATCATAAGGAGTTCATTAACGCACAGATCACCCAGAAAACGTCTTGTTCGGAAATCTTCATTTAGCTCAAGAACTTTCTTTATTCGCACCGTAGCTACACCATCAACGAATTCTTCGAATTTACGGTCATCCTCGGTGTATGCATCCAAAGGAAGCACCTCCCGATCAGCAAGCTGCAATGTTAGTCCAGAAATATATGTTGCATTCATGTCAGATGGCTGACTTACATAAGCAACTACGTACGTTACTGGAAATTCGGTAGTTCTTATAATCGTGTTTATCACAACTTGCTGTTCGAAGCTTAAACATTCACATTCATCAAAACACACTTTAAAATGCATATCCTTAAGAGCAGAAGTTTCGCAAAGATGGCCAAGAATTTTTCTGCATACTGTCCCATAACCTGCGGCCAACGGCACCATATTAAACTTATCTGCCGAAAGTTGTAATCTAACCATTTCAACCATCTCGGTGTGTGCATCCCAAATTGCCTTCTCCAAATCCATCAACGCAGGTCGCTCTTGATATTGGAGTTCACCGGGCAAACCTATGGAATAATCGTTAGCAATCTCTTTGACCACCGCCAATTCATCGGCAACCGACAGATCTAAAAGCCCTTTCTGAGCCAACATTCGCACCGCAGCAACTGCTTGATGACAAATGAGAAGTTCTAAGTATAAAGAGAAAAATCTACCCTTGTCTGCTTCCTTCAATTCCGGAGCCCAATCACTAAATATTGAAGTTTGAATCACAGGAAGCTTGAAATAGATGCCAATAAAGGAATCGAACAACTCATCCTCAGGCAAGGCTGCACCGAGGTTAGGATTACGCATACGCTCTTCCCACCACAGCGCCCGTAGAAACGTAGTTTTTCCCGTACCTCGACTACCAATCATATAGATAGGACGGAACTGCACTAAAGTCTTCATCAAATAATCGGGCAGGAAATATAGGTTCTGTTGCTCGTATTCAAATCGAGCACTCGAAAAAGGGGATGCAATATTCATGGCAACACCTTAGTAATCAGCCAACCATCGAAATCGGCGTTCCCATATTTCTGAACATCGATCAGACCAAACCATTTCGCTTCATCGAGAACCGACATTACTTGAGCCACATCATCACCTTTTCCATTATCTTTCAAAGTGCCGAGGAATTCGCTTCCTCGAACGGTTCTTTCATACTTTAAGAATTCTAGATACTCAACGATCCTGTCATCACCCTTGGACCTGAACTCCATATGGGTACACAGCGGAATGCAATGCTCGCCTTCACAAAACACACCGCCGCCAGGTTTTATCCTGTATTCCTCAATTATGCACCCAACAGGGTACCCTTTAGCACCGACAGCAAACGAAACAATATTATAGCCATTCTTAAGCTCTGGGGCAGAGCTTATCACCAACTTGCCTTCATTCTTAGGAGTTGAGATTACCTCAATCGGATCATCGTGTATGTGGCCATGGCATAAAAGGATCGGAACCTTTGATTCCAGCAAGAATTCCCTCATAGAACCACTATTGATGAGCTCAGTGTATATATCTATTCTTGGAATTCGTTGTGGGAGCAAGTTGTGATGAGCAAGAACTACGGATACATTTCTCCCTTCATCACCAATCATACTCGCTAATGTTTGAAGGTGATCTAGCTCCACAGCTGGCGTATCAAGAGATTCATAAAGTTTCTGTTCGTCGGTTTCACTATCCCTAACTCCCAATATCAAATCTCCCTTTACACCATCAAGCAGATCTCTTCGACCTCCACATCCAGCGCAAGTGTTTACCGAGTATACATTAAGATTTGATGTACCCAATTCCATTTCGACTCGACGTACTCTATCCGACGCGATTACGTTCTCACCTGGTTTCACGGCATCCCATGTTTGGATCATATGATCATATTGCTCGTTACTTTCCACGAGGTTCTGTACGATATCATGATTCCCCGGCACCGCATGAACCGCATTTACTCCAAGTCTTGATAGTAACAGATCGTCGAGTCTTTCAACAAACGCCTTATAAGGTTCAATCTCACCCCGGCTGGTTAAGTCGCCACTCAATAAAAAAACTGGCTCAACTTCGCTATGAGTCGCCTCATTTACAATATGCTTCAATACAACGTTCAGTGGATTTGGGGCTATTTTTGCAGCAACCCTACGATCAAAACCTTTATCTTTATCATCAGCAATTGAATCCTCATCGTGGTCTGGAAAATGCACATCACCCAAATGAAACAGCTTGAATGAATTCATTTCACCCATCACCCAAATGCGAAACTTGTGCGCCCCTAATCATATCCATTGGAGATCTTGAAACCGGCAGCAGATACTTCTGTTTCTTTACTGCTATGTATGATTCGAACATGATTGAATTAGAGCAGGGTTTGGGTTGAGAATCAAGAGGAGAACTGACCGGACACCGCAGTGAGACAGATTTAAACTAGAGATCTGTTAAGGCTAAGTATGATTGTGTCAGATTGTTTCGTCAGGTCAAGGGCGGGACGGAGAAGAGAAGTGGATCTCCAACTTTCACGGAGAGATATCGAACGCCGGTTCAGGAGATATCTCAATGCCTCGCCTCTCGAACTGATTCAGCGCGAACGCGTCAAACTGGTGCAAAAAAACCTGCTTCAGTTCGAGTTGAGCCTCGAGGAGGTGGCCGAACGGTCCGGATTCGGAGATGCCAAATGGATGACCACGGTCTTCAGACGATACGCCGGAAAAACACCTGCTGCGTTCAGGCGTCAGGAGATTTTGAGGCACTCAGGATGACAGGACAGGGCGGCCTGGAGCCTCAGAGCCTCGCAGCAAGTGAGCCCGTAGGCGAGTGGAACAGCTCCCGCTCCTCCATCATCTCCCACATGCGGCTGAGATAGTATTTGTAGGTATCCAAGGGGGTGCCATCGGGAATGCGGTGATCAAGCCCAATGACGCATCCGCCGGTTTCCAGCAGCGTCGGGATTTTTTTCTCCAGTTCCGCATCCACCGCATCGCGCCCCTGACGAAGAACGTATTTATCGATTCCTCCGTAAAAGGAGAGGCGATTCCCGTATTTTTGACGCACCTGAACCACATCCATGTTGGCGGCGGGTTCCATCGGGTGCATGCAATTGATACCAGCATCAAGGAAGACATCGATCACCGGATTCATGTCGCCGTCACTGTCCTGGTCAAACAGGCGTGCGCCGCGGTCGCGACACAGATCCCAAATCCGACGGTAATACGGCAGGATGAATTCACGGATGGTATCGGGTCCCATGAGTGGGCCGGATTTCCCAGCCATATCCTCGTGCACACTCAGAACATCCACCGGGCACTCCCGGGTCACGATTTCCAGTACGCGGAAGGCAGTATCCATCATCGTCTCCAGAATGTCATGAAGCAGCTCAGGCTGCTCATAAACTGCGTAACAGAGCTCCTCTTCCCCCATCAATTGACGGGGTTCATCAAACCCACCCGGAATGGACACCCGGATCACCGCATCCTCTTTCATCCCCTTTGCCCAGGCCGCCTTCCAGTCTCCAGCAAGACGGGATTCATCGAAGGTATAGCACGGCTTCATTTTCAGCCAGTCGTCCATGTCCGCCACCGGAAAGTCCAGCGGAAGCGCAAGCGTGGCCGTTTTCCTGGGCAGCTTCATGGTACGCCCACGGGAATCTTTCCAAATGCGGTGCTCCTCGGTGTCTTCGATCAGTTCCTCAGGACGTCCTCCCTGAAAGCCGCAGTTCACCGGCAGAAACGCACGACGTTCCGTACGATAGGTGAACGCCGAGAAATCCAGTTCCTGAGGCGTGCCCCCCTGCTCTTCCCATTGCTCCTTGAGACCGATCAGGGGACCGAAAATCTCCGTGAACAAAGGTCGGTCATTCCGCTGAAAGGTCATGTGATCCAGGTATTCCTGTCTCCCCACAGACTCCCGCCTGTTAATGGCGAGATCCTCGTGCCGCGTCCATTTCAGCTTTGGGGTCATGACTTAAATCCCCGCCAGACGAGCTGCCTCACAGGAAGCCGGTGTTCCGTCTTTTTCCGCGTAAATCCGGTCATACTCTTCGGTGGGAGTCCGCACAGCCGTGGCGGCATGGTAATGGAACTGCAGTGCGCGGCGTCGGTCCGAGGACCGGTTGGGAGGCGTCTGGTGAGGCAGCATCCCGTAAAACAGCAGTGCGCCTCCCGGAGGCAGTTCGACCGCGACCGCCTCAGACGGATCAAGCCGGCCCCCTATGATTTCACAGTCTTTGTCGTGGTGGTGTTTCAGCGCACCCAAATCATGCCCGCCGGGAATCACATGCATGCATCCATTCTCCACCGTGGCATGATCCAGGGCAATCCAGACCCCGATCACGGCATCCAACGGGGTCACATTGAAATAGGCATTGTCCTGATGCCAGGGTTTTTCCGTGCCGATAAACGGCGGTTTGATCAGTGCCATCGATTGAAACAGCTCCGGGTCAGGTCCGAGAAGGGTTTCGAGCAAGGACTTCAGGCGGTGGGGACCGTGGGCAATGGCTTCAAATGCCGCATGCTCCCGGTCGAAACTCATTAACTTGCGCACCTTCAATTCCAATTCGTCCGCAGCCACGTCCTCAAGCTTAAGGCCCGGCTCTAACTGAAAAAAGAAGGGGGAAACGGGGGATTGAACCTGGACAGATGTACCTGCATATTCCTTTACCTCCCCCACACCCGGCTGGGCAACATGATGAATGCATTCAGAAACAGCTTCCCGGGCGGCGTCAACCTCTTCCGGAGTTAACAATTGGGGCTCCACCCAGTATCCCTGCTTCTGGAAGGTCTCTCGAATCAGGGTGGGGTCGGTTATGGGGTCTTGTGTTTTCATGCGGAAGATCCTACCCGCCCCCTTTGGATTCCGCTATGGACACATCTGATTAATTTTTGTATTTTTCTGATATCCATTATGCAGATAATTGATTTCAACACCAAACCAACCCTTTATCAATGCGAGTCCAACTGGAACTGGGACATTCCGGTTTTTCATGATTATGATATCTGGATTGCGCTTCATGGGCGGGGAACTCTGCGGGTAAACCAGAAACGTTATGAGCTGACCGCAGGATCTGCGTTCCTTCTCAAGCCGGGGGACGGGGTTTATGGAAGCCACGACTCTTCTTCACCCATCCGGGCTTTCGCCTTCCATTTCGCGGGCACGTTTTCTCCTCTTCCTCCGGCGGATCAGTTTCCAGATCATCGACGGTTTCAGGATCTGGCGTTGCTCGAATCCCTGACAGAGCGAGCGACATCCCCCCTGTCCCCCACACCGGAACGACTGAGGACGGCTGAATTGGCCTGCGCCACTCTTCTGTCCATTTTTTACGAACTCAAGGAGATGGATTCCGGGGATCAGGAGCGTCTGGAACAGTGTGCGCAATCCATTCGCCGGGAGCCGGGTCAACAAACCCGCATCCCGGAAATGGCACGGCGCTGCGGGATGTCGGAGGGTCATTTCAGCCGCCGGTTCAAGGAAATGTACGGCAGTTCCCCCACCCGCTTTCGACTGGAGGCCCGGATTTCACGGGCACGGCAACTGTTGGGGCAAAGCCGGCTGACCCTGGCAGAAATCTCGGAAGCCACCGGATTCCATGATGAGATGCACTTCTCCCGGATCTTTCACCGTGAAGTCGGGCAACCGCCGGGTGCGTTCCGAAAACAGCAGCCCCATGTCAACCAGGCAGCAGATGTTTCTGCCATTCCTCCCCCTGACCTGTAGCCACCTGTAAACCCGCAGGCTCTGCGGGGAATCAAATCCTGTTCCCGGCAGGGCCTGCCGGTTTACGAAAACCACCCTCCCACTCAAAACTCTACATGGTCACTTCGCAACTGCGGGACGGGGTTGTCCTGTACGCCCGCAGGCTCTGCGGGCAACCAAATCCTATTCCCGGCAGAGCCTGCCGGTTTACGAAAACCACCCTCCCA
>DIYN01000050.1:13072-369477 GCA_002429065.1 Verrucomicrobia bacterium UBA6053 | reverse complement strand
ATAATCTTGTGTTATCCTTCATTCCTCCTTTGTTGAAAGTTCAGATTTTTTCTTGGATGTTTTGGAGTCAAAATACGCCTTGTACTTGCAGAGTCGACATGGGTATAAATCTGAGTGGTAACAATAGAGCTGTGACCGAGTAAATGTTGCACATGGCGTATGTCTGCTCCATTGCCCACAAGTTCTGTAGCTACCGTATGGCGTAACATGTGCGGTGTAACATGTATCCCGAGCCCAGCATCGGCAACGTGCTTCTTGAGCATAAACCGAACTGACTGTGCAGAAAGCCGTCTCCCATCACGATTCACGAAAAATGAATCGCATGACTCCATCTGCTCTTGATACTCGTGTGCATATTCCTTGAGGGATTCCAAAGATTCCTTACTGCAAATCGGAAGCACCCGCTCTCTACTTCCTTTTCCCATGACACAGACTTTAGCGGATCGAAGATCAACATCTGCAACCTGTAACGATACTGCTTCTGAGACACGGACCCCTGTTGCAAACAGCAGTTCTAAAACCGCTATGTCTCGTAACAAAACTGGGTTTGCCTGCTCTGACGTTTTCTGCCTGTAGAGATAGGCAAACAGCTTTCGAATTTTCTGCATTCCAACTGCTCTAGGCAACACCTTCTCTTTGTTTAGAGAGATTCGCATCTTGCGAAAGGGACTCACGACAATCATATCCTCCTGCTCAAAGAAACCAAACAGGCTATGCAATACAGCGATTTTTCGGCGTACCGTTTTGACTTTGTATTGCGCGGTTAGTCTTTGCAGATAGGTGCGTAGGACGTCTCGATTGACATCAGCCGGCAAGACTTCTGCATCACCGAGATACTCCTTCAGAAATGTTCTAAACTGCATCAAGTCTATGCGGTATGCTTTGAGGCTTTTTTCACTCAGGTTGCGCTCTATTGAGCAGTGGAAGAGAAAGCCTTCAACGGCACGGGAGAAGTTCATACGTGGGGATCCTTTGTGGTTAGAGGTATCCGCCAGCACTACAGCTTGTGACCTTGAATGCTATGCAATGGGTATAGGAAGCGCACCATCTGCGAGAATTCACAGAATGCCCCATAATGCCTTACACACACATCCGCCGATTCACTCGTCCACTACAGCACGTGCATAATTCGAAGTCCGACCTGCTCAAATACCTGTTGGACTACACTACAAGACAGGTAGAAAACCCCATCACTACCGCACTTGGCACACTGTAGGTTAACAGCGAACAAAGCTTCAGCATGCTGCCGTACAAAGCCATCACAATCAGAGCATTGCCCTTCCGTGACCCTTCCAGATTGCACCACCACGCGTGCCGTTTGGGAATCACAATACGGACACTCAGACAGCTCCCCATTTCCCGTATGAAAGGGTAAGGTGATAAGCAATTCACCCCCATCACATGCCTCACACGCTGTAGGCAACGCATCGCATACGATGTCTCTTGTTGCCACTCCAAGCGTTGATTGAGCACCGCAGTTCTTGCATTTGTAATAGACTGGAAGGTGCATGCACCAATAGTTCCACTTCCTGGATCCGCACACCTGGCACTCACCTGCAGGAGGCTTTTGTAGAGCTTCCACAGAGGTTGCATGTTTGGTCTGAAACGCTCCGCACTCAGCACAGGCCCACACCGTGGTTGCGTAGTATAACGCTATTCGATTGCTTCCACACGCGGCACACTCTGGCTTGGATGTTTCTCGCATCCACGCCTTTTGGCGAGCAAACATGACTGTTTTACAGTTTCTGCACTGCCAAACGGCATACCGGCGGCCGTTAGAGAACTCGAAGGTACGTTTCGGCAGAAACTCACGTTTGTTTGACTGGCAGCGCACACACCGCACTTTCACATGCTGCTCGACAACAGATACCGGTGGGCTCATTTGGCATATGCCGCCAGTTAGCGAAAACGTGGTTTTGCATGTCTGACAGACCCCATCTTGGATGGCTCCATGACACAGAAAGCACCCACTTGGCAGCACCCATGCCGGCACGTGCAATTTGATGGTATCAGCTCCCTCGACATCAAATAACTCAGTATCACAAAGCGGTTGACGGCTAGCTCTCCTAAGAAGATCAGGCCCCAAAAGGTGCATCCAGGAGTCCCCGTTTTTCGTTTCACGAACAAGGGCTTCAAGGAATCCCGTCTCTTTTACCTTTGAATGGGTTCCAACAACGAAAAGCGCACGAATACCTATGGCAATCGAAGCAGCATTCTCTTTGGGAGGAGCCGGGTATTTTGCGGTGATGCTACTACGAATACTCAGAAAATCTTCCATGACCTTTCATTTTCTTCAGCCAACTTAACTATCCGGGTGAAGAAGCATTTATGATGGTATTCACATCCTGCATCAGGTCTTCACTTTGATCAAATGCACTAAGTAGAACTTTCGAGTGCGCGGAACGGTCGCGAGAGTTCATTAAGGTGGAAAGATGCCCAAAATACGTTTGAGGCGGCTTTCTTTGCCGTACTGGCTGTCCACTACCTGCACAAAAGTCTACCTGCCCAACTTTATCACCGTGTATGTCAAAACATGCGGGGTCGATTCCATGTGCGATCAACACACAGGCTGACTGGATTGCGGCTTCAGATTGACAAGGTGCCATGCACACAACCTTGTTTCCCGATGCCAGCAACGGATACACTGCCGCGTGTGCAGCATTTGCACCTAGCTCCACTAACTCAGACACATCTCGTGATGCAACGGCCCGAAGGATCGCCGCGTTGATGTACAACTCCGGTGTTTGAGCCAGCGTCTCAGCCATGGCCGGCAAATCGGCAATGTCACCAAGCACTGTGAGACGTGCAGTAATGCAACGCAGTCTATGCATGCGCCTTTTGCGAAGAAATTTGTCATCACTGATGGGCCTATCTGCCCATTTCCAAAAATCATTCGTCAGCTGAGTTTTCAGGTTTGAAGCAATCCGGAGCAAATCCTTTGGTGAAGTCTTACGAACAGAACGCCTGAACCAAGAATGATATGCCAGTTCACGAAGCCCAGTAAGATATGAGGTTTCTTTTGTAAGACCGCTGTAGTCTAAAGGCCGAAGCCGAAAACCATTATCCGCAAACATAGCCGATATTTCTGCTGTTGCCTCTGGTCTGGCAATGAGGAGCTGTTTTGTTTTTCCAATCAGCGCACTCCAAGATTGAGGGCCACCATAATCATCGAAATCAGTGATCCCGGATAGCCAGTTCATACAAGAGGTCTCAATGCGCTTGTCGGGATGTAAATACAAGTCCAGCGGTTCTAACTCGGTCTTGATTGCGTCCTCCATGAGCTTGATTTCACGATCTGTACCAACAAGTGCAAAATCATCAACATATCTGAAACATTGGCCTGAACCAATCACGCTAAGCTTTTTGTCTAATGGCGACAAAACAAGGTTTGCGACAAGGTGTGATAGCATTGGGCCAGTAAGAAAGCTTTGGCCTCCACTTTTTTGAAAGTCGAAGTGCCTCTGAAGAATTTCTTGGCCTAAACGCCCAAACCTTTGAGGTAGTTTGCTATTACTGACGGCAGTTTCCCATGTATGTAAGGCGATCTGCGGACGAATTGATGGGTAAAACTTTTGAATATCTAAATAGACCACTTTTTCGCCTGATCTATTTGCAGCAGCTTTAGCTATGTCAGAGTGCCGCTTTTTGAACCCAATGTAGTAAGGCTCAAATATGCCCCCTACTTCCCGTTTCTTAGCAATGTTGTAACTGTACACTGAAGGTGCACTTGAAAATGCATTCCCTGCACGGCCACAAGCATTTATGAGCGCTGATTCAGCAAGAATTTCGTGTGGCGAGGGAATATACATGTCGCGGTAGGTAACCTTTCCTGTGTCTGCATCTTTCTCTTTGAAATGGAGTGAGTGATGATACAGCGGTCGTGCAGACGAAAGCATAATGTCCGGGGCAACCTCTTGAGCCCATCTGTCCTGAGCGGAACATGCGGTCTCTAAACAGTACCTAAGTCCCAGATAACCGATAGCATCACGACGACGGTATTGGTTCGCAGCACGAATCGCTAGTGTTTGTGGAGTTCGCCAATCATTCATTTTTTGGGCTCCAAACGAAGCAGGCAGACATGTATCCATGGAGTTGTTTCTAGAATACTATCCCGCAGTTTACAGCTTGCGAAGAGCTTAACCTTCGATCTATGCCACAAGAGCACAAAAACGCTCGGCGTCACTTTTGACAGCCATTCGATAACCTTTGGAAAAAGCGTATTGGTGGCTTCATTTACCTGTGGCTCCAACCAAACAATCGTTGATGATCTTTGAGAGGCCCACCTGAATACTTCCCCAAGTTGAGGCTTCGCTTTTTTGAACTTACCTGATTTTCCTAAAAATCCGGAAAAATTTGCCATGAGCACGAAATACCGACAGCAATCTTGCGCATGGGTCACCCACTCATGGATGATTGCTGTCGTCTCCTCGGCATTCGTCACATCCCACTCAACATACCGAGCTTGTACAAAAATTGCCTGCCGCTCCAAATCACTTTGAACCAAGGCCAGGAGTTCCCTTGCAATTTCCAAAGCATGTGAGGACGCATCACCAAAGACAACATGCACTGTTAATGGTTCAGAAGGTACGATATGATTTTCGCGCAACTCAGCGATTGTCGTGAGCAGTGCGACTGTTGCCGCTCCGCTTCCGGAGGGAATATCCAAAAGCCCCACTTGCCCACCTGCAAACGCGCGAAGCGTAAGATCTGAAGCATTTTGAAGGCTCCCCTTTGGATCCGTAGCAGTGAGGAGGACCCTTCCAGAAGAATTTTGGAATTTAGTAGCAAAGTGATACTCTGTACTTTTTTTATCCCTCCCTCCTTTTTCGCCTTTGAACTCACTTTGAGTCCGAGCCACTTGGAGCAGGTTGTACTTTGCCAGCAGTTCTGCATACGCATTCCGCAGTGCTTCGGGCAAGTTCACGACTTCGCTTTCTGGCTCCCATATAGATTCAGGGATGTCGGACGGCCTCAACAATCGCTTCATCACAGGTGACTCCTATCCAAAAGCCCCACAAAGTACGGCGTGTCAATCAGTTCAGGAAATTGGAATCCCCGTTCTGCCAAATCCGCTTCATTGTAGCTTTTGCATCTTTGCTTCTCACCCATTCTTCCATCATCAATTTTACATCAAGCACGCCCGCTTCACAACCCAAGATAGCTTCGCCGCTCCTCGATTCGTAAGATATTCTTTCATGCTTTACCGCTGTCGCTCGTGCACGCTCCAAGGGATTCAACAATCTTTCGGTTTATGGGCTTCTTTCTCATTAACCCACACTGGAGTACCCCACCCACCCGGTAAAGAAAAATCTACATGGCCCATGCACCAAAAGCTCTGTGACCCCGTCGCTATAACGCAAACGCATGAAAGAAATCTTCGAACTACGAGAATCGGACAACAGCATCCAGTCCGTAAAGACGCCACGAGCACTCTTTGCTCAAGCACAGACAATCAACATCGACCACGACCAGGAGAACCTCCTTGTCTTCTACCTTGATTCGAGACACCACGTAAAACACGCTGAGGTCCTTTTCAAAGGCGGGATTGACAGGACACTGCTTGATAAAAAGACGCTTCTAAGACGGGCTCTTGAGGAAAAGGCACTCTTCATCGCACTTGCACACAACCACCCAAGTGGAAACCTTGAACCTTCAGACCCAGACATCGATGTCACCTACCAGATAGCAGATACCTGCAAACTGCTTGAAATCGAACTGGTCGACCACATCATCTTTACCCGAGATGAGTTTTACTCGATGAAGGAGGGGAACTTACTATGAGTTCCTTTCCTTTTTCTGCCTCGATGCTAGCCCAAAAGGCATACAGTCACCCGACTGTCACACCTTCGACAGACGACCTCCTCGACATCTATGTTGATTGGAATGGTGATGCCATCACCTGTAGCGCAAGAGGCAAAAGTGTGGTGCGTGATGCAGATGGTAGAGCGGTTCGAGAAACGGTTGCAAAAGCAGTTATGCGTCTCACAGAGTGGAATGAAAAAGCGGAGTCGGTCATAACCATCCAAGTCGTTGGTTTTAAGCGACTCAAACCAGCGAAACCGCCAATGGGAGCCCTATCGATAGACTAGCCTATAGTACATCACTGCGACATTCGGTGCGTATCATGAACTCTTCCCATGACAGCTTCCTTAGATATCATTTCGCTTGTCGTTTCAATATCTACGCAAGGCATGAACTCAGCAGATAGTAAACTTGTTTTATAGTCCAAAACGCTTTCAAAATCATCATCTTCAACCACATACTGGACCGGCAACTTACCGACATATCCGGAGCAGATTTTAAGAAACTGCACAATGTTTTTGATTGATAATGAAATTAGTTCAAGTCGATTAGCCACTTTCTCTGGGTCCCAATTTACTCCACGTTGATATAATACATGCTGTTCCTTTGGCCAATCATCCATCCTTTTAGTTGCGTAAAATCCAGTACCATCCTCTCCTCCAGAAAACACCTGCTCGGTACCATCTTCAGATTTCCAAGAAACTTTCGTAAACCCACCATGGCTGACTCTAAAACCATGTTTAAGGCTATTATATTCCTTTTGATGCGATTCGTTTAAGAACTCATTTGCAAGAATGCTCCAAAGTCTTTCAAAATAGGTAACAGGCTCAGGAGAACCCTTTGGTACATTAAGGCTTCCATGAATCATTGCGGATAACCCTTTCCACGACAACTCCTCTATTGACTTATGCACCATCACAGAAACAGAATGGTCATCGATTGCCTTCACTACTGAGCGCAAATCGTTTGTAGCGCAATTTGGTATCCACGCAACAGGTGCGTGCGGAGCCTGCACCATACACCCTAGAAACGAAAACATTGTTTCAAGCCCCTGATGGTAGGCCGTTCGTAAGGCTAATGCTGCTTTTCGTTTGGACTCGCCTTCCAGTTCTTCCCGAAGCGTCTCAGAAAGGAACAGGTAGTATTCCATGTCTATATTCTTTAGGAAGGCCAGATTGGAATTTTGAACGTCCTCCATCCAAACATTAAAAACTTTTTTCTCACCAACAGGAAACGCGATACATTGCATGGCTAATGTAAATACTCATCTTCCATCCAACTCGTCGAGCATCTAATCAGAATCACACAGCCATACACGCTACAGGCTACCCGCTGATTTCTGGCATGCGTAGCTCTACCTCACGAGAAAACCGGCAGCAGGGCATACACAAGTACTAACATTGCAACCACCATCACAAGCCCCCCAAAAAGGGTCTTCACTCTAACGCCTCGCTTGATGCCAAGCCCGAGTGCGTAGAGGAGCACAACAGCAGCAAATGCCCAAAACGACATATCTGTTCCGTTACTGCGATGTGGTAATGTCGGGTGCCGAACCGTTGGCAGTCCAAACCCTGAGAAACTTGGAAGGCCAACCAAAGGCATCACGACAACACCAAGCAACATCACACCAAGCCCACAGAAGATATACACCAGACCCGTCTTTGCACTGCGTTTGGAAAACGGTGCAAAAACACTTATCCAGGACCCGGTTCCAATAAGCAGCAGACCAACCAAAAAACAAATGATGCCAACTGGAAAAAACTGCACGCCTTCATGATGGTACATTCCACTTAGACTGATTCCAAAGACTACCAGCCCAATGCCAACGCATAACAGTTTGAGCGTTTGCCGGGGATGCACGCGCATGTGTACTCGCTGACTGAGCAAACTCAGCAACAGCACTGGTATACCCACAAATAAGATACCTGTGCCAAGCAGCAGCAAAAATAATCCGATTGCTTGAAACACGTTACCGCACCACACACAGACAGTTAAAACACCCTCTGGAGTCAGGCATAATGGGGGCTCCGCATACCGTACAGCGGTTTGCATTGGCTCTTGCCGCACACGCATTGACTAGCTCAAAGAGTTCATCCAGCTCGATTCGCGTGGATGGCTCTGGGGCAAAACAGTACCGCAAAATCATCTCGAACTCTGAACCAATCCACGGGGCAACGGTCGTAATCGATTGACCAACACGAAGCCTGCCAAACTGTCCGGTTATGAACTCTTCCAAAATTAACCCCCAACTGTAGACCCAGGTAGCCGAAGACGTTTTGTCCCCCCATTTATGTATCAATTCTGGTGCTGCATAGTCTGTGGTGTTTTCAACTGCGGGGCTGCCGATTGGCCGGCACCCGCCAAAATCACAGATTGCAAATCGGCAGCTTTCCCGGCGGAAAAGCACATTGCTTGGCTTAAGGTCATCTTGGATGTATCCTGCCGCCTCAAGCTCCATCATGCCCCGCAATAGATGCAGGGCAAGTTGGAGTGTAAGCATGCAACTAACATCGGCGCGCATGTCTGCTAAGGAACAGTCAAAACTCTCAAGACAGAGAGCTAGATACCCATCATGCATGAAGTGTTTTTTGAGCAACACGACATTACGCAGTTTCGGGTTTTTCTGAACGGCCTTATGGATTTTGAGTTCGCGACCGCCAATATTTGGAACGTGGTCTACGAGCTTGATAACGTATCTTCGCCTTCCATCTGAAACTCGATACACAAGACCATTGGCACCGGGTGTTAATTCATCAATCACCGCATACCCGCCAATCGTTTTGTAACTCATTGGCTTGTACCTGTTGGAACATACGTAATTTCTAAAACCGTCGTATTGTCTTCGAGGTTCGTGTCATCCACCCCCTCAATGAGGTTTTTAGCAGATTGCTCAGCAAGCTTTTCAAACCCTGCAGTGTGCAGTGCTGTAAACCCGCCATCGCTCATCAAAAAAAGCCGCTGTTTTGGTGAGATGCTCCCCGCAGTGAATTGCGGCTCAAGATAATACTGTTTTTCACCGAGGTGACGGGTGAGTCCGCCTTTCTCAGCTTCATCATGTTTGACTGTAGCCCATCTGCTATCCGCAGCAACTGTGTGTGGACTTGTAATTGTCTTAAAAATATCGCCTGCGACATACAGTCCGGCGAGCGAGTCTCCTAGCCAACTGATTCCTGTATGACCAGACTGTGCGTCTAACACCGCCACGATGGCCGTGGACCCGGACATGCCTTCTTTATCAAAGGCGTGGACCAGTTGCTGTGCACGAAGCAAGCACTGCATGGCAATCATCTCCGGCCTCATTGGACACGCGGCATAGGCATACTCGACGAATGCAGAGGCGACAGCATGCATACCAATTTCGGCTGCCTGTGCGCCATACGCCATTCCGCCCATACCATCAAAAACGCCTGCCATAAACAGGTCTGTGTGCGGCAAGTCCATCACCAGATGTCTATCCTGCTGATAGTCGCGACTTCCCTGCCGGTGCGTGATTTCACAGTTCAATGTATTCATGTCACTTCCTCCCGTTTACAGGTTGCGCAATTCAGCGAGCACTGTTCCTAAGACCGCTTGGGCTTCGTTGAGTTTGGTTCCGGATGCCATTGACCCGGAGACATCCATGACCAAAGCAAATGCCCGTTCGTTGTTGGCATTGGTTCCTTGCGTCAGTGACCGGGTGCCTTTACGAAATGCTGCGGCCATGTTTCCTTCTTCCGCGTTAAAAAAGAGTCCAGGGCCAGCTACCTTTCGCAGGCAGTTTTCGTCATAAGAAGACGTTCCTCCGGAAATCCCAATACAGGCAATTCGAATCCGCTGATTCCGCAGTTCTTCCGCTTTTGCAATCGTTGCTTCCGCAGGAGAAACGCTTTCGCCAAACAGTTTGATGACTCCACCATCTGTGGCTTCACCGTCTGTTGCGACAATCATCGTCTTTTCCGCCGCTCCGGACTGCAACAGCATGCTTCCAGCGGCTTCAAGCCCCGCCACGATGTTCGTCCCACCAGCAAGCTCCAGTGTTGGCAGAGTTCCTACTTGGTCCACTGGGGTAAGTGGTAGTAAGACTGTGGCTCTATCTGAGAATGAGACAATTCCATACTTAAATGCCAGACCTGACTGCATCGCCTGCATAGTTTGTGCAGGGACACTTACTCCCGTAAACTGTGGTAACTGTATTGGGGTCGACGATGTTTGGGGCTGGGTTACTTGCTTTGTGTGGTATCCAGTTTCTCTGCCCAAATCGATGCTTGCGGCTTGGTTAATCGCATTGCATTTAGGGCATGAGAATGCATTTGGTTGAAGCGGGTGTCCGCAGTTCGTGCACTTGGTTTGCATGGGTATTTCTCCGTGTGTTTGCAGCTTTTTGTTGTTGGTGGCTATGGCTCACGTTCGTGAACCGGGTAAAAAAAGAGCGCGTTCCAAGACCATGCACACCCATGCTAGCCACCAAGCTGCAAGAGAACACAGTACAAGGAACGCGCCACACACGGCACGCCCTGGACTGAATTCGTTCTCTTGCAAAAATTGGTGGCTTTGAGGGTGAACGGACCCAGAATAGACGAAACTATACTTCTAAATTGTCATTCGCATGGTATCCGAGCTTTGATTGAGAATCAACTGGATTGTGATGGGTCCACATCCAAAATATAATCCACCGCCTTTTGCGCCTGTCCGGATGCGCGAACCACCCAGGCCACGTTTTCCTTCTTCGAGAACCGTTTGCTCCATCCATTGATGTACGCTGCACTTTGCTCATGCGCTGCATCGAGTCCACAGTGCGCTGAGAGATATGCGCTTCCAAGCTCTGCCACCAGTTCCTCAAACGAGTACTCCTTGAGTCGTTCATGGCGGTCCTTGGAAAACTCACCAAGACGTCCGAGACGGGAGCTATGCCCAGTTGCATGCACCAGTTCATGAAAGAGCGTCTGGTAATACCCCACGCCGTGGAATGAAGACCTTAGCGGCATTCGTACTACATCCTCAAGCAGTGAATAACAGGGTCGATTGAATCCGCTGTGCCGTATCTGTGGCCGTTTTGGCATCCCGCCCACTATTAGCGCAGCTTTTCGAACCGAATCATCCCGGCTCAGTCGAGATGGAGCGTCTGGAACACTCAGCCCACTGGTCTGCTGCACGTTAAAGACGGTGTAGAGCTTCAGATACATTTTGTTCGTATACTCCCCCATGTCATCTTCAGGTTCAAATTTCCCGAATTTGACGACTCGCGTGCCCTTCTCACCTTTACAGACATGCCCGCCTAAGTCCTGGGCTTGCTTAAAGGTGAGCCAGTAGGGTTGCTCATAAGATGCGGATGCGAGTAACCAGATGTTGGTGCCTCGATACAACCGTCCCGATGCCAGGTTTCGAGGCAATCCATATTCGGCAAGGTAGGGAGATTGCCACGGCACGGTTCCGGAGCGTAACTGCTCAAGAATGAGGTCAGTTATGCGGTTGTAATTTGTCATCGGATTCGCCTCCAGCATCTGTGGCAGGATGCGGTCGATGACGGTTTTGATATGGTCCATAGATGACCAAGCAGTCCCCTCCAAAGAGTGCGGTGATGCTGTCCCGTTGCCCGTTTGGCAGGTAGTGACTTGAGCGTGCTTTGCAGCCCTCTAGACCCAGCTCAGCGAGTGGTATGACGCGGGGCCTGACAAACGCCTTATTCGCCTCCGGGTCCTTAGCGGAATCTGCGGAATCTATGGGCGCCGTTTGTGTCTGCATGCTGTGCGAGTGCAGACTGGGTTGTGATTTGGGGTGTGGATTGCCCACGACAGCTTTGCGTGCGCCTGCTTTTGAGCCTTGCGAATCAAGCGTGGTTTGGGTGACCCGTTTGGCTTTCTGCGATTTTGTAGCCAGGGTCTTTGTCTTGGTTCGGGGAGCCGTTTTGCCCCTTCGGACCGCTTTTTTGGTACTCATGACGAGTGGTTACATAGGTATATATATGGGGTTACCCCCTATTTGGTTCGGAGAAAATATTGTGTTTTGGTGGTGGAGATTTGGATGTTAGCCGGGTTCCCCGGGGATCTTATCTTCACCCCTGGCACAGCTTTCGCTTTAGCCAGGGGCGGTTAGTAATGGTTGGTTTTCTGGAAAGTTCTAAGATTAAGTTGCGTGTTGTAAGTAGTTCATAGGTAAGGAGAAAAGAGTAAATTGCAGAGTGAAAGATATACAATGAAACCCTGCAATGTAATCGGATTACTGGCTCTGATAGGGCGTTAGGTCCTGTTCTTGCGCACGAAACGAGAGGTACTCTGAAAAGGCCTCCTGTGCCAGTTGGGGCAACTGCTCCCGCATGAGTCCATCTATCAACAGCCTATCCACTAGCCGGGTCATGGGAAGTCCTCGGCCGCGAGCAGTATGATAGAGGATGGGAATCAAGGCCTCATCGATTTTGGGTGAATACATGGGAGCGTTAGCTCCTCCAATATGTCCCGTCCATGGTGTGGATGACGTGGTCAATCTTCATATTAATGTCGTGCATCTCCTGGCGTATTTTCTCCAGCTCTGTCTGTATGTGTTTCAAATCCATTTTGTGTGGTTTCCCTCACCTCTTTTCTGTGAGTGAAAACGGGTCACGTGCATCAAAGTAATGCAGCATATCCATGATCTCCTGTCCTTTCTCGGTGTAGGCATACAGTCGACTGGATCGCCGCAGTGAGATACTGTGAATACGAACCAGTCCTTCGAGTTCCAGTTCAGCCAGTGCTCTGCTGGTTTGATTGAGCGTGAGGCCCTGTTCCCCCCGAAGAGCTCGTTTGATGTCGGTTGCTCGGCGTGGGCGTTGATTATGTCCTGTCAGATTCAAGAAGACGTTGAACCGAGTTGCTCCGTACTGTGCATACGCAAACGCATCCCAGTCAATGGTTGGGAGTAACGGAGTGTGAATCCCAAAAGCCTGATGGACGGTTTGCTGACCCAGGGGAGTGAGGTAGTAGATTTTTCCCCAATCCCGCTTCGGGGTTAAGCAGGTGACAACTTCCATTTTCTGAGCCCCTTGTAACAAGGAGACAAGGTCTCGATAGGTGATGCGTGGGCTGATTTTCTTTGCCCGGTGCAAAATGGATTTTGCGGGCATGGGCCGGGTAAGCACCTGTAACATGGCTCCTTTCTGATTCCCGGTTCTTGCCCACTCCACCATTGGTGTTACGTCTTCCTCCATGTACCCCCTGTCGAGTAAGATATATAGGAGTTTCGCCCCCAATCGGTTGTGAATGCACTCATTTTGGAGTAGGTGCACTCCCTACTCATTGAGGGACAAATGCATAATGCGCTGAGTGGCAAGGAAGGGCATGACCAAAGACCTTCTTCCTACGGTACGGGATCTGGTATCGGCTTCGACCAGTGCTGATCTGATCCAGAATCGAGAGGAGACCTTGCGCAAGAAACTGGAGGTGCTGCTTGAGATGCTTCATAGCCGCCTCACCCTGCACGCGGATACGAATAGCCGGATTCAGGAAGAAGAGCTGCCTCTTGAGAGCAAACTCCACAACTGGCAGGAACACCTGGATTATGGTCTTTCTGTTCCGCTGGAGCAGATGCGGGAAACGGCCCACTCCTTGAGCAGGCTTCATCAGGAGTCACGCTCACGGGAGTCGGATTGCTGGAGGGATGCAGTTTCGGTTATACGAGACGTCCTTGTAACCTGGGAAGCCCTGCAGGCGGCAAAGGCACGCAGTCTTATGATTCATGAATCAGGACCAGACGATACGGACGATGTGTAAGCGGCTTAAGCCCGTCATCGGCAAAAAGGCAGACCGATTATGGCGAATGTATTGCACCTGTGCAGAGTATTCGGCGCGTTCGGACATTGTAGCGATCATCCAGCAACTGGGAATGCGGCACTTAGGTGCATCCGTGGATACGCGTGAGGTGCTTCTTCCTCCTCCTACTGAAGCTGCATGTGCAGGTGAGTTTTCGCTCGGGCATATCTGGTATGGTAAAAAGCAACTGGGAAAACTGGGCCTGAGTCGAGGCGACTTAATGAAACATGTGGGTATCTTCGCGATTACAGGTGCAGGAAAAACCAACATTGGACTCTGCCTGCTTGCCCAGCTCGCCCGAAAAGGAGTGCCGTTTCTGGCCTTGGATTGGAAACGCAGTTACCGGGTCCTGCAACAGGAGCCGGGTTGCGAAGGTGTGGTTCGTTTCAGCATTGGCCGAGAGTCGAAAGAACTACTGGAATGGAACCCGTTACGTCCACCGCCTGGTGTGCATCCTCAGACATGGTTGTCCGTGGTGGCCGAGACACTCGAAAAATCGCATATTTCGGGCCAGGGGGTAGCCGATGTCTTCCTGGAACTGTTTGATGCGGAATTTGAAAAATACGGCGCGTATGATGGCACCCTGACCGAGTACCCGACGTTCTTTGATGCGAAGGAGGCGATAGACCGAAAGAAATTCTCTGGGCGGCGGCAGTTATGGCAGGATAGTTGCCGACGAATTCTGAGGACGTTCACCTTTGGCCCAGCCGCCAAAAGTTTTAATACCCGGAGTCCAGTTAAGTTAGAAACGCTGTTGGAGCGTCCCGTGATTTTCGAGCTGGATCAGGAGTTGCCCAAACCCTTGCGGGTGTTCTTCAGCGATCTGGTTTTACGCTGGGTACATTTGTACCGTCTCGGCCAGGGAGAGAGTTCGAGACTTCGCCATGTGATGGTACTCGAAGAAGCCCATAACCTGTTTCCAAAGTCGTCGATTGAACACCAGGCAACAAACAGCTTGGAGACGATTTACCGTGAGGTGCGTAGTTTCGGACAAGGGCTCGTCTGCATCACGCAACACCCATCGTTGCTGCCGGTGTATGTGCTTGGGAACTGCAACACCCAAATCTATTTGGGACTCCAACATGAAGCGGATATTCGCACAGCACGAGCAGCGTTGTATTTGGAGCCGGATGAAGCGCGGTTTTTAGATTACCTGAAAGTGGGAGAAGGTATCGTGAAAATAAAGGGACGGGTGGAACCCTGCTTTGTTCGGTTTCCGCTTTTGAGGCAGGTGCCATGAAACGGGTTCGTTGGATTCGCTCAGGGATTGAAGAGGACCTGGATATTCGGCAACAGCGGTTACTGGACCATGTACTTTCGGTGATTCAGGAGTATTACGCTGACTTGCATGAAACCCGCAGGTGCTACCAGCAGCCGTTGTCTTTGAAGCGGCTTTGTCAGCTGGCGAATCGAAGCGGGTATCAGGTGCTCAATGCAATTCGGGTGTTGGCCAACACCGTTGGACCTGGAGAAAGTGAACCCCTGATCTTTTATGACCGGGTGCAGTCGGAGCGAAACAAATCTCATCGGCCGTACCGAATATTTCTTCGAAAACGGCGGTGAGCGATTACATACGGTAGTATGTGGGAATTACTTTGTTTGTTATTTGATTCTCATGTCCCCGAGTCACAAGCGCCGGGCACAGAGAATCTGATAGAGAAAGTCATTTCTGCGTCTTAGCATTTTTCCGGAGATAGTGTTCTACGGATTGTTGAATCACATCCCTTTGCTTAGATGACACCCGTTTTCTTGCATCAGGTATCTCCCCTAAATCTTGCTGTAACCATGATCCAATAAGTCCAGATATTACTTGATCATCAAAGGTAAAAAGACCACTTCCGCCTTTCAAATGTGTTCCCTTCCAGACATGTGATGTATCTTTAATCGTCCCCATCACGATTATACAACACATCTGGTATTTCTGGATGAGTCTGGAGCCAAAACTAATATGACTCGGCTTCGTGGCCGGGCCAAGGATGGCAATCGCCTCTACAGTTCCGCGCCATATGGACACTGGTGCAAAACCACGGTCATTTCATCAATTCGGCTCAACGGTGAAACTGCATCCATGGAGATCGGCAGCGCAACCGATGAGATGATCTTCCGTGAGTATGTCCGTCGCATTATCAACGGTCAGTTCTCGGGGTGCTGAAGGATGGTTCTTCACGCGCCATATTACCGCGCCTCATTCTTAACATGCTTTAGACTGATGGACATCATCAACACAGCACTCTGACTCCGCAGTGCATTTGCTACAGGTATGAAGGTAATATTCGTGATTGAAGATAAGCCGGAGGATCTTACTTACGCCCTTTGCAGTCAAAAATGGCAATGCGGTGAGTCTATTTCATTAACGCCGATATTAAACCGTTGACACCACTATCAAAATCCGAAGATAGGTCAGCGAACCTTTGGTCGCTTAACTCCAGCAACTCAGGCGGGAATTCGACAGATTCCAAACATACCGGAACAATAAACTCATCGCCAGCGATGCCCAATCTATTTGCGTGCTCCAAAGCCCATGCCAACTCGTCACGAACCCAGTCAGACGTAATGGATTTTTGAGATAAAAAAACCAGCACATATCCTACAGAGGAAATTGCTCTTTGAATCGTTTTCCGAAGGCTCTGACCAACATCAATGTCTGCTTCATCAAAAAAGGTAGCAATACCCGCCTCTTCTAAGCGATCAGCCACATCGCGAACGAGAGGTTTGTCGCTCGAAGAGTGAGATAAGAAAACTTTATTTGGTTTCAGCGGCACAGCTACAGAGTCGATCGTGACAAGTAATTGCCGACACAGCTTTGGTAGGTCGGATGTTGTTTCGTACGCAAAGACAGATTCTCCCAACCGATGATGGACATAGCGCCTCAGAAGTTCTTGGCGCTGATACGGACTTTCCTGAACAATATGTTTAACAAAAGCAACGACCGGGATACGCTCTCGGATTGCCATATCGAGCTCCATCTGAGGTAAGGTTTCGCCAACTGGCGTTTTGATATGGCCTTCCTCTACACCGATGACTGCTACAAAAAACTCGCAGTTACGTATCAATTGCTCAGTCGTTTCCGCCACACTGCCGTCTTTTACCACGGCTGTAAGTCCTGCCCTTTTCAACAACTCCTGGATGACCTGTAAGTCATTCCCTGTATCGGTAAAATTTCCTGAGAGGAACACGTTGGTCTTAGGTGTGATTATCATTCACTTCCTTCCTTTTCGTTCCGCAAGAATAGCGGTCATTAAGGCATCTTTGGCAGCTATTCTACACTCTAATCTAAACGCTGCAGGCCATACTCATCACGCAGCTTATGTTCAATTTTCCGCATTAGTTTTCGTAGCGCTGTCCAGTCTTCAAGCAGGGCATCATGCTGAGGGTAAGTGCTCTGGATATCAAACCATGACGCTTCGGATTTATCCTGTGGTTCCCACCAAGCCCGGTAATCCGCCTGCCATTTTTCGAGAAAAGGTCGAAGTACATCAGCCAACAGATCATGAATCAGATTCCCCATGTGCGACTGATTTTTTTCTTTAAGTTTCCCAACGGGATACTCCTTCATGATCTCACGGGATTCCTTAAAAAAATTGTACAGTGATTCAAAACTCTCAGAGATAATCTCACCGCTAAAATCAGCACTTGTTTCATCTCGCCGTTTACCTGAAACCGCGACCCGCGTGGCAATCTCGCTGTACAGCTTCCAGGCACATTGACGATCAACCTCCTTAAGCTTTCCACCCAGCTTAACGACTCCGAAATTGATACTAAACTGTCCTTCCGTCAGCTCTGGCATGACTCAAACTCCTCTATGTATTTTTTATATACGCACGCAGCGCAACACGATCATCACAGCCAATGAGCCTGTGAACACATTTTCACCTACAACTATTCGCCAACAAGAACGTCACAAAATTTTTAAAAGGCCTACTCTGTGATTACCAACATGGGAGAAAAAATGCTAACGCAAAAACAGCAATATGCCATTATGGCGTCTTTAAGAACAATCGATGAATTTTTTCTGAATGTTCGGCACAGTAATGATCCAGTACTCAGGGAGGCGGCTCAACATGCTGGGAAAAAGCTAGCTCATCATGAGCAAGAGCTCCAGCAGGTTTTCGCTGAATGGCAAAAAGAACTATTCTCCTAAGGCAAAGGTCCGACACCGCCTATTTTTCAGGGCGTCCATGCTGCGGTCGAGGAACTTTTGCTGGACGAGCAGACGTCCCTATTTTGTTCCCTCCAACAACCGTGTATGCTGACGCGCTCTTTAAAATTCCGTCAAGTCGTTTCCCAACATCTATCTTTGGACTCTTCGAGCTCTCGTTACTCATTATTCTTCCTCATTTGATCAATAGTTCTTTCACACGCCTCAATAAACTCTAGCGGGTTGGTTGGAGCGACAGAGCGTTTGGCTGCAGATACAATCAGCTTGTAACCAACCTGAATCTCCTCTGAGGAGATTTGATCAAGCAAAAAGCCAGCTTGCGACAAAGGGTAAACGTCTTCAGAAAAGACCGAAACACTGAAATCACTGAGCAGTGAAGCTTGGATCAGAATGCTGGTAGCCGAATAGGCCCCAACGATTACTTTATGGATATCTTTTTCTTTTTTCCCATCATCAAACAGCGAAATCGCGCTTTTCAAGTCGGTACCCAAAAGATGCTCCCGAAGGCTTTTTGAATCAATCTGGATATTGTCCTTCAGTGCTTGAACCCAAGACCAATACGATCGCGGTACGATCTCAGAATCAACTATCACTCCATCTTCGGCGACGCTGTGCTCAAATGGACGGCCAAGTATTAATCCAAATACAAATGAGTGAAACTCTCTCATAGTCACATCAATTGCTGTGCCGTGGTCGTGCCATGGGGTATCTTTGTGTGAAAACAGCATCGTAATCGGATCCGCTTCCGTTGCTTTGGAAAATACGAGGACGAGATAGTCTTCATCGCCCCCCTCTTCGCCTCTCGCTGCCGAGCCATACTTGACAGCAAGAAATCCGGTACCCTTACAATATGCCCGCTCTACAATTTTTCGTACAAGTGCCGGAGGATAAGTACGCGGGAGACTGGATTCCCCGGATGACGCTTGACTGGCTTCAAGTGGGGATCGTTCCCAACCGACGCCTCCGAAAGGAGTCGATATGGAGTTGATTCGTTTTAAACCATTAATGATGCGCTTGAACATGTTCTACGGTGATTGTTGCAACAAACCCCTCGAAATGCACTCGAAAAATTGCGCTCACGACCTTTTCATACCCAGAACTATTTATTAGCCTCAGCATCATTACACCCAATTATCCATTCGCGTCATTCCTACCTACATCCGCTCCTCCCCACCACAAACATTTCTTTCTCCCTCCTTACCGCTGCAAGGGATTTAGCAATCTTTCCCCGTAGACGCTCGCGTATCCGGGTCGGGCGGATGCCCTGAAGCTCTGTGAGCCAGCAGCGCTTTGAACTGGGTATGAAAGAAATATTCGTTATTGAGGATACGCACGCACAGACGTGCACGACACCACGTGAGCTTTTCGCTCTGGCAACACGCATCAACATCGACCACCGGCAGGAACCCGTCATCGCACTCTTCCTCGACAATCGCAGTCAGGTCATCAAGAGCGAAGTTATCTTCATGGGTGGGATCGTCAAATCCTTACTGGATCAACGCCTGTTGTTTCAACGAGCCTACGCCCAAAACGCAGTGAAGATCGAAGTCGCACACAATCATCCGAACGGTTGTCTCAGTCCATCCGACGCAAATTTAATCGTGTTTGATCGGCTCAAATAATCTGGAGACATTTTGGACATCGAAGTCGTCGATTTCCTGATCTTCAAGGAGGAGGAGTTTTCTCCTGCTCATTCTCCAATTGAGCAGAGTATTCCCCCACTGACGCACATTCATCTCGTCAAATCCCATAATCAGGAGATATACGCACATACCGTATTGCAGGCAGAAACGTCAGTGCTCCACTAAACTCGGCGCATATTGCTGCTCTAACGTGACTCCACAGCCCCCGCAGAATCGGTCAGCCGAGCCTATCGGCGAACCGCAACCAGTGCAAAACTTCTGCACATCCGGTTTCTGCTTGAGCGCCAAAGGCTCAGCCTCCCTTTTGAAAGAACCACCGACAGGACGTCCTGGCTTTTCTTTAAGAGTTGGTGCCAACAACCCTCTCTTTTCAAGCTCGACACGAAATGCATCATCTTGATTTCCTAAATCATACGTTTGCAGTTGGTCTGTTGAAGTCCAACGTGCACGGTGTTGGATTGCATTATCAGAATATCCTCGTTGCCGAAGATGCGTCACACCGTTTCGCTTGAAACTGTACATGGTAAGTGGTTTATCAATTCCCGCAGCTCGGATGCGCTTACGTATGGTCTTGTTCATTGCTGCCGGAGTGATTTTCTTAAACATCGTATTTGCGCCATGTGAGAAAAAAAGCGGTGCATCAGGATTGTTTCGAAGCGGATGCTGTAAAAGCCATTTTTTGAGATATTCTACGTTCTCGATGAGCGGGATAAATCCAGTACCCTCCTTACCATGCTCTGTAATCCAGACTTTCGCATACGAATCATGCAGCTCAACATCTGAAATTTTACGTTCTAAAATTTCCTGCGGACGTGCAAGACCTTCATAGGCGAGTGACAGAGCTACCTGGACATCAACTCGGTCAAAGAAGAGTTCAAAGACATGGGCAACTTCCTCAATCGACTGTTTATCTTTCCGAATCTTCTTACGGCTTTTATCGGGCTCTGTTTTGATGTGACGCACCACATAGGGTGTCAGCGTTTCGTCCTCTCGCCCTAAATGGTCTTTCTCTGGAAACAAAATTTTCCAGAGGTGCCTGATATCCTCCATGAATGATTTTTTTGATTCATAGGTGCGCTTGACGGTATGCGCAAAGGTAAGCAACTCATCGATGTCCTTACGGTCAGCCGTCGCCAAGTCTTTCGGAATCACGTGACAAATAACCAGCAATCCTTGCAACAATCGCACACGCCGAATGTAGCTTATGTCTTTGGCTTCGGACTTTGCAATAATGGCATCGAAGTATTTGCAGTTCTCCGGTGCTTTGATCCAATATTTCCGTTTCCCTGTTATTGCAGGAAAGGTCCACCCCTTGATGTTTTGACGAAGCCGCAGGTACCGTGCTTCGCTATTGTATATATCATTCTCCACCATTTTTCACTTTTGAGGAGATACAGCGTTTTATCCCGTTTGCCCACAATTAGGTGGGTGTAGAGAAAGTCCCTTTCGAAAACCGGGTTTCCGGACCTACGATTTTCGGCAAAAGGGTTTATCAAGAAAGATAAGTCCCCCCACCCGAGAAGGCTACACATTTTTTGTTAAGTGCAAATACAACACTGTATCTTAAGGGATAAGGTGTTGTGTGAACTATTTAAATCTTTCCACTCATCGCATGGGAGTAACCCTTCTCTTTACGCTCCCTACTTCTTGAGTGCAAAACACATGACTGTGTTTACATTTTCATCTGCATGGCATTTTGGAAACGGAAACCCGGATTCGCTTTAGGCGACTTACAGACGTACCTCATCAAACGAGGCAAAGAACAAAAAATCCTGATCTTCAAGGCGATGCATGATTGCCAAGGTAAAACGCATCACAGCCATGAGCTGGATGTTGACGACTTGCCGATACTTCGCGCCCTACTCGACTCGGTGTATGCAGATTTGAAACGACGTTAACCTACAGCACTCTGCTCAAAACTTTTCAGAGTCCAAGCAGGTACAATTCAGATGGAAGGTGCAACACTGATTGGTATCATGCTCGATACCACCCTACAGGCCATCAAAGCAATTCTGCAAGCGGACACGACCGTCTCGCGGGAAGAGCGCATGACTATGCTCAAAAACTTGCAGACGGGACCTGGTGAGGAAAGGCTTGCTGGCGACCGGGTTGTCACTCGCTCAGAGGTTGCAACCATGCTTGGCGGCAAATCTCTTCGCTATGTCGATTACCTTGCTGCCGAAGGCAAGATTCGAAAGGTGCAGGTGAAAGGAAAGCAGCGCGGAATCGGGTTTAGTTATGAGTCCGTGCAAGCGTTGATCTCAGGCGAGAAAGCATCCGTAGCGTGATCCACTCCGGGATACTCTCCAATAAAACCCAATAAATCACGGGAAAACTCGCATAGATAGTGGTAGACTTATGGTAGATTTTTGAACAACGAAAGCTGGCGAATGCAGCCGAACAGAAGCGCACTGCCTGCAAACGCAGACTGACTCTTCAAACACAAAAAAGCCTGAAAACATTGTGTTTACAGGCTTTGAAAAGTGGTGCTCGGAGTGGGAGTCGAACCCACACGCCCTTGCGGGCACCAGCCCCGGAGGCTGCCGCCGCCCGATTGGCCGACAGTTCGGGTCTCACTCAACGCGCAGATGCTGTATTCAGCGGTCAGTCCCTGCTCGAAGGGGGATTTAACATCAATTCCACGTCCGTAGATGCGTGGAAAGCGGTCCTTTCTGCGGGACGTGATCTTACCCTGGTGAGCTACGGCAACCGAACAATCATTTCCGAGGGCGCAACCTTCAGCCGGTTCACATTGCCGCAGGATAACTCCCTCAACCGGGATTGGGAAGGGATCCGGTCTCTGAGCGATGCACAGATTGATCTACTCGCAGAGGAACTTGTCCGTCAGGTCCGAATCCGGGGTCCGTTCCTTACCCTATCCGATTTCGTAAACCGCCGACTGGTGCCCATCGGCCATCCACATGCGGAATTGGCAGCATCAGGTCCCCTGCAGGCGGCAATCGACCACGCAAATCTGAACGCCGGAATGGGTGGGGACACCCTCACGCAGGAAGGCTTCCAAGGTGGTGAGATCGACAACCAGCGGAATATCTGGATCCGTCAGAATCTGACCTCCATCCAGGACACCCCTGTGGCGTCCGGAAACACCGGGACGCTGACCCAGGCGGATGTGTTGACGATGATCGCTCCTTTCCTCACTGCCCGGAGCGACACCTTTCGGATCCGAAGTTATGGCGAAACGGAAGGAGGCACCGCACGTGCCTGGTGTGAAGCCATTGTGCAACGGGTTCCTGCATGGCAGGACAGCGGAAGAAGCGGACGCATGCCCCCCACCTGGAACCCGGATGAGATCCCGTCTCCGGTTGGAACCTATGATACCGACGAACCCCGCAGGCAATACCGCATCCTCTCCTTCCGCTGGCTGAACCCGGAGGACGTCTAATGCACCGCCCCCTGGTTCTGCTTCTACTTCTCCTTTCGAGCCTCGCCCCACGGAACATTCTGGGTGAGGAAGAAATCAAAACCTACCGTCTTACGTTCCTGAGTGCCCAGGAGGATCTCTCGCACCTGAGCCTTGATTCAAACGGTGAGGTCACACCTCTTTTGATCCCTTCCGGTCAGTTCCCGGCCCCGCAGGTGGTACGGAATAACGGGACGGTACGACTGCTTCGTAAAGATGAGCAGGGGAGCATGGTGATTGCCGGGCAGGTCCGGCTTCCAGCGGAATCAACCGACTATCTTCTGCTTGTGTTCCCCCGTGACCCACAAGCCGGGACCGTCCACCTCTCCCCGATGGATTTCTCTCATCGGACATTTCCTCCCGGGGCATTCCGGATCCTGAACTTCACACAACGACCGGTTCAGGGAAACATTGCAGGCTCGGGATTGAACCTGGAGGCCGGGAAACACACCGTCCTGGTTCCGAAGCAGCCGAAACGGACACTCCCGGTCCTGTTTGCCTACCCGGGACAGTCTGCGGAGGACAGTCTGCTATCCACCACATGGTTTTACAATCCACAGCACCGGTATCTTGTATTTCTTTTTCCGGATGAGCACGGTGAACGGGTGGGGATCCGTACCCTCAGGCACTTCCCTAAGCCGGAACCGCCAGGATCAGAAGAACCGTCCCCCTAAAACGACAATCCCCCGAGGTCCTCCTCTCCGTCGGGCAAGCTGTACGGGACCTCCAACCCGTCCTGCTGCTGGATCTCTGTCCGTTCCGCATGCCATTTTTTCACCCGGATTCGCTGGGCATCTTTCTTGAGGGCTGTCCAGGGCGGATTCCCGGGAGGTTCCGGAATCGAGTCGGTAAGGGCCGGATCATCAGTCTCTTCCAGATGAGCATCCAGCCGGGCACGTAACGCCTCCGCCACCGTTTGATAATGCGGATTGTCAATCTGGTTCACCAGTTCCTGAGGATCCGCGACCAGGTCAAACAACTGTTCATCCGGCATGAGAAGGTGGTCCAGTCCCGCCTCCGCCAATGCCCGGTAGGCTTCACCTCCATCCGCATTGAAGTGAAGCAGGGCCGGAAGTGCCTCACCATACCGGCGAATGTAGCGATAGCGTTCGGTCCGGATCGAGCGTAGAGGAAGGTATCGTCCGTGATATCCCTGTTCGTGAAAGAGTTCCTCGTGAATCCGCTTTCTGGCACCGGTCGCCAGAGGCACCAGTGATTTCCCTCTCAATCCCTCCGGCTCAGGAAGATCCAGCACCTCACAAAGGGTTGGAAAGAAGTCCAGGTGAGAGGTCAAACCGTCAACCACTCGGCCTCCTTCAAATCCGCCAGGACCTTTGACAATGAGTGCCACACCGGTCCCCCGGTCATTCAGGTGCGTTTTCACCGCCGGCAGACCTGGACCGTGATCCGTGGTAAAGAATACCAGTGTGGTCTCCGCCAATCCGGTTTCCTCGAGGGTTGCAAACAGAAGACCCAGCCGATGGTCCAGATATTCGGAGGCCCGGTACTGCATCGCCGCCTCCCAGCGTGCCCGGGGAGTGTCCGGGAGGTGCGGCAGCGGCCGTACATTCCGGATATCCAAAGGCCCCATTTCCTCCCGGGACAGCACAAAAGAACGGTCCCAGTTACTGTGGTGAGTCAGGGTATACCCCACGTTCAGGAAAAAGGGACGTTCGTGGGGTTCCCGGAGGTACGCAATCGCTTTTTCGGTTGACTGATCATGTGTGATTTCTCCCGCCTCTCCAATGGGAAGGATCAGCCGGTCATAGGGTAATCGTGCCAATTCGTCCTCGGTGGTGCCCGTCACATGCTGAACCCCGGTCAGAACGGTTTCCATGCCATGCGCCGACAAGTGCGCGGCCAGATGTTCTCCGTAATCCCGAAGCAGCCATCCCTGATTTGTCAATCCGTGCATGCCCACTTCGTGGGGATACCGCCCTGTCAGGGTAGCCGCCCTGCTGGGTGAACAGGTGGGGGCGACACAAAACGCATTGCGAAACAGAACCCCTTCCGTCGCCAAACGCTGCAGGTTGGGGGTTTGGGGCGTGTAGCCGTACGGACTGATATACCGTCCTAGATCATGTGTATGGATAAAGAGAATATTCATCATGGAAATTCTGAGGTGACAAGGTGATCCAATATGCAGCAACCCGCATTCAACATCTGTTTTTATCCTCTTTGCAACAGGGAGTCATCCCCGAACTGCTGCCGTTTTGTCTGCGGCTGAAGCATTCCACGTTTCCGAAACTGACTGGGAGTACACCCAAGCCAGCTTTTAAAATACTTCGACATACTCTCCGGGTCCGTAAATCCGCATTCCAAGGCGATTTGATACACGGTCTGGTCCGTTTCCAGAAGACGCGCTTTGGCCAACTGAACCCGAATACGAAACAGCTCCTCCTGCATGCTCCGCCCCATCTGTTTCTTAAAACGGTCATTGATGCTTCTCCGGTTGAGATTCAGTCCTTTGCACACCTCAGTGATCGAGATCCTTTCCGCCGCATGGTGACGAAGCCTTGCCAGCACGGAGGCAATCACAGGGTCCTGCATGGCCAGTTGATCGGTTGAGGTTCTCACCACCACCCGGTCGGGTGCCAGGATCTTCGCTTCAGAAGGCGAATTCCCGGCAATCTGATGTTCCAGTTCCTCCGCAAGCATCCAACCGAGTTTCACACCGGGCAGAGCGATACTCGAGAGCGGGATATGATTCATCATGCAGAATTCTGTCACATTCCCGGTCCCCAGCACCGCAACATCCTCCGGGACATGCAGACCTTGAAAGGTACAGAAATCACAATATCGCAGTGCCTGTTCATCCGACGTGCAGAACAAAGCCAATGGTTTCGGGGCCTCCAGCAGCCATTCCGTCATCGTATTCACAATACGGGTACGGGAACGCGGACGATATTCCATCACTTCCCGGGTGGCCCCCTGCCCTTTCAGCCATACCAGAAGTGACGCCTGATGCTCAGAAGCGGAAACAAATCCCTTCCAGATCTCCTCCTCCACATTGTGGGGTCCATGAGCCACCATCGCGAGGTTGCGGTGCCCCAATGAGAGAAAGTACTCCGCAGCCATCCGGCCTAATGCCTCCCCGGAAAGGCGGTGACTCTGCCAGATGGACTGAGAACAGGCGGAGGGAATGTTGATAACAGGCTGTGATGCCCCCCGCAGGAGTTCCACCTGCTCCTGGTTCATGAGTCGGCCGAGAAATCCATCGCAGCGAAGATGAACGGCACCGGCCAGACATTCCTCCAGTTTGTCAGGGCCAGATCCGAAATCCCGGAGCAGCCACTTCCGTGACGGCCCCCGATACTGATAAATTCCCCTGCGAATTTCTGCATCCAGGCCCGAATAACCCAACCCCAGCAACCCGATGCCGATATAGTCATCAAACAGGTTCATCAATTCAGAGTATGGAAACCATGCGTCCCATACAACGCCAATTTCATGTTCTGACTTTCATGGGAGCCGCGTTGTCTCAGCGTGGGAATCGACAAGGTTGCCGGATCCCGTCAAGGGGCAGCAGACGGGGTCATGGTTTAAATGTTACCTTTCTGCACCGGAAAAGGACAAGCGTACAAAACGCAATTCCCATCAACAGCATGGTTCCGGGTTCCGGGACAATGGCAATCGAATCCAGTGAAGCCGTTCGGGTGTCAGAACCCGTGTTTCCCCGCAAATTCAACCCGAACCCCTCTTCTGAGTTTCCCGCGCCCCAGGTGGTCATCCCCGTTCGGAAAACAGTTGTTATCCCGTCCGAGATGAACAGATCCCATTCTGATACTCCGGGACGGACATCAACGGTGATATGATAGGTTGTTCCCGCAACAACGGTGAGCGGCTGCAGAGATCCATCCAGCAGGTCGAAGTATCGGTCACCGGAAAACGTCTCCACGGGATCCGTACCCCGATCATATGCCGCAAATACACCTCCGGTTGAGTTCGCTCCGCGACTGGCGCCGAATATTCCAAACAGAAAACTTCCATTCTCACCGGTACTGAGATCTTCGTTGTAGAATTCGTAGCGATCACTGGTGTTGTTAAAACTGCTGTCCAGGGCATCCGGACGCCAGTCAAAGGTGAAGGTGTGGTTTTCACCGAAGTCAACGTCCGTGGTCAGCATATTCCGGGTCAGACTCGTTGTCGCAGACCCCGTCGCCGTATAACTCAGATAGCGTCCACCGGAATCCAACTCGGCAGAATCTGAAACCGTTGCGGTCACCGTCCCCGTCCAATCCCCGCTCCAATTCATCCCGCCATCCAGCGGGGTGGTCAGGTCATGGCCAACCGTGTACGATGAAAAATCTTCGCGAATGTCTGCGTGCACACCTGCCAGTCCAAAACCAAGGACCGTCAGGGTATAGATCAGGGAGTTCTTCATATCACGTCCTCTCAACACATGTGATGACTGCTCAAACAAAACAGGACGTACTCTATCGTCCCTTTGCGAGATGGGGAACCCGCAGAATAGAGTACACACCCCCCATTCCTGGTGCCCCTCTTCATGTTTCCGGGGGTCTCATTGCCAGTTTTACCCGTTTGGCAGAACTTGCCATGATTGTGGAGAACCCCTACCCTGCAGAGCAGTGATGAACTTCTGGCTGCAACCCAAAGAACCCGCGGAATGGTGGACAACCCCCGTGACGTCGCCCGACAATATTTTGATCGGCGAAGGGTCTGCCATTGCACCGACGGCCGTCCTGGATGGGAACAGCGGCCCCATTGCACTGGGTAAGCGAACCGTGATTTCACCCGGAGCCCTGCTGATTCCTTATGGCGGCTCTATCACCATGGGTGATGACTGCTCGATCAATCCCTACTGTGTCCTCTATGGTCACGGAGGGTTAACCATTGGCAACGGAGTACGCATCGCAACCCAAACCGTGATCGTCGCCTCCAACCACGACATCTCGGATCCGGACACGCCTGTCTACCAGAAATCCTGTATCAATCAGGGGATCTCCATTGGCGATCATGTCTGGATCGGTGCAGGTGTGAAAATTCTCGACGGTGTCACGATCGGGGAGAATTCAGTCATTGCAGCAGGTGCCGTCGTGTCAAAAGACATTCCCGCCCATGCCCTTGTCGGAGGAGTCCCGGCCTCGATGATCCGCATGCGCAAATGAATGCGACCCTTTTACACATGCTGGCCCGGGACGCCACCCGCTTTCTCCTGACCCGCCAAACCTCCGGAAAACCCTTCGGACATTTCAACCAGTGTGAACATGCGGTTGTAGACGATGAAGTATCTGCCCTGACCGTCGGCCTCGAACTCTGGAGAATGTTGAACCTTCCCCTCTCGAAAGGGGATCTCAGGTACACCCGACAGAGGCTCCAGAACATGCAGTGTCCGGAAACCGGGCTTCTCATCGACACCTCATGGAACGGGCGGGTCCGACCGGAAGGGGCCCCGATGCTCGTTTCGGGTGACAGCTTCTTCACCCGTTGTGCTGTTTGCGCCCTTTCTGCCTGGGGGATGCAACTTCTGCATCCTGTCGCCTATCTTCAGGCCCTGACTCCGGCTCAATTCATTCCCTGTCTCTATTGGGGACGGGGAGGACACGCCCCGTTTTCACTGGGCGATGTGGCGGTGCTGCTGCATCACAATCTCGAGCGTGATGTTCCTGGTGCCGAGTGCCTTTATAGGTCCTTTCTCGAAGCGGTACGGGACAAACAGGATCCGAGCACCGGTCTCTGGCTCACGGGCAACTCTGCGGAGGCTCTTACCCCTTCGATCAACTTCACCTTCCACACGATCCTCTACAGCTTCAACCACCGCGGGCTGCCCCTGCCTCTCGCCACTCGACTCCTTGATTCCTGTCTGACCGCCTGTCGGGATGAACGGCACTACGGTTGGGATACAGGCTATGCCTGCAATGATCTTGATCTTGCCCTGGTGCTCTATTCCGCCTCCTTCCAGTCCGGCTACCGTACAGAGGAAATCCGCGAATGGGCCCGGGAACGACTTCCCATGATGCTGGACGTGCAAAAACCGGATGGTGGGTTTTCCTTCTACCACGAACGGGCAATGGACCGCCATTGTCACATCGAGGTCAGTTCCAGTGAACCGGAAGGGGATGTATGGGGGACATTGATGTACCTGGGCACGATCGGGATGATGGTCCGTATGGGGTACCCGGATCTTGACGTGCCCTGGGGTTTCAGCAAGGTTCATCGCATCAGGAGTTGATCTATGAGCCAACCCGGGATTCACATCGACGACGCCTTGCCTGCAGGCAATGTGGTGCTGGAGAAATGCGATGGACAGACGGTGTATCTTCGTCCGGATCTACGGGACACCCAAGGTCACTGGTTTTACTGGAAGTTTCGGGTTCTGGGGGCACAGGGAAACCGTCTCCGGTTTCAGTTCCCCAGCGAAGAGGGGCTCTGTTTGTGCACCAGAGGACCCGCAGTCAGCCTGGACAAAGGGGCCAACTGGCATTGGCTGGGTTCCGAGGCGACTGAAATCCCCGAACATGAAGCCTTTGTCTATACCTTTGGTCCCGAGGAACAGGAAGTCTGGTTCTGCACCGCACTGCCATATCTGCGGTCACACTGGGATGCCTTTCTCAAAACGTTGCATCGCGAGTGTACAGAAGACATTCTTTGCAAGGGACACAAAGGCCGGCCGGTTCCACTTCTGCATCTTCCGGGAGAATCAGAAGCTCCCGATGTGGTGGTCACCGCCCGTCATCATTGCTGCGAATCCAGCCCGGGATTCCTGCTGGAGGGTTTCGTGGAGTACTGGAACTCGTCTTCTTCTCTGACGGTGATTCCCTTTGTGGATCTTGATGGATGCGAGGAGGGCGATCAGGGAAAAAACCGGAACGGCCGAGACCACAACCGGGATTACCTCCCCGATGCGATGTATCCGGAAACCCGGGCAATCATGCTTAAACTGGGAAGCACCACCCGTCCGTTTCTGGCCCTGGATCTTCACTGTCCTTATGTGAGAAATGATCTCAACGATACGCTCTACATCGTCGGGGGAGCAGATCCTGAGCAGGCAGACCGGCAGCGGATTTTTTCTGACCTTCTGGCACAACATGCGGAAGGACTGCCCTACCATCCTGAGGACAATGTCCCCTATGGCACTCTCTGGAACACCAAAACGAATTACCATGACTTCAAACCGTTCGGACGCTGGGCATGGGAACAGGAACACTGCTTCTTCTCCTCCACCTTTGAAATTCCCTACTCCAGTGCACGGGGGATGGAAGTGACCCCGGAGCGCTTACGACAGTTTGGGCGCTCTCTGGCGAAAACCGTGGAGGCCTATCTCCAGAACACCGACCTGACCTAGGGAGCTTCCGGTTTTCCGCCGGACTGGAGAGACGGCCGTTGATACAGCGCCACCTCCAGAACCCGTGCCAAAGGAATCGGAATCTCCACATCCCCCTCAAGCCGAAGGTGGAGTTTTCCATTCTGGATGGACATCACCCTGCAGGCCAGCACATCCCCATTCTGAAGCCATACCGCGTCCTGGTTCTTCCCCGCGTTCACCCCTGCTTCAGGTGCGGCGTTATGTGTCCACTCGTATACCTGCCAAAACAACACCGACTGGGGAAACCCGCTTCGGGGGACAAGGGTCAGCTCTCGGTTTTCCTCATCCGGAGTCCCGGTACCTCCGGGTATGTTGACCGCTCCCACCACAACTCCATTCATGCGGAGGACGGCTTTCCCGGTGTTGCGGTCCATGTAAAAGCGGACATGCATCTCCTTGGCAAAAGGCTTGGGATAGGTACCCTCTGTGCGTTGAAAGGTCTGCAATGCATTTCGCCCTCCCCCACCGCCCTGCACCCAGACTTTATCCGACTCCATAATGAGTCGCAGGGAACGGGGCTCCGCACTCCCTCCGGGTATCGCGGCAGGGGTCATCACCATATTCAGTCCTCCGCCCACCCGCAGCACGCCCTCCATCTGAAACCGGCTTGGAAGAGGCTTCACAGGAAACCGATACGTACGCCTCTCCTTGAAGGTATGTGCATCGATCTGGGCTCGTCCCTTTTCACCCGCAGGCGACAGGACCAGACGGCTTACCTGATCGGAGGGGACATGAAGGTCCTTGCCCTCCAGAACACTGACCCCACTGAACCGTTCCGCAGTCCACACCAGATTGGTCATGACCACAGAGGGTGCTCCACGACGAACCAGCCGTACAGGCATGTTCTCCGCAAATGTCATCTGAGCCCCTAAACAGAGGCACATCCATACAATCCTCATACAGAACTCCTCCTGTCCATCATGGGACATGTAAAGAATGAACTGCTTTTCCTTGCCAAAAAAAGATGACCGGATACGAGAGGCGCATCCATGGGGTGACCCACCTACGGGGTCTGAGATGGCTGACATGGAGGCCGAACCCACGAACCTGATCCGGATGATACCGGCGTAGGAATGGAGAAATGCCCCCGTGGCATTTGAATTGTTCCCGTCGCTTCTCCGGGTCGCTCATCCTAACCCTGGACGCGACCCATGACCTCACGACACCTCCCTGCAGCTCTCCTGCTTCTTCTTCCCACCCTTTTTGCCCAGGAAACAGAACCGGTCGAAATGACGCCTGTGACTGTGACCGGCGATCCTTTCGAAACCCGCCTGCCTTCGTTCAGTACCAGTACGACTCGTATCGACGAAGCGGATATTCAAATTCGGAACGCAACCCACCTTGAGGATGCCCTCGGCATGGTCCCGAATCTGAACGTAGCCGGCGGCACGTCCCGGCCCCGGTATTTCCAGCTTCGCGGCATTGGCGAACGCAGCCAATTCTCCGGGGAAGGTCCCCCCAATTTTTCTGTGGGTGTGCTCATGGACGAGATTCACCTCTCAGGCCTTGGCGGTGCCATCTCCCTGTTTGACGTGCAGCAGGTCGACGTGCTTCGCGGGCCGCAGCCGACCCTCTACGGCAGCCGGGCTCTGGCCGGTTTGATCATCGTGCAGAGTACCCCCCCCACACCTGAGACAAATGGCCGTCTACTGCTGGGCCTGGGCACGGATGAGCTTGTGGAAGCAGGAATCGCATTCGGCGGACAGGCCAATGAGTCCGGCTCCCTGCTCTACCGGTTCAGTCTGTACGGCATCAAGGAGAATGGGTTCCGGGACAATGTCACACTCGACCGGGATGACACCAACGGCAAAGAGGAACTCCACGGCCGCTTCCAGCTCATGTACACACCCGATGATGAAACCAACCATCACCTGACCATTCTCGGGGTGAACCTGAACAATGGGTACGATGCCTTCGCCCCTGTTGGAGACGGATTCACCATGTACAGTGATGAACCCGGGAAAGACACCCTGGCTCTGTTTGGCGGCAGCCTGCGGTCTGTTTATCAGCAGGCCAATTCATTCGATCTGATCAGCATCACCACCGGTACCCGGGCCGTCAGCGAATACAGCTACGATGCGGACTGGGCGGATGACGCCTTCTGGGCTGGAGCCCCCTACTTCTTCGATCCTGCCGTCGAAGGATTCCGGTACTCCTTTACCGAGGAACTGGACCGGACCCGGACGCAGGCCGGACAGGAATTCCGTTTTCAGGGGAAACCGAATGAGCGGATTTTTGACGGCCGCAGTGCCTGGAGCGCAGGTGTACTGGTGGACTGGCTCGATGAAGAGGATGACTACCGGGGATTCAGTGCTCTCGAAAGTGAGTATGAAGCCGTGACGCTGGGTGCCTATGGCCAACTTACGACCCGGATCGCGGACAATCTGGAACTGGTGACCTCTCTCCGGGTGGAAAACCGGGCTGCAGATTATTCCGACAGTGACGGCGTTTCCGAAGACACCTCTGATTGGATGGCCGGCGGGCGGATCGCGCTGGAAGCGGCCGTCTCCGAGACCACACACGCCTTTTCCGGTCTGAGCCGAGGGTTCAAAGGGGGAGGTGTGAATGCCAATCCCAATCTGACGTCGGATCAGCGCATCTACGATCCGGAAACCGCATGGAACCTCGAGGCCGGTGTTCGGACCCAGTGGGCAAACGGTGCCGGGGCGGCGTCCATCACCGTGTTCCACATGTGGCGTCAGGATCTACAGATTGGTACATCCATTCAGCCCAATCCTGCCGACCCGACCACCTTCACCTTCTTCACGGATAATGCTGCGGAAGGCACCAACTACGGCGCGGAAGTCGATGTCCGGCATCCCCTGAATGACTTCCTCACCCTGTACGGAGCCCTGGGGCTTCTGGAAACCGAGTACAAAGACTTCGAAGATGCAGGTGGCAATGTGAATGTAGAAGGCCGTGAGCAGCCTCACGCCCCCTCTTATACGTTCCGGGTCGGTGGACATATCGACTTCACCGAACGCTGCTTTGCACGAATTGAAGTTGAAGGGAAAGACGGCTTCTATTTCTCAGACAGCCACGACGAGCAGTCTTCCCCCTACGAACTGCTGAACCTGCAACTGGGTTACCAGCGCGAGACTTGGTCCATTACCCTGTGGGGACGCAATGTACTGGATGAAGCGTACGATATCCGCGGGTTCTACTTCGGCCTCGAGCCTCCGGATTATCCCTCACGGCTCTGGACCATGAAGGGAGATCCCGCACAGTTCGGCATTACCTACCAGCAGCGCTTTTAGGAAAGCGAAAGGTTGGAATGTTGAGGATGGAGAGCTACGGAGTCTGAAAAATCCTCCCGTTTCTCCATCCATTCGTACCCCCATGTCCTTCCGAACCGCTGTCAGCCTGACGTATGATGATGCCATCCCCGGTCACATCGACCGGGTGGCACCTGCTCTGGAGGCACATGGGTTTCGGGGGACCTTTTACACCCCGGTCCATGCAGACTTTATCCGCCAATGGGACGAGTGGGCCCTACTCGCAGGCCGGGGACATGAATTGGGGAATCATACCCTGTTTCATCCGTGCCGTCGCGCCGTCACCCCTTCGGACTGGATCAAAGACTACATGAATCTTCGCAATTACGACCCAGACCGATGGTGTGCGGAGGTGGATCTGGCCAACGCATTGCTGGACCGGGCCGAAGGCCGTACGGGCCGGACATTCGGAAACACCTGCCATCATCATATCCTGGGTTCGGAGAAAGATCCTACATATCTGGAGGACCTGGTTCTTCCCCGCTTTCTTGCCGCCAGAGGAACGGCTCAAGACCTGGACTACAGCATTAATCCCCAGCATGCGGACCTGCGGAACCTGGGCACCCTTGCCTGCGATTCCTTTACCCTTGAAGAGATTCTTCCCGCTCTTGAGCGCTGCATTGAAAAAGGGCACTGGATGATTCTGACCTTTCATCATATCGAGGAAGAACGCGACCGGCTGGCCTTTCCCCGGGAGGAACACGACGCCCTGCTTGAGTTTTGCGAAGAGCAGGACGGTCTCTGGGTCGCACCCGTCCGGGATGTGGTGCAGGCATTGTAACCGAGAAGCCCCACCCTCCACCGGGGACTGGGATATATCCCGGCCGCAGATCGAAGCGTCCAGCATGAACGCAGTTCATTGCCGTACCACTTGGCGTAACAGTCTCGTCTTCAACAGGCCCCAAGGCGTTGGCGGGACCGGATCGCATCTCTGCGTTCATTGATTAAATCCAGAAACGCCTCCAGAGTTGGACTGATGTCATCTTTCCTCCACTGAGCCTCCAAGGGGATCGAGGGCTTCATTCCCTGAATCCTGGCAAAAGAGACACCGTCTGCGTACAGATTACGGATACAGCCGGGAATGACCGACACACCGAGGTTTGAGGCCACTTCGGTCAGCAGGGTCTGCATGTTGACCGGCTGGCTGACGATCCGGGGTTGGATCCGGGCCCGGTTGCAGGCGGCGAGCACCTGATCGAACAAGCCACTGGCCTGCTCTCGGGAAAAAAGGATCCAGCTCTCTCGCTCCAGTTCCTGCAGCTTCAGCACCTTACGTTTCGCAAGCGGGTGGGAGGCCGGAAGTGCCACCATCAACTCATCCACATACAATTCGAGCTTCTCAAAGTTCTTTCGCCGGCGTGAGGAAAGAGGTCGGGAGAATCCGATATCCAATCTCTCTTCATCAAAAGACGTTTCCTGTTGATGAGGGGTCAGTTCCCGGATCGTCACCTGCACTGCGGGATAGCGATGACGGTATTCACAAATCAATCGGGGCATGAACTCAAAACAGGCAGAGGCGAGATACCCAATCTTCAGAGCACCCACCTCCCCTTTCGCTGCCCGTTTGGTCTGATCCCTCGCCCATTCCTCTCTGGCGAGAATGTCACGGGCTTCCGCCAGCAGCGCCTCGCCTGCCGCAGTGATTCTGACCGAACGTTTTGTTCGCAGAAACAGGGATACCTCCAACTCCTCTTCCAGTTCTGCGATCTGACGGCTGATCGCAGGCTGGACGGTATTCAATTCCTTCGCTGCACGGGTGAAGCTCAGGTACTGTGCAACCTTGACAAAGCTTTTGAGGGTACGGATCTCCATAAGGTTATTTATACGATATTTGTATAAGTATGATCAAATCATATTATTTTTATTATGACTTAACATCACGTAGTCTGTTCCAATCAAGCGCGTGGCTTGACGATGTGAAACCACCTCAACCAAAAGGAACACGACCATGACAACCGCAACCGACTCCCGTTTGGACATCCAGACCCTCGAAACCGCTCCCGAAGCAGCCCGCCCTCTGCTGGAGAACGTCCAGAAGGCGTATGGGTTCATCCCCAACCTGATTGGTGTCCTGGCCAATGCACCGGCCACCCTGAAGAGCTACCTTGACCTGGATCAGAATTTCTCCTCGTCCAGTTTCTCTCCCCGCGAACAGCAGCTTGTCCTGCTGGCCGTAAGCCGGGTCAATGAATGCCGGTACTGCATCGCCGCTCATTCCACGATCCTGAAAAACATGCTCAAGGTGGATCCGGAGATCGTAACGGCTGTTCGGAGCGGCTCCCGCACAGGTGATGCACGTCTCGATGCACTGGTGGATACGGCACAGGAATTGGCACAGGAACGGGGCGAACTCTCCGAAACAACCCGTGATGCCTTTCTGGCCGCAGGCTTTCACGTGGAGCAGATTGTGGAACTACTGACTGGAATTGCCATGAAATCCATCAGTAACTACCTGGACCATGTGACCGAGATTGAAATCGACGCGGCCTTCCTGGCAGAGGCCTGATAGAGGAACCGTGAGATCGACCTCATGAACACGACACAGGCCCTGGCCGAAAAACGTGAGCAGATCCGCACCCACATCCTGACCCCGGAGGAACTCCGGGTGATGGATGGGGAAACCGAACGCCTCATCACAGAACGTGTTTCGTCCCGGATTCTTTCTCCAGGGCAGACAGCCCCGGATTTCATCCTTCCGGATCACCGACGGGAATGCTTCCGGCTTGCCTGCAAGCTGAAGCAAGGGCCTGTTGTCGTGGTTTTTTACCGCGGAGGCTGGTGTCCCTACTGCAACCTGCACCTCCGGGGTTTTGAGGGGATCCATGATCAAATCCGTGAAACCGGGGCCAGCCTGATTGCTGTTTCTCCGCAGCTTCCCGCCCCCTCCCTGGAGACGGCAGAGAAAAATGCTCTCTCTTTCCCGGTACTCAGCGATGTAGGGAACTTGGTGGCGGAGCAGTTCGGTCTCGTCTTCCCTCTCTCAGAGGCACTGACCAAACTCTACCGGAGCCGGGGGCACCTGCTCGCAGACGTAAATGGTCAGGATGGACCTCAAACACTCCCCATGCCTGGAACGTTTGTCATCGCACAGGACCGGACCGTTCTGTATGCACAGGCAGAGGCTGATTATACGTTGAGAGCGGAACCGGAAGAGGTTTTGTCACGACTCCGGCATCATCAGCACCGGCAGATCTAGGCGTCCGATTCCCACCTATGATCGGGATTCCCCTCTATCACGCCCTTTCAAGATTGCATTCCCATCATCGGAAGACTAACGTCACCTGAATGCAGGAACACCCGGTATTGAATCCGCACGAGATGGACGCTGCCATTCGGCAGCTTGGGGAGCGTATTTTTGAACGGCATGGCACGGGACCACTGGCGATGGTCGGCATCCAGACCCGCGGCGTCACCCTGGCAGAAAGGCTGGAGACAGTCCTCATGGAAAAGGGCGTCGATCTTCTTCATGGCACACTCGACATCTCGCTCTACCGGGATGATCTCAGTAACCTGGCCGCGCTCCCACATGTCAAGGGCTCTGAAATTCCCTTTGAAGTGGAAGATGCCACGATTCTGCTCTGTGACGATGTCCTGTTCACCGGACGAACCATTCGTGCAGCCATGAATGTCCTTCTCGACTACGGACGACCAAACCGGATTGAACTCGCAGTACTCGTTGACCGGGGACACCGGGAACTCCCAATTGCCGCCACCTACACGGGAATCGAAGTTCAAACGGCCAAGGAGGATTATTTGCGGGTTCACTTTCAGGAAACAGACGGCTCTGACCAGGTCATCCACTACGCGCAGGAGGGTTCATGACAGAAGACATCCCCTCCACTCCGCGAAAAGACCTGCTCACCATCGGCGAGTTAAGCCGGGAAGAGATTCTGTCGATTCTGGAGACGGCCAAACCGTTTAAAGAACTGTTCACCCGCTCGGTGAAGAAAGTCCCCACTCTCCGGGGAAAAACCGTCCTCAATCTGTTTTATGAACCCTCAACCCGGACCCGCACCAGTTTTGAGATCGCGGCCAAGCGACTCTCCGCTGATGTCACCAATTTCGCGGTCTCCACTTCAAGTGTGGTCAAGGGGGAATCTATTCTCGACACCATTGACACCCTTCAGTCCATGCAGGTCGACTACATGGTTGTCCGCCATAAGGTCAGTGGGGTTCCGGAGTACATTGCACGGCACACCCATGCGGCAGTCATCAATGCTGGAGATGGCTATCATGCCCACCCCACTCAGGCTCTTCTGGATGCATTTACCTTTCAGGAGATCTACCCGGAAATGGACGGGCACCGCATCGTGGTTGCCGGGGATATTCTGCATTCCAGAGTGGCACGGTCGGTGTTTGAGGTGATGCATCAGCTTGGCGTGGAAGTAGGAACCTTCGGTCCTGCGACGCTGGTTCCCGACACGGTGCCGGATTTTGTCACCATTCTCACGAGCTTCGAAGAAGTGTTGGAATTCAATCCCCATGTCCTTTACCTTCTCCGACTGCAGCTCGAGCGGCAACAGGCCAATTTTTTTCCCAGTATGCGTGAATATCACCGTCAATACGGAGTCACTCTGGACCGATTCAAAATTCTTCGGGACCGCGGCACCTGGATCATGCATCCCGGACCCGTCAACCGAGGGGTGGAATTGGTCGACGATGTCATGAGCTATGAGCGGACCTTGATCAATACCCAGGTGGAAAACGGAATCGCCACCCGGATGGCCATTCTCTATCATTTGACACCAGAGGAACGAAAGCGTCCGGAACCGGAGGCGGGACAATGAGTGAGCTGCTGTTCCAGGGAGGGCAACTCGCCGTCACCACGCAGTCCGACCTGCTTCAGGCGGACATCCGGGTTCTCGACGGGATCATTCAGGAGATCGGGCCACACCTGCAGGCATCCGATCAACATCAGGTCATCAACTGTTCAGGAAAAATTCTCATTCCCGCATTGGCGGATGCCCATGTCCATTTGCGCGAACCCGGCCGTGAAGATGCGGAAACGATCGCCAGTGGAACCGAGGCGGCACTTGCAGGTGGATTCACCCATGTTCTGGCGATGCCGAATACGGATCCTCCCATTGACACCGGAGGCATGGTCACCTTTGTCCAGACCATGGCCAGAAACAAAGCCCGCATCCCGGTGTCCGTGGCCGGAAGCCTCACCCAAGGCCGGGAAGGTAGCAAACTGGCGGAAATAGCGGACATGGCAACTCAGGGAGTGGTCATGGTGACAGACTGCAACCATGCCCTGCAGGATGAATATGTGTTGCGCCGCGCTCTTGAGTACACCCGCCACTTTGACATGGTGGTGGGCGTGTACCCGGACACCCCTTCTCTTTCCAGAGAGGGAGTGATGCATGAAGGACGTGAGTCCTTCCGTCTGGGACTGCCCGGAATACCCGCCATGGCGGAGGAAATCGGGATTGAGCGCGACCTGCGGGTCGCCCATGCGGTGAAAGGACGGATCCATGTTCAGAATGTCTCGACGGCAGAGGGGGTCGCCACCATCCGACGGTTCAAGGAACGCGGACTGAATGTAACGGCAGAAACCACACCACATCATCTGTTATTGAACCATAGTGCCCTGGAAGGGTACGGAACCCGCTTCAAAATGATGCCGCCTCTGCGCACTCCGGAAGATCAGGCTGCCCTTCTGGAAGGCCTCAAGGACGGCACCCTGGATATGATCGCAACCGGACATGCTCCGCATACTGATTTCGAAAAGAATCTGGACTTCCTCAATGCACCCTTTGGGGTCGTAGGTCTTGAAACAGCCCTGCTCTGCGTTTACTCCGATCTGATTCTCAGTGGACAGCTTGGGTGGGATACTCTGATTGAGCGTCTCTCCTCCGCTCCCCGCCTGCTGATGAAATCCCCGCTGACCACCTTTGAACCCGGCCATGGATTTGAGTGTACCATCCTGGATCCCTCCTTGCAAACCACCGTTTCCCGTGAATCCTTCCAGTCCCAGAGCTTCAATTCTCCCTGGCTTGGAGAAACACTGAAAGGCGGCATATCTGCGGTATGGCGGGGTGAAACCGATCTGCTGGGGTAGCGGCAGCGTTCAACAACAGAACAGGCGGGTACTCCGCAGACGATGTGTAGTCAAGCCACACACACGGCACCGCCTGAATCTCAGCGTGCATGGGTCCGTGCTGTCCCCCGAGGTTCGCGGTTTTAAAAAGAAAAAGTATTCAGCCAAGTTCCTGTATTTCGTCGTCGGGAGGGTGAAGCTGTGTCTCTTCACCAGGATGGAGTTTGTCGTACACCGTGGCCGCAAACGCCTCTCCAATGCCGGGTGCTTCGGCAATTTCCTGCACATTCGCTTTCTTCAGTCTTGTGACCGATCCGAAGTGTCGTAACAGCACCATCTTCCGTTTGGCCCCGATTCCCGGGATATCATCTAACAGGGATTCCCGAATCCGACGGTCACGCAAACTGCGGTGATAGGTCAGGGCAAACCTGTGGGCTTCATCCCGAATTGCCCTGAGAACAATCAACCCAGGAGAGTTCAGTGGAAGCCGGAGCGGAGGCTGACGGTTGGTCACATCCCACACCACTTCTTCGAATTGTTTGGCCAGCCCCACCGCTGGCAGGCCTTCAAGGCCCAGCTCATCGAGCACAGCTCTTCCTGCACGCAACTGCGTGATACCACCGTCAAAGACCACCAGATCCGGCATGGGCCGGCCTTCTTTGAGCAGGCGACTGTACCGACGCCGGGCCGCCTCGGCAATCATTCCCGGGTCATCCGGTCCTGTCGTGAATTTCATCTTAAACCGTTTGTACCGGGATCGGTTTGGTCGTCCATTCACGGCACATACCATACTGGCCACAGCCTGAAGACCATGCGTGTTGGAGATATCGAACGTTTCGATGACTCGTGGAAGTCTGGAGAGCCTGAGCTCTTTCTTGAGCTGGCGCACCCCTTCCATGGCCTGTTCCTCTTTCTGTTGCAGATCCTGCGTCCCACTGGCACGTTGCCTCACAACCCTGCGCAAGGAAAACAGAGTATCCCGAAGCTGCGCGGCTTTTTCAAATTGAAACGCTTTTGACGCTTCATTCATTTCTTTTTCCAACTCCCTCAGGACCTCTTTTCGTTCCCCGCGAAGAAACGCCACCGCTTCCCGGGCCCGTTCCCGGTATTCCTCATTGGTGTCATCTGCCACCCAGGGATTCGAAGCAACCCGCATCACTTCGGCCACACGGTTCCGCTCCTGTTCGGTGGCAGGTACAGGCGTATGTTTGCTTCTCAAGCCGTAAAACCGTTCCGCAAATTCCATGGCGACCCGTGCTGCGGTCGCAGACGCATAGGGACCGAGGTAGACAGCCCCATCCGGTTTTCGAATTCTTGCCACAGAAAACACAGGCACCGGATCCTCCAACTGAATCTTCAAGAGAATGAACCGCTTATCATCTTTGAACAACGTGTTATAGAATGGCTTGTACTCTTTAATCAGACGGCCTTCTGTGAGAATAGCCTCCGCTTCATTGTGGACCACAATCGTGTCGAGATCCGCAATGCTTTTGATTAAGCCCCGGATTTTGGGGTCAGAACGCTTATACGTCGCTTTTTGAAAGTAATTCCGCACCCGATTGCGGAGAGACTTCGCTTTCCCCACGTAAATCACGGTGCCGTTCCGGTCTCTCATCAGGTACACTCCCGGTTTTTCCGGCAGCTCCTGCAGTTTCTGTTTCACCTGATCTGGAAGGGGCATGGCATGTCGCTCACAATTTCTCGCGCAGAGGCGCAAAGAGGTGGAGAATTTACTCTTCTACCCCATTTACGCAACGGGTGATACCCGTTTTCATAACGGAACCCCCGAAATTCAACAGATACCCTACTTTACAGCCTGTACGGCGAAGGGAAGTTTGAACCTGCTTTTTATGGGCAGGAATCATGTTTTCTAAGGATTAGAGCTCCAGAATGACCCTCTCATTGACCATGATATCAGCGGGAAAATCTTCATCGAAAGTTAGATCACTGTAGTGAATCGAAACGGGAACTTGTCTTTGTAATGCAAGCCCTCGATCTGACAGCTCTTCAGCCTGAACCCTCTCATAAACCGATTCCAGAAGACCTGCGGCCTGGGGCTCAACCAGAACGGATGCATCCACATCCCCTGTTCCACTCTCATTTTCGGTCATCTCTCCGTCTCCTCGCCTCTGCGCGAGAATCAACGATCAATTTTTTCCGGCTGTGGGGAGAAAGGGATCCCGGAACGCTTCCTCAAAATCATAAACGCCATGGAAATCCGTTTTGTCATCCTCAGGTGTTTTTCCAAGAATCTGTGCCTCGATCATGTTATAGACGATCTCTCCGATATCTTCGCAGCTCTCGATCCCCCAGTGACGGAGAACCCGCAGACTGACAGGTCCATATTCCCGGATCGCATACTCGCGGATCCCTTCTGCCAACTCCCACCCCCGGACATGATGGCTCTGGTTTTTCGGGACCTCGTTCTTTTCATGAACGGTGTAATCAAGTCCTTCCCGGACAAATACATAGGCTTCTTCCTGATACCGGGGGTCTTTCTCCACCAATTCCTGAATCATCAGGCGCTGCTCTTTCTCGTTCATGGGTGAAACCTAGGCCCGAGGATTCAACAAGGCAACATGGAAATCATCGGAAGCTCGATCTCATCTTCGAGATCCCCTTATTCTGTTTCCCGCAGGGACTGCGGGATTACGTTTGTTTCAAATCCCGGAGCACTTGTTCCATCGCCGAGTAATCGGGCAGTCCCCACCCTTTCCCGCAGGGACTGCGGGATTAGCTCCCCATCAGATCCCGGACTGCCTGCTCCAGATCCTCTTTCCGCAGAAGATGTTCCCCCACCAACAGGCCATGTGCTCCGGCTTCTTTCAACCGCTGCACATCCTCATGCATCCGGATCCCGCTTTCACTGATCAGAGTGACCCCGTCCGGGACCTGCGGCATCAATTCCAGGGTATGCTCCAGGCGGGTTTCAAAGGTCTTCAGATTCCGGTTGTTGATCCCGATCATAGCAGAACCATGAGAAACCGCACGGGCAAACTCCGAAGCATCATGCACTTCCAACAGCACCTCTAACCCAGCTTCTTCGGAAAGTGTAGCCAGAGCCTCCCAGTCCTGATCATTCAGAACCGCGGCAATCAGGAGCACTGCGGATGCCCCAAGAGTCCGGGCGTGCCAGATCTGCCAGGGATCCACCACAAACTCTTTGTAGAGCATCGGCAGATCCATCGCCGCACGAACCGCTCTGAAATCGGCTTCCCCGCCCCCGAAATAGGGTTCATCCATCAGACAGGAGACGGCCTGAGCGCCTGCGGTTTCATATGCTTTGGCAATTGCTGCAGGGTCGAAGGGATCCCGAATCACTCCCGCACTGGGACTTCTGCGTTTGACCTCAGAAATCAGCCCAATCGGAGCTGCCCGCAATGCGTCTGCAAATGGAGGCGGAGGTGCACAGGTTGCAGCCTCTTCCCGCAACCGTTCCAGAGGAATCTCATCACGACGCTTGCGGATTTCCACCCGTTTCGCTGCAACGATTTCCTCCAGGATATTCACGACTCTTCACCCCGCTTCTGTTTCAGATAGGATTCGATGTACGGCATCAGTTCTCCATCGAGAACCGACTGGGCATTGCCGTTCTCGTGGTTGGTGCGGTGATCCTTCACCATCGTGTAGGGTTGCAGCACGTAGGAGCGAATCTGGCTTCCCCAGGCGATTGCACCTTTGGGATCATAGAATTTCTCCACTTCCTTTCGTTTTTTATCCAGCTCCCACTCGTACAGTTTTGCCTGAAGCATCTTCATCGCTTTGTCCCGGTTGGAGTGCTGGCTGCGTTCCATCTGACACTGCACCACAATTCCGGAAGGGTTGTGGGTAATCCGAACCGCAGAGTCCGTGGTGTTCACATGTTGCCCTCCGGCCCCACTGGCGCGATAGGTATCGATGCGAAGATCACTCTCGACAATTTCCACATCCACACTTTGATCCACTTCCGCCACCACATCAACGGCTGTGAACGAGGTATGCCGCCGGCCTGCGGAATCAAAGGGCGAAATCCGGACCAGACGGTGTACACCACGTTCTGATTTCAAAAGGCCGTATGCATACGCCCCTTCAATCAGCATCGATATACTCTTAATCCCGGCTTCCTCCCCATCCTGCGTGTCGAGGATCTGCACTTTGAAGCCCTCCCGCTCCGCAAACCGGTGGTATTGTCGATACAACATGGAAGCCCAGTCGCAGGACTCTGTTCCCCCTGCCCCGGCATTAATCGTCAGGTAGCAGTTGTTAGAGTCAAACTTCTCACCGAGCAGTGATTTCAGCTCCATCTCTTCAAACAGTTTTTCCACCTCGGTCATCTGAGCCACCAGGTCTTTCTGACCCTGCATGACTTGAGCCTCGTCCTCCTCCATTTCGAGAAGTTCGCCCATGACTTCACAGTCGTCCAACTTCTCTGCCATTCGGTCAAAAGGCTCCACCACCGCACGCAACGCGTTGGCTTCAGAGATCACCACCTGGGCAGCGGCCTGATCATTCCAGAACTCTGGTGAGGCCGCTTTATCGTCCAGTTTCTTCAGTTGAGCGCGTCGGGTAGGGAGGTCAAAGATACCCCCGCATCTCTTCCAGTTTGTCGCGCCATTCTTTCAAATTGATTTCAGAGTATTCCTGCATGTGTTCTCCATGTGAACTAAGGGTTCGGCTCCCTATCCAATCCCCGCCGGATTGCAAGAGTACAGAGGGAGAGTCCACCGGCAAGAGTGAAGTCACCCTTCAGGTTCGGAGAAACGCACATCAGTCGATCACGATCCCCCAGGGAATAAAATTGAAGGCCCGGATCCGCAGATCCGTCCCTGCCTGTGGCTGGGATCCCGCTGTGCAGCCGTTTATCAAAGAATGGAAATCTTCGGTTCACCGGGCTGGTCGTTTGCGATCAGCTCCCAGATTTCCTCCGGGGTTTCGGCATAGGAGAAAAGATCCAGATCCTTGGGGCTGATGACGCCCTCGTCCACCAAAGCCTCAAAGTCGACGATCCGGTCCCAGAATGCTTTCCCTACCAGAATCACAGGAATGGGCTCCACCGTGTGGGTTTGGATGAGAGTGAGGCTTTCGAATAACTCATCCAGGGTTCCAAATCCGCCCGGAAAGGCCACCAAGGCCTGAGCCCTCATGAGGAAATGCATTTTGCGTATCGCAAAGTACTGAAAGTTGAAACACAGCTCCGGGGTGACATATGGATTCGGGGCCTGCTCAAAAGGGAGCTCGATGTTGAGACCGATGCTTTTGGCTCCGGCTTCGTGGGCTCCCCTGTTCCCGGCCTCCATGATCCCGGGCCCGCCTCCGGTCACGACCACATGATTACAGCGGTCATCGGACTGACAGGTTTTTGAAACCAGATGCGCAAACTCACGGGCCGTTTCATAGTAACCGGCCTGTTCGACTTTCTTCTTTGCCATCTTGACTGCACGCTGAAGGTCCGGATCTTCCGGAGCGGCCTCCAAGGCAGCATTTGCCTCAACAAGCCCGGCTTCCGCGACATCACGCGGAAGGGTTCGAGCACTGCCGAACACGACAATCGTTGATTCAATCCCCTCGTCCTCCAGGGCCATCTCCGGTTTGGCGAGTTCAAGTTGAAGTCGTACCGGTCGCATGGCGTCCTGTTTGAGAAGATCCACATCTTCACAAGCCAAACGATAAGCGGGTGCATCTAACAGGGCGAGTTGTTCAGGGGTAAGTTCAGATGTGCTCATGGACAGTACTAAACCTCAGTCTGCCGAAATCTCAAACGGGAAACGCAGCTCAGCACATGAGAAATTTATGAATCCCCATCGCCCGATGTGGTTTCCCCACCGTTTCCCACATTTGTAAACAGATCGATTGGGAGGAGATCAGACAACGTGCCATACACGCATGCATTGAAGCCTCACGTCTGCGTCCCTCATATCAAGGCAAACCCGTATCATCAAAGGTTCACCTCGCTGATCCAATTTGCGGCCTTCAGTACCGGCGGACCACCCCCACCACTCGACCGGCAATGCGGAAGTCCGGGTGATCGGCTTCCACATACTGAGGCAGATGCCGGTCACTTTCCGGTTGTAAACGGTAGCGGTTGGCGTTTTCCTTGTAGATCCGTTTTACCGTGGCTTCCCCATCCATGAGCGCCACCACAATCTCTCCATCCTGAAAATCAGACCCACGCTGCACAATGACATAATCATGGTCATGGATGCCGGCCTTCTCCATGCTGTCACCGGACACCTGAACGGAAAACCGATCCTGAAGGCCGAAAAGCTGAGCAAAATTCAGATGCCCCATTACATTTTCCTGGGCCAGAATCGGGTGACCCGCCGCGACTTTGCCCAGAATCGGAATGCCTTCTTCTCCCTCTTCCTCCTCCTTCACCAGATGCACCCCGCGACTGATCCCGGGGGTTCGGGTAATCCAGCCCTTGCGCTCCAGCATGGCTAGGTGGTCAGAAGCCCCTTTGGGAGACTTGATGTTGAAGTGGTCCGCGATATCCCGAACCGTGGGGGGGCACTTGTTCTCCTCGATGCAGGAGCGAATATACTCGTAGACAGCGCGCTGTTTCTTGGTGAGGTCCTGTTTTGTTGTCATACGCGGACTATACAAACGTTCGGAGAGACGGTCAACATCGAATGTATAGGTTTTTGAATCTGACTAGTGATCAATCAGAGTGAATGTTCCCTCTCCTCGGGACATTTTTGGCGATTCCGCCTTCCGGATTCTCAATTTGAACCATTTCGGCTTTGCCTTGTCTGAGAAGGTCCAGTACACCGCAAACGAACCTGTTGAATGAGTATGATTGATCCGACTAGACACCGACTGCCTCCCCTTGCTTTTACCCTGTGCCTGCTGGTTGCCCTAACAGGCTGTACCACGACAAGTGAACGAACGGCACAACGCCACCGGGAACTTCGGGAAGCCCAGGAAGCTTCCGCACAACAGGCTCTAGAGGCGGCAGGTGACAGTCTCGTTCTGTTCAAAGTCGAGGAGACCGGCACCCAGCGTGAGCGCAACCGGACCGCGAGTTTTTCCGGAATCGTCCTGAGTTCCGACGGCCACCTTCTCGCCCCCTACACCATTAAACCCGGTTCCTCCAACCGGATCGAAGCCTGGATCGGAGACCAGCGGTACCTCGCGAGGCCGATCAAATACGATGAGACCATCGGGATGACCATCGTCAAAGTGGAACCCCGGACTCCCCTGGTGCCGGTTGACCTGGCCCATGAACACACCCTTGGTCCCGGCCAGGAAGCGTATACGGTGGTGGCGTCGGACAGCGACAGCGAATTTACCCGTTTCGTGTTCCGCGCCTATTGCCAGGGGATCATCCAGGGCCGATACCGCCAATTCAGCCTCAGTCCCCTCCCCGGGGCAACCCGTGGCGCTCCGCTCTTCACCGCCGAGGGCGAGCTTGTCGGCTTGGTCAATCAGAATAACGCCTGGATGCTGAAAGATCTGTTCGTGGACCTGAGCACTCTTCTAGCCCGGGCAAACGGAGAAGCATCCCCGGAAGAGGATTCGAACGATGCCTGGTTCGGAGCCCTCATGGCCTCCATCAACCCCGATTATGCCCGTTCACGGGATTTACCCCGCAGTTCCCTCTGGCTAATCCATGTGTATGAGGGCGGGTCAGCGGCGAGAGCCGGACTCAGAAACGGGGACTTGCTGGTCAAACTCAATGGAGAACCTCTCCGACTCAGTGGAACCCGGGCCTATCAGTATTTTATTCAGACGCTTCGCCCCCGAAAGGACAAAGAATTTGACGTCACGGTGATTCGTGGAGGAAAGGAACTGACCTTGAACGGCAAAATCCGGGATAAAGAAAAACCGGATGTGCTCCGGGCCGAAGATCTGGGTATTACCGTCAGTGACATCGTGGAAACAGCCGTCATCCGTCTCAATCTTTTCCAAACGGAAGGCGTTCTGGTGTCCAAAGTCGATCCTGGCAGTCCAGCCGCCACCGGCAGCACCTTCGGTCAGAGCCTGCTGCGGCCACGGGATGTCATCGTTTCCCTCGGTGGAATCCCGACACCGGATGTCAAAGCGTTTGGGGAAGCACTTGACACCATTCGCAGCGAAAAACGCAAAGAACTTCTCGTCACGTACTGGCGGGGTCCCACCACGGGATACGAGGCCCTGAATCTACGTATTGGTGACCGGGACAATGGAGAAGCCCTATGAACAACCGTTTCCACTCCTTTCTGACGCTCGCAGTAATGTGGGGGCTTGCCTCCCTTCAGGCCCAGTTCATTTTCCCTGTGGAAGAGGAGGACCCTCCTTCCACCCCCGCCGATATTCCCGAGGAGATTATCGAAAAAGTGGACCCGTCAGTGGTCTCGATTCAGCATGAGAAAGCCGGGGGCACCGGGTTTGTGATTTCGGAAGACGGATACATTCTCTCCAACGGTCATGTGGTCCGTGGATCCGACGCCGAGCAGCCCATGGATCCGGCGAAAAGTATCACGGTTATTCTCAACGATGAACGGAAGTACCCGGCAAAAGTTCTGGGCTTTTCCATGGATCCGGACGTGGCGTTGCTGAAAATCACGCCGGATGAACCACTCCGTCCTGTGGAGTTTGCCGACAGCACCAAGGCTTCCGTTGGGCAGCGGGTGTTTGCGGTGGGAACCCCGGTCGGCCTGAAGCGTACGTTCACCAGTGGAATCCTGAGTAATACGGAGCGGACCGACCTGGGAACCGAAACGGTGGTGTTCCAGACCGATGCGGCCATCAACAGCGGAAACAGTGGCGGCCCCCTGTTCAGCCGCCAGGGCCGGGTTCTCGGAATCAATACCTATGGGGCAGGACGGGGAACCAACAACCTCGGCTTCACCATTCCCATCCACGTGGCCCTGGCCATGGTGGAGGATCTGAAAAACGAAGGCCGCTTTGTCCGAAGCCTCGTGCCTCTCTATTTCACGAGCGAGCTGTACGACGAACTTGCCAATACCCTCGGGGTAGAATCCGGGATCCTCGTCAATTACGTGATGAAGGATTCCTCGGCCTGGGAGATGGGCATGCGACCCGGCGATGTCATTGTGGAACGCAATGGGGAAGCCATTTCCGCGAGAACCAAGGCGGAACTGCTTCATCTGGAATGGGAGGACACCATCCGGTCTGCAGGGGAACAAATCACCTTTACCGTCCTCCGGGGGGCGCCGGGTGAAACCGAACGCATCACGTTGACCGGCATCATGGAAGAACTCGAACCCATGCCTGCATTTGCCCGTCATCTGGGTGAACTCCTGGAACACCGCTATAAAACCCTTGGTCTTGGCGTCGAGAAGCTGACCCGTCTTCATCATGTGATTCATGAAACGCCTTCCGATGCGCAAGGGGTGTTTGTAAAAACCGTGATCGACAACTCCGTTGCGGGCAGAGCCGACATCAAGAAACATGATATCATCACCGATGTAAACGGGGAGACCGTGACCACGATGGAGGAGTTCCGCTCCGCACTGGATGAAGCTCTGAGTAATGCCGCGCCAACCATTGAGATCGGGATTACCCGGAGGAAACTTCGTATCCGCACCGCCATTGCTCCCGATTATCTGCTGAAGGGAACGCGGGTGGTAATGGTCGTCCCCGCAACCGGATCCTCCGATGTGGATCTGATCCGGCGTGAACTTCTGGCACGTGGTGCAGAAATCCGTATCGCAACCCCTGGGAAAACAGAGGTCATTCGCCCAGAACTTGAGACCCCGCTCAAAGCCGATCTGTCTATCGAAAAGCTGCCGGGGGTCAAAACCGATGTCCTGCTGTTTACCGGAGGAGAAGGCTCCAAGTCCTTCTGGGAGGACGAATCCGTCCTGAAAGCAGTTCGCAACAGCCTCAAAAACAAGAAGCGTATTCTAGCGGCCGTTGGACCCTCCGCACTTCTTCCTGTACTGGCAACGGAAAAGGAACTCGAGCTGAAGATCACCCTTCCCCGTGAGCTATCCGGTGAAGTGGTGCGCCGGGGCGGTTCCTACACGGGAAAAGATGTGGAATCGGAAAAGAAACTCATCACCACCACCGGTGTGGACCGAGACATCATCCGCAACTTTCTGAAAGCGATTGTGATCGCCGACGTGGATTAAGTTGTCATGCAAGTGAGTGAATGCGGGTGTGGGCACCTGCACTCCGTTGGAACCTGTACCTCCGCAGGGACTGCGGGATTACATTTGACGTGAAAGAACGGAGCGCGGGTGCCCACACCCGCATATCAAAACACCGCTTCCTGAGGTTCCACCTCTGGCCGCTCTACTCCGCGGCTCGCCTGCTCCAGGACCTCCCAGTCTTCTGGAATCTCCGCGGTGTCTGAGATTTGCTGAAACGCCTTTCCTTCTAACTCCAACCGATAATCAGAATCTTGGCCGTAAAGAAATTTCAGCGGCAGGTTGATTTCTTCTTCAACTCGATATCCATCTATACCGCCGATACGGGCCAATATGGACGTAAGGACCCAAGAACCCTCTTCGAGTTCAACTGTTCCCTTGTACTCCAGTCTGAGAAGGGCTGAATGATCTTCAAAGTAAAATAACCCTTTAGGGGATAGGTGCAACTTGGCCGTTTCTGAATGCCAAATACCGTGCGGTGCGAAAAGCGGCATCATGAACTCAACGTCAAATTCAGCATCAGGAACCGTCCAAAAGGAAGGGCGCAACATGTAATCGATCCGGTACATGGGCTCAAAAAGAACTCTCAGGACAGGATTTGAAACAACATTTCGCAACCCAAGCCTCCAGGGACCTAGCCCTGTAAAGGCATAGGTCACACCGTTGATAGATACAATGGCGTAATATGTGGCGACATACACGATTAGTGCCGCAACACTTCTCCAAAGCCTATTCGAGACCGTTTTTTTTATTCCATAGGAACCCCAAGGCAACAATGCGTACATAATGAAAGAGGACACCCTCATGGGGATGAATCGGTATACTCTACCTCATGAGTTTCATACACGAATTGCCAGTAAGAGGGACGAAGACGGTAATCGAGATTGTACATCGGTTGATACAACCAATGTAGAACAGGATTCGAAACACGAACTCCCAGAGACAACTGGACAGGACTCTGCGGCAAAGGTCCCTCTAGGGTGTAGCCCCTTAAATTCACCACGATATAGTAGGAAAGAACATAAACTGCCGGAACCAAAGTGCACATAACAATTATGCGTTTCTTCATCCAATAGCTCCGAAGGGGTTCAGTTTGTGGAGAGTGAGTCTACTCCCTACTTAGGCTCCGCCTCCGGGCGTTCCCCTTCCCGGTTCCGGCGGCCGAAGATGTTGATCCGGTTGCCTTTTTTGATCCGGTCCTCACTCAGCTTCAGCATCTGCTTGTAGCCGATCATCAGGCGCTCTTTGTTTACGACCTCTCCAGTTCCGCCACAGGTGCGGCAGGTGCCGGTTTGGACAAAGCCGCGGTTATCGCAGTCAGGGCATTTTCCGGTCCCATTGCAGGTATGGCAGGTCTTTTCACGCCCCATGCGGAGGAGCACTTTTTTTCCCTTGCAGGTAGGGCACACGTTGGTGCCTCTGCAGGTTGTGCAGGTCACCTTCCGTTGATTGGGCCGCCGACAGTCCGGACAGGCTTTCTTCATCCGTTCCGGACTCAGCTGCTCCAGATAGAACGAATCCGGATGATGAGCTTTCAGACTGGAGTACGCCTTTTTTGCCATGTCCAGATCCCCTTTCAGCCAGAACCCCATGTAGGCCAGAGCCAGATAATGGGCCTGCATCTTAGGATGTTCCTCTTCCGCAATCCGGGAACTGAATGCCGTGAGGGGTTCGTAGTCGTAGGGATTGATGGCAAGGAAAGAGCGGAATTCTTCCAGCGACATGTCCGCGGGCAAGGTGCGGGCTTTCGCGACGCCCGCCACCATCCCACCCAGAAGTGAGAGAAAGTACCGCCTGTTCATCAATCCGTCTCCATATCAGGGTCCATTTGATCCAGTGCCCAGCGCATGTCTTCGGCCTGATCCCAGACCTCACGTTTAATAAAAACCGGCACCCCCAGCTTGGACGCCAGCACCAAACCGTCGCTGGGCCGTGAGTCCACCTCCATCACACTCCGTCCTATCTCGTTTGACTGTTCCAAATGAAGCCGGGCATAATAGACCTCGTCTTCCACATCATGGATCACCACACGTTTGAGCTCCACGCCAAGCCCCTCCAACACCGACAGCATCAAATCATGCGTCAGCGGCCGCGGAGCCGTCTCCCCCTCTAAGTTCATCTTCAACGCATTCGAGACCATGGTATCAATAAAGACACTCATGACTTTTTCACCAGAGGCGAGAAATACGGCCGCCCCGGCTGGCGTCGGGACCAGTCCCTTGATCGCCACTTCAACCATTCCGTTGTCAGACATGGTCCCACCCTACCCCCAAGGGAGACGGGCGGAAAGATCAAAGTTCAGGGAACCGGATAAGGAAAACTCCAAATCGGGATCGGGATCGGGATCGGGATCGGGATCGGGATCGGGATCGGGATCGGGATCGGGATCGCTACGAATCCATTCCTCTCCCAACTCAAGGAGTCAAAGACCGAATGTGCACAGGGAACCGTTCGATCCCGATTTCGATTTCGAACCCGATCCCGGTTTTACAGGCCACTCAAAGGAACATCCTGTATATCCTGTCGATCCTTGTTCCCTGCTCCTACTCCTCCAATGCACCGCCGCAACTGGACCCCTGCCCAGCGGTGCAGCCGAAACAATGGGGCGCAGTTCGAATCGGAGTCTGCTTCCAGCGGCGGAGATCCACCTCCCATAGGGCAAGCGGAGTGCCGCCATCCCCCAGGTGCATGTCCATCTGCTGGTTAAAATCACAATCAAATACACGACCTTCCCAGTCCACGCTGATGGTATCCCGGCACATCAAACCCGCCACGGAACCCGGATTGAAGTTGTCCTTGAGCAACTGGAGATACTCTTCATATTTTTCCCGACGTTTCAGATACGTCGCAAACCGGCTGACCGGCAGGTTGGTGAGGGCATAGAGGTGATGAAACTGGATCCCGAAATGGGCCTTCAGTTCCCGTTTATAGGCCTGTTCCAACATCTGCTGCGAGGGGGGAAGAAAGTCCCCATTCGGATTGTAGACGAGTTGAAGTGGCAGATCATCTTCAATCCCATATCCGAGCCGGTTGAGCAACTGCAGGGCTTCAATGCTTTCATCAAAAACACCGTTTCCCCGCTGCGCATTCACATTTTCCGGAGAGTAACATGGCATGGAGGCCACAATTTCCACATGGTGCTCCTTAAGAAACTCCGCCATCTCCTCAAATCCCGGCTGAAGAAGAATGGTGAGGTTGCACCGGTCCATCACGTGAATACCCCGATGCGTCAGCCAGGAAACCAGCTCCTGGAAATGGGGAAACATTTCCGGCGCACCCCCAGTCAGATCCACCACCGGCACCGGATTTTCCACCACCCATTCCTGAATGGAGGTCATGGTGTCCCGGGTCATGATTTCTGTCCGGGTGGGTCCTGCCCCCACGTGACAATGTACACAGGACAGGTTGCACATTTTGCCGACATTGAGTTGCAGCACTCTCGGGGTCTCCCGCTCCAACCACAGATGATTCCGGGTGAGGGCTTCCTCGAAACTGCCTCTGAGGGGTTGAATCATGTCAGCAGCACCCTCCCACTTCCGGCCGGGAAACATCGATCTCTGTCGCACAGGGGAACAGCCCGAAATGCCGGTCCCGGTTTCCGATCACCTCGAAATGCTTGGCATAACGCGTGTTCTGCACCATGGCGGCGGAATTCCCGCAAACCGCTTCCGGACGCCCGGTTTCAAACACATGGGCCGGATCCAGTACAAAGGCATGGGGGGCATCCTCCACTGTTCCCTGATAAGTCACAATTTGGCCGTAGTCCTCGCAGCGGTCCTCGAGGTTCTCCAGTTTGAACGCCCGGACGGTAACAGAGTGGAAATCAATGAGACCCAGTTTTGCTTTCACCTCCGGATCGACAATCTCCAGAGGGCGGCGGGTGACCTGACGCACATCCGGACAACCGAGTTCTGTGAGCAGTCTCCGGAAATCCTCTTCATACATCGCACCCGAGAGGCATTCACCGTGTAACACCGGATCTTCTTTCAGCTCCTCCGGAACCCGGCGACTGGCAAAGACATCCGAAAAATAAAGTTCCCCGCCGGGTTTCAGGACCCGGAAGATTTCACGCAATACATCCGGTTTTCGCGGGGAGAGATTGATCACGCAGTTTGAGATCACCACATCAATGGAGTGGTCCTCGATACCGGCCGCTTTCAGATCTTCAATGTTCCCAAGACGGAACTCCACATTGGGGGTTTCATATCCAAACCGGGCCATATGATCATCCACATTCCGAATGGCAACATCCATCTGGGACTGAGTCATGTCCACGCCAATCACAAACCCGTCTGGTCCCACCAATTGAGAGGCAACAAACACATCTCTCCCCGTCCCACTGCCCAAATCCAGCACGGTGCATCCCTCCATCGCGGGGGGAAGCGGAGAACCACAGCCGTAAAAACGGGTCATCACCTCATCATTGATCCTGGCCAACGCGGACTTCACAGACGGAGTGACGGTCTCCCCACCGGTACAGCAGGCATCGGTTTTCAGATCATCACTGCCCCCGAGAATTTCACCGTAATACTCTGTGACAGCCTCGGGGTTGAGTTTTTCATCTTTTAAGTCCATCTGGGTCCTTTTGGTTCAGGTGCAAGGTTTCTGATCAGACGGGCAACCCTGCCTTCGCTTTCAACTGAAACGAAAAAAACACGCCTTATGAATCCTCTGGGTACTGGGCAAGCTCCAGCAGAATCTGCTCCGGTCCCCGGAAATACACCAGGCGCTTCCCGGTCTTCTCATAGGTTTGTACCGGCCCTATGCACTCGATCCCCTGTTCAGCAAAACTGCGGATTCGTTCATCCAGATCGTCCACCCGAAGCGCCATATGCCGGAACCCGGGCTGATGGGCCTCTCCCGTTCCAGCAGGACCGGAATATACCGGTTGGTCATACCGGATCAGTTCGACTCTCACCTGATCACCCGGCAGTACCAGCTTTACATACTCCGCCTTGACGCCCTTGAGTCCGACAATGTCAGAGATCCATTCTCCCTCCAACTGATCCCTCGCCTCAATCTGAAACCCCAGTTCCTGAAAAAAGGACGCCATTCGGTCCAGGTCGTCCACTACCAGGTTGATATGATCAAGTGAGGCCATGCAAGAGGGCTATCCTGTTGGTCACCAAAGGTCAATACCGCCTGACAAGTGCGGATATTTTTGACAGGATAACAGGATGATCAGGACTGGGTGACTTCCCTCAGTATGCAGTCCTTAGTTGATGACGTTAGATCCTGTTATCCTGTCATAAAATGGCGGCTTCAGCATCGATACCCTGAGATTAATCATGTCCTCTGGCTTCCAGGCAACGTACTTTTCGTTTTACCTCTACACACCTCTCAGAGAAGTTCAGCAAAAGGCCTACTTCCTTTCCAGTTGCGATAAGATAATTCACAAGTTGTACCTCATGAGCCGTTGCTAGGCTTCGCACAGATTTCAATTCAAGTATGACAACATCTTGGACGAGGATATCCGCAACAAAATCTCCAACAACCTGATCTTCGTAGTACACTTGAATAGGATACTGACGCAGAGCCTGTAAGCCGGCGTTGCGAAGTTCAAGTATGAGGCATTTCTCATATACTGATTCCAGAAACCCAAAGCCCATCCGGTTATAGACGCGGTAAGCACAACCAATGATCGCTTCCGTAAGCTCTTTCTGTTGCATTCCTATTCCTCCATGAAGACTACCTTGCGTTTATACAATTGTATATATAATGAAAGTAAGCTTCATAAACAAGGTCTATCCATACTTCCCTAGATATGGAAACCATCCTGTAAGATCCTGATATCCTGTCAAAAACCCAATGGAACCTAACTGAATCGGATGGGGTTGAGGCTTGCAACCGGAGCGGTTGAGGGGCAAAAGCACCGCATGTTCGATCAATTGACCCAATCCCTTCAGACCACCTTCAAAAACCTCCGCGGTCAGGGGCGTTTGTCTGAGGAAAACATTAAAGATGCATTACGGGAAGTCCGCATGGCTCTTCTCGAGGCCGACGTGCATTATCAGGTGGTCAAGGACTTCGTGAAAAAGGTCCGGGAAAGTGCCATGGGAGAGGAGGTGCTCAACAGCGTCTCCCCCGGACAGCAGTTTATCAAAATCGTCCACGATGAAATGGAGACCCTGCTGGGGGGGGAACAGGTCGAATTTCTCCCTGGACATCCTCAATCTATTGTCATGCTGGGTCTTCATGGTGTGGGAAAAACCACGACCACCGGCAAACTCGCCCGGCGGTTTAAAGGCGAAGGCAAGAAAGTGCTCCTCGTGGGTTGCGATATCCGGCGTCCCGCCGCGGTCGATCAACTCCGGGTCCTGGCCGATCAGGCCGGAGTGGAGATGCTGGGCCCCATGCCTGGAGAAACCGTGCCGGCTCTGGGGATGCGGGCCCGTCAACAGGCGTCCACCTCTGGCGCGGAAATTGTGATTTACGATACCGGCGGGCGTCTGCAGATTGACGAGGAGCTCGTGCGTGAAGTGGAAGAACTCACCCGGGTGACCGATGCCCAGAACAAGGTACTGGTGATCGATGCCGCGATGGGACAGGAGTCCGTGAACGTTGCGGAGACCTTCCATGAGCGTTGTTCCCTGACCGGCCTCATCCTGACCAAACTCGACGGGGATGCGCGTGGGGGTGCCGCCCTGTCCGTCCGCTCCGTAACCGGTTGCCCGATCCTGATGGTGGGGGTTGGGGAAAAGCAGGAAGACCTTCAGCCGTTTTATCCCAGCCGGATGGCCGACCGGATTCTCGGAATGGGCGACGTGGTCAGCCTGGTGGAGAAGGCCCAGGAGGCCTTCGACGAATCCGAGATGGAACGGATGGAGAAACGTCTGTTCAGCGGCAAGATGAATCTGGATGATTTCCTGAGCCAGATCCGGCAGATGAAAAAACTCGGGTCCATGGGACAGATCATGGATATGATGCCGGGGATGCCGAACATCAGCTCCGAGGAAAAAGCGAAAGCGGCGGACATGGGCCAGCGGCAGACCAAGAAATTTGAAGCCATCCTGCTGAGTATGACCCCGAAAGAACGGCAGCGGCCGGGGATTATTAACGCAAAACGCCGGAAGCGCATTGCGGATGGAAGCGGCACCCGGGTCAAGGATGTCAACGATCTCATCAAGCAGTTCAATCAGGCCCAGAAAATGACCAAGAAGCTGAAGAAAATGAAAAGCAAGCTTCCCCGCATGGCCAAAGGCATGATGCCGAGAATGTGAGGCTCTTCTGATGGTGGAAACCGATCATCGACAAGCCATTGCCTCCGCAAAGCGAGTGGTGGTGAAATTCGGAACCCGGGTTCTGGTGGACCGCCGGGGACGCCCCAACCCGGACCGGATTCAGGCGATTGTGGATCAAATCGCTTCACTGCAGGCAGAAGGCCGGGAAGTGGTGCTGGTGTCTTCAGGAGCGGTCGGGGCCGGACTGGACCCGTTGGGATTCGCCACCCGGCCTGCGGATTTAGCCGGGTTGCAAATGGCTGCTGCAGTGGGCCAGACCCGCCTGATGTCTTTGTATGCTGAGCGGTTTGCCGAGAAACGGATTGCGGTGGGGCAGGTTCTCCTGAATCACGATGATCTCAAAAACCGGACGCGCCACCTCAATGCCCGCAACACCCTGCTGGGTCTTCTGGAAAAAGGTGCCGTCCCCATTGTGAATGAAAACGATGTGGTGTCCGTCAACGAAATCCGCCTGGGCGATAATGACACCCTCGCCTCTCTGGTGTCGGTCCTGGTCGATGCCCAGGTCCTGATTCTCTGCACCTCGGTAAACGGCCTGCGGGCTCCCTCAGGTAAAAGCCGGACCACCCGGATTTCCTATCTGCCGAAAGTGGATCAGTCCGCGCTTGATTTGACCTTTGGCAAGGGAGATGCCCTGTCCACAGGGGGGATGGCCACAAAACTTGAAGCGGCCCGAACGGCAAACCGTGCAGGAATCCCGGCCCTGATTGTGGATGGCCGTAAAGCGGACTCTCTGATAAACGCCTGCAGGGGGGGAGATGTGGGAACCCTGTTGGGGCCTGCAGGTCCGCAGAGTCGCATTCGAGGCAAACGGAAACACTGGATCGCCTTTTTCCATAAGCCCACGGGCACAGTCACCGTTGACTCCGGAGCTGAACGGGCCCTGGTGCGGGACGGGAAAAGCCTTCTCGCGGCCGGGATCAAACAGGTGGAGGGACAATTTGACACCGGAGCAGTGGTGGAAGTGATTTCCTCTGACGGAAGGGCTCTGGCCACAGGGCTCAGCGAATTTTCATCCGAAGATCTTCATTGTATTCTCGGGAAACAGTCCGATCAAATACTCGAACTTTTTGGACCCGGGGTCTCGACAGAGGTCATTCATCGGAACAATCTGGCCCTTTACGCATAACGACAGGAAACACCCTCATGGCAAAACAAAGCGAACTTCAACGCATGGGCGACAAGGCCCTGGCCGCCGCGCGGAAACTTGCCCCCCTCTCTTCCAAAAAGAAAAATTCCATTCTCAAGGCCATGGCCGATGAGTTGGAAGCCCGGCAGAACGAAATCCAGGCTGCAAACCGAAAAGATCTGGTGGAAGGTCAGAAAGCAGGTCTGAGCGATGCCATGCTCGACCGCTTGGAGCTGACGGATGCCCGATTCTCCTCCATGGTGAAGGGCATTCATGACGTGATTGCGCTGAAAGATCCGGTGGGGGACCAGATCAGCACCTGGGTGCGACCGAACGGCCTGGAAATACAGAAAGTACGCGTGCCGATCGGCGTCATTGGCATTATTTTTGAGTCCCGTCCAAATGTCACCGTGGACGCGGCCGTCCTTTGCTTCAAATCCTCCAATGCCACCATTCTCCGTGGTGGGAAAGAAGCCATTCATTCGAACCGTGCTCTGGCTCTTGCCATTCAGGAAGGGGGAGAAAAGAAAGGCCTGCCCCCCCACTCCATTCAATTGGTCCAGGGGACGAACCGGGCCGACGTGAAAGAACTCGTCCAGCTCGAGGGCAAAGTCGATCTCGTGATTCCCCGCGGGGGCGAAGGGTTGATTCAGGCAGTGGTCGCCGATGCACGTGTACCGGTGATTAAACACTACAAGGGCGTCTGCCATATCTACATCGACAAAGAAGCCGACCTCACCCGTGCTGTCGACATCGTGGACAATGCGAAAACGCAGCGTCCCGGCGTTTGCAATGCCGTGGAGTGCACACTGGTTCATGCCGCAGTGGCGGATGAGGTGCTTCCGATGCTGGCAAACCGCCTGATTTCCAAGAATGTGGAGATTCGGGGTGACGAGGTTGTTTGCTCACACATACCGGAGGCCAAGGCCGCGACAGCCGAAGACTGGGACAATGAGTACTTGGACCTGATTCTGAATATCCGTGTCGTTCCGGACATCGGTGAGGCGATTGAACACATTAACTGTCATGGCTCCCGTCACTCTGATGCGATTCTTTCCGCAGATGAGACGGCGCAGAAACAGTTTCTCCAGGAAGTGGATTCCTCCACGGTGTATGTGAATGCCAGTACCCGGTTCACCGATGGCAATGAATTCGGACTTGGCGCGGAGATCGGCATCAGCACGGATAAACTTCATGCACGGGGTCCGATGGGTCTGGAGGAGTTGACGACCTATAAATTCCAGGTCCTTGGAACTGGACAGGTTCGGTAAACCAGGATGGCAGGGTTCATCCAGGATCGCTAGGTGTTTCAAGTATGGGGAGGCAGCGTGATGCAAGAGACTGGGGACATCAGAGTATTCTGCACGGTCAGCGGCACATGTAGAGGTTGATGATGCCCCCAGATCGTACCATCATGGTGATTTCACATGAGTACCCGCCTATTGCCGGTGGAGGGGCGACGGCGATTGCTGATTTCGCCTTGACCATGGCCAAACGGGGTAACCGCATTCAGGTTGTGACCTCCGCCATCCGCAGTCTACCGCCAAGGGTACCCGAGCATGAGAACATTTCGTATACGGAGGTGCACTGTTTCCGCAAACGTCTACTCAATGCTTCCGCCCTGGAACTTCTCCTGTTTCAGATCCTGTCCATCCCGGTGTTATTCCACCAGGTACGGAAACAGAAGCCCGGATTGTTGTTTGCAAATTTCGGTATCCCAAGTGGCGTCTCGGCAGCGCTCATCTCCAGGATCTTACGGGTTCCTTATGTGTGTTTGTTGGGGGGGCATGATGTTCCGGGATTTTCGAATGAGCGGTTTCCTGCCGTGGTCCATTCACAGGCCTACAAAGGTCTTCTGGCCTGGGTATACCGCAAGGCATTGTGGGTGATGCCGAACAGCGAAGGCTTATCTCAACTGCTGGATCGTACCATCCCGGGTCTCCGGATAAAAGTGGTCCGTTACGGAATCACCCCTTCTGGCGGGTATGCCGATGTATCCGATCACCCCGGATCCCGTCCAACCCTTCTTCATGTGGCTCGACTCGAGGAACGGAAACGACAGGAGGACCTGTTGGAAGCCTGTTCCATCCTGCGCAGACAAGGGATTGAGTTTCAGCTCAGGATTGTGGGGGATGGGGCACTGCGTGAAAAACTTGAAACGCTGACGAAAAATCTGAGCCTGCAAGCAGAGGTGAGCTTCACTGGATTTGTCGCAACAGAAGACGTGAATACGTTGCTGAAAGAAGCCGATGTATTCGTGTTATGTTCCACTGCAGAGGGAATGCCACGGGTTGTACTGGAGGCCATTGCCACCGGGTTGCCAGTGGTGATGACAAACGTGCAGGGAGCTGCAGAACTGGTTGAAGAGGGAGTAAACGGACTGTTGGTTCCTCCTCTCCAGCCGAAGTCACTTGCCCAGGCATTGGCCACCGTTCTGTCAGACCCTGAGCTCCGGCTGAACATGGCCGCGGCGGCGAGGTCAAAGGCTCCCGGCTTATCCTGGGATGCATCCTGCGAAACAATCGAGCAGGTGTACGACGATACGGTCGTCCCTTCCAACTGAGGGAATGAACCTGGGCTCTGTTCGTATCCGCCCGGCACCGGGTTTGCGGTCAACGTGACCGTTTCTACATCTATCTGCGAAAGGAGAAGGTCTGCCCGGAACGCTGGCATCGAACGACGTAGTTGGAGCCACGAAAGCCCACGGCCCGGAATTGACGTCCACCGTATGCAAAGGTGTCTCCCGTTCTGACTCCAAAGGTGATGCCATTCCCGCCCCGCAAGGTGACATGGGCCGCACCGTTATGGCTCTTACGAACACTTCGTACAACCCCCACGACGCCTGCGGATTGAGGACTGACCTGATACGAGGTCTGGTACCGCTCAAACTTCCTCACATACACAAAGGGTTTCCCGTCCCGGGTATACCCTACATCGTACTCGGTCGGGTACGGTACGTCATACCCCACTGTGAGACCCTGAGCCGTAACCCGGGCACCGAGCAGGAGAGTTGTGATAAGGAAAAGCCTTCTCATGGATTTCACTATACCGGCAAAACTCGCAGATGTCCAGTCCGGGTCCATGAAGGAGACAAGTACCACACAGGTGGTTATAAATGCCTTTCAGATGAGGAGGGCTTCTGAATCACAGCCTGAGTGGAATGAAACAGCCTCCTCTGAAAAAAACGTGTTGGTCCGGCATAAATAACTATCGGTAAAACTACCCAGATTACCGCGAGAAACAGATGGTTCAGCGCAGTCGAAGAAAAGGCGCTTTGAAAGAAGTACACCGTCATACACCCAACCGCAATGAGGTACGCCGTAAAGCCGAGTAGGTTGTGAACCCCGACCGGAAGAGTCATTAGGTACGCCGCACTGCTGGCGGCAAACACCATCAGCATCCCCATCGCAAACAAGAGATGATAGGACCCGCGAAGAGGCAACCAGAAAGGTGTGGAGAGGAAGAACAAATAACCGTACGGAGTCCCAATCAGAATCAGGTCCTGTAACCATACAGGTTTGGAAAGGCCTTTTACGATATCCAAGGAGATATACAGAAATAGAACGGAACAGGATTCCCATCCGAAAAGAGGAACCGACTGGGATGAGAATCCGCTCATGACCAACCAATGTAACCGGTCGCAACTCGTCGACTCGTTGGACGGCACACTCCATGGGGTTGGCGTAGAATGCTCACGCTCACCAGGATATCGTGACTTCCGGTCCAGTGCGAGGTTGAAACACCAGCCTCTTGTCCCCTTTCCATTGCATCGATCGGATCATGGCGCGGGCGTTTTCAAGTGATTCCTGCCCTGCAGGATCCTTCCACTCGGCCACAACCTGTCCCGTAGGATCGAAGATGCGAACATCCGAGTAACAATCGGCTCCAGGCCCCATCTGCACGTCACTTACGATGATGTTCACCCTATATCCATGCGGTGAAGGGGGACCCTCCAGAGAGTTTGTCCGGAGGTTCAAGATCAGCAGCACAAGGATCAGTACCAGCGAAGTACCCAACAATCGGATGGATCGCGTCCTCATCCCCCTCTCTCTGTTATTGAATTCCGGATGGACTGCCCCCTAGTTGGATTTGGAAAACACATACCCACAGTACAGACAGGCTTTCCGGTTTCCATGCACCGGCCGCCCGCATTGCGGACACTGCGCGTTCTGCTTTCCCGGGACCTTGGTCACCTTACCATCCTCTACCCCATCCTCCATGTCGATCGTTTTGATCAAGTCCTCGAGTTCCCGCCCGGTACAGATTCCTTTTTCAAGCAGTATCCGCATCAGGGCCTTACTCAAAAGGGCTAATTCCCCGATATCGGTCTCCAGTTCCTTGATACGGTTTTCGTAGCGGAGGTTTCGGGTGGATCTGTCAGAAAGCCGGGCCGCCTGAGCCTTGAGGTCTTCAATATCCGCCCGCTGCGACCACTCGTTATCGAACAGGTAATTAAAAATACTCATGGTGTCAGATTCCAGCTGGATTGATGGGGTTTGAACGATGGGTCTGCGTATAATTCCAAGTACCCACATTCTTCACATCTGAATGCCGCAATGGGCAACGTGCGTGACCAGCGACATTTCATCTCATTCCAAAAACCCTGTTTGGGCCGCCCCTCGTGCCAGCGCATGAGAAATGAGCCTGTATGAGCCCGGTCGGGGATAAAACCTTGTACCATGCTCCCATCACACTTTGGACATTTCATCGTATTTACCTCCTTAAGCATGCACAAAAGATCCTCAGGCCTCTATCGCACCCCTTCCACCTCCAGAGCCCGCAGCTCTTTGTGCCAAGAGTCTTTTTGCTCTTCCAAATTATCACGAGTGACCCCCTCCGGCAACAGCTGCAGACGCGTGCAGTTGATGAGGGCCTGGAGCTCCTGATAACGTCGGGTGGATTCCACAGAAGGCGGGATGTAATCCATGATCGTGTCGCGGATCATGTCCAGAGACAGCGTCTCGGTGCCGTTCATTTCAGCCTTGGCTAACAGGTCGGACCTCAACTCCGCAAACGCAGCCGCATAATACCCATTCAAATAGGGAGACAGCTCGGTCACGGCCTGGTCCAGGGTCTCGGGACTCTCTTCATCGGCGAGAACCGGTGAAAGCACCCAGCGGATAAACGCTTCCCGGTCTTCGCCGACCGGATCGAGAATGGGCAGAATAAGGCTGCCCGCACGGCCAGGACGGCGAATATCCGGCGACAGCAGATGAATCCGGGCGGTAATCAGCAGCCAGGTGGTTTTGCCCCGCAACGCGGGATCGGACATCATGGCCTGGATTTTCCCGGTGAGCCGCCGTTCGGTTGCATGCGCATCCTCCCCTACTCCCCCAAACTGGGTGTCGGCCTCATCGATAAACACCATGGTTTTATCTAGTGCATACACAATCCGTTTCAGGCGTTCAAACAAGACATCGGTTCCCCCGAACCATTTGCTGCGGATGTTCTTCAGCACCAGCACCACCATCCCTAATTCCCCGGCGATGGCTTCCAGCAGAAAACTCTTCCCGGATCCAATCGCCCCGCCAACCGCCGCACCGGGCAAGGCCCCTTTTCCGCGGCTTTGAATACGGGGAATAAAGTCCCGCTTCATAAACGCCTTCATTCGGGTGAACCCCACCACATCCTCGAGTCCGTGACCGGGACGCTTGAATTCCACCACATCCACTCCCAGTTGCCCCTGAATGTAATGCTCCACTTTACCGATCACATCTTCCGGGGTCAGCGTGCTGCCGGAATACTCGGCAAGGCGGAGAAGTTGCAACAGGGCGTGGGAGGACAGCCCCGCTGTCATCCGGGACAAGGCTTCAGGTGTATCCCACAGTCTGATCTCCCGACCCGTACTGACTCTTTGCATGTACCAATGAATCATATGCAAGCGTGCAGCTTCATCCGGTGACTCCACCTCCACCTGCAGCACCTGCGGCAGACGGGAAATCCGTGGGTTCAACAGGCTGAGGGATTCCGCCAGCAAAATGACCGTGTCTCCTCCATTGATAAACCCGGGATCGGAGAACCAGTCGACCCCGACACTGACACGTTGACGGTCCACATCTCCCAGACGGGCAATCTCCCCTTCCGGCAGGAGGAAATCCCCGCCCTCAATCAGAATCACCAGATCTTCCCACAACAGGGACTGACCTTCCACCTGGGTACGGGAGACGATGCAAAGCTGACGAAGAAACTCCAGGGCATAGGTGGGATTTCCCTCTGCCCGTTTCATGCAGGAGTCAAAGCTGGAGCGGGGCTGGGCACGGAGCGCCTCCAGCCGTTTCCGGGTCCGGGCCAAGGCAAGATCAATAGCATGCTGATTATCCGTATCCTCATGCAGTCTTTCCCATCCGTCCCGGACTTTCTGTTCGTCTTTTTCATTCAGGAAGCGGATGGGACCGTTGAGTTCGTAGCTGACAAGCAAGGTCCCTTTTACCGACCATTGTTCGGTCAGGTAATTCATCAGAGGGACATAATCCCCCTGCTCTCCCCCCGTGAAAAACAGATCTGTGATGTTCCCGGTCAGCACCAGAGACCGGGACTGCCCGGAATTGATGATCTGGCCGGCTTCTTTGGTGAAGGCGTAGACAGGGGAGTTCACGGAGGGAAGCCTTCCTTTATTCGGGAAGATTTTCTTTCTGCGGATCGTCCGGAGTGGACGCCGCAGTCTCGGGTGCACTCACATCGGGTTCGCCGAAGATGTCATCCAGAAACTCAGACTCCGCCTCCATGCTTCCGGCCATTTCCAGGAATTCAGATTCCTGCAGCGCCACATCGGTTCCGGCCAGGCGGGAGGTGACTTTCGCCTCTGCTTTTGCCTGGGACACGGTTTCTCTCAGACGCTGCAGTTCTTCCGCGGTTCCGTCATTGGCAATCCCGGCCACAGCCTCGTTCGCAGCACGTGTTTCACGGGCCATGGCCACATCGGCCACACTGCGTTCGCGTTCGTCCACGAGTTCCTGCAGATCACGGTGCATGCCCTGGAGCTGTATTTCATACCCTTTGGAGTCTTTCTCGGACTGTTCCACATCCTGCTCCAGACCTTCCTTGCGCTGTTCGAGCAGTTCGAGAGAGCTCTTGAAGTCCTGATAGGCTTTCATGCATTTGATAAATTCCGGATCCGCCTGTGCCTCTTCCCGGCTTTTGCCTTTTGAGAGCTTAGCCGCCATGGCCTTGGCTCCGTTCATGAGACGGAGCTTCTTCTCGATCTCTTCGTTTGTATTGTGCAATTCCGAACGTTTGCGCTCCACATTGCGGATCAGACCGGCAACGGCATTACGGACGTCTTTGATGGACTGCCGTTTCTTTTCAATCAGTTCGTCGAACTGGGCGCGAACGACCGCGGGGTTTTCATTCAACCCTTTGGCAGAGGCATCAATTTTGCCTGTAAGCATATAGCCGATGGCTTTGAAAAAACGACCGATGGCTTTAAACATTTCATTCTCCTTGTTTAGGTGCGTACTTCAAAAATTCTTCTTCGTCATATCCTGCAGACTGACCGGTGCGAAGGGCATCCACCCTTGCTTCAACCTGTTCCGCAATCCTGAGCCGGTTTGACAGTTCTTCCCGGAGATGGGCCAACTCCTGCCCGCTTTCCCCACCCAGGGACGCCTGTTTGTATTGCGCTAATACCTCTCCCAGGTTTTCCAGACTTTTCTCCACCTCCGAAATCAGCACCTCCCGGTGCGCCAGCAAACGTTCCTTGATAGAGGGTTTCTGCATGTTTCCCGCTGTCTTCCACACGTCCAGTGACTCCCGCAGGTACTCCACACTCCGCTGGAACAGGCGATCGACATCTGTAAACACATCCAGAGCATTGTACAACGTCCCGTCTGCAGGGTTCGTCTCCAGAAGCGCCTGCGTCAGGGTCCGGAGATCCTGCAGCAGATTCTGGGTCCGGGAATCCCCGTCCGACAACAAGTCCTGATGCAGCTCATCAAGTTCCTTCTCCCGTTTCCGTTCCACCTGCTCCCGCCATTGATGAACCGCTTTGTGGTACTGCTTGTCCCAGCCGAAAATCAGGCGGTTCAGATACAACGCCGCCGAAAGCAGGATCAGCAACAGTGACGATCCTGCCATGACATTGGACAGGGCATTGAAGGCCCAAAAGCCTATCCCCATGGTCGCTCCGACCAGGAACGGAATCAGGGTGAACGCATCCAGTGGAGCCGCTAGCACTTTCTTCCGTATCTCCTTTTGATCCATATGATTGTTAGAAGGGCAACTGACCCACAAAAAACGAAACAGATTGACTGGACGTTGTATCCTGTTCTGCCACCAGGGCCACCGCGCGGATTCTGTCCGCATCCACGCCGCTTTCCACCAGCACCTTGACGGCGGCCTCCGCCCGGGATCTGGCCAGAGCGAGTGCGGCGTCCTCATCACCTCCAGGCCGGACCCTCCCGGTTACGGTCAGGTAATAGTCCGGCCAGGAAGTCAGCATCTGAGCGAGCGACACCAGTTCCCTCCGACCCGCAACATTGACCCTCGCAGTCCCCCGGCCAAAGGTGATCGGAGCCACCCGCATTTCCCCGACGGGCACCAAGCTCTCCCATTGAGGAGTCGTCAGAGCTTGCAAGTCCTGCACCCCCCTGACCTGCTCGTCCAGAGACCCAATACCGGACCCACTAAGAACATTCACCTGACGTCCGGGATGAAACCCCTCCTCTTTCATTTCCTCAAGGATACGGGTAAAATAGAGAGAATTCATGGACACATCCAGAGAAGAGGATGTCAGTGCGCCTGTTTTCGCCAGCACATCGGTGACTTTCCGGAGAATGTCCTCCATCTTATCCAGCTCATGGTGGACAGTGGAAAGCCCGAAATGGGCATAATTCTCGAGGGTATTCTTCCAGAGGATCCCTTTTGTGAGCCGTTCCGCTTCAGCGGCCGACATGGGTTCATTCAGGAATTCCGCATCCTCGCGAACGGACGTTGTGAGCGAATTCCGGGTATCGTATGCGGTCTGAGCATACGCTTCGACGACATCTTTGACCACATCATAGTGATCCACGAGAAAGCTCCGTTCCACCACCAGCGCATCCACAATATAGCCCTTGAGTTTTGAGGAATCCAGCAGGACATGCATGTCATCATCCTGGAGCGCTTTGGACACATAGGGTTCCCACAGCGCGTAGGCAGCAGGGGCTTTCCCGGACGCCCCCCGGAGTTTCCGGTACACCTGATCCGCACCATCTGCTGGTACCATCCACTCTTTCTCCGGCAGTTCCGGAAGTTGAAAACTGGCGATCAGGACCCGGGCGATAAATTCAGAGGGCGAGTCTGGTGTCGATACGATGCGGGCCTTCCGATGATTCAGGGCGGTGATATCCGGAACCAGGTTTTTGTCCGCGACAATCGCATCGGCTCCCGTGGTTTCATCCACAAGGTAAATAATCGTGGCTGGAAATTCCCCCAGTTCCACCCCAACCTGGATAAAGGAATTGATCGGAAAGACGGCCATCTGCACCTCTCCCCGGAGAAGCGATTTCATGCGCTCCGTGTAATCCGCTCCGTCATCCTGAACGGCAAACTGAATACTCTGCCTCGCAAGCCGTTCCCGGAAGGCCTCGGTCCGGAACACATAGTATCCGGAAAAGCTGTCCGCCGCGAGGGTCACTTTGTGATCATAGCTTTCCTGAGAACCGGTTTTGCTGAACAGTGTCGTCCGTTCCTTCTCTTTGTGTCGGGGAAGAATGAAATACCGGACAATGGCACCCGCGCTGCCCAGGATGACAACCCAGAGGACAACTGCAATCAGGATGCTGCGAGCATTACGGGCCATGTTAGTTCCTAGAGTTCACTCCCAGAACTTTTGCGATAAAGTATACAGCAATCAAGCCTACCCATAATAAAAAGCCCCAGTCCCGACCTTGGCCCTGAGGCTGTGAGGCCGGCATGCTGGTCTGCACGCTGACCGGTGCTTGGGCCACAGACTGCGTCTGCGTGACCGCCTGCCGTGAGCGTCCGCCAATGGGTTCATTTCCTGAAACAGCCAGACCAGCGAGTATGGCAGGTGCCATGCCATCCGGAAGACCTGCAAGTTCTTCAAAGGCACTTTCCTCCGCACTGCTGCCGTCTGCACGGCCCACCTCGGCAAATACCTGTTGAATGGCCCGGGTTAAGGATTCGGGGTCGTCCGCAGCTCGGTAGGAATGCACCTTACGTGCAAGCGTGTGCGCGGAGCCCATATCCACCCCGATCACATCCATGGTAATCCCTCTGGAGATGATCTCGGGAGTATACATCTCAACGAGATTGGTATCTTTTGCTTCACCGTCCGTGACGATCAGCATGCGATAGGATCCATAGCCATACTGCTGTTCTCGCGCTTTGAGCAGCTCATCCGCTCCATACTTCATGAATTCACCGAGAGGCGTTCCCCCTCCCTGCGCCAATCCATCGATGGCAGGTAGGAGCCTCGAATCATCTCGTTCCGACAGGGGGTACACCCAGCCGTTCTTGCCACGGGTGCTGAAGACCAAAAGACCAATCCGGGTATCGGAAGGGATCGTGCGCAGCACTTCTTTGATGGCGGTTTTTGCGGCATCAATTTTCAGCATGCCGGAACGGCCCATTTTGTCACCCATGGATCCAGAAGCATCCACCACAATCACCACGTTATCCGTGTACACTCCCTGGGCTCGCGTCACGAAAGAGGAGGCCAGAAAGAGGCCTGCAAGTATCATCAAGCGTTTCATGGAATCCCTCCTTAGAAATCAAAATCGGATTCATTCATGACTTCCGGGTTCACCCGGATCAGCCTGAATTCCACCCGCATGTTCTGACCGGCTTCCTGCATATTGGTCGGTTTGGGAATCAGGGGTTCTGTCACGCCGACCCCAACCGGCTGGATCTGGCTCTGATCCATATCCAGCCCCTGCTGATCGGCATACTGGAGTACGGCCTCTTTAACCGCCTCCGCTCTCTGACGGGAAAGGTTCAATGCGGCCTGCATGGTTTCCCGGGGGTTCACATTCTGGGCCCCATCAAACTGTCCTTTGGCAATCGCATCCGTCAGTTTTGCCGTATCTTCAAGACTCAGCGCCTTCCCATGCAGATAGTAGGTATAGTTTCCTCGGGTCCCGCTGCGGCGGAGGACGCCCTTCTCCATACCCGCCCGCACCGTTTCCAAAAGAACTTTTGTCGGGTCGGAATGCCCCCGCACGGCAATGACTGCATTGGCATACTTCGCGGACAGCTCACGCACCTTCTGAAACTCCACTCCGTACTGGACGGCACTGAACTCCTGCTGGTTGGGTTTGAAGTTAATGGAAAAGGCGTAGATGGTGTTGTCATCCAGCAGGCCGCCGCTGTTGAGCGCCTCGATTTCATCCACCACCGCTTCCGCACGGAACCGTTCGCCGTCCCCGGCTTCGGTTTTCTGCAGATAGGAGGTGAAGACCGGAGACTGCCAGTTCAGCGGAGACGGGATGAACCCGGTCCGTACGCCCGCGTAACCGCGGAGCATGGCCAGGTCCAGGGCTGAATCCTGGAAGGCCTCAAATCCACTGAGATTGTTTTTGCCTTCAAAAAATTTCACGTTGCCGGGGTGACCGACATAGGCACAGTCCAGAATCAGACCGTAGGCATCTTCTTCAATCGTCGGCAGGACATCCTTGCCGTAGATCTTCTGGGACATCCGCAGCAGATTTTCAAAGGACTTGCTGCCGCGGTTCTCATACTGCTTTTTCATGTCCACGACTTCCTCACAGGCTTTGAGGTACCCGGCTGCGAATTTCGCACACCATTCAGGGTTTGCATCATAGAAGTCTTTCCGAACCACGTACACGTCGGCAATCGAACGGGAGCGTTCTGCGGTGGAGGCCAGAACTCTGGCCCCTTTTACCGTGCCTTCCAATCCGGTTCCCACACTCTGCAGCCCGCTGGTCAGCCCGAACATATCGGGAGAAATCACAAAGCAGACGTCAATGGATGTGTCTTTGCGGAACATGGCGGCCGGACTGTCGTCGGTTCCAGTGAGATCGCTGGCCCAGACCACCTCCACATCCGACCACTTCAGTCCGGCATCACTCAGGAGATCCGCAAGCAGACCCTCGTGAGGTCCGCCTTTCTGCAGCACGACTTTTGCCCCTTTCAGGTCTTTAATGGTTTTGATGTCTTCACGGGCCACCGCATGGTCCCCTGCGGACCAGGTCATCTGGAACAACACCACTCCCTTGGTGTCGGGGTGTTTGCTGATCACCTCGGAAGCCATGCCGATCATACGGAAGGTTCCACGCAGAAAGGGGGATTTCCCACTCATGTAGTCCCGGACCTGCTGAGGAAAATCATCCCCGGGCACCAGATTCATGCTCAGCCCCTGTTTCTCATAAATGGATCCGGATGCCGTTTTGAGCCCTCCATTGGCATGGAAGGTCGCCACATCCCCCCCCCAGACAATAAACGGGACCTGGACAACACCCGGGGCGGGCGTTTTGCCGACTGTAACCTTCCCCACCAGTTCCTGAAACCGCTCACCGTAGACAGGTGCCAATAGGCTACCCAGGCAAAAAATTGCGACTATCGCTCTCATGATTTCAACCACTCCTTTTACACTTCGTTGTTGCGGGAAGGAGCGGGATACCCCCACTCCACCCCCTCGACCAGTTCAATCAGATGTATGGGAATCGCCTTTCCACGGCAAGTGGGATCGACCACAATCCATGCTGCGATGACCTCATACAGGGATATCTTTCCACAGCCCCTTCCAACAGGGCGATTATAATGCGGGAGAGGCTTTATAGGGCCGCGATCCTTCCGTGAGACCGGATATCAACCCACCTTTCCTTATTCAGCCGTCCTTACAGTCGCTTCGAGTGTCTGGAGAAACTCAAGATATTCTGCAGGCAGTCCATTCGGGAACTTCTGCCGGTATGCAGTTTCGCGCTCAAGGAGGCGTGCAGGAGTTCCACGATACTCTTTACACCATTCCAGCCTCAGAAGATGAAGGGGTTCCGCCTGATCCGGGTGGGTGAGGGAGAGTGCCTCCATCACCGACATCCACCCGGAAAATGAGCCGATCATGGGTCCGAATTTCCGGGGGGATGTCCCCCACCGGATCGCAGTGGCCACGTCCTCAAGCTGAGAAATATTCTGTATTGCATCCTTCCGGAGGGATTCTTCACGATGAGGATGAAGAAACGCCAACATCAATGCGAGTTCGATGACCTGATTTGAGCGGGGCAGATAGCCGCTTCGTGATTCAAGGACCTTATGGGTTTCCGGGCGAACCGTAAGCTGTTGCAAGAACCCCGGGGTTTTTTGAAGGGTCGTCAGGCGAAGATGATGCGGCCAAGGCCGTTTCAACACGCTGGATACATGATCCATAACCATTGCATATCCTTCGGAGCGCTTCCCCAAATGCGACATGGAAGCGCCTGCAAAAAAACCCGCATTGTGGTAAGCCTGCAACCAGGCCTTTTTCTCGTTTCCCTCCTCATCAGGTCCTTCAGGAAACCGTTGAAACAGATCCACACTTTGTTGGTACTCTCCCCGGTGATGGTGAAGGCGGATCCAGAATTCGGTGACTTCATAGGGCAGCCATCCATCTGCGGGTTTTTCCGGTGTCCCGACGTAGTCTGTCACGACCTTCATGTCACCCGCGATGCCATACAACCATGCCGGTTGCAGAGCCTGTTTCTCATAGTCATTCGGCCAGGAGGCCTTTCCGAGGTATGGGAGGAGTTGTTTTTCAATGCCAAAATCTTTCGCCCATTTTCCGGTCCACAACGCCAACTCCCAACGGACCTTTGGATGGAGTTCCGTTTTCTCGAGCCAGGTCATCATCAACGGCAACCACACATCTGGCTCTCCTTGGGATGCGACCGTTATCATCCACACTTTATCCAGAGGCAGGCTTTGGGCGGGATTCTGTTTCACCAATGGAGACAACATCTGTTTCAGGACTTCTACTTTTTCTTTGGCATCCGGAAACGAGGTCAACTGATGATACAAGAGGTCCAACATAAAGGAATAGGAACCGTATCGGTCTGGTGTGGTCACTCTCATGCGTTGTACCGTAGGCTCCATGGCGGCTTCCAGCTTCTCATTTCCATGATGATGAAGCGCCAAATAGATGGATCCTACTTGTTGGGGATACCAGAGTGCACGACCTCTGTAAGGGAACTCCGCGGAAGCAGAGTCTCCCGTTTCGACAATCTTCTCCAAACTCGACCAGAAATCGCTCTCATCAAACATACCCCGCCCTCGTGCGATCCACTTGATGATCAACTCTCCATGTGATTCCCTTAACTCCTCATTCGAAGAACGACTCTGTAAAAGGACTTCGGTTGCACGGAGGTACTCGGCCTTCTTGATCAGTTCCTCGACAGCTTTAGCGGCATCTTGCCCCCCGATGCTGCCTTGCAAAGCCATCGCTTCCTGCAGCGGGACGGTGTAACGGTCCCCCCAGTGTTTATACTCAATGAGGTCGGCAACGGCCTTGAGCTCTTCTACCGGTGGACGGGTATCAGCCCACGCCTGAAAGTGATCTTCTTTCACGGATGCAGGATGCGAATTTAACACAAACAGGACATGTTTCTGAACCGGCTGTTTCCAGAACTTGGCCTCACGATTCAACTGAGCCCGAATACTTTTATCCTTATGGGCGAGTTTCATGGCCAGAATCCATTCGTTCAAAGACAGATCCGGAAGCGTTCTCATCCAGTTCCCCAACGCAATTTCCTCCGGTCCAGCCTTTGACATCCAGCCGGATGTGGGGCGGAGCCGCTCTTCGATTTGGACCAGAACAAACATCTGTTCCTCCATCGGTAATTGAAGATACGCTCCTGTAGCCAGGGCCAAGTTGTCTGGAGACCACAATGCCCACCAGTCATCCGACGTGTTCACCGCCACTTCCGGGACGACCGGTTTTTCTTTTGGAAGCGGTGAAGCTTCCAGCGCTTCCGCCTCCGCCTCCAATCCCCATTTCCGATACGCGGAGACCAGCCCTCCTCTGATTACGGGATCCGATGGATCTTTCGCATGCGCCATCTTCATGAGATCCACAGAGCGTTTGTCACGTTTCAGCAGTGCCTGACCTGCCTCATAGGCGATACGCGGATCGGCATCTGACTCCAGGTATGCGGTAAAGAATGGGTTCAACTGCTTCCGCTGTCTCATAAACTTCACCAGACGGGGAACTGATTCAGCCGGAACCCGGTTCTCTAAAAATGCGGGGATCAGAAACTCGGTGATTTTCGCAGCCTGGAGTTCCCGGTCTTTTGTGGAGTTTAACCATCCAAGGTACTCCTTCCACATTCCAGCCTGAGTGGCAGATTCCAGATCCTCCAGACGCAGAACGGCTTCACAAATTCCGCCTACCGGAATGACCCTGGGCTTTCCCCGGGTCTGGGCTCTGGCCATTTTGACATACTGAGGAGTGATGGCCCGGGGATGTTCCAGAGCAAATGCAAATTCCTTCTCGTAGGCCTCCTGATTGTAGGCCTTGCCTTCAAAGAGAATTTTTCCCCGCAGGTTCATCCAATTGGATGCGCCATCCGGATAATCGGTCATCAGTCGGGTTAAAACCGGCAGCAAACGGTTTGGACTTTGACGCTTCGCATTATGAAAGGAAAATTGCGAGTTCAGCCAAAACGACCATTCCTTTGTGGACGTCATACGGGCCATCTGCATACGGTCCATGACCTCAAGCAAAACGGGATCCTCGCTGTACCGCAACCCGTTTTGAATGTGACGGAGGCTTCGCTGAGCAGGTGTTGCATCTCGGGTGCTGGGTAAAAGAACAACCCCCGCAGGAACAGGAGCCACCCCTTTTAGATTCTGCTCACGCAACTCATTGAACCGTTCAATGAACCCCTCCAGTACCGCCACCTGTTTAAGCACCATCCGGTCTGCATCTGTTCGGTGGAGATTCCAGGCAGCAAAATAGAGATCCAGAGCTTCCTCCTGTTTACCATTTGCCGCCTTCGCTGCAGCCAAAAGGGTTTGAAGTGGGGGCAGTTCCGAAAACGATTCTGACAGTGGCGGACGTGCCAACGCTTCCTTCTCATACCCTAACACCTCTGGCCATTTTCCCTCGTGCACCAAGGACCCCATGGTGATGGATAACTCAGCCGTACGGCTCCAGTCAGCAGGCCGGTCCCCTGCCCGGGTGTATGCGTGCAGAGCCTTCGCCCCTCCCCGTTCGATTTCCCTCTTGTGAAACCCGAAGTTTCTGGGAACCGGATTCCTCACCATAAGTTCCATCCGCATCTGAACCAATTCAGGTGTATCATCCTCTACAGGGAACGATTGAAGATGTTTGAGGATCAGCACCCGAATCCGGGCTGTCTGCTCCGTATGCGGAGGCATTCCCCGCCATAATCCGAGTGCGTCCCCGTAGTTCTCGGCTTCCAGCCTGGCCTTGACCTCCTGATATTGAACCGAGAAGGGAAGGTCGTTGAATTCCGCATTCAGGATGAAAGGCAAGCATCCCAAAAAACAGATCACGAAGAACCGGTATCCTGAACCAAACATACACCCACATCCTTTTTTAGTGATAGGGTTTATGTATTGCCGGACAAACAGAAATCAGCAAGCGGAATTTAAGGGTTCCCCTCTTCAGGCATCCAGCGTGAGTTTCGATGCCGGTCTGCAGCTACAGACCAGACACTGACCCGGCTGCGGTTTGGTCGCCGTATTGTAGTTATACGTCACCTCTCCTTCCGCCACCTTGGTGGCACAGGCTCCGCATTCACCAAACATGCAGCCCGCATCCAAGGTGATCCCGTTTGACTCAGCAAATTCGAGGATATTGCGGTACTCATTGTCCCACGTGAAGGTCTTACCGGAACGAAGAAATGTAACTTCATGCTGACCAACGGCAGAGGAATCTTCTCCGTCTTTGCCCTGGTTGAAGGACTCCGTGTGGATTCGTTCTTCAGCAATACCCAAATCCGTCAGACCCCGGGTCAACTCCTGCATCATCGCATCCGGTCCGCAAAGGTAGATATCGGCTTTCCGGGAGGTGACATTCTGGATCAGGTCCTGAGCGGTGAACCGCCCCTGCTCTCCTCCGGTAAACCGGGTGGTGACGCGCAATTGAGGATATTTCGCAGTGATATCTTCGATTTCTTTGGTGAAGACGGCAAGCTCTTCCGAACGGAAGGATAGGAACAGATGCGCAATCCGTTTCGGCTTGTAGGCGAGAGTGCCTTTTAACATGGCCAGAATCGGCGTGATACCAATCCCCCCGGCCACCAGCACCATAGGACGGCTGGAGAACAGTTCCGGGGTAAAGTCACCCAGAGGCCCCCGCGCCTCCAGCAGATCTCCTTCTTTCACCTGCTCGTGCAGATAGCGGGACCCTTCTCCCTGTTCTTCGCATTTCACGGAAATCCGGTAGGTATGCGGATCGCCAAAATCACTCAGGGTGTAGAAACGGAGAGCGGTGCGGCCTTCTTTTCCGGCCGGTAGCTTGAACAGCAGATGCTGGCCGGGTTCCACCCGCTCCAGATCCTCCCCGTCTTCCCGAACCAGATAAAAGGACTTCACTTCCGGGCTTTCCTCCACGATCTGTTTGACCCGGTACTGCCGGTAGGTTCGACGGGCCTCGTTCTTTTCACTGTCTGTGCGGGATCCGTCTTCAAAGCTTCCGAACCATTTATCCAGCGGAATCGTGGCCTCTCCGTAATTACAATCGAAATGGCGGTGGTGGAGATAGTGAAAATAGGAACCGAAATCCAGATGATCTCCGGCGACTTCTCCTTCGAATCCGGAATGGCTGTCCGCAGGCGTTAAGGCGGTATGCTGGGCGTTGAAAAAGAAATGGAGGGGGTGGGATGGAACTACCCAGTGAATGAGCGTGACACTGAAATAGAGCAGATGCTCAATCGGATGCATCGCCATACCCGACCAGGGACCGGGGTTAATATTGTAGTGATGCAGATAATGGATCCTGTCGTACAGCGGTTTCCAGTGGATCAGACGGTGGATCCAGTAGAAGTGAAACTCCCGCCAGATCGGGATCAGCAGCAGCACCACCGCAAACAGAACCGGAGAGGATTTCGGATCCACATACGGCAGGCGTCCATTGGCATACATCCACATGGTGATGACCTCATACGCGGTCCAGAACCCTCCCCCGCTCACACAGGTCCAGAAGATGTTATCCTGCACCTGATTCTTAAACAGGAAGGTCGTACCATGGGTATTCTGCCACCGGGGAGAATATTTCCCATCATGTCCCTTTTTCTTGAAGTGATACAGATACATGTGCCATCCGCCGAAAATCGCCCACAGCAGGATCTGATTCCGGATGAACATGTACAGAATCCATCCGGGCTGAAACGTACGGCAGGTTTCCAGCGAAGGCTGAAAAAAGAACCAGGTGATCAGCGTCAAACTGAACCAGATCGTGTTCCAGGGGAAAAGATACCCTTTTAACCACTGCAGGAACTCCATGGTCTTCATCTTGAATTCAAACAGACCCGGATACCGGATGGGATTCTCGGGCCGCCATTCCCCACGTTTGTCCCGGTAGCCAGCCGGATGGGTGGTGACCTGATCGTAAAATTCGCGGGAAATCTGTTCTTCGGAAGGCATGTGCGTCTCCTATGGATAAGGCGGGATACAAAAGTGAACCGCAATATACAGGTTGCATGCCGTGTCTGTCTTGTTATGATTTACAGTGAAAAATCAGACACAGATGGAACCTTCTGACCTATTCTATACCTATGGGAGCATCACCCAGAAGGAACTGCCCCTGCACCGGAATCCCGGACTCGAGTTTGTATACATTTCCCAGGGTCAGTTAAACTGGCAGGTGGAGGGCCGGATCGAAACCGTGCCCGCAGGATCCTTGTTCTTTACCCTGCCCTGGCAGGCACACGGCAGCATCCGGGCCCACGAACCCGGGAACCGAATTCACTTTGTACAGTTGAAACTGGGCCGCCTCTATCGGAATCCAGTGGACCGAATTACGTTTCCAAAGGAATTGGGGCTTTCAGTCCCTATTGCAAACCGGATCAGCGATCTCCTGGTAAGTCAAACCCGCCATACCTGGCCCGCCACCCCGCTGGTCAAAACCTGCCTCCCTCAGTTGGTCTCTCATCTTCAGACGGGCCATCAGGGACTCCAGACCATCGGACTTCTGTTCACCATTCTTGGAGAAATGGAAGCCGTGATCAAACAGAATCTCCCGGTCACTGAATACCACACCCCCTCCGAGAGACGCATTCTCAAGCTCGTGGAGCGCATTGAGGCCGACTGCAGTCAGGAGTGGAGGTTACAGGACTGCATGTCCTATACCCGCCTCCAGGCCACCAGACTGACGGCCCTGTTTAAACAGGTGACCGGGGATAGTCCCATGACCTTTGTACAACGCACCCGGGTTCAAAAAGCTGAAACCCTTCTCAAGGAATCCGCCAAAACCGCCACCGAGATTGCTTTCTCCTGCGGGTTCTCCACCTCACAACATTTCTCAAGGGTCTTCCGTCAATTCACCAACCGCACGCCTCTTCAATACCGGAACGAGTCGAGGCAGCATCCCCATGCCGTGATACAGGACTGGAGCCCGGAAGACGAGGCCTCCAGGCTTGAGGCGATGCGGCATCAGGGGTGGATATAATTGCAATGAACGTTCGTACCTTCTAGCTGCTCGAAGGTTCAAACATTGATAAGCTGAGGGATATCCTACTCAGAACACTCAAAACCGGCTTCCATTTCTGTAGATAGATGAAGGCCCGTCATTCGGAAAAATAGCAATGATCATCAAATTGCGAGAGGTCAGGCTTCCCGCGTAGAAATCGAACCCCTCGTAAGTCACAGCCTTTAAATTTTGCTCTTTCGAAACGGCAGTTCATAAATTCAGTGGCTCTAAATTCAACATTCTTAAATACGACGTCACCAAAATCACAGGTATCGATTTTTGCCCTCAGAATATGAAACCCAGATTTACCCTGATCTTGAAAGACCGATGCATTGAACTGGCAATTGGATATGCTTGCATCGGTGAAGTCACAGGCAATCAGATCAGCAGTGTGAAACTCACAGTGATCTACTTTCGAATCACTTAAATTACATGTCTCAAGCTTTGCCCCGGAAAATGAACAGTTCGTAACGGTTGATTCGAAAAACGGGCCTGATAATTTGCTATGGTCAAACGTACAACCGGAAATGTTTTTTCTATAAAAATTTACGTTGTAGAAATCCAGGTACCCACCGGAAATCACATCTATTCCTGCTAAGTCAGCCCCAGACAAAACGGTAATGTTTGATGAGGCTACAAACTGAAAGATGTCCTGTTCCTGCTTCCGAAATAGTTCGTTTTTCCAACGATTCTGCAATTGCCGTTTATTCATCTACAACATCCGTTGAATTCTCATCTGGATCACACTACTTGAGAAATAGACTCGTATAGTAAAGTCTGTCCAAACACAAAAAAACACCCGGCGAAAACCGGGTGTTTTGCGTAGAAGTCTCGGAAGACTACCAGCGGTAGTGAGCGAAGGCGCGGTTGGCCTGTGCCATCTTGTGGGTATCGTCCCGTTTCTTGATGGAACTACCGGTGTTGTTGTGCGCGTCCACCAGCTCGTTGGCCAGCGCGTTTGCCAGAGGCACGCCTTTGCGGGCACGGGAATACTGGATAATCCACCGCATGGCCAGAGAACGGCTGCGGGCTGCAGACAGTTCCATCGGCACCTGGTAAGTGGCACCACCGACGCGGCGGGATTTCACTTCCAGCTGAGGGCGGACATTCTCGATCGCGTTTTCAAACACTTCAAGGGGATTCTCCTTGGTCTTCTCTTCGATCTGATCCAAGGCGGTGTACAGGATGCGCTGTGCGACAGTCTTTTTGCCTTTGCGCATGATCTGGTTCACGAACCGGGTGATTTCCTGGTTCTGGAACTTCGGGTCGGGAATCAATTCCCGCTTTTCGGAACGGTGACGTCTTGCCATGTAGTTCTGCCTTTAAAGCGAATTAGCTCTTCTTCTTAGGACGTTTTGTTCCGTACTTGGAACGTCCCTGGTTACGGTTGTCGACCCCGAGGCAGTCCAGTGCACCACGGACGATGTGATAGCGGACACCCGGAAGGTCAGGTACACGACCGCCACGCACCAGCACCATGCTGTGCTCCTGCAGGTTGTGACCCTCACCCGGAATGTACGCCGTTACTTCCTGTCCATTGGTCAAACGCACACGGGCAATTTTCCGCAGGGCTGAGTTCGGTTTCTTCGGGGTCTGGGTTTTGACCAGCAGACAAACCCCACGACGCTGCGGACAGCTCTGCAACGCACGGGACTTGCTCTTCGAACGGATCGGTTTGCGTCCGTTTCGCACAAGTTGGTTAATGGTAGGCATACGGTGTATTTTCCTTTAATTTGGATAAAATGGGCTGGGCGACATACCACAGGCCGCCAGCCCTGGCAAATCCTTTTTTCTTAACTTTCAACGGGTTTCTTTTCGTCAAACATCTCTTCACCCAGCAGGTCATCCGCAGAGATGGGTTCCGAGGCGTAGGTCAGACGGATATCCCGGTACATGTCAAATCCAGTACCGGCCGGAATCAGATGCCCCATGATCACGTTTTCCTTGAATCCGCGCAGGTTATCCTGCTTGGACAGCGCGGCGGCTTCGGTGAGAACACGGGTGGTGTCCTGGAACGAGGCAGCGGAAATGAAACTTTCCGTTTCCAACGCGGCTTTGGTGATCCCCAGCAGAACCGGAGATGCTTCGGCGGGACGACGTCCCTCCTCTTCCGCTTTTGCGTTGATGTCTTCGAATTCGAGACGGTCAATCTGATCACCGGGCAGGAGTTCCGTATCACCGGCTTCGGTGACCTTCACTTTGCGGAGCATCTGACGCACAATCACTTCGATGTGCTTGTCGTTAATCTCCACACCCTGGACGCGATACACAGACTGTACCTGGTTCACCAGGTATTCCTGAAGCACGCGGGGTCCGCAGACCTCAAGCAGTTCGTGCGGGGTCACCGGACCTTCGGTCAGTTGCTGCCCTTTCTTCACATGGTCGCCGCGGAAGACCACAACGTGTTTGCCCATGGGAATGAGGTGCTCTTCTGACTCTCCGGTGTCCGGATCGCTGACCACCAGACGGCGTTTCCCGCGGGTGGAACCTTCGAAGTCGACGACCCCGTCGATTTTGGCGATTTCCGCCGCATCTTTGGGCTTCCGTGCTTCGAAGAGTTCCGCCACCCGGGGCAGACCACCGGTAATGTCGTTGGTACGGGCCGCTTTACGGGGAGTCTTGGCGACGACCGTGCCGGCCTCGACATTGACACCCTCTTCCACGGTCACCTGAGCACCGGCGGGAATCGCGTAGGCGTTCAGCGTGGTTTCGCCGTCCGCAGGATCCACAACGATGATCTGCGGGTGCAGGTCTTCTTTGTGTTCCAGTACGACTTTGTTTTCCAGACCGGTCTGTGCATCCTGTTCCACCCGGAGGGTCACACCCTCGATGAAGTCGTGGAATTTCACGATACCAGTGTGCTCGGAGATAATCGGCACGTTGTGGGGGTCCCACTTCATGAAGGCCTGGTTCTTGCGAACTTTTCCGCCGTCTTCCACGAAGATCTGACTGCCGATCATGGTGGTGTGACGTTCCAGCTCACGGCCTTCCTTGTCGTAGATCCCGATGGAACCGTTCTTGTTCAGAACCGTCCAGGCAGAGTCGCCTTCTTCGGTGGTCACCGGGACGGCACGCACATCGGTGTACCGCAGGAACCCGCCGTTCTTGGCAGACACTTCCGGGTTCTTGAACACACCACTCGCAACCCCACCGACGTGGAAGGTACGCATGGTGAGCTGCGTTCCGGGTTCACCAATGGACTGGGCCGCGATGATGCCGACAGACTCACCCAGGGCTCCGGGATCGCCGGTGGCCGGGTTGATGCCGTAACACTTGATACAGACACCGCGCTTGCTTTCACAAGTCAGCGCACTGCGGATCTTCATTTCCTCAATGCCGGCATGGTCAATCTTGTCTGCCACCAGCTCGTCGACCAACTGACCTTCAGCCACGATGATCTTGCCGGAGGAGGGATCGAGGACGTTCTGCTGGGCGGTACGGCCGATGCAGCGCTGTCCCACGGACACGAGTTCTTCGTCCCCTTCCATGATGGGCTTGATTTCAATTCCGTTTGCGGTTCCGCAGTCTTCCTCGACCACGATGATGTCGTGAGACACATCGACGAGTTTACGTGTGAGGTAACCGGAGTCCGCGGTCTTGAGCGCGGTATCGGCCAGACCCTTACGGGCACCGTGAGTACTGATGAAGTATTCGAGTACGGTCAGACCTTCACGGAAGTTTGACAGAATCGGACGTTCGATAATCTCACCGGAAGGCTTGGCCATCAGACCGCGCATACCGGCGAGCTGACGAATCTGCTGTTTGGAACCACGGGCCCCGGAGTCCACCATCACGAAAATGGGGTTAATGTGGCTCTGGTTGTTGTTGTATTCCATAGCCCGGAACATCACGTTGGTGATTTCCTCGGTGGCATGCGTCCAGATATCGACAATGCGGTTGTAGCGTTCGCCGTCGGTGATAATCCCCTTCTGATACTGCTTCTCAACTTCTTCGAGCTGCTGGTTGGCTGCATCGAGAAGTTCGTGCTTCTCATCCGGGATGTTCATGTCGATGATACCGATGGAGATCCCGGACATGGTCGCCTGATCGAAACCGAGTTCTTTCAGACGGTCCAAGACCTGAACGGTCTCGGCATGACCGGCATTCTGGTAACAACGCCAGATCAGTTCACCCAGGGTCTTCTTGGTCACGACCTTGTTCATGAAGCCAAGATCTTCCGGCCAGATTTCGTTGAAGAATACGCGACCAACCGTGGTGGTGATCACGGATTTCTCAGAGTCACCGAAAATAGTGTCCTTCTGGTAATCGGGGTTCCGGAACCGGATCCGGCTGTGAATGTGCAGGACACCTTCGTCATGCGCCGTGTGCACCTCCGCCGCATCCGCCAGAATCGGCAGATGCTCGTCTTCCTTGTGACTTCCGGTGCGTTCCGCAATCCGGTCGTGCTGAGAGGACGTGGTGATGTAGTACGCACCCAGACAGATATCCTGGGAAGGCGTGGTGATCGGTTTTCCGCTGGAGGGCGAGAAGATGTTGTTGGACGCCAGCATCAGCAGGCGGGTTTCCATCTGCGCCTCGACAGACAACGGTACGTGTACCGCCATCTGGTCGCCGTCAAAGTCAGCGTTGTACGCGGTACACACCAGGGGATGCACCCGGATCGCGGATCCTTCGATCAGCACCGGCTCAAAGGCCTGAATAGACAGACGGTGAAGCGTCGGTGCACGGTTCAAGAGAACGGAATGGCCTTTGGTCACCTCTTCCAGGATATCCCACACTTCATCCGCTTCCCGTTCGATCAGTTTCTTCGCGGAACGAACGGTGTGTACGATGCCCATTTCTTTCAGACGGCGGATGATGAACGGCTCAAACAGAACCAGAGCCATCTTCTTGGGAAGTCCGCACTGGTGGATGGACAGCTCAGGTCCCACCACGATCACGGAACGACCGGAGTAATCCACGCGTTTTCCGAGCAGGTTCTGACGGAAACGGCCCTGCTTTCCTTTGAGCATGTCGGAGAGAGATTTCAGAGGACGGTTGCCCGCGCCGGTGACCGCACGTCCGTGACGGCCGTTGTCCAGCATCGCATCCACCGCTTCCTGGAGCATGCGTTTCTCGTTCCGGATGATCACATCCGGCGTTTTGAGCTGCAGCAGGCTCTTCAGACGGTTGTTCCGGTTGATCACACGACGGTAGAGGTCGTTCAAGTCGGAGGTGGCGAAACGTCCGCCTTCGAGAGGTACGAGAGGACGCAGGTCCGGGGGAATCACGGGCAGGGCCTCGAGGATCATCCACTCCGGACGGGTGTTGGAGTCAAGGAACGCCTGGAGGGTTTTCAGACGCTTGGTCAACTTCTTCAGGGTCTGTTTGGACCCGGTGTTTTCCATGTCTTCCTGGATCTGCTCGATCTCACCGGCCAGGTCGATGCTGCCCATGAGATCGCGAACCCCTTCCGCACCCATTTTGGCCACAAAGGCACCTTCGCCGTATTTGTCTTCCGCTTCGCGCATCTCGAGCTCACTCAGGAGCTGTTTCTCTTCAAGAGGCGTATCACCGGGATCCACGACGATGTAATCTTCGTAGTACAGCACGCGCTCGAGGGCACGGGCGGTCATGTCGAGGACCATGCCCAGACGGGTCGGGGTACATTTGAAGAACCAGATGTGGGAAACCGGCACCGCCAGTTCAATCAGGCCCATGCGCTCACGACGAACGCGGGACAGGGTGACTTCCACCCCGCAGCGGTCGCAGATCACACCTTTGTGTTTGATTCGTTTGTATTTTCCGCAGGCACATTCCCAGTCCTTGGTGGGACCGAAAATACGCTCACAGAACAACCCACCCTTCTCGGGCTTAAAGGTCCGGTAGTTGATGGTTTCCGGATTTTTTACTTCCTGGTATTCGCCATTACGATAGGCCCAGGAGCGGATGGTCTCCGGGGCTGCGATGGAAATGGTGGCAAAGTCATAGCCACCTGACTTATCAAGACCGGGAAGAAGTTCGGTGTCGGGATGTTCCACTGTTCAGATTCTCCGTTGTCGGGGTGTCAATTTGTTTTAAAGGGGTTCCGGGGGGTGTCCCCCCCGGGTTTGAGTGCGGGGTTCAGGCCTCTTCGGCGTGCTTGACCTGAATATCCAGACCCAGCGCCATCATTTCTTTCATCAGAACGTTGAAGGATTCCGGCGTTTCGGATTCCAGGGTGTTCTGACCTTTCACAATGGCCTCGTAGATGCGGGTACGTCCGGCAAGGTCATCCGACTTCACGGTCAGAACTTCCTGTAGAGAGTACGCGGCACCGTAGGCTTCCAGTGCCCATACTTCCATCTCACCGAAACGCTGTCCGCCGTACTGGGCTTTACCGCCCAGAGGCTGCTGCGTAACCAGAGAGTACGGACCCACCGCACGTGCGTGAATCTTTTCGCTCACCAGGTGGTGGAGTTTCAGCATGTAAATCATGCCCACCACCACTTTCTGGTCGAACTTCTCACCGGTCCGGCCGTCAAACAGCGCGGTTTTTCCGTCGTCGGGAAGTCCGGCTTCGCCCATGAGCTTCCAGATCTCCGCTTCGGGAATCCCGTCAAAGACCGGAGTCGCCGCGTGCATACCCAGCTTGTGGCAGGCCCAACCCAGGTGGGTCTCGAGTACCTGTCCCACGTTCATACGACTGGGTACGCCGAGGGGGTTCAACACGATATCCACGGGGGTTCCGTCCGGCAGGAAGGGCATATCCTCTTCCGGCACGATCTTGGCGATCACACCTTTGTTCCCGTGACGACCGGCCATCTTGTCACCGACAGACAGTTTCTTCTTACTGGTGACGTAGACTTTGACCTTTTTCACCACGCCGGGATCCACTTCATCTCCGCTTTCGAGGCGGTCCATGTTGCGGTCGTACTCGTCCTCCAACTCCTCAAACTTGGAGTTGAACTCGGAGATGATTCCCTGGATTTTGATCTGAATCGGGCTCGGATCAATTTCCACGTGCTTGTGAGCCGCCGCGAGTTTGCGCAGCAGGGTCTTGGTGATCTTCCGGTTCGCCGGAATGATGATCTCATCCGTCTTGGCGTTGATCACGTCCAGCGGGATTTTCTCACCCAGCAGGATGTTACTCAGTGCTTCGGTCAGGGCTTCGGTGATCTCGGTGGACTTGGTTTTGTGGTCCTCGTGGATCGCTTTGGCCTGACGACGTTTTTCAGACGGCGTGAGCTTATTCTTCTTGTTCGAGTTCCGTGAGGCAATCTTCACGTCCATCACGATACCGGTGGTACCGGAGGGAACGGTCAGGGAGGTGTCGCGAACGTCGGCGGCTTTCTCACCGAAGATGGCACGGAGCAGACGCTCTTCCGGAGCCAGTTCGGTTTCACTCTTCGGCGTGATTTTGCCCACCAGAATGTCACCGGGTTTGACTTCAGCCCCCACGCGGATGATGCCGTCGTGGTCGAGGTTTTTCAGCGCCTCTTCCCCAACGTTCGGGATATCCCGGGTAATTTCCTCTGGGCCGAGCTTGGTGTCACGGGCGTCACACTCAAACTCTTCAATATGAAGAGAGGTGTAGACGTCGTCTTTGACCATACGCTCGTTGATGAGAATCGCGTCCTCAAAGTTGTATCCGCACCAGGGCATGAAGGCCACCAGCACGTTGCATCCCAGTGCGAGGTCACCCATGTCGGTGGCGGCACCGTCCGCGAGGACACTACCTATTTTCACCTTATCGCCGACATTCACAATCGGTTTCTGGTTGGCGCAGGTACCGGCGTTGGTCCGCATGAATTTCCGTAGTTCGTAGCGTTCGAACTCGTTGGACTCTTTCTTCATGGACTTCGGCATTTTGCCGTCGCGGGTCACCACCACTTCGGTTGCAGTCACACGGGCTACGGTACCGGCTTTCTCCGCCAGAGCGAGAACACCGGAGTCACGGGCCACGCGGGATTCCACACCGGTTCCCACATAGGGACGGTCGGTTTTCAGCAGAGGCACGGCCTGGCGCTGCATGTTTGATCCCATCAACGCACGGTTCGCATCGTCGTGCTCAAGGAAGGGAATCAGAGACGTCGCAACCGACACCATCTGCAGAGGGGAAACGTCCATGTGGGTCACCTCTTCACGAGGCACCAGTTCGAACTCACCCTGACGGCGTACGGAGACCATTTCGTTTTCGAACGATCCGTCGTCCAGCAGAGGGGCATTGGCCTGTGCGATGACGCAGCGTTCCTCGTCGTCCGCGTTGAGGTATTTTACCTCCTTGGAGACTTTGCCTTTCTTCACCACCCGGTACGGACTTTCGATGAATCCGAACTCGTTGACACGGGCATAGGTGGAGAGAGAACTGATCAGACCGATGTTCGGACCTTCCGGGGTCTCAATCGGGCAGATACGTCCGTAGTGAGAGGTGTGAACGTCACGGACCTCGAATCCGGCACGCTCACGACTCAGACCACCCGGTCCAAGCGCAGACAGACGGCGTTTGTGGGTCAGTTCGGACAGAGGGTTGGTCTGGTCCATGAACTGAGACAGCTGAGAACGGCCGAAGAAGTCTTTGACCACAGCGGACAGCGCTTTGGGGTTCACCAGACGCTGGGGGGTCAGTTTTTCCACGGTGGCGTCAATCATGGTCATGCGCTCACGGGCCAGACGCTCGGTCCGGGCCAGTCCCACGCGGACCTGTCCTTCCATCAGTTCCCCGACAGTCCGCACACGGCGGCTGCCAAGGTGGTCGATGTCGTCAATAAACCCACGGCCCATTTTCAGGCCGATGAGGTAGCGTACCGCTTCCACAAAATCCTCTTTCTCGAGAACGCGGGAATCGGGATTCGCAGTCAGGTTCAGCTTCTGACGAATCTTGTACCGCCCTACCCGACCGAGGTCGTAACGGCGGGGATCGCCGAAGATGCGCAACAGCATCTGCTGCGCGTTGGCCACGGAGGGGGGATCTCCAGGACGGAGCTTGCTGTAGATGTCTTTCAGCGCTTCCTCGGTGTCACGGCTGGGATCTTTCTCAACCGATTTCAGGAAAATACCTTCGTCCGAGCTGATGTCGACCACGTCGGTGGAAGTAAAGCCGGCCGCGGAAATCTGGGACACCAGATCCAGGGTCATGGGCTCATACCGGCGGGCAATGATGTTTCCGGAGTCCGGATCCACAATGTCGTCTTTCAGTACCAGATTGGTAAGAGAGGCCTCTTTCAGCTTCTTGGTCAGGCTCAGCTTCTTGAAGCTGTAGAAAATGCCCAACAACTCCTCGTCACTTCCATATCCAAGGGCCCGGAACAGCGTCGGAGCCAGAATCTTCCGGCGGCGGCGTTTCCGGTCCAGGTACACGTTGACCAGATCGTTGGTATCGAACTGGACTTCAATCCAGGACCCACGGTCCGGAATGACGCGGAAGGAGTACAGGATGCTTCCATTCGCGTGGGTGGACTGCTCAAAACAGATCCCGGGTGAACGGTGCAACTGAGAGACGATGACGCGTTCTGCGCCATTGATAATGAAACTGCCGTCACGGGACATCAGGGGGATGTCGCCCATGAAGATATCCTCTTCTCGTACTTCTTCCCCGTCTTTCAGGCGGAATGTGACGTAGAGAGGTGCGGCGTAGGTTTCCCCTTCCTTGAGGCATTCCACCTCTTCCATTTTCGGAGGCTGGATCTCGTACTTGACGAAATCAAGTACGCACTGCCCGTCATAACTTTCAATGGGAAAAATTTCGTTGAATACGGCCTGGAAACCGACTTGGTCCCTCTCATTCGGCGGAACCTCCGCCTGCAGAAAATCCACAAAGGATTTCTTCTGAATGTCGATGAGATTCGGAGGTGTGGTCACCTCTTCGATACTGCCGTAATTATTGCGTTCAACCATACTGCAACCTTGGGGGGAAATTGGGAGTCAACGAGACGAGAAAGCTGCATGACCCCGGATAGGGGCATGCAGACAGGGGAAAAGGCATCCCATATCCTTACGGACACGGGACACCTTTTCAAGTTCAATCAAGTGTTTTTTACTTGACTGTGACAGAGGCACCGGCTCCTTCGAGCTTGGTTTTGATTTCCTCGGCCTCTTCTTTGGAAGCACCTTCTTTGACCACTGCGTCAGCCGTTTCCGCCATGGTTTTGGCTTCTTTCAGGCCCAGACCGGTGATCGCACGGAGTTCTTTAATGACGGCGATCTTCTGTCCACCAGCGGAGGAAAGAATCACGTCGAATTCAGTTTTCTCTTCGGCGGCGGCACCAGCGTCCCCACCAGCAGCGGGTCCAGCTGCAACTGCAACTGCGGGGGCTGCAGCGGAAACACCCAGGCGGTCTTCCAGTGCTTTTACGAGTTTGGAAAGTTCCAGTACGGAAATGGTTTCAATCCAATCAACGAACTCAGCCATTTTGCCTTCGAGCTGAGGTGCTTCTTCGGTTTTGGTCTCTTCGGACATGTCGGTTACTCCTTATAGGATACTAGAGGTTGGTTTAAATTTCAGGTTTTGGTTTTACGTGCTTCAGCCTTCTGCCTTTTTGGCTTCAACCGCTTTCAGCACGTACAAGAGAGAGGAGAGTTTCTGGTTCAGAACACCCACAGTCTGTGACATCGGGGCCTGCAACGTTCCCAGCAGTTTGGCACGCATTTCGTCCTTGGACGGCATATCGGCCAGTGCTTTCAGGTCGCCCTCGCTCAGGAACGCCCCTTCCAGGGCACCCATCTTGAGGGTGGGAACTTCTTTGTCTTTGATGAAATCGCGCAACACGCGTGCGACGTCGGTCACTTCTCCAGTGCCGGTCACCATCGCGGAACGTCCCCCAAGGCCACCCTTGAGCTCCGGTCCGCCAAGGTCTTCGGCGAGGTGTGCGAACAGACGGTTTTTCACCACATGGAATTCCGCGTCCACTTCACGAAGTTTGCCGCGCAGTTCCTGAGCCGTTTCCACATTCATGGAACCGTAGTCGGTCATGATGACAAACACAGAATCTTCCACCCGGTCACGGATTTCATTCAACATTGCTTCTTTTTCTGGTCTCATGGAATGAATCTCCTCGATCAGACGTTAAGTTCACGGGCTTCCAGCGCCAGACCGGGACCCATGGTGCTGCTGACAGAGCATTTCTTCACGTAAATGCCTTTCACAGCGGAAGGTTTGGCGGCCATGACAGCGGTAATCACCGCTTTGCCGTTTTCGGCCAGCTGCTCCACATCGAAGGACAGCTTGCCGAAGGGCACGTTCACGTTGCCGGCTTTATCCATTTTGAATTCCACGCGGCCCGCTTTGAACTGCTTCACGGCGGTGGCGGTGTCTTCGGTCACGGTTCCGTTACGGGGGTTCGGCATCAGGCCGCGGGGACCCAGGACACGACCCAGTTTCCGGACCTCGGCCATCGCTTCAGCCGTGGCAACCGCCACATCGAAGTCCAGCCATCCGCCTTTCACTTTGTCGATGAGATCCGCGAAACCGACTTCATCCGCGCCGGCCTCTTTGGCAGCGTCCGCGGCTTCACCGTTGGCGAAAACCACGACCCGGATATTTTTACCGGTACCGTGCGGAAGCGAAATGCTTCCCCGGACCGCCTGGTCGGATTTGGTGGGATCCACGCCGAGACGGAAGGCCATCTCAGCCGTTTCGTCAAAGCGTGCGAAGGAATTCTTCTTCAGAAACTCCAGAGCTTCGGACATCGGGAATTCCTTGTGGGCATCCAGATGCTCGGTTACTTTTTGGTATTTTTTTCCGCGTTTCACCATTACACCACCTCAATGCCCATGCTGCGGGCGGTTCCGGCGATCATCTCGGCAGCCGCTTCCACGGAGTTTGCGTTCAGATCGTCTTTTTTCTCTTCGGCGATCGCAATGAGCTGATCCCGGGTGACTTTGCCAACCTTGTCACGGTTGGGCACGCCGCTCCCCTTCGCGATGCCGGCTGCTTTTTTCAGCAGTACCGCGGCGGGCGGGCTTTTCAGCACAAAGGTGAAGGAGCGGTCCTGATACACCGTGATTTCCACGGGGATGACCAACCCTGCCTTGTCCTGGGTGGCGGCGTTGTACGCCTTGCAGAATTCCATGATGTTCACGCCCTTGGCGCCCAATGCGGGACCAATTGGCGGCGCCGGGTTTGCCTGCCCGGCGGGAATCTGCAGTTTTATCATTCCTGTTACTTTTTTCGCCATGGATGATTTTCCAAATTAACTGATTTTCTCTACTTGCCAGTATTCCAACTCCACACGGGTCGGACGGCCGAAAATGACGACGGTGACCACCAGTTTTCCCCGAACCGGATCGATTTCCTCCACCGCGCCGGTGAAGTTTTCGAACGGTCCATCGTTGATCTTGATGGTTTCGCCTTCGGTGAAATTGATCTTCGGAGTGGGCTTCTCTTTCTTGTCTTCCACCTGATTCAGGATGGAATCCACTTCACTTTTACGGAGAGGCGCAGGTTTCTCACCGCCAACAAATCCAATGATGCCGGGAGTCTGCTGAATGAAATGCCAGGTACGTTCGTTGAGACTGTTGTCGTCGTTGTAGAGCGCCATTTTCCCCAGGATGTAACCCGGATAAAACTTCCGGGTCATTTCCCGTTTCTTACCCATTTTCACGTCCGTCACCTTTTCGGTCGGGATCAGGACCTCTTCAATGAGATCACCCATCTCTTCGATTTCCAGTCGACGCATGATGTTTTCACGGACTTTGAATTCCTGTCCGGAAAGCGCATGGATGACAAACCAATGTTTTTTCATAGGGAAACCGCCTGAGTTGCGTTCGTGAAGGGAGTCCAGAATCAGAGAATCACTTTGATCAGCTCGCGGAGCAGAAAATCCGCGGCGGACACAAAGGCACCCAGCAGGAGAAAGCTCACTACCACCACCATCGTGGACTGACGCAGTTCCGCCCAGGTGGGCCAGTTACATTTGATCAGTTCCGCTTTTACGTCCCGCAGAAATGTGGACAAACGGGTGATGGGATTTTTGGATGACATGATGTTCTGAAACGAGATGAAACGTTGAGGAAAAGCTGGCAGGTCAGGAGGGCCTCGAACCCCCAACCCCCGGTTTTGGAGACCGGTGCTCTGCCAATTGAGCTACTGACCTGCCGGAAGATCCGCGGGGGCGAACCCCCGCATCAAACTGTTCCGCTCCGGCGGCATGCCGCCGGAACAGTGGGGACAATTACTTCACAACTTCGGTCACGCGTCCGGCACCGACGGTACGGCCACCTTCACGGATCGCGAAGCGCATGTGTTGTTCCATCGCGATCGGCTGAATCAGCGTCACGTCCATGGACACGTTGTCACCCGGCATCACCATTTCCACGCCTTCGGGAAGCTCGATGTCACCGGTTACGTCCGTGGTACGGAAGTAGAACTGGGGACGGTAGCCTTTGAAGAACGGAGTGTGACGTCCGCCTTCGTCCTTGGACAGAACGTAAACTTCGGCTTTGAAGGTGGTGTGAGGAGTGATGGAACCGGGCTTCGCGAGAACCTGTCCGCGCTGCACGTCTTCCTTCTTGGTACCACGGAGGAGACATCCAACGTTGTCGCCAGCCTGGCCCTGTCCGAGTTCCTTCCGGAACATTTCCACACCGGTCACGGTGGTTTTCACGGTATCGGTGATACCGACGATTTCCACTTCTTCACCAGTCTTGATCACGCCACGCTCTACACGGCCGGTCACCACGGTACCACGACCTTCGATGGAGAACACGTCCTCAATCGGCATCAGGAAGGGCTGATCCACGTCACGCTGGGGCTCTTCGATGTAGGAATCGAGTGCGTCCATGAGCTCGGAGATGGAGTTGCAGCCTGCGTCGTCTGCGCTGGAGGCCTGCAGTCCGGCCAGAGCCGCACCGCGAACCACGGGCAGGTCGTCGCCGGGGAAATCGTACTTGGAGAGAAGTTCACGAACCTCGAGTTCCACGAGGTCGAGGAGCTCTTCGTCGTCCACGAGGTCGACTTTGTTCATGAAGACCACGATGGCGGGAACACCGACCTGGCGGGCCAGGAGGATGTGCTCACGGGTCTGGGGCATGGGTCCGTCAACAGAGGACACCACCAGAATTGCGCCGTCCATCTGGGCAGCACCGGTGATCATGTTTTTAACGTAGTCCGCGTGGCCGGGGCAGTCAACGTGAGCGTAGTGACGGTTGTCGGATTCGTACTCAACGTGAGAGGTCGCGATGGTGACGATCTTGGAGGCGTCACGACGGCCCTGGGACTCAGAAGCTTTTGCCACTTCGTCGTAGGCGATGTCGGTTGCGAGGCCTTTCAGAGCCTGTACGTGCGTGATCGCAGCGGTCAGGGTGGTTTTGCCGTGGTCAACGTGACCAATGGTTCCCACGTTCACGTGGGGCTTTGTGCGTTCGAATTTTTCCTTCGCCATGGGGGGATACCTCTGGTTTGGGTTTACAGGTTATTGATGATGTGAAAACGTTCTCCGTTTCCGTGAAAAAACAAAACCGTCACCGACCATTGAGATGCAGCCCCGACAATGGAGCCCACGAGCGGGATTGAACCGCTGACCTCATCCTTACCAAGGATGTGCTCTACCAACTGAGCTACGTGGGCATAAGTTGTAGGAATCTTCACCTCCCGGGAGGACGCGACGAATCAGGTCCACTCGGTCAATCGGATAAATTCTGTCTCTCCACCACTCTCAAGCGGATTCCCGCAGGGGAGTTTTTGGAAAGGGCGCGCAACATAGTCAGGGACAGCCCCTTCTGTCAAAGCCAAAAACCAACTTTTTTCGGGTTTTTCACGCGTGGTGGAACAAGGAGGATCAGGATGGGCAGGATACCATACAGGAAGGGGTAAATTAGGATAAAATAATGGGAACGTGCAGAATCCGGCTCAGAGTGCCCTGCCCTTCATTCCGCTTCCAGAACAGAGGAGGCTCCGGGGCAGATGCAGTAGGAGTAAATTTCCGTGATCAGGCCGTTCTCAAGGGTGAAGGAGTCACAGTAACAGATCCCCCCCTCACGGTCTTCCTTTCCTTCGATGACCACACGGGAGTCGCTGATCGTATTCCGCTCAATCCGGAAGTCAGGACACCCCTCCGCCATCATCTCCCGGCAAAACTGAAGCATGGCTTCCAGCCCCTCCATGGTCTTTTCCCCCACAAACTCCCATTTGACATCAGGCGACAGATACGCTTTGGCTCCGGGAGCATCCCCCAGAGAGAAGGTTTTACAGGCATTGAGGAGTTGAGGATTCATATGGGTCTCCGTTTCAGGTCAGAATATTATCCAGATACAGCCAGAAAAAGTATTTCAATCCAATGTAGGAATAGATCCCGGCAAGGGGCAGCTTGATCCACAGGGGCTTTGTGGAGGTGGCAAAGAGGTAATGCAGAGGGAACGCCAGGAGATAATGACGGTAGACACACTGAAAGGATCCCGTGAAAGGAGAAAACACCATCAGGGCCAACATGTAACACCACAGCCCGGCCCCGATTTTCTTCGTGGCGAACAAGGCGAGGTACAGCATGACCAGGACGGCGGTCAGGTTTTCCGGGTAGGTAAGCGGGTGTTCCTGAAACCAACTGAGCACAACCTGTAGCGGAGAACCGAAGACCCGCTCATAGTGCGCTCCCTGATGATTGACGTAACCCAGGAAATCTCCGGTTACAACATGCAGATAGGTAAAGAATGTCAGCGGCCCCAGCACGAACGGCATCCCGTAATACAGGTACGGAAGGGGTCTGAATCTCCGCTGCCCGACCTGCTTCACCAATTCGTTCATCACCGGAAACACCGCAAACAGGAACGTAGTCGGGTAGGTGATCGAACAGAAGAACCCCAAAAGGCCCAGCCACAGATACCGTCTCTTGCTCTCCCCTTCGTACACCAGCAGATAGGCCGTCATGCACGCCAGTCCCATGTTGTAGGGAAAGGCGGTCAGATAGTAAAACGAAGGCGGAAAACTCACCAGCGACAGAAGCGACAACACTCCGGCACCCGTCCCCCACTTCAGATAGGCGTAGCGGTAAAAGCAGTAGAAAAATGCAACGCCATAGAGAATCGAGGGAATGAAAAAACAAAGGAAGAATACGTCCGGTCCCGGTTGCCCTTCATCCGGTTTCCCCATCAAACGCCAGCCGATCCCCCCGGCAATAGAAGCTCCGGGATACCAGCCGGACCGTTTGCCATCCCGGTAAAGCGTGACCCCGATTCCGCGGTAAATCCCCTGATCATACTTTCCCTGCAGGAAGGTTTTTTCAAAAGAGAACTTCGCCGTCCGCCCATCCGGGTCCTTGCGGTACTGCCACTCGTTGTAGCCGAAGTAAGCCGTCATGAACATGCCGAACACCAGCAGTGGGAGCAGGTGATGTACCCACCCTTTCTGCAACAGTGGAGCTGCACGTTGCCCCCACATACCTGTCCATTTATCAACGCTCTTCCAATCGGCCATACTGAAGGGATCCTCTCGTTCCTCGTCTACGCCTTACTGCATCAGAACATCGGAGAAATCACTCTCCAGTTGCGTCTTCTGCTGCGTTAGACGTTTCCCCCGGACGGAGAATGATCACCGTATGATCCTCGGTATCGAACATCCGGGCCGCAGTTTCGCGAATGTACGCCGGGGTGATTTTCTGCACGAACTGATCAAACTCGAGTACGACCGCAGGATCTTCCCCGTTCCAGAAATAGAATGGGATCACGCTGTCCCAGAACGAATTTTCTTTCAGGTCCACTTCCCGGCGGCGGCGCTGAGTTTCCTGAACCGTCTTGATGTAGGACTCATCCAGATCTTTGGTTTTGATTTCTTCCACCACTTCATAGACGGCCTCAATCAGCTCCTCTACTTTGTCCGGGTCACAACCAAAAACGATGCGAAGCTGAACCCGTTCATTCGGTCGGTGCTCCATTTGCGGCCACATGGAAATACTGTAGGTCCCCCCCTTCTCTTCCCGAATCACCTCCCGCAGACGAATGCGGAGAGCTCCCGCCATGGACTGCACCATATGGCGGTTGGCGTAGTCATAGGTGAAGTCATCCTGAAACCACATCATGTGCACTTCACTGATGGGCTCAAGTCCGGCTTTCATCTCGCGGCGGACATAATGTTCCGGCCGGTCCACGTTCAGGAACACAGACTCCTCTTTTCTCTCAGTAGAGGGAAGAGCCCCCAACCAGGTCAGAACCAGCGGCTCCACCGCCTCCACATCCAGATTGCCGGTAAACATAAAGGTGAAATCCGAGGCATCGGAAAAACGCTCCTGAAACACACTTCGCATCCTCTCCATACTGAGGGCTTCGACCTCTTCCAATGTCATGGGCTCAAGGCGGGAGTGATTGGAGTTGATCGTGGACGAGACCATGTCCCGGAACTGTGACCGGGGATCGGCCAGCCGGTTCCGGATGGATTCACGCAAGCGGCCGCGCATCGCTTCGAAGGCTTCCGCGTCCGCACGTGGTTCCTGGAAATTCAAATAAATCAATTTCAGCAAAGTCTCAAAATCCGCAGGACGTGCCCCGCCGTCAAACCCTTCCCGCTCGCCGTCAATAAAGGGAGAGAGCGACACCAATTTGCCGGATAGCTTTTTGCCGAGATCCACAGCCGAGAACTCCCCCAGTCCCATGGCCTGTACCGCCCCAGCGGCCATCTGGACCTGACGGTACGTAGCGTCGTCATATTGATGAAGTCCACCCGGACTCCAGGCCTGAAGAAGAATCTCATCCTGTTTGAAGTCGGTCGGCTTGAGAATCACCTTCACCCCGTTTGACAGGGTCCACATGTGCAGACCGAGGTCCTCACGCACGTCTTTCGTGACCATGGTTCCCGCCTCAATGTCCACTCCAACCAGTGGGCGGTCTAGGGACGCCTCTTCATAGGGGTCGAGAGTGGGGTCTCCCACGGTATCAAAGACGGCCAGCAGGTCCTTTTCTTCCGGGAGAAAATCGGTATCATCCCGGGAGGGCCCTTCTGCCATAATAACCCGGTTTTCCTCGCCCACCCACGAATTCAGCAGGGCTTTCAACTCTTTGGTTCCCACTTCCGGGAGAAAGGCGCGGTTGACGTCCAATTCCCGTTCAATTCCGGGCATCCAGTCTCCTTCCAGCGCATGGCGGATGGCCTGAGCCGCATGCGCATCACTTGATGTGGTTTCTTTTTCCTGGAATGCCGTCTCCAGCCTGCGCAACCTACGGGCTTTGGCCCGGGCAAGCTCCTGATCCGTAAAGCCATGCAGCCGTGCCCGCTCGGATTCCGCTAGTAACGCCTCGGCAGCAGCTGTATATGCCCCCTTTTCATCCTTCAAGGAGGCATAGAGAAGATACACATCCCCTCCACGGGTATACCCCCCGCGGTACGCTCCCGCCTCCAAAAACGGTGCATCCGGACGCTGGGTGAGTTCCCGGAAACGCTGGTTCAGCATATCAGTCACCAACAGACCTTTGACCGCAGGAAGGTACTCCTCCTCATTTCGAACGGGTGTCGGCGGCATCTTCCACATGATCAGGACTTCAGATCCGGTGAGTTCCGGATCCGTGAATACCCCCACTTTTGTCTCTTGATGTTCCGGATGTACAAAAGCCTTCCGCGGACGGGGATGTTCCGGACCGGTTTTGTCAGCAAACAGCGTTTCGATTCTCTGTTTGGTTTTCTCCACATCAAGATCGCCAACGGCTACCACGGTCATCGTATCGGGACGGTACCAGTCTTTGTAGAATTGACGAAGGCGGTCGAATTCAAAATTCTCCAGGACGTCCATGGTGCCGATGGGCAGTCGGGTTGCGTACCGGGACCCAGGAAACATCACCGGATATTGCTGATCTCTCACACGTTGCTGTGCACCTCTCCGTCCACGCCATTCTTCAATAATCACTCCCCGCTCAGCTTCAATCTCCTCATCCGAATTGGTGATCTCTGAGGCCCAATCTGAAAGAATAAGAAATCCCTTCTCAACCGTTTCGGGATTCTCTGTCGGCAGACGCAGTTTGTAGACTGTCTCATCAAAGGAGGTGTACGCGTTGAGATCCGGTCCAAAGCCCACGCCAAGGGATTCGAGAAATTTCACCATATCGTTTTTGGCAAAATTTGTGGTCCCGTTAAATGCCAGGTGCTCCAGATAGTGCGCCAGCCCCCGCTGGTCATCCTCCTCCAGAATCGATCCGGCATTCACCACCAGCCGAAGTTCCAAGCGGTTGGCCGGACGGTCATTCTTTCGAATCAGGTATCGGATGCCGTTTTTTAAGGTCCCACCCGTCCAGGCCGGATCGAGGTCCACCGCAGGGTTTTCTGCCGGAACCGGCAGAGCCAGCAGGGAGAAAAAAAACAGAATGAGAGGAAGATATGGAGTTTTCATAAAGGTAGGTATGACTGACAAAACGGTACGGGTGTTCAAGGAAATCAGCCACTGATCCATGCAGATGGGCTCAAATGCTTCAAATGTGAAGGACACCCTTCAAAGCCTGTTCCTTCTCCGTCAATGTGCATCAGTATGGAGGATGGACCCAGGATTCAGTCCGCGGATTTCAGGTGTTTTTCCAGTTCGGCCACTCTCTCGACCAGTTTGGACAGCCGGTTGATGTTGGAAAGATTTTTACTGTATTTCTTAAAGGTAGCCGCCGGGGTGCCCCAGACATACTCACCCGGAGCAACATCTTTGGTCACTCCGCCCTGGGCGCCCACCACCGCACCGGTACCGATGGTTAAATGGCCGGCCACCCCGACCTGACCTGCGAGAATGGCTTTTTCCTCCACGACGGAACTCCCGCTGATTCCAACCTGCGACACCAGGACCGCGTGGTCTCCGATCACGACATTGTGAGCAATTTGAACAAGGTTATCGATCTTCACTCCATGTCCAATCCTGGTCTCGCCGAAGCGGGCCCGGTCCACACACACCTGAGCACCGATTTCCACATCATCCCCCACTCTGACGATGCCGACCTGCGGTACTTTTGTGCGGGATCCATCAGAATTCACAGTGTACCCAAATCCATCACTTCCGATCACGCAATAGTTGTGCAGGATCACCCGGTCTCCCACCACAACATGCTCCCGCAGGATTGCCCCTGCATGGAGAAGGGCATCCTTACCAAGAGTTGCACCACGGGAGATCAACACACCTGCCAGCAGGACACAGCGGTCGCCGATCACGGCTCCCTCCTCTATTACGACATGAGGCCCCACATGCACATCCTGTCCCAATGATGCAGATTCGGCAATTACCGCCGTAGGGTGAATGCCCGGTTCATACGACACTGGAGGCGGTACGAACAGTCGGGTAATCTCCGCAAAAGCTTTGTCCGGATCCTCCACCCGGATCAACGTCGTGTTCGGGACGGTCTCAGACCAATCCCGGGACACCAGAACCGCCGTTGCGCCGGTTTGAGTCAGGAGTTTCCGGTATTTGGCGTTGCTCAAAAATGAAAGCTGACCCGCAGCAGCTTCCCGGAGCCCTGCAACAGAGTGAATCTCCCCCTCCGAACGCCCGAGAAGTTCTCCCTCAACCAGAGAGGCAATCTCTTCCAGAGAACGTGCGACGCTCATTCCCCTGTTTCCTCTTCCGTTTCGGTCTCGGCAACCGATGCATTCAGGGAGCGGACGACATCCACGGTCACATCCTGGGTGCTTTCGACATAATGAATCACCGGAAGCCCATTGGAGCCGACAGCAGAAGAATCGATCACCACTCCCCAGTCCCGCTCTTCAGCCATTTTCCGGATATGCTCACGCACCTGGTCTGAGAATTCTTTCCGCAAACGGACGATTTTCGCTTCTGCCTGCTGGTTGAATTCCACCTGAAGTTTCTGTAATTCCTGTTCTTCCGAGCGGAGATCCTCAAACAGTTTCGCGGCCTCGTCCACCAGCGCTTCCCGTTCCGTTCCGGCCACGTCCGCGCTGGCCGCCTGCTCCCTTAGTTTCTGAAACGCCTGCTTGCGTACATTATGGGATTCGAGGCGTTTGGCCTGTTCGTCCCGGAACGCCTGAATTTCCTTTTTGACGTCCGCGTCGGCCTGCTTCAGCTCTGTAAATTCCTCAAAGACCCTCTGGAAATTCACCACTACCCACCGCGGGGTTTGGCTCCATCCAAAACCGGACACACACAGGAGGAGAAAAAAGAGACGGGATTGTTTCATACCCGTTTTTAAGAACTTCAGAACGAATAGCCAATGAGAAAACTGAATTTCCCACCATTGGATTCATTTGATTCACTGGCGAAGTGTTGCCAGGAGTAGTCAAACCGGAGAGGAAAGCCGGGCATATCGATCCGAAGTCCAATTCCGTAGCTGGAGTTCATCTCCTCTGTCGAGGCATCATAGGGGTCCAGATTCACCACACCCCAGTCGTAAAATCCCGCCACCCGGAACAGTTCACTGAGAGGAATTGTATACTCTGCACTGGCAAAAAGCGCCGTTTGCCCCCCGATGGGGTCTCCGTTTTCATCCACCGGGCTGACATCCCGGAAGTCAAAGGCCCGGATCGTCCGTGCCCCCCCGAGGAACAGTCGGTCAAAAATGGGGACACTGTCGGAATCCCCGTAGTAGTCCACGGTGCGTGCCCACCCATGCAGATTCAGATTGTGATCCCGGTTCCAAATCAACGGAAAGAAGTACGAGGCGCGAACACCGAGTTCGTAGATGTCTTCATCAAACCCAAGCGGGCCACCAATCAAGCCGGTACTGAGAATGGTCCGCCCCCCCTTGGTGGGGATCCAGACCTGATTCCGGGTATCGTGGGTCATGATAAAATTCAGACTGCTTCGGAGCGTGGTCCCCTCCTCCTGCTTAATGATCTCCGAAGCGTCTTCGGCCACATCAAAGACTTCAATTTCCTCCAACTGATACGAGAGGTCTCCCCGCCAGCGGCCAAAGAGCTGTTTGCGCAGGCCCACACTGGCCCCGGTGTTTTTCTGATTGTAGTCATCACTCAGGAACTCCCGTTCATTCATGAAGCCCCGTACCGAGAAGGTCAAGCGACGGTTCAGGAACCAGGGACGGGAGTAATTCACTTCGACATCCTGACGCTCTGTACCCAATTGCAGGCGGGTCTGAAGTTTTTCACCCCCTCCGATAAAGCCGGGAGGATCCGTTAAATCAAAATTTCCCTGCGACAGTTCGATAAAGCCGACCAGACGATCCTCACTGGAAAACCCGACACCGGCGAGAAAGTTACCGCTGCGTGCTTCCCGCACCTCAAATTCCACATCATACACCGCAGGATCACGAGTGGGCAGAACGGCATGGTTCGCCATTTCCATGAACCCAAGGTTCCGGATACGGGCCGCACTGTTCCGGACATTCACCTCATTCAGGGTCTCGCCTGGGACCACCGTAATCTCGCGGCGCAGAACATGATCCTTGGTCCGGGTATTCCCCCGAATCAGGATATTCCGAACTGTGGCCACTTCCCCTTCCCGGATCGTGTAGACGATATCGACCTGATCCGGCTGGTCTGTGAGCAGAATTCGTTCCCGGACGAGTGTTTTGGAATATCCCCGGACATTGTAGAAGTCCCGTATTGCACGCCGTCCTCGTTCAATGTCATCGGAACCCGCAATTCCCCCCACTTGCAGGGGGACCCGTGATCCAAGCAATGAGGAGGGGTACAGGGTGTTTCCTTTGATCTGAATCGAACGGACGCGGAACTGTTGGTTCGCCTCGATCGGCAGCACCACCACCAGACCGCGCGGAGTCCGCTTCAATTCCGGTTCCCCCACCGTGGCATCCAGATATCCCAGCTTGCGGTACAGCTCCTGAATCCGGTATCGGTCAAGACGCAGCGCTTCTTCATTTAATCCCCCACGACCGGAGAACACGCTGAGGAGCCACACCTGTTTCTGCATCATGACGGCCCGGACTTCCCTGTCCGTGTAGGCGATGTTCCCGGTGAATTCGATGTCCTTTACCTTCTGCTGCAACCCTTCATTCACCTTGATGGTCAAATCGGAAAACCCCCTCTCATCTGCAGGAGTCAGATTGACGTCGAAAGCAGCTTCAGTATAAAATTTCTTCCGATATTTCTCACGGATTGGCAGAAGTTTCTGCTCCACCAGTGCGATGTCGACTCGGTCGCCGAGTTCGAGTTCCATCTCCTTCCGGATTTTCGCGTTGGAGATCGCGTCCCCCCCGTCAATCCGGATATTTCGCAGACGTGCCCTTTCCTCCACAACATAGATCAGGGTAACGCGGTTGTTGGCCAGCGGTAAAAGCTCCACCCCCACATACGCATAACGTCCGGTTTCCTGCAGACTCCGGATATCCTCATTTACAAGGCGGCGATCGTAGGAATCCCCTACACGAGGCTGGATGAATGCCCGGACAGAAGAGATCCCTCCCTCTCCCTCCCGGGTCAGGTTCCGCACCTGAATGTCCTGAATCTCCTTGGGTTCTTGAAGCTGGGCAAAAACTCCAAGCGGCCCTAAAACCAGGAGAAGTACAAATGCGCGGACAGGAATGTTCATAAAGATCCTTAGAGAGGGGTATCCATCTCGTGGTGCTCCCGATTTTCGAACCGGGTGTGTTCATCAAAGAAACTCAGTTCCACCGGTCCTACCGCACCATTTCGGTGTTTGGCAATGTCTACAATGGCTAAATTCGGTTCATCGGCACGGGGATCCCCCGGATACCGGGCAGGACGGCGGAGCAGCATCACCACGTCTGCATCCTGTTCAATCGCACCGGAGTCACGAAGGTCTGACAGTTTGGGGGTGCCACTGGTACGGTCGCGTTTTTCGGCATCACGGCTTAACTGACTGAGAACCATCACCGGAACTTTCAGTTCTTTCGCCATGGATTTAATTTCACTGGAGATCCCGGCCACTTCACGTTGCCAGCCGTCGGCGGACTGCTTGGCACAATGGGCGATCTGAAGGTAATCCACGACAATGAACTGGATGTCGTGTTTCTTCTTCAGGCGCCGGGCACGGGCACGCATTTCCATCACATCCAGACCACCGGAATCATCAATGAAGATCGGGGCCTGCCTCAGCTCATCGGCAGCGGTCATCAAACGTTGATGGTGCTCCGTGGAGAGGTACCCTCCGAGAATTTTCCCGGAGGAAACCCGGGCCCGACAGCAGATCATTCGGTGCACCAGTGACTCTGCTGACATCTCGAGGCTGAACACCGCCACCCCCTGACCTTTGTGGTCCGGCTGCCCCAGGCCCATCGCGACATTTTCCGCAATGTTCAGGGCCAGCGACGTTTTGCCCATGGAGGGGCGGGCCGCAAGGACGATCATTTCTGCAGGTTTGAGGCCATGCAGCATTTTGTCGATGTCCCGAAATCCACTGGGAACCCCCACCAATTGCTGATTATTGTCCGCAATGAGGTTAATCTGATGAATGGTTTCATCCACCAGATGATCCCAGGGGTGCCACACACTCCGGGAATCCCCTCCCTGTAAGTTCAGAAACGCCTGTTCGGTTTCACTGACAACCAGGTCGACATCCTTGTCCGGGTCATAGCACTTGTCCACAGCCTCACGGGCACACTGGATAATGTTACGCAGCAGTGCCTTCTCCCGAACCACCTCAAGATAACTCTCGGCGTGAACCGCAATGGGGGCTGCGTCCATGATGGCCTGGAGGTACTCGGTCCCTCCGACCTGATCAAATACCTGTTTGTCCCGCAGGCGGTTGCTCAGCATGATGCCGTCGATCAGTTTTCCTGCGGACTGCATCTCCGCCAGGGTATCCCAGATCGTACGGTGCGCTTCCAAATAAAAGGAAGAAACCCCGATGCCGCGCTCAACCGCAAGGTCGATCACCACATCGGGGTTTACAATGGCGCAACCGAGAAGTCCCCGTTCCGCTCCCTCATCGTAGGGAGAGTTTTGCAACGGTTCCGGAGTCGAGACTCTCGGCATTGTCGTTTAGTCCTCTTCTTCGGCGACAATAGCCACGCCGAGATCCGCTGTCACCTCGGGGTGGAGGCGGATCCGGGCTTTGTATTCGCCCAGTTGACGGTACGGGGCACCGATGTGCACCATTTTTTCGTCGATGTTCAGCCCCGCTTTGTTGGCGGCCTCCGCAATTTCGGAACTGCCGACAGAACCATACAGGCGTCCTTCACCGGACGTTTTCACTGTGATGGAAACGGACGTGGATTCGACCTTCTGCGCAAAGGATTCGGCTTTCGCTTTTTCCTCAAGCAGTTCGGCCTGGCGCTGAGCGCGGGCATCCGCCAGTTTTTCAATCATTTTGTCCGTTACCGGCTGAGCCAGTCCCTGGGGAATGAGGTAATTGCGGCAGTACCCGTCGGCAACGGACACCACGTCCCCTACAATTCCCAGGCCTTCGACATCCTTCATCAAAATCAGTTGTTTCGACATGTGTTTCTCCAATTGAATCAGGTTCAGGCTTAGGGAAGCAGTCCGAGCGTACGGGCTTTCCGGATGGCACGGGTGACCTGGCGCTGCTGTTTCGCATTGGCACCGGTCACGCGGCGGGGAAGGATTTTCCCCTGTTCGGTCATGAACTTGCGGAGCAGCTCATGATCCTTGTAATCAATTTCCTGTACCCCTTCGAGGTACTCGCAGTTGTTTTTCGCCATTTTGTTTTTCCTTTGGGTTCTACGCGGCTTTTTTCATCCGCAGGGTTACGTGGCAGGCAGGCCACAGGTAAATAGAAAAGAGAGGTCAGAAGTCGGAGGGCAGAGCTTGCCACGCGGAACGAGTGGGTCAGAGGGAATCGTCCGAAAGGGTGACTCCGGGTCCCTGCTTCCGGAACAGAGTTAGAACGGAGGCGGATCGTCTTCGTCACCGGTTTCCGCAAGCGGGGGTGGAGGCGGAGGGGCTGCCGGGGGCGGAACCGATACCGAGGCGGAGGACTGAGGGGCCGGAGCTCCCCCACCCGCTTCATCCCGTCCACCGAGGAACTGAACCCGGTCTGCAACCACGGAGTGCTTGCTTCGCTTTCCACTCCCGTCTTTGGCCTCCCACGTCTCGTAACGAAGCTTTCCTTCCAGCAGGATTGAGGAGCCTTTGTGGAGATACTGATTGCAGGTCTCCGCCTGACGGCCAAACGCGGTCACGTCCACATAACAGGGACGGTCCACCCACTCACCTGACTGATTTTTCACCCGCTCATTCACGGCCAGCCGCATACGGCTGACAGCCATCCCGGACGGGAGGTAGGACAATTCGGGATCTGCGGTTAAATTTCCACAGAGAATGACCCGGTTCAGGGAGGCGCCGCTCATGTTTGGGGTCCTTTACGCCTGGGCCGCTTCGGGGAGGCGGGACACCTGGATGCGGAAGATCGCTTCGTCCAGTTTCAGACTTTTGATGAAAGGGTCCACTTTGTCGCCGTCCATTTCAAAACGCAGCAGGGCGTATTCGCCTACAGTCTGCTTCTTCATCGGGCGGGCAAAGGTTTTACGTCCCATGCGGGAAGCTTTTCCGGCCTCACCGCCCTGGGCTTTTACAGCCTGGGTCAGACGGTCCAGACCCTGTTCAATTTCGTCTTCGGTCAGTGATTCCGGAAGAATCACCATGGCTTCGTATCGGTTCAAGAGAGTACTCCTGTATCAGCGTTGTCGTTAAGATGTCGTTCGGTTTTCACCGAGTTCCAATGATTCATAGCAGCCTCTACTCCGTCGCGGAGAATCATCTCCAGAGCAGAGGCCCCATCTTCAGCCAGTGCAGTTGCCCGGGGTTGAAGATCGGGTTCCCAGGTTCCGAGCAGGTAGTCCACCAACTGATCCCCGGGAGGGCGTGGTCCCACCCCGAGCCGAAGCCGTGGCAGATCCGTTAAATTGTCCAGTTCCGAGATAACCGAGGTCACCCCGTTGTGTCCCCCTGCACTTCCCCGGAGTCGAATCCGGAGGCGTCCCAATGGAAGCGCCACCTCATCGTACACCAGCAGTGTTTCCTCCGGTCGGATCCGCCATCTGCGGAGAGCCTTCCTTACGGCGACCCCGGAACGGTTCATGAATGTCCGGGGTTTCAGCAAGTGAACAGGGGAACCGTCCTTTTGCCAAGTCAACGCCCATGCTTGCAAGCCGAAAGCGCGACGAAAGCATGCGCCGTTCCGCGCGGCAAAGCAGTCCAGGGCATCGAATCCGATGTTGTGGGGGGTTCGGGCGTATTGTTCACCCGGGTTGCCAAGACCCACAATCAGTCGGATTCCCGGCATGACCCATCAGGAAAGGATTATGCCTCTGCCTCTTCCGAAGCCGCGTCTTCTCCTTCCGTCGCCCCCCCTTCAGAGGTCCCGGCATCCGCTTTCACACGGGGTGCCAGCATGTTGGCCAGACTCACCGTTTCTGCGGTCAGCAGGGTGTAGCCTTCCGGCAGAGACAGGTCCGCAACGGTGACATTGTTACCAATATCCAGCCCGGACACATCCAGCGGCAGGCTGTCGACAATGGCAGACGCTTTACATTCCACTTCGACCTCACGGGTCTGAATGTCGAGGGTTCCACCACCCTGGGTCACACCGACCGGGGTACCCTGGAAGTCGACGACCACGTGTACTTTCACCAGGCGGTCCAGGCTGATTTCGTGGAAATCCACGTGAAGGATGCGCTGGCTCATGGGGTGATGCTGGATGTCTTTCAGCAGCACGTGACGGGCTTTGCCGCCATCGACAACCAGATCGATCATCATGTTTTCACCGGAATGCTGTTTCAGCATCATTTCAAAGTCGTGCTCGTTGAGCTTGACCGGAGTTCCGGCTTCGCCTTTGGAGTAGACAATCGCAGGAATGAAACCGTCATTCCGCAGATCGGTCACATCGGATTTTTTTTCGGCCGCCCGGGTCTCAGCCGGGAAAGAAACAGTGTCGTTCGCCATGGGGGGTCCTCGAAGGGGTTGAAGTTAGGTGATCCGGAACAGCGAGGTCACGGATTGATAATTGTGAATTCGTAAAATTGCATCACCCAGCAGATTGCTCAGGGACAGACGGACCACGTCGTCTCCCTCCTCAACCAGAGGAGGCACGGAGTCTGTGGTGACAAGATGGGAAATTTCGCTTTCGCGGACGCGGCGGAGCCCGTCCTCATTCAACAAACAGTGGGAAACAGCCGCCATCACCGACTTGGCCCCGTTTTCTTTCAGTACCTTGCTGGCGGCACAAAGGGTTCCGGCTGTCGTGGTCATGTCATCCACCAATACCGCATTGCAGCCTTCCACATCTCCAACCACACTGATCACATCCACTTCGGTGGCACTTTTGCGGTTTTTGGCAACAATGGCAATTTCCGCATTCAATAGCTGGGCGTAGGCATAGGCCATCTTCGTCCCCCCGGTATCGGGAGACACAATCACCAAATTGTCGAGTTCGAGCGACTTCAGATAACTGACAATCACCGGACTCCCATACAGATGATCCACGGGAATATCGAAAAACCCCTGAATCTGCTGGGAATGCAGATCCACGGTCAGAATTCGACTGGCTCCGGCAGTGGTCAGAAGATTTGCCACAAGTTTGGCCGTAATCGGTACCCGGGGCTGATCTTTGCGATCCTGGCGGGCATATCCGTAATAAGGGAGAACGCAGATGATCCGCTTTGCGCTTGCCCGGCGGCAGGCATCCATCAGAATCAGCAATTCCATTAAGTTGTCATTCCCGGGAGGGGAGGTCGGCTGGACGATAAAGACATCATGGCCACGAATATTCTCGAGAATTTTGACAAAGATCTCCCCGTCAGGGAAGCGCTTGACCTCAATTTTAGTCAATCCCTGACCGATGACCTCAGATATCTTCTGAGCCAGCTCTGGATGTGCGGTTCCGGAAATGAGTTTCATGGGAAATAGGTGGTTGCCCGACAAGGATTTGAACCCTGACTAAGAGGACCAAAACCTCCTGTGCTACCATTACACCATCGGGCATTCGATGGAAAAGGGGACGGTGCACGTACCTTTTGGAGTGCTTTGTGTCAAGACTGGGTGGGCAAAAAGGGGCAGGAAGCGAAGAAATGCAAATCCAACGGTCTTGAGAGGCCCCCTAAACCTTCTTTTCCCGACAAACCGCTCCTGCCGATCACGAATCACAAACCGTGTCCCAGGTGGGACAGGTTTTGGGAAGATGAATCTGTGCGGGTGCAGATTGTGAGGCTGCCCTTCCGCAGAAGCCGGGACATTATACGGGTAAAAGGAACACCAAACAGGTGCCGGCGCCATTCTTTTGCCAGCCAGCGGGTCTGCACCCTTCCCTTCCTAATACCGATTTGCTAGTCTCAGGCCATGAAAGGCCCCCTTCTACTCCTGCTCCCCCTAGTCGGCATTCTCTCAGGCTGTGCGACCCCGGACTCGTCGTCCCCCTCCTCGCGGCCCCCGGTGAATGAAACCTCCTGCAGGGCGGCGGTGAGAGACGCCTTGGTGTACAAATCCAACACTTCAACCACTTTGTCCTTTTTCGGAGATCTGGTCCGTGGGGGGGAACCTGCAAAAAAACGCATGGATTCTTATTACAACACTCTGGGGATCAACCTCTCCAGTGTGGCCTTCGTTCTCAATGAAGAACTCGAGGAAAAGATCAGCATCAACCTGAAGAGTGTATCTCCGGATATTCTCACCAACTGGCTCAGCAACCGGATTCCCAACGGGAAATCACTGGTCGATCTGGAAGACATCGACGGTACGTTCTTCGATGACGAGTTTCTCAGGGTCGATCTTAAAACATCAAGTATGGTGACGGGATATTTTTATGTTCACTGCGGTGTTATCGAAGACCGGGACATCGCGGAGAAGGTGTATGTGGATTATTTTCAGGAGGGTGCCAAGGAACCGCGAAAGCTCTCCCTCGCCGCGTTGTTGCGGTTGATGTGACTGGATTCAGTGGTGGTTTTTGACGAATGTACCACCAGAGCCTGTTTTGAGATATGTCTCAAACTAAGCGCCTTTCTCTCGAGATCGAAAAAGGACTTCAACCTAAGTTCCCAAGGGGCATTCTTCGCCGCATAAGGGACTCCTCCTCGATTATGGCGGGTCCGTCTATCCTCAAGATCAGACGTCGTTCCAGCATAATGACGACTTGAGTCTTTTGAACTGACGGTCGGTAAGCCTAAGAAAAGGCATCATCCCGAGATGGAACTCAAGGCTCCGGCATTCAGTCACCATTGTTGTGCTTTTTCAAACAGGCGGTGAGATCCGTGGTACAGCCTTTGTTGTGCATCGCGGGATCTTTCTCACTGACGAGATCGTAAACGTGATGAAAGGGAGAGGTGGGCAATCCAAGCCGTAGCACGTGAGATTCTTTGTCCACCGTAGCTTCCTCATAGGCTCGGGGCTATTGCGTGGCAGCCTTCGCGCTCCGCCACGCTGCGTACGAAGGATGGTGGGCGATACAGGACTCGAACCTGTGACTTCTACCGTGTGAAGGTAGCGCTCTAGCCAACTGAGCTAATCGCCCCCATAAAAGCGGGTGGGCCTCTTAGGGCATCCTCTGCGAAATGGCAAGAAGGTTTGCGAACAAAAACCGTTGAGTTTTGGGGCGGGTTGGCTATGGGCACTAGACTTCAACCCACTACACGGAGACCGATGCCCATGGCTGACTATTTCGACGTTCCGCAGATCCAGTTCGAAGGATCCTCTTCCACCAACCCTCTGTCCTTCAAACACTACAATCCCGAAGAAGTCATTGCAGGAAAAAGCATGCGGGATCATCTCCGCTTCGCCGGAGCCTACTGGCACAGCATGCGGGGGACCGGTGCGGATCCGTTCGGAATGGGCACCATGCAGATGCCCTGGGATGACGGAACCGATTCAGAAGCCAATGCGCTCAAACGTCTGGATGTCTTCTTCGAATTTCTGGTCAAATGTCAGATCGATTTCTACTGCTGGCACGACCGCGACATCTCTCCGGAGCGGGACACCATCGCGGAAACCAATGCGGTGCTCGACAATGTGGTGAGTCGTCTGGAAGAGCTCCAGAAGGAACACAACAAGAGCCTGCTCTGGGGCACCGCCTGCCTGTTTGCCCACCCCCGCTATGGACAGGGTGCGGCCACCTCCCCTTATCTGGGTGTTTACGCCCATGCCGCCGCGCAGGTCCGCAAAGCCATCGAATGCACCCACCGCCTGGGTGGTGAAGGCTACGTCTTCTGGGGCGGCCGCGAAGGCTACATGTCCCTGATCAACACCAACATGAAGAAGGAACTCGACCATCTGGCCGCCTTCCTCCACATGGCGGTGGATTACAAGAAATCCATCGGCTTTGACGCGCCCTTCTACATTGAGCCCAAGCCCCAGGAACCCACCACTCACCAGTACGACAGTGATTCCGCCGCCTGCCTCAACTTCCTCCGCGAATACGGCCTGATGGATCACTTCAAACTGAACATCGAAACCAATCACGCCACCCTGGCCGGTCACACCATGCGCCACGAGCTGCGGGTGGCTGCCGATGCCGGTGCTCTTGGCTCCATTGACGCCAACGACGGCACCGCAAACTGTGGCTGGGATACCGACGAGTTCCCCACCGATCTCTATCTGACCACTGAGGTCATGCTGGAAGTCCTCCGGGCAGGCGGGTTCACCACCGGTGGTCTGAATTTCGATGCCAAGCGCCGCCGCGACTCCTTCCAACCCGTGGATTTGTTCCATGCGCACATTGCGGGTATGGACGCCTTCGCCCGTGGTCTGAAAATCGCCAATGCCATTCTCGAGGACGGACGTGTGGACGCCTTCATCTCCACCCGGTACAGCACCTGGGATTCAGAACTCGGACAAAAAGTGGAAGCCGGGAACGCCACCCTGGAAGAGCTGGAGGCCTATGCCGCTTCCAATCCCGAGCCCGAGGTTCTCTCCGGCCGTCAGGAAATGCTCGAGAACATGATCAATCAGTTCATCTGAACGGATTCCACCGTTCCCTGAGATGCGCCGGATCCGTCCGGCGTATTTTTTTGCCCCGGCCCCTCCTCCACACAGATCGGAAGGCGAAGCACAAAGGTCGCGTGTTCATTGAGGGTGCTTTCACACACGATGTCACCGCCCATCGCCTCTACAAGTTTCTTGGTGATCGACAGACCGAGGCCGACCGACTGCTCCCCGCCTGTAGGCCGGGTACTCAACTTGCCAAATCGCTCGAACAGGTGCTCGAGATCCTCTGAGCTGAAGCCCCGACCCTCGTTCCGGACCCGCAAGACCGCATACGCCCCTTCTCTTTGCAGGTGCAGCTTCACTTCTCCTCCGGGATCGGCATATTTCACCGCATTTGAAATCAGATTGTCCACCACCTGCCGGACCGCATCCACATCTCCCCGGCAACACACAGATGCCAGCTCCACTTTCCACGACAAGCCTTTTACTGAGGCACGATCGGCAAAATCCCGCTGTACGCGTTCCACAATAGGATCGAGGGCGTGGCGGGTGAACGTTAACGGGTACGTGCCTGAATCAATCTGATTCACATCCAGGACATCGCCAATAATCCGCTGCATGCGATCCGCACTTTCTTCGATGAGTTGACCATAGTCCCGAATTTCGGGATCCAGCATCTCGGTTCCGCGAATCATTTCCGCGTATCCACGGATGAGGCTGAGAGGGTTGTTCAAATCATGAGCGGCAATCCCCAAAAATTCATTTTTCTCCTCGTTCAGTTGAGAGAGCTCCAGAACAACCTCCTGCAGATGAAGCTCCGCCACCTCACGGGCCTGCATCGCTTTTCGCCGGTAATACTCGGCCAGGTAGCCCAAACTCGAGAGAAAGAGTCCCAGTCCGATGTATCCAATGGCTGTGACCCAGCCGTGCCAGCGGTCAGGGTATACGGTCGGGAGAGGGATCTCGAGGACATACAATGCGGCAAATACAGAAACTGCTGCCACAATCAGCAGGGTCCAGACCGTGGCGGAAGAATGACCTCCCAGCAGTAAATGCGCACACACGGGCACACAGGCCAGCCAGGCAACGGCGTGACCTTCCACCCCGCCTTCGAGAAATGAGAGAAGGACAAACATGCAGACCAGTGCGGTGACAAACACATGCCCGGCCAGCAGGATGCGCATTTTCTGAAGGAAATGACTGGAGAGCGCCAAAAACAGCGAGGTGAAAACCAGAATGGTCACCGCACCGAATTTGTGTCCGATCGCCAGATAAAACACACTGTATAAAAACGCAAAGGCCCCACCAATCAGGCTGAACACGGTAATCAGTTGGGCCAGCCGTTTGTCTTCAGGGGAAAGTTCGCCCCGCTTCGTGGTTCCAGGAAACAGGGCATCCCGCCAACGTTCAAATACGCGATGACTCCAGTTGGTCAACAAGGATGCCATGACGGAAACTGTCTCACAGCAGGGACCGGGATGCGATGAAAAAAGGGCAAGGGATCTGAAAGCTCTGTGTTCAGGGAGCCAGTTCCAGGTCCCGATACAGCGAGTCCAGAATCCTTCGCATCCGCACCTGGTGGGCCTCTTCACCCGGCATCCCATTGAGTAGAATCACGGCGCATACCCCATGCTCCGGATCACAGAATGCAGCGGTGCTTTGGTTCCCACAGTGGCCGAATGCGTCACGGGAAGCAAAACTACCAAACTGATAAGGGGTTCTTCCGGGTGCATAGTGGTCCGACTGGCGCATAAATCCCAGTCCCCAGTCAATCACCTGCCGGAAGGTTTTATCCACCATCCCCACCCGGTGCAGGGCCATGAGGGTTTGAGCGGTGGCGGCCGTGAGAATCCCGTCTTCCCCACCCGTCATCCGATGCATGGCTTCATACAGCAGGAGAAATTCCCTGGCGGGCCCCCTTCCATTCCCTCCGGGTCGACAGCAGGTTACGGATTCTCTACGGGTCAGGTCCTCCTGAATCTCCGGTATTCCGCTTGAGGTGTCGTACATTGTCGCAACCTCCTCCTCGATCTCCTCGTATAGCTCATCCGGCACGCCGACAAAGCAGCGCTCCATCTCCAAGGGCAGCAGGATTTCCTCACGGACAAAGTCTCCGTATTCTCTGCCGTCAATCAGGCGGATCAGTTCCCCCAGAAGATACCAGGCGCTGTCCACATGATACCCCGCCTGCTCACCCGGAACCCAATGCGGTTCTGGGCGGATGTAACAGAGTGTCCCGATAATCTCCTCCCAGGGACGCGGAGTCCAGCCCAGAGTGGCACCGCGAATTCCTGCCGTATGGGTCAACAGGTGCCGGGGGGTAATCCGGTCTTTGCGGTGGGAGCCAAACTCCGGAATCCATTCCGCAACCGGCCGGTCCAGATCAACCTGTCCCCGATCGAGAAGAATGCCCATGGCCACGCCGGCAAGTGGTTTGCAGGCGGACAGCCACAGCATTCGCATGTCCCGCTGGAGGGGCTGAAAGGGTTCATTCAACCCGACAGCTTCGTCCAATACACGTTCTCCATGCACAGAAACCGCCAACTGTCCCCCAAAATGCTGACCGGTCTGTATCCCCTCCTCCACCGCCTCATGGAGCAATGAAAAAGGGTTCATACTCCATTCACCACATGACGGGGCTGCCCCGCGAAAAAGGCCTCAACATTCCCGGTAAGAATCTCAACCAGTCGGGTCCTCGCCTCCAGGGTGGCCCAGGCGACATGCGGAGTGATCAACGTGTTGGGGGCGTGGAGTAAGGGGTTCTCCTCTTCAGGAGGTTCACGGGAAAGGACATCCAACAAGGCCGCACCGGCCTGACCGCTCACCAGTGCATCTGCCAGGGCCTGTTCATCGATCAGCCCCCCTCTCCCGGTGTTGAGAATCACAATTCCTTTTTTGGACCTCGAGAGGCGCTCCGCATTGATCAGATGTTCCGTCGCCGGGAGCAATGGACAATGCAGCGACACCACATCCGCTTCCCGAAAAAGAGAATCAAGATCAACAAATTCCTGTCCCAACGCCGGTTTTCCCTCCGGATGCGGAGTGTTGGCCAAAATCTTCATTCCGAGAGCCCGGCCAATCACACACACCGATTGGGCAATATCGCCGAAACCGACCAAGCCGAGAGTTTTTCCGGCCAGCTCGCGGTGGGGCTGAACAGTAAAGCAGAAATCCGGACTGGAGACCCAGCTCCCTTTTCCTACCGCAAGGCTATGTGCCTCCACCCCCCTCGCCCACCCCAGCAGCAGGGCAAAAGTCAGTTCCGCCACCGAAGCCGTACTGTAAGCCGGAATGTTGCTGACAGGAATACCCCGTTCACAACAGGCCTGCAAATCCACAGCATTGGTTCCGGTAGACATCAAAAAAACCGCTTTCAGGTCGGGGAGCTCTTCCACAACTTCACGGGTCAGGACCACTTTATTCGTAATCAGGATGTCCTGCCCCTGACTTCGCGCCCGAAGTTCCTCCGGTTTCGTCCGGTCAAATACCGTGAGTTCCCCCAGGGATTCCAGCCTTTCCCAACTTACATCACCCGGATTCGTGGTCAGGGCATCGAGGATACAGATCTTGTGAAACTTTTTTTTCATAAACTTTGAACACTGGAGTGAGAACCGGGTCTATCCTATAAATCTTTACTCCCGGGAGTTGGGATGGCGCTCTTCCTTCCTCCTCTCCTCAAATATGCCGGAACGGCTCCCGGGAACTTTTTTCATTCATCATCCTCTCCGGAAACATCCGCTGGAAACCATTCCTGCGGATGTTTTTTTATCAGGGGGAGAGGGCCCGCCTTTTCCGCATTCACCTGATGGAACCCCAGGTAGTTCAGGATCCAGAGAAGGGGAAAACCCACCAGCCACACCCAGAAGCCGATTCCCAGAGGAGTCAGGATGGATCCCAGAAACGCCGTCACCATCAGCCCGATCCACAATGCAAGGGCCTGTTTGGCGTGAAAAAGACTGAATGCATTGTCGCGTTTCCAATACGGGATCAGACAAAACGGCAGAAAAAGAAAATTCAGGATGTAGCAAAGCCGTGCCGGAGAAAAGCCGTCATCAATATCATTTTCCTCAAACACGACTTCCCCCGGAAGGAGATCCACTTCCTCTTCGGGTGCGGCAGTCTCCTCATCAGGGACATCCAGGTTGCGGTAAGGTTCCGTTGGCATATCAATCGACCGCCCTATCTGCTCTCCCACATTCTGAAAAGCAAGTCCCTGAGGGCTTTTTCAAAGGCTGGCCTTGAAATCCCACCCGACATCGCGCATCTTCCAACTTCCCGAACCCCTCTTCCGATATGAAATTCTCCGGACTTTCCCGAGGGCTGTTCAGTCTGGCGGCATTTGTCCTGTTTATCGCCGGGCTGCGTGCAGCTTCCGGTATTTTGATTCCTTTCCTGCTGGCCTGCTTCATTGCGATCATCACCTCTCCGATTATGGTGATGCTGAAAAAACGCGGTGTGCGGCCAGGCTTTGCAGTTGCGACCATTCTGCTGTGTCTGATCATTGCCCTCTCGCTGATGGTCCAGATCACCACGAATTCAATCACCCAGTTTGCAAACCGAACCACGGATTTTCAGGAGCAACTCACCCAGATCACCAACGGCTGGATCGCCTGGCTGGAAGAGAAAGGCCTGAACGTCAATTCAGAGACCTTCAATTCGCTATTTAATCCCGGCAGGGTGGTTGGCGTGGTGACGACAACGTTGACAAAATTCATTCAGGGCTTGTTTACCAACACCTTCCTGGTGCTGGTCACAGTGGTGTTTCTCTTGCTGGAACTCTCAGGACTTCCGAACAAACTCCGCATGGCCTTGGGGCCGGACCATCCGAGCGTCCCGGTCCTCACTCAGTTCAGCCTGTCTCTCAACCACTACCTCGCCCTGAAAAGCTGGATCAGCCTGGTGACGGGACTTCTCGCCTTTCTGGTCTGCCGGTTTATGGGAATCGACTACAGCCTGCTCTGGGGCCTGATGGCGTTTCTCCTGAATTATGTCCCCAACATCGGCTCCATTCTCGCCGCGATCCCTCCGGTTCTCATTGCCTTAATTGACAAGGGCACCGGTGAAGCCATTGTAGTGATGTCCGGATACATCGCGATCAACATCACTCTCGGCAACTTCATTGAGCCCCGCCTCATGGGCAAAGGACTGGGGCTGAGTACGCTGGTGGTCTGGCTCTCCCTTGTGTTTTGGGGCTGGGTCTTCGGACCGGTCGGCATGCTTCTCTCCGTCCCCTTGACCATGGTGGTGAAAATTGCAATGGAATCGAACCCGGAGACTCATTGGATTGCCATTCTCCTGGGTTCAGATCCCGGAGATGGAGCTGAGGCCCCCAGGGAGGAGACCGACAACATCGCGTACCGCATCCGGAAGGAAGAGTCCGCACCACTTGAACCCTCTGATACATGACACCCCCAACGCCCCCCCCTTCCCTGACTTCCCCACGCATCCCGGCCTTCCATGTGATGACCAAACCCGTGGGACCGATTTGCAACCTGGACTGCACCTACTGCTTCTATCTGGAAAAAGAAAAACTGTTCGGAAAAACGGAACAGTTCCGCATGGCGGATGATGTTCTGGAGACCTACATCAAAGGGTATATCGAACAACAGGAAGTGCCGGAGATTTCCTTTGCCTGGCAGGGAGGAGAACCCACCCTGCTGGGGGTCGACTATTTCCGGAAAATTATTGAGCTTCAGAAGAAGCACGCCAACGGGAAAAAGATCACCAACGCCATTCAGACCAATGGGACGCTGCTGAATGATGAGTGGTGCGACATGCTCAAAGAGAATGAGTTTTTAGTCGGTCTGAGCATCGACGGCCCTCCGGATCTGCACGATGCCTACCGGGTGGACAAGCGGCAACGTCCATCAAGTGAGAAGGTTCTCCGCGGGTTGCGTTTCCTGCAAAAACACCAGGTGGAATTCAACACCCTGACGGTCGTCAACCGGGATAACAGTAAAAAACCGGCCGAAGTGTACCGCTACCTCAAGGAGATTGGCTCCTCATTTCTACAGTTCATTCCACTGGTGGAGCGGGATGCCGATTCGGTGGCCAGGAATCTCGGCCTTGATCTCAGTCTCCCCCCGGAACTGCAGCGGATCGAGAGGAACCGACTGGTAACCGACTGGAGCCTCATTCCGGAAGATTACGGGGAATTTTTAGTCACCATCTACAATGAATGGGTCCGGAAGGATGTGGGAGAGACCTTCGTCCAGTTTTTCGACGTGGCCTTGGGAAACTGGATGGGCATGTCCGGAGCCCTGTGTGTATTCAGCCCTACCTGCGGGACGGCTATGGCTCTGGAACACAACGGTGACCTCTATTCCTGTGACCATTACGTGTACCCGAAGTATAAACTCGGGAACATCATGAATCAGTCGATCCGGAGCATGGTTGAGAGTCAGGAACAGCGGAAGTTCGGGCGGGACAAACTGGATCTTCTCCCCAAGTACTGCAAACAATGTCCCGTCCGGTTTGCCTGCCATGGGGAATGTCCGAAGCATCGCTTTATGAAAACCCCGGACGGAGAACCCGGCCTCAATTATCTCTGCCCGGGGTACAAGCGTATCTTCTCCCACATGAAACCCACCATGGATCTCATGTGCCAGTTGCTCCGTTCCGGCCGTCCCGCATCCGATGTGATGCAGGCAGTGGCACAGCATCCGGATCTGGCCCCGGTGGTCCCCCCCAAACGGAACGACCCCTGCCCCTGTGGCAGCGGCAGGAAGTTTAAACACTGCTGCGGAACGTAGACCCTGTACGCAGGTGGATAGGCAGTAGGCTCTCCCGACCTCCAATCCTCCTGTACCTCCTTGTCGCCCCCCGGTTGACCGGCCTCCTTTCTCTCCCACCACAGGCGGGCAAGCCTTGTTCTTTTTCCTCGACCACGCCTGCTTTTTTCGCCTAGTAGGGGCGTTGATTTTTACCCGATACCGGAGACTTCCTTATGGCCAAAACCTCATGTCCTCATAACCCCCGGCAACACTCCTGCCAGATTACGGAATCCCCCGAACGTGCCGCAAGCCGGGCGATGCTTCATGCCGTTGGCTTCAGCCGGGAGGATTTTCAGAAACCGCAGGTGGGCGTCGCCTCGACGTGGAGCATGGTCACCCCCTGCAACATGCACATCGACAAACTCGCGATTGAGGCCAATGCGGGGGTGGATGCCACTGGCGGGAAAGGCGTCATTTTCAACACCATCACCATTTCGGACGGAATTTCCATGGGGACACAGGGAATGAGATACTCCCTGGTGTCGCGGGAAGTGATCGCGGACTCCATTGAAACCGTGGTGGGTTGCCAGGGCTTTGACGGGGTCGTCGCCATTGGTGGTTGTGACAAAAACATGCCCGGATGCATGATCGGGATCGCACGGCTGAACCGCCCTGCCGTATTCGTATATGGCGGCACCATTCTCCCGGGCAAACACAAAGGGGAGGATGTGGACATTGTCTCCACGTTTGAAGCCGTCGGTGCCCACGCTCGTGGCGATATTGATGATGCGGAACTCGAGGAGATTGAACGTGTCTCCATTCCCGGCCCCGGTTCCTGCGGAGGCATGTATACGGCGAACACCATGGCATCTGCGATTGAAGCGTTGGGCATGTCTCTTCCGGGAAGCTCCTCGCAGGCCGCAGTATCCGATGAGAAAAATGCGGACTGCCGGGCGGCGGGTGAGGCGGTGATGAACCTGATTGAACAAGGCATCACACCGAAAGACATCATGACCCGCAAAGCATTTGAAAATGCCATCACCATGATCTGTGCACTCGGGGGGTCAACCAATGCGGTTCTCCATATGCTGGCTATGGCCTGGACCATTGGAGTGAAACTGGACCTGGATGATTTTACCCGCATCGGGAAGAAGGTACCGGTTCTGGCCGACCTCAAGCCCAGCGGCAAATACGTCATGTGGGAACTGGTGAAAATCGGGGGCGTGCAGCCGCTGATGAAACGCCTGCTCGACCGCGGCCTTCTCCACGGTGACTGTATGACCGTAACCGGTAAAACCGTGGCGGAAAACCTGAAGAGCGTCAAACCGTACCCCAAAGGGCAGGATATCATCCGCCCCTTCAATCGTCCGATCAAACCGGAGAGCCACCTGGTCATTCTGAAAGGCAATTTGGCACCGGAAGGATCCGTGGCCAAAATCAGTGGAAAAGAAGGTCTGTTTTTCAAAGGAAAAGCCAAAGTCTTCAGTTCCGAGGAAACCGCACTCAAAGCAATTCTCGATGGCACCATCAAAGCAGGCCATGTCATTGTGATTCGTTACGAAGGCCCTGTGGGCGGACCCGGCATGCGGGAAATGCTCTCCCCCACCAGTGCGGTAATGGGGAAAGGTCTGGGTAAAGAAGTCGCTCTGATCACCGACGGGCGTTTCTCAGGTGGAAGCCACGGGTTCGTGGTCGGCCACATCACCCCGGAGGCGGCGATTGGCGGTCCCCTGGCCATTGTCAAAAACGGTGATGAAATCTCCATTGATGCGGAAAAAGCGGCGATCAAACTTCACGTGAAAAAGAAAGAGATCAAAGCCCGTTACGAGAAACTCAAACTGCCGAAACCAGCCGCCACCCGCGGTGTGCTTGCGAAGTTTGCCGCCACCGTGACCACCGCCAGCGAAGGTGCCCTCACCGACAAGGTACTGCCGAAACCCGCTACCCGGATCTAATCCGGAAGCTGTGGAAGCAGCCGTTCACGGCCCTGCACGTCAGGCTGGATACCGTGGTCTGAATACCGACAACCACGCCCTGCCCCCCCAGAACACTTACCACCAATGTTTCAATGCGTGACCGGGTTTATGCTGACAACGGGGAACAGCCTCCGGAACCCTTCGCCTTTACCGACGAGGTGGCAAAGGTCTTTCCGGACATGCTGGCCCGTTCGGTTCCCGGATATGCCACCACGCTCCGTCTGATCCGCCTGATTGCAGAAGAAGTGGTACCCCCCGGCTCCCGGGTTTACGATCTGGGATGTTCTTTGGGAACGGCAAGTCTGGAAATTGCGGATCAGATTGGCGACCGCGCAACGATCGTTGCCGTCGATTCCTCCGAACCCATGATCCGCCGCCTCAACGCATCTCTGAAGCCGGGATCCCCGATTGAGTCCCACTGTGCCGACATCCGGGATATCCCGATCAAACAGGCCTCCCTCACACTGCTTAACTTCACCCTCCAGTTCATTCCCCTGGAGAGCCGTCCTGACCTGCTCAAGCGTATCTGCGACGGGACGGTCCCTGGAGGCGCTCTAGTGCTGTCGGAAAAGCTGTCCTTTGCCGATGAGGGGACTCAGGACCGGATGACGTTTCTCTACGAGTCCTTCAAAAAAGCAAACGGCTACTCAGAACTCGAGATCAGCCGCAAACGAGCCGCATTGGAACATGTGCTCATCCCCGAAACCCTGGATACTCATCTCACACGTTTGTCGGAAGCAGGATTTGACCACTGTGAAGTCTGGTTTCAGTGTTTTCAATTCGTCTCGATTCTTGCCAGAACCTCATCTTCCGGTGCATAAGAATCCGGACGGTTCCCAGTCGTCTGAACGAAACGGGCTGCAATTCGTTTCTCTCCGTCAGTATTCTCCACCCATCGCAACGGCCGGACACATGGGGCTCGTTCGATCCGGGAACGAAATGTAACCATCGACAAATGATTTTTTTGCTCTACCTTAGAGCACCCTCTTAACCAAACCCCTGTCCCACCCCCTTCCCATGCGATTTTTCCTCCCTGTACTTCTCTTTTCCACCAGTCTGACGCTCATGGCGGAGATGGATGCTGAAGCGATTCTCCACTCTCATCATGAAAAACTGCTTGCGGCCCTGACCAGCTATCTCGAGAAACATCCGGATGCAGAGGACCGTTCCTATGCGAGGAACCATGCGATCGATACAGCTGCATGGCTGGATAAAAAAGAGCTTGCCGTTTCCCTTATGCGTCAGGAAATCGATCAGATGCTTCTGGAGGAAATCATTGATATTGAACTGATTTCCTCGTTTGCGGTAAATAGCGCCCGTTATGCCAGCCGATATGGAATGAAAGACGAAGTAAAAGCCATTTACGAGACGCTGAATCAAGATCCTGAAGTCGGTCAGAGCCCGCTGTTTATCAATGCGGCCAACCGGATGATGCAAATGTTGAAAATCCCCGGCATTGGGGATCAACCGGCGTTAACCGGTGTCACGACAGTAGGAGATGAACTGATCCTTGCGGATCTGAAGGGAAAGGTCGTGCTCCTCGATTTCTGGGCCACCTGGTGCCCTCCCTGCATGGCAGAACTCCCGACGATGAAAGCAACGTACGAGAAGTATCACCAGAAAGGCTTTGAAATTGTGGGCATCTCTGCAGACCGGACCCGTGAAGCCCTGACAGGGGTAATAGAAAAAGAAGGCCTCTCATGGCCGAATATGTACGACAAAGAGCAACAGGCGTCTCTGGTCGATGAATTTGGAATCCAGGGATTTCCGACCATGCTGCTTTTAGATCAGACTGGAACGGTCGTGGCGGTGAACCCACGCGGAGAAGAGCTGGAGAAAACGGTTGCTATGCTCCTGGGTGACACCCAGAACTGAGTTTCGTTCCGAAATCCCGCCCACATCCCTCTACCGGTAGAGGGATGTGTTGTTTGTTACGACTGCGGGTCGCAGTCGCTCCGGAGTGCATTGCACGACAGACGCGGAGGGACCCCGTCCCGGGATCCCATCATCACACCTGACTGAAGCATACGGTCGTTGCTTGTTTAACGGTTCTCGTCCGCAAACTTCTGCGCCAGCATCGAGAGCTCAGCCGCCTTGAAGGCGTGGGCCTGGGTCATGGCCTTCTCGGTGCCATTGAGGATATCCAAAATGAATTCACTGAAGAAGGGATACCCGACCTTACCATTGCATTCGATCAACTGCTCCACCTCATCATTGACCAGGAATACCTTCCCGCCATCTCCATTACAGAGATCCACATACTTCCGAATTTCAATGTACCCGTTCGTCCCGAGAACGAAGGTCCGTCCATCCCCCCAGGTCCGGCTGGCTTTCGGATTAAACCAGTCCAGACGGCAATAGCAGGAGGCACCGTTGTCTGTCGTCAGACTGGCCTCCCCAAAGTCCTCGAGTCCCGGAGTCTCCGGATTTTCGAAGTTATCCACCCTGGCAAAGTTAAGGGTCGCATCCGTCGCACCGGCATAGGTCAGGAACTGTTCGAACTGATGTGAACCGATATCCGTGAGAATTCCACCGTATTTCTCTTTTTGGAAGAACCAATCCGGCCGGGTGGAGGCCGACAAGTTGTGCGGTGCCAGATTCAGCACCTGCAGCACCTTGCCAATCGCGCCCTGCTCGATGAGCATACCCGCATACATCCCGGATTCACTCAGGAGGCGCTCTGAGTAGCAGACCGCATATTTTTTTCCGGTCTCCTCCACTTTTGCTTTTGCCTGATCAAGCTGTTCAAGTGTCGTGAAGGGAGACTTATCTGTCAGATAATGTTTTCCCGCATCCATCACCTGAAGGCCGACCCCGCAACGCTCGTTTGGGATTGCCGCAGAGGTGACGAGTTGAACCTCAGGATCATCCAGAATTTCACGGAAGTCGGAGACAGGTTTGGCTCCCGGATACTCCTTCAGTGTTTTTTCATAGCGGGAAGGATCCGGATCATAGACATACTTCAACGTTCCACCGGCAGCAGCGAGGCCACCGATTTGACCATAGATATGTCCATGGTCAAAATGACTGCCGGCAAACACGAATTCACCCGGTTTGGCCACCACCGGCGTCGCTTCCGACTTCGGCTCGTAATTCATTCCGTCTTTTGCGTTGCTCATGATGTCTCCTTAGAATGAACTGGAAAAGTCGTCCGCATTGCTCCCGGCCTCGACCGTTTCTTTCACAAACGTGCTGTTGGCGATTTTATCGTTCAAGAGGGCCTCATACTCCGCCGCATCCAGCGGAAGCTCTACCGTGGTTTCCTTGATTCCGGAAAGAATCATCGCGTTGGCGAGTTCCACAGAATGAATCCCTTCTTCTGCCCGGGCGATCAGGTCATCCCCGTCATTCACCGCCTTGGCGAAATTCTTCAGGATGCCCAGATGCTGTTCCCCGCCGCCTCCGGATGGAATCTCCACATTCCAGACCGGGGGTTTATTGAAACCGGTCTGAACCGTGGCAGAATGCTCGGAGGTGGCCACTTCATTCCGGATGAAGGTGAAGGTATCTTTCTCGATCACGATCTTTCCACGTTCGCCCACAACTTCAAGGCGGTTGGTACCGGGGGCTTCTCCAGTGGTGGTGATAAAGACCCCGGTACACCCGTTTTCGTATTCCATGTAGGTGGTGACATCGTCTTCCACCTCGATGTCATGGAAACGGCCCAGCGACAGATGCGTTCGGATTTTTTTCGGCATTCCAAAAAGCCATTGCCACAGATCGAGTTGGTGAGGACACTGGTTCAAGAGCACTCCACCTCCTTCGCCGGCCCAGGTGGCACGCCATCCGCCCGATTTGTAGTAGAACTCGGTACGGAACCAGTCGGTAATGGTCCACTGAAGACGGCGCAGCTCGCCCAGTTCTCCACTCTGGATCATCTGTCGGAGTTTCTGATACTGAGGATTGGTGCGCTGATTGAACATGGCCGCAAAGACCTGCTTCTCGTCCGTATGAGCCGCAATGAGTTTTTCACAGTCCGCTTTATGCACGGAGATCGGTTTTTCCACCAACACATGCAGGCCCTTCCGGAGTGCCTGGATCCCGTAGGTCGTGTGGCCGTAATGAGGAGTGGCAATCAGAATGGCATCCACCACTCCGCTGTTGATCATCTCGCCGGCATCCGAAAAGGCCTGTACCCCTTCTTTCTCCGCAAACGGTTTCAGTTTCTCAGGGTTTTCATCACAGACACCGGTCAGGCTCATTCCGGGAACCTTCCCGGAGAGGATGGTGTTGGCATGGGCACTTCCCATGTTCCCTACTCCAAGAATTCCCATTCTAGTTACGTCACTCATTGCATCATCCTACAGTTGGGGTGTTTTTCAAAAATCAGAGGGAGCAACTCAGGCTCCTGTTAAGCGTTGCAGCAGATCCTGAGAGGTCACTTGCTGCTGGGTTCCGTCCTGCATATCTTTCAGTTGTACCGTTCCGTCCGCCACTTCAGACTCCCCGACCACGACCGTGTAACGGGCTCCACAGCGGGAAGCGGCTTTCATCTGTGCTTTCAGACTTTTGCCGCCGAGGTCCATGCGGACCCGGATCCCGGCAGCGCGGAATTCCTGCATACGCTTCACATTCACCTGACGGGCTTCCCCGCCAAGAGAGACCAGCACGGTCAAGGGAGGCTCCTGAGAGACAATCTGTTTTTTTTCCGCATCCGGCAGGGCGAGCAGGACGCGCTCCAGGCCGATCCCGAATCCCACACCTTCAATGGATTTTCCTCCCATGGACATCACGTACCGTCCGCCTCCGGCAAGAGCATCCTGTGCCCCAAGCGCCGACGAAGTCACCTCCCAAATGGAATGCTGGTAATAATCGAGTCCCCGGACCAGAAGTGGATTCACGACATAGCTGACACCGAATAGATCAAGGGCCGATTTCACCTCTTCAAAGTAGGCCACAGATTCTCCGGACATCCAACGGGTGATCGGGGGGAGCGTTTCCACGATGGCGCGACAGCCGGACTGCTTGCAGTCAAGGATTCGCAGGACATTTGACTCCAGCTTGCGCTGACAGTCTTCGCAAAGGTCTTCCCGGTGCGGTTCGAGAGACGCCCGCAGGCCTTCCAACACCTTGGGGAAATCCTCCAGACGACCCCGGGTGTTCAACTGGAAGGTCACCTCGTTCAGTCCCCACGCTTCGAAAAGGGCAGCCTGAAGCGCCATGACTTCGGCATCCTGCGAGGCGGAGGGTGTGCCGATACATTCAACACCCAACTGGTGAAACTGGCGCTTGCGACCCGCCTGAGGACGTTCCGCGCGGAACATCGGACCGGTATAATAGAGGCGTCCGTCCTGCATGTCCTGAAGGTGTCCGGAGACGAAGCGCATCACCCCGGCAGTTCCCTCGGGACGCAGGCAGACCTGTTTGCCGCCCCGGGTTTCAAAGGCATACATCTGCTTTTCCACGATCTCACTCGTGTCACCAAGTGAGTGCATGTAGACCGAAGCGGACTCTACGATGGGCGTCCGGACTTCACGGAAATCAAATCGGGTCATCACCTGCCGGGCTCGGTCTTCCAGCGTTTGCCAGACCTCGACCTCAGGGGTAAAAATATCAGACATCCCTTTGATGGGATTGGAGGAATCAGACATGGCCTCCCCTTTCCATACCCCCCATGGAAAAGCAAGTCGGAGATGGGAAGAAGAGTCGGGTTCAGCCCCCCCCGAAAACCTTCATCCCCTATGACCCGGAGGGTGCGATGCTGCAGCCTGACGGCAGACAGCCACGCTCTCCCACCCTTCCCACTTCAGCCCATAAAAGGTGCCGCGGCGTAGGCACAGGTGGACCCACCCGCATTCCCGGCGGCGACAGGCACTTTTTCATACGAGCGCTGGTGATCCTTCATTCCGGACAGACGGAAGGCTCCGGTTTGGTGACGAGGTGTCACAAATTCGGATCCATCCTTGGGAAGGGCAAACTGGTAGAACGCCTCGTATTCGTCCATGGTGAGGAACTGACGCTCGGCCAGCAATCTCCGGCGCGAATCGGTTTTCAGGGCCTCTCGGTACCCCGGCAGCACCGTACCGCCGAAGAAGGCCCCCATGCAGCCGCTTCCGTAACTGAAGAACCCGATCCGGTTGTTTTCCAGCTCCAGAGAATCATCATCCAGCAGGGAGAGAACGCCCAGATATAGAGACGCTGTGTAGGTATTACCGGTAAGACGGTTATAGCCCAAGGACGGCTCGATTTGCTGCTGCAGCTCCCGGGAAGAGAGCGAGGCATTTTCCTCACGCGCCAGGTGGAGATGGGCTTTCAGCCCCATCCTGGAAAACGGCAGGTGGTAGCAGAAGTGGTCGAACTGCTCGAACGAGGCCCCGGTCTCCTGCTGATAGTTTTTCCAGCATTCCTCCAAGGCGTGCAGGTAGACCTTGATGGAGTATTTCCCGTCCACCAGCGCTTCGTCGCGGTAGTTCGGGCGCCAGAAATCCATGACATCCTCGGTGTAATATCCCGCATCCGGCTCCACCTGCATAATCCGCGGAGTTGCGGAAACCACCATGGCAACCGCACCGGCACCCTGCGTGGGTTCACCTGCGGTGCCAAGCCCGTACCGTGCGACATCCGCCGCCACAATCAGCACCTTCTGTTTGGGGTGCAGGGCAACCGTGGACAATGCAAAATGCAGTGCGGACGTGCTGCTGCAGCAGGCCTGTTTCATTTCCACGGTGCGGCAGTTGCTGTGCAGACCCAGGAGTTGGTGCACGTAAATGGCGCCGGCTTTAGACTGATCGATTCCCGATTCGGTGGCAAAGACCACCGTGCGGATGGCATCCCTGTCCACACCTTCCAGCGCGCCAAGGGCCGCATTCGCGCCCATCGTGATCACATCCTCATCCGGGGCGGGAACCGCCATGACTTCCTGACCGATCCCCCGCTGGTACTTTGCAAACTCCACCCCCCGTTCTGCAGCAAGATCACGAAGATCCAGTGCATATGTCGGAATGTGCATGTGAATAGATTCAATACCGAGTTTCATATGCTTCTCCACGTATGGACTCATTCAATCAGGAAACGGCCAGAGACAGACCGGCGCTTCCAGGTTCTGGATTTTCCAGCGTTTCGATGGCGACATTCAAGACCTTCTCCAGAGAGTGGAGGTACTGTAGGAATGCTTCCCGACCGGCATCCGTCAACTCCACCCGGGTGCGGGAGGAACGCCCCCTGCCCGCTTTCTGTACCTGGATGATCCCGGCGTCTTCCAACACTTTCAGGTGACGATTCAGGTTGCCGTCGGTCAATCCGCATTCGGTTTTCAGCATGGGAAAGGTCATCCCCTCCTCTGCACCCGACAGCGTGGTAATCAGAGCCAGCCGTGCCGGTTCATGGATGGACTTCTCCAATTGGTTCCAGATGGGTTCTTCGATTTCTTTCATACGTCTGTCTCCTCGGCGGAGGGTTCTTCTTCTCGAAATTCACGCAGGATTGCCGCATAGCGACGGTCATCAAGATGCAGCACCGTCCCCCCGGAGCATTCACCAATGCAGAACACCATGCCCATCGCCAGTGGGGTCTGGGTAAACCCGATTCCCGGCAGCAGCAGGCAAAGAGCACCGGAAAGGATATAAAAAACCCCAACCAAGGAAATCGCAGGCGGGAGCACATAGCGGGATGCCAGGTTGGTGAGTCCAAACATACACATCCAGGTACCGTACAAGGGGTCAAAATTACGATTCCAGATCAGGACAAAGGTAAAAAGAGCCCCGACAGCCAGGGGGGGCATCACATCCAAAATCGGCCGTAGTCGATGCGGGTCGCGGTCCACAGCCTCATCATGCAGGAACCAGTACACCAGGGCGCTGAGGTTCAGAATCATTGCCGCCAGAAAGACACTTCCCCACACCAGGGTGGTGCCGAAATTATCCGAGGGAAGCAGGTGGAAGTGAAGCAGGCAGGACGCAATAAGTGCCACTCCACCGGACATGAACCGGGTGGGTCCCGACCAGCCTTTGAACCGCTGCTTTTCCAAAAGCGAACGCCGGAGGACACGAACTGTACCTAACGCATCATGAAGAGGATGGATTGACAATGGATACCTGACCGCTAAAAGATTATAGGCACTACATACTTTGCAACGCAAAGATTTCAAGTGCAATCGGTTGGTTTTTTCCCCTTTTCATGCGGTGTTAGATTTCCGTTCAGGACCGGTTTGACATTGCCCAACCTCCTCATTTGCCACTAAAGAGACGGACATGCAAAAAGGAACCATCTGTATTGTCGAAGACGAAGAGGACATCCGCGACATCCTCGAGATCCAGCTTAAGCGGGAAGGCTACTCCCCCATTTCCGCTGACACCGGAGAGGCCGGACTCGAACTGGTGCGGGAAAAACTTCCCAGTTTGGTTCTGTTGGACCTGATGCTTCCAGGGATGGACGGATTTGATGTCTGCCGAAAACTGAAAGAGGACAAATCCACCAAGGACATTCCCATTGTCATGCTCACCGCCCGGGGAGAAGAGGCGGATATCATCACCGGCCTTGAAATCGGCGCCGATGATTACATCACAAAGCCGTTCAGCCCGCGGGTGGTGATTTCCAGAATCAAATCTGTCCTTCGCCGGGGAGGACGGAACCAGCCGGGACAGGACGGGATCCTGGATTACGGGCCGATTCACATTGACCAGCCACGACACATTGTCACCCTTGACGACAAGCCTCTGGATTTGACCGCGACCGAGTTCAAACTGCTCAGCTTTCTCTGCAACCGGCCTGGCTGGGTCTTCACCCGTCAGCAGATCGTGGACAACGTCCGCGGTGAGGATTACGCGGTGACCGAACGTTCGGTGGATGTTCAGGTTGTAGGTCTCCGGAAAAAACTTGGAGATCATGCGGAATATATCGAAACCGTGCGCGGAGTGGGTTACCGCGCCCGAGAGCTGATGTAAGGTCGCTCCGACCCGGTTTCTGGTCACGTTCATGTCGGTTCGCCTTTTACGCATCCTCCTGCTTCTGGCCGGATGTATTACCCTTTCCGTTGTCTGGACTTTCCGCAACAGCCGACTGGAACTGGAACAGAATCTCAGAACCCTGCGGCCGTTTCTGGAAGCTCGATTCGACTCCCTGAAGGAAGAACTTCCTCCTTATCTGTTCCCCTACTCTCTTCAGATACGCGGTCCCCGTGGCGAACTACTTTCTACCACCGGACCCAAAGGGGATCTGGCCCCGCAGTTTCCAGAGGAGTTCCCCCGCAGCTCTTTTCACATGCAGCATGACGGGTATGTTCTCTATACGGTCCCTTTGCGACCGGACCAGGGTGCAATTGAAGGATATGCGGTTCTGATCAAACCTCTGTCCATGTCCGGCGGGCGGTTTATTCTCAACACCCTGGGGTTGTTCGTCCTTACAGGCCTCACCTTTCAGATGACCTCCCGTGCCCGTCGGAGAATGGCACGGGAACAACGCGAATTACTCGCTGAGGTGGAGGAGTTCCGGACTCGGCAGGCAGACCTGCCGATTAAGCTGCCCATTGGAAACCCTTTCAAACCGGTTGCAGACACACTCAACCAATTGACCGCCTCCAGAGAGCGTCAGGACCGGATTCTAACCGAACAACATCATCATCAACAAGTGCTGTTGAGCAATATGTCAGAGGGAATTCTGGTTCTGGATACGCACCAGCGCATCACCGGAGTCAATCCGGTTGCGGCAAGATGGCTGGACCTGGGCAATCCGCTCCGGGCACAGGGAAATCTGCTGGTGACGCTCTGCAGGCAGCCCCGGTTACTGAATCTGATTGAGGATCTGGCCCTTTCCGGAAGCCCGAAAGAGCTTTATCTCCGGCTGGAACGGAAAAACGCAGATGACCGGATTCTAAAGGTTCGCGGGACCCCTCTGATCGACAAGGATCAGACGCTGGGAATGCTGATTCTGCTGCAGGATGTCACCACGCTTCGCAGGCTTGAGACCCTCCGTCAGGACTTTGTGGCAAACGTCTCACACGAACTCCGCACCCCGCTGACGTCGATCAAAGGGTATTCAGAAATCATTCTGGAGGAGGAAACAAAGAAGAAGGAGTCCCGCAAATACGCAGAGCGGATTGTGAAACAGTCCACCCGAATGATTCATATCATCGAGGACCTGCTGTCGCTTGCCAGGATTGAGAACCCGGAAAACACTCCCACCCTGCAGGCGACAGAACTACAGCCAGTTCTGGAAAATGCAGCCCATCTGTGTGAGGAACCGGCTCAACTCCGCGGTATTCACATCCACGTGGACTGCCCGGATGCTCTCCGTGCGGAAATCCACCCTCCACTACTGGAACAGGCCATACATAACCTGATTCATAATGCCGTGAAATACACCCATCCGGACACCACGATTCATGTCAGGGGCCGTGAACAGGAGGATGGAGTCTGGATTGAAGTCGAGGATCAGGGGCCCGGCATCCCGAAATCAGCCCAGGAGCGGTTGTTTGAACGGTTCTACCGCGTCGACAAGGCCCGGAGCCGGGCAATTGGCGGCACCGGCCTGGGATTGAGCATCACCAAACATATTGCCATCATTCACCACGGCTCCATCGGGGTCAGCAGCGAGCCTGGCAGCGGCGCCACCTTCTGGATCCGGATTCCGCGGATTTCTGAGAGCTAAGGTTCCCCGTCCGAGACGACGCCGGAACGTATGCGGACAATCCCCACATTTCCGGGACACGGCCCGGAGCCATCCGGGCCAAGACAGAGGAGGATCCGGGTTCCATCAACCGCACAAGCGGGTGAATCCGAAAAGGAAACCTGATGCCCCGATCCGGAACGCTAACGCCCTCCTGCCGGGGAAGTCTCTTTTGAAGAAGCCGGCTGGGGCCATATCTCCTGAACCATCTGTTTTCCCACTTCAGCATACTTCGGGTCTCCACTGAGACGGGTCTGCTCCGCCAGAGCGGGAATGATCAAACGGTATGCCACCCGTTTGGGTGTGCCGGACCGACCCAGTTCCATTGCCCGCTTGCTGTCACGGGTGTCGGGCAGCCCGTCCTCCCCGATACGTTCGAAGATCGGCTGCCATGCTCGTTCCGTCATCTGGAGAACACGCTTCCGTTGCTCAGCCTCCTTCAGATACGGAAGAAGTAACTGCGCGTAGAACACGCCTACGCCCTGATAGCTCACATCCAGCCCTCCTTTTTCCGGATTGGTCCCGTCTTGTTCCTGACGGCTAAGTCCCTGCTCCAGATACGAACGCCCCACCAAAGCCAAAGACGGATCCCCCGTCACCTCCGCCGCCTGTATCAACGCGGCTGCACGCAGATAGTACCGGTGGGTATAGGGAAGCAGGTCCACGTTTTTGCGACGCTCCATTTCTTCCGGTCGGGACATCCACCTGCCAGCGGCCAGCAGCGGTTTTTTCCATCTCACGACGTTTTCCTTGAGATCATCCCGACCGGTTTCATCGAGGATGCGGCAGGACCGGGAAACCGCTTCGACAAAAAACGAGGTACTGTGCATCGGGTCACCTGTACCGGGGAAATTCCCTTGCGGTCCCTGCCGGGAAAACCCCCAGTCGATCAGCAGGATCCCTTTGCGAATCATGGCCTCATCACCGGTACGCACTCCGGCATAAATGAGATCCACCCCATACCGTTGCTGTTCAATGTAAAAGGGGAGATCCGCCCCTTCCTTCCAGTCACGGTTTACGCTCACAGCCCCATCCGGGTCCACCCGCGACACCAGGCGGTGAGGAACAGAATAAAAGCGTTCGAGTAACAAAGCGTTCAGTTCATCCGCTGACAGTCTCCCTCCCGCCAGCACCCAGAGCAAAAGCAGAGTCTCCAGCGGGTGGATCAGCACATGTCGGATGGAAGGCAGAACCCGTCGTCTCATGGGAGGCCTTTTGAAGCAGGCGGGCAGATTATCCAGCAGAAACGATCCCTCACCCATTTCGACGGTGACAGGAAGTGGAAAGAAACCGCATTTTCCGAAACCCGTCCTCACATTTTGCACAATACGCATTATACGAATGGCGTTTTTTCTACATTAAATTTTTATCGGTCTGCAGGGGATTTTCTTCCTAAACAGACGTGTCGCAAAACGGGTATAGCTGACAGATATGAGTAAGAAACTGCTTCCCTGTCTCTTGTTCGCCCTGCTTCTCAACCTTGCCTCATGTCCGGCGACGGACCGGGTCTTTTACGCCGGGGGAGAAGGAAATCAGCAGTTCTTCGGTTTATTGGAGTTATCCGACGGAAGCCTCCTCGTGGGAGGTGCTTCCGACGACCTGAGCTGGCTCCCATCCGGTACTCCGACCAGCAGCATCTCGGCGAATGCGGCAAATGGATCCAGTATTAAAACCAATGGGCCTTCCGAAGGAAAGGTGGCCTTTCTGTTGCATCTCAGTGCAGATGCCTCCACCCTTCACCGGTGCGTCCATTTTCCGGATGGGGGTGTCGATCAGGTACAATGGATCAAAACGAACACCGCTCCCGGGCAGACCACCGGTGACCTTTGGATTTCAGGCACCTGGGGAAAAACGTCCGCCGGCTCGAAAGACGGAGGCTTTTACATTGCGAAGCTGAACGGGAACTTTCTCAGCAGTACCCCGACGGGACTTGAATACGTCTGGAATGTGCCGACACACGGAAAAAACGATCAGCATGCCAAGGTGCAGCCCTGGGATGTGTTCACAGACGGCAGAGTCGTCACCATCCGATACGGTGCCTACCGGGACAATTGGGGGGAATTGCTGTTCCTCCCTGCAGTGCCGGGCAGTATGGCTGCAAACGGCACAGATGCTCCAACCACCGTTTCACCTGGGATGCGTTTCCACAGCATCAGCAATGACGGAGGGGTGAGCAAACAAAATCACTATGGCACGGGAGAGACCATTCCTGCGGGATACACGATCCTGGCCAGCCGCGAGATCCTGAAAACCCAGCGGACCAATGCCAGTGGTATACAGCGTTCGTATACAGCCTCCGATTATCACCAATGGATGAAAGATGAGAACGGCTACTGGAGGAAAGGAACCTATCCTCTGGATGTGATGTGGAATAACTACTGGAGATTTCCCGATACGGGGGAGACCGTAAACAATATGTGGGGCGGCGATATCCGCGGGTACATCGGATACAAACTTGCGGGAACCGGAGGAACAGAAGGTGCCCCCTATACCCCACGGGTGGGTGCCATCACCATTGATAAACGGAACGACTTCCTTTACGTGGGCATGAACTGGAAAAGCCGTCTGCCCAGTTCCAACAACCCGGATTTCGAACCGGCACTTCTCGCCTATGACGGCACCGGACGGATGCGCTGGTGGGCCCGCATGTACAAGGAATACAACGACGATTCCGCAACGCAGCCGTCGACCGTGGAAAGCACGGTCACCTCCGTCGGATCCAATACGGTCATGACCGACACCAGCATGGCGGGAACCGCGGTGAACATCAGCCGCAAAACCGGAGGGTCAGACGGGTACGTTAATGGATATGCGAGGCTGTACTGGTTGGCGGGTGCTGCAAACGAGCACACCTACAGCGAGATCACAGCCTATGATCAGGCCACCGGAACCTTCACCCTGAGACATGCACCCTCCAATCCCGTCCTGGAGAACGACCCCTACTTCCTGGATGGAACCGTGATGACCAAAACACATACCTCCACACCCGATCAGTATGTGGATTCCATCGCTATCGATTACAGCAGCCCATTGAACGCCACAGAGGAAAACGGCATTCTTTATGTGGCGGCACGCAGTCACGGGAACAATGTTTCGAACTTCTGGCACGGGAACCAGATCAAAGCCAAACCGGGTGGGAATGGATTCAAAAACTCCTTCACCGGATCTTCCGGCAACATTCACCTCTGCTGGCTCGGGAAATACCGCGACGAGGGGACACGAAGCACAATTCTCGCCTCTACCTATGTGGCCGAATTCGCAGAGAAATCAGAATTCGGCGGCAACTACGGGAGTGCATACTCAGATCCACTGATGGACTTCTGGCCGAGTCAAAACGGTGGATGGCCCGACCTCACCTCCACCTCCATCGGGTATCAGATGAGTGTGAACAACAACGGGCAATTGGTCATCATCGGAAAAGGACGGGCCAGCCACACCACGGTCAATGCCTTTCAGCGAAACATTCGGCCCAGGCTGGGGGGCAAGGTCACTGCCGCAAGCTCTGCCAGCGAGTTCACAGTGGCAAGTCTTGCAGGAGCGGATCTCTTTCTCGTGAACTGCAAAATCAAACTGAACAACGAAATCCGGGTGGTGACCGCCTTTGAGAATGAGACCGGCACCTTTACCCTGGCCACTCCTCTGAGTGCGGTCCCCGCTCTCAACAAGAATGTGCTGGTGGATGAAGGCGTGGGAAATTGGGGCAATTTCATCCGGGTGTACTCCAACGACCTGTCCTCCATGAAATACTGCACGCTGCTGAACAGTGCCATCAATCCTGTGGATGGTGCTGGGGGAGGCGCCAACTCCAAACTCAACGGCATCTGGGCCCTGGACGATAAGGTGATCGTCACAGGATATCATGAAAACAGCGAGGGGAATGACATGCCGACCGCAGACGTGCCGTCCTGGGGAGAGTCGACTCCCAACCGCACAGTTGCGGACAGCGATATGGCGGTTCTCGCCATTCTGGATATCCGGTTACCGATCGTGGACACAAACAGCAACAGCATCCCTGACAGTTGGGAGGAAACCCATTTCGGTACGCCCTCCAACACTCCGGATACGGTTGTAAAAAACGGAACCCCGACTCCCACCTATGACGTCTATGTGACCGGGACGGATCCACATGACACCCAGGAAGTGTTTACCCAAACCCATATCAGTCCAGGTTCTGTACGTTTCACTTCTGTCAATGACCGGGAATACCGACTGGAATACCGGACCGGACTCTCAGCCTCCGACCCCGACTGGCTGCCGCTTACAGGGTGGGTCTTGGGCACCGGAACAGAAATGGACATGGATCCTGAACTGCCGCCAAATGCGCCACTGTGGTTTATCCGCGCGGCGGTACGGGTCCCGTAAGGGTCAGAGAAAGAGCCGGGCGGCCGGATTCCCTGTTTCTTCCGTAAATTCGTACCCCAGTTCTTTCAGAGATTTTTCAAATGCATCTTCACAATCGGTCGGAATTTGCAGCCCCGCCAGCACCCGGCCGATGTCTGCACCCTGATTCCGATAATGGAACAGAGTGATATTGCATCCCTCAGGAAGTGAATCGAGGAACCGCCCGAGGGCACCGGGCCGTTCCGGAAACTGAAAACGGAAGAGCCGTTCCCCTCCCTCCACCTTGGCCGCTCCGCCCACGAGATGACGCAAATGGAGTTTTGAAAATTCATCGCCTGTCAGGTCAAGAGCTTGATACCCGTCGGATTCGAGCGTCTCAGCCAACACAGCCGTCTCCTCTCGCCCCGCCACCTGAATTCCGGCAAAGACATGGGCATCTCCGGATCCGGCGACGCGGTAATTGAACTCGGTGATCGCCCGCTCCCCCAATGAATTGCAAAAAGCCCGAAAACTTCCAGGCCGTTCCGGAATGGTGACTGCCAGCAGGGCTTCCCGCTCTTCCCCGAACTCCGCCCGTTCGGCCACATGGCGAAGCCGGTCAAAATTCATATTGGCCCCGCAGGTCATGGCCACCAGGCGAGGCGTTCCCTCGGGATGGTTCTTCCGCCATGCTTTGAGTCCCGCGACTGCGAGAGCACCGGCAGGTTCCATGACCGTACGTGTGTCTTCAAAAATGTCCTTGATCGCCGCACAAATCGCATCGGTATCCACCGTCACCATTTCGTCCACAACCTCCCGGCACACATGAAATGTCAACTGGCCGACCTTCTTCACCGCGACCCCATCCGCAAACAGCCCCACTTCTGAAAGTTCCACCCGCTCTCCTTTCTCAAGGGAACGGGTCATCGAAGCGGCATCCTCCGGCTCAACCCCGATAATGCGGATCTCAGGATACAGACACTTCAAATAGGCACCCACACCGGCAATCAATCCGCCTCCCCCCACCGGGATAAACACCGCATCCGGCACATCCCCCTGCCGCATCAATTCCATGGCAATGGTTCCCTGACCGGCAATGACCTCCAGGTCGTCATAGGGATGCACATACGTCCAGCCCTCTTCCTGCGACAGCCGGATGGCTTCCGTCTGCGCCTCCTGATAACTGTCTCCATGCAGCACCACGTTTCCGCCAAGATCCTGAACGGCTTCAACTTTGATCGATGGCGTGGTCCGTGGCATAACAATCAGGTTCCGGATACCGAGAGTCTGAGCGGAGAGAGCCACTCCCTGGGCATGGTTTCCCGCCGAGGAACAAATGACACCACGGGCCTGTTCCTCCTCTGAAAGCTGGCGCATGCGGTTATATGCCCCGCGGATTTTGAAGGAAAAGACCGGCTGCCGGTCCTCCCGCTTCAGGTCCACGGTTGCATTCAGTCTGCGGCCCAAGCGCTCTGCGGACTCCATCGGTGTTTCACGTGCGACATCATATACTCTGGCACGTAAAATCCGGTCCAGGACTGTTCTGGAATACGAAAGGGAAGATTGCATGGGTTCTACATGGCAGATGGGCCCGAAAAGATCCAGTGGTTGTTCCAACGAACACCTTTCTCCCTGTTCCGGGAATTTGTATCCATTTTTCGGAGGTACGTTTATGGCACCTTTGCTCTGGATCGCGTATGATAGAGACCGTTCTTAACCCCATGTAAGGAGTCTATTATGAGCCATGTCGTCATCACCGGAGCCAGTTCCGGCATTGGAAAATCCATCGCCTACACCTTCGCGGCCAAAGGCCATAACCTGGTTCTGACCGCACGCCGGGTCGGTGTATTGGAAGAAATCAAGCAGGACATCGAAGCCACACATGGCGTCCAGGTGGATGTCCTGGGGGCGGACCTGTCCGTCGTGGAGAATGCAGGCACGTTATACGAGGACCTCTCAGGCTATGAGATCACTGCCCTCATTAACAACGCAGGATTCGGCAATTTCAATATGCTGTGGGATGTCGAGATCCCCAGAATGATGAACATGATTGACCTGAACATCAAATCCCTCTCCACCCTGTCGATGCTCTTCACGAAAGACTACAAAGACAATGACGCCCAACTGATTAACGTTGCGTCAGTCGGCGGTTATATGACCATGCCCAGTGCGGCCACCTACGTCGCCACCAAATTCTATGTGAGTGCCTTCACGGAATCCCTGGCCCAGGAACTCAAAGCAGTGGGCTCTCCCATGAAAGCAAAAATTCTCGCCCCTGGACCGGTGGAGACCGAATTTATCGATCAGGCAAACAAAACTGCAAAACAGGAAATGGACGGATCCGGGTTCACCTTCCACTCTGCAGACCAAATGGCAGACTTCACGTATCAGCTCTTCGAGTCTGATGATGTAGTGGGAATCGTCGACATGTCCGACATGAGTTTCAATACCCGCGATGTGATTCATCCGGCTTTTGTCCTGTAAACTGTTTGTGTAGAGTGGGGGCAAGCCCCCACTCTTTTCGAACACATGACATAGGGAGCTTAGGCCTCCGGCCTGAGAAGATGACAGGCCGGAGGCCTATCCTCCCTTTCCAGCACAGACGATGAAACATGTTGATTCACTTCCGGCTCCAACCTTTTCGAACACATCGCATCGGGAGCTTAGGCCTCCGGCCTGAGAAGATGACAGGCCGGAGGCCTATCCTCCCTTTCCAGCACAACCTATGACACACGTTGATTCACTTACGTCTTCACTCTTTTCGAACACATCGCATAGGGAGCTTAGGTCTCTGGCCTGAGAAGATGACAGGCCGGAGGCCTATCCTCCCTTTCCAGCACAGTCGATGAAACATGTTGATTCACTTCCGTCTCCACCCTTTTCGAACACATCGCATAGGGAGCTTAGGCCTCTGGCCTGAGAAGATGACAGGCCGGAGGCGGATCCTCCATTTCCAGGACAACCTATGAAACATGTTGATTCACTTCCGTCTTCACTCTTTTCGAACACATGGCATCGGGAGCTTAGGCCTCTGGCCTGAGAAGATGACAGGCCGAAAGCCTATTCTCCATTTCCAGGACAACTTATGAAACACTTTGATTCCCTTCAGCACTTTCATGAATACATTGGGCTGCCCCGCCCTCTGCACCCCCAGTTCAGCGTTGTGGAATTCCATCCGGATCATCCGCTAAAGATCCGGCTCAGTTCACCGCCGGTCAGCACGGATATTTACACCATTAAACTAAAATGGGATCACACCTGCGAATTGATCTACGGACGTACGAAGTATGATTTCAACAGTGGATCACTCGTCTTTGTCGCTCCCGGTCAGACACTTGGCTGGGATGCGACCGATGCAGGAATGCAGCAGAAAGGAATCATGCTGATGATTCATCAGGATTATCTTCGGGGCCATGACATCGAACGACGGGTCAAAAAAGCAGCTTTCTTCTCCTATTCCGTGCATGAGGCCCTGCACCTCTCTCCCAAAGAGGAGGAGACCATCAAACAAATCATTGGCTCCATCAACGATGAATACAACGGGAACCCGGACGAATACAGCCGTGATATTATTCTCGCCCACCTGGATTCTCTGCTGAGGTATGCAACCCGTTTCTATCACCGTCAGTTTCTCAACCGGAAAGAGATCCATACGCATATCTCCAGCCGTTTCCAGCAGGTGTTGACCGAATACTTTGACTCCAATGCACTGGACGAACATGGGCTGCCCAGTATTGAGGGGATTGCCGAATCGATGTCCGTTTCCCCCCGTTATTTAAGTGATGCTCTCAAAGCCGAAACCGGCAAAACCGCTATGGAACACCTTCATTTGTATTTGGTCGAGGAAGCCAAAAGTATGCTGCTGGCTCCGAGCGTTTCTGTATCCGAAGTGGCCTACCAGCTCGGATTTGAATATCCTCAGTATTTCTCCAGATTGTTTAAGAAAAAGACCGGAGTCAGTCCCAAGCAGTATCAGTCACTCAATTAACGGATGTCCCCGTCCGATTCCTCCGGCATCTGGAGAGTCAGGTCTATGCCTTCCGGCCCCAGACGGAAGGATGTGACCACCTCCTTCTGAGCCCCTTTCGGAAACGCCACCCGGAGTTCATACTCCCCGTGGAACCCTCTGGTCCGGGCCAGTCCTTTTTTCCCCGTGGTCAGAGTCTCTCGTGTCCACCATTGGTTCTTCACCAGATCAGTCCAGACCTCCGCAGCCGGTTTCGGAGAAAAATCCATTCGGTAAAGAGCGGCATCCGGTCTCCAGTGGCGTCCCTCCCAAAACCCCCACATGATAATGCCTTCTGTTTTCGGATGACTGAACCAGAGGGTCATAAAATCCCGGAGGTACGCCGCCTGCCCGTCTTCATCGTGGGTGGTGATGTCGAGTTCCGTCGCCAGCAACGGCAGACCAAAAGCTGCAAACCGATCCAGCTGAGCATAAAGCTCCTTCATCCCCGTAAGCGTGGCCTCGCCGAAATGACACATAAAGCCTATACCGTCAGGCAGAGTCCCCGCGTCAAACAAGGCCCGGATATGTGTCTCGTATGCAGTGCGGTATGCCCCCTTGGGCATAATAGAGCCTTCATTGACAAACAGACGCAGATCCGGATTCGTTTTCCGGGTGAGACGAATGATGTCGGGATAAATCCGAGGACCGTATACCGTATCCAGGCGGGCACCCTTGTCGCCAAATCCTGCAACGGGGTGATTAATGACATCCCATTCCGGAACCGTGTGCCGGGTTGCCTCCAGCACTTCTTTCAGATGGTCCTCCAGAACCTTGCGCGTGTCCTGTTTTCCTTCTCCGAAATCGAGGCCGCGGTAGTATCGTTTTTCCTGAACCGGCCCCCAGAGCAGTGTATGTCCCCTGATGGCGATGTTCCTGGCCTGAAGCCAGTCAATGGCCTTCAGGAGATGCGGGTGATAGAACATTCTTTCCGGAGTTGCCTGCGGATGCTTCCCTGCCCTCCAGGGTCCGAATTTTAAATCATTCTCAAACACGATCCGGTTATAGGATGTCTCCACAATCTCCTGGTAGCGGCGGTCAACCGGGGTATCACCGGCAAGGTGTTTGGCCACAACTGCGGACCCGAATGCGTATTGATGACGTGTCATGGCCAGTGTCAGCCGCGCATCCGGAACCGGATTACCCGCTTGGTCCAACACGCGGATACCGATATCGGCCATGCGATGTTTTTCGATACGCGCTGCCGCCTCGGAACGCCATGGTGCATCCTCGCTTTGACCGGAATAGCTGACCTTGATCACCGTCTCAGGCAGTTCAGACGGATTGACATTCCTTCCGTACGTCAAGACGCGGACATCGGCAATCTCTACGGTCTGAGGCAGAAACCCGACACCGATTCCCAGTTCAGCCTCACCGGGGGCATAGGTCCCGTCTGACGTTCCCGGCAAGGTGTAGTGCCGCCAGGCCTCTCCCACGGTGAGCTGACGCAAGATCGACTTGTTCCAGGGGCGTGATGCTTTTTGCAGGTACAGGGACACGCGACCCACACCGGATTCATCTGTCGTTCGGGTTGCACGGGCCCAGAATGAAATCAGCACCGTGTCCCCTTTGTCGATTCCTGCGATTGTGGGAAAAATCAGTTGCTGGTGATAAGGCTGATCAGGTTTCCGCAGGGTATTCACGGCAAGTGCGGTCTTCACCGTTTGATCACCGGGAGTGACAACACGGGCTTCCACTCCTTCCCCCAGAACCCGCCAGGTAGATGGATCCGCAACCGCAAGTATGTCACGTCCCCCATCCGGAACTGCAGTGGATCCTGCATGCAGAACCACACCGACATGAAGGCTCCACGCGAACAAAGACAACAGGATCCGAGTTGTGACCATCACAGCACCCGGGGTTACCTGAAGCTCAATGCCCAGTCCGCATACTTCCGGGAATAGGGACGGACAAACATATCACGCTGATCCTCCAATGCCGACATGACCTGTTGGGCCAGATCCTCGCACACCACCCACTTAAAACACTTCGTCAGATAAAGAGGGAGGACCGAAAGTGTACAGGTGGGGCAGCAGTATTCCCCCTTCACCCTCCCGGAGTTCATAAAATCCCTCATGATGTAAAACAGGAGGTCTTTTGCCGTTTCTTCAAACACAGGATCCTTCCTGATATATGAAGGTCCAAATGCTTTCCGGGCCAGCAGCAGCGAGTAGGAGGTCACGGCTGTCATCCGGGTCGCACTCCGCAAGGTCTCACCGGTGGGTGTGGTGATCTTTGCCGGAACGTCTCCTGCCTGGATCTGAAGCATCAGTACAGGAAGGTCGGCGGCAAGGATCCTCTTCTCATCCGCGGACAGCCGTTTGCCCTCTGCGAGAGGGATCATGTAGTCGGTAAGCTGTTTCAAGTCCATATGTGACGGCTCCAGTAGAGTTATGATGTCCGTTTCCTCATTCCAAGCCATGCAATCCCGCCGACGACGGCTAACATCACCGCAACCACAGAGGCCAGTTGCAGGATATGCCGTCCCGCCTGATCCCGGATGGACGTGGCAAACGCTCGAGCCTCCCCCACCACGGCCTGCTCCGGAAGACTGATGAGCAGAAAGGTGTTATCGATCCCCAACGGAGAGAATGCACTGAGGGTCGGTATTCCCTCGTCCAGCCATTTGATCACACCGGTTTGCCTGTTCCTCATGCCCGTGAAAATCTGCTCAAAAGACTCACTTCCGTCATCCTCAATGATCTCGGTCCCCGCATCCCAGCTCGTTAAAAGCAAATCCGTGTACACCGACAGGCTTTGATCCTCCCGGGCCTTGAATTCCAGCCATCGACGCCCGTTTTCCTCACGGGGAACCACCATATCGGTCTGGGCCTCTTTCACCCATTCTTCAGGGAGCTTGGACACATGAATCAGGTTCGACATGTTGATATCCACACCGGCCACCCCCATCACGGTTCCGTCCTGATCCCGAAGGGGCTCAAGAAAACTAACCACCAGTCTGCGTGAAGACGCGTCCGTGTAGGGTCTGGTCTGGATTTTCCCCTCCGCCTTCAGCCCTTCTTTATACCAGGGTCGAATCCGGTGATCATAATCATTCGGCATATTGCCATGCCCCGGATAGGCCACATACACACCGTTTTCAAACCCGGCAAAGTAACGGATGATGTGCTGGGTGTTCAATTCCTGCAGTTCCTGAAGCACAGGGAGCGTCTGCTGTATTCTCGCAATGTGACGGGCTGCCTCCTCCTCATCTGTTCCCTCCGACACATAAAAGGTCTGTGCCTCAAACGTGACCGGATTATGAATGCGGTTCCCCTCTTCATCCACATACTCATAGGTATCCAGATGCTGCAGGCCCGGAGGACCGTCCACTCCAGTATCCACACTTTCCTTCATATACACCGGAGATGTCAAGTCGGGTACCGGACCGCGAAAGGCACTTCGCACAGCATCTCTATACACCTGCAGCGCCAGCTCAGCTTTATGAATGTTCAGTTGGGTTGTACGGGCGGAGACGTCGGCATGATCATTCTTGAGGCTCTCCAGGGCATGCATCACCTGCATATGGCCGACGTTATCGGAAATCGAATGGCCAAGCTCCCGGGTGGAATACAACGCAAAGCCCATACTCAGAACCAAGCCTCCGACCAGAACGGCGGAGGTCAGCAACGCCCTGCGGAGTTTCCGGTTTGCTTTCGCCGTTTGCTCCTGTTCAGCCAAAGCCTGCTCGATCCGCTTCAGCAGTTCTGTGGCCTCCTCTGTCTGCAATTCTCCTGCCTGAGCACGGGCTAACCGGTAATCCTCTTGTCGGAAGGCCAATTCCGCAAAGGACATCTTGGCATCCGCTCTCCCCGTCAGAGCATCACCGTTTTCCGGCCAGAGAAGCAGCGCCTGGTTGAACCCCGAAATGACATCAAAATACTCCCGGTAGCAGGCGTCCCCATCCAGCGTTCCGGCTTCGGTGTGTTTCGCCACCTGCCGTTTCACCTTGCGAAGCTGACGACGGGAATGGGTACTGATGGTCAGACTCTGGCTGTTTTTCAGGTAATCCCGAAGCGCATCCGAAAATTCAGTCACCGTCTGAAACCGGTCAGACGGATCCGCCGCCATGGCACGGTCACAGAGGCTTCTCAACGCAAGCGGGATGTCACGGTCATCCGGCCAGGTGATATTGGATACCTTCGCGGCTTCCATAATGTAACTGAGCGTCGGCCCACTGTGAGGGGCCTTTTCGATCAGAATTTCATACAGGATCGCCCCGAGGAGATAGACATCGGTCCAAGGTCCCTGGGCGGGGCCATTTCCGGCCACCATTTCAGGGGCCATATACACCGGCGTTCCCGCCACGTACATGGCCTGATCTTTGTGCCGGGCCCGGTGAATCCCCTGGGGATTCTCCGCAAAGGAAATGGCAATTCCCCAGTCTGTGAGGAACACTTCCCCAAACTCCCCGATCATGACGTTTTCCGGCTTGAGGTCCCGATGCAGGATCTTCCGGCTGTGAGCAAAGGACACCGCATTGCAGACGCTCAACAGAGTCTCGAGGTGATCTGTGGTTGTGAGTTCTCTGGCACGTTCCTCCAGCGCGGGACCAGGATGCAGCAGCTTGGACCACGGCACTCCGTCAATCAGTTTCATGGCCAGAACGATGGAACCCTGATCGTCCTCCTCCAAATCATAAATCGGCACAATGTTCGGGTGATCGAGCCCTCCGGAAATCAACGCCTCTGAAATAAACTCACACCGCTCTCTGTCACCACCCTCCGGACGCAATGTTTTCAGAGCCACCTCGCGGGTGAGTGGCCGTTGCGAAGCCCGATACACCACCCCCATGGCCCCGCGGCCGATCTCCTCATGAACATCAAACCCCTGAGGGGGTGAGATCCGCTCCCCCTGCTCTCCTGCGGGAGGCCCTTCCGCCAGGGTGGCATCGGCACAGAAGGTGACATGTTCGACCAATGTCATCTCACTCGCAGCCAGGGTCTGCATGGGGTCGACACCATCCGGGAGCGTCCGGGAGAACAGATTCTCAGGAACCTCCACGAAGGTTTGGTCGGGATCAGGATGTTCGTCAGCCATACAGAGAAACGAAAGGAAAGGTCAGAGGCAGGGTGAGGACAATGGAAATGGATCCTACTGGAACCCATCGATCAGGTCTAGCCTTAACCCCTACCCGGCCTTTCCTCTTCAAGACCCAGGCTGACGCTGTGTTCAGACCACGTCTAACAGGTTTCCTACGTTACGGTGGGATTCCAATGGATGTCGGAGAGGAATGTCCCGGACGATGTGATAGCGGTTACGGCGACCGTCCTTTTCCACCTCCAGCACACCCGCTTCAATCAATTCGTGCACGATTCGCTGCACAGCGCGTTCCGTGATGCCCACCTCATCCGCCACCTCACGCATCCGTAAACCGGGGTCCCGGTTTAGACAGATCAGCACGTGACTGTGATTGCTGAGAAAGGTCCAGGTAGCCGATTTATCATTCATGAAATATTTTTCGTGAATAACTTGACGTTCGTCAATCCTGCATTACACGAACTTTGTATCGTGTATTATATGACGTATTTCAACCCTCTCCCCTAAGGACCTTACCATGCACATGCCAGCGACTGACTCCTCAGCAACCATCACTCTGAGTTCCTCCACCCAAACCGGCATTTGTGTCGCCATGGGGGACGGAATCGGTCCGGAAATCATGTCCAGCGTGCTCCGCATCCTCACCGAATCCGGCGCACAACTGGATCCCACCACCATCCGCCTCGGAAAATCGGTGTATGACGAGGGTGTACTTTCCGGAGTGGAACCTGGAGCCTGGGACGCCATCCGCGAACAGGGAATCATCCTGAAAGCTCCGATCACCACTCCGCAGGGAGGTGGGGTCAAGAGCCTGAATGTCACTTTGCGGAAAACGCTGGGCCTGTATGCCAATGTCCGCCCCTGCCGGTCCTACGATCCGTTTGTCCCCACCCATTTTCCCAATCTGGACCTGCTGATTGTCCGGGAAAACGAGGAGGACACCTATGCGGGTATAGAACACCGCCAGACGGAGGAAGTCACCCAGTGTCTGAAGCTCATCACCCGCCCGGGATGCGAGCGGATCGTGCGGCATGCCTTCGAAACCACCCGTCAACAGGGCCGGTCCAGGATCACCTGCATGACCAAAGACAACATCATGAAGGTCACAGACGGACTTTTCCACAGCGTGTTTGATGAAATCGCCGGTGAGTATCCGGACATTGAAATCGAACACATGATCATCGACATCGGCGCCGCGAAACTGGCCAATGATCCCGAACGCTTTGATGTCATCCTCGCGCCGAACCTGTATGGGGACATTCTCTCGGACATCGCCGCGGAAGTTGCCGGATCTGTCGGCCTCGCCGGCAGTGCCAATCTGGGACGACATGCCTCCATGTTTGAAGCGATTCACGGCAGTGCGCCCGACATCGCGGGTCAGGATCTCGCCAATCCCTCTGCCCTGCTGAGAGCGGCCGTGCAGATGCTGGTGCATATCGGTCAGGGCGAAGTCGCTTCGCGGATCGAGAATGCCTGGCTGAAAACACTCGAGGACGGGGTTCACACTGCGGACATTGCCTCTGAGCAGACCAGGCAACGGGTGGGGACTCAGGCCTTCACCCAGGCGGTGATCGATCGGCTGGGCCAGACCCCCGACCATTTCCCCGCCGTGGCCTACGACAATCAGCCGGCAACGGTAATGGAGAAGGAAGACACTCCCGCGTACTCTGTTCTCCCGACCCGGAAAGAACTCGCAGGCATCGACATCTTCCTCGACTGGGTGGGTCACGGCCGGACCCCGGACATGCTGGGGCCGGCTCTGCAGGACGCCTGTCCCCTTCCCCTCAAGCTGAAAATGATCACCAACCGTGGAGTGAAAGTGTTCCCCGACGGACAGCCCGAAACCTTCTGCACGGATCACTGGCGGTGCCGCTTTGTTCCTGCCCCGGAGCAAAGCCTGGAACCGCGGGATCTCGTGTTGCTGCAGCACAGCCTGCTGACCAGAGGCTTCGATATCATCAAAACCGAGAATCTCTATTGGTTTGATGGAGAGATTGGCTACTCTCTGGGACAGGGAGAATAAGACCTTATCTCCCTCGCACGGAGAACACAGAGGGCACAAAGATTATCCACATATGGACCTTTGTGATCTTCGTGAACGTTGTGCGATTCTAAATTACAGTGCTGCGGCCCAATAGTCGCGGCCAGGAAGGAGGCCTTTCTCGTTGAGGAAGGCCTCCATTTTTTCCCGGGCACCGCGACTGCCCACTCCAAGAATCAGAAATGCCTCCTGCGGCCATTCCCCGGGAGCCACGACCGGTCGGCCCTCGATCGGCTGACCGGTTTTCCGTGGGCTTATGTCCACATACCCTTCAAATCGCCGGCCCAGAGATTCCAGCCAGCGAAACCGGTTCCGCGTCACCCGTCCGGAACCCCAAAGCCAAAGCGACCTGCCAAAGGGGATGGCGGGAAGGAGGTATCGGCATTTCAACTGACTGAACCGGTCAGGATCGTAACGCGAATCGGTGCGGGACAGACGGGAGGGAGGGTCCCTCCACACCAGGCCTTCTTCGGGAATTTTTTCGATGCGCACTCCGGCCTGCATCCAGCGCAGCCAGAGTTCATAGTCCTCTGGATACGACCCTGCCCCGTATCCACCTCCTCTGTCCATCACTTCCCGCCGCCACACCACGGAAGGATGGGCAACAGGAGACTCCACAAACCGGTTGAGGGTATGATCCTGCGCGGTGAGGAGTCCGTTGGTCCATTCCACATACGCGGCGTACCCGGCCTGGTGATCGCTTTGTCCTCCATATCGGACCCGGCAGGACACCACACCGGTTTCCGGGTGAGCATCCAGATGGGCCACCTGCGCGGCAAAGCGATTCGGAAGACAGAGATCGTCCGCATCCATTCGGCCAATGTACGCCGACCGGGCTTCTCTGCACCCGGTCTGCAGGGTCTTGGCAATACCCTGATGCGGCAGCGTCAGCAGCCGGATGCGATCATCCTTGCGTTCAAGCTCCCGGGCAATCGCAACCGAGGTATCGGTAGAGCCGTCGTCCAGCAACAGAAGTTCGAAATCACAGAAGGTTTGAGCACACACACTCTCTACTGCGGCACCCAGCGTGGTTTCGGCTTGGTAAAACGGTAGCAGGATCGAGAGACGGGGCATCCCCATGTTGTGACGAACTCAAGGAAGGAACACAATTTGAATATTTTCTTATCCATAATGGTATTCGGGCCAAAGGTCCGAAAAGATATCAGCCCAGTCCGACCCAAGGAAAGGGGTCGGGCTGGGTTCAGCGGTTCATGATATAGATGCGGGCTGAAAGTCTGCACAGATCAATGATCAGGATTAATCCCACACATAGGTTTCATCCCACTCAACCCTATTCTTCCGACATAGTTTTCGGAACTCATCTTGAAATGAAACTTCGACATGATGCGCTTCCTGTTGATCAATGTAGTGAATCAAGGCAGCAAGATGAGACTGACTAACCGAAAATAATCCATAGCCACTCTGCCAATGAAACCCACACTTGATGGCAGACTGAAGTTTCAGCCATTTGCTGGATTCTGTCTTCAGGACATTTATCAGTTTTGATCCTGAAACCGTTGGATGGATCCGAATCGCAAGATGAACATGGTCCTCGACGCCTCCAATTCGATAGGGATGAGAACCTGTGTTTGAAACCACAGTTGCCATAACCGCAAAGAGTTCCGGGCGTAAAGACCGAACCAATCTGTTTTCACGGTGTTTCGTGCTGAACACTACGTGAACAAGATTACATGAAAGGGACTGAGACATATATTCATTTGTATATGTAGCCGCATTTCTTTCCAAGTACAATTTTAGGGGGAAATCTGTGCGGACTTACAGCCCGCCTACAAAATGACTAACTTGAAACCCAGCCCGACCTTTTCAGGTCGGACTGGGCTGGCATTAGAACGGACCTTTGGCCCGTTTGAAAGCACATGATCACTCATTCAAATGCTCCTCCTCAACTTACATGCTTTAGCGTTTAGAAAGCAGCGAGCTATTGTCATCGAAAAGCATTTCTATAATAGAAGTCTCATCCACAAGGGAAAGGACCTGGCACCATAATTTCCCCCTTCCCGGTTGATTTTCTCCGAAGAGGAAACAGGGTAAACGCATGTTTGGAATCCGCGCCTGGCTGCATGCCATTCCCTGTGTCACCAAGCCTCTTCATATGGAGGACTTGAGTCCTGATCCATTTGCCCAGTTTGACATTTGGATGGCCAAGGCCCAAAAAGCGGGGCTCCCGGAGCCGAATGCCCTCTCAGTCTGTTCTGTAGCCGAAGACGGCATGCCCAGTCAGCGCATGGTGCTGCTGAAACACATCAGCCCGGAGCGGGGCCTGGTGTTTTACACCAATTACGGGAGCCGCAAAGCGCAGGAACTGGCCGGGCATCCCCAAACCAGTCTGCTGTTCCATCAGCACATTCTCCAGCGCCAGATCCGGGTTACCGGCATCGCCGAACGGGCCACCCGGGAAGAGTCCGAGGCGTATTTCAGCACCCGCCCCCGCTCCAGCCAACTGGGGGCCTGGGCATCAAAGCAGAGCGAGGTGCTGCCGGACCGGGAAACGTTTGAAACCCGGTTCGAGGAAGTGGAAAAACGATTTGAGGGTCAGGACGTCCCCTGTCCCGACTTCTGGGGAGGAATCCGGGTGGTGCCCAACACCTTCGAATTCTGGCAGGGCCGTGCCTACCGGCTGCACGACCGGTTTGTCTATACCCGGCAAGAGGATGGGACGTGGAAGAACGTTCGCTTGTATCCGTAAAACCGCAGGGCGGATTTTGGTAGAAAGTAGGAAGGTAAAAGGTAAGAACGTGAGAACACCTTCTCCCTTTGCAACCCTTCCACCTACCAACCTTTCCCCATGAACCTCACCCCTCTCACCGCGAACACGTTTCTCTCTGACGGCGGGGCCATGTTTGGCCTGGTGCCGAAAGGCATCTGGAGCCGGATGGTGGAGGCCGATGAACAGAATAGGATCCGCCAGCGCGCGATCAGTCTGCTGATTGAAACCGAGGATGGCAAACGGGGGCTGGTGGAGACCGGGTGCGGTGACCCGGTCTGGTTTTCAGACCGCGAGCGGGAGATGAGCGGCTTGGAGGAGGAATGGCTGCTCCGCCAATCATTGGCAGAGCAGAATCTCGGTTTTGAAGACATCGATTTCATTCTTCTTTCCCACGCGCACTGGGATCATGCGGGCGGGCTGACGGACCCGGAAGGAAATCCGGTTTTCCCGAATGCGGAGATTTTTCTGCGTGCGGCCGAAGTTGAATGCGCCACCGGAGGAGATCCCCTGCTTTACAAATCCTATCCACCCAAAATTCAGGCCGCGTTTGAACAGATCGGAGACCGGATATTCCCCGTACCCGACGAGGATCCGGAGGTGCTGCCCGGAATCTATCTGCTTCCCGCGGAGGGTCACACTGAAGGACAGGCCTGTATTTCCTTCACCCGTCCCACCCTGTCCGGCTGCGACCGGGAAGTGGCCGCCGCAATCTTCACAGGTGACAACTGTCCGACCCAGCATCATCTACGCATGGTGTTTCAAAGCGCATATGACACCTACCCTCTCAAGACCCGCGCCTGGAAACGTACCTGGTTTCCCCGTTGCGCGGAGGAAGACCTGCTGTTGCTGTTCACCCACGATGCGGAGGCCTACGGGGCCTGGATTCAAGCGGATCCCAAAAAGGAATACGTGGTAACCGACATGTACACCGGAGATCCCTTATGACAGATGGCCCCCGAAAACTGTTGGTGATCCAATGTGCGGCTCTGGGAAAGAACCTGCTGGACCTTCATGAGACCTCCACTCTGGCGGGGCTTCCGGTACAGGAACTCATCCCGCCCTCCCCGGGGGTCACCTGCACCGCGCAGGCCACCTTCCGCACCGCGACCCCTGCGGCAGAACACGGTATGGTGGCCAACGGTCTGTATCACCGGCTGCTGCGGCGTCCTCTGTTCTGGGAACAGTCTGCCTCTCAGGTCTCGGGTTCACGCATCTGGGAAGCGTTCCGGTCAAACGGCGGCACCGTCGGGATGATGTTCTGGCAGCAGAGTCTGGGTGAGCAGGTCGACCTCGTGGTGTCTCCCCGCCCCATTCACAAACATTCGGGCGGAATGATTCAGGACTGCCACACCCGACCGCAGGATCTGTATCAGCGGATCTGCCAGCAGGTAGGACGGAGCTTTAATTTGATGCATTACTGGGGACCTCTTGCCTCCCGCAAATCCTCGGAGTGGATTGTCGCCGCGACCAAAGCGGTACTGGAGATGGACGACATCCGTCCGGATGTCCTGCTGACTTACCTGCCGCATCTGGATTACGACACCCAGCGGTTCGGCATTGAACACGAAAAGGCTGCCACGGCCCTCACCGCTTTGAAAGGCTACCTCCAGGATCTCACCTCTGCCGCCCAGGCGATTGGATATGACGTCCTGATCTGGGGCGATTATGCCATGCACACCGTGACCGGTCCTGCCGTGTTCCCCAACCGGGCCCTCCGCGAGGCGGGATTACTGGAGGCCCGGCTGATCAAAGGCATGGCCTACCCGGATCTGTTCAGCGCCAGAGCCTTTGCGGTGGCCGATCATGAGATCGCACATGTCTATGTCCCCAATCCAGCAGACCTTCCGGCGGTGAAGAACGTAGTAGACTCACTGGATGGCGTGGACAGAGTGCAACAAAGGGAGGACGTGCCCGAGTTGAACCATCCGCACAGTGGGGAGCTGATTGCCTTCACCTCTCCCGGGCGCTGGTTTGCCTATCCCTGGTGGACGGAGAAGAGCGAGGCCCCGGATTTTGCCACTCACGTGGACATTCACAACAAACCGGGCTTTGATGCCTGTGAACTGTTTTTCGGTAAGGTCCCCTGGCAGGTCAGCCAGGACACGTCCAAAGTTGGAGGCACCCATGGAGCAGGTGGGAACACCGTGTGGGCTTCCACCCTGAAGACTCTTGCCCCCGACCCGGGTGCTATCCCGCTTGAGACTCTCGCAGAGGCTGTCCGCACCTGGCTGATAGCGTAAACCGACGGGCCTCCGTCGGGAACACTACCAGGTTTCCCGCAGGGGCCTGCGGGATTACAGAACCATCCATTTTCCATCCGCCCGGAACTTGATTTTTCCAGCTTCCCTGTTACGTCCACCCTCGACGCCGGCATAGCTCAGTTGGCCAGAGCAACTGATTTGTAATCAGTGGGTCGGGGGTTCGAATCCCTCTGCCGGCTCCATTTTTCAAAAACATGGAGACTAAGAGGGAGTCGAACCACCGAAGGGGGTCGTTCATGAGCGCAGCGAATATGCCCGCGCGATGTCGCGGGAGCGAAGCGTCAATCCCTCTGCCGGCTCCATTTTTCAATAACATGGAGACTAAGAGGGAGTCGAACCACCGAAGGGGGTCGTTCATGAGCGCAGCGAATATGCCCGCGCGACGTCGCGGGAGCGAAGCGCCAATCCCTCTGCCGGCTCCATTTTCCTCAGGAATGGTGCCGATCCTGAAGGTTCCATCGGCAGGTCAGAACGACCTTCCCTGAATCATTGCCCTTACGGTACCCTGATGGGATTCGGGAACACTCCTACGCCAGCCCACCATCTTCCTGATCCTGTCCGTAGGGTCCTCCGGACTGTCTCGTGGATCATCCGCAAAGAGAGAAACGTGGATATTGAGTAGAGCGCATGTTACGTTATAATTAACGCAACCAATGGTTCGACAAATCAAGTCGAGGGTTCGAGACTGGCAACATAAAATATGGAGAACACAACATGAGGAAATTCACGTTTAGATGGGCCATGGTTCCCGCAATGGTCCTTGCCATTCAGACCCACGCCGCTGTGCTGATTTATGAAGGGTTTGATTACAGTTCAGGAGGAATCAACTGGTCGGATATCAACGGTGGTACCGGGTTTGACAGCGGGGGGTGGGCTCCTCCCGTTTCGTATACGGCCACCATCGTCAGTGGGCTGGACTTCAGTGATTACGATGACAACTACAGCAACGGGAATGCCCTTTTGTTCCAGACAGGTGGAACGGGCAATGCCCGGAATGCCAACCGGGGCGTCAATGTTAATTCAAGCGGAACCGTCTGGGGCAGTTATTTGTTTAATCTGAGCAGCGATACCGGAAGCAATGAAGAGTTCAGAACCAGTTTTGACGGGTCGGCCCGGTTACTCGCCAATGTATCAGGCGGAACCAACTTCTCGGGTGTCAGTATCAACAACTCGGACGCGAATGAGGCGGCGTCCGCATTCACACCACCCGTTGGCACCACCTATCTCTACATCGGAAAATGGGAGGACACCGGTGGGACATCGGATTTGGATACCGGCACCATGTGGATTCTCAGTGCAGCCAATTATGACGCCATCAAAGCAGGCGGGATTACCGAAGCAGAGCTGAATGCCACCAACAGTGGTACCGCGACTGCGATTGGTTCCTGGGGAGGAATCACCGATACCGCCAGTTTCGATTTTGATTTCCGCCGCTACCAGGGAACCATTGATGAACTTAAATACGGGTCTGAGATTGGCGATTTATTCACCGCGATCCCCGAACCTTCCAGCCTCTCTCTTATCGGACTCGCACTTGGAACGGTTTATGTAGTTCGTTTGAAAAAAAAGTAGCCTGAAGCCAAGAGGCAGGTACATGAAATCCGGAGGCATCCCACCTTCGGATTTTTCATATCCACTCCGCTTTGAAATCCCCATGAAATACGTCATTACCGGAATTCTCTTCCACCTCCTGGTACACGAATCGTTTGCAGATTCGATTCCATCACCTGTTCTCTTCCTTCTAGACCGGCAAGAAAAGGTGCATCGAGTTGAACAGGTTGAGATGGCCGATGGGGTATTCACCGGCACTCAAGGGGAGGAACGGTGGGAGATGCCGACTGACCAGATCAAACAGGTCTCCACCACTCCCTTGCGGGAAAGGATCTTACATTCAGAGGCCTCCTATTCGGTACGACCTAATCGAAATACCCATTTGAAAATACCCGCGATGCCGAGCCGGTATCAGGTGCAGCTTCAGGTTCCGGCTGCTTCACAGCTTTATGTGTATCCGGTGGTGAACTCCCCCGATACGCCGAACCTGAAACTCCCCTCCCTTCTCATACGCAGAGGGGAAATCGGCTTCACCAACTTTCAGGCCCCTGGAAGATCACGGGAACCCGAAGCCCGGATGCAGGCTCCGATTCCCCTGAAGGCCTCCCTGTCAGCAGCCAAAAAAGGGATGCATCATCTGACGCTTCAGGTCGATCTGAACCAGAACACACTTCAGGCCCTCGATGGGGAAAACAAGCTGCAGCAATGGGATCTCCCGATCCTCGAGTTTCAGGAGAATCCGCACACGGTCTGGCTTCGATTCCGGGCAAGAAGCAAAGACGTTGTGCTTCCGGCTTTATCAGTGTTCACCTGGGAGGTTGCGGAAAACGGAACGTTCAACCTTCCGGAAGGGACCACCCATCTGCTCATCCTCGCAAATGGTGACATCCTGGAAGGAACCTGCACGTCTCTCAAAGGGGATTCGCTGGTCTGGAAACTGGAACAGGGTCCAGAGATCACACTGCCGTTGGAACGGGTTCACCAGATGATCTTTCGTGAAACACCGAAACCTGAGTCTGAATGAGGCTTGCGGCCGTCTGGCGGTCACGCCTTTACGTCAGACATGCCACGAAAACATGCTCGAACCCGGAAATATGAAATCACCTTGCACCCCTGAATGCAGAAAAGTCGGGTCTCAACCGAATTGCCAGTGGAAATCCGGGTAGGGATGAAAGGAGCGGGCAAATGGGATTTGAGGGTAAACACAGCCGGCAACGTTCCCAGCGGTTGGAGATGTGGTGATCACCAAAGTTCATCGGAAAGGAACGGACTGACAAATCCAACCGCCTCCGCCCAGGGTCGTCTCATGGTTTTGTCAGCATACTTCACCCCGGATATGCAGGATGCGGGGGATGGCCGGCAACCCGGTTTCCCCCCGGATCACGTGCGCAGACAGCACATCAACGGCCGCAGCTCCCACCGCAGAAGGACGCTGTTCGATCCCGGGGGCGTCTTCCGATTTCACGGCAAACGTCGCCCAGGGAATCTCTGAGAATTCTTTCAGATACTCCAGCACCCATACATCAGGCATGATCAGATAATCCGGACGATGTTTCCGAATAAGGCTTTGCAGTGAGGTGATTCTCTCCTCTCCAGACAGACGGTCCAGGTCAAACACCGGCAAGGCCTCCAATCCGGCACGTTGGGTTTTGCCATAATACATGTGAGTGGGGGCATGTTCGGACCGAATTTCAAGCTCGTGCGAGGTGATGAGCATAGGGCGTTTGCATCCCGACTCCAGGACCAGATCCATGAGTTTTCCGGAGTTATAATAATTGTCCGGAAGCACACGGTTCAATTTCGCAGGCTGGGCGGTCGTCGTCGTGGCAACCACGGCAAGGCGGTCCCAGTCCAGCTCAATGGAAGGCAGCGGCTGCTGTTCGGGAGGAATCAAGACTCCGTGAATTCCTCTGGCCCGCAGAATCCCGTCCACCCGTCGAGGCGTCATTCCCGGCTGTCGAAGCCAGATCTCCTCCAAATGAAAGCCGAGTTGCTCTGCTCTCTCCCGTGCCCCGTCCATGAGGGCCGTGGTATAAGGATCCCGAGAGAGCCGACCCTGATCATCACAGTCGTTGAGCAATGCAAGGGCTGATTCAATGCGCCCCTGTTTGCTTTGCTGTAGATACTGCATCAGGCGGGAGGCTTCCGGATCAGGACGCCATCCCATCTCTTCGGCCAAGGCCTGAATGCGTTTGCAGGTCGCCGCAGGGATCTGAGGATGATTGCGCAGAGCTCTGGAGACCGTGGAGCGCGAACAGTCGGCCTTCTCTGCAATTTGCCCCAGAGTCACATGTTTCGATGATGCCATTTGCCAGTCGTCCATCGTGAGGAGTGAGTGGTCACAGGCCACAACCCTACGACCATTGACCAAGGCTTTGCAAGGTTGCGCAGTTATAAATTTGTCCGGGGTGTAGGGACCCTCTAGAGTATCTTCATGCGAACCTTTCTGATCCTCTCTCTGTTTCCTCTTGTGAGTGCCGCCGAGACCCTCGTTTTCACAGATTTCTCTGATCCGGACGGTTATCAGCCAATTCCTGACACCCACCCGGGCCACATTCGGGGAGCGCTTCCTGCTTCCGTTTTGGAGGATTCCAGTTGGGCGGAAATCGGTATTGAGTATCAGCATGAAAAAAATCCTCTCGGGGGGGATCGCGGATGGCTGGCCGTACAGCTGAAAGGAGGCCCCAAGGGTCAGGCTCAGTTGAAATGGAACCTGCCCGGGTTGGAGAAACAGGCCCAGTTCCGACTCTCGGTCACCGGAGCCAGCCCGACAAACTCTCCGGTTACCTTTGCCATCCGCGACGGAGGTCCCCCCTGGAAGGCCTACTGGGAAAAAACAATTGCTCCCGGTGGATTCACCCGCAAACGGGACATGGAGTTTACGCTGCCACCTCTCGGCGAGGGAAAAGTGCTCATTGCGCATCTCGGACAGCGGGGCCGCTTCCAGTTTCAGCAGGTCCGTCTGGACCGGAGAAACCCGGAGGAACTGAAACAGGAAAAAGCGGATCGTCTTGCCTCCGCGCCCGATAATGTACTGGCCGTCACCGGTTTTCCGCTGGGACTTCCCCCACTTTGGTCAACCGGAAACCGGTTTTCCTGGGATCTCGATATCCGGGTCGAGGCAGGGAAAACCGTTTCCGGTCGCGGCACCGTTCCTCTGCGGTTGGCAACCCGGAAACCAGGTGTGGCGGCGGAACTGTTTTCCGCTCCGTTTGAGCCCCTGGTGAGAGATCATCCCCACACCTTTTCTTTTTTCTACAAAGGAACTCTCAGAGACGGAGGAGCCGGGATCCGGGTAAACCGGAACAACATCGCGAATGTCACCCTCCCTTCTTCACCCGATAAATGGAACCGGGCCTCGGTCACCTTCACTCCGGATCCAACGGCAACCTTCCATGTTCTTCATTGGAAGGTAGACGGGGATATCGAGATTGACAGTGTGATGTTGTCGGCGGGAGAAGCCCTGAAACCGTTCCGTCTTCAGCAGGAGGCGGAAGTGATGCTCTCCGCTGACCGGCGGAAGAACCATGTGATCGTCGATGGTGTGGATGCCCCGGAATTCCAGGCCGCAGTCACCGGAGCCCCCAAAGGGGCTCAGCTAGATCTGCTTGCGGTTAATATGGAAGGAAAATCTCAGCCGCTTGCCCCAATCACGCTCAAGGGGGAGGACGTGGAACGCCTGAAGGTCTCCCTTGAGGACGTCTTCCCCAGGTCTCCTTTCGGACCGTTCAGGATAGAGGCACGCGTCATGAACGGGGGAACAGCCATCAGCCCCGCAACGGATCTGGTGTTGTACCGGCTTCGGAAGCCCCGGCATTGGGGCACCTCCTCCACAGCATCCCCCTTCGGAGGTCACTTCCATGTGGTGGAACCGCATCTGTACAGTGCAAAGGCCATTGGACAGAATTGGAACCGTCTGCACGGGGACAATGGAAAGTGGTCCTACTGGTCAGGAGTGGAACCGCAAAAGGGAACATGGACCTTTCATCATGACCGGATGAAGGCGTTCCGGGAAGCCGGCTTCCATCTCATCGGGGTCTGGCTCCACTGCCCCGGCTGGGCCCGGATTGAACGTCAGGACAAAAACGGATGGCCAGATAACTGGTGGCAGCCCCGGGATTATGATGAATTCGCGGTTTATGTCGACCGGGTCACCAACGAATACAAAGACTACATTCAGCATTGGCAGATTTGGAATGAGCCCTGGGGGGAATTCTGGTTCCGCGAATGGCGGCCTGAACTGGGCTCGCAGCATCAGTGGCATCCCGGACCCGACCCGGAGGGGGATTATGTCAAACTAAGCCAGCTCAGTTATCAGACAGGCAAATCCGCGGTTCCCGGAATTGAGGTCCTGGGCATGCATGCCACCATTGGCGACAAAGGAAAGACGTGGATGAAAAAAATGCTCGCCCGCGATGCACAGGACTCTCTGGATGTGTTTTCATTCCACGCCTATGCCGGGGGCAGAATGGACCGCATGCTTTCAGACACACCCGGACAGCTTGCAGACTGGCTGGAGCGGTACATCCTGGAACCGATCCGGAAGAAAGAGTCGATCACCAAAATGCCGGAGCTTTGGCTGACCGAAGGAAATGTGTTGGGAGCCCGTTCACATGGAGGGGGAAGCCTCTATCGCCACAGCTTCCTACTGGAACCGGAACCGCAATCCGTGCTGATTGCGGAGGCCCAGTTGTTAACGGCCTACCATCTGATCTGTTTCTCCAAGGAGGTGGATTTCATCATCACCTATGCTCAGAATGCAGTGGAGGAGTATTACAAAGAGAAGATCGGACCCTTTTGGGGGGCACTGGGGATCAATGGCGGAGAACTGAACCCCTCAGCGGCTGTGTATGCGGCCATGACCTGGCATCTGGAAGGAGCGGATTTTGTCGAACGGAAACAGATCAAAGATGTACACGTGTTCGCTTTTCAAAGGGATGGAACAGCCGTCGCGGCCCTTCTCGCGGGTCACGGACGGGAAACAGACTGGACCCCTCCTGAGGAACTCAACCTCACATGGAGGGAGTACCTTGGCAATGACAGCAACGGCCCGTTTGACTTCGGCACCATTGTCTGGGTGGAACACACCGGATCCGCAGCCGAGTTGTTAGACGTTCTCTCCAGCCACCTTTGACCTCTAAGACAAGGACAAGGACAAGGACAAGGACAAGGACAAGGATTACGACAAAGACAAAGAGGATTGGATTGCAACCGCCACCCGACACCTGTCACTCGTCCCTCTTCCCTCCCCTCATGCCTCCCAACATCCTCCATATTTCCACGCACGACTCCGGGCGCTGGTTCGGGTGTTACGGACTGAAGACGGTCCATACACCGCACATTGACCGGTTGGCATCGGAGGGACTTCTTCTGGAACAGGCCTTTGCGGTCAGTCCGATTTGCAGTCCCAGCCGCGGAGCGGCAATGACCGGACTGTACCCGCAGCGAAATGGATTGCTGGGACTGACCCACCAAGGGTTCTCACTGAACGGGAATGTGCAGCATGCCGCGCAGCTCCTACAGGAACAGGGGTATCAGTCTGTGCTGTTCAGTTTTCAGCATGAAACCGTCATGGAGAGGTGGCGGAGGCTGGGATTCGAGGAATACCTCAGCCCGGAAACCGGGGAACGCCAGTATCCATTTATGTTTCAATCCGCACCCAAAGTTGCCCGGACCTTCGAAACCTTTCTCAAAGAGCGGAAGGATTCTCGGCCCTTTTATGCGCAAGTCGGATTCAATGAAACCCACACCCCCTTCTGGTTCGGGGGGGCGGTTCCGGACCGGGAGAAGGGAACACATCTGCCTGACTATCTGGTTGGGGATCAGGACATGCAGACGCATCTGGCAGGCCTGCAGGGAGCCCTAAAACTCGCGGATGAAGGTGTAGGGGTTTTGCTGGAGGCCCTGAACAGGTACCATCTCGCAGAGACCACACTGGTCGTCTTCACCACCGATCACGGAATTGAATGCCAGCGGGACAAATGGACCCTTTATGATCCCGGCATGGAAATTGCCTGTATCCTGCGCGGCCCCGGTATCCCGTCAGGCTCACGCCATAGCGGTTTATTCAGTAATGTGGATTTTCTGCCCACTCTGATGGACCTGGCAGAGCTGCCCTGTCCGGAACAACTGGATGGCCAAAGTCATGCACCGCATTTCCGAAACCCGGAAACCGCTTCCCTATCGGATCCGATCTTCGGAATCTATTTCAACGGAGCCTGCCGCTGTGTCCGTACCCAGACACATAAACTGATTTGGAACCTTGGACCAGAACCGTATGTCTCTGATCCCCCAATGCTCCTCTCCGGAGATGGGCCCAAACATGCCCGCCCGATTTGGGAGCTTTACGAGTTGCAGCAGGATCCGAATGAATTTCACAACCGGGCAGGCGACCCGGAACTTGCGGAGGTCGAAACCTTACTTCGCACACAGTTGCATGCATGGCTCAGCCGGGTCCAGGACCCCTGCTGTCTGACCTAATGCCCATTTTCCCACCCGGATAGGTGGTACTCATCTTTCATCCTCCATCACACAGCTTCTACTATGCCCAACCCCGTCTTCTCCCGTCGCGGCATCACCGATCCGCATATCAAACTATTTAACAACCGATACTATCTGTACGCCTCTCATGACACAGCCCCCGGCCTCGGGGACTATGTGATGGAGAGTTGGGAAATTTTTTCCTCACCGGATCTGGTGGACTGGACGCATGAACGGACCCTCAGGGCGGAGGACACCTACATCGGGAAATTCTGTGACAAACTGTTTGCGGTGGATTGCGCCGAATACGGAGGAAAATACTACCTCTATTTTTCCGAGTATGTGCACAGCATCGGCGTGCTGGTCTCGGATACCCCTACAGGTCCCTGGACCGATCCCTTGGGCAAACCACTGGTGAAGGCATGGGACGTTCCGTTTCACCGGGTTTATGACCCTGCCATTTACATTGAACAGGAAGTGCCCTACCTCCTCTTCGGCCACTGCACCATCTACATCGTCCGCCTCAAGGAGAATATGATCGAATGGGACGAAACGCCCCGTCCGCTTCACCTCCTGCCCTGCGGACATGAGGGTTGCGGGGTCCTGAGCGAAGATAAACCCTTTCTCCATAAACGTAATGGAATCTATTACCTCTCCCAGGGGGGCTATTATTCCATGTCGGACACCCTGTACGGCCCCTATTCCTGTAAGGGCTCCTTTTTCTTTCCAGAAAACTTCCCCGAGAGCCATCAGTACGAAGCCGGGATCGCAAGGGACCGGCATGGCTCGTTTTTTGAAGTCCGGGGACAGTGGTACTACGCCTGCAATGAGCTGAGTCAGACCGGAGAGGATTTTTTCCGCGACTTCTCGATCATGGAGATCCACTACAGGGAGAATGGAGACATCATTCCGCCGACGCTGGATCCGCGAGGGATTTGCGTCCCTCTTTGAGGTTCATCCGCTTGGCCAGTGTCCGGGTTTTGAATCCGGATTCGAACGACCTCTTCCCGGTTGGCCTTCAGAGAGTGGCTGGAGCCACTCTTCGGCACGCCATCAAACCTGCTTTACGACCAACTCCTTCCCCGCCGCCTTTTGGATCGGCTTTACCTCGGCAGCGTCTCCATCCGTGACAAAGGTATGAATCCTCCGCCAGGGGAACACCTGCATGTGCGATACCACTCCGAGTTTGGAACGGTCGGCCAGCAGCACCACCTCTCCACTGTTGGCCGCCATGGCCTGCTTCACCTCATTATCCTCCAACGTCAGATCCGTGATCCCCTGCTCCGCATCCACCCCGGTGGCGCTGAGAAAATACCGGGTGAACCGCCGCCGGGTGAAAAACTTCAGGGCTTCCGGTCCAATAAAGGTTCCCGAGGTCTCGCGCAGGAAGCCCCCGCAGCAATAGACGGCCGGTCGGGAGACATGATGCTGAAAAAGTTGTGCGGTATTCACGCTGTTGGTCACGATCGTCACCCGAGGCGGGAGGACCTGTCTGGACATGGCTGCCACGGTGGTTCCGCCGTCCAGAGCCACGCAGTCCCCTGCTTTGATCCGCTGAGAAACCGCCCAGGCGGCAATCCGGTCTTTGGCCTGCTGATTCCGGGACCGCTTGCTGTGGAAGTCCGGTTCGACAGCGACTTCCTGCTTGCGGACCACACGGCCGCGAAGCCGCCGGATCAACCCCTTGTCTTCAAGGTGACGCAGGTCCCGCCACACCGTCATCGGCGTGACCTCCAGCACCTCCGGCAGGGTGGCGGTGACCACGGAATCGGATTCCTCCAGCAGTTCGAGGATGCGTTGTTGACGATGGAGCGCGTTACTGATCATGTTAGATTTTATTAGTTATGTTATATATGTTACATTTTATGGACAGTCAAGAACCCAGGGACTATGATGCGGCCTCACCCCAGCACGCACCATGAATCCAGAGAAAATACTGACGCAGCATTACAATCCGGAAACCGGAGACTTAACCGGAGGCGCAAAGGTCGTCCGCACCTTGAAGGACGTCCGCAGCTCGTTTCAGGATCAGGTTGCGGTTGACCGAATTCTCGAACATGAAAACCCCGTCCTCTATGAAGTGGTCGCGGTGGAACCCGGAGACACCCCCGGAGACCTCCATTACGGGCTGGGCATCCTGTATCCCGGCATGGTGGGCAACGAATACTATCTGACCAAAGGGCATTACCATGAAACCCGGGAAGCCGCCGAAGTCTACATCGGGCTCACCGGAGAAGGTGCCATGCTGCTGGAGGATGAGGAAACAGGCGAATCACGTCTCGAATCTCTCGGGGCCGGAAACGTGGTGTATGTACCCGGCCACACCGCACACCGGACTATGAATACCGGAAACACGCCTCTCACCTACTTTGGAATCTACCCCTCCAATGCCGGCCACGACTACGGAGCGTTGGCGGAACGCAACTTTCGAAAAATGCTCATCGATGAAGATGGTACCCCAACCCTGATGGACCGGGCGTAACTCGAAAACAACGTCTCCCTTCCTATCCTCCCCCTTCCTCACCACCGGAGCGAGAGCAGATGTGCCTCCTCTCCACAACCCTGAATGACCATGAACTACGTGACCAAACCCATTCCCGATGACAAACCGGAACCGGACCATGTGGTCCGCCCCTGGGGGCAGTTCAAGCAGTACGCCTTTAACGAAGATTGCACGGTCAGTCTGATGGAGGTCAAACCCGGAATGCGGCTCAGCCTTCAATCCCATACCGGACGCGCAGAGCTTTGGATCGTCATGGATGAGGGTGCTCAGGTTCAGGTAGGCGATGAGATCCGGCAATGTCAGCCCTGGGAGGAGGTCTGGATTCCGGCCAATGAAAAACACCGCCTCTCCTGTGTCGGGGAGAAGCCCTGCCGGGTACTGGAAGTGGCGTTTGGGAACTGGCAGCAGGCAGACATCACCCGGTATGAGGATGATTTCTCACGGCCGGAGGAGGGAGAATGAGTTACCTCCAGAAACTGGGCCTGGGCCAGGCATCCTACGACAAATTCCCTGCCGTGAAGGTGCCTGGGTATGAGGAGGATGCATCGCAGGGCTGGGAGGCAATCGTGGACCGCATTCAGTCCCGCATCGCATCCTTAGGGGAAAGCCCCCTCATTGCCTTGGAGTGTTACTCCGGTCTGCACGATGAGGAAATCCTCCGATTTGTCTCCGGCCTTGTGGACCCAGACCATCTCATCCTCACAGAACGGGACCTGTTTCTGAGCCCGGAGCAGGTGGACGAACGGGTCGCGCCGGAACTCGGAGGAGATGATCCGATTTTCGGGCGGATGACCCGGTTGAAGATGGAGGACTTTGTTGATCCCGCAAAACACAGCCCCCTTGTGGAACGGATTACAAACCGGAAAGGACCGGTCTGGATCGTGGGACCCGGGGCCCTCCTCCTCGGCGAGGCGGATCTGGTGATCTATGCCGACATGCCAAGGTGGGAAGGCCAGCTTCGGCAGCGTCGGGGTGAGGTCCGGAATCTGGGGGCTGATAATCGCGGGCAAGGCGGCAAGCCCCAGTACAAACGGGCGTATTTCATCGACTGGCGGGTCTGCGACAAACTGAAGCGGAACAGTTTCGATCAATGGGATTACCTGCTGGACACCACGGTTCCGGAAGACCCCCGGATGGTATCAGGGGATGGACTGAGAGCAGGGATGTCGGCGGCGATGTCCAGGCCGTTTCGGGTGGTGCCGTTCTTTGATCCCGGGGTCTGGGGAGGACAATGGATGCGGGAAGTGTGTGACCTTCCAGACGGCCCTCCGAATTACGCATGGTGTTTTGACTGTGTCCCGGAAGAAAACAGCCTGTTGTTGCAGTATGGGGATGTCAGGATTGAGATTCCCTCTATCAATCTGGTTTTCCGCCACCCTGAGCAACTCCTGGGAGAACCGGTTTACGGACGGTATGGCGCCGAGTTCCCGATCCGCTTTGATTTTCTCGACACCATGAACGGTCAGAATTTAAGTTTCCAGGTGCACCCCTTGATTGATTATGCGCATGAGGAATTCGGACTGCGGTACACCCAGGATGAAAGTTACTACATCCTCGATGCCGAACCGGGAGCCGAGGTGTATCTTGGTCTGGTGGACGGAGTCGATCCGGATGCCATGATGGCGGACTTGAGACGGGCCGCGGAAGATGCCGACGCCCCCTTCCCCGATGAGAAACATGTGCAGAGATTTCCGGCCAAGACACATGATCATTTTCTGATACCGGCGGGTACCTGCCACTGTTCAGGAACAAACAGCATGGTACTCGAAATCAGCCACACCCCCTATATCTTCACCTTTAAACTGTGGGACTGGGGTCGTCTGGACCTCGATGGAAAGCCCCGTCCGATCAATCTGGAACGCGGGGAAGCGAACATTCAGTGGAACCGGACCACATCCTGGGTGGAACCCCGATTGGTCAACCGGGTTGAAGCGGTTGCAGAGGGGGACGGCTGGAGAGAAGAACGGACCGGCCTGTATCACTCGGAGTCCTTTGAAACCCGGCGGCATTGGTTCACCTCACCTGTGGATCATGACACCGGCGGTTCAAGTGTGCATGTGCTGAACCTGGTGCAGGGAGAGGAGGCGGTGGTGGAAAGTCCAACCGGTGCTTTTGAGCCCTATGTGGTACATTATGCAGAAACCTGGATCGTCCCTGCCGCGGTCGGGGCCTACCGCATTCGGCCACATGGCCCTTCCGAAGGAAAAGAATGCGCCACCATCAAAGCCTACCTCCGTGTGAATGCATGACAGAGCCCGCCCCCATCTTTCTCGGCATCGACTGCGGTGCCACAACCTCGAAATTCAATGGAATTGATGCGGAGGGCCAGCTCCTGTCCGAGAAACTCCGACAGATCCGAACCCCGAGTTCAGAGGGTCCGGAAGCGATGCTTCAGGCATGGCTCGCCGGGCTCAATCACTTTCTCGAAGACGAATCTCTGCACTGGGATCAGGTGGCGTCAATCGGCATTGCCATGCCGGGTCCCTATCTGTCTTACGGGGTTTTGGGAAAGATGCCCAACATGGCGGATGAAGTGGAGGGTTGGAAATATCTGAACGATCTTTCACAGGCACTGGAACGGAGTCAGGGAAGAACCATCCCGGTACACACCGCTAATGACGGCCAGCTTGCAGGTGTTCCGGAGGCGCATCTCCATCAGCAGGAGCTCCCCGGGTCGGTTCTCATGCTCGCTCCGGGATCCGGGCTCGGATGTTCGTTTGTAAATGCGGAGGGCCAACTGCTGACAGGGGATCATCATGCCGCCGTGATCCTCGGCCATATCCCCTTCCCGTACGAAGAGCTGGGCCTCCCGCGCTTTTCCTGCGGATGCGGGCGGACCTGGGGATGTATTGAAGCCTATACCAGTATCTCAGGCCTCTCGCAGTATCTGGAGTTCCTTCTTCCCCGCTATCCGGACCATCCCTTGCATGAAGATGCCCGCACCCGGAAAGAACAGGCCCTCAGTCTTCGGGATTTCGCCATGCAGCAAGATCCTCTTGCCTGTGAAATCTTTGACCTGCAGGCACAGGCGATGGGTCATGCGGTCTCCATCGGCTGCATGTGTTATGACCCCACGCATGTGGTGATTGGGGGCGGACTGATGGATCCGGAGGCCACCAGTGAGGTGTTTAGAACACGATACCTCCAACGGGTGCGGGAAAGTGCTGAGCTCAACCTGTGGACCCGCCCCAGCGAGCTTCACATCCATGAAGCCAAACTCGGAGAGCATGCCCAGGCGATGGGAGCCGCCCTGCTTGCCCAACGGATGACTTCCCGCAGAGCGTCCGCATGAACCTGACCGACCAAATTCAGAACCAGCCATTGTTTCCAAAATGGCTGAACCGGGCGATGGAACTGGTGTCAACGGGAGCCAATGCAGGCACCGCGTACCCGGAGGTCTGGATCCGGGATCTGAACACCTTCACAGAACTGGGGCTTCAGGTTGGGGATCCCAACCGCTTTCGGGATGCCTTCCTCACCTTCCTTCTGTTTCAACAGCCGGATGGGAGCATCATGGACGGCTACACGCCTCATTCCGAAAACCCCGCCTACGCATATGAGTTCGTCCGTGCCCCCTCCTGCCCTGACCTGGATGCACACAAAAATGATGTGGAGGCGGATCAGGAAACCTCGTTGATTCAAGCCGTCCGGGTGTATGTGGAGATCACCGGAGACCTCCGCTTTCTGGAGCAGATGGTGGAAGGCCATACCGTCCGTGACCGTCTGGCACGGGCAATGGAGTTTCTCTACCGTGAACGCTGGTCGGACTCATTCGGGCTTTTCTGGAATGCAACCACCATTGACTGGGGAGATGTACAGCCGGAACATGCCTGGGGAGTCCGAATGGATGAGAACACACACCGGGCCTGCTGCATCTATACCAATGCCATGGCGGTAATTGCCCTCCAGGATCTGGCCTGGATCGATGACTGCCTGAACCGGGATACGACCCTGTGGACCGAACGTGAGTTGAGTTTGAAGGAACAGATCGATGCCCATCTCTGGGATTCTGAGCGGAAAAAGTACCGTCCACATCTCTACCTGACTGGAAGTCCATTCCCGGAAGACATGCAGGAGGAACGGATTCATGTTCATGGAGGGACCGGTGTCGCGATCCAGGCCGGTCTGCATACACCGGATACCGTCAGGCTTTTGTATCAGCAGATCGAACAGAACCGTCTGGAGGCGGGAGCACAATCCGTTGGGCTCACCATTTGGCCCCTGTATGATGTGCCTGAATCCCCGAACCGGGTCTTCCATGAAAAAGGCCATTACCAGAACGGAGGGGACTGGCCCTGGTTTGGTGGTCGCATCGTGTTGGGGCTCCTGCAACACGGCCTGATGCAGGAGGCATACCAGGCGTTGGTGCCGATGCTCGAATTGGCCGAAAAGGCAGGCGACTTCAATGAATGGCATGATCTGGAAGGAAAGGCTCACGGAGCCTACGAATTCAGAGGCAGTGCCGGAGTTCTCGGACTCGCCATCCAGAAACTGCAGAACTGGGCGTGTTCCGGAATCGATCCCTCCACATAACCATCCTCCGGGCTCAGCCGAGGGGAATCACCATGTTCCAGGAGTCGTCCATGTCCGCATGCCCTCCCTTCCCTCCACCGGTGGCGGCAAAGAGATGGGTGGGAGTGCCATCTTGAATCAGTAGCTCCGGACGTTCAAACATGCCCTGATGGCTCTTGGTGCCGTCGTCCCACAGGATCTCGCGCGTATAGGCAAGAGGGTCCGGGGCGGTGTGCCAGTGGATCCCGTCCCAGGACCAGGCATGAATGCCTCCGTAGAAACATCCGCAGACCTCTCCCGTCATGTCTTTGAAAATCGCTTCAAAATGATCCTCCTGCCACCACAGGTAGGGATCTTCCACATCCGGAATTTTGCCATTTAAGGTGATCGGTTCCGGAGACAACCGGCGATAGGGACCTGACCAGTGATCCGCACCTGCAACTCCGAGAAACAGTGGGGGTTTCGGTTGGGCGGTGTGACGGTTCCGCGTAGATTTGTAGAGCATGACCACCGAACCGTCCGGGCGGATGGCAGGAGCAGGATTGGAAATGATATCCGCGTCCCAATCATCGGGACGAACCTCCAGAATGGGCGTATCCCGCCGACTCCAGGGCCCGTTGAGATTCGGTGCCGTGGCAATGCCGGTACGTTTCCTCATAAACGCCTGCGTATATTCCTCCTGGGTGGCAGCGCGTTGGATGGGGGCATCCCGGGCGTCCAATTCGATATTCACTCCGATGTAATACAGGATCCAGGTACCGTCATGATGATGAAGGGTTGGATTATGGGTCATGGTTCCGTCCCAGAACCCTGAACGGGGCGAAAGCACCACTTCTTCAAATTCATACGGACCTTCAGGCCGGTCCGCACACGCGCGCACCACTTCACAACTTGTGACCCAGTTCGGGACAAAGGGAACCTTTTTTGACCAGCAGGAGGCGAACATATGGTACCGGCCATCCTCCCCCTTCCCTACCGACCCGCACCAGATCCAGTTGTCCTGCATACGAAAGCCGCCGTGTCGGACTGCAGGCTTCAGGCGTTCACGAAACGGGATCAGTGTGGAGGGAATATCCATGAGCACCACTCAGTCGAAACACAAAGAAAATGGCAATGTGAATATCCCTGAATATGTGATGAGGGTTCTGCTCAAGACGGAACCGCGAGACATCAGCGCATCCCGGCCGGTTGTTCACATCATCTTCATGCTGCCTTTTGAGTAGGCCACATCCACCACCATCATCATGGCACCCTGGGTTTTATCCAGATCACCGGTAATGTCTTCAATCCCGCGGACAAGACGTTCCACCCGGCTCTCAGGAACGGTCGCCAGGATGGTGTTACTCCGGTTGCGGTCCTCGTTCATGAACCCGATGAAACTGGCAAAGAGCGGAATGTTGGAAATGTAGTGTCCCATGCCGGAGGATTCAAGAATCGTAGCCCCGTCGATTCCCTCTTCGATGAAGAAGTTGAGGATATCGTAGAGATATTTTTCCTCATACAGCACCAGCGTCATCAACTTCACGGCTTCGCGTTTCTTCCCCGAGTCTTCATCGGAGGTATGACTCATGAACGTTTCGTAGATCGCGTTCGGGGTGGTGCAGATCTCAAGCTGGCGGCAGACAGTGGAATGCGAGGCGATGCTGGAGATACAGGCCAGTGTTTTCAGATGCTCCCGCACCGCCTCTTTGGGTCCGAAAATGACAAAGAAGACTTTCACCTTCTTTTTATCGATCGCATCAAAGTCCACTCCTTTGCGGGAGGTGGCGATCAGGATGACAAACGTATCCAGCTTCTCAAACCGCGCATGGGGAATGGCAAGTCCGTTTCCCACACCGGTACTGCCCTGATCCTCACGGTCCCGGAGTGCCTGGAAAATGCTTTCCGCACTGAGTCCCTGCAGTTGGGGCAGTTCTGCAGCCTGTTCGGCCAAATACTGGAGCACATCGTCCCGCTGTTTCCCGGGAATCTGAGGAAAACAGGCGTTATCACTGAGAATATCGTAAAAGTTCATGTCAGGTCTCCATGCCGTTGCCGCGGATGATCGCATATTTGGACAGAGGCGGTCCGATGAGTTCGTTCAGAAAGACGGAAAGCAGGACAATGTTCACCATATCCGTGACCACTTCGGCCTGCTCAATCGGCAGTCCCGTGACAACCGGAGAGGCCTGAATCAACAGAACCAGACCAATGGCAACCCCTGCCTGAGGAAGCATGCACCAGCCAAGATTGTCCCGGATGGGAATCGGTAGTTTGGTCACCGCGCATCCAACCCATACCCCACCATACTTTCCAATGGAGCGGAAGAGAATATAAACCGCTCCCAGACTCAGTACGCGAGGGTCGGCGAACACATCCAAATGAAGTTCCGTTCCGGCGATCACAAAGAAGAGTGCATAGATTGGCGGAGTCAGGGGTTCCAGAATGCGGAAGATGCGGTGGTTACGGGCAGACAGGTTCACCAGCGCACACCCCGTGGCCATATTGGTCAGAAGCGGTGAAAGGTGGAGCACGATGGCCAATGCGGTCGTGAGGAACAACATGCTCAGGGCCAGGATGGTGATCTCATTGGGACCTTCCTTGCGGTTGGTCAACCGATGCAGCAGGAATCCGCTTAACACACCGATGATGAGAGAAAGCCCCACTTCCGCCAGGGCATGCACAATCTGTCCACCGGAGTGAGCCGCCTCACCTCCCACCTGAAGCATGGGGGAGACAAAGGCAAACACCACACCGAAAAGAATCACACAGCCGGCATCATCCAGCGCAACCACCCCGTATAGGTAATCAATAAACGGTCCCCGGGCCCGCAGGGACTGCACCACCGCCACCGTTGCGGCCGGGGCCGTCGCTGTGGCAATGGCACCAAGCAGCAGAGCAAACGGGAGATCCAGATCCAGCAGCATCAGTCCACCGGCGACCCCCACAAAGGTCGCAACGATCTGCGCAGCGGTAATGATCACAGCCTCTTTGCCAATCCGTTTCAACTTGGAGGCGGAAAACTCGGCTCCGATGGTCAGTGCAATCAGGCCCAGTGCCACCTCGGTCACAATCTGAAACGATTCATGCATGTGGCCGGAAAAGATGCCGGTGATGCCCTCCCCGAGCATCAGCCCCGCCACAATGTATCCTGTGATCTCAGGCAAGTGGAATTTCGCAGCCAATTTCCCGATCAGGTAACCGGCCATGAGCAACAGACCGGCTGCAAACATCGGGTGTGTGCTAAGTACTTCCTGCAGGTGTTTCCAATCCATCTTCTCTATCGTTCCATGTTTCCGGGGGTCGGCTCCATACCCTCACAACTCCCATGTGGGAAGTGAAATTCGGGATTGATTGCCTTTTGCGATAATGGGGGTCAGGTAAACCGACGGACTTCTTCACGAGGAATGTCAGGTTTCCCGCAGGGCCTGCGGGCTTACGTAAACCGACGGGCCCCCGTCGGGAACAACCTCACGTTTCCCGCAGGGCCTGCGGGCCTACGTAAACCGACGGGCCCCGTCGGGAAAATCTAATCCTCCCCTCAAGAACGCAGCGGCATGTCGCGGTCTTTGGTGATCCTAAAATTTTCTTCAATTAAAACTTGTTCCGTTGGTACAAAAAACTCATTTTATATACATATGAATACACTTCTAACTGATCGCACTTTCATCCCATATCGGCACCACATCCCAACTTCCATCAGGCACCGTAAGCTTCCACATTGGCAACAGGAGCAAACCTGTGTCTTTGTGACCTTTCGGTTGTATGACTCCCTCCCTCAACACCTACGGGATGTGTACACCCACGAGAAACGCATGTGGCTGCTGCGAAGGGGATGGCCGGAAGACATGCAGGAAACGGATCTTTTATCCCGATTGTCAGTAAGAGAAAAAAGGCAGTTTCAACGTTACGGTTCCAGCAGATATCAACGGGCGTTAGATAAAGGGGGTGGAGAGTGCCACCTTATCGACCCCACCAATAGAAAGATGTTCACAAACAGCCTCCACCATCATGCCGGGCATGCCTATTTACTGGGTGACTATGTCGTGATGCCGAATCATGTTCATGTACTGGTGCAGCCGTTACCAGGTGAGGATGTGCAAAAAAGACTTGGTGGAGTGAGACGTTATACCGCGAGGTTGATCAATAGGCGTCTTCATCGAACGGGGGCATTTTGGATGCCTGAGCCTTTTGATCACCTGGTGAGAAGTCGTTCATACTTCAGAAGATATCGACAATACATTCGACTGAACCCCGTAAGGGCTGGATTAAAGGACGGGGAGTACTCTCTTTTTCAGGTTGAAGACTAAGATTTCCCGCAGGGCCTGCGGGCTTACGAAACTAACAGGCCCCATCGGGAACAAACTCTGGTTTCCCGCAGGGCCTGCGGGCCTACGTAAACCGACGGGCTCCGTCGGGAATAAACTCAAGTTTCCCGCAGGGCCTGCGGGCCTACGTAAACCGACGGGCTCCGTCGGGAATAAACTCACGTTTCCCGCAGGGCCTGCGGGCCTACGTAAACCGATGGGCCCCGTCGGGAACAACTCTGGTTTCCCGCAAATCCCCCATCAATCGAAACGGTGCTGATCATCCATCAGAAAGAGAATATGTGGCGTTACTGAAGGAATGCCTGCATACGGTTTCGATAGGCCCCCTGCGAGACAGGTCCCTCCAGCAGAGGATCCCCTGTCTGCTGCATCCAGTTCCGAAGCGAGAGACGGAGCTCATGGAGCACATCCTGGAATGCCTCATCATCGGCAAGGTTCCTGAGTTCGTTCGGGTCCGCCTCCAAATCGTAGAGTTCGTAGGGTGGATGATAGCCAGTGAGTCCCATGGCGATACTGGTCTCGGTATATCCTTTCCCGTTGTTCTGAAAATCAGGGGAAGGCATTTGCTCCGGAGCACATTCGAAATTGGCGATCAGCTTCCACTTCGGAGTGCGGACACAACGAACCGGGTCATAGTATGTATGATAGGTCATCTCAGCGAAAATCATGTGAGTAGGGTCATAGGCCTGTCCCTTCAGCAAAGGGGCAAAACTCCTCCCATGCAGATTGGGAGGGTGTGAAAGTCCGATAAGGTCGAGTAACGTGGGCAGGACGTCAATGTTGCTGATCATATGCAGATGATCCTGCGCCCCTGAAGGAAGACCCGGCCCTCGCATCAGGAACGGCACTTCCAGGCCCCTGTCATAAAGCGACATTTTACATCGGTTAAAGGGTATACCGTGATCCGCAGTAAAGATCACCAGCGTATTCCCGGCAAATGGCGAGGCATCCAGTGCCTCGAGAATCACGCCGAAGGCAGTATCCACCGTCACGGTGGACGCTTCAAAATCCGAGAGGCTTTCTCTGACCTCAGGAATATCCGGCAGCGGGGCTGGTATCAACATATCTTCCGGAGGAAGAGGATCGACCCCCTCATGCGGAAACGGACGGTGAGGTTCAAACGTCCCGATATTGAGAAAGAACGGAGGGGCGTTCTCACTGCGCGCACCCAGGAACTCCGCAACAGAATTCGCCATTTCCTGCGCTGGCTTGGTGGGGTGGATCTGATCATACCCCAGCCTGTTTTCCGGATCCGGGGTTTCGTGCTGAATCCCAAAAAGAACCGTCTCATATCCGGCCTCCGCAGCCATGTGACTGAAATGAACCTCATCCGGATTCAAGTCGTTTTGAAACCAGTAGTGTGCCAACCCCACGACCCCGTTTGCATGTGGGTACCTCCCCGTCCACAGTCCGGCACGGGAAGGACTGCACTGCGGTGCGCAGCAGAAACTTTTCCAGAACTGCATGCCCTCTCTTGCAAACCGGTCAATGTTCGGGGTCCGGGCATCTTCGTATCCATAACAACCCAGATACTGTCCGAGGTCATGACAAATCATAAACAGGATATTCGGCGAATTGCTTTTCATCATTCGAGCTCCATTTAGTCGCAGAACTGTCACACGAAGACCGGTCCAGGGAAAGACTTTAGAGGTCGCAAAAAACCGAAACCCTGCAACCCCTTTGGCTCTGTGGGCGAACGTGGCCCCGGGAACGCCAGGAGGCGTCCCGAAACAACGGATCAAAAAAACTCGTGATGATACCATTCGAGGGAATGGCTGTAACCCGGTGGCTCCACATCCTGAGGAACAAACACGTCTCTCTGTTTCCGTGTCGTCGCTCCCTGTACCCACCGTCCCCCGAACCGCATCCGTTTCGGCTGGGCCGGAGTTCCGTATTCGTTGCGCAGGATATGTGCAGTCAGCAGGTCAACCGCCGCCGCTCCGATCATTTCGGGTCTGGGATCAACCCCGCTCCACCCGGGAGTATCATCCGCCAGGGAGTAATGGGTGATTCCGATATCACCCGGTACATCCTGACCTGCCTCCTCCAGCCATCCGCGTAAAAAACAGAAGCCGGTGATCACCGCATCCGGCTGATAACGGTCCACCCAGTTCAGAACCTCTTTCCGCGATGCGTCACATTCATTTCCCAGATCGAGTCCAATCAGAGGAGGGATACGATGTTTTTCCGCGATCCGGTGCTGGTGAAAGAGATATCCTCCCATGGCCTGGCCCTGGGTATTGAAGGTCCCACCGGTATGTTCACAAAAGCCGATTCGCTCATATCCCAAGGTGAGGAGGCGGGAGAAAATAACCCCGACATTGATAAAGGCATCCACCGAAACATTATGCTGCGGCCGCTCAGCCATGGAAGGACCAATTCCCACCGAGACGATGGAGGGAAGATCCGGAATTTCATCCCCGTAGTAGTGCAGATTCGGAATAACAATTCCCCGAACTCCCCGAGCCTCCAGGAGCTGGCGGACTCTGTTCCCGCTCATCCCACCTGTATAAACCGTTTCATCAAGATCAAAGCCGAGTTCTGCGGAGCGTTTCACGACCCCGCGCTGAAAAGGGGCAATCCAGGGGCGTTCGTCATCGGGGCCATCACTGCTCAGCCAGGCTAAGGTGACGCCCCCCTCCGCCGCAGGCCGGGACTGACGAATGCGGGAGGCGTAGGCCGACACCAACGGATCCGGTTTATATCCAAGCGATTCGGCCGCTTGGACCACTTTCTGCCGGGTCGGTTCCGAGACGTTGGGGGCGTTGCGTAGAGCCCGGGAAACGGTGATGGGGGCTACACCGGCTTTTTCGGCAACCCTTCGGATGTTCACTGGGAGATGAGCACTCATCGGCAGAACGTCTCCCCTACCCGGTATCCAACCGGCAAGCAGAAGGAGTCCATGATTCCTAAAACATCTCGCAACCTTGCGTCGTCAGTAAAACCGGGACGAATCACGAAATGATGATATGCAGTCCAACAAAATGACACAAGTACCATTTTTGGATCATTGTGAGAACTCCTTCGGTTCACGTACAGTTGGACACATGTTGAAACCCAGAGAGATGATTATGAGAAGAACTGTTTTGCTCGCGATGTTTGCAATTTCTGTGATGACATCCGCACAAGTTGTGGAGACATTCAGTTACACCACCGGAGATATTGGAGGAGAAGGAACGACTGCGGCCTCAGGTACCGGTCAGGCAGGGAACTGGGGAACCTACCCCGCGGGCTGGCTGGGAGGACTGCCCGCCGGCGATCCCACACTCTCCGTGACGTCCGGAAGTTTGTCCGCACCAACCGGGTACAACTTTACCCCCTCAGACAACAAACTCTCCAGCTCCGCAAATGTATTCGGTATGTTTGGGGTGGACGCTTCGGGTCAGATCGATTTTGACAGCGATAACACCTACTACATCAGTTATCTTTTCAGTGCATCAGCAGACCCTGTTGAGGAAGCAACGGCAAATGTGGGCGTGGTGGAGTTCAGAGACAGTGCCAACAGCACCCTCTTCAGTGTGGGAGACACCACGTTTTCACGACAGTTGAGAATTTCATCCGGAGGTGGAAATGATTTCGGCAGCGATTGGGCCGGCAGTGGCGATTATCTGATTCTGGTGAAAGTCGACGCCGCCAGTGTCGGAAATGACACCATCAGTGCCTCCTATTTTAAATCCACAGGCAGCATTTCCGGTGAACCCGTCACCTGGGATGTGACCCGATCCTCCGCCCTCACCGGTACGGTGACAGGAATAGGATTTAACAGTAACGGCACAGGAGGCTCCACCATCACCTATGAATTCGATGAGTTCCGTCTCGGGAACAGCTATGGGGCGGTGATCCCCGAACCCTCGACACTTCTTTTAGTGGGCGGGGCCTTGGCCGCATTGACCGTTTTCCGTCGCCGCGGCTAAAGGGCCTTTCTTCCATGGGGTTGCCACACCTCCAGACCGCCTGGAGGTGTTTTCTTTTGGCAAAACTTCAAGGCATCCTTCTGTCGATCCACGTTCATCACCGCAACCGCTTTATACCCGACCCGACAGGTTGCGAGAGAATCCAATTGATGAACCCAGACGGATCATCATCTCGGTCGATACCGACTTTCAGGCACCCTGGTCCCTCACTACCTCTGTTATCCCGCAAGGTTGCATAGCGCCCCCCTACCCAACTGAATTTCTACAATCTAGGTTGCATCTTATGAAGACACTCCTCCCTCTCCTTCTGATAGTTTCCTCTCTGAATCTGAACGCAAAAGACAACCTGGTCCTGGAGCTCTATCAGGACGGCAACATGGGAGGATGTGTTCTGCACAATGCGGATCCCGGTAAAAGTGACGAGGCGATCCGTCACATCATGCCCTTTCCCCGGCAACAGATTCCTGTAGGGCCGACACAGAATGAAGGGGTCAGCCTTGCCTATCTGATGGCCTTCAAAACGACACCGGAATTCCGTCAGCATCTCGCATCAGACGGGCAGGTTCGACTGGTGCTGGAAGTAGTCAAAACACTGAAGGGAGGCGCTCCCGATGATCTGGAAGTCGTACTTCTGAATGTGGGAACCGTGACCCATCGGGACCACTATCCTCAGTTCGGGGCCTTCAACAAAGCAAAAGAGTACAAACGTATCGGCGGGATTGATGCCGATGCCGAGGTGGGGCTGAAAGAACTCGTCGCCAGCAACGCGATCCATGACTCCGCCCGGCAACCCAGTGCAGATGAACCCCTGATCTGGTTCGCGGTGTACCTGCCGATTGAAAAACTGGAAGGCACGGACAGTCGACATGTGGTCTTCAGCGGCACCCCGAAGCTGGTCGGAATCCGGTAACGTCCACATTTATCCTGAAAGATCCAATGCGGAAGGCATCCGCTCCTTTTTTTCTACTCATGGGGTTGCAAATCGACCACATACTGACAGGGAGCGCGGATGGACCACAGCACCTCCCTCACTCTTTCCTCTCCTTTGACGGACACCCTGAATGGAGAACCCGCAGCACGGCTTCAACCCGGCATCCCCCTTCGGATTGATGCGACCGACTGGACCGCCGGAACCGTCCTGAATGCGCTTGTCTGTCAGCAGGGTCCCAACCATAGCCGGATGGAGTTGAGGTGGTTTGCACACGGTCAGGAGGACCCCCGGATGGTGATCACAATGGGGTTCCTTCCTGAGGTCACCGCGTCTCTCATGTATGACATGAGCTATCTGGACGGAAACACCCTGTTTCTTCCTCGGACACCCGGCCGCCTGAAATCAACCAGCCTCGGACAGCGAATGAACCGGAATGAAATTTCCCACGCGGAACTGCTGCTGGTGGAACTGGGTACAGATCAGTCTCTGCTTCTGACACAACCCGTTCTCTCTGACGAAACTCCCTCTCCGCATCTGCCGAACCGCCCACTACTGGATACATTCGGACAGTTGACGACACGTACCTGGCCGGGCAAACATTCACCGGAAACCCCTCTTCAAGCACCGGAATTCCCGGCCCCTCCTGCGGAGACCCACGAAGAGGCACCGGAACTCGAGGCCACCGGCTGGTTCCGGGTGCATCGTGATGAGGACAAGCGCTTTCACCTCGTCGACCCGGCCGGGAGACGGTTCTTCTCTGCGGGAGTGGACTGCGTGAATGCCGGTAACAGTGCCCATATTATCCCAGGTGATGAAGGATATCTTCCACCCGGATGGGAATCGGATGAACTGCTTTCACGTCACATGACCCAGACGGACACCCACCGGGCGGTGAACTTCGGTACCGCGAACTTGGAGCGGGTTTTCGGAGCAGACTGGAAAACGGCCTGGGAACACCTCACCACGGCACGGCTCCGGACTTGGGGGTTTAACACCATTGCAAACTGGTCGGACAAGGACTACGCCAAGCGGTCAGGACTTCCGTTTGTGCTTCATCTGAATCACTATCCGGACACAGACCTCCATTTGTTCCGTGATTTTCCGGATGTATATGATCCGGCCTTTGAACAACGTGCATCCGCATATGCCGAACAACTTCTACCCTGGCGGGATGTTCAGATGCTGATCGGTTATTTCATGGTCAATGAACCGAAATGGGGGTTCGGCACTTTTAACATTGCCTCCGAAATGCTGGAAGACCATCCGGGTTCACACAGCCGGCATGCACTGTCTGCCTGGGTAAGAGAAAAATTTGCCGGCGATGTGAATGCCTGGCGGGCCGCCTGGGGACTCGATCAGGATCACATGGACTTTGAAGACCTGGTGACCACGCGATATCACCGGCTTGCGGAATCTCATCCTGAAGCAGAAAAAGATCTCTTCGAATTCTCCAGAATCCTGGTGCGCCGCTTTGTTCAGATTCCGGCCGCAGCGTTACGGGAGGTGGATCCCCACCATCTGAATCTTGGGATGCGCTGGGCCTGGATCAGCTCGGATCTCTGCTATGAATCCGCAACGGTGTCGGATGTCTTCAGTCTGAATTGTTATGGAATGGAGCCAGATCTGGACCCCTCGGATGAAGTGGCAAAACGCTTCGGGATCCCCACCATGATTGGCGAGTATCATTTTGGTGCCCTCGACCGCGGGTTGACCGGAACCGGACTCAGAGGGGTCGCCACCCAGGCAGACCGGGGAGCGGCCTACCGCCGTTATCTCGAGGTGTGCGCGGCAGATCCCAACCTGGTTGGCTGTCATTATTTTCAGTACAACGATCAATCAGCCGTTGGCCGGTTCGATGGCGAATGCTGGAACATCGGCCTGGTGGATGTCTGCAACCGCCCCTACACCGAGATGGTGGAGGCCGCGGCTCTGAGTCATGCCCGGCTCAAAGGTCTGACCATGGGAACGCTGGAACCAGTGCCTGCAACGGCGGTGGAAGTAGGCAAAGTGGCATTTTAAGGCGGCAGGGGCCTCTGGCATGGTTCGATCATGCCGGAATCATCAGCCCCTGTGATCGACTCGAAAATGCAGTCCGGCCAAAACCATCCAGATGAGATTTTCGACCACGCTCACCCAGGTCAAGGGGTCATCAGAACCGGTGCATCCGCATGAAATATCCAGCCCCCTGAAAACCGCTGAGATTTTTAAGGCGGTAAATCCCGTCAACAACACCAGCATCCACAGAGAGGCGGACCTACGCAACGGACCGATGAGAAGGACCGCCAGCGCAGCCCAGAGTTCAATCCAGGGAATCCAGAACGTGACGAGTGGTATCAACGAATACGGCACGACGTCATAGCCTGCGACCGACTGTGCAAAGGATGCGGGGTCCAGAATTTTGATCCACCCGGAGTATCCAAACAACCCGGCCAGGGCCACACGTAGCCCCCAGCGGAAAAACAGACTCCCGTTCACGGTGCTTTTGCCCTCCACTCTTCCAGTCCTCCCACATAAACTGAGACATTCCGGAATCCCGCTTCCCTTAATCGGAGGGCTAATTGAAGCGCATCATCGCAGTCCGGTCCGGTACAATAGGTTACCAACGGCATGGAGGGCTCGAGGAATCCCGCCATCTCGACCATACCCGCTTCAAAGTCGGAGATCGGAAGCGACATTGCGCCCGGGAGCTGATCCTGTGCGTATTCATCGCGGGATCTGGCATCCAGCACGACATGGGAGCCATGGGTGACCGCCTCCAGTATATCCGGTAATGAGAGAACCGCGATTCCTTCTGAGGCGGCCTGTGCTCGTACCACACTCCCGGGCGAAAAATCAGAGGGCAGGTCACCGGGCCAGAGAACCGCATGTACGGCAGAGGTCACCACCGAAACCAGAAAGATCCACACCATTCCAAACAGGAGGGGGTACGGCATACGTTTCGGAGATTCCGTCACTTGCGCATCCCGGGTTTGAACGTACGATGAAAACTCACCTCACACATCTGGAGATATTTATGCCCATCCTTGAAGGAACGCAAGCCCCCGATTTCACCCTCCCCGATCAGGACGGGATTCGACACACCTTGTCAGAGTACAAAGGCAAAACCGTGGTGGTCTATTTCTACCCGAAAGATGATACCCCCGGCTGTACCAAAGAAGCCTGCAGTTTCCGTGACCTTTCGGAGGAGTTCGACCGTCTGGACACCGTCATTTTCGGCATCAGCCCGGATGGAGCGGAGGACCATACCGCCTTTATCTCCAAATATACCCTGCCCTTCCCGCTGCTCTCGGATCCGGACAAGTCTGTCATGACCGAATATGGCGCATATGGAGAGAAAATGATGTACGGCAAAAAAACCATCGGTGTGATCCGCTCTACCGTCGTCATCGGTCCTGATGGGAACGTCGTCAAACACTGGAAGAAAGTCGCACGGGCCGAAACCCACCCGGAAAAAGTTCTGGAAACGGTTCAGTCCATCTGACGTGAGGCCCGATACGGTCGCAAGCCTGTGCCGGCTGCATGGACAGGAGCGGGCGGATGCACTGGAGTGGAACTACCACCGCTTTGATCACGAGCGGTACCGTTCCACAGATCCGGTTTCCTTTGTCTGGTCATTTGATACGGAGGAGGATCAGGAACTCGCGGCCTGGGTGGCAGCCGGGCTCGCATACGGCAGGGTGGCCGCGATCCGCTCCGCACTCGGGGACCTTCACCAGCGATGGGACGGATCCCCCACCCGGTTTCTGCGTGAAGCCTCGCGGCAGGAACAGGAGCAGGCCTTGAAGGGGTTCTTCTACCGGTGGACACGACCGGGACCGCTACTGGGGTATCTCCGGGCGTATGACCACCTCCGCCAAACCCATTTTATCCCGGATCTGTTGCAGGAGTTTTCCGCAGCAGGACCCGGAGGGTATCGGAAAGGGGTACAGGAAATGGTCGCCCGTCTGAAGGCCTGCGGCGAAGAGCCCCCGGGACACCTGCTGCCCGATCCTGCAGGGACCAGTGCCTGCAAACGGCTGGCCATGTGGCTGAGATGGATGGTCAGAGAGGACCGGATTGACCCGGGGCTGTGGTCAGACTCCCTCCGACCGTCAAAGTGCTGGGTGCCACTGGATACCCACATGTTCCGGATTGCAAAACGATTGAGACTCACCCGCCGCAAACAGCCGGATGCAGAGGCCGCGAGACGGATTACCTGTGCCTTTGCCAGAATCTGTCCCTCAGATCCGCTGCGCTATGACTTTTGTATCACCCGAATGGGAATGGGTGTGTAGGCCCTCTCCGAAGCGTGTCTCCAGAGGCGGAGGATCGGAACGCAATCCCGTTTCTTGAGGCTCCGTGCGTTGAGAGATTCAGGATTCGACGGAAGCCACCGCCTCCACCAACTGCTCGGACTCTTCCTCAGTCAGATTGCGCTGAGTGCGGTGGTTGCTGTTATGAACCTGATGGTATTTCAGGTAATACTGGAAGCGGTTGTTGAACGCAAATCCCGTATAACGGAACACCCGTTTCAGCGTTGGTTCCGGAGACGCCATCAGGTCTGCATAGGCCACTTCCATCCAATCCTCCTCCGGAAGTGCCGCAAAGGCATTCTTAAACAACAGGTGATACCAGCGCACCATCACACCGCAGAAGTTTATCGGCGTATCATCAAGTTGAGTTAAGCGCTGCTGCAGAACTGCAGGAAGCAACTCCACCCAGGCCTCCCGGTGTGTCCAGAACGGATGGTCCTCATCCGTAATCCTGCGGGCCAGTTGATACGCCACGGAACGCGGGTCACGCATGAGCTGAATAAACCGTGCCTCCGGGAAAATCCGGCGCAGGAGTTCTACCCGATCCACACCGGTATACTGACCGACAAACTTATGAACCCCCTGCTTTCTGCAAACCGCCTCCACAGCCTGCCGTGCGGTCCGGATCTGGTCCTCGGTCAACCCGTCCGCAGCCGGTAGCTGAGGCGCTGCCGGATCGGGATCAAACCCGGGAATCCAGTGAGCCCAGAAGGCATGATCTTCGGCTGGAGACGTAACCCGTTTCCAGGCGTACCTTCGTTCCAGCCAGAAATCCCCCAACAAGGGCCAGTGCTGCCGACGAACCCGCTTGGCCAGACTGAGCTGAGCCGGCTTCCCGGACAGAACCTCGGGAATCCACCCGACCTCCCGGTTGACCGTAAGAAAATCCAGCAGGGTCGTGGATCCGGAACGGGGAGCCCCCGTGACAAATATGATCTCGAATTTCTTCGCCATGCTTGCTGAATATCGGATCCTGTTGAAAGGTCAACCCCCGGAGGTGCATTCCACTTTCTGCGCATTTGCCCTTTTCTTCTGGCTATTCCGCAGGATACAACACGTCTATGAGTTCTCCCTCTCCTCTGAACCCCAAGCACTGGCTCGACGAACACGGGGATGTTCTGTACCGATATGCGCTGGGCAGAGTACGTGACCCCCAGACGGCGGAGGATCTGGTTCAGGATACCCTGCTGGCCGCGTACAAAGCCGCGGAGGGTTTTTCAGGTCGGTCTTCAGAGCGGACATGGCTGGTGGGCATTCTCAAACATAAAATCATCGATCATTTCCGGAAACATCGAAGGATGTTTCTCAGTGAGGATCTCGAAACCCGGGAACAGGAAACCGGAGCCTATCTGGACCGAAAAGGGCATTGGAAGGTGGGACAGTCCGAATGGATTACAGATCCGGAAAAAGCATTTGAACGAAAAGAGATCTGGAAACAGCTTTCCGCCTGCCTCGAAAAACTGTCCGACCGCCATAAAAAAGTCTATATTCTGCGGGAACTTCAGGATCAGGATGCCGAGGACATTTGTGAAGACCTCGACATTTCTCCCTCCAACCTTTGGGTGACACTTCACCGGGCCCGCCTTCAGCTCCGTGACTGCCTGACAGACGCGGGGATTACCCGTGGCAATGCCTGATTCTCAGGAGTCACAATGGCTGAGTGGACAACTTCAGGACGTGAGCATGCCCAGTACTGGGACGATCTCTCTCCCCGCTATCAGGCGGAAACCCGGATTTCCACCACTGAATTCCACTATGGCCCTCTGATTCCCGGCGATTCAGAGCTTCAACTCCTCCCGGACATTCAGAAAGGCCATCGCTGCCTGGAACTCGGCAGTGGTGCAGGGCAAAACAGCCTGGTCCTGGCCCGGAAAGGAGCCGATTGCATTGCGGTGGATGCCAGCCGCCTCCAATTACAGGCGGGGCGGGATCTAGCATCCCAAACAGGGGCAGAGGTTGTATTCCGCCAGGAGGACATGGATGCGCTCTCTTCCGATCTCACCGGGTTTCATCTGATTCATTCTGCATACGGCATCCCTTTTTCCTCGGATCCGGAGGCGCTGATCGCGGACTGCGCCTCCCGTCTGCTTCCGGGAGGCTCCCTGATTTTCAGCATGGGTCACCCTGTTTATGCGGGGGAATGGTGGGACGTGGACAATGAAAACGGCATTTTCCTGACCAACTATTTTCAGCCCACTCCGGATGTTCGGGAGGGGGAAGGAGAGGACTCCGCCCAGGCCAGGGCTTTCCCGGTGTCAGAGTGCTTTGGCTGGTGCACGGCTGCCGGACTGCAGGTTACACATCTTGCAGAGCCCAAAGCGCTCTCTGTCTCGGAGATGAACGCCCGGGAACGGGCGGCCAGGGTGCCATATGACAGCGAGGCGTGGGCCGAGCAGGAACCTGAACTACAGCGGGTACCCATTGTCCTGGTCCTCCGTGCAGATAAGCCGGAATAATCTCCTCATGGACTGGACCCCTCCCCTCGTATGCGCTAGGGTGCGGAGATGACGACTCCGTCCACGATCTTCCAGTCCGATACCAAGGAAAGCACTGTTGATTTCGACCATCGACGATGGATGCAGGGGGCTCTCCGCGGGTATGAAAACACCCGGTCCGGTACCGAAGCCACCTTTGGCGATTTTGAAGCGGCCCGAAAAACCGCCGCCGCAATCAAATGGGACGGCATAGAGCATCTGGACCGGCATCTTGCCCAGTTTGCAGACAACCTGGAACGCCGGGGAGGAAAGGTTCACTGGGCGGGAAATGGCAAAGAGGCGGTTGAGATCATCCTCGGTCTCTGCCGGGAAAAAGAGGCCAAAAAGATCATCAAAAGCAAATGCATGACCACCGAGGAGATTCACCTCAATCCTGCTCTGGAACAGGAGGGGCTGGAGGTCGTCGAATCGGACCTCGGGGAATTCATTGTCCAGCTTCGTGCGGAGGAGCCGTTTCATTTTGTCTTTCCCGCCATGCACCTGAAGCGCGACCGGATCAGCAGCGTGTTCCAGGAAAAACTGGGCACCGAACCCAGCGATGATCCGGAAGAGCTGACCATGATAGCCCGGGAGGTCATGCGTCGCAAATACTGCGAGGCGGATATCGGGATCAGCGGTGCAAACTTTGCCGTTGCGGATACCGGGATGATTTCCATTACCGAAAACGAGGGCAATGCCCGGCTCACCACCTCCCTGCCCAAGGTGCATATCGCGCTGATGGGCATTGAGAAAATGGTTCCCAAACTGGAGGATCTGTCTGTAATGCTGCAAATGCTCGGGACGGCGGGCACCGGGCAGTGGCTCACCGCCTACAACTCCATGATCGGAGGACCGCGCCAACCGGGCGAAGTGGATGGACCTGAGGAGTTTCACGTCGTCCTTCTCGATAATCACCGTACGGCACTCCTGGCCGACCCCGAACAGCGGGACGCCCTGCGCTGCATTCGCTGCGGGGCCTGCCTGAATGTGTGTCCGATCTTCAAAAACATCGGGGGTCACAGTTACGGCACCACCTATCAGGGTCCGATCGGCTCGGTCATTACCCCTCATCTCCGGGGGCTGCAGTCCTGGAAGCACCTCTCCTACAGCAGCTCGCTCTGTGGAGCCTGCACCGCCACCTGCCCGGTGAAAATCGACCTCCATCACCACCTGATGAGGAATAGAAGAGATTCCGTGGTTGAAAAGGGTGGCAAACAGGAACGGTGGATGTTCAGGCAGTTTTCCAACCTGATGAGCAACCCACGCCTCTACCGCCGGAGTGAAGGCCTCATGCGGGTGGGCGCCTGGCTGTGGAAGCCGCTGAAGGGCACCAAACTGGATCCCCTGAAAGCGTGGACGGAAACGCGGGATCTCCCCTCACCGGCGCGGAAATCCTTTCACAAACAATGGAAAGCACGCGCCAAGGAGCCAACACGATGACCACGGCACGCGATACCATTCTGGGACGAATCCGGGAAGCGCTTTCCCGTCCTTCCCATCCTGGAGTCCGCTCTCTGGCCGGTGACGGCATCCGCGATGTCCGTGAGGCGCGGCATGTTCTTCCTCCCGGAGGAGAAACCGAGGAGGAACGACTGGGGAATTTCACCCGACTTGCGGAAAAACTGAAAGTGGAGGTCCACCTGGCAACCGGACAGCTTGAGGTGGGTCACCTGTTAAAAAAATTGAAAGAGGAAGGGAACTGGGACCGGATTGCCAGTCACCGCAGTGTGATCACCGAAAGCCAGGTCCCGAGTCTGAAACTGCCGGTCATCTGGACCGACGATGAGCCGGGAACCGAGGCACTGGAAGTCTGTCACGTGGGGATTACCCGCTGTGAAGCCCTGATTGCACAAACCGGATCCGTTCTCGTCACCAGCAAAGGCTGTGGAGGCAGGGCCCTGAGTGTGCTTCCTCCCCATCACATTGTCCTGGCCCGGCGGGACCAGCTTCTCCCTGACATGCTGGCCGGATATGACCTGCTCCGGGACACCTATGGAGACAAACTGCCCAGCTTTATCTCCTTCATCACAGGGGCGAGCCGCACCGGTGACATTGAACGGATCCTGGTTCTGGGTGCACATGGCCCCAAGCGGCTGACGGTCATCATCAGCGACTGAGGAAGTGATCATGCCACGGGTGCCTCGAATAACCGGAGCGTGGCGGCCCCTTTTCATCCCTACACGTTTTGGACGTTATGTGAATGACCATTCACTGATTCGGGACGCATCAGGAGAGTGGCATTTGTTCGGGATCACCAGCCATGCGGAATCAGACTTTTCCGAGTGTGAGCGCTATTTCGTGCATGCTGCAGGCACGCTGAGCGGGGAACCGATGAAAGAAGTCCAGAAAGTCTGTGACAACGGGGTTCGAGCCTGGGCACCCTCGGTGGTCCGCCACGGTCCGCGGTATTACATGCATTACGGCCCCTCCCCGATGCGGATGGCGACCTCACTGGAACTTACCCACTGGATGGAGCATACACCGGTGATTCATGGCGCCCCTCTCGACTCCTGTCACCGGGATGCGATGGTGCTGCCGAAGCCCGGTGGAGGCTGGTGGATGTACCTCACCGGAATCGATGACAACATGAACGGTGTGATCTCTGTTCTGGAGTCCGGGGATCTCGTCAACTGGACCTTTCTCCGTTTTGCCCTCCGCACAACGGACAGCACCGGGATCAAACCACCATGGGGCGGAACGGAATCCCCTTATGTGGTCCACCGGGAAGGTCTGTACTACCTGTTCATCACTTTTACGGACTGCAAGCACCATAATTACCACAACACGCTGGTGTTTACCTCTGAGGACCCCACCGACTTTGGCACGTACTCCGCAGAGGTGCATGACCACATGGTGGTGGCCGAACTTCCGGCGCATGCGCCTGAAATCATTCAGGACACCGATGGAAGATGGTACATCACCACATGTGGATGGAGAGGATATCAAACCCCGATAGAAGGAGGGGTCGGAATTGCACCTCTCATCTGGGAGCCCGAATAGGGACTCTCACAAAGAACGTAAGCGAACGGATCTTGATTCGACGAACGAAGAACGTAACCCTCACGTATGCTATGAAACACAGTATCCTCCGCATTTTCGCTCTTCTCTTCCTGTTTACGGTTTTGCACGCCGACGAATTCCTCCCGCAAGGCTATACCCTGGGACAGGGCGGGGTCGTGCTCGAACTCTTCACCTCCGAAGGCTGTTCGTCCTGTCCACCTGTCGATAAGGCCCTCCAGAAACTTGTCGAGGAGGCGGAAACGAAACAGATCCCGATTCATCTGGTGTCCTGGCATGTGGATTACTGGGACAAACTTCGGACCCACCACGGGGTCTGGAAAGATCCCTACAGTGCGAAGGTGCATACCCACCGTCAACGGGTCTACTCGCTCAAGTTTGTTGAACTCGGTCATGCGCCCAAGCCCATTCTCGTTACGCCGCAATACTTGCTGAACGGCCGTCTTCGTAAAAGCTTTACGGAAAAAAAACTCATGGACCAGTTCAAGGAGGCCTCGGCCATGATCGAAGACGGTCTGGTGACAGGCACCCTGCAAGCGACTGAGGATACGTTCACGGTGTCCTGGAAACTGGACCAGAGTGTGAGTACGGAGGATCACTATCTGACGGTAGTACTCACAGAGTCTGACCTGACCTCAAAGATCACCGGTGGGGAAAACTTCGGCAAAACACTGGTGCATCATCATGTTGTCCGCGACTCGGATACCTTCAAGCCTGAGAACGCGCAGGGAACTGTGGCCTTATCCATTCCCTCGGACTGGAAGGGAAAGAAAGCCGCAGTGATGATTCTATTGCAAAACAAAGATTTTCAGATCGTTGATTACCACCGGCTGCCCATTCAAGACACTCCGAAGCCGGAAAAGATGACCTCATTAGAACAGCTCCTGCACAACAACCCGGTCTGCACTCCGGACGGATGCACGAATCCGGATGGAAAGGCGGTTACGGCAGAAGCGCAATCAGATGACCATCTCTAAGACAGAGGGAATGCCAACGGCATGGACACTTGCACTTCTCCAGATGAGAGTGCTTGGGGGAGAGCGGGAGAGAAATGTTGAACATGCGGTCGACCTTATCCGCAGAGCGAAAACACAGGGTGCCGACATCGCCCTGCTGCCGGAATGTATGGACCTTGGCTGGACGGATCCTTCCGCCAAACAGGAAGCGACAGCCATTCCGGACGGATACGTCTTTCAACAACTGAGTGAAGCTGCGAAACGTCATCACATCACTCTGTGTGCCGGTCTCACCGAAAAGAATCAGGGGAAGGTGTACAATACGGCCGTGCTCATCGACGCCAAAGGGAAACTGCTCTCCCGTCATCGGAAGATCCACGAATTGGAGATCGCCCATGATCTCTATGACCTGGGAGGCACGCTCCAGGTTGTGCCGACCGAATTCGGGCAAATCGGGGTCATGATTTGTGCCGATGCCACGGCAAAAGACCAAGTATTGACCCGTTCACTGGGATATATGGGAGCCGATGTGATTCTCTCTCCATGCGCATGGGCCGTTCCACCCTCTCATGACAATGAGAACGAACCCTACGGGAGCACCTGGCTGGATGCGTATGGCCCGGTGGCAAAAGACTTTCATCTTCATATCGCCGGTGTGAGCAATGTCGGGAGACTGACAGGGGGTCCCTGGTCCGGTTGGCCCTGTATCGGATGTTCCCTGGTCGTTGGACCTGATGGCCAACCGCTGTTTACGGGAAACTATGGAAAGATGGCTGAGGAGGTATCCCTCGTCAGGATCACACCTTCCTCACGGCCTGCACAGGGGACGGCCTGGAAACGCTACTGGGAAACGTAGAGAGAGGGAGTTTTTTTCTGCCGTGAAACAAGCAGCGGAGGCTTACCCGCTCACCCGCCCCCAGAACACCTCCCCCCAGCGGGACGACGGGTCATCCCATTCCTCTGCCAGCTGATGCAGATCTTGCTCCAGCTCGTTGCGCAGATCCTGGAACGCAGGATCCTCACTGAGGTCATGCAACTCCCAGGGGTCCGAGACGACATCATACAGGCGGACAATCGACGCCCGTTCCGGGACTTCCGCACGGGTGAGTTTATACGCCCCTTTTTTCACGGACCGAAGCGTCCGTTCGTAGACGAAGAACATTCGTTCTCGGGGTGAAGCCTCAAGGCCTTTCAGAACGGGTGCAAACGAACGTCCTTCCACGGAAGCAGGCACCTCCAGATCCAGATGCTCACACAGACTGGGAAAGATATCCAGAAGGTAGACAGGCAGGTCGGTTGACACGCCGGCCTGAACCCCGGGTCCGGAAACGATCAGAGGAACCCGGATGGAGTGCTCATAATGATTCTGTTTGCCCATGAGACCGTGCTGGCCCACCGCCAGGCCGTTATCGCCTGTGAAGACAATCAACGTCTCCTCCAGTTCTCCTTTCTCCTCAAGAACCTTCAGCACCCGCCCCAGACAATCATCCAGATGAGTAATCATCGCGCGGTACTCCGCAATGTGGCGGCGGACAGCATCCGGAGTACGGGGAAAGGCCTCCAGTTCTTCGTCCCGAATATGCAGGGCACCGGTGTCATACGGATGACCACCCATAAAATTTGGCGGCAATTCCACCTCCTCCGCAGGGTACATCGCCAGATACTCCGGAGGCATGGTCCGTGGATCATGCGGTGCGAGAAAACTAAGATAGGCAAACCAGGGCTGGTCCCCTTCCCGGTCCCGGATCCAATCAGCCGTCGCCTCCGCAAGCAGGTCGCTTGAGTGTTCACCCGCGGGAATATGATCGGCAGGGATCTTTACAAGTTCATTGGTTTTCCAGGCATCCACAGACCGGTTCAGGGTCTGGTCATAGGCACCGGAGGGATCATAATGAAAACAGGGCACATTCCAGTGATCCGTCATACCGCCAAAGAAGATGTGCTCCCCCTCACCGAACGACCGGTTGAAACTCTCTTTTCCGTTATGCCATTTGCCGGTGCCGAAGGTGGTGTACCCTGCCGCTTGAAAATGCTGCCCCATGGTCGTGTGCTCAAGCGGAATACGCTCCCCCACCCCATCGAGATGAAAAAGGGTCTTTCCGGTGTGGAGCATGGCCCGCGAGGGACAGCAAATCGCTCCGCAGGTACCGCCGGGAATGTGAGCCTGCGTAAAGGTGGTTCCCATCGAAACCAGCCGGTCCATGTTCGGCGTACGGATTTCAGGGTGACCCAGCGCTCCAATGGTGTCAAAACGCTGGTCGTCAGTGAGAATAAAAAGAATGTTGGGCGTGTTCATGGAGTCGTGGGTCAGGTGTCAATGCTTGCCACGCGGAACGCATGGATCAGGCCACAGTTAAATCGAAATCCGGATCGAAGTCGAAATCCAAATCGAAGGAAGAATTTACTTTTGACAATATAATTGACATTATATATGAATCTCCCATGAAGCATTCAGGGAGTACACCATGAAGAAACAAGACATCTTTCGCATCCTCATGATGATCATCGCGGTTTATCATGTTTCTCTTGGCTTGGTGGCTCTGTTCCTGCCGGCAGAACTGCAGACGGAGGTGTTCAGACTGGCATTCGGAGCCGGTCCGGAGATGAGCCCCGATGTCTTGCTGGCAGCACGTTTCACCTCGTCCTATGTCATCGCATTCGGGCTGTTGGCCGGCCTGACCGGGTTGAAACCGGATGCGCTCTCTTCCGTGGTCCCCCTGATTACAGGATTGTTCGGACTGCGGATGGTGAACCGGTTGTTCGTCTTCGGAACCCTGTCAGAACAATACGGTGTCTCCACGGCCCGGAATGTGACCGGAGTGCTTCTGTTGTTGATTCTGTGTGCGAGCACCTGGCTCACGAGGCCCCGCAAGGAGGGATAACCCATGAGTGAGATTACCGTTCCGACCAAACGGGATTTGGCCGAGATGGCCAAAGCCGGTCAGGAGATCTCAAAGGGGATTGAAGAGGAAATTTCGTCGCTGCATCAGCTGGATGCCCGGAAACGTGCGGGAGAGTTTTTCCTGTTTTTCAGTCTGTACGCACTGGGTGCCGCGCTGGTCCCCTTCTTATCGGGAGGGTGGTATGTCATTCCCTTGATTCTGATGGCCTTGTGCCTGAACAGTCTGGGGATCCTGCTGCATGAGGGCCTTCATGGAATACTTGCCCAGGACCGGACACGAAATCACCTCCTCAGTTTTATGGTCGGGCTGCCGCTGATGATGTCTGCGAGTGCCTACCGGGCGACGCACCAGGACCACCACATCGATTTAGGCAGGGGAAAAGATTACGGCACCTATGCCCAGCATGTCCATTCCACGAAATACGTCTGGATTGCGTATTACCTGCAACTGTTTTTCGGCTCCTTCCTCTATGTTGCGCTGATCCCTTTTCTCGGCTTCCATACCTCCAATGCCCGTGTTCGCCGGATCATTGTTCTCGAACTCCTGATCATTGCCACGGTTTTTGTGCTGATGTTCCAATGGATCTCCTGGTCCGGCATCGCACGGTATTGGTTTTACCCTATCCTGCTGACCAATGTCCTCACCAACATCCGGGGTCTGGCCTCTCATGCCCTCGGCGATGTGGAGGATGTATACCTTTGCAGCCGGACCGTGTATTGCAGTCCGGTGGTGGAGTTCATTTTTCTTCATGAGAATTACCACCTTGAACACCACTTGTTTCCGCAGGTGCCCAGCTATCATCTCCGGGAACTGCATCATCTTATCCGGCACAAACTCCCACGTGCACTCGAATCCACTTCGTACGCGACGTTTCTTTTTGAATTTTTAAAAGCCGGCCTGACCCTGGATGTGACTCCTCGGCGTATCCGCTATGCCTCACAGCCTGTTACGGCCATTCCGGATGAAGGAGAGAATGGATGAGCACCCCCCCAAGCCCCCAGCTTGTCCTGTTGAGCCCCAAAGGTCCCCTCTACCGCAAACGCGGGGGAATCTTCGGCAAAGGCTTACGCTACATGCCGCAGACATTCCCCACGCTGGTGTCCATGATTCCAGAGGATGTTCCACTGGAGGTCACCTGCATCGATGAAGGCATCCAGGAAGTGGATGCCCATTCCCTGCAGGCAGACTTGGTCGGGATGACCGTGATTACCGGCACCTCAACCCGCGCGTATGAATTGGCGGACATCCTGCGAACGCGGGGAATCCCCGTTGTCCTCGGGGGCCCTCATGTCACTCTGGTCCCGGAGGAGGCCGCACAGCATGCCGACGCTGTATTGACAGGCCTTGCCGATGTGAGCTGGCCTCAGCTACTCCGGGACTGGCGTGACGGCACCTTGCAGAAGGTTTATCACCAACCCCCACCCTATGATCTCGACCCTCCTTTTCCGGACCGGTCTGTCCTGCCGAAACGAAAGTACATCACCGATGCGGTGTTTGAAGCCACCCGCGGCTGCCGGCATAGCTGTGAATTCTGTGTGTCCCCATCTGCATGGGGACGCAAGTTATGGAAAAAACCTGTCGAACACGTCGTGGAGGATATCCGCAGACATGGAGGAAAGCGTGCGATTTTTGTGGATCTGAATCTGATATCGGATCGCCAATACGCTCTCGACCTGTTTCAGGCGCTTACCCCCTTGAAGGTCCAATGGTACGGCCTCTCCACGACCCGTCTTACCAAAGATGAGGAACTGCTCTCGGTCTTTTCCAAAAGCGGCTGCAAGGGGTTGCTCGTCGGCTTTGAGAGCATCGATCATTCCTCGCTGAAACCCATGAACAAGACCTTCAACCGGCCGGAAGAGTATGCGAAGGACATTGAGATTCTTCACCAATACGGCATCGCCGTTCAGGGGTGCTTCGTATTTGGAAATGACGGGGAAACTCTCGACGTTTTTGAACGGACGGCCCGGTTCGCGGTAGAGGCCGGTGTCGACCTTCCACGCTTTGCCATCAGCACCCCGTTCCCCGGCACCCCTTTATTTGCCCGATTGAAAAAGGAAGGACGAATCCTTCATGAAAACTGGTCCTGGTACGATGCCCAGCACTGCGTGTTTCAACCAAAGGGGATGACGCCACAGGAACTGGAGGCAGGCACAGAACTCGCGTGGAAAACGGCATACAAGTGGAGTTCCAGTTATAAAAGAATGAAGAAAAGTCCCGCACCATGGTATGTCGGACTCATTACAAATCTCACCTACAGAATGTACGCAAACAACCTGCACAAGTTTTATACCTGTGACTGGGGGCTGGCCCGATGAAACCCCTGAAGCTGTTAATGATCCACCCCTGTGTGGGCAAACGACCGGGCCAGAAAAAATACATCCGGACCTGGAGCATGCAGCCGATGCCGGTTGCCCAGGTGGTCGGTATCGCCAAACAGACGCTGGGGGATGGCGTTGAAGTCCACTTTATTGATGATCGATTCGAACCCATCGATTACTCGCTGGATGTGGACCTGATATGTATGAGCATCGAAACCTACACCGCACGTCGCTGTTATCAGATCGCCAGCCGATTCCGGGAACGCGGGATCCCGGTGGTGATGGGGGGATTTCATGCCACGCTGTGTACGGAGGAGGTGCTGCGCTTCGCGGACACCGTTGTCTCGGGAGAAGCGGAACTCACCTTTCCCGAGCTGCTGGAGGACCACCTCTGCGGCACCCGGAAACGGCTGTACGAGAATCACCGCCGCCCCAAAGAGCGGTGCCTCCCGGACCGGTCGGTATTTGCCGGGAAACCCTATGTAAAAGTCGGACTGGTTGAGTATGCACGCGGCTGCCGCTTTACCTGTGATTTCTGTGCCATCACCTCCGCGTTCAAAGCATCGCACCGTCATGCGAAAGTGCCGGATGTCCTTTCACAGGTGAAACAGATCTGGGATGGCAAAGGCCTCCTGTTTTTCATCGATGATAATTTCGCATCCCATCCCGGTAAAGCCATGGAGTTATGTGAAGCGATGCGGGGGAGCGGGATTCGCTGGGTGGGTCAGACCAGTCACACCGCAGCATGGCATCCAGGGCTCCTGAAGGCGATGAAAGATGCCGGCTGCGTCGGGATGCTGATCGGGCTGGAAAGCCTGGATGAGGACACGCTGATCTCCATGAACAAAAAGATGAATACAGAACGGGGCGGCACCCGGGAAAGTCTGGCAAAATTTCATGAAGCAGGCCTCCGGGTGTACGGCACCTTCATTTTCGGCAATGATCTGGATACCCCGGATGTCTTTCACGACACCCTCGACTTCGCCTTGAATGAAGGGCTGTTTATTGCCGCGTTTAACCACATCACCCCGTTCCCCGGAACCCCGTTGTACGATCGGCTGAAGGCGGAGGGCCGACTGGTCTATGAGGCATGGTGGCTGGACGAGCGCTACCGCTACAATGAAGTTCCGTATCTTCCAAAAGGTATGGACAGGCACGAACTTGAGATCGGCTGTTTGAATACCCGTAAAGCCTTTTACAGTTGGAAAGGGATCGCACGCCGTTACAGGTCGCAACCTACCTTACGCAAGGGTACCCGACTGGCCTGGTACTACTGGGTGATCAATGCGATGCACCAAAAAGACACTTCAAGTCGAAGCGGGATGCCATTGGGGGACAGGAACGATCCGGGGCCGCTGATCGAAGTGGCCGGTTAATCATGCACGTCTCCAGTCCCTCTCCTCCTGAAAAGGAGTCACCATGTCCACGGTTTCATCATAGTCGTCCCCGGAGTGTGAGGCCCGGCAGGAAGTCAGAAACGTCTCCAGATAGGCCCGATACTGTTCCCCGAGCCCTGGAAAATCCCCGATCCGGTTGCAGCGCTCTCCACGGTCTGTTTCCATATCATAGAGCTGGTCGAAGCTGCCGTCTTTATCGAGGTTGGTGAGAAATTTCCATTTCCCATCCGTCACCGCAAAGGTAGGAGAACCGAACATGGCATCCTTCCCACAGAGAAACCGGTATGGAATGGGTTTGTCCCGTTGTGCGGCCTCATCCTGGAGCAGGGGCAATAGGTTTATGCCGTCCAAAGGACGAGAATCAGGAGGCTCTGTGCCCATAGCCGCGCAACAGGTCTGCAGCATATCGAGTGTGCTGCCCGGTACGGTTCTCCGCTCCCCCTGTGGCAGACCCGCAGGCCAATGAATCAGAGTCGGAACCCCGACTCCCCCTTCATACAAACTACGTTTGCGGCCCCGCAGGCCACCCGTCTGCCCCTGGTTTCGGCCTCCCCCTTGCAGATCCCCTCTCCCTTCCGGCCCATTATCGGAACAGAACCAAATCAGGGTATTTTCCGTGACCCCCAGTTCATCCAACAGGCAGGTGAGACGACCTACCTGCGCATCCATGGCAGAGACACATCCATAATAATGACGCTCTTCCTCTGAACAGTCCGGGTACAAGTCGAGCCACTCCGGGCCCGCCACCACCGGCGTGTGGGGAGCATGAAACCAGATCACACTCAAGAAGGGGTTCTCCTCCTCCACGGCCTCGCGGATAAACGGTTCGGCCCGGTCCATGATCACCCGGCAGTCACACCCCTCGAGGTTGTCCGTCACTCTCTCTCCCCGGTCATTCCAGTAAGCCGTCCCGAACGGAGTTCCCGGCTCCCCCCAGCGATAAGACCCGTTGGGGTTTTGTTCATCAGGTGTCCGCATTGGATCCCAGGTTGGCACTTTGCTCTCTGTAGAAAAACAGGTATCAAACCCGTGCAGCCACGGGGGGGAATACAGGCGGGGATCCCCCCCTCCCCGGTTTCCATCCCCCTCTTCCCGGGTCAGGGTACCCAAATGCCATTTTCCAAAATGGCCGGTTGCATATCCTTGCCCACGGCAAATGGAGGCGAGAGTGATTTCCTGAACCGGGAGCCTCCCCTGGTTTGCATGGTTAATTCCGTAGCGGATATAATGCCGGCCGGTCAGACAGGTGCCCCGGGTGGGAGAACAGACAGGCCCGCCAGCATAAAACCGGGTCATGCAGACACTCTTTTCCGCGAGCGCATCCAAGTGGGGGGTCTGAATAGGGGTCGCGCCATTAAAGCCGACGTCACCATACCCGAGGTCATCACACATGATCAGAACGATGTTAGGTTTCATATCGACCCCTCCTCTTCCCGAAGGCGGCGCCCCACCTCCTGCAAAGTCCGGACATCCTCATCCGGAATGCGGCCGTCTCCCCGCGGCCCCGTGTTGAGCAACAGATTGGCCGGGATGGCAGCCGCCATGCGCAGTTGTTCCATCACCCAGTCAGGACCGTGATGGTTGCCATCGTCTGCCGCCTTGTATCCCCAGCTGGCCGGCTGCAGGGTGGAGCAGATTTCATAGGGGCGGCCGTCATGCGGCACCGTGCCCTCCCGGATCTCCCGTTCGGGGGCGTAAAAATCTTCAGTGTAGGTCAATCCCTGTTTATACGCCACCAACAGATGGGGGGCTGCGGCGTGGATGTTGTCATACAGTTCCTGTGCCCGGCTGCGTCTGACTCCATCGGGGATGTTTTTAAAACTCCCGATGCCGTCCAGCCAGATTCCGGAGACATGGGGGTACTGACACAGTTCCATCACCTGGGCCTCCACATGATCCAGATAACGGTCGAGGACCACATCCTCTCCATGATGAAAATAGTCTGTATCCACAATGGGTTTACTCGAATTGACGCCGCGGCTGGGTTCGGTAGCGGTGTCGGGGCCGTCCGGATGATACCATTCCCGGCCATGGGAATAATACAAAAAACTACCCAGACCATGACGACCGCAAGCGTCGGTCAACTCTCCCACCAGATCCCTGCGTGCCGGCGCATGCATCGAAGAGTATTCATTGGTCGCCGTGTCCCATAAACTGAATCCGTCATGATGCTGGGTGGTCAGGTTGACATAGGTCATGCCGGCATCCAGAGCCAGACGGCAGATGGCATCCGCATCAAACTCGTCTGCGGTGAATTGCTCCTTCAGGGCCATGTACTCCTGCCGGGGAACCGGAGCCCACCACTGAATCCACTCTGCTCCCTTGTTGTCTACGTAGGGATTCTCCCACTTTCCTTCCAGCAGACTGTAAAGGCCGTAATGCATAAACAGGCCGAACCGGGCAGTACGAAACCAGTCAAGGTTGACCTCGCGGAGAGTCCGGGTGTCGTCAGGAGAAGGAAAATCGATACAGGTGGGAGGAGCGGGGTACATGAGAAGGTTGTACCCGACTCTACTCTCAGTCTAAATGGACAGAAGGGTCTTTTTTGTGTAAATGCGTAACATGATGACTCAGACGATTTCCATGGTCCAACCGCAGGTACACGTCCTGCTGTGCAGGTACAGAGAACTCAAAGACTGGACCCATGACGCCATGGGAGCCACCTACTGGAGGCTGTATTGGAATACGACTCCGGGGGCGTGGATCGCACGCGGGGAGCAGCGGCTGGAGTTAACACCCGAACGTGTTGTCCTGGTTCCACCGGGACCTCCACTACATACAGGGAATGAGAGCCCCTTTGAACATCTGTACGTTCATTTCACTCTCTCCCCCGAGATCCGCACAAAGGACTCCCGGATGTACCCCATCGCCTTGCGGGGAGGATTTCAAAACCGGGTCAAGCAATTGAAACGGGCGGTCTGTAAACGGACCCCTTCCCCGGTTACAGATGGCTTCCTGGTGATTCACACCATTGTAGCCGCGATGGCACAGGTTCCCCGCGATATCTGGCATCCACCTGCACGGGACCCCCGGATTCGGGCGGTTCAGGAACGGATGGGACGTCAGCGCCATGCCCGGACATCCTGCGAGGAGTTTGCAAAGCAAGCAGGACTCCACCCCAAAAGTTTTTCCCGGCTCTTCCGACAGGAAACTGGACTCCCTCCGCAACGCTTCCATCTTCAGTCCCGGATTGATCGGGCTGCGGCGGAGATATCCAATCCGGAATCCTCAGTAGACCAGGTGGCCGACATCTGGGGGTTTTCCGACCGCTATCACTTCACCCATGCTCTGAAACGACTATGGGGCACGACGCCAGGAGCACTGAGGAAGCAACTGGATGGGTCAGATGCCTTTTAAAATCCTATATCAACGGATTGACCAACGGAGACCGTGGGTCCTAGGATGCTTACATGACATCCATCCCCCGCATCACCTCCGACTGGCGGCCCCTGTTTGCCCCGAAGACGTTTGGCCGCTACGTGAATGACCATTCCCTGATTCAGGATGACACGGGTCTTTGGCATCTGTTTGGAATTACCAGTCATGCCACGGAGGATTTCTCCGAATGCGAACGTTCTTTTGTGCATGCGGAAGGGGCGCTGACCGGAGACCCGATGCGTGAAGTGCAGAAGGTCTGCGACAACGGAGTGCGCGCCTGGGCACCCTCGGTCATACGACACGGACCACGTTACTATATGCATTACGGTCCCTCTCCCATGCGCCTGGCCACGTCGCTGGAGCTGACCCACTGGATGGAGCACACCCCGGTGGTCGAAGGAGCCCCTCTGGACTCCTGCCACCGCGATTCCATGGTCCTGCCCAAACCCAATGGGGGGTGGTGGATGTACATTACCGGAATTGACGACAACATGAATGGTGTCATCTCGGTACTGGAATCCGATGATCTGGTACACTGGACCTTTCGCCGTTATGCCCTCCAGACAACCGATACCTGCGGCGTCAAACCTCCCTGGGGAGGAACCGAGTCGCCTTTTGTCGTTCAGAGGGATGGTCTCTACGTTCTCTTCATCACCCTGACAGACTGCAAGCACCACAATTACCATAACACTCTGGTGTTCGCCTCGGAGGATCCCACCAATTTTGGCACCTACACCGGGCAGGATGATGCGTCGGAAATCGTGGCCAAACTTCACACACACGCCCCGGAAATCATCAAAGACAGCGATGGAACGTGGTACATCACCACCTGCGGCTGGCGGGGGTATCACACCCCCATCGAAGGAGGTGTGGGCATTGCGAAACTGGAGTGGAAAGCGTAGGACCGCTTCTTCCTCCTACGGTTTCCGCACCTGCTTCGGGGTTTACCCAAAAAACGCTTTAATATCCCGGCTGAAGTGAACGGGCTGTTCGTATCCGAGTTCGAAAGCGATGTCGGTGATGCGCCGGTCCGTGTTCTCCAACAGACGCACCCCCTATTCCATCCGCCACCGCTTCAACTCATCGGTGATGCTGTACCCGGCCGTCTCGCGGAAGGGTCTGTCAGATCCATCCGTGACTTCGGAGGAAAACAACCTTCGAGGGTTTCCATGTTTCTCATCCCTCCCCTATTCAGCGGAAATGATGTATACCGCAATCATTCAGTATGGATAATTAAACCTACCTTTTGAATTTTTTGAAAAAGAAGACTTGGCTTAAGACGGGCCTACAGACATCAGAAAGGGCGGAACGCATTGATAAAAAACGCAGTGATCCCCTGAAGCATTCTCACCCGGCATCCTGTAAAGCCGTCATTCCCCCTGCGATGGAAATGCCTCGATAGAGACCTCGATTCGGTAAAAGCCGCCTTCGGTCACTTCCAGGTCCAGGGCCGATCCATCGCTGGGGGCGGTTCCTTCATACCCCGGGAGCGCGGCCCAGTCCGGACCACCCGTCAATGACGCCCTCCAGCTGACCCGGTAGTATTTTCCGGAGACCAGAGGCGCCTGCAGGCCCATTCCCCCTGGGGCAGTTCCGGGGGAGAGTTTGAAGACATCATCGAGGCCTCCGTTCGCCGGGTTCGGGTTCGTCCCCGCAATGTACTCCTCCTCATTACTCATTCCATCGTTGTCATCATCAGCAGTGGGGTCTGTCGTCTCCACATCCATCCCGTTGTCCACAAAGAATTGTTGCTGTTCCGTATAGGTCGTGGCGCTCTCCTCATTAGAGGCCGCGCTGTCTCCGGCACTGTTGGTGGCCGAGACCCTGTAGAAATACTCGGTCGCCGGACTCAGCCCCGTATCCGTGAAACTGGTCGCATCTGCAGATGTGGTGGTAATGGTTGAAAACCCACTGTCCCCGCCCACAGTACTTCGGTGGATGAGAAATCCGGTTTCATTCTCTGACTGGTCACTCCAGCTCAGGTTCACCGATGTACTGGAAAACGCAACTGCAGATAGATTGGCCGGAGCATCAGGGGCCGAAGCAGAATTCGGATCAGAGGTGTATTTATTCTGCAGCCAATTCTGCAGGTTTTGGCGGTCGGATGTGGAGAGAACAGAATCAAACACCAAAATTTCGAAGACATCAAAGTCGGCATCACCAGCCCCGCCTCCTTTATTGGTGCTCTGAATATCCCCTACATAGAAATGCCCTCTTACTGAACCGAGAGATGAGGATGGAGTCCCGTTGCTCAGGACCTGGGAATCGGTAAAATTCACATCCAGCACATCGATATATTCATCAAAACTGGTGGCGGACTCCATCACGGCGGTCCGGATAAGGAGATCCGTTCGGTTCAGTCCGGCACCGTAGCCTGAAGAGATGGCGGCTCCATCAAACCGGGAGGTTCCGTTTCCATCTGTTCCCAGGTTCCAAGTCATTCTATTGCCTGCTAAAGACCCTTCATCCAATGTTGAACCGAACCCGACAGGACGGCTGTTGGCATCATCCACACCGCCACTGTATACGACAACGATACTGCGGGTTGTGTCACCAGCCGTCACAAGGTCTGTGGTTTTCAGCTGTTCATACTGGTCACCGGTCAGAGTGTTAAATCGTACTGAACGGTAATTGTATCCGTTCAGGGTAACCGTTTCCAGAGTAGGGGCAACCGCTGTACCTGTCGGATTGGTGTTCTGTGTCAGGTTATTGGCAGTGGAATTGGTTCCCCCTGTCGTATCGGCCCATGTTGTCACTCCTGACCCATCTGATCCACTGAGGGCCTGGGCATCATACCAACCGACCAATCCACTGATTTGTGAGGGATTGAAGTTGCTGTCGGTCGTATCGTCTACCTCAGAACTCCATGCACTGTTTCCAAAACTGTTGGTCGCCCGGATACGATAAAAATACTGGGTGGAGGCTGTCAGGCCTGTATCCGTGTACAGGGTGGTATCCGCTGAGGGTGTGGCGATTTGTGTAAACCCTGCACCTCCACCCGTATTACTCCGCTCAAGGATAAATCCGGTTTCTGTACTGCTGTTGTCTGTCCAGCTCAGATTCATCTGCGTACTGGAAGTTGCTGTCACCGTAAGAGCAGTAGGAGCCTCTGGAGGAACATCATTGTCCGAAATGGTCACGGCTCCGGTATCGGTACCCAAGCCGGCACCTCCCGTCACCGAACTGAGGGACACCGTAAAGTTCTCATCACCTTCAGACACCGTCGTGTCATCTGTGATGCTAACCTGAAAGGTTTTGTCTGCACTGTCCCCCCCACTCCAGGAGAGGGTTCCGGAGGCGGATGTGTAGTCATTCCCATCGGTCGCCGAACCATCGAAGGTAGAATAGCTGAGACCGACCGTACCTGCATTTCCTCCACTGCGGGTGACCGTGATGGTTACCGTTCCATCCCCCTCACCGACCGCATAGGTAGCAGAGGAAAGAGCGAGCGTACCCGGCCCGGAAGGATTGATGGTTGCGGTCACATCATCAAACGTTTTCACAGTACCATCATCCGCAACTAAACGAAGTGTATGTGTGTCATCCGAATCAAATGTAGCGGCCGTGTCCTCCAAGGCAGTATTGCCAAACGAAACGGCTCCACTTCCATTGGTGTGTTCCCATCCAGGGGTAGCCCCCCCACTGACCGTCCCATCCAGAGAAACCGGCAGCCCAACCGTCCCCGAGTAAGGACCTCCTGCTGAAACAGCGGCGCCGATATGCAGCGTTCCAGCTGCCATTGCATTGATTTCAGATATCGTCAAAACCCGGTTATAGACAGCCACATCATCAATCACTCCCGGAAAAACCCGGTCGGCAGCAGGGGTTTTGAAATTACCGACCCTGAAACCTCCTGCATTCACTTCAAGTATTTCAGCATGGGACCCCACCTCAACCCCGTCCAGATAGATGGTTACATCTGAGCCGTCCGCAGTCACGGCCACATGGTGCCATTGGTTGAGGGTAAGAGTTCCACCTTCCACACCCGAGCCTCCAATGAACGATGTCAGCCGATTGGAATTGTCGATCGACAGCCAGGTTCGGCCTGGCCCACCGCTGTCCAACTGCTGCAGAATCATACGTGAGTTTCCGGTAAACGTAGACTCTTGTTTCACCCAGGCACTTGCACTCCAGAAACTTCCACCGGAAACACTTACGCCATTGGCACTGTCCACATAATCATCACTGGAGTCAAAATCAAGAGCCGTGCCCTCAGCTCCTGTTACCCAGGAAATAGAGCCGTTTAAGGTGGCGGTGTTGCTTCCGTTGGAACTGTCCGCAACTGTAGAACCCGTCCCTTCATTGAAGGCATACCAGAGGTCGGGTGTCGGAGGCGTCGGGAAGGTGGATCCAGAAGCCCCGACTTCGACCTGTATCTCCAGTGTGGTTTGATTCGTTCCGTCATCCGCAGTCAGGCGGAGTTCATACGTACCATCAGAGGAAAATGTCGCGGCTGTATCCGGTTGGTCGGTCTGATCCCAGGTCACCGTTCCTGCACTGCTGACGACGCTCCAGGTGTGGGTCAGGCTCCCGCCACCCACACCGTCATCGGTCACCGTCGTGTCAAAGATCACCCCGACTCCTGATGGAACACCCACCACCGACTTGGTGGGGCTGACCCGTGTGATCACGGGAGCCTGATTTTCCGCAGCAGTAAGAGTGAACTCCTGTTCGGTCCCGTTGATACCGTCACTGGCAGTCACAGTGATCGTAATATCACCCAGTTCCAGATTCCCCGGGGTGCCGCTGAGGGTGGCAGTTCCATCACCGTTATCTTCGAGAGAAGCCCAGCCGGGAAGCCCTTCAACACTCAGTGTCAGAGTGTGGCCATCCGCATCTGTTGCGGTGACCGTCTGGTTGTAAGCAGTATCCAACAGGGCCGTATTCAGGCTGGTAGTGAGAAATGAAGGGGCATTGTTCCCACCGGCAGGATAGACCGAAACATTCCAGGCCAGGCTCCGGGTATGGGTACCATCGCTGACCTCAATCTCCACTGCATGGGTTCCTACATCTCCGGAAACAGGGGTGCCACTGAGACTGGCAGTTCCGTTCCCATTGTCGGTCACGGTAAGCCAGGAGGGTTTGGTGATCACACTGAAGCTGTGCGAATCACCGCCGTCCACATCGGTCACAGAAAGGGTATCGGAGTACGAACTGCCCGCGGCGACGCTTGTGGCCGGGGTGGAGTCAAAACGGGGCGGGGTGTTGGAGGCAGCAACACTGATTTCCACATTATCGATCCACCAGCCTTCGATGTCGTCGTTCTGATAGCTTTCATTCACCTGGGTACCCAATCGCCAGCGGAAACGCAGAGTCTTGTTTTTATAGGTGGCAGCCGCCAGTTCGACCGTGGTGCGTTGGAATCCGCCGGACTCATCCGTCCAGCCGTACACGGTGTAGGGTTCATCGTCGATCGGATTAGTGCCATCCAGGTTGTCCCAATAATCTCCGGCCACAATGATGGTGTTCATGGCCTCACCGGAACCACCGTTGTAGTCCTGCCCGATGTCCTTGAAGGCTCCTCCGTTTACCGAGACCTGTAGAATGGCCCCGTCGTCGGCTTCATGAGCAGAGAAAGAATTCACGGGGAGCTCGATCTCAAAATCCCACCGATGCTGAAAGGTGATTTTGATGGGATCAGAGGTGTTGGGTATCGAGATAGCCGGACTTTCCAGATAGGAATCCACCTCGCTGGAGACCGTGGGCACGTGAGCACTGTTCCCGCTAATGGAATAGACACTGCTCAGGGTCCAATCATTGCTCCCGGTGTCGGCCCCTGTGCTCCAGTCGCTGCCAGCATAACTGAACCCGTCGTCAAAATTTTCACTCAGTAATACGGTGCGGGGGGTCAGGGTGAAATCGCTGGCGGCGGTCACATCTTGGCCATCCGGGTTGGTAACCACCAGATCGTAGATGCCCGACTCTGCATCATCCAGGGGCAAACGGACTTCGATCTGGGTGGGGGTGACAAATTCCGCATAGCCTTCCACCGTTGGATATCCGGGGGATTCGAGAGTGACATTGGCACCGAGTTGGAAGCCGGTTCCTGTCACCGTCACCAGTAAATGCTGGGTGTCCCCATCGCTGGGTGTGAAGCCGGTGATGGTGGGAGCGGGAGCACTGGACGCATTGTTTACGCCGGAAAGGATCAACGAATAGCGTACGGAGTCACTGATCGTCCCCTTATGAGATACGGTTACCGAATACACGCCTGCTTCGGTGGGGGTGTTGATCCGCACCTGCTCGATATTGTCAGTCGTGTTATCTGCCTTGACCGCACCCGCGTTATAGTCGTTGGTATTGAATCCATTGAGCACAAAGGGCATCGCCCAGGGAAGATAGGTTGTGGTTCCCGTGGGACTGATTACTCTCAGGTCCAGATCATGTACCAGATTCGAAGTACGATCATCATCCGTTAAAATCGCCTGACCCGCCTCATCCAGCCAGGCCAGGTTCGCGACCAAGGGGTTGGAACCGTCCCAGGTGAAGGTATAGGTATGCGTTTCACTGTCCCGGAGAAGGCCTTCCGTCATGCGCAGATTCCCGGGATTGTCCGCATAAGCCTTTAGGAGATCAGCCGCTTTGCGGACATTCATAAACCCCCATCCGTATATGTAATCCGGCCCGGTCTTTCCCAGATCATCGGCGGTGTGTACGATCAGATTCTTCAAGGATACGGACTGCATCAAATGCCCGGGAAACCGCTCTTCGAAATAATCCTGCAGCAGAATGGAGGAGCCGGAGGCGTTCGGAGTCGCCATACTGGTACCCTGTTTCGTGGTAAAACCGCTCGTCTCTACGGTGGAGAGAACCGATTCACCATTCGCAATGATATCGGGCTTGATTCGCCCGTCGTCCGCCGGCCCTCGTGAACTGAAGCCGGAAATACTACCACCGGAAATATAGTTGCCTTGTGCGTCCCGGTTGACGTGTCCGCCCGAACCGACAGAGATTACATTCTTCGCTACCTGACGGCCACTGCTGATCTGGTTCCACCCGCCCTCATTGCCGACAGCATAAAAATGAAGATAATAGGGTGTTTCCTTCAGTGCCAAATCAAACGTCCTGCCACCCGTGCTGTATGAAGATTGATATCCACCCCCCAACGATGTCGTTCCCCCAATCGACCTTTGCGGCTGCATCGGGTACTCCATGCCCAATAGATACACATCAGAGTCGCTTTGCTGATTGAGCGAGTACATCACAGCGGCGGGAGCCATCCCCTTGGCATCCGAACGATACCCATGGGCTCCGACCGTACCGGTCACATGGTCCATATGACCGTCATTGTCCGGGACCTCACGCTCAATCAACCGGCTGCCGCCGTTATTGGGCCGTTGGAACTCGAGGTGCTGACGGGCGATCCCATGGTCATTCACGTTGAAGAAAAATCCGCTTCCGTCCAGCCCCGGGCCATGGGTCCCGTCAAAGTCGAAAGACTGGCGCACCAGATTGGCCCCCGTTGACTCAGCGGCACTTAGATTCGTGGTCAGAGAATAGACCGGCTCCCCGTTTTCAAATCCAATGAGCAGAAAGCTGCGGCCTTTTTCGTCAATTCCTTTCACCTCTATCCCCTCCACATCAGCCCGGGCCAAGGTAAAGAGACCGGCCAACTCCTCAATCAATTCCAAGCCACGCACATACCGACGTTTTGCATGAATGTTCCCTTTTTCCTTTTGGTAGGTACGGTACAGAGCGTCCACAAACTGACCGCGTACCGGAAGTTCGGAGAGATCAGCGTGGTCAATTCCTGCAAGAGATTCCTCTCTCAAGAGAAATGCATCCGGCCGAAGAGCCGACGTGTCAGGAACATCAGAAAACCATGCCGGGGGAGTACGCCGAATCAAGGGAGAGGGATTATTTTCTGCCGGACCATGAGCAGGAACTGGTCCAGATGAACCTGAAATTTGAGGAGGCCGATGTACGATCCGCATCCGGAAAATCTCCTGCGCACCCACCGAATCATGTCTTTCCGCAACCACTGATTCTGCGACGGGACTCTCGGAGACAGAGGATGTCTTTGCAGTTTCGGATGCCCGAAGGGTTTCTACGCGGTCTTCTCTCATACTCAAAGGCAGAAGCCATCGGATCCCTGCCATGAGAAGTAAAAGCAGAACACTGGCAGTAAGGATGGAAATCTTGTTACGTCTCATCGTCATGTACCTCTTCGTTTCGAATATACATTTTTCCTCAACATCTCTCACCACGAGGCCACTCTTCCGGCACAAGGAACACATTCGTGCAGATATAGGTTAGCAAGTTCCTGCCGGAACTCCCTGCACTGCTCAGAGAATGCGCCTGAGAGATTGAGGCATTCACCTGGATCCTGAGTGTGATCAAAAAGTTCCTCGTTTTGTGTGTGGGGAAAGTAGGTGTAGCGGAACCGCTCATCCAATAACGTGATGTTCATGTCTTCATCCTGTTGACCGAAGCCCATCGAAATGACGGATGGGGTTTCCCCGGCAAGCAGCGAACAGCCGCTCCCGGTGAACGGTTTCGTCACGCCCGCAAGTTCAAGGAGTGTAGGCATGATATCCACATTCGAGGTCGCCTTATTCAGCCGGCAGACAGAAGACGGAGAAGTCTTTGGTATGTGCAATATACAAGGAACATGGATCAGATTGTTCCTCACCCGCTGGGATTTCCGCAAACAACCATGATCACCCAGGTAATCTCCATGATCTGACGTGAACAACACGATGGTGTTCTCCCATTTCCCCATCTCTTCCAGTCGATGAGTCATCGATCCCACCGCCCTGTCTATGGTTCTGACCATCGCGGCTGTGTAACGCCGGATCAAGTCATGATCTTCCGCTTTGAGATGTCGGACGTCCTGTCCAAAACCGCTCTCATCTGAACAGGACGTCCCTTCTGGATCAACCGGTTGTGGCATTTGAATACCATCAAAATATGCAAGGTCTTCCTGAAGCGGAACAAAAGGATGATGAGGATCCGGAAAACCCAAAAAACAAAAGAACGGCTTTTCACCGGAATGGGCTATCCAGTCCAGCGCCTTGTCCACCAGCCAGAAATTCGGATGCGTCTCATCCGTCAGCACAGAACGGTAAAGGTCTGGCACATCCGGAACCGGCTTTTCTGCCCTCCCCCAATTGAGTCGCACTTGTGTGTGTACATCCGGATGCTCTTGCTGCAGCCAATGGTCATAGTGCCCGCCAGGGTTCTCTCCGTGGGCATGGGTCAGTTCCACATGTTGAAACCCGAAATAGGGTCCGTGCCATGGCTCTTCTCTGTAGCGGGCAAACGCCTGATCAGATTCAGGGTAGTCACCTGCAGGAGAGGCAACTGTAGGGGTTAGATGAAGCTTCCCGAATGCGGCGGTTCTATACCCGGCTCCAGAAAACGTGTCTGCCATGGTGTCCAGACACCTGGGACCATCCTGTTCGCTTGCGAACGGTGAACGCCCAAAAGGACTGTATTCTTTCCGGTTGAGAGGAACCCCATTTCCCCAGACACCATGACGTGACACATGATGGCCGGTAAAAAAACCTGCCCGTGAAGGCATACAAATCGGACTGCAGGAAAAATGACGGCTGAAATCCAGCCCCATTGAAGCCAATTTGTCCAAATTCGGGGTTGGGTTACCCGGAAAACCATGACAGCCCAGGGCATCATACCGCATTTGATCACAATGCAGAATCAGAACATTCGGAGGCGTGGATTTCTCTCCATGGGAGGACTTTCTATCATTCGCCCCCATCAGCAGGCTCCTTTGGTTTTTGGTTCAAGGCATCCAACGTCAGAATATCCAGTCGATCCTTTCCACCGTGAATCAGGAGAATTTGACGACTTCCCGGATTCAGGCGGTGAGACCGGCTGTAAAACACGCCCCTTTCTCCCCGACCTTCCTTTGCTACCTGAAGCCTGTATCCATGCTCCATCAGCGTATTGCCTCGCTGAGGCTGAAACACCATTGTTGTACCTGCTGCCAATACAAACCGCTGATCTCCATTCATGCAGATAACAGGGTCAGGGCCACTGTTGACTACTGACACATGATCTTTCGGCAAAAACTCCTCATCCTGCCTCAGCGATACGACATCAAACGTACCATCCCTTTTTCGGTTAAATACAAACAGGACTCCGTCCCATCCCAAGGGGACCGTGCCTTCCATCACCGGTATTCTTTGTATGACCACCTCTCCGGTCTCCGCATCCTCTGCTTCAACTCGTTGATACCAAAGAATCCGACCCGTACCCTTCGCCTGATACGACCGTGTCAGCGCTCTCGGACGGAGTGGGAAACGGCGTTCCTCCATTCCATCATGGAAATATAATTCTGGAAGGTTCCCTGTTTCATCTACTTCCATGAAAGACGACGACCACAGATACCCTGAAAACGAGTAAACTCTTGCAGGCGTGTCCTCCTGGGAGAACGCACCGGTTTTAAAAAAAAGAAACAAGAGGAACAGCAGCTGTTTATATTTCATCTTCATTCAACCATTTGACCGAAAGAACTTTGAATCGCCGTCCGAACAGACGATTCGGAACCGAAACCAGATCTTCCGGAAGGGTTTCCGCAGCATCCACTGGGTCGACATATCCATGGGTACGCTGGACAACCATTTCACACCACGATTTGGCATTGGGGTTAGCAGGGTCACCAGCAGCACCATACGAACGGATTAAAAACGTGTCCCCCCTGACCTGAAGAACAGAGCCGATCCGGGAAAGCACGTCCGCCTGCGTCAGATATCCGGGAGCCCCACGCATGGCAGCCCCATCCCGCCCCACCAGATGATCGCGTTCAAAATTATACCAGGTTTCTGCTGCACTGCTGTCAGTATTGTCGCGGTCGAACCTATCGCGCTGATATTCTGTAAATTCGATCAAGGAATCAGGGACCGCCGAATCTACCAGGCTTTGGTTCAAACCCGCTTCATCTATTGCAGCCTGCAGCGGCCCAGTGAGCCGCCTTCCGGACGTATCGCCTGTCGCAGGTACTAAGGTGCGGTTTACAAAGTCCGACAACGACATGAACGGTCCGCGGATGCGGACCTGCCGTACGATCTGGACGGCAATGCTGTCCAGTTCACTCGCTGAAAGCCGTCGGTATCCGCTAGTGGCTTGGACGGATTCAAAATCATCTGTCATCACATGATATGCACCGTTCAAAGGTCTTAAACTCCTGGAAAAAGGTGCACCGGATGTTTCGCCGTCGCCGTTTACCGGCAGGCCATACAGGGAATACAGCAGAGCCCGCCAGGCATTCACTGAGGTGGAATTGACATTAAACGCTCCTTCAATCCACAGCCCGGCAGCTGTGGTGGAAAAACCGTGAATTCCCTCGTCTCTATGTCGGCTGTTAGCAGCAGACCGTAAGAGGTAATCATCCCAGAGCACTCTGTTCACCCACCAGGACAGATCATAAACTGCGGTATCGGCACTAAGCGAGGTGTTGCCGATATCATCCATCACTACCCATTCATCCTTCAGCCAGCGGCCCGGTGGAACCAGCATTGGAGCAAACGAATTCCCTGCCGCACTTCCTGTGGAAAGATTCGCCGCCGCATTCCCGGTAAACCAGCCAGGTTGGTTTCGAAACCTTACCTCATCATGAAAATACTGCAGACCTTCCTCTTTCAATGCTCCAGCCGATGTAAACGAACTGACAGATGAAAAATCAACATGCTGAAAATCCGCAGGGCTGACTACCTCTTCAATCCCATGCGGAAAGGTGGCCAAAACCGAAGAAGGGGACAGACCTCCTGCAGGGGTTTCACGGTATCCGACATACCCCAGCCGGTCATTCACATTCTCCACTACATGCGCGTCGGGATTGAAACTATAGCCCCCGATGTAATTTGGCGGAGTAGCAAAGCCCTCTCCCCAGGCACGGTAATGATGTGGAGGATTCGCCTGCAAACCCGCCCTCAGATTGGATAAGGCAAACAACGGAAGCGGCGCCATGCGGTGGGCCTCCGCATACCCCGCAGAGAGCCCCTCCTGATTGTCACCAAAGCCATAATCAAAGCCTCCCTGGTTATCCGGTATCCGTAGCCTCCAGTTCAACCCATAAAAGGGGTATTGGGAAAAATCCGGCTTGGATACCGTATGGGAAGGAAAAAAGGCATCCCCATTTTCAAACAGGATCACCCGGTAATTCCGGTTGTTGTTGGTCCAGACCTCGAGAGAATAATGTAGATTTTTCAACATGACCAACGGCTGATCCTCCAGGCGGCGCCCGGATTGAAATAAGAACCCTGTTGTACCTCTTCTGCCGGGACCATCTGCAGAACCGGTAAACAAATCGGAACGGTCCTCCAATGCCAATTGCAGGAAGTGACCACCAGTCGGTTGTCCCGCATTATGCCAGTTCCCTCCCTGGGTGGAGTCGGGAGTTCCTGCCCACACCCTGTCAAGAGCCTCCGTGGCGGGATCGATAGACCCAGTAAGGTCTCGTTCAAAATAAAAGGAGTTCTGCCCATTATTGTAATATCCCTCAGACAGAAGGATGTCATTCGCAGGATTGGTATCTTCCGAGAGAATGAATCCATTGCTGCTCATGGATACCGGCATGGACCTCGTCGTCCTGAGACTGTATATTTTTGCCTGACCTGGAGGGATGGTTACCCCTTCCAAACGAAACACCACATGCCAGTAATCGCGGTCGCCACCGGTTTCACCTCTTAATTTTACTGGCATTCGGAATTCCGAGGTGGAACCGGAGGTCCGGTTCCGGATACGGATGCCCAGAGAATCATGATAGCGGACATCCGGGGCCCCCCAATAACCCAGTTGCGGGCTGTAACACCCCATAAAATAATCCGCTGCCTTCAACTCCACATCGTAGGGATTCCACAAGACAACCACCGGCATAAAATGAATCCGTGCCGTCGGAGTTCCCCCACTGGTCGGAACGGACGGATCCAGATTGGAGGAAAACGTTGTGTACCGGAGCATTTGAAAGCGGGCAATGACCGGTGCTACCCCCTTTTGTGACTCCGTTTGGTGGGCAGGCTCTAGCCCAGCAGGGGAATTTCCAGCACGGCTCATCATGGCAGACCAGCCGATGAGCTGTTGCCAAGAGGGTCCTCCGGGTTCTTTCGTGGGGTCAAGGTCCGGAGAAAGAGGTGGAAAAAGTTTATGCTGAAAATGCGGACGGTTCTGACTGGCCTTGATCCAGCCTCGGGATTCCAACCGGTCCATTTCTCTTTGACTGTACCCCCGTAATTCATTCCAGGCGGAGCCGGATGCCTGGCCATTTCCTGTGGAGGCCTCCTCCAGGACAGCTGTCAGGTCCCGTTTCAGCCCCCCGTCCTGCACATTGGATGGGATACCGGACCCAACGGCAGTCAGGTCATGAAAATATGCACTCGCACCCGGAGCATTCAGAAGAAGATCCACTTGAGGACGGGTTTTTACAAGGGACTGCAAACCCGGGTTGACAGGAGTTCCAAATGGCTCCAGTGCTGTTCGCTGCACAGTATAATTCCGCCACAGGTCATTAGAGGCGTCTGCATCGAGAGCAAAGTCATCCACAAGATCAATCCTGGCTTTCTGGGATTCGTCACCTACCCACCAGGCAAAGGATCCTCCTTCAATGAGAATCTCCCCTGCGGACACTGTATCATGGGCATGATCAACAGATCCATCGGAGACAAGGGGAATGGTACGACCCGTGAGTGACGACCCGACCGCATTCAAATCTGTAACCGGAGCATGACCAGAAATGAGCCACTCCGCAAAATCACGAGAGTCCGGAACTCGAGGATCATAGGTTGCGGACCGCCAGACGCCCGTCCATCGGCTTTGCCCCGGAGCAGGGAGGACAGCCGGAGCTCCCAAATTTTGAGTATCTACATCCGTATAAAGGGTGGCGGAGGCGGAGACGGACTGGTCGGGCCCTAAAGAGAATTGAAGACGTGAAAGCGCCATTTGCGCCCCCAATCGAGCATTGGCCTGTGCGATAGAATGCTGTTGCCTGACAATAACCGACCGCAGTTCAAGACGAACAAACACTGTAAACGCAACGACGATTACCATCAGCAGGGAGACGACCATCAGGGTCAACAACAGAACAGACCCATTTCTGCAGGAGGGAGGGGCAGATAATCGTGTAACGTGCATACTCCATCCCTACACCCCTTCCGTAGATTTGGATATATGCATTAAATCCATTATGGATATTTTAATCATCCATAATAAACATACCTCTGCCCGGTATTCCAAAAAATAGGTTAAGTCGAAGTACTGGAACTATCCGATCCATACGGTGGATCTCACGAGACAAGGTCGCATCCATTGCGCAATTGTTTCGGCGTCTTTCCAGTATGTTTTTTAATATCCCGGCTGAAGTGCGCAGGCTGTTCGTAACCCAGATCAAACGCGATGTTGGTGATGCGTCGATCGGTAGTCTCCAGCAGATGCACCCCCTGTTCCAGCCGTCTCCGTTTTAACTCATCGGCGATGCTGTTCCCGGTCGCCTCCCGGAACGCCAGATTGAGGCTACTTTTGGAAATCCCCAGTTCGCAGGCGATCTCCGCCACATTCCGCCGCGCGAATCCGTTCCGTTCCAGATCCTGGATCACCCGGCGGACCAGCGGATGACGGCTGAAGCGCCGGTCACTGCTCACATCCATATGCAGTCCCTTCGGCGGCACCCACCGCGGCAGTGGCGGAACCGCCTCCCCCCGCAACCGTGCCGCCAGCGCCCGCACGGCCTCCGCGCCCACCGCCTCGAAATCCGGATCGATGCCCGACAGGCCCAGGGCGGAGGGATGACGCATGTCGATACCATACACCAGCACCGCCACCTGTTCCGGGATCCCCAGCCCCACCCGATCGATGGCCTTGAGCAGACGACTGGCATGATCCTCGTCTCCGCAGAGAATCCCCACCGGTTTCGGCAGCGTACGCAGCCAGTCCTCCAGATCCTGGAGATGTCCCGGCATCGTCCATTTGTCCTTCACATGCGCCCCGTTGCGGAACAGCAATGCCTTCGCCGCCGACGCCACAAACGCCGCTTCCAGCTCTCTGTGTTCCGGTTCAGCCGGATCCAGATTGCGGTAACAGGCCAGGTGGGTCAGTTTCTGCTCCTGGAAATGCGTCACCGCCATTTCCGCCGCGCGGCGGCTATCGGGAAAAACGCCCTGTCCTTCCATTTGAGGCAGCAGCACTCCTACCCAGGGCAACTCCCCGGTCCAATCCGGGACCATCCGGTTGCGTCCCAACAACAATCCATCCGCCACCTCCCCAACCCGATCCACCAGATCCCAGTCGAAATTGGAATCGTGCAGCATCGCCAGACCCAGCCGCCTCGCCTCCGCAGCCGCCCCCTGCTGAATGCGCACCGTGTAGGGATTGTTATAAAAGAGAAGAGAAAGAACCGTCTGCATTATGCCGGATAATAATCCAGTTTGGATACTTAAAAAAGCCATTTCGAAACACAATCCCAAAGGAAATGCCTTATAGTTTAAAGATATCGTAGCACCAACCTTATGAAACGCATTATGAAAAAAGATCTATCCATCCTGATTGGTATCCTGACCCCTGCCATCCTTACCGCGGCTCCCGTTGACCTCACCTTTGCCAATCATGTTGGCTCCAGCCAGCCCGATGATGTCGGGGGAATGCAGTATACGGATGTCGCCAACAACGCCTCATCCGGCTTCAATGTGAATGCGGTGATTACCAATACGACGGCCTATATCGGGAATGACAGTGAAAACGGAAACACCGGTGACGACGGCAGGCTGAATATGCGGCGGGATTCCAGCACCCGTTTCTCTCTGTCCTTCTATGATGCCGACGCAGGGGACGGCTTCACCACCTTGTATAACCCGGTCGGATTAGAGTTTTCGCTCATTATCTATGACATGGACGGTCGGGAGGATCCTTCGGTGGAAGGGACTGACCAAATCACCATGCACACCCTTGGCACGGCAACCTTCGCCACAACCAATGATTTAATTTATGACCCGAATTCAGATGGAAGTCAGACCTGGGTGGGCGATGGGGATTACCCAAGCGTAGGCAGCGGCAATGTCCCGAATCCCACCGGGGGAGCCACATCCTTAACGGAAGCTCAACAGCGGGTTGCGATCAAATTCGACTTTACAGGCCAGAATGTTGTGGACTTCACCTACACGATCAATGACGGCCAAACGGATGTGCTCCCGATAACGGATCCGAACAACTACCGGAATCTCTTTATCGATGGGGATGATTTCGATTTTACCGTCGAAACCTCCACCATTGTCGTTCCCGAAAGCTCCAGTCTGGTTTTAGCATCTCTGTTTCTCCTCAGCGCAATTCCTCTCTACAGAAAATTCCGCTAAGCATAAAAGTCATTTTGGATGCTTTAAAAAGCCATTTCAGAACGCAATCCTTCTAAAAATCGAGTAATATTCCAAAAATTACTGAAATCGTAAGTGAACCTATTCATCAGGAGAGCCCCATGAACAAACCTATCCTTACCACCCTTCTCACCGCCGGACTGATCGCCTTCGGCAGCGCCCAGGCGGCAATCCTCGCTGGCGACACCATCGTGATTGATTTTACCAAAAACGGAGCAGGCACAACCGGCATCAGTGGAGAAACCTGGAACAACATTCAGGAAGCAGACAATGGCACCGATGGCTGGGGAGCTGGGGGAATTGAAACCGTTGTAATCGCATCAAATCTCGTCCGTATATCTGACGGGGCCGCTACCGGTGTTGGAATAACCTATGACGGTTTGGCCGCAGGTTCCAATTCAGGTATCGGAGGTTTGAGTGTCGGAGCAGACGATGCAAGTGCCATTTTTGCTGTCAGTGGACTGATTCCCACGGCTGCTCAAGGAGATGTAACGTTTCAGGTGAATGGTGAAACACAGTACACCTTTACGGGTCTTGATGACTCTCTCACCTATAATTTCTCGTTTCAGTCCTGGACCTCCACCACCGCACGGAATGCCACCGACTGGCGGATCAATCCCGGATTGGCTAGTGAGTCCACTCTCACCATTGACCCCAACGACAGCCCATCGGTTTACACGTTCAGCAATGTGGCTACGGATGGCTCAGGCAATATTATCCTGCGCTCGCTGAACACAAGTGGCGGAGCCAACAACGGCCATATCAACGCCATGGAAATCACCGCCATCCCGGAGCCCTCCACCTTTGCCCTGTTTGGGCTGGCTGGACTGGCGGCTGTGTTCGTTGCCCGTCGTCGCTAAGGTTTTCACAACAGTCGAAACCCTTCCAGCCCCGCGGGTTTCCGCGGGGCTTTTTCGGGTAGTGACCACAGGGTGACCATCCCTTAAAAATCTTAATCGGAATACGCCACAGGCGCACAAGTCCTGATCGTAATCGTAATCGAAAAGATCCGTCCGATTACGACTAAGAAGAAACCTGACCTCTGATTTCTGACTTCTCCCTCCATGCACCTCCTGACCCTCCTCGCCCTCTTCATCCTGTTCCTCGCCGCCCCGCTTCTCGCGCAGAAGCCCAACATCCTGCTCATCTATACGGATGACATGGGGATCAACGACATCGGGGCCTACACCTATCCCAAAGCGAATCCCTATCCGGCCTCAGGTCCCTCCCCCATCAGCTATTCCGCCGCCTACAACCCGCTCCCGGCTCCCAACGCCGCTGCCACGCTGACCCCGCGGATCGACAGCCTGTCCACCGACGGAATCCGCTTCACCGACTTCTACACATCCTCCCCCGTCTGCACCCCCGCCCGTGCTGCCCTGCTCACCGGCAGTTACGCCACCCGTGTCCAACTGGAACGGGTCATTCTGCCCAAAAGCAACATTCATGGTCTCCATCCGGCGGAAATCACGCTGCCAGAACGCCTGCGCGATGCCGGATACCACACCGCCATGGTCGGGAAATGGCATCTGGGCGATTCCATCGACTTCCACCCCATGCGCCACGGCTTCAATGAATTTCTGGGCATCCTCATCTCCAACGATGTCTGGCAGCTCAACGACACGAACAGCTTCGCGATCAATAATTTCAGCGACGTCCCGCTTCCATTCTGGGACGGAGAAGCCCACCGCACCAGCGCCCTCACCACTGTCAGCGGCGGTTCCATCTCCTCCCCGATCAACACCTGGAACGAACAGGCCTATCTCCTGGAGGCCCTCACCGAACGCGCACTCGGCGTGATAGACCGCGCTCACGCCGCCAACCAGCCTTTCTTTCTCTACTTCGCCTCCCACGCCCCCCACGTGCCCTGCGTGCCGCATCCGGACTTCGCCGGGGACAGCGGGGTCAGTTCGTATTATGACGTGATGATGGAACTCGACCACCGGATCGGGCAGTTGCTCGATAAACTCAATGCCCTTGGCATCGCCGAAAACACCCTGGTCCTCTTCACCTCCGACAACGGCCCCTGGGTCGACCGCCCCGCTCCCGGTCGGGTGTACCAGACCTCCGGCTCCGCCTATCCCTACCGCGGATACAAACGTCAGGCCCGGGAGGGCGGGCTGCGGGTGCCTCTCCTCGTCCGCTGGACTGGAACCCTTCCCTCAGGCATCGACAGCGATGCCCTGATGGGAGGTATGGACCTGATGCCCACCCTGCTCGCCTTCGCAGGCGGGGCCATGCCCAACGACCGCGTCACGGATGGACTGGATTTCTCCGCGCACCTGCAGAACCCCTCCACCGTCTCCGGACCCAGGACCCGGTTCTTTCTCTACGAGGAAAACGATACCGCCGCCGTCGGAGTTCGTGAAGGCGACTGGAAGCTGTTTAACGGAAAGCTCTACAACCTCGCAACGGACCCGCAGGAAAACACCGATCTTGCCGGCAGTGACCCGGCACGTGCCGCCGCAATGCAGTCCACCGTCAATGCCTTCAACAGCGCCATGGTTCGACGCGCCCGCGGCGTTCCCCAGTCCAACCGGATTGAGGTGGATCTCGCCTCGGTGGAGGTCAACGAAGTCGCCACCGCCACCCTCCGTGTCCGTCTGGCCGCCCCCCTGAATACCGAGGTGCGGGCCCTGCGCTTTTCCGGCAGCGACCGGGTGCGTCTGGATGGAAATACCACCCTCAGCTTCACCACCGCGAACTACAATCAATGGCAGTCCCTCACCCTCGAAGGTCTGGGAGATGCCGACGAAGCGGACGATTTCGGCACCCTGCGGCTGGAGTCGGATGACCTCTACCCCCGCGACCTGCCCCTGGTCATCGCCGACCGGGGTGCCGTTCCCGCAGGGGTCGCCCCCATCCCCGCCCAGATCCCGGGACTTGTGGGCTGGTACGACGCCTCGCAACTCGCCGGGGCTGACGGCACGCCCGTCACCCGCTGGCCGGACCGTACCGATGAGCAGAACAACACGGTCGCGCACGACCTCACGCCCCACAATCCCGACGATCCGGATCACCGCGATCCCGTGCTCGCCACCGTCAACCGGAACGGCTTTGCTTTCCGCGCCGTCCGCTTTGCCGCCGGAGCCAACGGCGAGTTCGAACAGCTCAAACACGATCAACTGGTGGAGAACGACGATACCACCCGCACCCTCATCGTCGTCTACAGCGGCGGCGTGGACAACGCCAACAGCCGTCCGGTCGGATTTGGCAGCAAACTGGTCGGCGGCAACCCGGTCGACAAAAAACTCTGGAACCTCGCGACCGACGGCACCTACGGCTCCTCCCGTTTCGACGGTGCCTTTATCGGACCTTACAACAGCCCCGGTCTGACCCGTACCGACCTGCTGCTTCGCACCGCGGTCATGCACAGCACCAACGAATATTCCGACTACATCTCCCCCCTGAACGACTTTTTCACCGAGACCCGGCTACTCGATCAGGGCTCTCCGAACAATACGATCGGCCCCATTCTCGGCAGCTTCCATGTCGGCGACGTGCACAATACAAGTCCGGGAGGCGGGGCGGGAGCGGCCGATTTCGATCTCTTCGAAATCCTCGTCTATAACCGTGTCCTCACCGATGAGGAGCGGCAGAAGGTCAATCTCTACCTGCGGGACAAATTCACCACCGATCCCCAGGGAAATGCGGAGGACTGGCGGGAAAAATTTTACGGCTTCCGGGGCAACCGCGATGAAGCCGCCGATGGGTTCGATTCTGATGACGATGGGCTGACCAACCGCTATGAACGTGCCTTTGGCGGGAACCCGAACGCATCGGATTCTTCCCCGTTTCCGCAAATCCGCATTGAGAACGGTATCCCCGTGCTTCGGTATGACAGGTCCAACCACCCCGGCGTCTATACATGGCGAACCTCAGTGCGCCTTTCCCCACCCGACTGGCAGCCCCTGATACCCACGCTGACCACCACTTCGGTTAACACCCCCTACCCCGGCGTGGACCGTATTGAGCACACGCTGGCCCCACCTGAAGAAGGTGCCCGTTATTTCCGACTGGATGTGCCGTAAACAGAACCTGCCCATACACAGTTCGCAAGCCCTGAAGGAAGGGGTTGCGCAAGGAAAATCAGAAGGTGTTCACCTTCCGGTACTCCTTCGGCTGTTTTCCGGTCACGGCCCGGAAGGCGGCGTAAAAACGGCTGCTGGATTGGAAGCCGGAGTCGTAGGCCACATCCAGCACTTTCGCATCGCTGTTCTGCAGCAAATTAATGGCATGGGAAATCCGTACTTCACGGAGAAAATGCCCAGGAGGTTGGCCAAAGTGTTTTTTGAACAGACGGTTGACGTAACTGGGATTCAGCTTCACGTGTTTGCTGATTTCCTCCAGTGACAAGGGCTGCTGGAAGTTCTCCAAAATGTAAGAGGCAATCTGCAGTGTAGCCGGGTGCAGCGCCTCCACGTTCGGTGCTCCCGCATTCAGGGGAATCGAGGCACGGGGACACATTCTCAGTTCGAGCCGCTTCAGCCGGGCCTCCAACTCCAGTAACAGAACCGGCCTGCGCTGCGGTTCCCGGAGGTCCACCGCCCACCTCCGAATCTGAGCCAGATCCAAATCCGGATCATTCTCATTTTCGGTAATGATTTCCCCCTGCATCAGTCTCCGCAGAAAGCGGCGGGAACATTTCCAGCCGATGAAATGCTCCAGGGGAACCGTGATCCACCACATGCTTAGGTTCTCGTCCCCGGAAAAAATCTTGTGGGGATATCCGGCCCAGAAAACCCCCAGTTTTCCTTCAGGGATCTCATGCACCCGGTTGCAGTGAATGTAGGTCACGGATCCCCGCTCCACAAAATTCAGTTCCACATTTTCATGGTAGTGAAACGGAATCTGGATCTCATCGAGTCCGTTTTCCGGGTAATTGTTAATCGCGAGTCCAAAGGAATGTTCCGCCGCAGGTATGTCAATATCCGGGAGAATGTTTTCGGGAATCGGGATGCGCGTCTGATGCATTGCAGGTAGGGTACGGCCAACGTCAGGAGAACTATGACATATTTAGATACCTTTTTCAACCGGCCGGTCGGCATCTTTGATTTCGCCCTTTCCCATGACCCAGCGGAATGCGCGAAACTCGCGAAACAACATGGATTTAGCTGTATTCAGTGGGGATTTCCCTTTTCAAACGCTCCCGAACAGAACACCCGGGCCTATGCCGAGGAGTGCTCCCGGATCCTCCAGGGGGAAGGCCTTGAGGTCGTGGCCATTTCCGGCTACCAGAATATCGTATCCGTTGACCCGCAGGACAAAGCCGCAGCCCTAAACAAGCTGGAAACTGACATTGAAATCGCGTCCGTCTTTCCTCATGCCACGGGAATCGCCACTGAAACCGGTACAAAAAATCAGGAAAGCCCCTGGGTGGGTCACCCGGATAATCTTGGAGAAGCCGCCTGGGAAGAGATGGTGGAGAGCCTGCAACGGCTGGGCGAAAAAGCCAAAGCGGCGGGCACCCGCATTCTGATTGAAGGGTATGTGGAAAATGTTGTGCGCACCGCAGATGACCTGGAGAAGCTGCTCTCGGTACTCGACATGGAGGCCTTCGGCTTTGTCATGGATCCGTTCAACCTCATCCTGGAGGAAACCCTCCCCCATCTGGCGGAGGAGACCGGGCGGATCTTCAACCTTATGAACGGCCACGTCGGTATCGCCCACGCCAAGGACCTGCTCTACACTGACGGAGTGGTGGACACACCACGCAGCGGGAAAGGCATGTTTGACTTTCAGACCTATTTCAAACTTCTCGATGAGAAACTACCCGGAGTCCCCCTGATTCTGGAGCATCTGAACGCAGACGAAGTCTCGGAGACACTGGACTTCCTGAAATCCCAATACGAACAAACCCAGGACACATGAAATTAGGCATCATTAACAGCGCCTTCGACCAGGCCGGCGTCGACACCAAAACAGGCTTGGAACATATTGCACGCATCGGCTTCGACTGCGTCGACGTTTTCACTGAGGCAGAAGGACTTCCTGCCGAAGAGGAACAACTGATTCTGGACACCTGTGCCGCGAACAACCTCCCCATGGTGTCCATGCCGGTGGTAGCCATTGGACTGATTGACTTCAATGATCCGGTCCGGGCCTATCATGTGGCCCGGGTGAAGAAGTTCGTGGATCTGACCGAACGGCTGGGTGGAAAAAATATCCTGCTCGTGCTGGGCGAGTACCTCTGGCAGAAGGAAGTGATCCCTCCCGAGGCCCAGTGGCAGTGGGCGGTGGAATGCTGTCGGGAGATTGGGGATTATTGTGCCTCGAAAGGATTGGAAATCGCGCTCGAATTGGAGCCGTTCCGGCTGAGTCTGCTGAACAATGTGGATGCGATGGCGAAGTTCCTGAAAGACTGTGATCACCCGGCGGTGAAAGCCAACATCGACATCAGTCACCTGGTCTTGGCCGACTGCGGACCGGAAGAAATTGCCAAACTCGCCGGCAATGTGGCCCATGTCCATATCAGTGACTGCAATGGGCAGGTGCATGGCGACCTGCCACCTGGACGCGGCATCGTGAAGTTCGGCCCCTATCTTCAGGCCATCAAAGCGATTGGCTTTGACGGGGTCGTCTCCATTGAACTGGAATATTCTCCGGATCCCGACCGGATTGTGGAGTGGGTGGAGGAAGCCTATACTCAAACCGCGAAACTGATGGATCTCGCAGGAGTGCGGTCATGAGCGAAGACTATGGTCTGGCCTCCACCGAGGGGGACCACGAGATTGATCCCCCGCAGGTGGACTACCAACCCCGTCTTCCTCAAACCTACCAGCCAACCATCGGCCTGATCGGGGCCGGAGGAATTACCGGATCTCATTTGAATGCGTACAGGGCCATGGGCCTGACCGTTGCCGCCATTGCGGATATCAACGAGGAGAATGCCAAGGCCAAACGGGACGAGTTCTATCCCGATGCCGCCGTCTACACCGACCCGGCGGAGCTGTTGGCCCGGGACGACCTCGACGTGATTGACGTCGCCACCCATGTGGATGTGCGTCCTGGTCTCGTCCGTGCCTCTCTTGAATCCGGTCGGCATGTCCTGAGCCAGAAACCGTTCGTCCTGGACATCAACGAGGGACGTGAACTGGTGGAACTGGCCGCCTCCAAGGGGGTGAAGCTGGCGGTCAACCAGAACGGCCGCTGGGCCCCTCATTTCAGTTATCTGCGGAATGCGGTCAGAGATGGGGTGATTGGAGAGGTGACCTCGATCAACGTGGTCTGCCACTGGGATCACCTCTGGATCAAAGGGACTGCGTTTGAGAAGATGCATCACATGCTGCTGTATGACTTCTCCATACACTGGTTCGACATCTGCACCTGCTTCATGCAGGGGGAACGGGCGAAAAAGGTCTATGCCTCTCTGCAGTCCTTCGAAGGCCAGACCTACGCCCCCCCTTCCATTGCCTCTGTGATCATGGAGTATGAAAACGCACAGGCCTGCCTGCAGTTCCATGCCCATGTGGTCAACGGTCAGGAGGATACCACCACCCTCAACGGCACCGGTGGTACCATGAGAAGCCGTGGACCCGGGCTGAACGACCAAGGTCAGATCGACATCTTCCTTCCGCAAGGGACCGCCACGGCTCCTCTCAAGGGAAGCTGGTTCGAACAGGGGTTCCAGGGCACCATGGCCGAACTGCTCTGTGCCATCGAAGAAGACCGCGAACCGTACAACAGTGCCGCCTCGAACCTCCCCGCCCTCGAAGCCGCATTCGCGGCCATCAAGAGTGCAGACACCGGCCTACCGGTGGCACCGGGAGAGGTCCAGGTTCTGGAGACCTATTGATCGGATGTCCATCAGCCACTCCACCGATCAGGAGGAGTGGCTGAATAAAAAGTCTTCGACCACAGCAAAACTCTGCAACCTCAACCTAAGTGTGGCGGAGCCGTTTACGGCCCGGCACCACAACCAAAGCCTACCTATAAAAACTCGGGCCAGCGCTACCAAACAAGCATCCACGCTTTTCAGGCAGCAGACGATGGGGCTTTATAGATGATGGGCTCATTCGCCTGAAGATACACCCGTCTGGCAACCAGGGCACCCGTCCCCCCCGCCAGCAGAGCCGAGCCCAACATGGCCGCAATGGTTTCATCCCACATCAATGCATCATAGAAAAACAGGCACATCAGAAAGATCAGGATTGTGACCATACTGCTCAGTCCAAGAAGCCACCACGTGGATTCCCGATGGGTCACCGACACTTTGGCCATGGGAATGATCAGCAAGGCATAGATCAAAGTGGGGAGAATCGTGAAAATGAACCCCATCAGGACTGCCAGAAGGAGTAAGTCAGGTTCCCGAACCTGAAACACAATCATGGGTGCACTCATCGCCAGTCCCAGCAGCTGGATACTTACATATGTGGCGAAATAAGCGCGAACGTCGGTTTTGGTCAGCTTCATCTTTATACTCCAACAAAAAGGGCCCTCTAAGGCCAGACTTAGCTCCTGCAAACTTACGGGGTCACGGAAGCGGGAGGTAAGGCATAGAACTTGATCTCTGCTTCTGCTTTCAGTGCTTCGAGTTTTTGGTTTGCAGCCGTCCTCCCGGCAGCCTGGAGCATCATTGCCTGAAGAGATCCCTTTACCTCTTCATATGCAAGCGGAACCGGATCTTTCCGCTCGACCACCTTCAGGAGGACCGCCGTATTCCCCACATGAACCGGTTGACTGACTGTATCGAGTTCCAGAGTCAACGCGAGTTTCCGAAGCTGTGGTGGGAGCTGCCGGAGGGTCACCTCCCCCAGGATCCCCCCTTCGGCGGCGCCCGGTCCCCGGGAATGCCGCCTTGCCAGGTCGGCAAAGTCGCGGCCATCCATAATCTCCTGGTACAGAGCGTTGGCGTACGTCAAAGGGTCCTCTGACATCTTCGGCGGTTTCGGAGGCACGACCGGAAGAATGATGGCATGCAGAGTGGCGGTTTCCGGATGACGGACAAACTGGGATTTGTGCTGGTGATAAAACTCCCGTTTTTGCTCTTCATCCGGGACGGGAACCTGCATGAGCAGCTCCCGGAGATAATGCTCCATGAGAAGGCCCTTTTTCAGATCCCCCAGGGACAGCCCTGCCTCTCTCGCCTCCTGCGGCAGCCTGCCTGCCTCCCCCTGCAGCCTGTTCCGCACATGGGTCTCGATGATCTGATCCATCAGAGCCGGCAATTCTTCCCCCAGTCGTTTCTCGAAATCCTGGTACAGGAGTTCCCGGATAATAAACTCTCCAAGAATCTTGTTTGCGACCGCGTTCATGTCGGGCCCGGAGGCCTGTTGGATCTTTGCCGCTTTCGCCTGCAGGTTCATGAGCAGGGAAGCGCGTTCAATGGGAACACCATTGACGGTCGCGGCAATCACCATGGATTCTTCCCGGTCTCCCAGATAGGCGGCCTTCAGTGCCCGCTGCACGTTCGCCCGCCCCGACGCAGTCCAGTACCCATCCAGCAACGGTTCGAGCATGTCCTCTAACGATGTCCCGGGTTGAGTTCCCAACTCCTGCAACATCTGGTTCATGGCCGCGGCATCCTTCATTCCAAGGAACCCCGCCAGGGCCGCCATCTCCTCATCCGTTCGTTTGCCCAGTGACAGGAGGAACTGTGCGAATTGTTCACGGTGATCGTCATTTTTCGGCAGCAGAAGTCGCCAGTCTTTTTGAAAATCCTCGGCGGCCAGGACTTCCAGTCCTCTAGACGCGTAGAGAGGTTTCGCATCCGGTTTGATGTACGGCATGAGATGACTCAGGAGCAGATACCCGACCGGCCCCACCCGTTCATCATGTTGAAGTCTGGCGAAAAGATTTCCCAGGTATTTACGATTTCCCACTGAGGCGTGGATCGTCTCCAGAGCCATCTCCTCCGGCCAGCTCCCCTCGGGCAGAAGGTGGGAGGTCAAGGAATGAAAAACACTGGAAAACGCAAAGATCATGACATTGTCCACGATGGGTTCTCCCTCTTTCGCCGGTATGGAAAACTCCTGACTCCGCCTGACATCTCGCTGGGTGGAGAGCATCGCCTGATCCAGCGGATAAAACAGACCGTTCTCTGCAAACACATTCAGGACAAGGGAGAGGTTGCGAATCTGATCAGAGGATGCCGCAGGTTTCCTGACCCCGCCAAACTTTACCGATGCGGTTGAGAGATAGTCAGCGGATTGATCGATGCCCCCAGAAAGAAGGGATAAAACAGAACTGACAGGCCGGCTCCTGTCATAGGCATTTGCCGAACCGGCGATCTTCGATTCGAACGTACGTTTGGCCTTCTCATACCCATCCGCCTGGGTCGTGATCTCAATCCTCATCCCCTCTCCCTTCAGGGGCTCCCACAAAAAGCCAAGCAGCATGCCGTCTTTCCGGATCCGCAGCTTCAGAGAGTAGGTCTCCTCTTTCAGCACCGCATGCAAGACATCTCCTTTCAGGTGCAGTTCCTCCGGGTCAAAGAGGTGCACCATGGCAGGGCTCATATTGATCTTCCAGGAGATAGGGGCCTTATGCCTCTGGGTTTCAAACGCAGCTCCAAACAGGAACTGCATACTGCCTGCTTCCGGTTTCGGATCGGAAATGGGTGCACAGGTGATGTGAAAGGTCAAATGGGGAAAAGGAGGCAATTGATAGTGAAGTTCGGCCCCCTGATGAAACAGGCCGGTCTGATCCCGGTCCAGTACGAGGTGAAACGCACCCTTGCCTCCTTTCGTCTGTTCCTCTGAGGACGGGTCGGTTGTGTAGCTCAAAGATCCCACTACACCTTCCTTGGGAGAGAACACGATGCTGGCAGACTCCTTCTTCTCAGGGGTTTCTACAGAAATCACCAAAGGCTCACCTCCCTCCTTCCACTGTTCCAGCCACTCACAGAACCGTACAAACACCTCCTGTTCGGGTGTCAGGGGTGTCCCCAGGGGGGGGGCTTTTCGGAACTCGCTGATCTCAACCGTAAGGTTGACGGCCCTGGAATCGGGGGACACCTGTTGATAGGTGATGCTGGCATCGGAAAAGGCGGTGGACCGTTTCAGCCGTTGTTCTGCCTCTTTCAGAATCCGGGCATTGAGAGGTTCACCGGGTTCGAGTTGTAGAATGGCCTCAACAGCACGCTGCTTCTCTTCGATGTCCCCGCTGAGCCCTTCCACGGAAACTTCCCCCACAACACATGCAGGCCCTGTCTCCTCAAGCTGAATGCGGAGAACCGCAGTCTCACCCTCTTTCTCCCGGAGAATCTCCAAATGGACGATCGGGAAAAAATACCCCATATGGGCATAGACCTCGCTGATTTCATGCTTCAGCTTCTCCATCTCCCGGTTGGTAAATGAAACAAATTCTCCGGGGATCCACTGGGTACGGATCTCATCGGCTTCGACATTGCCCTTTGAATCCTGGGAATAGGTTTTCCCCAACAAAAGGCGGGCCCGTAGTTCATCCTGAACCGCCTTCGTGCCTCCGCGAATGTCAAGATCCCCCTTTTTGAACCGGGGCCCTTCGGTGATGTGGACCTGCAGGACAGGTCCCTCTTCAGACTCCATCAGGATGGGCGTGACCACTGGATCCGGAAATCCAGCGGCATGATATCCACGGACAAGCCCGGACCGGACTTCCTCCAGAAAAGGTTCCAACCGGGACTTCGGGTGTGAAACCCGGACAAAGGACGAACTTCTTCTCAGCGCCTTTCGCAGGGAATCATCCGGGATCACCCTGTTCCCATCGAAGTGCATCTCCCTGGTTTCCCCTAGCCCACCGACCTGCTGCGGATACTGAGCGGGTGGAATTTCCGTGGCGGAGAGAGTGATGGTATGAACAAGGAGGGTCAGGGCCGACAAAACACGGATTTGCATCAAGGATCCTGGGTAAGGGCTGAATACTCTGCAACCTGAAGTGTGAGACCAAACCCTACACCATACCGATGACCCCTCGAAGCATTATTCGATGAGGAAATCACATCCGATCCCGTACGGGGCAAAACGCCATGACGGTTCGGAGGGTTCACGCCGTCAAACCGCAAGCTTGCTCATGCAGGGAGAGGTCGGTTCACCGGTGCTTCCGCCTGCCGCTTTCCGAGAACCGGAGAGCGCTCCTTCTGCTCCTGCGCAATTGGGCGATTTTTTTGCGCAAAGCCCGGTGCCCTCCTCCAGCCGGGATCCACTATGATACCCAAATCGTTCACGAACGTCTGAACATGTCATTCCAGCCCCCCACCGTTTATGTCAAACCAACACGCTCGCATGAAACTCGTCTGTCTGACCGCCTTTCTGATGGTTCCCCCTCTCACGGCTGCTGTCATTTCCCAAACCACGGTCGGTGCCTCCGGTAGCGGTCAATCCGGCAACGCGGATTTCGGACAGCAGTTCTATCTGGATTCATCACTGGCGGCCTTCAGCGGCCCCACGCTGTTCACCCTGGACTCGTTCGAGTTTTACAAAGGAGACAACGGAGGCGGTTCCAGCACCATGTTTCTGAATCTTTACGTCTATGACGGGGCCGGCTCCGTTGATTTCTCCCCCGACAGCGGAAACATGACCTTTGTGGCCAGTTCCACCAATTCCGTAAATTACGGCAGCCTGTCCGGAAGCACAGGCGGCTCTCTCGGAGATGCCATCTCGTATACGTTTTCCGATGTAACCCTGAACGTGGACACCCGCTACTTCGCGGTATTTTCCAGCACTAATACCGATGGGTCTTTTGTCGGGGCCTCCGTCAACAATTCCGGAACCGGCGGGGTTGCGGATGAGGTCTATACCAACATCGTGAATGCCGCAAGCGAGGGCTCCTCTCCCCTTTACGGAGGGGCACCCGGCACCCTGGACAATGACAATACCTACACCTTGAGTGTGACGGCGGTTCCGGAACCGGGTTCTCTTGGCCTGATGACACTTGCCGGGGTGGCACTGTATGTCCTTCACCGCCGCAAGGCCTAGCCGCCCGCAGAGAAAGACATACGTTCTTTCTTCCCGAGCCCTCTGGTCACCGCCAGGGGGCTCGTCTTCTGCCGCCCCTCCAATCCATTCACCTAAGAGACGGTTTTGGAATGTGCGGCCCCGGAACAGGTCCTGCGGTCACTTACCCTTGTTTTGGTGAAGCTTTCGATACGCGGAGGGGGTGGTGTTGAGGTGACGGCGAAACGCTTTGGTCATGCTTTCCGCAGTCGCGAAGCCGCTATACTCCGCCACGAGGGGAATATGGAGCCATTGGGTTGCCAACAGATGGCAGGCCGCATCCAGCCTCATTCGGGTCCACTCTTTTAAAGGCGAGGAGGACAACTGATCACGGAACGCGTTTTCCAAAGCGCGTCGGCTCATCCCCGCCGCGACGGCCGCTTCATCCACCCGGTGCTCTACCCCAAGATGTGTCCGCATGAATTCAAGGGCCTGTCTGATCCGGCTGTCCGCGATGGCAAAGACGGATGTGGATTGCCGCTGGAGTAACAATGGCACCTCATATTCAGGTGGGTTTTCCGGGCAGGCGGCGCCGGACATGAGGGCCTGCAGCCATTCGGCAGCGGTTTCCCCCATCTGTTCGGAAGGTCCGCGTATGGAGGAAAGGGGTGGATGTTGAATGCGGGAGATGGAATGGACATCATCCACTCCAAGAAGAGCCACCTGATCCGGCACCCCGATGCCAAGTAAGGAACATAAGTTCAACGCCCGGGCCGCCTGACTGTCCGTGGAGCAGAAAACGGCCAGGGGCTTGGGAAAATGACCTGGCCAGTTGTAAAACCCGAATTCAGAAATGACGGAGCTGGGCGGATCGCCTTTCTTGTCCGAATGAACCCAGACTGCCTGCAGTCCTTCCTGCTCAAGCCTTTCCGAATACCCCTGCCATCTTTCGCTCTCATAACGTGAGGTTCCCACGGAAAAATACACAAAATTCCGGTACCCTTTTTCCAGAAAGTGTTCGGCCGCCAGTGTACCCATCGGTTTAAAATCCGGCGCCACACAGGGAAACGAATGTTTCACCAACCCGCAAAGATCCACCACCGGCAACCCGGTGGCTTCAAGCGTTTCCTTGAGTTCCCTACTGGCCACATGCGCAATCACCCCGTCCGCCGCTCGCCCACTGTGCCTGAGAAAGGCCTTTAAATCCTCACCATGATGCCCCGCGTCCTCCACCACCCACCCCCAGTCCCTTGCCTTGCGGAAGATCCCCGCGCGGATGCGGGCATCATGACCACTCAGCGAAAGCCCCGAGAGAACCACCACATTCAGCTCCCGGAGGAGGTCAAGGGGAAGTCCATGAAACCGCGGTAACCCACTGCGTGAGTGATCATGCTCCCTGGAAGAATCTGTGCCTGTCATGAGAACCGTCCTGTCACGGGGTGCGGATGATACAAAGGGTGAAAAGAGAGGTAGAGGTTCAAATCGGACCCCGCCGGATTTCAGTGGGTCCCCGCCCAAAACGGCTCCGGAACAGACGTCGGAAATGACGCTGATCGCGGAATCCCACCCGATGCATGACGTCTGTCAACTCCAGCTCCGAATCATGCAGGAGATAATACGCCCGCTCCAGCTTGAGACTGTTGAGGATCTGCAAAGGGGACTGGTCAAATTCAGATTTACAACGCAATTCCAGGCTGCGCCTGGAAACACCTAACTGACGGGAGAGTACAGTGACACTGTTCACTCCCGCAACCGGATCTTTCATGAACAGGAGAGCTTTCCGAAGCAGCGGATCACCGGTGTGCCAGGGATCACTGGACATCCGGGTCTCCACATGCAGAGGCGGGATATGCTCCTCCTGATTCGGGGGCCGTTCGCCCTTCATCATCCAGTCCCGCATCAGTTTCCCCGCCCGGTATCCCAAGCCGAAAAAATCCAATTGAATACTGCTTAACGATGTCAGGTGAAGGTCGCACAGGAAAGGATCGTTATCCACCCCCAGCAGGGTCATCTCCTCCGGCATGGTCACGTCCAGATGTTCCATGCGGGAGCAGAGGGCCCGGGCCCGGCTGTCGGTGGCGGTAAAGACCGCGGCGGGAAATGACAGCCGTTTCAACCAGGTCAACATGGGCATCCCTCCCTGTGTCTCCTGATATACCTCACACGGGAAACCATGTCGTGCAAGTTCGTCGCAGTATCCCTTCTGCCGCAATTCACTGAGACGGCTGTGCGCCAGTCCCAGGTAGGCAAACCGCTGACGCCCGGGTTGCAGTAAGTGTGTGGCAGCCATTCGGCCGATCTCCACATCATCATGAATCACGGAGGGAATCCGTTTCGGAGGGTTCCGGCCGGAAATATTCATGACCGGAATTTGATGTCGGTTCAGTTCATCAAGGAAGTCCTCGTCCTCCGATTCTACAAACATCCCCAGAAATCCCATGCGTTCCCCCCGGGACTCCTGATAGATTTCCTGGAAAGGTTTTCCTCCATGGTTCATCACCCGGAGCCCGTCCGTCCCGCGAACGGCGGCAATGATCCCGGGTAAGAGGGAACGGGACCAATGATGAGCCTCCGTAAGATGAAGGTGTAAACACGCTTTGGGCTTTCTTCGCATTTTACACATGAATGATTCGCATACATCCCGGAAGAAGGAAAGGCTTTTCTGCTATGGTGACAGGATACCTTCTAATCCCCCACCCGGAACTGAACATGAAAACCACCCTGATCCTCTCTCTGTTCCTGAGCAGTGCCCTCTGCCAGGCGGACCTTCTGTACCGCTTTAATTATGATGGAGGCGGGACAGGCACCACGCTGACCGATCTCTCCGGATTTGGAACTGCGGATGATGCGATCATGTATGACAGCACAACCCCGACAAACAACCGGATCGCCTCTACCGTCAGCACGGTGTCTCCGGATGGAGGCAGTTACGGAAATTTCGCCACCGATGACCGCAGGAATCTCTCCAGCTTTGGAAGCAAATGGAATGATGGATCCACCGGTGTCGTCGCAACAGACGCGGTCACCGTCACCATGCTGCTGCGTGACGTCAATCTGACAGGCGGCACCGGATCCAGCCCGGACGGAGCGATTTTCCGATCCGACAATAACAGCAACCCCCTGGCACTCACGGTTACGAATACAGACGAAAGCGCCACCACCTTCCGTTTGCAGGTCGCCGGATCCAGCGCGGATACCACCGCCACAGCCGATATTCAGAACAGCACCGGTGGAAACGGCTGGATGCTCCTGGCCTTTTCGTATTCCTCCGCCACGGATATAGGCCGAATCTACCTGGGCAAAGAGTTTAATTCCACCACCGGAACCTGGGGGTCCTTCGGGCAGATCGGAAGCGATCTCTCTATCAGTTCCACCGACATCCCCTCCGGTGATCTCGGGGCCGCCACCCGATTCGGGTTCGGATCCAGCAGTGGAAGCAGTCAGCAGTTCAATGGCGATGATTTCCGGATCTACAATGAGGTGTTAAGCGAATCCGCCATTGGAGATCTGTATGTCATCCCGGAACCCAGTTCGATTGCATTGATGGGACTGGTTCTGGGAATCGGACTGTTCCTCAGAAAACGCGTGGTGTAATCCCCCTGCGCGTGTTCAGCTCCCGGATCCGATCCGGGCGTTTCTCTGATGAGATTTTTCGCATTTTACACATTCTTTATTCGTATTCAACGCATAAACATCCTTCTCCGACATCGGTAACGTTATAGAAATGCCCTGTTTTTATTGTCGATTCGGAGAAAGATACGCATGAGTTCACCCGAGGAAGTTCCTCAGAGTTTACCGTCCCTTTTTCGCATCTCTGATGCGGACAAACCGCCAGCAGGAGACCGTGCAGGCATTACCCGGAACCGACGCAAAGGGTCGGCTCTCCTTCTCACTCTGCTTGTGGTCAGTCTCCTGCTGGTGATGGTGATCACGTTTTCCGTCCTCGTCCGCATGGAATTGCGGCAGGTCGTCCAGCGCCAGAATCTATTGCAGGCACGGGCCAACGCCCGGTTAGGAGTGGAACTGGCCATTGCCCAGGTTCAGGTGCTGGCCGGGCCGGACACCCGGGTCACCCTCCCCGCGGAGGCGGACAGCTCCATCACCGCTCTGCGACACAATCGGTACTGGACTGGCGTCCGGGACAGCGCAGCCTTCACACCCTCCAGCGCAGGTCCTGTCTGGAATGACCGGTACACCTCTCATCTCGGCTGGCTGGTCTCAGGATTGAATCCGGATCCCGGCCAGCCTACCCTCACACCGGAAGGACACCCGGTCGACGGCCATGTCCTCCTGGTGGGTCCTGCCTCCGTCAGTCAGGTCGAGGATCGGATCGCGGTGCAACGTCTTCCCCTGCTCAATTCCTCCCGACAGCCCACAGGCTCTGTGGCGTGGTGGTCGGGAGAGGAAAACACCAAAACACAACTCAACCTGAATGATCCGTTCAGCGAAGGGTCGGTTGCCTCCAGGACGACCGTGCAACGGAACGGAGCCGAACAGCTCCTCCCCACTCTGGACCGGGAGAATGAACAGCATGTGCGGGAGATCAACAGATTGCAGACCCGGGCCCAGGTGGATCTGGCCGTCTTCCAGCAGGAACCGGATGCCGTCCCCGCAAACGAGTTATTCCATGCCATGACCATGGGATCATACGGACTCCCCGTGAACACCCGGACCGGAGGCCTCAAGAGGGACCTGACCCCGGTCTTTCAGGAAGCCTGGGACAACCATGGGCAGCCTCCTTCCGGCTCCGACACGCAGTATGCCGCCTTGATTGAGGATCAGGTAACCCGGATCAACCGCTTACGCGAGCAGACCCTGGTTCTGCCTTCGAGCCGTCCCGCTGATGTTCCGCTTCATGCCTGGAATGCGTTGCGGGCAGGAGTGCTGAGAGCGGATCAGGCGGACACCTCCCGTCCCGCCTCCAGCGCCGGACAGGCCTTTCAGGATCTCCTCTTTCCTCCGTTCTCCGACATGGTACTGGTTCATGACACCATCCCAAGTTGGCGCCAGTTGATGTCCTTCAGTACCATGAACGCTCCCGGCCGGGGGCTGCTCAACGGAGATGCGTTCCGGATCGGTCGCCATACCCAGCATGACGTGGAGCCCCACCCGGTGATTGCCAGAATGAACCTGGGGATCTACTTCAGTTTCGACAACGGCGTGATCCGCAGTCACTTCGTTCCCTCGGTTGTGCTGTGGAATCCATGGAGCCGCCCCTTAGCCGCGCAACAGTTGTATGTGCGGATGAACTACTCCAACCAGGAGCTGGAGAGTTTTAAGATGTTCTTTCAGGTCTCCCATCCGGCCTGGGACGGTGGCCGCCCCCGCTGGACCGGAGCCTACAGCATCGACTGGGCCGCCCCGCCCGGTGGACATCACAACGACCGGCAATTCATCTTTGAACTGGAACCCATCGAGATTCCTGCCGGGGCCGCGATGGTGTTTACCCTCGATCAGCACCACCGATTTGAGATGGCGGCCAGCTCGACCTCGTATCCCTGGACCACCGTGCCGAATCAAAATGCGAACAATGAAGATTCCACCGGATTTCTCAGTGCAGCGCCCATCGTTCCCATGAAAGCCGGACTGCAGGACGGCGGAGGGTACAGCCTGTATCTGGAAGAGGATTTCCACAGCAAGATCCAGCAGTACGCCACCATCGTCCCCATCCGCGGGGACTACAATGACTGGCGCAGACCCACCTTCCCCATGTACAACAGTAATCCGGCGTTGAGTGATGTCCCGGAGGCACAACGGACCCTCGCCATCAATGAGGGAGGACTCGAAGGCTGGAGGTTCCATGAAACCCGCATCAGTTGGAGCCGTTCGGATGTGGGCAGCTCTGCCGGCATGGTGGAAATTTCGTTAGGCCTGGATCCCACCCACAAGCCGCGGAACCGAAGTATCTCCACTCAACCCCTCTTTAACCTGCACCGCCCGTACCGCTCCATGCCCTCCGGGTTTCACTCCCGTGGGGTCGGTCAGGGAGGATGGGATCAGCTTCCCCGTTTCAGCCACGGACTGCCCCCCTCATTCCCTGGCGAGACTCACCCCTTTACCTTTGATGTCAGCACCTTCCCCTCCTTCCCCACCTGGGGGCTCAGTTGGGGGGTGAGACTTCCCCGGAGTGTGTTTCAGCCCTCTCCCGGAAGTAACGCCAACCTCAACGTGTTTGCTCCGCTGCAATGGGTGGCGCACTCAAACCCGACGGCTTCGTTTCACACCCCGCTTCCCAACAGCCTGAGCCGTGGCGGGGGGAACCAGCGGCAGTTTGAAACCTCCCCCAGTTACATTGGCGGCTTCACCTTGGACGGGGCCTCGTTTTTCGATCTCAGCCAGTACACGGATGATGACAACGAAATGTACATGTTCATCGGACACCGGGACGATCTCCCTCCACGTGGATTCCGCAGCGGGGAAATCCCGCGGGTCATTCTCAGGGAGGCTCCCCGGTCCATCGATGAACTGGTCTCCCCCGCCTCGCTTCAGCATGCGCCTCTCATGGGACTGGATGTATTGCGCAAGGAAGGAAATCATTACGCACGTGGATCCTTCCCCGCCTCACACCCCAGTTATTGGGACAATGGAGGCAACCTGCATCCGACCTATGCCATCGGCAATTCCCTGCTGCAGCCCTTTGCGGATCCGGCTCAGCCCTACACCAATCTTTTTGCCATCACCCCATCGCCCCCTTCTCCTCCCTCCCCGCCCTGGAGATCCGGCTACAGTGACCGCTTCCCAGGCTGGAAAGCCTCCCCTTGGTACGACCTCTCCTGGACATTGAACCATGTTCTCTGGGATAACTATCTCTTCAGTTCCCCCTACAACAGCCGGATCCTGTGGAAACACGATACCGAAGACCGGGACTATCTCCTGTCCGCCAGCCGGCTGAAAGTGGAAGGCGCGTTTAATGTGAATTCCACCTCTGCCGCCGCATGGGCCGCCCTCCTCGCCGGCCTGATGGATGTGGACATCCCAAACGATCTTGCCCGGACAGAGCGTTCCGAGTCGGAACAGGTCCCCTTCTCCCGGTTCCTCCATCCGCATCACCGGGCCCTCAGTCCTGCGGACGGTGAAGGTTATGAGGATGCCCCCAACTACAGCGGAACCCGGCGGCTGACTCTGGAGGATGTGACCCGTCTATCCGAAGCGATCGTCGAACAGGTCCGGGAACGCGGCCCGTTCCTTTCGATGTCTGACTTTGTCAACCGGAGGCTGCTACCCGCTAGCGAGGATGCCTCCGGGCATCGGCTCGAAGGAGCGTTGCAGGCGGCGATTCGAAATGCGGGACTGAATGACACCCAACTCTCCACCACCGATCCGGCAAGCCGCATTCTAGCAAGCAACGCGGCATTGAACCATGTCAGCTATGCCAGGTACGATGCCGAAACCGCATCCGGAGCCACCAACCGGTCCGCTCCGGGATATCTGATGCAGGCGGACCTGCTGGCCCGCATCGGTGCGGTGTTGCAGACCCGGTCCGACACCTTTACCATCCGCGCATTCGGCGAAGGCCCCTCCGGTGCCAAAGCCTGGTGCGAAGTAGTGATCCAACGCAACGCGGATTATGTAGAGGACACAGATCCTCCGGAGGCCCTGCCCGGCACCTTGGTCAGCCCGGTGAACGAACGCTTTGGACGGAACTTCTCCATCATCCGCTTCCGCTGGTTAGGAGCAGACGAAGTATGAAGCCTATCTGTTCACTCCTTCTCCTTCACTTGGGCCTCAGCCTCTGGGCCCAGCCGGTTACAGAATCTGAACCCGGCTACGACCTCATGCTCTCGTTCTATGTCTGGCAGGTACAGGGCATCCTCACCGAAGACTCTGTCATCCCGCCCCTCCCCACCCTTCTGGTTCAGGATCAGCATGGAACCCGAACGGTCCGCATTGCCCGAGGCACCCAGACCAAACCTATCCGGTATACCCATTCCACTCCCCCCACCCTGTATGCGAGGCCCTTGTCGACGGAGACCGACCTGACGCCCGCGACAGCACATCCGAAGCAGGTGGCCAGCCTGAAGATCCCACCGCATTGGAAACGGGCCCTGGTACTCCTGTTCCCGGAAGTCAAAGACGGCCAGGGACATTGGAAAACCATTCCCGTCTGGAATCCCAATCTCGAAATCGAACAAAACGCCCTCCGCATCCTCAACAGCACCCCGGAAGACGTGGTCATCGAAGTCGAGGGCAAACTCAGCCGACTGGAGTCGACCCAGGTTCAAGTGTTTACCGGAAAAGATCTTCCCTCCAAACGCTTCCGCCTCCGGGTGCACGGAAACGATCCCCGGGGCGGAACCCGCCTCCTCTTCACCGCCAAACGCTTCCGCGACGAACTCAACGGCAGCCTGATGATTCTCTACCCGGAATCCAAAGACCGCGTCGGCGTCCTCACCCTCCGCGATGTCCCCCTCCCTCCGCCCCCCGAGGCCCAGGCAGAGAACGCATCCACTGAGTAACCTACACCCAGTTTCGGCTTTATCGCGACAGAGTGGGTGCAGGCACCTGCCCGCCTGGGGAGGGTTCTGGCCACGTCATCTTGACAGTTTTTGGAGCAAGCCCATGGAAGCGAATGTTACAGTGAACGACCTGACCCTCTGCCCTGATCTGTCGACGGATTCCTGAGCCGGAATCGAGTTCGTTCCTCAAATGATCGGGAAGCTGGAGATACCGATATGAGCAGCGTGCTTGCGCCGCCAAGCTGAAGGAGGTATTCGTGGTTGTATCGTTATCGGCCTTATAAATAGCGAAGAAGGGGAAGGCGGTGCTGAAGAATTGACTCTACGTAGATTTTTCAGTAGTCATTTCCTAGGTAAGTCAAGATACCTCCAGTCTGCGGAAAGGGTTCAACCTGCTTGATTGAAGTCGGCTCGTCCGTCCTTCGTATTCAGTATCACCGAACCTTTTCATGTTCGTGACGGCAGGCCTCGAGCACTCAAAAAAAGGTTACTCATGACTGACCCATCGCCGCGCAAGCGACTCCCCATCAAGCCGTCCCTGTATCACCTGAAAAAACAGGCGAAACGCAAGGCTGCAGCGCATCCTGAACTGACCCTGGCAAAGGCTCAGCACCTACTCGCCAAGGAATACGGGTGCAGGAACTGGAATGAACTCACCCATATGGTCGAGACCATGTTACGTGGCGCAGACCAACGTACGGGATACAAGAATCATTTTGAGGCCTTGCCGAAAGCGGCGGATGCCAATGACCTGGAAAAAGTGCGTGAAATTCTAGCCTCAAACCCTTTCACCCAGCATGATCTTGATCTGGCAATGGGCCGAACGGTTGGGCGTTTTCACCGCAGCGCTGCCATTGCCGAATTGTTATTGGAGCATGGCGCGGATCCGGACGGTCAGTATGGTTCCGACTACGGTCCAATCGTTTTTGTAACCGGTGAATGTCTTGATGACGAAGGCTTGGCTTTTCTGCTCAATGCCGGAGCCGACGTGTCCTTTGAGCCGATTCAAACCAAGTATGGCACCTCCAGTCCCATGGGGATGTTTCTGGGAACCTACCTGCGTGGAAAAAATGAACAAAAGCATCGCGGTATAAGCCTTCTTCTGGAGCATGGTGCCAGGGTACCGTCTGAGGTTACTCCGGAAATCCTGGCCATTCACCGGGGTGAGTGCAAAACCCTTGAACATCTCATCCAAGCAAATCCGGACCTGATCCATCAGCACTATCCGGAAATGCCTTTCGGGAATATCTGTCTCCTGGGAGCGACTCTGCTGCACTGTGCCATGGAGTTTCAGGAGCCCGAATGCACCTTGCTGCTGTTAGGTCATGGGGCTGATATCAATGCCCCCTCGCTTGGGGTCGTGGATGAAAAAGGAAATGAACTGGGAGGGCAGTCTCCGATGTTTCACCTGGTGAACGCCTGGGGCGGCCACGGATTTGATCTCTTAAAAAGGGTCATCACAGAGTTTGGCCCAACGATCAACTGGAACACAGAGGGCACTTTCCGACAGTTCGATGAGGTGAAAGGACCCATTTCTCTCCATGACTGGTTAGGCAACAATGAAAAAGAACGGTTGATGGTTCGCGAGGTTCTTCACACCTAATCGTCCCTGTGGCGGGATCAGTTGGGAGGCCGGGGTCAGGCTGTACATTGTAACATTCTTGCATCACACATCAGAATGTTAACATGTTCGGCCCTACCCTTCTCGGCCCCTCACACATTGAAGTCGAAGAAAAAAAGCTCCATAAGCTCTGCCCCAGCCAGATTTAGATTTTCTCCGGCAGCGACTTCCCCGCGAAAAGCTTCCGGGATGAACTCAACGGCAACCTGATGATCCTCTATCCGGAATGCAAAGACCCCGTCGGCGTCCTTACCCTACGCGACGTCCCCCACCTCTAGAGGGTCAAGTCCATACAGTTACAACATGATCCCCTGTCCATGGCAGGAGCTTCCAGTTTGTTCAATTGGTGCCATCATTGAGCAGAAAGGTTTGGGGGCGTTTGGGGTAGATCCTGATCAAGGCCCCTTTCTTCAGGAATTCGTGGAGGCGATGTTGCTCAATGGGTTGTCCAAGATAAACATACTCGGCATCTTCATCGATTTCCACTTTCTGCTGGCCGGAGACGGGAATGCCGGGCACGTCAGGGGCCGAAACATCCAGTCGCGTCTTTTCACCCACAGAGCCGTGGATCGCTGTCACAGTCCCCCAGGCACTTGGTGATTCGGATTCAAGGTGTATAAAGTCGGCAAATGGACGGGAACGACGCATATGCGCGACAATCAGACGTCCCGGGACGATGCCTTTCCAATCAGTGTCCCCTGGGGGAGAAAACATCCCGTCCACCATGTAGACGGGCCGCGCAGCCTGATTGTGCAGAGCACGGTAGATCGTGGAGCCGGGTTCTTCTCCGTCCTGGGGCCGTCCGCCAGCCAGCAGGAAGGTAGCGAATGCAGGTGCCGCTGCAGGAGCGCTGTTCTTCTTGTCGCGCTCTGAATACTTTTGCAGAAGCAGTTCACGTGTTTCCAGAGAGCCTTCCGAAAGCAGCAACCCGCTAAACATTCCCTGCATCTGCTTGTCCCAGCGGGTGAACTGGCGTCCGGTGACACTTTCCCAATCCCCATAGCCCTCCGGAATGATTTCCACCCGCATGCGTTTCCGTGCAGGTTGCATCACGACCGCGGTGAGGTGATCGTACACCTTTGCGGATTCAGCCGCGATCTCCGCCCTGTAAGGTGCCAGCATTTCGTTGCCCGGAACACGGTCAACCCCGGTCACATTCGGAAGTTCAATCTTCCGGTAATCGAAATCCTCCATAGGTTGAACCATACGGTCCAGATCCGCATGGGCCCAGGCGTGCGTTTCTCCGTTTGCCACGATCACGGCATCGGCATCCAGAGGCACCCAGGTGGTCAGGGGTACATAAAAGCCTGGGTGTAGATGTATGATTCCATTGACATGGCGGGCCCCCTTCCTGATTGAATCCTCTCCTGCTGAATAGAGCGTTCGATACTTGGTTTGTGGCCGACGTATCGCCACCATCTGCCGGTTGTTTTCTGTTTTGGTTTCGGTCAGGAAGCCCAGTTCGTTCCCCGCGCTGCGGCTGCGTACCCGCAGATAATAATACCATCCCCGGTTTTCCTGGGTGGTGATCCGTGCCCCCTCCACGAGGAGGGGGAGAATGTCCTGTTGGGATACCGGGATATCATCGATGAAAAAGCTCTCGAACCCGTCGAGGGGGCGTACAATGACTCCGCCCGGCCGGATACTTCCGTCTTCCTGAATATGATTCAGGATACGGGAATGTCCTCCAATAGAGGTATAAGGGCTATTGCTCGCCCGGAAATGCAAGAGGATCCGGGTGTAGGTTTCCCGGGTTTTCGTCCCGTCGTCGTTTTTGACCGTACGTTTCTGCTCTTGCTGCTGAATACGGACAATGGTGCCATCAAAGATATTGGAACTGGCGAACAGGATGCTGGAAAAATGGGTCAGGCTGATCCAGATCAGGAACGGGGTGTGTAGAAACGTACGGTGCATCTGAAAGCTCCTTCAAAATGAGAATAGGTTCAATATGAAGAAGAAGCTTAGCAGACTTGATGGAATTTTTGTTTACTTGTTTCCGACTGAGAAATACGAATAACCGATGGAACTCCCGAATGAATTTGTGAAAGCCTGCTTCCATTGCGGGATCATCGTGCGGGGTGCATGGCGGCACATTGATCGAAAAACGTGGCGTTCCGCGCATGCGGATCACTGGCAATTGATCTATGTGGAATCGGGCAGCGTCTCGGCGACCTTTACCACGGAAACCTTTTCGATCCAGGAGGGGGATGTCCTGTTGTCCGGTGCGGGCATGAATGCCCGGTTTGAATGTGACCCCGGCTGCTGTTTGACGGAATTTCTCTTTTCGGCCATTCCCTCCCCCGGCTCCCCGGTTCCCTGGAACTGGTTGGACCTGCCGTTTTCCATCCCGTATCCGGTGGATCCGGAACTGTTAACCCTGCCGGATGAGATGATCATCGATAAGCGGGCCGCCCGAAGCAAGCAACCCAGGTGGCGGAATGGGGATGCTGGAATGCGGGCCCGTTTTCTTCTGGATACTCTGTTATGGAATCTGATTTCAACGGGAATAACCTCTGACCGCATTACGTGTCAGACGTCCCGGCCGGGATGGTTGAGTGATGCGATCAAAGCCGCGGATCTGCATTTGCATGACCCGTGCTTTCAAATAAAGGCCTTCGCCCGTTTGGCGGGATGCAGCCCGGATCATCTAAACCGTATGATCCGAAAGACGGACCATGTGTCCGCACATGTGCTGCTGCGGAGACTCCGTCTGGAACGGGCACATCATATTTTGCAGCACAATCCGAATGTGCCCTCATGCAAGATTGCGGCAGATTGCGGCTTCACCTCGGCCAGACATTTCCGTGATCAATGGAAAGCTGAATTCGGAACAGGTATCCACGCCTACCGCAAGCAACATTTCAATGCCCGCGGATAGATCGTTTTTCTGATGTGGGGCCGGGGTCAGGTTGTGAATTTCAGATGCATAAGATCCTTCATGCGCGCGGATCGGTCACACGTTTGGTGTACATCAGCTTATGGGCCCCTTCATCGTAGAAATCGTTCACCTGCCCTTCCAGGGTAAACCCGATTTTCTCATAGAATGCACGGGCTCCTGCAAACTCTTCCCCCTGGGTGGTTTCGACGATGAGCAGCCTTGCCTTTCTGTCCTGAAGCTCATCAAAAATCGAGCTCATCAGGGCAGAACCGAACCCCTTCCCTTCAACCCCTTTCTTCATCCAGATCATCAACAGGTTCCATGTTCCCAGGGTGACCGGCTCCGGTCTGCAGTAGGCGACACCGACTGGGGTTCCTTCTTCTACCGCCGTATACCAGATCTCCTCCCCAGGGCTGGAGAGGTAGGCATCCAGAGTCTCAGCAACATGTTCGAGTCCATCGGCATCAAACTTACCGCTCTCCTGAAGCAGAGTCAAGAGGGGCGTACGATCTTCGGGTGAGGTTTTCCTGATCATTTTTTTCCAGTCACGGGGTCAGCCACGCCTTCGACAGACAAGCCCACACATTTTGCGACAAACAGATCCAGTGTCTGAAGGTATCCCTCTTCCAGTTCACTTAGGACCTCTCCGCACGGGTTCAATCAGGACACGACCGTCCTCGATGCGATAGTGAAGGTCGGCCATTTCCATGACCAACGTCCACACCTCAAACAGGGTCACGTTCCGTAACTCCATGGTGAGGGCTGGGAGTATGTGGTCCGGTTGGCGGGGCGGTGCAGCGATCCCGCCAAAAGCCTTTGCAAAAGGGTCTTCGACATTGTCCTCCCGACGGTCACCCGCTGCCGGCTCCGGATCGAGGAACACCATACTAACCCCCTGCCTTTCGGGGTCCATCTCTTTGGAGATTCGGAACAGTTCGTCGATCACGTCATAAAGCTGAGCCCGACGAAAATGGATTTGCTTCACCGGAATGCTGCGGAGTTTTTTCTCAAAGGCAATTTCGTCAGGCGTGAGCGGGTCAGGCTCCGGTGGTTGAACCTGCTTTTCCTTGTCCTTCGAAACAGGTTCCACGATAACAATGCCGTGCTGAATGCGGTATTGAAAACCGGCTTTCTGCACGCTGAACGTGACGGCATCATACAGGGTGACTCCCCGCAATTTCAGCGAGATCGCGGGCATGGAATCAGGAGAGGCGCGGGATGGGCGGTCGATGGTTGGTAGGGGTAACCCGAAAGGATCATCTGCTTTTGGAGGACGGGAGATGCCGTTTTGTTGCTCCGTATTTTTCTGTTTGGGTGGAAAAAGCACAATATTCACACCGGCACCATCGGGGTCCATTTCTCTGGAGATTCGGACCAGTTCTTCCAATGCCAGATCCAAAGGAGCTCGGACAAAATGAATGTCCCGAACCGGTATGTTCAGGAGTTTCCGTTCCAAAGCACCTTTCGCCGAAGGTGGCGGTTCAGAAGCACGGGCATGGGCACCTTCTTCCGGCTTCTCCTCCACCACCAGGATGTTTCGTTGCACCCGATAGGTCAACCCTTCGGCCTTAAGAAGGATTTGTAAGATTTCATAGGTGGAGAGCTCCCGGGTTGGCTCCTGTCCATCTGGAACCATTTCCCCGGATATCAAAAAGCTCCTGGCATCATCTACCTCAGAAGGAGCAGTCCCTTTCCCAAAGTAGACAATATTGACACCCATTCCCTCCGGGTCCACTTTGCGGGTTACCCGAATGATTTCATTCAATACCATCGGGACAGTCAAACGGTGAGGGTCCAGGATCCGTACCTTGGTGGACTTGAGCAGTTGCAGAGACGGAGAATCCCCTTCCTTCTCCGTAGGTTGAATGTCCGTAAGCTCGGTATGCGGGCTACCCTCGGGTTGCGCCAGAGCGGGCCGTCCGCACACACATATGAGACAACAGAGCATCGAAAAAAAACGCGTTACGGGGTTCATCAGCATGTTCCCTCCGGGGAATGAATAATCAATCCGTTCATACGGCATAATGCACATGATCGTATCCAAATCCATCTCATACTCCAGTCCTCATCTGCGCCTCTTCTGATATTCATGTGTCTGACAAAACCCGCAATGAGAGAATCTGAAAAGGAGCTGGAGTTTTCCAACGGCAAGGCCTCCAGAGTGAGGGGCAGGAATGCCCCTGCTCCATTCTCTGCCAGGATTCGGTTTCTGCGACAACCTCTTTGCGCAAGATCCTCTCTTCCGTATTTTTGAGAAGAGCTGCAACCAGTCCTATACCCATTTGGGGTCCGTTGCCGGATCCTTTTACATCTTTTGTTCGCGTATCCCCCTGCCCTGCGAAACGGGTTAAGGAATTTCCGTGAGTTCGATGCCGAGGAATCCGGTCGTAGCCGGAGTAGAGAGACGGAAGGTGCGGTATTCATAGTCCGCACTGCTCAGAGGCGGGAGACCGGTGCTGAGTGCGGGTGTCACTTCCAGGACCGTTGTGCTGCCCGCCGTCAGATCGAAAAACCCGACGACCTCATACCTGACGCCGTCCACGGTGGCACGGAGGGGCGATCCGGTAAACACCGCTCCCGTTCTGATGGGCAGGGTCAGCGTAAAATAGGAATTCACGCCCACAGTGGATTCCTCATACCGGCGTTTGCCTTCGTCGCCGTTGCTTCCCATAGGATCGGAATCATGGGCAAAGTGATCAAGATTGAGAATCCCGTCTTCATTGGGGTCGTCTCCCAGACCTTCTTCTCCCTGAGGAAGAACATACCCTCCCACCCAGACCTGGTAAGGACTGAGAACCGTGACGGTGCGGGTTTGCTGTGTCGCTGAATTCCCGGCGTGATCGACGGCATCGTAGGTGAGAACATATACACCGGGAATTTGAGGATCCAGCGTATCCCCTCCGATGCTGAGAGCAACCACCCCATCCACAGCATCTGAGGCTGAGGCCGACTCCACCCAGGGGTCTCCCTGCTCAAGATCCACTGTCGCATCTCCATTGAGTTGAATCACCGGAGGCGTCGCATCGTAGACGGTCGTGGTCGAATCTGATGCCGATTCGCCGAACCGGTCGGTGACCGTGGCCGTCACCGTCACGGTGCCCTCTACCAACCCCGAAACATCAAACTGTGTCTGCACGGGAGTTCCATCCGCCAGAAACCGGCGATGGGCGATATCCGATCCATTTTCCCAGGTGATCACCCACCCGCCATCCGGCAGCCCCAGCGCAGAGGGTCGCAAATCAAACGCTCCCGAAGGCAGATTGGCCTGAGTAGCGGCTCCGACCGGAGCCCCCAGAGCATTGTAACGTCGCTGATATATCTCCTCATTTCCGCTGGCCGGAGAATTCCAAACGATGAGAAACCCGCCGTCCGCCAAAGGGGTCACACCATAAGGATACTGAGTACTGTTCAGACCCGGATTGACCAGACCGGTCGCAATCTGGGTCCCTTGCGGAGACATCAGCTGCATGTAGAGTTCCTGTCCTGACTTCCAGGTGATGACAAAATCCCCTCCTTGCGTCACCGCCACATCGGGGCCGGTCTCCGGATTGGTTTCTCCGACCGCGTCGTTGGTGGAGATATCTCCGGTCTGCCGTACCCCGCTTGCATTCGCCCAGGACCAGAATACATCCCAATTTCCATTTACCGGATCAAAGCCCTGGTCCGCAATGAGCCACCCCCCTCCGGGAATCGCCGCAATTCGGGCATTCGCATCGGTCGCGGGTCCGTCCGGGTCATCCGCCTGGATCACCCCATCCGCGGAAACACCCGCTGCGTCATACCGTTTGAGCAAATGTTCCGCATCGGTACCGTCCCCGCTTTTAAATCCTCGCCACACCACGGCCCACCCCCCATCGGCCAGACCTGCGACAGTGGGACGGCTGTCCTCAACCGCATTTGTATCGTTGACCAAAAGGTTTCCTCCATTGAGTGTTCCGTCCGCATTGTAACGCTGCAGGTAGACATCGGTCTCTGCGGCCAAACCGTTCGGTCCGTGGGCGGTCCAGACGATGACCCACCCTCCGTCGGTCAGGCCGGCAACTGCAGGAAAATCATCATTCAAACTGTCTGAAGCATCTACCTGGGTGATGGAGCCAACCGTGGACCCATCCGCGGCAAAGCGCTGATAAAAAACCTCAAGATCCGATCCGTCACTACCGTCCCCCGGGGAAAACCAGGTCGTCACCCACCCTCCGCCGGTCAGGGCGGCCAACCGGGGATTGCGGTCTTTGCCCGCCGGAGCGAGTACAACCGTTTCACTGTCCAATCCGGCATCTCCCGCCTGAAGCTGCCATTGTCCGTTCGAGTCCACAACCGCATGGGTTTCGACAGATCCGGAGGTGTCTTCAAAGCGGACGTTCGCCACCCCACCGGCAGGAAGATCCGTGGTACCGTTCACCTGAAAACCGGCAGGCCCCACTGTGCTCCCCGTCCCAACTGAGGTCAGGGTCACGTTGTGGGTCACAATCACGGTCCGCTCCACCGGCACCGCCGCATTCAGTGCCGCATCTGTGGCTTCATAGGTGAGGGTATAGCTGCCGACTTCGGATACATTCACCGAACCGGAAACGGTGACCGCTACCGAGCCGTCCACATTGTCCACAGCGGAAGCACCGGGATCCACAAAGGGTTGTCCAAGATTCAGGCGAAGGGGATTTGCCCCGTTCAGCGTCATCACCGGCGGCTCCTGGTCGATGGTGATACTTTCTGAATCGGAGGTGGCCGCAAGATTCAGGGCGGCTCCATCCACGATGTCATTCCCGGCATCCACCGACACCGTCAGGATCCCGCTGCCACTGATCCCATTGAGGATGAGTGTACGATCACTGCCACTTCCGGAAATCAACACCTCGGTAAAGGTGCCGGGAAAGGAAACGGCAAAATCGGACGCATCCACCTGGTACACCGTTTCACTGAAGGAGAACACAAAGGTGACACTGGAGCCATTTGAAGGGTTTGGACCCGGTTGCAACCTGGTGATCTGAATCAACTCTGGAGGGGTATTGTCTGCCACCAGGGCGATACTCGATCCGTTGAAATCGTATTGTATCCCATACCCGGTCGGCAGGTTATTCACCTGGGAGAAGGTCCCCTGGATCGAATCATAGCTGACAAGAACATAGGCGGGTTGAGTAGGAGGTCCATTCGGAAACTGAAGATCCAGTACGCCGGTCCCGTCCGACAGATTCAAACTACCGCTGAGAACGAGGGTGTCCGAGTCCGCGCCATTGATTTCAGACACCAACGTACCCTGAATCCTTCCTGTGCTTCCGGAAATAGTACCGATACCAGTCTTTCCGGGGGCCAGAGTTGCGCTTGCTTCGACTTCGATACCCCCGAGGGTACTGTCCCCATCCACAGTCCCTTCCGCCACTCTGAGAGAGGTGCTGCTGTTTGTAGCCGTATTCAGAGTCAGAATGCCCGTCCCGGCTTTGACCAGCGTTCCATCCCCCGTGAGTGTACCCGTGAATTCGGTGGTGGAATCGTCTTCATTCACGAACAGCTCCCGCCCGGCAGGAATCGAGACCGTTCCGGTGCCAGTGAGCCCACCCACGTACACGCTGTTTGCCGCCGGTTCAAACGTCCCGTTGTTCTCGACCTTCACCAGGACTCCATCATGACTTCTTTCCGATGTTGTACCTGCAGTACCCTCAAGAATCCGCAGTTCGCCGGCAAACGTGGAGGTGTCATTGTTCAATAGCAGCGTGCCAGCTCCCCGTTTCTGGATCCGGTTGCCGGTCCCGGTGGCATTCACCTTGCCGGTCCAGGTCGTGGTGGTGTTTTCCGGAATATTAAAATTGCCGGTGCTGTTGGTGGATTCAAAGAAAATCTCTCGTCCGGAGGTAAAATCCCCACTGGGAAGCAACTGGCCACCCTGAAAGGTAATCGCATTGCTGCTGTTGCCGAATGCAGAATCGGCGGAAAACCCCAAGGTACCGCTGAGAAGAATCGTGCCGGTGAAGGTATTCACGCCGGTGAGGGTCTGCGACGATCCACCGCCGAGAATTTTCAAGGTTCCCGTTCCAGAGAGGATGCCCGGATAGGAGTGGTGATTCAGGGTACGGATGGTGAGTGTTTTGTTCGACAGCCCAAGGTTACCGGAACCGGACAGACCGCCGATCTCCATCTCTGTGGTCAGGGTGGACAAGCCGTTATTCGTATCGAGCTGTACATGCGTGTCACGCAACTCGGTTCCATTTTGAAGCTCCACAAGTCCCCCATCGATTTCAAACGTGCCGGTAAAGGGTCGCACCTCGTCATCATCATCCACACGACCCGAAAGGAGGGCGGTGGCACTGTGGGGTTCACCCCGCCCGGGTGATCCGAAGCTGAATGTACCACTGCTCACTTTGCGGACAGTTCCCGGTCCCTGAAACAGACCTGCAAAACTGGTGTCTGTAGTATCTCCGAAGACAAAGGTGGCGTCCGGACTGGGTATGCGGATTTGCCCGTAGGACCAGACCCCGGTGTTCTGATTCTGGATCTCCGTACCGGAAAGCTTCGGAATCGAAAACGTATCGGTACTGGCATCTCCGCCAAAGACCACCGAACTTCCGTACCGGACCACATTTTCATCTTGCTTAAGATTCAGGCCGTTCACCTCCAGTGCGGCCGCCTCATCTAGAAAATCAGGATCAAAGATATCCGCCCGGCCCCGGTCCACCTTCAGGGTTCCAAGAAAGGTTGCCGAAAGCGCTCCGGTGGCGGGAGGGGAAAACCTGACAGCGGCCATCCTCCCAAAATCAACCACAATCTGGGACGTGGCATCTCCAATCACCCCCCCGTTGATGTTCACCCGAATCACGTTATGATATTCCTGTGCACCACCGGACCGATACCCCGAACCATCGAACTGCAGTGTATGATTTGCCGGCAACACCAGGTCGGCTTGCAAGCCAACCGAGGCTTCAGAATTTTTCTGCTCTGAAACAGGTTTCACGATTCGGATCGAGTTGGCCTGAAGGGTGCCATTCCGGAACTTCCAACTGTTGAATCCCCCGGAATTCACCCGGCGTAGCCGGATTTCACCCACCACCCGGTCTTTCGGATCTCCACTGCTCTCCGCCAGGTTGATCTCATTGTCATTCCCGTTCTGACCGAACACAACCGTGTCACTGGTGCCCGGATCTCCATCCGGTGACCAGTTGGCATCGGTACGCCAGCGGTCATTGTTGTTTCCACGCCATTCAAACTCTGCTGCTCCCAGCGGGACGAAAAACAGTCCACAGGTCAATAACCATAAACAGAACCTGAGAATACACTTTGATTTCATACGAATTTCGTAGCTTAAATCAAAACCTCCAAATGTAAAACTGGCAGCCTTGTTAGATTAAGGTTACGATGCAGAGAGGTATGGATCCAAGTATCTGATCTACACCTCCCGCCATTCCCGTGGGCTCCGTCCACTGACGCGCTTACACGCTTTCGAAAAGCTGGCGGCGTCCGGCCAGTGGAATTCGGCGGCGACTTCTTTGACTCTCATCCCCTCCCGCAACCGTTCAACGGCGGGAATCATCTGCTGTCGCAACAGCCAGCGGTGAGGACTGTCACCGGCAAACTCCTGGAACAGCCCTGTCACGTAGGGACGGCTCCAGTTAAAATGTTCGCATAGATCCTGCAGGCGGGGGCGACGGTGAAGTTGTTCCATGGCCCTGACCCTCAACTGTTCAAAGTCGCGCTCCCTGCGGCTCATCCTGGCGGCCTGCTGCTCGCGGGCGAGTTCATGCAGAATGAGTTCGGCATACCTCGCCCGCATGGCGGAACCCTTTGCCCCCTTCTCTTTGGCCTCCTCCAGCAGCAGCCTCAGCTGCTGCTCCACGCGGGCAGGATGCCGCAGGGGAATCTGCTGCGGCAGACGGCCGAAGAGGTCACGCGCCAGCCGGGAGGCCCTGCCCTGGAAACATCCCATGAACAGAACATCCGCCTCTCCTTCCGGAATGTGCTGATGCCGTCCGCTCCCGGCGCCCAGCACCATGACCTCTCCGGGCTGAACCACCCGATACGGAAAGTCTTTTTCCCACAGCCCCACCTCTCCTTTGAGAACCAGGCAGACGTGAAGACCGGGGTTCACCGGGTCGGAATAAACAAAGTTACTCCGCCAGGTCGCACGCGACACCCGCCACACCGCCGTGTGTTGCTGATGCTCCTCATCCGGAAAGACCGCATCTTCGTGAATCAGGACATCGTATACGCGTTTCTTCTTTAACTCAGGCGTCATGGATTATATTTTGACATGATTTCGGATCAAATCACACATATTTAAGTCTATTTTCATGTTAATTGACACACCATGCATGTGTACACCCTGACCGACTTTGGAGCCATTGGAGACGGCCGCACTCTGAACACCCCCGCCATTCAGGCGGCGTTGGATGAGATCCCCACCTCCGGCGGAGGACAGGTCATCGTGCCGCCCGGGACCTTTCTCACCGGTTCGCTGAAGGTGCATGCTCATACCGAACTGATCCTTATGCCGGGGGCGGTGCTGCTGGGTTCTCCGAACCTGGAGGACTACGCCTTTGACGGTCCGATCCCTCAATCCGCCCGGGATCCCTTTGACAACCCGGCCATGCAGGACCGGCATCTGCTGTTGTTCCACCAGGCTCACGGGGTCACCATCCGCGGACCGGGCGTTATCGATGGAAACGGCGAAGCGTTCTGGAATCCGCCCGGCAGCAACCAAAACGGCCCCATGTACAAACACTGGTGGACGCATCAGAACTGGCAGCGCCCCTGCCCCATGCTGAGTTTTGTGGAATGTGAAGACCTAAGACTGGAGGGCTTCACCGTGCGCAACTCGCCCGGCTGGACGTTTGAACTGCTCAACTGCGACCGGGTCCATGCAAACGGCGTGCAGGTGATGAACAATTTCTGGGGACCCAACACGGACGCCTTTGACATCTGCGGCTGCCGGGATGTGATGATCAGCAACTGTCACATCACCTGCGGGGACGATGCCTTCTGCATCAAAACCATGCCCCACACCCGGAGTGCGGAACGGATCACCATCACCAACTGCACCATGAAAACCAATTGTGTGGGGTTGAAACTGGGTTGTTTTGAATCCCACAAGGACATGCGGCAGATCACGTTTACCAACAATGTGGTGTACCATTCGTCCCGAGCGGTCGGCATCTACAATTTCAAAGGGGCCACCTTTGAAGATATCGTGATCAGCAATCTGGTCTGCGACGATGATAACGAACTCAACCTCAACCGCCCCATTCACATCGACCTCCGCCACGAAACGGAAAAGGGCTGGGGAGGTGTCAGCCCCAGTGGACATGCCGGTATTGTCCGCCGGGTTCAGATCCACAACGTGATCGCCAAAACGCGCGGCCGCATCCTGCTGACCAATGCGGATGGAGGAACGCTGGAGGATATCACGCTTCGCGATGTGACCCTGCATTATCCCGAGGTGGAGGACCCGCAGGAAGTGGCTCACCTCAGCAAAAGCGCCCAGCTTTCCCTGCATAGCCCGGAGGCCAAAGCGGCCAGAGCCGCACTGGTGGCCGATGGTGTGGACAACCTGCGCGTGTATGATCTGCAACTGAAATGGCCGGAAGAGCAGAAAGGTACGGCATTTGCCGCCGGCTGGTTCCGGAACTCAAGCGGCACCCTGAATTGTCCGGGGATTACGGCTTATGGTCCAAGCGAAACCTGGGTCAAACAGGAGACCGATTTGTCTGCAGCGTCTGACCCCCAAGCCATTCCAACCTCCGACCCGCCTCGGCGGGCCAGCCTCTGACTTTCGGATCCCGACGTGTGCGCCTTTGGCGCATTTCGATTCTTATGAAAACCCTCCACATTGAAACCCTTGACCTCAATCCCGTCCGCATGGGCTGGGATATTCCACCGCACATCAACCAAACCGTAAAAGGCACACCTCTTTCCATTGCCGGCCAGACCTTCGACCGGGGAATCTGGATGAATGCCCCCTGCAGCATTCCGTTACACCTGGACGGCAACGCGACGACACTTCGCAGTGGATTTGGACACGAGGATCTGGTGCAGAGTGGAAACTATCCGGCTCCCCGGCTCAACTTTCAGATCGAAGTGGACGGCGACCTTGCGTTTGAATCCGGCTGGGTGGCGTCGGGAGATTCGGCACGTCAGCTCGAGGTGGATCTGAAGGGTGCCTCCTCTCTGATCCTTCACATTGAGACGGAAAACGGTCAGGTCGGAAATGCCCAGGGCAACTGGATTGCCCCTGACATCGAATATAAGGGAGAGCCCCCCACCCTTGACCTTGAAGACCTCTCGGAGGAAGAGACCGCCCCGCCCTCTGAAGGCTATACCGCCTTTCATCCCGGCCAGCGCTGGTACGACACGGACGAAATCCCAATTCAGGCCCACGGAGCCGGGCTGATTGAGGTGGACGGGACCTATTACCTGTACGGGGAACACAAGGGCGGCCCCACCACGTTCTGGCCCAAGTCGCGGGTGGATGTGATTGGGGTAGGCGTCTATTCCAGCCAGGACCTGATGAACTGGAAAAATGAGGGCATTGTGCTTCCGGCCACCCCCGAGGACCCGGAGTCTCCGCTTCATCCTTCCAACGTATTGGAACGACCGAAAGTGCAGTACAATGCCAACACCGGGAAGTATGTCATGTGGGTCAAAAGTCAGGACGCCCATTACAGCTGGGGTCATGCCATGGTGGCGCAGTCTGATTCTCCCACTGGCCCATTCAACATCGTCTCCAGTGAACGTCCCTGGCAGGACCGGACCTTCGGGGACTTTGCCTTCTATCAGGAGAACGGCACCGGATACCTCATCATTGCCACCGGGAAGGTCGAGACCACCTTTGTGTATCGCCTGAGCCCGGACTTCCTCCGCATCGAAGAGGAACTCTCAGGGGCGTATCCCGGAGAAAAACGGGAAGCCCCCGCTTTGTTCAAACGGGAAGGACTCTATTATCTCATCACCTCAGGAAAAAGCGGCTGGGCCCCCAACCCCACCCGATACGCAACCGCTTCCTCTCTGGAAGGCCCCTGGGAGGATCAGGGTCTGCTGTTTGAAGGAGATGAGGAACACAACAGTTTCCGCTCTCAGCCCACTTTTGCCCTGCAAGTAAGCAAAGACCTGATCTACATGGGAGACCGCTGGGACCAGCGAGATTTGGGCGATTCCCGCTACATATGGCTGCCCATGACTCTGAGGAATCAAAAACTCTCGGCCCGTTGGCAAAACCACTGGCAACTTCCTCAACCAAAGGATGTGTCTGACTTGTCCAATACGTCCGACCCCATATCCAAAATACCATGAACATCCTCTTCCTCATGACCGACACCCAGAACCGGGATATGGTCGGCGCGTACGGGAATCCGTCGGTCGGCACTCCTCATCTCGACCGGCTGGCAGCGGAAGGCCAGCTCTTCGACCGGGCGTATACCTGCTGTCCGCTCTGTACCCCGGCACGGGGGGCTCTGTTCTCCGGCATCCATCCTCCGCTCAATGGCGCTTGGGCCAACAGCATGGCGCCTGCGGAAAATTTCCCGCTGATGGGGGAGATTTTTTCCCGTCAGGGATACCGGGTGGCCTACAGTGGGAAATGGCATCTCGACGGGACCTCGTACTTCGGGGATGGGCAGGCGGGAGGCGGATTCCCGCAGGAATGGTGGTACGACGGAAAGAACTATGCCGATGATCTGGGTCCGGAACGTTTTGAACAATACCGGAGTTGCCGCAGCCTCGACGATATGCGCCGTGGCGCCTTTCAGGAGGAGGAGATCTGGGCTCACCGGGTGGCAGACCGTGCTCTGGATTTTCTTTCCCATCAGGATGGGCAGACTCCATTTCTGCTGGTGGCCTCATTTGATGAACCCCACGCCCCGTGTGTGGTGCCGGGAAACTGGCTGGAGACATGGGATGCGGAGCTGATTCCAGAACGTCCGGGATTTGCCCTTCCGTTGGAAGGGAAGCCCGAGCTTCAGCAGCAGGCCCGGGTCTGGAATCAGCGAGAGGACTGGGAGCAGGCCCGCCAGCAACAACTGAAACACTATCTCTGCAACCGCTATGTCGACAGTCAGATTGGTCGGATTCTGGACGCGGTCCGTGAGCGGTTCGACGACAACACCTTGATCGTCTACACCTCGGATCATGGCGATATGATGGGGGCGCATGGGCTGGTCTCCAAGGGTCCCTTTATGTACGAGGAGACCAACAACATCCCGTTTATTCTCCGCCTTCCCGGACAACAGGCCCGAAGACTCTCTGCCCTGGCCAGCCATATCGATCTCCTGCCCACGCTGCTGGATGCCGCACAATTGCCCATCCCGGAGATTCTCCAGGGCACAAGCCTGCTCCCGCTGCTTCGTCAGGAAGTCGAAACGGTTCAAAACGACGTGCACATGTCCTTCAGTCGTTTCGGCATGAGCCATGACGGATGGGGGGGCCTTTTCCCGATCCGTTCGGTGGTGACGGAACGCTACAAACTGAATCTCAATCTGTTCGACCGGGATGAACTGTACGATCTGCAGGCGGATCCCCGGGAGGCCACAAACCGGATCGAAGAGGAGGATCTGGCCGACGTCCGGGCGGATCTGCATCGGCGTATTCTCGATCACATGGACCGTATCCGCGATCCGTTCCGCGGCGTCCACTGGCAGAATCGTCCCTGGACCTCATCCGATCACCCCCGTCACTACAACGGAGGTACCCGTCATTACCGTCCCGAGGTGTTTCCTTTTCAGTCCGCCTGTCTGGACTATGACGGAACAATGTCCTGGCCCGTCAACGCTGATCAGGAGCAATCGGGGTGAACGGACAATCCCAGACGATGAGCCGCCTCAACCATTTCCTTGTCAAAACTGACCAGAGTCACATTCGGAACACGGGCACTGAGTTGTTCAAACACAAAAAGATGTCCAGCATCCGCAGCCCGCAGTCCGATATCCATATTCATACGACGCAATTCCCTCAGATCCGCAGAAGCCAAAGAAAGAAGACGAAGACCTCTCTGAAGTTCACGCCAAATTTTAAATATTTCAGGAAGAGCTTTTCTTCGGATCAGAGCCGCATCCACTTCCAAAAGAATCCACTCCCAGCCGTACATTTCAGTGTGTTGCTCCCAAAGGCTTATCACCAAGGCCGAGCGCTTTTCCTTCAGCAGCAGCGAGACCAGAGCACTGGAGTCCCAAAACAGAGGCGGGATCTGATTCACCAGTCTTTTTCCTGCCTGATGGCGACAATCGTATTTTCAATCGTCTTTCCATCTCCGGCTAGGCCGGGTGTCGGAACAAAATCACTCTTCGTTCCCCATTGGCTAATCACGATCCCTGAACCCTCCAGTTTATCTTCGATCTCTTTTCGTCTTTTATCCTCTACAGAACCGGTATCTTCAATCGGCGTCAGGTACGCCACCGGCTTTTCCCGAACACAGACCTCGATCCTCTCCCCGGTTTCCTGGACTTCCCGGAGGTACTTCGACAGATTCGCCTTAAGTTGACCAACTTTCACCTTCATCTTGACCAAGTTAGTCATTTTACCTTCATTTGTCAAACGACCCCATGAAACCGAACATCCTCCTGATCTATGCGGACCAAATGCGTCACGACACTCTGTCCTGTCTCGGGTATGACTGGGTGGACTCGCCCCATCTGGACCGCCTGGCTTCGCAGGGACAGGTCTATCCCCAGGCCGTGACTCCCTGTCCGGTCTGCATGTCGGCACGTTGGTCCCTGCATACCGGACAATACAATTCGAGTCATGGGTGCTACTCAAACCACCATCCGGGTCCTCGTCCACCACAACACCTGCCGGGCGAACTAAAAAAAGGGGGATACACCACGGCCCTCATTGGAAAAAACCACAGTTTTCTTGGAGAAGACGATCTGGATCATCTCGACCTCAACCCGGAACCGGTATCGCAGGAAGCGACCCGGGAGCGGGCGCTCTGGGCTTCACAGTCAGAGAACCGCAGGCTGGGTCTGGAGGCGGCCCCCGGAGCAAGGGAGGGCGATCAGGAAGCGGCGAAAACGGAGGCCGCGATCCGGTTTATCAGAGAACATGCCGACAACCCGTCCCCTTTTTTCCTCTGGCTTTCCTATCTCAATCCCCACACGCCGTATCATGCTCCGGACCCATGGCATGCGGAGTATGTCAGCCGGGAGGTACCCTCCCCCCAGCTTGAACCCGACGGACTGAAGACCAAGCCCTTCCGACAGCAATTTCATCAACGGTCCACCAACCGCCTGCTGCCAATGGACGACGGAGAGGTGATCCGCATGCGCCAGGTGTACGCGGCCATGATTGCCTTTCTGGATCAGGAAATCGGCCGGGTGCTGGACGAAGTGGACCGGTTGGGCACTGCAGACGAAACCGTCGTGGTGTTCACCAGCGATCATGGGGATTACATGGGCGATCATGGACTCTACACCAAGAGTCCGGCTCTGTACGATTGCCTGGTCCGGGTGCCCCAGATTATTCGCGGACCCGGCTTTTCTCCCGGAACCGATGAGCGGCTGGTGAATCAGGTCGACCTGATGCCCACCCTGCTCTCTGCGGCCGGACTTCCGATTCCCGGAAGCTGCGAAGGCATCGATCTCCGAACCTCGGAAGCCCCGGAATTTCAGGTGGCCGAATACGGCGTGCCGGGAGTAACACCCTTTACTCAGGAGGACATGGAACAGGGAAGGATTCCGGAGGAGGCCTGGACCGCACCGGGAAAAACCGACATCCCCTGGGAGGGAAACCCGGTTTCACTTGCCGGCCGTATCCGGATGATTCGCACCGTTGACTGGAAACTGGTGATGGAGGAGGATGTGCCGGTGGAATTCTATGATTTAAAAAAAGACCCTCATGAGTTGATCAATCAGGTTGATCACACGGAGTATGCTGAACAACAACAAGAACTGGAAGAGCGATTGAAAGGTTGGATTGCGAACTCGCAACCCATGACCAATGATCGATTTCGATCCCGATTATTATGAATAAGCCAAATGTACTGATATTGATGTCCGATGAACACCGGGCCGATGTGGCCGGATTTGCCGGAGACACCCTGGTCCGCACGCCTACGCTTGATGCACTGGCAGAAGACGGAGTGGTGTTTGAAAATGCCTACACCCCAAGCCCCATCTGTGTCCCGGCCCGGCAGTGTATTCTCGCCGGACAATACCCGAAAACCTGCGGTTGTGAGGGTTGGCTGGGACTTCCGGATGGGCACATGACCTATGCGGCCCGGTTTGGACAGTACGGATACCGAACGGCGGCATTCGGCAAGCTGCACTTGATTGGGCGGGATCAGTCCGGAGGCTTTCAATCCCGGCCTGTGGGTGATGTCTCCTTCGGGAATGCGCATCAGGTGCTGGACCCTTACACCCGTCCTCCGCAGGAAATCCCCGGGAATGTACCCGGCATGAACAAATGGTCGGACCGGAAAGAAATTGAACGGGCACGGCCGGGTGAAGACAATCCCAAAGATGCGATGGCCATTGCGGGAACCAAAAAGTGGATTCACGATCAATTCGTGGACAGCCGCTACGACCGGCAGGACCCGGAACACCCCACCCTGCTCTACTGCGGTTTATCAGATCCGCATTACCCCTACATCTGCGACCCGGAACGGTTCTCCTACTATCTTGCACGCATGACATCCTTTGAGGCGGAAGAACCGTTTGATCATCCATTTCTCAGCCTCAGCCCCTGGCCGCCGGAACGGTTACAGACGGGAGTCGATATCGATGAACGGGATGTGATGCGGGCCCGGGCGGCTTACTATGGAAAAGTGGAATGCATGGATCAGCGGTTTGGAGAGGTACTTCAGTCATTGAAAGACAACGGAGAGGATCTGGATGACTGGGTCATCGTGTACCTCTCCGATCATGGAGATCAACTGGGGGAACACGGCGTCTGGGAAAAACAGAAATTCTTTGAAGGCTCCGCCCGGGTTCCCTTCATCATCCGTGCTCCGAAATGGTTGCCGCAAGGCCTTCGGATCTCAGAGAACGTCAGCCTCTGCGACCTCTTCGCGACCCTCTGCGATCTATGTGATCTGGAAATACCGGAGGGCCTTGACAGCCGTTCCCTGGTTCCGCTCATAAACGGCGGAGACCCGGACTGGCCGGATGAGGCCTGCTCCTTTTTCCTGCAGCAGGGCTTTCAGAATGTGATGATCAAACAGGGATCCCTGAAATACCACTCCTACGCACATGAAGAACAGGGGGAGATGCCAGAGGTACTCTTCGACCTGGACGAAGATCCACTGGAACGGAGAAACCTCCTTCAGGAACCCGGTTACAAAGATGCACTCATCCGGTTCCGCACTCGGGCAACGGAAGTCGGATATCCCACTCCCTCCAACACCTTACACGACCGATGAACACAAAAACTTTATCGGCATGAACCTCTGCAGTGAACGGGAACATGTCCGCAGCGACATGCTGCGACCGGCGGCGGTGATGACTGGAAACCGGAAGCCGCTTCAGAGCCATTCCAGCCATGCATTCATTACCCGTTCTTTCGAAATGGACATGACGGCATCTCCATCCTTCCCGACCTGAACCCCTTTTAGATTGAACCATGCAGTTTGACCCCGCCCACACCGACGCAGAACGCACAAGATGCATCCAGAAACAGATCGACACCCTATCCGGTCAGGGAGGCGGGACCCTGCTCGTTCCACCGGGAACCTGGACCTGCGGCTCGCTCCGGCTTCGATCAGGACTCGAGATCCATCTGGAGGCGGGTGCCGTGTTACAGGCCTCCACGGATGAGTCACTGTATCCTCCGGTCGGCGACCATGATCCCGCCATTACCGCAAATGCGCACCTCCGGTCGTTTTTTTGGGCCTGTGGTGAAGAGCATCTCAGCATCCGGGGGCCCGGACGGATTGACGGGGGAGGCACTCCGGAGAGTTGCCCCGACTGGCAAACCGCTCAGGACATGTTCCGACCCGCCCTCTTTTATCTTCAGGATTGCACCGGGCTGCGGTTCACAGGGTGCGAACTGGTGAATTCCAAATGGTGGTGCCTGCACCTGCGTCGATGTGAGGAGATCCAGATCCGGGGCGTGATGATGAAGCATACCTGGCCGAACAGCGACGGGATTGACCCGGATGGCTGCCGGAATCTCATCATCAGCGACTGCCATCTTCGTTGTGGGGACGACTGCATTGTCTTCAAAAGCACCCAGGGGGATGATCTGGAAAACGCGGTGGTCACCAATTGTATTCTCGAAACCCGCCATGCCTGCTTCAAACTGGGGACCGAAAGTTTCGGGGTCTTCCGGAACATCACGGTGTCCAACTGTGTGATGAAAGGACATGTGGCCTTCGGGCTGTACATGAAAGACGGCGGTTTGATGGAAAACATCCGGGGCATGAACCTTGTGGTCGACACCACCTCGGAATGGCCGATCCTGCTCGACGCCATGGCGCGGTACTATGACGAGGGTAAACCGGCGGGGCAGATCCGGAATGTGTGTCTAAGCGACTGCTCCTTTACCGGAGAGGGTCGGATCTGGCTGGAAGGTACCGAAGACCAGCCACTGGAAGCCATCCGCCTGCAGAATCTCGACTGGCATGTAAACGGTCCGGTTCCCTCTCCGGCAACGACCAAGCCCACCGGATCAGCCCGCACCCGTTCGGATCCGTCCAGGCCTGCCTATGAGCAGGAAGACGCCCACATTCTCGCCATCAACTGCCCCGGCGTGCAGATAGAGGGAGTACGGTTATCCGGTACAGGCAAGGACCGGCTCCTTTTTAAATCGTTCTGAAAAAAGCCATAAGGATGGCCCAGAACGGATGCACAAAGAGAAGTGGATCCTGGACCTGAGATCGGGGTTGGCGTCGGGTCCAGAGACCTTCGCTCTGTTTCATGCCATGGTGCGACGTCCGAAACAGCCCATCTTTCACAGGAAATCCTCCCGCTTGATACTTGATCTTTCGAAAAGGGATTTTATAGCCCGATGCTCCCAATTTATAACGACTTACCTTATTCAGGAGACCTCATGAGCGCACAGACCAAAACTTTTCAGACCGAAGTGAGTCAACTGCTAGACCTGGTGATTCACTCTCTTTATTCCAATAAAGAGATTTTTCTCCGCGAATTGATTTCCAACGCTTCCGACGCCATTGACCGGGCCCGGTTTGCCGCCGTAAGCGATTCGGGCATTGAAGAGCCTGCGGGGGGCTGGAAAATCAAACTGATCCCGGATGCAGAGGCCAAAACCCTTACCATCGTTGACAATGGCATCGGGATGAATGCCGAAGATCTGGAAGCCAATATCGGAACAATCGCGAATTCCGGCACCAAGGCATTCCTCAAAGAACTCGCCGCTGCGGAAGCTGCCGACCGTCCAGAACTGATCGGACAGTTTGGTGTCGGATTCTACGCATCCTTTATGGTGGCCGATCAGGTCGAACTGGTGACCCGCAAAGCCGGAGAGGACCAGGCCTGGAAATGGACCTCCTCCGGAGACGGCACATATGAAGTCGAAGAGGCCGAACGGGAAGCATTCGGAACCTCCATCACCCTGCACCTGAAACAGGAGGAAGGGGATGAGGATGCGGAAACGGAAGATTTCACCCAGGAATACAAACTGCGTCAGATCGTGAAGCAGTACTCCGACTATATCGCCTTCCCGGTGGTGATGGATGTCACCCGGAAGGAAAAAGACGAGGAAGCGTCCGAAGAGGGGGAAGATCCGGTATACAGGGATGTGACCGAAGAGGAAACCCTGAACTCCATGAAAGCCATCTGGACCCGCAACAAGTCCGAGGTGGAGGAAGAGGAGTATAACCAGTTCTACAAAGGTGCCTTCCACGATTACGAAGATCCGCAGGAAGTCATTCACTGGCGGGCGGAGGGAACCACCGAGTTCACCGGGATGCTGTTCCTTCCCTCCAAGGCTCCGTTCGACCTCTTTTACAATGAGGAAGCCAAAGGCCTTCACCTGTATGTGAAACGCGTCTTCATCATGAATGACTGCAAAGAACTGCTCCCCTCTTATCTCCGGTTTGTCCGTGGGGTTGTGGACAGTTCCGACCTGAATCTGAACGTCTCCCGGGAAATCCTTCAGAACAACCCCCTGGTTCGCCGGATTGGCAAGAATGTGACCTCCAAGGTTCTCTCCACTCTGAAAACCATGCAGTCCAAACAACCGGAGGAATACGCGAAATTCTGGGCGGAATTCGGCCGGGTGCTGAAAGAAGGCATGCATGTCGATTTTGCCAACAAAGACAAAATCAGTCACCTGCTCCGCTTCGAGTCCTCCAAAACCGAGGCCGGAGAGACCGTCAATCTGAAAGATTATCTCGACCGTATGCAGCCGGAACAAAAAGAAATCTATTACCTGACCGGGGAAAGCCGGGAGGTGGTGGAAAACTCCCCGCTGCTGGAAGCCTTCCGCAAGAAAGATCTGGAAGTGCTGTTCCTCACAGACACCATTGACGAATGGGTGATCCCCGCCCTTACGGAATATGAAGAGAAGCCGCTGAAAGCGATTCACCGCGGACAGGTGGACCTGGATTCCGAAGAGGAGAAACAGGAGAAAGAAGAAAAGCGGAAAGAGGATGAGGATCTCTACAAACCCGTTCTGGAAGCGTTGAAAGCCTCTCTGGGTGACAAAATTAAAGATGTGCGTTTGTCAGACCGCCTCACCGATTCCGCATCCGTGCTGGTGGCCGATGACAGTGGCATTGACGCCAACATGGAACGCATGATGAAGGCCATGGGTCAGGTGGCTCCGGAAGTGAAACGAACCCTGGAACTGAATCCGGAACACGCGGTGATGGCAAAAATGAAAGCCATGGTGGAGGCCGAAGGTTCCCTCGATGAATACGGAGAGCTTCTGTACGATCAGGCCCTTCTGACCGAGGGGTCCCCTCTGCAGAACCCGGCGCTGTTCGCCCAACGGGTCAGCAATCTGATGGCGGGTGTGTAACCCCCCTGCGGCGATTTCCTGACGGAAAAGGTCTTGTTTCCTTCAGGAATCAGCGCAGATTGTTTTCATGGTGCCCACACTCCGTCCCTCTGGAGAGCCCCCGAGTCCATTCACAAAACTTCTGGGGGTCATCCGCTATTTTGAATCCACCGTCATCATTGTATTGATTGTGCTCATGATGGTGGTGGTCACGCTGTCCACCTTTGAGTTGGCGGTGGATCTGTTTCACCAGGTGATGGAAAAACCGCGTTTTCTCCTTAACCTTCAGGAATTACTGGAAGTTCTGGGTTTCTTTATGATGGTTCTGATTGGGTTGGAGCTGTTGGAAACCATTAAGAACTACCTCACCCAGCATGCACTCCATGTGGAAGTGGTGTTGCTGGTGGCCATGATTGCTGTCGCCCGGAAGGTGATCATTCTGGATATGAAGGAAATCGGAGCTCTCTCGATGATCGGAATTGCGGTGCTGCTTTTCAGTCTCGCAGGGAGCTATTTTCTGATTAAAAAAGGGCTCGATCTCCCTGAGCCTGCACAGGAACCCGACGAAGAATGAAAGATCCCCTGAAAGAGGTGTGGAGGAGTTCCTATCCATTCGCCCGGCTGCATTCCGGGGATTGGAGAAATGTGATCATTGCGGCGGTGTTGTTCACCCTCGCCTTCAGCATGTTCCATTTCCTTGGAAACACCTCGGATTCGGAACGACTGGGCCGTTCCATTTTTCTATGGCTTGTCCGTCGCTGGAACGATTCGGGGATTTCCATGGGGTCTGGCGACTATTCTCATGGATTCCTGGTGCCCCTCGCCGCCCTGTACGTGACCTGGACTCAACGAAAAACTCTGATCCTGGCTCCAAAGAAGATCACCCCGGCGGCCCTGGTGTTCGTGATCGGCTCTCTCCTGCTCCACTACCTGGGGGTCAAATCACAACATGCCCGCCTTTCGGTTCTCGCCGTCATCGGATTGGTGTGGAGCGTCCCCTTCTACCTCTACGGATGGCACGTGGCCAAAGTGCTGATTTTCCCCTGTGCGTTCCTTATCTTTGCCGTCCCCCTGAATTTTCTTTCCGGTCTTTCCAATCAGTTGCGCCTCATCAATGCGGAAATCTCTGCGGCCATCCTGCAGGGGGTCGGTCTGGACGTGAAAGCGGTGGGAACCGGCATTTTCGGTCCGCCGAATTATGATAAATTCTCGGAACTGAAACTCGATGTGGCGGATCCCTGTTCCGGAATTCGGTCTCTGACCGCCATGATGGCCTTGACCGCGATCTACGGATATCTGGTGATGAAGGGCTTCTGGCGGAAATGGATCCTTTTCCTGGCCGGCATCCCGCTGGCCATGGCGGGAAATATCTTCCGGATTGTCATCATCGGGATCCTCTCAGAAGCGATCAATACTGAAATTGCGACCGGTCTCCCGCATGATTATGCAGGCTTCCTGGTGTTTGGAATTGCCATTGCCCTCATGGTGGGGGTGAGTGTGCTGTTAAACAAAGACTTCTCTCAGGTGATTGGGTCATGGAAACGTCATCTTATTTCAAAGCGAATCTAATTCTGACCGTCCTGTTTACGGTGACCTGTCTGCTGCTGGTGTTCACGGTGGACACCCGGTTCCTCGACCGTGCCGGCATCCGGCAGGAACTTCCGGTGAGTCTCTCTGAGAATTGGCAGGGGTCCGGCATTCTGTTCTGTCAGAACAAAGACCATGACATCGCGTTTCTTCAGGAAAACCTCACTCCCGAAGAAGACGGCACCTACCGGTGCAAACAGGTCCTGCCAACTGGCGTCTGCAATGCCCCGCTGGCTCCGGGACGGTTTCAGGAGTATGCAAGTCTGCCCCCCGACACCGTCATCTTCAAAAAGCTTTACCGCGAAGAAGAAGTGAACCGCACGGTCACTGTCGGCGTCGTGGTGTCCGGACGGGACCGAACCTCCATTCACCGACCCGAACTCTGTATGCCCAGTCAGGGAAATGAAATCCAGCTCCGGGAAGTGATTCAGGTGCCGCTGGAAGGGCGCGATCCTCTGGAGGTCATGGTGCTGGACCTCATGCAATGGACCGATGATTCCCCCCCCAGATACACGTATTATGCGTACTGGTTTGTCGGTCATGGACGGGAAACCCCACACCATCTGGAACGGATGAAGTGGATGGCGACGGATAAAATTTTCCGGAACATCTCCCATCGCTGGGCGTATGTGCAGGTATCCGGAATGCGGTCTTCCGATGCCGGGAACAAGGATCATCATGACGAAATCCGCGACGTCATTTCCAAGCTGCACCCCCAACTTGTATTGGAGCAAGAATGAGCCGGATGGATCTGACCGTCTTTCTCGATCGGGATGGTGTGATCAACGTCCCGCCCCCACCGGAGGAACGGTATATTACCCGACCCGAGGATTTCGCCCTGATGCCGGGAATCGCAGACGCAATCAGAGCCCTCAACCAGCGCAACATCCCTGTGGCTGTGGTCACCAACCAGAAATGCATCGCCATTGGCAGACTGGAGGAATCCATGCTCTGGAGAATCCATGACCGGATGGAGGAACTGCTGAAACAGGAACAGGCCCATGTGGATACCATCCGGTATTGTCCCCATCAGGAGTCGGACAACTGCACCTGCCGCAAACCGCTGCCGGGAATGATTTTCGATGCCGCGCTGGAACTGGGCGTATCACCGGACACGGGATGGATGGTCGGGGATCAGCCCCGGGATATCCTGGCCGGAAAAGCCGCAGGATGCCGGACCGTCTGGATACATGAGGGGGAGGATTCAGGTGTGAACCCTGATGTCACCCTCCCGTGCACCCGGGACCTTGTTCCGTGGATCGAGGAAAACCTCCCATTTCAGCAGAAAGAAGGTTGCAATCTCGAGATTTGACCCCTTAAGGTTTATTTATTCCGTTTCTTAACCCCCTTCTACCCTATGAGTGACGCTACCCCGCACCCCAGCCTTCGCATCCGCTACCATGACCCCGATGGAAATCAGACCGAGCTTGTGCTCGCGGATCAACCGATCACCATCGGCCGAAGCCCTGATGCGGACATTATCACCCTTGATGAACGTGCCTCCCGGATGCACTGCACCGTTCGCATCTGGGACGGGGAGTACTACGTCAAAGATCTGAAATCCAAAAACGGCACCTATCTGAACAACCAGAAAGTGGAGATGGCGAAAGTGAAACCCGGCGATAAAATCCGCCTGGGGAACAGCATCCTGATCGTGGATGACAAAAAATCGCCCGGCACCGACACCACCATCAGTTCCGTTCAGGATGAAATGAACGAAGGGAAAGGGTACAAAACCATTCTCCGCGAAATCGTCGAGAATACGGGAGGCCCCTCCGGAGCTCCGATGAAGCCCAAGCCCGCACCGGCAAAACCGGCTCCTGTAGCTGCCGATCCCAAACAGGGCAGCACCGAAATTCAGTCCGGAGACGGAATCCAGCTTGATGAGCCTCCCAAGAAAAAGACCGCGAAATTGCTCACGGACGAGGGAGACTCCGAAGCGGCTTCCGCCCCTTCCAAACCCTCGGCTTCCGCCCCTGCCAAACCCTCGGGTTCCAAAGTGATCAGACCCTCTTCCAGCGGGTCAAAGGTCATTCGCCTGAATAAATCAGGTCCCAGCTCCATCAAAATTAAGCGCAAGTAAGGCGGTCTGTCATGACCACACCCCCTGCGGAACCGGTTCCAGTCGAGCCGGATGTTCTGGAGCACGGCCGCAGCCCGGAAGGAGCCGAACTCACAACCGACCGCCGGCTGTACATGCGTCTGTTGGTGTTCACGGCATGCCAAGACCCTGCTCCCCTGGTGGCGTGGACCCGGGATACCGGGTGGGATGCCGTCCTCTACCAGGATGCTGCGAACCCCTGGGGGGTGGGATTATTGCTCATGGACACGGATCCGGCCGCATTTGTGAAGACCTATGACCCGGTTCTCCGCACCTCTCCCTGGGCGGAACTGACCCCCTGCCCTCACATGACGATGCTGGCCCGGAGCTATTCCATCGGATACGAGTCGGATCTGGAGCATACTCTTGTCGCCCGTCCCCGGAGCCGGGCCCTGAATCCGCAATGGCCGTGGGTGGTCTGGTACCCGCTCCGCCGGACAGGCGAGTTTGCCAAGTTGTCAAAACGTGAGAAAATGAAAATTCTCGGAGAGCATGGGACCATTGGCCGCGCATGGGGGGATGCAGGACATGCTCATGACATCCGCCTCACCTGCTTTGGCATGGACCGACATGACAATGATTTTGTGGTCGCACTCGTGGGGGAAGAGCTCCGATCGCTCAGTAAAATTGTCGAAGTCATGCGGGGGACCGTTCAAACCTCCACCTACATTGAAAAGCTGGGCCCGTTTTTCACCGGACATGTGATCTTTCAGTCCACCCCATGAAGCTTCCTCCGCTGCGTGCTCTCTGTTTTGATTACGGCAATACCCTCATTGCCTTCGGTCCGGAACAGCAGGACGCCCAACTGGAGGCCATGTGCCACACCCTGGAGGGGGCCGGTCATGACGTCGATCTGCCGAAGCTAAATGCCCTCCGCAAAGAACAGGTCCTTCGCCCCTATCACTCCGGGGGAGTGGAAAACAACTGGGAGGATGTGTGCCGTGAGGTGGTCGAACTCTGTGAAAATCCCCCCAGCCCCGCTCTCATTCAGGCGATTTCCCAGGCACGTCAGGAGGCCTTCTTTCAATCGGTCTCCCTCAATCCCGAGGTTCTGAAGCTCCTGCATGACTTGCGTCCCTGCTACAGATTGGCACTGCTCTCCAATTACCCATGCACAACAAGCATTGTCGGCTCCCTGCAACGTCTGGGGCTTCGGGACCTGTTTGAAACCGTTGTCGTATCAGCGGATGTCGGATATGCGAAGCCTCACCCTGCCCCCTACGACGAATTGCTGAAACAGTTGGAACTCCCGCCCGGAGAATGTGCCTACATCGGAGATAACTGGTTGGCGGACATTCAGGGTGCAGGCCGCAAGGGGATGCATACCGTATGGGTACGGGAGCATGTTCCCTATGAGACATTCGAACCGCAGGATGGAGATCTTCCTGCCTCTGCGGAAATCAGCAGGCTGACAGAACTGCGCGCTCTGCTTCCGACACCATGAGAGCCGTGTACCGATTCCTCGCCGGATTCCTTTTTCTCCTCAGTACGGGGTGTTATGAGCAGGTCACCCGGATCCGGCTTCGCGCAGACGGATCCGGAGAACTGATTGTGACCACCTCCGTCCGAAATGCCTATATCCAGTATCTTTCAGGAGTCACCGGCATGGAGGATCCTTCCCAAGCGTTTGATGGAGCCCTGCTGAAAACAACCGCCGCACGATACGGCACCCATGTGGACTATCAGTCCCACACCGTGAATGCATTTGAAGGGCACACCTATTTTGAGGCCCGTTATCGGTTCCGGGATGTGTCGGATCTCTCGGTCCGTCTGGACCCCGGCCTGCCTCTTGTGGAAGGACTGAAAAAGGATCATGCTCCATCCACGGCTTACCCGGCATACCGTTTTCACCACCGTGGTCAGGGCCGGTTCACGATCTACGCCCCGAAAGATACCGGCAGGAGCGGCACCCCACTCCATGTACGCGTCGAAAGTGAGACCGCGAAGAAACAGCAACAGGAACGACTGGAACAGGAACGGGCCCAATGGATGAAGTTTGGAAATCCATTTGAACTGTCCGGCACTGAAACCCGGGAAGAACTCATCCGAACGCTGGCAAAGGGCATGAGATTCCGGCTGGAAGTGGAGGCCCTGGACCCTATCACCTCCACCACCTCCCCCTACCGACTGGGTAAAAACCGCATTCTGCTGTATTCCATTGAGCTCGACCAGCTGCTGAAGGAACCGGAAATGAGGCCCCTTTTTTTCGGTTCCGGAGCCAAAGGACCCACCTGGTCAGACTTGAGCCGGAGCAAGAGTGCGGTGCTCGAAACCAGCCGATATCGCCTTTTAGAGCTCGGAACCGGCGAAAATACGCCGGAAAAGCGGGAAAAATAGGCCGACTGGAGCCGAACCGCTTGTTTTCAGGTCTGGGTGATCTTTCGTCCCATTCCGGTTGATTTTGCCCAGTACCCTTGTAGTCTTGTTCGTTCACCTTTCGAAAGATCCTACTTCCCACATGAATCAAGACACTCCTCCTCAACCGCCCCCCTCCTCCCGGGAACCCCGTGGTCCTGGCGGTCCTCGTATGCCGGTCAAAAACTTCGCAGCCATTCTGGTTTTGATGCTGCTGACCTTTGTCCTCCTTCACATTGCAGGGACAAATCAGGCAAATACCAAGCCCATGGCCTACAAACCAGATTTCGAGCAGCGTGCGATTGATGAAGAAGTGACCGAGGTCACCATCTTCGAAAATCCGGCCGGAGTGGATGCGTTGCATGTCGTTCTGGAGGATCAGGGGACCGAATCCACGGCGGAAGACACCGTGTACGTGGTAAAAGTCACTCTGAGCGAACCGGTGGTGAACTTCATTCATGAACACGTCCCCAACGTGGTGTACTCAGAGAAAAGCACCGTGCTTTCGGATATTTTCTGGAGCGTAGGTCCTTTTCTGGTGGTCATGTTCCTTGTGTATTTCCTCTTCCTACGCCAAATGCGCTCTGCAGGAAAAGGAGCGATGAGCTTCGGCAAAAGCCGGGCGAAAATGCTGACCCGGGACCGGAACAAAATCACCTTCAAAGATGTGGCGGGAATTGATGAGGCCCGCGAGGAAGTTGAGGAAATCATTGAATTTCTCCGCGACCCCAAAAAATTCCAGAAACTGGGAGGGCGTATCCCCAAAGGTGTCCTTCTTTCCGGACCTCCCGGAACTGGAAAAACTCTGCTTGCGAAAGCCATCGCCGGTGAGGCCGATGTTCCCTTTTTCAGTATCAGCGGTTCAGACTTTGTGGAGATGTTCGTCGGCGTAGGTGCCAGCCGTGTTCGGGATATGTTCGAACAGGGAAAACGCCATGCCCCGTGCATCCTGTTCATTGATGAAATTGATGCAGTTGGACGCAGCCGGTTCAGCGGCATCGGCGGAGGACACGACGAACGGGAACAGACCCTGAACGCCCTGCTGGTGGAGATGGATGGTTTTGACACCCAGGAAGGTGTGATCATCATTGCCGCCACCAACCGGCCGGATGTCCTGGACAATGCGCTACTGCGTCCCGGCCGATTTGACCGGCAGATCGTGGTGGATCTGCCCACCGTCGAAGGCCGTGAGAAAATTCTCAAGATTCACACCAAAGGGATTAAGGTTTCTGCAACGGTCGACTTAAATACCGTTGCCAAAGGAACACCCGGGTTCAGTGGTGCGGATCTGTCGAATCTGGTGAACGAGGCGGCTCTGCTTGCCGCACGCCGTGGAGCCGAATCCGTGGAATCCGAGGATTTTGAAGAAGCAAGGGATAAGGTCCGTTTTGGCCGTGAACGCAGAGGTCTGATGCGGGATGAGCAGGAGAACCTGGAAACGGCCTACCATGAGGCGGGTCATGCGATTGTCGCGAACGTGCTGGAGCATGCGGAACCGGTTCACAAAGTCACCATCATCCCCCGGGGAAACTCGCTCGGTTCCACCATGATGCTTCCGGAAAAAGATCAGTATACCCGTGGCAAGAAAAAGCTCGAAGCGGAGCTCATCATCCTCATGGGGGGACGTTCCGCGGAAGAACTCGCCCTGGATGATATTGGAACCGGTGCCGTGGGTGACATTGACAGAGCCACCCATATTGCCCGGGCCATGGTCTGTCGCTTCGGCATGAACGAGGAATTGGGCCCTCAGGCATTCGGAAACAATGAAGAACACATGTGGCTGGGCCGCGAAGTGAGCCGAACCCAGCATTTCAGTGAGGAAACCGCCCGGAAGATCGATGCCGCGGTCACCCACATGCTGAAGTTCAGCCATGAGGAAGCCCTCCGGATTCTGACCGAAAAACGGGAAGAACTGGACACGATGGCCCAGATTCTGATCAAAGAGGAAACCATCGATGGACGGGACGTGGAAGACATCGTGACCTACAACCGGATCCGGACTCCGGAGGAACGTGGAGATCCTCCTCCTCCCACCACACCGGCGGTGGAACCGGAGCAAGCCCCGACCCCGCCGGAGCTGCCCTCCGCCGAGGAATCCCAGGGGGGAACACCTGATCCTTCCCCGAGTCCGGCCTAACAGCCTTCCCCCCTACTACGCGTTCAGGTCCCCTGAACGCGTAGGCCTTTCCAGGAAGCGATAACGGGATCGACATCACCGGAAAACGTGGTATCGAAAGCCTTCTCACCACATGTTCACAACACCTTCTTGAATCGAAACTGATGGAAAACGTTATTATTATTGGCACCGGTGCGGCAGGTCTGACCGCAGCAATTTATACCGCACGCGCAAATCTGAGCCCTCTCGTCATTGAAGGCCGGGAGCCGGGCGGACAGCTCACCACCACCACGGAAGTGGAGAATTTTCCCGGATTCGAACATGGGATCATGGGACCCGAGCTCATGGATGTGATGCGCAAGCAGGCCGCCCGGTTTGGAACGCGGTTTCAGTTTGGCATGGTCACCGAAGCGGAACTGGACGGGGAGGTCAAAAAACTGACCCTGGACTCCGGTGAGGTTCTGGAAGCCAAAACGATCATCATCAGTACCGGAGCCTCCGCAAAGTATCTGGGCCTGGAATCGGAACAGGCATTGATCGGTTTCGGGGTCACCTCCTGCGCAACCTGTGACGGAGCCTTTTACCGGGATGTGCCGGTTGCGGTTGTTGGTGGCGGAGATACTGCAATGGAAGAAGCGACTTTCCTCACCCGTTTTGCAAGCAAAGTGTATCTGCTCCACCGTCGGGATGAATTCCGCGCCTCGCAAATCATGGTGGAACGCATGCTCGCGAATGAAAAAATCGAACCCGTTTACAATACGGTGGTGGAAGAAGTTCTCGGGGTTGAGGATAAGAGTGTGAAAGGGCTCAAAATCCGGAATGTCCAGACAGATGAAGTGTCCGATCTCAACGTCGATGGTTTATTTATCGCCATTGGACACCAGCCCAACACCGGCCCCTTCCAAGGGCAACTGGAAATGGATGAAACCGGGTACCTGATTACCGATCAGACCAAAACCACTCTCCCGGGTGTGTTTGCCGCCGGAGACTGCCAGGACAGTGTCTACCGTCAGGCGATTACCGCGGCGGGCACCGGCTGTATGGCCGCGCTGGAAGCGGAACGTTATCTCGAAGCTCTGGGGGAATAACCCCCTTCCCTATGCATCCACCGAAAGAGAAACGCCCCATGCGGCGGCTGTATCAATACAGCCTTGCATACCGTGGACGTCTGACCCTCGGGATCATTCTCGGCATTCTGGGTGGAGGGTCTGTCTTTGGCATGCTCGCAAGTCTGTCAAAGACCGCGAATGTGGCGTTCGAGGGCCAGGTGGAAAAAAACCTGAGCAACATCTTCAATGCCGGTGAAAGTTTCTGGATCGCAGCCGGTCTCCTGCTTGGCTTTTTTGTCGTCAGCGGGCTTTGCAACTACTTCTCCATTTATCACATCAACCATGTCGGGTTTAAGGTGGTGGAGGACCTGCGCAGACAGTGCTTTGAACGGCTGCAGCGTCAACAGTTGACGTTTTACAGCCGTCACAGCAGCGGCGAACTGATTTCTCGCGTAACCCATGACACCTTGATGGTCCAGCACGCCGTTTCCGGTGTGGTAGCGGATATTGTGCGTCAACCGGTCATTTTAGTTTCAACGCTGACCTTTATGATTCTAACGGATCCGGTTCTGGCCTTGATCAGTCTGGTCATCTTCCCGGTCTGTGTGGCACCCGTCATTATTTTCGGACGCAAAGTCCGGAAGTACTCCCGCCAAAGTCAGGAACACCTCGCTGGGTTATCGGCAGTTCTTCAGGAAAATGTAAGCGGCGTCCGGGTGGTGAAGTCCTTTGGCATGGAGGCCTACGAGCAAACCAAATTCAATACGGAAAACCGGAATGTGTTTGGCCGGTTAATCAAAACGGTGTTGGCGAGGAACGTGAATCAACCGCTGATGGAATTTGTGGCCGGATTGGGGATCGTGGCCATTATGCTCTATGTCCGGGTCAGCCATCTGGGAGTGGGAGAGTTTTTCGGTTTCGCGGCAGCCTTGGGGATCGTCTACCAGCCGGTGAAAATGCTGAGCAAAGTACACATGGAAATCCAGAAAGCCATGGGGTCTGCCGAACGGATTTTCAGCCTGTTGGATGAAGCCATTGACGTCAAGGAACCGGAAAACGGCCTCCGTCTTGACAGTCCGATCACCACCATCCGTTTTGAAGGGGTTTCCTTCCGGTATGAGGATGGACCCGATGTCCTCCGGGATATCAACCTGGAGGTGAAGGCGGGAGAAACCATTGCCCTGGTGGGAAGCTCAGGAAGTGGGAAATCCACGCTGGTCAGTCTTGTCCCCCGTTTTTACGATGCCTCAACCGGTTCGGTGAGCATCAACGGGATCAACCTCAAGGACTTCAGTTTTGACGGACTTCGTTCCCGGATGGCCCTGGTCACCCAGGACACCTTCCTCTTTAATGATACCATTGCCAATAATATTGCCTACGGTCAGGACCAGGTGGACCTGGAACAGGTACGCGAAGCCGCACGGAAAGCAAATGCACTCGAGTTTATTGAAGAAATGGATGACGGGTTCCACACTTTGGTGGGAGAACGGGGAGGCCGTCTCAGCGGAGGGCAGAAACAGCGTCTGGCCATTGCCCGGGCCATCTACCGGGACGCCCCGATTCTGATTCTCGATGAAGCCACCAATGCCCTCGACAATGAAAGCGAACGACAGGTGCAGGCCGCCATCAATGAAATGATGAAAGGCCGGACCTCGTTTGTCATCGCACACCGACTGGGTACCATCCAGCATGCGGACCGGATTCTAGTGATGCAGAATGGACAAATTGTCGAGAATGGCACCCACGAACAACTGCTCGAGGCCAGTGGTGTATACCGCCACCTGTACGACCTTCAGTTTAAGGTCTGAACTCACACGGCCCTGCAAGGGGGCATCATCTACGAAATCGGGTTCGAAATCGATCTTGCACACGTCTAGGCATGAGGATGTACCAACGGCGCAAAGGAATTCACACAGATGCATGTGTGGAAGGACCTGTTTACGGTTCTTCGGCGTGGCGTAAACGCCGACACCCACTCTCACGCAACAAGCTCAGGAACCGCTAGCCCGAGGACAGCCGCAGAGTGGAAAGAGCCGTTTACGGCCCTTCTCTCGTGAACACTCTAGCTCCGAAACCAGGCAACCGAGAGTGGAGGCAGAAGAATCCCCGCCTCCGACGTCTCCACCCCTCCATCCCTCAGCAACCACTCCCCTACCGAGGCAGGGACCGTTACAGGTGCATCACTGAAGTTGTGAAGTGCGGTGACAGCCCCACGTTTTACCCCGACACAGCCTTCCGGTCCCTCAAGAATTTCCTGTGAGTGATCCGGATGAAACTCTGGGATCGAAGACCTGACGTCAAGGCGTTCCCTCAGAGTGTTGAGAGTGCGGGTCATGGAATGGGCGGGATCGGTTAGAGTGGACGCGACCTCCCCCCAGTCCCAGGATTTCCGGTTAATCGTGCGGTTCTGACCGGTACGGGCCATTCCCTCCAGATCATTCGGCGTGGCGGTAAAGCTGTGAATGTACAGAGCGGGAATGCCCTGAAGACACATGGGAAAGGTCTGAGACAGCCAGAATCGGCGCAGATGCACTTCTGGATCCTCCCCTGCTTTCTCGAGTGCACTGAAATAGGTGGCGTTCAGCTCATAGGGAGTCGTCGACCCATCTGGCTGACTGCGTTCATTCACCTTTCCTCCCAGCGACCGGATCTCCTCCGCCAGTTCGCGCACCTCGTCCATAGGCACCAGCCCTTCAAGCGGGCGGACCCCGATGCCGTCATGAGACGCGGTGAAGTTGAAGAAGGTGCAGCCCTCCGGAGGCGCTTCGAGATCACGGAGCCAGGCCGTGAGGTACGAGGGATCCCCTTTCCGCAGAGCATGCAGCAGGAGAGGAGGGAGCGGAAACTGATAGACCATGCGGGCCTCATCCCCGTCCCCAAAGTAGGACACATTTTCCTGATGGGGTACATTGGTTTCCGTCAGCAGGATGACACCCGGCTCCACGCATTCGAGGACGTCCCGCATGATTTTCACCACTTCGTGCGTCTGTTCCAGATGAATGCATCCGGTTCCTGGGGTTTTCCAGAGAAAGGCAATGGCATCCAGGCGAATAATCCGCGCACCCCGCCGGGCATAGAGCAGGAGAATGTCCAGAAACGCCAGCAGCACATCCGGGTTGGCAAAGTTCAGATCAACCTGATCCGCACTGAACGTTGTCCACACATGCTTGGTCCCGGAAGGCGTTTCAAACGGAGTCAGCACCGGATGGGTACGGGGCCGAACCACCTCCCGAAGATCCAGGCTCGGATCGAGAGCATGGAAAAACCCGGATCCCGGTTCCTCATCCCGCAAAAACTGCTGAAACCATTTATGAGAGGCGGAACAGTGATTCAGCACCAGATCAAACATGAGGTCATGGCTGGTTCCCAGGTCCGCCACATCCTCCCAGTTGCCGAGATCCTCCCGAATCCGTTCATAGTCCGAGATGGAGAATCCGTCATCCGAGGTGAAGGGGAAAAACGGAAGAATATGGACCAGTTGAATGGCATCGCCCAAATACTCCCGGACAAATGTGGTCAGGGTCTGTAACGGCCACTCCCCTTCGGCGGTGATCGAATCGCCGTAGGTGATGAGAATGCTGTCCTTCTCAGACCAGGTTCCGGAGGCGGACGGTTCTCCGGGCGCGTTCTGCAGCCGGGAGAGCAGCCGGGGCCATACGCGTTCTCCAACCTCCGGGCCATACACGAGGTTCAGACGTTCAGGAAGACGATCGAAAGCGGAGAGTAGGTTCATGAGTGCGATGGTGACCTTTCCATTCCCGGATGCAAGCGGGAAGGAATCCGAACTCCAAAGTTCCCCTTGCCAGCCGACAAAATCCGGCGTAGTACCTCCCGCATGGAGAACCCCTATCTGATTTTCACTCTGGTCGTCCTCGTCGGCTTTGCTGTGTTTTACAGCTGGATTCATTGGCTGAACCTGAAGGCCATCCGCCCTGACATCCCCGAGGAGTTCGAGGGAGTCTACGATGCGGAAAAATACAAACAAAGTCAGGAGTACCTGAGGGATTCCACCCGTTTCGATCTGATCTCACGGTGTATCCGGACCCCGGTACTGATCGCATTCATCCTCCTGGGGGGCTTTGCCTGGATCCATCGGACTGCCGTGGGGATGACCGAGTCCATGGTTCTGCAGGGTCTGGTGTTTGCCGCACTGCTGGGCGGGATCAATCTCCTCTGGGGGCTCCCCTTCAGTCTGTACAACACTTTTGTGCTCGAGGAACGCTACGGCTTTAACAAAACCACTCCGAAAACCTTCGTCCTCGATCTGGTGAAAAGCCTCTTGCTTGGCATCATCCTGGGTGCACCGATTTTCGCCCTGCTCATCCTCTTTTTTGAAAAAGCCGGCGGAAATGCATGGTGGATCTGCTGGGGGGTGGTCACGGTGTTTCAACTGGTGATTCTCTACATCGCCCCGGTCGTGATTCTGCCGCTGTTCAATAAGTTTGAACCGCTGGAGGATGGAGAACTGAGAACAGACCTTGAAACCTATGCCCGCGGTCAGGGGTTTGAAATCTCAGGTCTGTTTAAAGTGGATGGCTCCCGTCGGAGCACCCGGGCCAATGCCTACTTCACCGGTTTTGGCAAGAACCGCCGGATTGCCCTGTTTGACACCCTGATTGACAACCACAGCCCTGCGGAACTCGTGGCGATCCTGGCCCATGAAGTCGGGCATGCCAAATGCCGACATATCCATAAACAACTCCTCCTGGGCATCCTCAGCACCGGACTGCTGTTTTTCCTGCTGTCACTTTTTATCGGCGATGCAGAGCTCTATCAGGCATTTGGTCTGCCGGGAGAGCAGCCTCTGCCCGTGTATGCTGGTCTCATTTTCTTCAGTTTTCTCTACACACCTGTAAGTGCAGTGCTTGGCATTTTCACCCAGATCCTGAGCCGGAAATTTGAGTTCGAAGCGGATGCCTATGCAGTGAACACCACCGGTGATGCCGACCCTCTGATCACAGGCCTGAAAACGCTTTCGGTCGATAACCTGTCCAATTTGACCCCGCATCCCTGGTTGGTCTTTCTCGAGTACAGCCACCCGCCCGTGCTGGAACGAATCAAGGCCATGCGCACCCTCTCCCCCTCATGAAACGATCTGCCTGGTGGATCGCCGGACTGGCGGTCGTCGTTCTCTGGATCGGAACCGGTTCAGAAACCGGGGTTACAGGCAAAGATGAATACTGGGTGACCCTGCGGACCCCACTGGAGATGATCGAGGACCACTCCTTTTGGACCTTGCGCCTCAATGACGAAGTCCGGCTGCAGAAACCTCCGTTGGTCTACTGGTTTCTGACCATGGTCTACCAGATCCTGGGCATTGAGCTGCACTGGGCTCGTTTGGTTGGTGTGTTTTCCGGAGCAGGCATGGCGGTCATCGCGTACAAGATGTACGAACGACTCTTCCAAAAACCCGGACTCCCCGCCGGTTTCGCCGTTCTGGCCACCGCAGGTGTTGCTGTGGAGGGCCGGAGGGCGATGCTGGACATGCCCCTGGGAGCGTTTTCCGCCCTCTCCGTTTACCTGGTCCTGAGCGGTGTTCAGGACCGAAACCCCATCCGATTTGTCTTTGCTGGGATTGCCCTCTCTGCCGCGACGCTCTCAAAGGGTCCGCAATCTCTCCTGTTTGTCATCCCTGCCTTGCTGTTAGGAGCATGGCTGCTGCCTCGGGATGTCCCGCTCAAGGCCCATGGCTACTCCGCACTGTTGCTGCTGATCCCTTTCGCCGTGCTCACCATCCCCTGGCCTCTGTCCATGCGTATTCTGCATGCGGATTTTATTGCAGAACTGGAAACGCAGATCGTCGGCAACCGGCTGAGCAAGGTGGACCTGACCTCCCCACTCAATGCCCTGGGTGGAGCGCTGCTGCTCTCCATCCCCTGGAGTTTTCTTCTGATCCACGCCCTACTCCGGGGCTTCAAGCGTCAGGCACCCGCAACGGAGCGATGGCTGTGCGGCTGGCTGCTGTTAAGCATCCTGCCCTTTTTCTTCATGAAGTCCTTTGAACGCTACATGATCCCGATTCTACCCTGTGCCGGCGTGCTCATTGCGCGAACCCTGGATCAGTTGCCCCCGGCATGGAGACGGGGACACAGCTTGGTGGCGGCAGGACTTTTATCGATCGTGGGCATTACCTTCAGCCTTTTCGGCTGGTGGTTCCATCTGAGTGCCTGGACCAGCCTGCTCACACTGGCGGCAGTGGCAGGCATCATTGGGCTTGCCCTGCGAAACAGAACTCCGCTTGACCCCCTGGCAGGGTGCATACTGGTGTTCACCGTGGTGCTGGGAATTCTCTATCCACGGTTCGGAATCAACCGGATTCCGGTCGATCTGCCCTGGGAGGAGCTTCAGCAGCACCGGGTGGGAGTGTACAGCAAATACTCCCAGCCTGCCATGATGTCCATGCGGCTGAAACGGAGTGTGGAATGGCCCCGGGAAGACCGGCTGAATGAGTCGGGTTTTGAAGGGTACATCTTCACCACCCGTCCCGAATTTCAAGACCCGGACCCCTCGGATCAAAAGGTGGCCTATCTCGATCATGCGCTCAAGACGGCGGGGATCGAGTATGAAGTCGTCACCCGGTATCCCGTCTTCTTCAGTCGGAGGAACTGGATCCGCTTCACCCGGCCTGGTGCAACGGACTCTGACTGGAGGGATGCATTTCAAAAACGGGACCTTGAAGGGCTGAAATCGGAAATCATCCTGGTCCGGACCCTGCCAAAACCCGAAAAACCCCATAAATAAAAGGGAAATCGCATTTTTTCTATTGCCATTTCCATATTTATTTTCCATTTTCCATTGATCAGGCCCGGACCGTTTCCCGGACTGAGGAAATTGAATTAACCCAAGGAGAAGTAATCCAATGGCAGCTAAGCCCAAAACGAAAACCCAGATCATTTCCGCTCTTGCTGAATCCACCGAGCTGAGCAAAAAAGACGTGTCCGCCGTCATCGACGCTATGGTTCAGATGGCATACAAAGAAGCCAAAGTCGGCTTCACCGTACCGGGCCTGGGTAAACTCGTGGTTGTCAACCGCAAAGCCCGTATGGGTCGTAACCCCGCTACCGGCGAATCCATCAAAATTCCGGCGAAGAAGGTTCTGAAGTTCCGGATCGCCAAAGCTGCAAAAGACGCCATTGGTTAATCGGTCGTCTGCTTCTGCAGATCTGAACCGCGACGGTTTGCCGTCGCGGTTTTTCTTTGCCTTTTTTCAGTTTGGGCCCATAAGCAAGGCAGCCATGAGCCCATCATTTCCCCTGATTGATATCCCCATTTCCGAACTGCTTGCCAGCACCGGCAGGCCCCTGCTTTCCTACGAGTTTTTCCCACCCAAAACGGAAAAGGGCATGAATGCCCTTCAAGCAGCGATAGAAGGCCTTCTGGACACCCATCCGGATTTCGTCACGGTGACCTATGGCGCAGGTGGCTCCACCCGGGATCAGACCCTGGAAATCGGGGAACTGTTGCGTAGATTCCGCTATCAACCCGTCATGCCCCACCTGACCTGTGTGGGCCATACCGCGGAGGAACTGCATGACATCGCAGACCGGATTCATGAAGACGGATTCCGAAACATCATGACTCTCCGCGGGGATCCACCAAAAGGCCATGACCGTTTCGTGACGGTGGAGGGCGGCCTGTCCAGCGCGCTCGAATTGGTGCACCTTCTCAAAAACAGACACCCGGATTTCTGCCTGGGCGTGGCGGGATATCCTGAAGCCCATCCCGAATCACGCGGGAAACAACCGGACATGGACTACTTGAAAGCCAAAGTCGATGCGGGTGCCTCGTTTATCACCACCCAGCTCTTTCTGGACAATGCCGTCTATTACCGGTTTGTGGAGGACTGTGAGGCTGCCGGAATCCATGTCCCGGTTCTTCCGGGGTTAATGCCGGCCCTTTCTCTTGATCAGATCCGCAGAATCACCTCCATGTGCGGGGCCGTGCTGCCGGCTGAGCTGGAACGCAAACTGGAGAAAGGCGGCGAAGACAAAGACGCGGTGATGAATACCGGGATTTTGTGGTGCACCGAACAAATCGTGGATCTGCTGAAACAGGGTGTGCCCGGTATTCACCTTTACATTCTGAATCAGATCAAACCCGCGATGGCCTACCAGCTCGCCAAAACCTTTATGGAAATGACCGACCAGGTCTGACCCTCCGCCGGTATCAGAAAACCCTTCCGTGCCACCCACCGGGGAGGCCGGAGCCCTCACCCTCCCGTCCGTTTCCCAGAATCACAATGAAAGGGTCGCCTCGACGATACTTTTTTTTCGGGTTGAGCTCACGCCCCGGCATACCGCGGCCGTTCCGCTATCGGAAACGGGATGATGCCGTTCAATCCTGCCCAGGGTTCAGGGGAGGCAGATGCCTTCGGGGCGGAACGAGTTTCATCATCCATCTCCGGTACCGCCACCCCAACACCAGTGCTCCTGCAACCAGGAACAATGAGACCATCCCGCGCAGCCAACTGCCTTTTCCGGTTAAGGGGATTGGAGGTCCCTGGACTTTCCAGGTCCGTCCTTCGATACGAAACGTTTCCAGAGATTCCGAATCAGGGTCCCACACCTGAAAGCTGACGGCAGGCAGAGACACCTTCCCGCTCCGTTCGAACCGGTACCGAATACGGTCTTTCCGTTTCCCGGTCAGATCTCCTCTGTTCTCACGATCCAGAAGTTCCTGCTCCGGTTCGTACACCCGGACCCCTTCGGGAGCGGACTGCGGCAGTGGAGCCAGAAACATCCCGGAGAGTCCCCCGACCTCCTGCTCGACTTCACGGGTGACAATGGCCCCCAACTCGATTCGGTCCTCCTGAGAGCTCCACCGCTGCTCGACGCGATACCTGGTGGCAGTCACCACAAACGTGCCGGGAGCGACACCGGGAGGCCGTTTCACCGGTATGGACATCTCTTCCGATGTCTCCTTCACTTCTTCTGCGGTGTCTCCACCGGACAGAACATGAAACCTGACACCGACGGGCGGAACCTGCAACACCCCCTCCTGTTGGGTCACGAGGGCAAAGTCATGTCGCTGGATTAAGACTTCCCCTCCGTCCACTTGTTCGGAGCCCAGAACCGGGTTTCCCATCCGTACCCAATGTGTCTGCGGAATTTCAGGCAACTCAAAGGCAGCCGCGCCCTTGAAACTCCCCCTTCCCCGCAACTCAAACGACACAGAGATCGGCTGCCCGCACCAGAACTCTCCCTCAGGTAGAATCACAGTCAGGGGCTCAACCGCCCTGGCCCAATGGATGAGAAGAATCCCCATGAGAAACACCCGTTTCATTCCCCCTCTCCCTGCTTGAGCTGCATGGAAAACTTGCTCTTCAAAAAGTCTGCGGGAGAACTGTCCACATTCCGCATCCAGAGAGCCTGCTGTTCTTTGGCACCCAGCGTTTCCGCAGCCATGACGTCCTCCTCTCCCGCATCCCCCTGGTTGGACGCGTCTTCATTGAAGACCACCTCATCTGCACCGAGTTTCCCATCGGTCATGTTCCCCCCCTCTGCCTGCAGCGCCTCTCCCCGGGCCCGGGCCAATTCACGGTTTTCCTGTGCTTCCCGCCAGTCAGGACGTTGCGAGAGAGCGGTATCGTAGGCCTGAACCGCTGCCTCGTACAGGCCCTGCATCACCAGCGCATTTCCAAGATTATAGGAACCCTCTGCGGTCTGTACCCGGCGGAACGCAGATGCGGCCGCCTCAAAATTTCCATTGCGGTACTCCGCGGCCCCCCGCCATGCAGGATCCACAAACTGTTCTGCAGCCGCTTCCGTGTTTCCCCGTCGATACTGGAACCATCCCCACTGATCCGGAGTGAGAAACAATCCCGCCAAGAACGCAAGCCCCGGTAGAACGCCCCGGATCATGCTGATGCCTCCCTGCGGCATCCTGCGAGAAACAAGCCGGCAAGGGGAAGCATGAGCCACCAAGCATCCTCCTGCCATTGAGCCCCCTCCTCTTCTGCGGTCTGACGGACCTGCCGTTTGATCCCGTTGACAAGTGCGCGGACATCTTCGTCATCATGAGTCCGCACTCTGACCGGAGCCTGTAGCTGTTTTGCCACCGCCCGGAGCCCCGGATCGACAGGATCCACCACCGAGTACAGTTGAACGTCAGGACGCCCCAGTTCCTGCCAGACAGCACCCAGCGATTCGGGGGAGTCCTCCACCCGATCCGTCATGATCAGGATGGAGCCCGGTCCCGCTTGTAGAAGTGTGTGAGCCTGCCGGATTGCCGCGGTAAGATCACGACCCGGTCGCGGCATGATGTCAGGCGAAAGCTCGCGAGCCATACTGAGCAGGACGCCGCGATCCTCGGTGGGGGGGAGAACCAAATGGGCGGTCCCGGAGTAGGCCACCAGGGCGGTTTTCCCATCGCCCCGCACTTTGAGAAGATCTTCCAGTTTGAGTTGCGCCTGGAGCAGAGCACTGGGATCCGGAGGAGCCGCCCCCATGTCTTCTGAACAATCCATCAGTACCACCAGTACCGCCTGATCCTCGGCAAAGGGGGAGGGTGTGATTCGCCAGACAGGACCTGCCACGATGAGGATTCCCAGCAAAACCATAAGGCTGAGACGAATCAGATTCATGCGGGCCTGAAGTCCTTCCCCCGCCCGGAGTGCATCCAGGAGATCCGCATCCATCTGACTCCGCCACCCCCGAAGAGGGTCGGTGGATCGACTGAAACGCCAAAGGACAAAGGCAGCCAGCGGGAGAAGCAGCAGGGCCCAGGGCCGAAGAAAATGAAACCCGTTCATGACTGGATCTCCACTGTCCCCGTTCGGGGATTCACCCGGAGTGAGCAACGCTCCCTGACCGCGCGGGTTTGCTTTTGTTTCACCTGAACTCCGAGTGAGATCAGACCCAGAAACAATGCCACCGTTACAGGCCACACAAAGAGATCCTGTTTCGGCCGATACCGTTGAAGATTGATATCCCGCGTCTCAATTTGATCAATTTCGGTGTAGATGTTCTCCAACGAATCACGGTCGGCCGCGAAGAAGTACGATCCCCCGCTCTCCTCGGCCACACTGCGGAGCGTCTGTTCATCCAAAGGGTCCTCTCCCACCGTCTCCGGATCCCCAATCGCAATGCAGTGGATCCGGACCTCCTGATCCCGGGCGACTCTTGAGGCTTCGACAGGAGGAACCTGACTGGCGGAATCATTCCCGTCGGTCAGTGCAATCAGCGTCCGGCTGGGAGCATCACTCCGTTGAAACTGCAGCAGACCCAGTCCGATGGCATCGCCGAATGCGGTACGGGGTCCCGCCATGCCCACCTGTGTCTCCTCAAGGAGCTGGCGGCACAGGGATACATCTGTTGTAAACGGAACCTGCACATACGGGGCATCCCCGAACACAACGACCCCCACGCGGTCACCTTCCCTGCGTTCCAGAAAGTCCCCCGCAACCTGTTTGACCGCCTCCAATCTGTTGACCGTTTGCCCTTCTTCATCCTGAAAATCCTCTTGATTCATGGATCCGGAAAGATCCACCAGCAGAAGCAGATCGCGGGTCGGCAATTCCTTTTCACGCGGTGGAAGGAGTCGCTGGGGTTTCATCAGTGCCAGAACCAGCAGCAGCCAAATGCTCCATTTGATCCATAAAGGTTTGCGAAGTTGTTGGATCATCCCCTGATCGGCAGCCTGACGCAAACGACTTCCGAATGGCACCCTCACTCCGGCTTTTCCAGGAGTCAGAGGAGGCAGGATGCGTTCCAGGATCCAGGGAACCGGGAGCAATACCGCCAACCAGAGGTAGTGAAATTCAATCACGCCGGCTCCTCCTGCGGGAACCGGTGTGACCGGATCCACTCCGCAGCATAGGTGTTCATTTTTGCCATTTCATCCTCAGGTGCGCCCTCATACACCCACTGTTGCCACTGCCCTTTGACATCAGTTGGCATGGAGGGTCCCGTTTCCTCCAGAAAGGAAAGCCATTGATCCGGTGTCATGGCAGACAACCCCTGTGCAGAACAATGAAGACGTGCACATCGTTTCAGCACCACGGAAATCTCCAGAGGACTGGTGGCAGCCTCAAGTGTCAGGAGTGCCTCCTTGCGGTAGGCATTTGCCCGCACCTGTTGCCACCTCCGCCACAGGAACAGCACGCCTGCACACCCCAGAAGGAACACGCACACCTGCGTTCCGGGAGCGGGCGGCCAGAAATCCACACCGTCCGGAACGACAATGTCATGCAGATCCTTCAACGAAGGCGGAGCGTCTGTCACGAAACCCCTCCGAGGAGTTCCCGTAATTGTACAGACACCGGGAGCTCAGTGGTGAGAGGCATCAGGGGAACATTCAGTCCCCTGAACCAGTTCATCCAATTCCCGATTTCCTGCTGAAAAATCTCCCGGAAGGCATCTGCAAACGCCTGACCCGCAGGGACACAGACCAGACCCTCAGCTGTCAGGGCGTTCATGCCGGCTCCTCCACGGAGGGTTCCCCCCAGGGGGTCGTAGACGGCAGCCACGATCACATCATTGTGCGCCTGGAGTTTCATCAGACGCTCACCCGTTCCCTGGTCAGCATCATCAAGGTCCGTAATCACGAGCACCAGTGCATCATGGGTGACGGAATTCAAAATTTTATCCAGGGCCTGGTTCAAACCGGTGGAGGGAATGTGATCGGGATCCTTTTCCAGGGCCTCACCTGCTCTGGCCACGGCTCCTAGTAAAGGGACACACCCGGAACGCCCATTCCGGGGGCGAAGATGTTCCAGACCTTCGACTCCCAGCACCCATCCGCCCACTCGGTCGCCTCCTTCTGCGCCTTTCCAAGCCGCCAGAGCAGCCGTCTCCGCTGCACATGCCGCTTTGGTGCACCTCCGGCTCCCAAAATACATGGCAGGTCTCTGATCCACCAGAAGGAGCATCGGCCGATCCCTCTCCTCCTCGTACACACGAAGCTGCGTCCTCCCCCGCCGTTGAGAGGCTTTCCAGTCAATCCGGCGGACATCATCCCCGGGATGATAATCCCGCAGTTCCGCGAACTGCAGTCCTCTCCCCCGGAGACGGGAGGCATGCCGCCCGGACAGGAGCGAATGCAAGGGCTGTGCCGAACGCAGTGCAAACCCACGAGCCTCTGCTTTGAGACGCATCATCTCTTCCAGGCTCAACCAGGTTTTCGCCATCTGGGCCTCAGGCAGGGACAACGGCTGCAATGAGAGCTTCTGCAACTTCATTCCGGCTACGGCCTTCCGCTTCCGCAATGTAGGAGAGATGAATCCGGTGACCCAGACAGGCTGCGGCCACGCCGCGGACATGTTCCGCAGAAACGGACGAGGCCCCCCTGAGCCATGCCAACGCTCTGGACGCCGCATCCAGGGCCAGAGTTCCCCGGGGACTTGCTCCCAGAGAAATCCACTTGCTTACCTCCCCTTGCAGTTCAGAGGGTGTCCGCGTTGCCAGAATCAGGTCGACCATGTACCGTTCCGCGGCCTCGCCCACTTCAACCGCAAGTACTTCTTTCCGCGCGTCCATCACCTGCTCGGTCTGCAACAATGGCTCAGGTGGGGAGTGAGTACCCTGTTTCTCACCTCGCACAAGATTCAGAATGGCGTGTTCCTGATCGCCTGGAGGATACGGAACATGTACATACAGGAGGAAGCGGTCCATCTGCGCTTCCGGCAGCGGATAGGTTCCTTCCTGCTCAATGGGGTTCTGAGTGGCCAACACCAAAAAGGGGTCGGGGAGCGCGCGGGTTTGTCCGGAGACCGTCACCTGGCGTTCTTCCATCGCCTCCAACAGCGCGGACTGAACTTTCGCGGGAGCACGATTAATTTCGTCAGCCAGCACCAGATTGCCGAATACCGGCCCTGCTTGAAACTCGAAAGTTCCGGTCTGTTCCCGGTAAATGTCCGAACCGGTGACATCACTGGGGAGCAAATCCGGGGTAAACTGAATTCGCCGAAATTCAGAAGGGATCAATCGGCTGAGGGTTTTGATGGATCGGGTTTTTGCCACACCCGGCAAGCCTTCCATCAGGATATGCCCATCCGCGAGCAGGGCCAGCAGCAGTTTTTCCACCACCGCCTCCTGCCCGAGGATACGCTCATTCAAGCTCGCCTCCAGTTTCAGGAAGTCATCACGAAGCGACATGTTTATTCTCCAAACACAGTGGCCCAGTCTTTTTTCATATCGATCAGGATCCAGCCTCGTTCTTTGGCCTCATCCAGTCCGCGCACCAGATGGCCGACATGGGAGTCACGGTCGTAGGCCCATTCGCGCTCTGCATCGGTGTGGTGAACCAGGGCTCCCAGCCGGGCCCCTTTTCCGGCGGTGGTGTATTCCAACATCTGAAAATCGCCGTCCGAATTTCCAAATGCGGCTGCAGGGCGGCGGCCAATGACCTGATAAATCCCAACCGGTTTACCGCCTTTGTCATCGATAAATCCGATTTCGGCTTTGCGGGTGAGTTGGGGGGTTCCGTCTTTGACTTCATACTCCACTTCAATCCGGCTTCCAATCACACGGTGACGGGGAATGTTATAGGCTTCCTCCACCCAGGGGCGCATGAAGGAAAGACCACCACCGGACACGATATAGCATTTGAATTCTGCCGCATGCAGTGCATCAATCAACTCCTTCATGGGCGTGTAAGTCATGTCAACAAAGCGCATGCCTTTCCCGGGGTGCTTCGCCGTTTTCATCCACTCTGCCACATCGGCTTCAAACTGCTCTGTTGACATCCCGGCATGTGACTTGAGGACCACCTGGAGGATTTCCTTTTCGCCGAATGATTTGATGGCCTCGTGATCCCCTTCCACCACGGCCTTGTAGGGCTGTTCCTGTTTCAGGGAGGCATCGGATTCCGCCATTTTTTTCAGGCGGTCTGCGGCATAGAACATCTGAAAGTACATCGGCTGTTCAGACCAGAGCGTTCCGTCATTATCAAAAACAGCGATCCGGTCTTCCACCGCAATAAATCCATCGGAGGATGTATCCTGAGCGGCGTTGATAAAGTCGAGGAGCTGGGATTTGACGTTCCCTTCTTTCCAGGAGGGAAGCGGGTCCTGTGCAAAGAGGACCGTTGAGAACGCAAACAGGGCAAATACAAATGATTTCATAATCTTTCTTAAAAGAGTAGGAGGGGGTAAAAAAAGTTCACCGTAAAAGGGAGTCGATTGTAACAACGGACGATGCGGACCCATGCAGAGTGGATATTTAAACGTGAGCTTCCTTATTCAGGTTAAGCTTAATGGATAAGGGGTCCGAACCAGTGGAAAACCATCACCATGCCTCCATGAGATGAGTCCGTGCTGTCCGCGTGGTGCGTTGTTGTTTTTTAAACCATCCTGAATGGGGTTCTAGAAAACTGTCATCACCCAGTATGAGGATGGGTCAAAAAAAGCTCCCCTCGGAATGAGGGGAGCTGGTTCAGGTCACACCTTATTGGGGACCGGACTGCAGTTTCTCCATCACCTGATCCAGGGAGAAGGAGGCTGCTTTCTGACGTGGGGGGTATTCCTTGAAGGTTTCCAGGAATTCCGCCACGTAGGCCTGTGCGGGCACCAGCAGGTAGACGCGGTCAATCAGCCAGTCGTAATAGGTATTGGACGTGATTTGGGCGCGTTCAAACGGGTCGCGGCGGAGGTTGAAAATCAACGGAACCCGCAGAGGAACGAACGGTTCCGCCCATGCCTGCAAGGTGGCTTCCACCCGCTGTTCCATGAAAATCACTTTCCAGTCGCGGTACCGCAGGGCGGTGAGGTCCCCATCATCGGAGAAATAAAAGATTTCTTCCCGGGGGGCCTTTTCCGCTTCACCGGTCAGGTAAGGGAGGAAATTGTATCCATCCAGATGCACCTTGTAATCACGACCAATGGCTTGGTGACCTTTGAGCAGTTTCTCTTTCACATCTGCCTCACCCGCTGCAGCGAGGAACGTCGGCAGCCAGTCCATGTGATGCATGATGCTGTTCGAGATGCTTCCGGCTTCAATTTTGCCGGGCCAGCGGATCATGGAGGGGACCCGCCATCCACCTTCCCAGTTGGTGTTTTTTTCACCACGGAACGGTGTCATCGCCGCATCCGGCCAGGTATTCATATGGGGGCCGTTATCGGTTGAATAGAATACAATGGTGTTGTCGGTGATGCCGAGTTCATCCAGTTTCTCCAGGAACAGACCGATGTGCATGTCGTGCTCCAGCATCCCTGCCGTGTACTCATCCGCATTCGGATAAATGCCCTTTGCCCATTCCATGCGTTCATCACTGACATGCGTACGGAAATGCATCCGGGTCCCGCTCCACCAGACAAAGAACGGTTTCCCGGCTTTGTGCGCGCGTTCAATGAAGTCGAGTGCCACCTGAGCGGTATCATCATCCACGGTCTCCATCCTCTTTTTGGTAAGAGGGCCGGTGTCTTCGATTTTACCGTCAGCAGAGGAACGGATCACACCGCGGGGCCCGAATTTTTTCCGGAACTCCGGATCTTTCGGATAGTCTTCATTTTCAGGCTCCTCTTCCGCGTTAAGGTGGTAGAGGTTCCCGTAAAACTCGTCAAAGCCATGATTGGTGGGAAGGTGTTCATCCCGATCCCCCAAGTGGTTTTTCCCGAACTGTCCGGTCATGTACCCATGGTTTTTAAGCAGGCCGGCAATGGTGGGGTCTTCCACCTGCATGCCTTCTTTTGCACCGGGCAGGCCGACTTTACTCAAACCGGTTCGGAAGACAGACTGTCCCATAATGAAGGAGGAACGACCTGCTGTGCAGCTCTGTTCTCCATAATAATCTGTGAACATCATCCCTTCTTTTGCAATCCGGTCGATATTCGGGGTTTTGTATCCCATCAGCCCTCGCGAGTAGGCACTGACATTTGAAATTCCAACATCATCCCCCCAAATTACGAGAATGTTCGGTTTATCCTGTGCAAACAGGCAAGTGGGCAACAGGCAGAACACCAGCGCCCTGATCGCGAATCGTATCATCAGTATCTCCTTGGTTTCGGGTCAGGTTTTACAACATCTTCCATCATGACCCATCAGATGGAAATATGGAAGACAACCATCGATTACGCAACTCAAAATATAACTCATTTATTTTTATTTCCTATATTCAAACTGTTTTGGGATTCTGAAGTTTCACCTCTCGAATTCCATACCCGGTTCTCCCTCGGACAGGGCCTTGCCGTGCTTCAGGCTTGTCTTCATGTCATCTCCACCTGATACTCATTCTCTCCACCACGCAACATTCTGGATATGATGAAACGCCAACAGCCGAATATCGTGTTTGTGTTAACCGATGATCAGGGGTACCCACCTCTTGGCTGTCATGGTCATCCCTTTATCAGGACCCCTCATCTGGATGCCTTTTACCAGGAGTGCTTCCGGTTTGATCAATATCATACCGGCACCACCTGCGCCCCAACCAGAGCAGGCATCCTCACGGGGCACCATTGCAATTCAACCGGCGTCTGGCACACCATTGGCGGCCGTTCCCTTTTACGGAAAGATGAATGGACCCTGGCCACGGCCCTGCAGGAGAACGGGTATCAGACCGGTCTGTTTGGTAAGTGGCACCTTGGCGATGACTTCCCCTACCGCCCCCAGGACCGCGGATTTCAACGGGTCGTCTGTCATGGAGGGGGCGGGATCAGTCAACAGCCTGACCACTGGGGGAACGATTACTTTGATGACACCTATGAAGTGGATGGAGAAAAAGTCGCTCATCATGGCTACTGCACCGATGTTTTCTTTTCGCATGGACTGGCCTTTATCGAAGAGAACCGGGACCAGCCCTTTTTCTGTATGATTTCCACTAATGCCCCGCACAGTCCTTTTAATGTGGAACCGAAATACCGGGATCTGTACAGCAGGCATACCGAGGAGGAATCCTATGCCCGGTTCCTGGGTATGATCACCAACCTGGATGAGAATTTCGGGATTCTCCGCTCCAAACTGCAGGAATGGGAACTGGAATCGAACACCATTCTGATCTTCATGAGTGACAATGGGCAGACGGGTGGGTTCGGCGAGAAAGAGCATGAAAGCCTTTACAATGCGAACATGCGGGGCCTGAAAGGAAGTCCGTATGATGGTGGTCACCGGGTTCCCTTCTTTCTCCGCTGGCCGGATGGAGATATTCTGGCCAACGGAACCACTCAGGTACTCAGCAGCTATGTGGACATCATGCCGACCCTGCTGGACCTCTGCGGCGTCGAGGTCCCGGAGGGCCGGAGTTTTCATGGAGAAAGTCTGAGACCGCTACTGGAAGGTGAGGAGAATCCTGTATGGAAGAACCGGGCGATTGTGACCGATACCCAGCGAATTGCCCATCCGCTGAAATGGAGGAAAAGCTGCGTGATGCAGAACGACTGGCGGCTGGTGAATCAAACCGAACTATACCACCTGGCTTCGGATCCGGGACAGCAGAACAATGTGGCGGCAGACCATCCTGAGCTCGTACAGACCTTACAGGAAGAATATGAAGCCTGGTGGGAGCTGTGCGCCCGGCAAATCCGGGATGAGATTCCCATTTCAATCGGAGCCCCGGAGCAGGAAGTGGCCATTCTCCGCACGCATGACCTGAGAAATGAACAGGACGGGGACACTGTCTGGAATCAGGCACAGGTTCGAAAGGGTATCGAATGTCACGGATGGTGGGAGGTGATGGTCGAGCAGGCCGGACGGTATGAATTCGATCTTCGTCGCTGGCCGGAGGAGTCCGGGCACCGGGTGGGAGACGGTATCGAAGGCTTTGATGTCCCCGTTTATGAAGCGGGCATCGCTCCCGGAAGTATCAGCTCCTACAAGGACGGTGTCGCCCTGCACATCGATACCGCAGGGCTTCTCATTTCCGGTCATCCGGATCACTGGGTACCCGTACAACCCGAAAACATGCAGACCTGCATTCAGATCGAACTCCCTACAGGCCCCTGCCATGTCCGGGCCCAGTTTTCCGATTCAGAAAGTGGTTTTCACAGCACCGCGTATTACGTCTATGTCCGGAAGATCGGATAGATCAGAATAGTTAACGTCCGTCACGCCGAAACGAACTGGCGGTGAGTCCGGTGTGTTTCTTAAACTCCCTGCTGAGGTGGTACTCGTTGGAGAATCCCGTTTGCTCCGCAATTGCCGACATCCCCAGAATGGTGGTTCTAAGTAACTGTTTCGCCTGCTGGATCCGCACAGCCCGCAGCGCCTGCATCGGAGTCATTCCGGTTCCTTCTTTGAAGATCCGGGAGAAGTGAAATTTACTGCAGTGACAGGCACTGGCAATGTCCTGCAATGTGATGGGCCGGGCATAATGATCGGCCAGATAGAACTGAGCCTTTTGAATCAACACGTCCCGTCCATCTATCGTGGCGGGGGGTGCGAGCTCCTGAAACAGGAGGTTGAGATATCCGCAGGCGTTTGCCTGGTTCAGATCCTGCCCGAAGGAAACAAAGTCTCGGAAGAGAAAACGGGCCAGGACCGGAACACGCCCTTCCCTCCCTGAGAACAGGGAGAGGCCCTTCGGTGCGGTTCCCTCAAAGGAAAAAAACAAAGTCCGGACGGGAGCCGAAGGATCGGATTGCTCCTCATGCGGGATACCGGTCGGGTAGACCAGCACCTGACCGGCCTGGCCTGTAAGTGACTCTCCCTTCTCCCCTTTCACAAACATGCGTCCCTCCAACACCACAATCACTTCATGATGATCATGTACATGAAGCGCCATTCCCCACTCCTTCGAAGGGGCAATCTGACCTCCTCCAGTTACCCTGGAGGCGTTCAACCGCGATGTGTCCATGAATCACCTTGTAGGGAAGTGAAATATATTAGCAAGAATAGACAAATACTAAGCAAGCGAGCCCATTGAAGATATATTCCTTATTTTATATGATTTAAACATGGATACATCAGCAAAACTCAAGATCGCATTCGCAGGAACCGGCAACATGGGACAAGCTGCTCATATGGAGAGTTATCTCCTGCTGCAGGATATGTGTGACATCGTGGCCTGTTCGGACCTCGACCTGAAACGGGCCCAGTTGGTTGCCGACCGCAATGGGATTCCCAAAGCGTTCGGCAGTTTTCAGGACATGCTGCAACACGTGGAGTGCGACGGCATTGTCGCCTCCCAGGGCTTTGACCGTCACCATGAATGGATTCAGGACTTGCTGCCCTATGGAAAACCTATCTTTATGGAAAAACCATTGGCCGCTTCTACCGCTGCAGGACGAGAGCTTCTTGACATGGTCAAAAAAGCAAATGGACGGGTGTTTATCGGTTATCACAAACGAAGCGATCCCGCTTCGGTGTATGCGAAAGATGTGATTCAGGACTGGAGCGAAAGCGGAGACAAAGGGTCCATGACCCATATCCGCGTCACCATGCCTCCCGGGGACTGGATGCAGGGTCCACACCGGTTCACCCGAAACGTGGGACCGCAGACAAGGTTGGACGTAGAGCCTCCCTCCGATCCGGATACGGGGCATGGCCCCGAGTACAAACGGCACTATCTGGCGTTCGTGAATTATTACATTCATCAGGTGAACCTGATCCGGTATCTCTGCGGACAGGACTACCATGTGACGCATGCGAGTGCAAATGGCCGGCTCCTGATCGCGGAAATGGAGGATCAGACATCGATCTGTTTGGAAATGGCGACTCACCATACCCCACTGGATTGGCAGGAGACGGCAGAAGTGTTCTTTGAAAACGCATGGGTGCGTCTGAGGCTACCCGCTCCCCTGGTGGAATTCCATGCAGGAACGGTCGAGGTATCGGATCACAACCACACCCGGCAGCAACTCATCTGTTCCGAATTCCCCCGGGAACATGCCATGCTGAATCAGGCCCGGAATTTTCTGAAATTTGTTTCGGGAGACTATGACGACTTCACGACCATGGAGGACGCCTACAAGGACCTCATGATTGCAGAAGAATATCTCAGCGCCCTGGGCGTTTCACCTTCCGCATAACTCCGGAGACTCATCATGCCTGTCACGTTTCAGAAACAACTTCTCGCCCACCACAGCTACGAATCCGCCGGCATTGATGCCTTTATGGGAACCGCTCACCCGGATATTGCCAGCGGAGCCTGGTGTTATCACGGCCCGGATTTTCAGAAAAAAAGCCGCATCTGGACCCCTGCGGAATGTCACCAGTATTATGATGACTTCTCCACCATTTCGCTGGATGCGACCGGCAACGGGTTCCCGGACATCATTACCGGCGGATTCTTCGGCCAGACACTCTACCTGTTAAAAAACCCCGGCACAGAGACCGGCGGAGACTGGGAACATGAGGTCGTGGATCAGCCTGGTCATATCGAAACCACCCGGGCCTGGGATTTGGACGGAGACGGGGATCTGGAAATCGTACCGAATCTCCCCGGTGAAGGGGTGTCTATTTATAAACTGCGCAGGGATGACAACGGTCAACCCACCGGAGCCTTTCGGAAGATCCAGATCTCGGATCAAGAACAGGGGCACGGACTGGGGGCCGGTGATATGACCGGGAATGGGCGTCTGGATCTTCTCTTCCATCATGGATGGCTGGAGGCACCGGAACATCCCTGGGAAGAGGAATGGATCTATCATCCGGACTGGTCACTGGGCCGGACCGCAATTCCCATGCTGGTACACGACTTCGACGGAGATGGAAAACCCGAACTCTTCACGGGCCCTGCTCATGACTACGGACTCAGCTGGTACAAACGGGATACATCCGGCACGTGGGTGGAGCACCCCATTGACCCGTTCAACTCCCAGTATCATGACATGCAGTTATGCGATATTGATGGAGATGGTGAACTGGAGGTGATCACCGGAAAACGGTACTATGCCCATAACGGAAATGATCCCGGGGCGGAGGACCCGGTTGGTCTGTATTATTTTAAATGGACCGGCGAGGGCTTTGCAAAACAGGTGATCAGTTATGGTCCCTATGGAGAGGGCAAAGGCTGTGGCATCCAGTTCGCCATCGGGGATCTCAACGGAAACGGCCGTCCAGACATTGTCGCTCCGGGTAAAGACGGACTGTTTATCTTCTGGAATCAGGGCATGTCATGAACATCTACAAGACCGGCTTCACTGACATGCCGAACACATAAAGCCCCTCATGGCCTCCAGACGTCCACGCGGTAGAAGCCCGATTGCGTGAGCGGCAGATCCAGGTCACTGCCGTCACTGGTCCACTGGCTTTCCTCGGTCCAGTCCCCGGTGATCAGCGATTCCCGCCAGCTCAGTCGGTATCGGCGGCCCGCGACCGTGGGACCCTGCAGACGTATTCCTCCCGCAGCCTGCACAGGTGTGAGTTCCAGAACGCTACCGGGATCGGTGCGGTTGGTCCCGGCCTCGTCTTCATGATCATCCAAAGCCCCGTCACCGTCGCTGTCCAACCCGGAGGAGGCGTCCAGATTGGAAATCACCCCGTCCGAGGCGCCACCCTCCACCACGACCCGGTAGATGTAGCTCCCTGCGGTACCGAGGGTATCCTCATACTGTTCACTCCCGGCCGGTGCGATGTGTCGCACGGTCCAGGGCCCTGAAGGAGAAGAGGCTCGTTCAATCCGGAATCCGGTTTCGGACGGGCTGTTATCCGTCCACGCGAGACGCACGGTTTGCGGGCTCTCAGCAAAGGCGGTGAACTCGCCAGGGGCCTCAGCAAACGCATGGCGGACATGTACGGCGATGGCATTGGGGAGACAGCCCCACCCTGGCCCGGTAGGGGCAATCGTGAGGGTATAGGAACTCCGGCCCGACAACCGTCTTAACACAGGATATCGGCCTCCATTGTCCACATGTACATTCTGATCACGCATGACATCACCAATCGACTCATAGGTCACGGTCATCTGCCGGTCTCCGCTGCTTCCTTTGCGGGCGAATACCATTTCAAGATCCACCACATCCTGAGGAGAAAAACCACTGAAGGTGAAGCTCCATCCTGAGGAGCCGTTCCTCACCGCAAACGTCTCCCGCTGTTGGGAAGAAGAGGCATCAAACCAGCCAAAGGGTTCCGCACCCAGATCCGATTCGCCCAGAGCCGTGTGCAGGGGATAGGAATTGTAGGAAGGAGACCCGCCGGACGTGCCGAACATGATTCCGCCACTGTTGTTCCCATTCCTATCCGTCAACATCTGATTGTTCACATGCTGGGGATTGTTTCCAGAGGTCAGATCAAAGGTCTGCCAGGTCTGACCAACAGGACCCGTATACGCCGTCTCCCCAAAATTGAGAAGATAGGTTCGGAAGTTTGGATCCTGATCATCGTCTGTGATTTCCAAGGTCTCCTGCATTTGAAAACTCAAGGCATACGTGTTCGAGGGAAGGAGTTGGATCTCGAGTGTTTCAGTGCCTTCGTCCAGAAGATCATCCCGTGCCGTCACGCTCAGATCGACCATGCTCTGCCCGGCAGGGAACGTCACGGCTCCATCGAGTCCTCCTTGAGGGCTCACCCAATAATCCTCTCCGGGACTGGCCGTTCCGGAGACACTGAAGTGTACGGTCAATGCATTCGTCGTCACCCCCTGCCGCTCCAATCGAAGCGTCGTGGCCGCCTCCCCTTCCCGCACATTCGTATCGGTTAGCTGGACCGAGACCTCCGGCATCATCGTGTACCGTGCCACGCGGCTGGTGACGGTGCCGTTGTCATCCGTTACTTCCACGTAGTAGTCAGCGCTACCACCGGCAGGCGGGGTAAAGGAACTGAAAAAATTACTTGTCTGACCGGGTACCTCCACACCGTTTTCAAACCACTTGTAGTGGAGGGTACCCTGCCCAACAGCGCTAACCTGAAACTGAACCGGATAGTAAAAAGGGGGACGTTGGTCCAATGGCTGAAACACAATCAGCGGGCCGGTTACCGGTGTGTCTCCGCGGGGAAGCGCGAGAAAATCCGTGGCTACGAAATCATCTGTTTCCGGACCATCCACCAGCCCAATCGAGGCCTGGCTGGAGGAAGGAGCCGCATCCGAATAGAGAAATGAGATCTGTCCGGAGAGACTCCAAAACAACTGAAAGGAGGTACTCGCCCCGATGTAGGCCACGTTGTCTGACCCAACAGATACCGAAACATCCTCCCAGGTGACCAACAGGCCGGAAGCCGTTTCCTCCACTTTGACCGTGCAGCTCTGACCGAATTGGCTGAATCCGAACACATGAAGCTCATACGCAGGAACCCCTCCCACCACAACCTTACCGTCAGGCCGAATCTCGATGGAATTCACTGGCATCCCGTAGAGGCGTAACGGGGTGCTGAGGTTGACCGGGACGCTCTGAGCATCGCCGACATTCGTATGTACGGTAGGCGTTGTATGGGGCAACAGGGAGGAGAGGGCCTGAATCTCGGCGGTATAGCGGTTGAGGTGTGCGGAATCAGGGTGAAAATCAATACGGGCATTGGTCATGGAATCCGCCCTTGGGTTCAACATCCATCCATTGGGGGCGCGGCGGTCCACAGGTTCTGCGAGAAACACCGTGGCGGGAGAACCACTTCCGTCATCCGCATCAAGATAGGTGGTCATCACCCGGTCCATGGAGGCCACTTCCAGGGTTCCGTTGTTCGAGGTGACCCCGTCAGTCAGATCTGTCAGGAGTAATGTACCGCTGAATGTTCCCGGCTCGTTTTGCTCCATGAGGGTGAGGCTTTCCGAATCCCCGCTGTCGGTGGTGACGGTCAGAACATGGCTTCCGTTTCCGGCCAGATCACGGTCCAGCAGGACCACCTCCACATCGCCGTCATCCTGAATACGACCTTCCAGCAAATCGAAACCGACGGCTCCCTTGGCGCGGGGCGGGAGCCAGCGGAAAATAGAGGGTTCGATGTGAAACAACCAAATCCCGTTACTGGGTCCCCGATGTAGCGCTACCGCCCGGTGCTCACCGGAGACAATGGTCATCACGGGGGAACCCGAATACCCAGCCGCCGTAGGCATACCATAGGAGGATCCGGCCAGGTTCCCGGCGGAATCCGCCCAGGTATGCCCCAAGCCTTCGGTGCCAGGAGGGAGACCCGGGTTGATTGCGGCAAAATTGTCCCGGTCGTCATCGCTGTAACGGCTGATTCGGCGGTCCGGATGTCCAATCACATACAGGAGCTGGTGCGGCTGAGGCTCGAGATCCATTTCAAGGGGGGGATGAGCGACGGCGTCCCAGTCACCGTCATTAATTTCAAACAGGGCCCAGTCCCCTCCTCCGAGTTTGACAAGCTTCAGGTCTGAATATCCGTCTCCCGGTCCCCCGGTAGTGTCATCCAGAAACGATACCGTCGCATTTTCAGCATCTGAAGCATTTCGGATCACATGCTGATTGGTGAGCATGTATTTCGAACCGACCACCCAGGCGGTGGCCACTCCAATCGGAACCGTTATCTTCGCGACCGATTGCTGGACGTCCCAGAATTTCTGGATTTCGGGATCGGCGCTTCCCCGGTATCCAGAAATCGATTCATCTGCAAAAAGAGCGAGTGGTACGAACAGGAATGCAGCAAAACGTCTCATTTTTTTTCTATACCCGTAAACCTGTACAGGGTGAAATTTCTACGTTATGCAATGATTGCATGAACAGGGTCACCTGCAAAACCATTGCGGCCTCCCTTGGGGTATCGGCCTCCACGGTTTCGAGGGCATTGCGGAATGATCCCCGATTGAAAGACGAGACCATTGAAAAGGTCAAGCACGCCGCAGCAGAAGCGGGGTATCAACTCGATCCCAGAATTTCGAAAGCGTATACACAGGTGTTGAACAGAAGTCATTCTTCGCTGCAACACATTGCGCTGATCCATAATAAACCTACAAATCAGCAGTTTCGATCGGGCCCTGCAAAGGCCTATTGGACTGCAGCGGTCAAGGTGAGCAACCGACTGGGATTTGCCATCGACATGTTTACCCTTCAAGAGGTGCAGGGGAAAGGGAAACGCCTGAGCGAAATTTTGCAGCATCGTGGAATCGAAGGGCTTCTGGTGTGTGCCTTTTACGAGCCGGATATTCGTTCGTGGAACATCGACTGGGACCAGTTTTCTGCGGTCGCGGTCGGATCATCTCCACAGAGGCCCACGATGCTGAAAGTCGATACCGATGACTATGGTCACGGATATGATCTTACAAAAACCCTCATCAAGGAAGGCGCGCGGAAAATTGGGTACATCTCCAGTCCAGACCAGATTGCCCATGAAGAACATCGGAGTGCTGCAGGGTATCGAAGCGCCTGTGATGCATTTCATGCAAAAGCGTACCCCATTCACATGGTAAAGAATCGAAATACAGACGGTTCTCTTCAGGAGAAACGTCAGCTTTCGCATTGGTTTGGTAACGGGAAGATGGATGCGATTGTCAGCGCGGCACCTTGGGTTGCCGATTATCTCCATAAAACACATGATCTCCCTGAACGAAGGATCGGATTCCCTTTTCGCCCGCCGGAGAGATTCAAACAGGCCCAGTATGTGGACTATGATCCTGAAACGATCGTGTCTCCCGCACTGCAGCTCTTGAAAGATCAGCTCTTTTCGCAAAAGAAGGGGGTGACGTACGAGGAGCCCACACCGTCACTCCATCTCCGTTGCCCTGTGGTGTCCAGGTCCCATAAGGACAAACAGAAAACGCGAATCTAAGCCTGGATTGCAGACATGCACTCCCTACGATGGCCACAACCCTGCAAACTCAAGACCATCGTTGTCTTCAGAAAATCCTCCTGTTTCTCCGGTTGCTTTTCAACGGGTGCCCCGTCAGGATTCCCCCATGACTATCCAAAAGCTTCTGGTCGCGAACCGCAGTGAAATTGCCATACGGGTCTTTCGTTCCGCACACGAGATGGGCATTCGCACGGTTGGCCATTTATTCCTATGAAGACCGTTTTTCACTGCACCGCTTCAAAGCGGATGAGGCCTATCAGATCGGAGACGCAGGAGAACCGATCAAAAATTACCTGGCGATGGATCAAATCATCGCGCTGGCAAAAGAACGCGGCGTGGATGCCATCCATCCCGGTTACGGATTCCTGTCGGAGAATGCCGCTTTCGCCCGCAAGTGCCGGGAGGCGGGAATCCTGTTTGTGGGCCCCACTCCGGAGATGCTGGATCAACTGGGGGATAAAACAGCCGCCCGCGAATTGGCAGGCCGCGCAAAGGTCCCGGTTCTGGGCGGGACCAGTAAAGCCGTCCGGTCCGCGAAGGATGCCATGAAGAAGGCGGAGCAGTTAGGTTTCCCGGTGATTCTCAAAGCCTCGATGGGTGGAGGCGGACGCGGCATGAGGGTGGTAAACAAGGCGGACGAATTGGAGCATGCTCTGGAACAGGCTCAGCGGGAAGCCCTGACCGCTTTTGGCTGTGCGGATGTGTTTATCGAGAAATTCATTCAACGGGCCCGTCATATCGAAGTACAGCTGCTAGGAGATGTTCACGGAAACCTGGTGCACCTGTTTGAGCGCGACTGCTCCGTGCAGCGCCGTCATCAGAAGGTGGTGGAGATCGCCCCCTCCCCCAATCTCGAGGAAGGGGTCCGGGATGCGATCTGCGAGGCGGCACTGGCCATAGGCCGTCAGGTGGAATACTCCTGTGCGGGGACGGTGGAGTTTCTCGTAGATGCTGACACCAATGCGTTTTATTTCATTGAGGTCAACCCCCGTATTCAGGTGGAACATACGGTGACGGAAGAGGTCACCGGGGTGGACATTGTAAAAAGCCAGATTCTGGTGGCACAGGGAGTGGAACTGTCGGATGAGGAAATTGGTCTCGGAGATCAACCGTCCATTCGCACCCAGGGTTACGCCATTCAATGCCGGGTCACCACCGAAGATCCGGCCAACAACTTTCTCCCGGACTACGGAAAAATCAGTCACTATCGTTCCTCAGGGGGTGTGGGCATCCGCCAGGATGCGGGCAGTGCGTTTTCGGGGGCTGTGGTCACGCCGTTTTTTGACTCTCTGCTGGTGAAAGTCACCACCCGGGGAATGCGGTTCCAGGATGCCGTCAACCGGATGGAACGGGCCCTGGCGGAATACCGGATCCGAGGGGTCAAATCCAACATCCCCTTTCTGCTCAAACTCATCGACCATCCGGTCTTTCTGGAGGGGCGGTGCACCACCCGGTTTATTGATCAAACCCCCGAGTTGTTTCAGATGAAACGCCGACAGGACCGGGCACACCGTATGCTGATGTTCCTGGGGGACCTGATGGTCAATAAGAACGAGTTGGTGAAAGACCGACCTGAGGCACGGCGCAGAGATCCGGCCCCGGTTCCTGCGGTCAACCAGGCAACCCCATTGCCGGAGGGCAGTCGGGATGTCTTCAAACGTTTGGGCGGAGATGAGTTCTCCAAATGGCTGGTGAAACAAAAACGGCTGATGATCACCGACACCACGTTCCGGGATGCACATCAGTCGCTGCTGGCCACCCGCATGCGGACGCATGACATGGTGAACATCGCAGACGCTTACGCAAGACTCTGTCCCGAGCTTTTCTCTCTGGAGATGTGGGGCGGTGCGACCTTTGACACCTCGATGCGCTTCCTGAAGGAGGATCCCTGGGAACGGTTGGCCCGAATGCGGGAAAAAGCCCCTAACATCCTGTTCCAAATGCTCCTGCGGGCGTCCAGCGCGGTTGGATATTCCAACTACCCGGATAATGTGGTGAAGCATTTTGTCAAAGAAGCGGCGGGGGCAGGACTGGATGTGTTCCGGATTTTTGATGCCCTGAATTACCTGCCGAATATGAAAGTGGCCATGGAGGCGGCCCGGAAACATGACGCGCTGTGTGAGGCCTGTCTGTGTTACACCGGAGATATTCTGGATCCGGCCCGTACCAAGTATGACCTCGCCTACTATGTGAACCTGGCCAAGGAACTGGAGAAGATGGGGGCCCACATTCTGGCGGTCAAGGATATGGCCGGATTGTTAAAACCGGAGGCGGCCAAGATCCTGATCAAGACGCTGAAACAGGAAGTGGGCCTCCCCATTCATTTCCACACCCATGACACGGCCGGAATTCAGGCGGCGGCCATTCTGAACGCGGCCCAGGTGAAGCTGGATATTGCCGATGCCGCCATGGCCCCGCTTTCAGGCGGGACCGCACAGCCGAACCTGAACACCCTGGCGGAAACCCTGCGGTTCACCCCGCGGAATACACACCTGAACCCCAGTCATCTGGATGCGTTGGCGGATTACTGGCGGAATGTGCGGGAGTTTTACACCGCATTCGAAACGGACACCCTTCCGGCCACCGCAGATCTGTACCGGCATGAAATGCCCGGCGGACAGTACACCAACCTTTATCAGCAGGCCCGGGCACTCGGGCTTGCCGACCGCTGGCCGGAAATCTGTGACACCTACGCTGGAGTGAATCAGTTGTTTGGGGACATCGTCAAAGTCACACCGACCAGTAAAGCCGTGGGCGACATGGCGCTCTTCCTGGTGGCCAATGATCTGAAGCCGGATGACGTGAAAGATCCTGACCGCGAACTGGCCTATCCGGCTTCGATCAAAGATCTGGTCAGCGGTCGGATGGGAAAACCCCATGGCGGGTTCCCGTGGGGCATCGTGAAACAGATTCTGAAAGACGAGAAACCTCTGCGGGGACGGGCAGGCTCCAGCTTACCTCCCGTGGATTTCGAGCAGGCAAGAAAAGACGTGGCAACCATGGTTCATGGGGACCCCACGGATCAACTGGTTTTGTCCTACGTCCTCTACCCCACTGTGTTTCAAGAGTATATCGAACACCGTATTCGATATGGAGACACCAGTGTTCTCCCCACTCCGGTTTTCTTCCATGGCATGCGGCAGGGTGAGGAAACCGCGATCGATATTGAACCGGGGAAAACCCTGATTATCAAGTATGTCTCCACCTCCGAAGCCCATGAGGACGGTACCCGTACGGTGTTCTTTGAATTAAACGGCATCCCCCGTTCCGTGGACGTCGTTGACCGGTCTCTTGAGGGAAGCACCTCTCTGCGGGCAAAAGCAGATCCGACAGAACCCGCGCATCTTGGATCCAGCATGCCCGGCATGATTGTCACAGTCGCCGCAAGCGAAGGAGATGAGGTGAAGAAAGGGCAGAAACTTCTGGTACTGGAAGCGATGAAAATGGAGACCACGGTGTATGCCGAGAAAGACGGCACGGTTCAGCAGGTTCTGGTGAAACCCGGCACCCGGGTCGAAACCGGTGATTTACTGATGGTCATCTCCTAGCAAGCAAGGATCCCATGCAAACCCCAACCGAACATATGAAACAAATCCCACGCCTTTGCCTGGGGTTCCTCTGTATCGTCCTCCTGAGCGGATTTACCTCAGGAGGTACTTCCGATTCAAAATCTTCAGGAAACCCAACCCGAAAGACGCAAACGGTCAAAGGAGCAGGTCAGAAGGAGATCAAGGTGGTGATTCTGGAGCCTGCAGAACCCGAGAAGCAGAAAGGTGTCTGCATTCTTCTGCCGCCAGGCCCTGGAAACAAGCAAATGGTTCAGGATGCCGAAAGGACCCTGGGCAAACCTTTCGCGAAGCGAAACTGGCGGGTCATGATCCCGCAATCACCCGATGGCAGATCGTTTTTTGGGAAAAATGCTGAGCATATTACCACCATGCTGTCCCGACTGGGGAACGAAAACGTGATCATGGCGGGGATCTCGAACGGAGGCATCAGTGCGCTGGAAGTGGCAAGCGCCAATCCGGCGAATGTAAAGGCCCTCATTATCGTTCCCGGCACGTTGAGGAGTTCCCGATTGGATACCCGTCGTTTAAATGGCATGCCCATCTTTCTGCGAATCGGCGAGAAGGACGAGTTGAAATGGGCCAGCACCTTTGAAAACACGGTCAAAAAGCTGACATCTTCAGGTGCCCGGCTGGATGCGAAGCTGATGCCGAATACGGGGCATGTCTTCCGTGTGAACTGGAAAGAACTGGATCCCTGGCTGGAGAATCTGAAGAACAGCGCAGCCGCTCAGAACCTAACCCCGCCAAAATCCCTGCCCGGATACCGGATCTGGACGGATCTGCAGGACCGTGAAATTTATGCAAAGGCTCTGCATGTTCAGGGAGAACATGTGGTTCTCATCCGGGACGACCAAAGAAGATTCAACTTTCCTCTGCATAAACTCTCCACTGAGGACCAGGAGTTTATTCGGAATAATGTGAAGGTGGTTCAGCCCCCCCCCACCCCCGTTCCGACCAAACGTCCCTCCGCTTTCCAGGGACTGACCCCTAACCGCTCCGACATCCCAGGGCCTCCCAAGATTAATTTCCGGTAAGCCTGAACGGATTTGGGTAAATCAGCGCGTTCACTCCGGTGACTTTACCGTGACAAAATTTGTACGGTATTCGAACTCAACATCCCCTAGATCTTTGAAGATCTCTTTGTTTGGAGCCTTGATCAGCACCACCATATCCCCCTTTCTTAGTCGTCCGTTTTTCGAAGCATGCCCTCCTTCACCTCCTACGGAATAGGAAACTGCTAAGGTGTAGGTTTCTCCCTGCACATACCTCCAAATTCATCCCACCAGTCTGCTCGATACCCCGTGGGGTCTATTTCTCGAACATAGGTTTCTCCTGGAAGAATCACAGAAGGCCAAATACCTCCCCCGCTGGCATACGAATTTGAGGAACTTTCCTCGATACCCGACCCTGTCTTTCGGAGGATGGTATACAGGTCTGACACAGTATAGGTACCCCTGCGGGCATCCAAATAGTGAAAGGGTTGTGACCCTTTGTTTGTGATATGAATTTCGAGTTCAGTGGGATCTTGATCGTCCGGCAACACCAGCTTTACGCGAATATCTGACCTCGAGACCTCGGATCGGTTCAAAAGCGTCAGGCCCCCGATCAATACCATCACCGCTGCAAGTGAGGCTATCGCTACTGTTTTACGTTTCATCATCCGGTTGGCTACAGGATCAGAACCATTCGGGGAAGACCTAATGCCCCGATTCCCAGACTGTTTAGGTAGAAGAATTCCGTCTGCTCGTTTCCGGACTAAGCCATTGATTATCGGTTTCGATCAGGGCAACAGAGTAGGCATGAAAGGATCCCGTTTCACTCAGCATGTTCTACCGGTCATTTTGGCGTTAGCTCCCTTCTGCCTCTCAGCAGAGGGAAACCACAATCCTACGCACGTTAGCATCATTCCGCTGATGGAATGGCAAAAACAGCAGGCGGTGCGACAGGAGATTCCGCTCAACGAGAAGATTCAGCAACGGATCATGGAACTGAGGAAGATGCGGTATGTGTATATCGACCCTCCCACAAAAGAGCTGCTGTTGAAACAGCCGGAGCTATCCAGAACGTTGATCCTGGAGAGTTTTGAGACCCTCAAAACGACTCAGCCCTTAACCGCGTGCGGTTTACTTCGAACCGGAATTCAACATCTTTCCATGGAGGAAGAGGAACCACGTTTGTGGGCCGAAATCCAACAGGCAGATGCAAACAGGGTGTTGGCAGCCGTGGAGGCCATCCGCTCCCTGTACGGATCGGTTGATGGGATACCCCAAGAAATGCCCCCTGAACTACAGCGCCGATATTATCCGTTACTCCAACATGAGGATCCGAAAATCGTGGACAAAGCGATGTGGGGTTGTCTGTTCATGGAGTTGGATGAAGCGAGGCCGTACTTGGTAAAACTAACGGATTCGGATATTCATCGGAAACGGGCGTTCTATGTGTTGTCCAGCATGGGGATGGACCCGGACTTGCAGGAGCATCTGTTCGCATATGAGTGGCCGGATCTTAGTCTGGATGTGTACTCAAGCATGCTGATGTCGGAGGATCCAGTCGTAGCAAAACGTGCGAGGGAGTCCTTTGCCCATTACATCTCCAAGGTGCCGGAACGGAAGAGATTTTCTTATTGGTTACACAACGCACTTGCGAGACTCAAGCACCCGGAGTTTCTCCCCTATGTTCGGAGTGCACTTCAGCAGGAAAACGTTCACCACAAAAAAGAACTGCTGGAGGCCCTAGGAGCTTCCGAAATTCCGGAGGACCTTGAATTGCTTTTTCAATCCTTGGAGGATCCAAGCCTGCGTCGGGGAGCTCTTCTCGGACTGGTGGAGAAAATGCCACTGGAGAAAACGTCCGAGTATTGGCTTCGAATCTCCAAAGCATACCAGGAACAAAGCAAAAGAAGTAAGATCTCTTATCAGGAACTGAATGTGTTTCTCACGCACTTCCGAGGGAAATCTACTGAACTGATTGAAGAACTATTCCCTTCCCTCCACTGGAGTACTCAGATGCTGCTTCTGTGGCATCTCAAAGGCATCGACGCGGAGAAAGCGCTTACACAATTTGAAACTGCTGGACTCCTGGATATGTCCAAAACTGAAGAGGAAGAGCGCATCATCCGATACCGGGCCGAAGAGAGCTTACAAGACCCTCACAAATACCCAACCCTTTATCAAAATAGGATATTCTGGAGCACGCTGGAAGTGAAAGGGGTGCTGGATTCCTTCGATGCAGAATCAGATCAGTACCCCTCCCCTCACGATGAATTACTTCAGAGTTTGTCGACACATTTTCCAGAAGGGTTCCGCCCTACGGAACCGGAACAACAACTGACAAAGGAACCCAGCAAAACCAACAGCCCCCCTTTCATCGTTTCCTTCAGCCTCGGGAAAAACCGATACGTGTTCAAGGCGGAAAACTACGGTGATTGGTATGATGTGAAGTCTGTGTTTACCGCCTTGAATTTCGCGATGCGAAACGAAGGTCGGTCCGAACAGATCATTCAGATTTACACCGGCGGACAGTTTGTTGAATATGTCGTGGCAGATCAGGATACGTTCAAAAAACTTGCCAGGGACCTGCACATCTCCATCGAACCGAATACGAATCTGGCTCGGGAACAAGGGCAGGAATATGAGCGAAAGGTCATCGAACTCCTGAACAGAAAGGCAACATCTTCACCTTCCAGCGACTGATCCTTATAAGGTCCGACAATCGGAATGGAAGAAAGGAGCAGGGGCATCTTTTCACGGCGTAGTTCGGATATAGGAACCACATATCTCCATCCATATTTCACCAAGGTGAAGCAGGCATTCCTGCCTGCTGTGCGGTTTTGCAGACAGGAATGTCTACATCACTCTTAACATAACCATGATTTGTAACCAATTCAATGATGCGAAACCAGGCCTTCAAACAGCTCTTCTTTGCTACCGCAGTTCAAAGAGACTCCCCCTCCATCGCATCAAAGAACCCATCCCGCATTGCACGGTAGTGATGCGGCCAGTATTCACTGGGAAGACCGGAGGCTTTGACATTGCGTTTTGGATCACGGGAGGTGGCGCGTCGTGGACCGCTGAGATCGTGCACTCCGGGATCACCGAAACCGGTACTCCCTTCCCCGCCCTGCTGTCCGGGCATGCTTCCCTGCATCATGGCCATGATCTGCCGCATCTTGGGTGCGGAACTCATCTGCGACTTCTGGCCCGGCTGCCCAGGTTGCGGCTGCTGCTCTGAGGACTCCTGATTGCTCATGCTCTGGTCCAACGCCTGAGCCAGCATCTCAATGATCTCGGTTTGAATCCCCATGGTTCCCTGATCGGTTTCCGAGGCATTCAGTTTCAACCCGGCATTCATCATTTCTCCGGACGCCACCGACACCAGGTGTTTGGTCTCGGCTTTCACCACCCGCTGTTCAAGCGGAAGCAGTTCCTTGCCCAGATCATTCTGACGTTCCGCAAGGTCTGCCGCATCCTGATCAAAGTTCAGGTTCTCTGCATAGGATTCATTCAATGCACGGGTATGTTTCCGAAGGTTCTCCTGCTGTTCCCGGGCACGGAGCAGCGCGATCATGGTTTCAAGGCTTTCCCCTTCCTCGTCTCCTCCTCCGCCTCCGCCGCCTCCTCCTCCGCCACCGGCAGCATCGTCATCTGTAAGACGGTCGGCCCAGCTCAGGAAGTTCTCTTTCCAGGCAGTGGCCTCCTTGGCCGTCTGCCCCATGATGTTCTGGGAAATCATCTCCTTCATTTTCGGGAGCCGTCCCATAAAATCCTCTTCGGTCATTTCAGAACGGATTTCCTGTAGCACCTCCTCCTGAGACCGGCGGTAATACCCCTCCAGGTCATCAAAGACATACCGGGTTTCGGTGGCAATGCGTTCCTGTTTCGCCGCATTCTGCTGAACCTGCAATGCCAACTCCTCAGGCAGTTCCTCCACCACCTGTCCAATGGTCAACGGAAGCAGCTGGGTCATGGTGTCTCCAACTTCACCCTGCTCCCGGGCGAGTTCCTTAAACCGGTTCACAAAGGACGCGGAGAGACTCTGATTGATCGACTCATTCAGATTCTGCTCTCCGTTCTTCATCGCGTTAATGGCGTCATCATGATCCTCTTCAATCCCCACCATCACGTCGTCCATCTGACTGGGTTCCGGTTCGGATGGGGAGGACGCCATGGGCGACCCCGGCTGCCCGCTCTGTCCGGGAGAACCGGAGGGGCTTCCTTTTGAGGGCGTCCCCGCATCGGCCATGTCCTCCGGTGCATCGCCATTGTCGCCCGCGTTTTCCTCAGGCTCTCCCTCTTCGGGATCGGTGTCGGCCTGCTCGTTCGGCGGTTCCCCTTCACCGGGTTCAGAAGGGCTCCCGGTCTCCCCGTTTGCAATGGCGTCCGCCGCCTGCTTCATCTTGTCCGCGGCCGATTCCATGGCAGGTACGGCTTTCTCCTTCAGGTCATTGGAGATTTCTGCCCAGTCGGCAATACGTTCATCCGGGATCTGATCATTTTTTCGTGCTGTTCTTTGCTGATCACAAAGATGCGGTGTAATGAACTCCGGCTCGGTTTCCGTCCGGGCAGCGCGTCCACCGCATAGGCGGCCAGTTCAATGGTATCGCCTTCGGCAAAGCCCATCCGTTCCGGAGAAAAGCTCAATGTATCCCCGCCGGTTTTTCCCTGCGGTGTCACCTCCCGTTCTTTCTGCTTGAGAATGCCTTCTTTTTCCGCCCGCCAACTGGCCCAGACCCGGTCCAACCCGTAATCATCCCGGGCCCGCAGTTCGATGTCCACAAACTGGTCCGGCAGCATCGCAATCGTCGTGGCCACGCCGCTCAGAGCAATCTGAGGCGCCCGGTCTTCGGTCGCAATCACCTCCACCGTGGCCGGATTCAGAGGACTCAGCCCCACCGTATCGGTCCACTCCACCTGAACACTGAGGTTGGTATCCACCAGCAGTTCCGGCAGCAGGAACTGAGATCCGTCGACCTCCACATCCCTGCCATCCCCCAACCGGGCCATGGCCACGTCACGGCTGACGGTTCCTTTCACGGTGACCCGTGACCCCGTCGGGACTTCCAGCCGACGGCGGCGGACAGACAGAGTCTCGGGCTCCTTTTTCAGATAGGCCGGCCATTCCAGCTCGGCTCCCAGCGAGAGCAGTTCCGGACGCATCAGGGGTTTGATCTGCACCTCCTCTTTGGCATCCCCCGCTCTCAGCGGCACCTCCCGGGCATCGGTCATGCCCTCTGATTGTACCGTCACCACTCCCTGATTTGCCACCGCCTCATCGAGTGGACGGCTTCAAGGTGACAAAGTTTGTGCGGTATTCAAAATTCACATCCCCCTTGTCTTTGTAGATCTCTTTGTTGGGAACTCGTGTCAGGTCCCCGATTCTCTGTCCCGGCCTAAGCACTCTGGTTCCAGAATGGTACCCGGTACCACCGACGGCATAAGACACCGCCAACGAATAAGGGTCCCGTAGCGGGTCTCCTAACACATCATCCCCATCCGCCCTGTACGCCTGTGGGTGAATGTTTCTGACATAGGTTTCCCCAGGCCTGAGCTCAACGCTCAACATCTGCCTCAGTGAACTGTACAAATTCGAGTGTGTCGCGTCGATGCCGTCCGGTGTTTTGCGCAAAATCGTGTATAAATCCGATACACCATGAGCTCCCTCCCGCACATCCAAATAGGAAAACGGACGAACGCCCAAATTCGTGATATGGATTTCCAACAGATTCGGGTTTGAACAGTCTGGCTGGATCAACCTGACTCGTATGTCATGTCTGGACACCTGAGAGCGGTTATGGCCCACAACAAAAATCGCCAGAACGTAAAAAAGTCCCAATGCGATTGCCGCATTACGTTTCACAGCGTTGCTCATTCTCCCTCAACGGATTTGCCCTGGGAAGCCTCCCTGGCTTGTTGGAACATTTGAGTGCCGTCCACAAACGACTCCATGTAGAGGAATTTGCCTGTTTCAGCATCAACGAGTACATCCGTGCCTACGATTCGCCCCCAATAAACCCGAAGAAAGAGTATTTTTTCATTCACCCATTTCGTTTGTATGGGGAAATTGGAATATGAGTCCCGAAAAGAAATGAGGTAACCATTCCGGTCTGTGGTAATCATCACCACCTGGGATGTGCCGGTGGGTGGAAGAGATTTCATCCAGTAGGAGTGATTTGGTGAAAAGGAGGCCCCGGACGAATCCTCATTTCCTTTTTCAACCTTCTTAATCGAAATGCGCTCAAGATGCTGCGCATCGATTTCCTGATGAACATTCCTCGGAGCCGTCCATGTGGAGGGATCGGACGATGCATCCAGTCTCCAGCAAAGTACGAGAAAGGTGAGGATTGTATATCTCATCATAGGTTGACTCCGAGTTTGTTTCACAAAGAAACAAGGCCGACAATGGGCCAGTCACCTCTTCAATTCAAGGACTTCCGCCTCTGGAGAAGATGGAAACCGCTCCATTTGATACTCCATGTCATTTTCGCACATTCAACTTCCACAACCCGTGCCCAAAATTTTGACCTCTCAAAATAAGAGCTTAGCGGGCCCAAAAAAGGGAAGAGATGCAGCTTCTTGACATTTTTACTTTCCTTCCCAAGGTGGAGAGATGTTCACAAGAACGAATATTCGGGATGCTAAACGACTTCCTGACGGTTTTGGGGTTGTGAAATTCCGTTTTGCACGTAAAAATTTCGATTTGAACTGAACATGTTGACTTCAAACTTGGAGATAAAATGGGGAAGTATCTGAACGCAACCACGAACGCATTGGAACCTGTGGCAATTCCACCTGCGTTCCCGCCATCTGCTTTGTGCGACTTCATGGAGGAGAAAGAGACGGAGACTTCTCATCACGATCACGTGAAAGCTCGGGCTCTATTCGTGGGCGATCTCAAAGGCTCTGTCTGAACAGACGGACAGGAAAAAGTGAGTATGAAACACATACAGATCACCTCCTGCAAGGCAATCAGCCGCGGAGGACACTCTGCCCATGCAACGGGAAACGCGGGAAAACATGCGGAACGGAATATCAGACATGCATGCTGATCAGGTTCAGCTACAGCACATGCAAGGCTTCCTTCCTGAAGCTCACCAAACACTGGAAAGAGAACTGGAGTCAAATGGTGTCGTCATGTTCCAGAATTCCCCAAGCCAGAATGGTGGCCGTACGGTTCCGGTACACATGAAACCGCAACTGGGAAGCAATCATCACAGAGGTTTGGAGAAACCACTGCATGGGCGACGTGTACAGATTTAGAGGGAGTGGACGGTGAATTTACAGGATCTAATTAGTAAAGTTTCCAAGCGCTGTAATACAAAAGAAAAAATCGAATACGTTCTCACGCAACTTTCAGATTATCCGGCATTTGAGAAAGAGTCTTTGAGGTTCAAATCGGGCGATGCGTGGGGGTTCTGGTCGGCCTTTTTCGATAATGTGGATAACACTACGACCAAAGATGCAGCAGGGATCTTCAAGACGCTGGCCGGATTAATCCCTGGATTACGAGAACTGTTAACAGATATTTCCAAAGTGTTTACGTCAATCGCTCCCGATGATGAAACTCCGTATTTAGCAGATTTATTGATTAACTACGGTATTGGTGACAAACCGTTGCAGGGCCTCATCAACCAGGATGTCGACAATCAAGATACCACCGAAGGTACAAGAACCGTACTTTATAGCCCCAAGAAGCGGGCATCCGCTGAAAAAATAATTATAGACGAACTATACGATAAGTTCCCCAGCAGAAAAAACTTCATTGAACTCGCTGAACAACTAGGGTTCCCCGCAAATACACTGCGGAGGGGCACAACGGACATTCAAGAAATTCATTCAAGGTTTTACACGATATTAAAGCAAAAAAGTGAAAATGAGCGGACAGACATATTCAAATCATTAAGTGAAAAATGTCCGGAAAGTAAGATTTTTGCGGACCTTTCATCGAAGAAGAAAAAAGAGAAAACAAAGAAGAAATCTTCAAGAAAAAGAAAAAAATACTCAAAACAGCAAGAAAAAAAATCTGGAAATGAAAAACAGCCCACCTTGAAAATCCCAAATTCAGAAGCAATAAATCGTGTAAAATGGTTATTAACCAACAAAACAGCAGACCACCTTGATGGAGATTCCTTCAAAGACCAGGACAATCTACCTGCACTACTCGTGTTACTTTCGGTTGCAGAATGGAAACGCTCTCATGAAGCCAATAAAGAGTCGTTTGAGTTGGCAAAATCGCTTCTGGAGCTGCAAAAAAATTTAACGGAAATTAAAAAGGGGAGCAATGACCAAGACGCGCGCGAATCCGCATATGAATTACGGATTAGCATCAACGCAGTACAAGAAGTCTTTGTAGAAAAAAAACCTTGTGGCCTGTCCATTCCCAGAAAAGGCAACAAAGGAAAAAAACCATGGGAGAAGCGACTATGTGTGTTTTTAAAAAACAGAGTGCATGGGATAGATGCCGAACAGTTTATCAATGATCTGAAGTCCCTTCACACAATGGCCGATTCCACACCAATAATCACAGATACCGATTATTTCCATGAGCTGGAAGAGCCACAGAATTTGGAGCAAAACCCTCCTTCCAGCTCAAAACAAACAGAAATTAAAAATTTGAAGCCAAAACAGAAAATCGAACAGTATGACCATTCGAATACAAGCCCGCTGTCAAAAAACATTTCAAAAGAAGTTACAAGCGAACTTGCTCCGGAAAGACTGATAAATAAAATGAAAGCAAATGTGGATATCATCCTAAGTGAAATCCAGCAAACTACATTAGATGGAAGCAACAAAAGCTTTGTAGCGTTTGAAGATGCATTTGAAACCTTTCGTTACTCAAAATCCCCAATTGAAGAGCATATTGCTGTCGCCATTAATCGATTACCACAAAACCGAAATCCCAATGATCGGCGACACAAAATTTGGCAGAGGCCATAGGAAACAAACATGGATCCCTTTGATACATTACAAAAAATTGCCACGGAAAATCGTATTTCGATTGGTAGATTAGCACCATATTTGCAAAAAACCCGATCCGAAATTTCCGATCAAGAAACAAATTACTCGGACAGAATAAAAAGCGCAAAACGCTTATATTTATTATATAGATTCACAGTTTTGGTTTTTCCATATATGACATCCACCGTATCGAATTTATTTTCAAAAGACCGTACAACTTTGTTACAATTACTTCCCGATTGGAGCAACAAATTAACATACGATAAGATTTCCGATGAACGGATTTATCCCCGTGAACTCCAAATATTTCAGAACTCTGACATGTTCCAATCGATACACAGTCAGACTCGTGATGATCGTGTTCTGACTACAGGGCCGTTTCGTGACTCCTCACAGTTTGGCAGCCTCAACCCATCCGTGATGTTTTCAGAACATCCCATCAATGTGTTGATCGACGAATAAAAACGAAACAATTCCACACCACACATTGACGACAGGCATTGATTATGGCGGATGATATCCAATCTAAAATTCGATACTCTCCATACTCGGCGCTGTTGGTACATCAGCGATGCGAAGAAATAGAGGCCGCTTCGGGAGGAACGTACCGTCACCTCTCTCCATTCCTCCGTCCGGGTGCAGCGATTGCCGGAGCCTGCCAGGCGTATAAAAACACACTCGTTGAATATGCAGAGCTTTACAGCAAGGTTTCAAACGTACCGTCTACATGTCCGGACCATTTGTTTCAGCCATCCACATTCGTAACATTTGGAGATACCGACTGCCTGTCGATGATCGCAATCGACGATTTCGACATCCTGACAGAACTCTCGCTGCATCACTATCTGCAAATCCACCAAAGTTGTGTTGCCTTCTGTCTTGATGCCGAATCCACAACCTTACCGTCCTTACAGAATTCTGTCTTCTGTAATTTTGATCGTATGGTCAGTCCGAAAGAAGACCTTCCCCCGTTGGTTTTATTATCACACTTTCGGATGAATGGACTCGCTGTGCTTGGTCCCGGTTTAATGTTGTCGCAAGCCCTCTTTAGCGCCATCGCTCTGAAAGTGACGAAAACGCTTGAGGACCTGGCATCCATTTCCATTTCCGAATCCAAACGAACATCAGATTTCCAAATTAGCGACAGAGATCTCAGAGAATTCCACTGTTCATTTCTGGATCCACAAGGTTGGTCAGACCTCGCACTGGTGTTTCGCTGCCGGAATATGTCGATTGCGGCGAGTGTTTTAATGGCAATTCGGGCCATTACCTTCCGGGATTTGTATCAGGCAGCAGAATCTGATGGGTACGGATCCGAATTTTCCATGTATGTCGAATCTGAAAGCGTCCATACCGCATTCGCACACGTTGTGAACGCGGTTCACAAAGACAGAACGAATTGGGAACAGGTCCCAAAAACATTGGATAATAACCATGTGTTCTGCGCAACGTTATCTCTAGCTGGAATATCCGAAGCTGGCTTTGAGGTTTCGGACCGCGAGGTGGCAAAGAATCTCTATTCAGGAATCGTCTACGGGGACAGTAGATTTAACACGCCTCCCGGACATATTCAGGAACTGGGGACAACCATTCAAACGGGCAAAGCTTTCTGGGATGATGTGTCCAAAACCTCCTTTCCGTCCAAGGAAATGGATTCTTCCTGGTTGATACTCGGCCACAATGATTTTAACGATCGAATCCTTTGCGACCAACAGAATTTTCAGGGGTTTCCCCTCTTCGATCTCCTTGAACGTATCAAAAACCTCCGCCCCGCTGCCGGGGCCGAATGTCCACCCAGTCAGGAATGGCCCATCCGCGATTTAGTCACAGAACTGTATGTTCCCTATCTGTTTGATCAAGCAGAGTTTGCCTCAGGTCAGACCAGAGCGAATACACATTGTAACGTCACGCCTTTGCTGGAAGAAATGGTCACACAAGTGTTTTTCAGGGATGAAGATTCGTTTTTATCTTACAAAAAACTCAGAACAACCATTGAAAAACTCCGAATTCCGGTTCCAGTTTCCAATTCGATTTTATATTCGTTTCTTGAATTTTCCGATGCACTCCGGAATCCGTTTTATTTTGATCATGTCATCGACTTACTGGACGTATTTCGAACCGTCTACGACCTGCTTACCGAAGATCTCATTCATGAACTGGATCATTATACCACCACCAAGTATGCTCGAGTTGGAGCAAGTTCTTTTCTAAACGATCATGATATTGAAAAGATCAATGGACTGGCCAGGCTTCTCCGGGACTCCCTGTCCCTGCGTACGAAACCGGATTTCCGCAGTGCCGGCCTTTCCCAGAGTGCGGTGGATTTCAAAGCAGGGTTAACCAAACTAATTCATTCCGTCGATGTGCCCCTGAAATGCGGAGGAGGCTTGCTGCGAAGGCTATTGCGCTTGCACAACTCACACCAGAATCCGCAAAAATTGAATGCAGGACCTCCCGGGACAAAAAGCCGCATACAGGATGCGATTCGTTCCCGGGTTGGGGGGACCTGTCTGGTCACGTCCACTCCACGCGCCTCTGCACATTGGTATAAACTGGGTCAGAACAGACACTATCTGATTGGCACAAACTTCAACATTTCCGGCCTGGTCAGGCCGGAGACGCATTTCATTCTTCTTCATGAACTTGCACATTTTGTGGAGGATTTACTTCCGAATTTCACAAAACCACCACTGAAGCCGCTGGAAGCTCATTTTTGGGATGATCTGAACACCGGGGATGTCTATCAAGACAGTGCTGCAACCCTGAGTTCGAAAGTGTTTCATCCCCGACTTGCAGAGAAGGAACGATATGAAGAAGTTTTCGCAGACTCCTTCGTGTTTGCCTTGTTCTATTGTAATAAAAAAGATGTTTATCTGAAAAAACACTTTTCTCTTTATGCTCTGGACCCGAAATCACTGCACAATAACCCGAATTATACGGCAGCATGTGCGACCGAAGTATTATTGAGAATGTTTCTCGTTACAGACCCATACATCCAAAATTGGAATGAGGAAGGTCCAATACAACTCGCACCAAGGTACACTTCCAAATTACACTTCACATCGAATCAACCAGAACTGTCAAACGTGATCGATGAGTTTTGCAGGATGGTGGATTCAGTTTCGATTTATTTTTATGAGTTTCACAAACTTTGGAACCGGACATCTGTTAAACGGGAGATCGTTAAAAATTTTGCCCGTGAATATGTCTCCTTTTACAACCAGACTCGTGAAATTTGTAAACATATCTTCAGTATCTCCCGTTCTATGTTCTTAGGAGAAGCAGAAGCAGAACGCGATCCATTGTGGTTTCTTCCCAAAGAAGATACTGATTCAGATTTGGAATCCACGATAGAAAAGGCGTTTGCAGCAAAAGCACCGGTCCTTCGCCCCCCCTTGAGCCACTCTCCTGACGAAACGGATGCCCCTGAAACATCCAACGCTCGCAAAGGTCTACCCGTTGATTCAGATGGTTATATTGACATGCTGTATTTTGTTAACCAGCTCTACAGGCATTATGATGAATGGCTCTATGATTCAGAGTCCTTTGACCCTGAGAAGGCACTCTGGATTGTACGGGACCTGAATACTGGAAAATGGACAAGAGAAGGAATTACAACCGGTGTGAATCCGCAAATGCTGGACCGCACGTTCAACGGATTTGTTTCAGCCGACTTTTCCAGGCGTGCGGACTACATGTCCAGCAGAATTTGCCATATCAAGAGCGTGTGGGGAATCTCAACCAGTTTACGGGCCAGGCGTTTTCTCGATCTGCTGAATGCAGCATTTGATCTCAACTGATTCAGCCTATTCCCGTTTCAAAATCCCGCATCTAGCCTACTGAGGTTTTCGCTGGAGGGATATCTGTCCAGTGAACGACTCGAAAGGTGGTATCGTCGTTAGACACCAACACTTCTTCAGTATCCCCCCAGGCGGGAGTAAGGATGACGTTACAGGCCTCATGGTACTTTTTTTCAGAATACGCATGAAAATGGCCGCAAATCACTGTATTGACCTGAGAGGGCAACGTTGAGGTGAATTTCGCAAACTGACCTTCCAGGTTCTTGCTTTTGTGGTGATGATTGCTGTTCCTGGTATGATTCTGGATCGATTGGATTATGCCGCTTGGTATCGGCACAACCCGTGATATCCATCGCATGACCCTCGATTTTACAACTCCACGAAAAATCCGGTATTGATATTCGCGCGTGTTGATTAAGTCTCCGTGACAAAGAAACACATTTTTTTTTACATAATGGGTTTCGGAAGCCCAGGAAAATGCGTTTTGATGGACCTTGGACACGTAGAATTCATGATTTCCATCGATCCAACCAATTTCGGAAGGTTGGCGATTGCACCAATCGATGAAGTCGTTTTGGAGATCCGTTTCCAACCTCGGTACAGCGATCCACAGGTCAAATATATCTCCCAGAAACACAATGGTGTCATTTGCCGACTCCAGTTTGTCTAGCAGTAGTCTGAATTGAGCTTCGTTGGTTTTATCTACGTGGCAGTCCGCGATGATGATCATAATTGCTTCAAGCTGTTCTGGATAGGCGAAGGAGTGCCTAGGGTGTACTACCTGATGACAAAGGGTCAATCTGTATTAGCAGGAAGTTAAGGTCGGTTCCCTTTTTGACAAAGAGTCGCTGCGATTCAATGAACGGAACGTTCTTACAGGGTCAGGATTCCCTACAGACGTGCGTTTTCCCCGCCAACGTCTCACCAGAGAACCGGACATTGGTGGTAAGGTCTCATCCCGATGCTCTTTGCTCTTTTTGCCCCTTCGTCTGAACATCCTGACCGAATCAATCCACAGGTTGCCAATCCATCACTCCAGTGTAAGTACACCCTGAAACGGTTGGCCAGCGGCCAGCCCACAGAGCTGAACCCCGTGACATGAATCCATGAACCCCTCTACACAACGAGTCGTCCTTATTACCGGAGCCAGTGCCGGTATCGGTCTGGCCATCGCCCAGCGACTCATGAGTCGCAAAGACCTGATTCTCGTGCTCACAGCCCGACCCTCATCTCTTGCCCGTTTCGATGATGCTGGCATTGAAGAGTCGGACCGTGTCTGGCTCCGTCCTCTGGAAGTGACACACGAGCAGAACCGCATTGACCTCATCGCGGAAATCGAGTCTGAACTGAAAGGAGTGGATGTACTGGTCAACAACGCCGGAATCACCTACAGATCCGTCATCGAACATGTCACTGAGGACGAATTGCTGCATCAGATGGGGGTCAACTTCCGTGGCCCCATTGAACTGGCCCGACTGGTGCTTCCTTCCATGAGAGCGAAAAAGGAGGGAAAAATTCTGAATGTCTCCTCGGTAGGAGGTATGATGGCGATGCCGACGATGGGAGCCTACAGTGCATCAAAATTTGCCTTTGAAGGAGCCAGTGAAGCCCTGTATTATGAAGTCCGGCCATGGAACATTCAAGTCAGCCTTTTACAACTGGGTTTCATCCGTTCAGATGCATTTTTAAAAGTGCCTTACACGGAACACAGTCGCTGCGCTTCCAACAACCCTCATGATGCCTACTTCAAACATTATGACTGCATGACCTCCTTTATCGGATCCTGGATGCGTCGCTCCCTCACCTCCCCGGAGAAAGTGGCCCGCAGAGTGGAGAGAATGATAGACCGTAAACGAATTCCGTTACGGGTCAAAGGAACCCCGGACGCAGTGCTGTTCAACCTGATGCGTAAAACGCTCCCCGCCCCGTTTTATCACTGGCTCCTTTACCATAACCTCCCCTGCATCCGGAAATGGGGAAAGCCTCCCTACCCTGCCGACAAGTAAAGGGTCTCTTCACAGCAGCCAAACGTCCTGAAAGGTAATTCTTCCTCAGGGATTTACGCCGAATCCTGGTAGTAACGTTTCAACACATCCGCAATCTCGGGTTCCCTGACGCTGAGATCACGTACGGCAGCACGTTGGGTCACAGCCGAGATCACACTTGCCGCGGAAAATGCACGGCGATCAAATTGCAGGACCATGCGGTTCCCGTTAACCTCGACGACGTCCACCCCCTGGATCTCGATCACCGGAACCTCCTGCACAAAGTCGATTTCGATCTGTCGATAAGGAGCCAGACGGTCAATGAGGTCTTCAAGCGGCCCATCCTCCACCACCCGACCATGGTTGATCACGATCAGGCGTTTGCAGAGTTGTTCAACATCTTCGAGGTCATGGGTGGTAAGAATAATCGTCGTCTGATGAAGCGTGTTCACTTCGCGGATAAAATCCCGGATGGCCTGTTTTGCAGTGAGATCGAGTCCAATGGTGGGTTCGTCCAGAAACAGGATAGACGGAGAATGCAGCATCGCCGCCGCCAGATCTCCCCGCATTCGCTGTCCCAGTGAAAGCTGCCGTACCGGCGTGTTTTCAAACTCGGTGAGGCCAAGAAGACTCCGCATTGTATCCATTTGTGCGGCAAACCGGTCATCCGAAATCCGGTAAATACGCCGTTGCAGTTCGAAGGACTCCCCCAGACGCAGGTCCCAGTTGAGCTGGGTGCGTTGACCAAAGACCACACCGAGGTTCTGCACCACCCGGGTCCGTTCCCGGTGCGGAGACACTCCATTGATGAGGATTTCACCGGAGGTAGGGTGTAAAATGCCTGTCAGCATCTTAACCGTGGTGCTTTTCCCTGCCCCATTCGGGCCGAGGTACCCGACAATTTCGCCTTTGTTTATGCGGAAAGAAACACCGTCAACGGCACGTACAGTTTCGCGCTCAGGCCGTATCAGACCTTTGAGCGCCCCTCGAAGTCCGCTTTCCTTTTTCGTGACTCGAAACTCTTTTATCAGGTTGGTTGCTTCAATCATGGCCAGGATCGTGTCTCAGGAACCCGCACTTTCATAGGCACGCAGCCCACGATTGAAGACAATTTGCGAGAGTCCAAACATCGCAATTCCGATGATCGGCGTCCACATCGCAATTTCCAGCGGAAGTGCAGTCCCATGGTTGATATTCAGGAGAGCCGTCGAGGGGTAAAATGAAATAAACCCCAGAGGAATGACAAAGGTCAGAATCCATTGGAAGGCCTTGGGATAGATTGAGAGCGGATACAAGGTGCTCCTCTCCATCAAATCGTGTCCAATTGCCCGCATGTGGGTGGCCCGTTTGGTCCAGAAGGCCACGCAGGCGGTCAGAGTGTAAAACGAGGAACGAATCAGGGTTGCCCCCAGAACAACCGACAGGACTCCGACCGAGTTTCCGAAGGTCCAGTCAAAACCGGTCAGGGAGCACCCGGTCACAAAAATGATGACCGCCGGTATGAGATCCACACATCCAATAAGATTGAGGTACATGAAGGTGAATTGAAAAAAGACATTAAGCGGGCGGAGAAGCATACGGTCGAATCCGCCCTGGATCACCATATGATCCAGAAACCAGGATTGGATTGAGACGACGACCATCAGGCCATGGCTCAGCATGCCGAGACCGTAGAGAAAGGCGAGTTGAGGAAAGGTCCAGCCAGCCAACGGTTGGAATTGATCGACCAGAATTTTCAACATCCAAACCCCGATCAGATATTTGAGCGGAATCATAATCAGCCAGCTTACCAGAAACAAAGGATACTCCAACTGACGCTGCAAGGCCATACGCCCCTGGAAACTGCCCACGGATGCGTAATGTTTACAGGAATTCAGAAAATCACTCATCTCATCCTCCCTGCACCATGGTTCTGCGACAGGCTTGCATCCAAAGACCACGTGTCGCCAGGATCAGGATCAGGCTCCAGACCACCTGCAGTCCGATCGCGTCCAGGGCATTCCCGGGAGAGATTCGCCCGATGTAAATCGCCAGCGGTGTTTGGTAAATATGCTGAAAAGGCAGTAGTTTTGCAATGTTCTGGAACCATCCCGGAAAAAACCACATTGGCACCAGAGCACCGGATAGAATGTCCACCAACACGCCCTTCACGTTTTGGAGACCACCCAGTTCCATGGTCCAGAAGGTCATCAGCCCCGTCAGAACACTCAGCATCCAGAGAAGGGCATAGCTGAGAAGGACTGCCGGGAGGAATAGGAGAAAAGATGGAAGATCTGCAGGTGCGGGGATGGTGAAGAACAGACAGGAGACCAGCAAAATGGGAACGGTTCTCAGTGTGACCGCGCTGCAGGCACTCCCAATGTCCTCCGAAAGCCACAGCCCAATAAGATGGACAGGTTTGATCAGGTCCATCGCGATATTCCCCTCACGGATGCGGTCATTGAGAGTGCTCTCAACATTGCAGGTGAAGAAGGAACGCAGAGCGACCGCAAGGACCGCGTAGGTAATCATCTGAGACTCATTGACGGCGGCAACCGTGCCAAGGTCTCGATACGCCGTGCGCCAGAGAAATACCGTTCCCACCAAGAGAATCACATTCGTGACCAGGGTCGTGATTACATCAAACCGGTACGCCAGAGACACCAGCAACTTCAGGCGCATCACATACACATACGGCAGGATGCGAGGCCAGAATGCCGTGAAGTGAAGACGATCAGCCATTTCTCATCCCCTAAGGAACCGGGAAATGAAGTCAAGACGGGGTCATCCACCTCCTCCCTTTGATCAAAGCATGTTCTGTGACGGTGTGTTTAAAATGAAAGCCAGAGAACACATTTCTTCCAGTCCTGACCCGACTCAGAAGTCATCAAACTCCATTGCAGAATAGAACTTCTCTCTCATCTCGCGGAAATGGTGCGGCCAGTATTCACTGGGAAGTCCCGTTGCTTTGATTTTCCGGTCCTTTTCACTGCTGGACAGACGTCCATGACCGCTGAGGTCGTGGGCTCCAGGATCCCCAGAGCCTGTGCTTCCTTCTCCACCCTGCTGTCCGGGGGAGCCTTGACCGCTTGCTGCCGAGGCCTGCATCATCTGCATAAGTTTCTGCATCATGGCGGCTCTGCTGCTGCCCGGCTGCGGAGTGGAGGGGTCATTCCCAGGGCTGGGTTCAGAGGATTCCTGATTGCTCATGCTCTGGTCCAGGGCCTGGGCCAGCATTTCGATCACCTCCGTTTGAATGCCGATGGTTCCCTGATCGGTTTCTGAGGCATTCAGTTTCAGTCCTGCATTCATCATCTCACCCGACGCAACAGAGACCAGATGTTTGGTTTCCGGCGTCACGACCCGCTGTTCGAGGGGAAGCAGCGCCTTGCCTAACTCATTTTGACGGTCGGCCAGATCAGCCGCATCCTGGTCAAAATTGAGATTCTCCGCATAGGACTCATTCAATGCACGGGTATGCCGACGGAGGTTCTCCTGCTGTTCACGGGCCCGGAGTAAGGCAATCATGGTTTCGAGGCTCTCCCCCTCCTCGTCTCCGCCTCCGGCACCAGCTCCCCCGCTCCCGCCTCCTCCGCCGGCATCATCGGACAAGCGGTCTGCCCAACTGAGGAAATTCTGCTTCCATGCGGTCGCTTCCTGTGTGGTCTGCCCGATGATGTTTTGAGCAATCATCTCCTGCATTTTCGGCAGCCGCCCCATAAAATCCTCCTCGCTCATTTCTGTGCGAATCACCTGAAGCACCTCTTCCTGGGACCGGCGGTAATAGCCTTCCAGATCATCAAACACATACCGGGTTTCCGTGGCGATGTGCTCCTGCTTCTTTGCATTGTCACGGATCTGCGTGGACAGTTCTTCCGGCAGTTCCTCCGCCGTTTTTCCGATGGTCAGGGGCAACAGGGTTGTCATGGTGTCCCCGACTTCCCCCTGCAGTCGTGCAAGTTCTTTGAAACGGTTGATGAAAGACGCGGACAGGCTTTGATTGATCGATTCATTGAGCGCTTCTTCACTGTGTTTCATGGCGTTGATCGCCTCTTCATGGTCCTCACGGATCCCCACCTCCATATCCGAAGTCTCCGTGGGTTCCTGTTCCGAACCGGCCATCTCCATGGGCGATCCCGGCTGACCACTCTGTCCAGGCTGGCCAGGTTGGCCGGAAGGACTCTGCGATCCCGCCTCTCCATTTTTTCCGGGCTCACCTGGTTCCCCGGTATCCGCAAGGGCTTCCGAATCACCGGTGTCCTCATCCGACCCGTTGTCACTCTCTTCACCCGGCTGACCCGCATTCGCCCCTTCCCCATCCTCATCGGAATCCCCCGAGGGCATCGACGAACCTCCGTCAGTATGGGCCATGGCCTCGGCAGCATTTTTCATTTTTCTTGCGGCCGATTCCATCGCCGGAACTGCTTTCTCTTTCAGGTTTGAGGAAATCTCTGCCCAGTCCCCGATTTGCTTATCCGTAATCTGATCATTTTTCCCCGCCTCTCGAATCAAGTCATCCATGTTCTCCGCAGTGTCCATGACCCTCTCAGCCCGAGCCAGTTCGTCCAGAGCACGCTCCAGAATGTCCTCCGGGGAGTCCCCCTCCAGATCTTTGTTTTCCTCCATCGTGATCGATTCCTCGCGTATTTCGTCATCCAGGGCCGCGAGAATGTCTTCCATCTGAGTCATCAGCATCTTTGCATGCTGCTCTTTACCGATCACAAAAATACGGTGGCGGGAACTCCGACTCGGCTCACGTCCCGGTAAGGCGTCTACTGCAAACGCGGCCAGTTCAATGGTATCTCCTACGGCAAACCCCATCCGTTCCGGTGAAAAACTCAAGGTTTGCTGTCCGGTTTTTCCCTGCAGACGGGCCTCCCGTTCCCGTTCCTTGAGTCCTTGCTCGCTCTCGGCTCTCCAACTTGCCCATACCCGGTCCAGTCCGTAATCATCCCGCGCACGGAGTTCAATCTCCACGAACTGATCCGGCAGCATTGCGACGGTGGTGGCCAGCCCACTCAGGGCAACCTGCGGCGCACGGTCTTCTGTGGCAATGACCTCAACCGTCGCGGGCTGCAGCGGACTCAACCCCACCGTGTCCTCCCAACTCACCGTAAAACTAAGGTTGGATTCAACCAGCATCGCAGGCAGCAGGAACCGGGAGCCTTCCACGTTCACCTTCTGCCCATTTCCCAACTGTGCCAGGGTCAGATCCCGACTGACGGTTCCGTTCAGAGCCACGCGTGATCCGATCGGCACTTCCACACGGCGACGGCGGACGGACAGGTTTTCCGGTTCCTTCTTGAGATATTCCGGCCATTCCAGCTCTGCAGCCAGCGCATGGAGTTCCGGCCGCATCATCGGTTCGATCCTGATCCTCTCCTGCGCATCCCCTGATTTCAGGTGAACGTCACGGGTGTCCATCATGCCTTCCGCCTCTACAGTCACCACTCCCTGACGGGGTTCCAGATGGACATCCAGGCTCTCGGTGCCGTCTACCCGATAGGTGACATCCGGAATTGCACGGCCCTGGACATGCGCCACCCTCCCTTGAAAGTCGAAAGCCTCACCATGTGCCACATGCAGTGTTTCCGGAAAATCAAACAGACGGACAAAGGTAAACCGTTCGATTTCTTTATGAGGCTGACGCCACCGGGCAAAACTGTTCATGACCGCACGAGGGGCGAGTGCGAAAAAGAACACAACCATGGCGGTTAACACGGCGGCTCCGCCGATCAGCCGTTTCATCCCGCCGGTTTCCAACCTCTGCTCGGGTTTCACCCCTTTCATCTGCTGTGCGACCTGCTCAATTGCAGCCCGGCGAAGTTCATGGGATCCCACCCAGTTTTCTTCAGATCCTTCCGCCAACTCGACCGCCCCCAGAACCCGGTCACATACCTGCGGATCCAGTTGACCCATAAAGTGCGCGAGACGACGGGAGTTCGGGCGTTCGATCAGCCAGCGTTTCGCCCAGGGGTACAGTGCCACGAACAGGAGGACAGGAACCGGCACCGCCACGATCAGTCGTATCCAACCCGGAGTCGCCCAAAGGCGGTCTGAAAAAGCAAGCAACAGAAAACTCGTCAGCGGGATGCACAACAGCATACCCACCAAGGCCATACTGTTCACCCAACGCCACCGTTTTTGAAACCGGGTCAGCAGTTCCTGCAGCTCGGGCGGAAGATCATGTGAGGTCAGTTCGGAGGTTTTCATAAGGGTCCTTCTCGTTTGCATGATTCAAATACGTTGGGGTGTCACCCGGTGAAACATCGGATAAGCGTGCTCATAACTCCGGTTGAAAGGGAAGCCGTTCCGGATAAACATCTCCGGCAACGAGGAGGCTTTTGAACCTCCACATGGGGCAGTAGATGGCCGAATCGACCAGTTGGAGTGGCCAATTCGGATCCACAACCGCGTAGTCCCCCCATGAGATGTCCGCCTGCTCTCCGGTGGAGAGCTTTTTCACGGTTGCACTCCCGGAACTCAGCGCAACCCAGGAGGATTCCGGAAAGGCCAGAAGTCGAAGTTCGGCCTGAGTGCCCTCCAGTCTCAGGAATTGGGTTTCATAGACAAGATTCACCACACCGGGTTTCTCCTGCACCGAATCGAGTCCTCCCGCTTCGACAAACACACGGAGTTGGTTCTCCCCTTGATAGAGACGGATACGGCTACCGGGATGAAGAGTCAGTCTGGGCCCTTTCGGCACCTGAACCACCAACCGTTCGCCTTCTTCCGCCTCCAGAACCTCCCCGTTCAGCATGGGAGCGGCCACCACATGCGGGACATCTGCTGAAGGTCCCACTGTGGGCGGGTTCCCTGGGTCCTGCATATGTGACGCCCCCTCGGGAGTATTCTCGCTTTCCCTGATTCCATCCGGGTCAGAAGGGAGGAAGAACGGGGTCAGCAGACCCCCAAGTAAGATCAGCAACCCCACGAGAAGATACCAGCGCACTCGAGTGGACGTGGTGCGGGTCCTCCTGGTCGTCTCCGGAGTGGCCCGTCCGGATGGGACCGCGTAAAGTTCCTGAAGACAGGATTCAAGATGGCCCCTCAGGAGAAGCTCCCGCCGCAGCGCTTTATCGCTCAGGAGCTCTTCATGAAAAGACGCCAGTTCCTCTCCTGCGAGATTTCCGTTCAGGAACGCATCGAACCGATCGGCTTCTCCGGACACCAGGCTCATGTGACCTCCTCCCTGCAGATGCGGGATTCGATACAGTTCCGCAGGCCACGGCGAATGCGGGTTAACTGCATCTGCAGGGACCCCACACTCCGCTTCAGCTTCGAGGCCACATCTTTTTGAGAGTGCCGTTCCCGGTAGATCCATCCGAGGATTTTCTGCTGCTGAGCAGGGAGATGCTTCACACACTTGGTTAAATATTCCTTGCGGACCTCCAGTTCCTCCTGCAGCTCTTCAGCCTCATCCGCCAGTTTCTCAAGGAGCTCCTCACTGGAATACTCCCGGTTTCGGTAATGAGTCTGTCTCCATCTCAAGACATGGATGCGGGCAATGCCCATGATCCAGGGACGCAGCGGACGGCTGGGGTCATAGTGATCCATTTTGACACAGAGCGTTTTCCACACTTCCTGCTGCAGATCCTCCGCATCATGGACGTCAGGCACCAGCGAACGGATAAACGCACGGAGGCTCTGATCCTCGTCGAGCATCCGGTGCAGCAGGTCGCTGGAGGTTGTTTCCTGAATCGGTTCCATACTAGTACTCCATAAGAAAGGAGCGAAACCCAACAGGAAAAATTCAAGAAAATGAACAGACCCGGTTAACGGCCCCGGCTCTCAGGAGCAAAATGCGCATATACGCCCAGCAGAATACTGGAGGTAAAGGCGCAAAGAGCAAGTAACGGAGCCCCAAACCAAAGGGTGCCCACATAAAGCATGAGAAACAAAAATGACCATGGGGTGTCGCGAAGGTTGTCACCAACCAAAGGATCCGCGATCAGCAGAAGCAGCCAGTAGAGCAGGATGCCCAGATAATAGGATAGGATGGTGTTCAGCCATCGAGGCACGCCTTTGGACGCCATCCATACAATCATGGGACCCAGAACCAGGCAGGCGGGCAATGCGCTCCAGAAGAATAGAGACTGCAGCAGATCCTGACGATGCATATCCCCAGTCAGCATATACACCGCCACGCCCCAGATCACGCCGCAAAACAGACAGGACAACAGGAAGCTCCCAATGTGAAGCACCTGTGGTCTCATCTCACCCCGCCTCCAATTGCCAACATGCAACATGATACATTGCTTTGTGAAACGTTTCGCACAAAACGCAATCTTTGTTTCACCAGAACCTCAGGAAGAGGAGAGAAAACAGGCAGATGGATTCAGGCAATCCTCAGGCGACTCTCTCCGGAGTAACCGGATCATGTTCTCCCCTGCCCGTCTCTGGAGTTCCCGCGATGCACCTTCCGAATACCATGCATAATGCCCGGTACACATACACCGTGGATCCTTCTTCACCTCCTCCCAGTCCGGTCCGGGCGGCTCCTGAGGAAAGACATCAATTCCCAGACTGTGCAGCCTGTCCTCTCGAAGTGCCTGCCTCAGGGCCGCCTGTTCGAGAATCTCACCCCGTGCCGTATTGATGAGCACCGGTTTCCGTTTCAGTTGCGAAAAGGCCCCGGCGTTGAACAGACCACGTGTTTCGGGAGTCAGGCTGCAGTGAAGACTCAGCGCATCACTCCGGCGGAGAAGTTCAGCAAAGGTGACAGGTTTCACCTCACACTTCCGCATGTCTCCGGCATCCACATAGGGGTCAACCGCCAGAATCGTTCGGAACAGTCCCGAACACTTTTCCGCCATTCGTTTTCCAATATTCCCAAACCCAACAAGACCCAGGGTCATGTCGTGAGGATCCCGTATCGCTGCGGTTGGAGGGACTCCAAATTCTCTCTGACCGAGGGCATGCATTCCGGGCTTCAGTTGTCGAATGGATGCCAGAAGAAGTGCAAGGGCATGATCGGAGACCGAATCTGTCCCATACCCCTGCACATTACAGACAGGCAATCCGGCGTTCGTACAGGCCCCGAGATCAATGCGGTCCACACCTATTCCATACCTCACCAATGCCCTTACCCCGGGAAGGGCCTGCAGAAACTCCTCGTCAACCCTGGTCCAGCGGACAAACACTCCCGCTGCTCCCTGAGCAAATTCCAGTTTACCGATGCGATCGTCACGTTCCCCGTCAAATATCTCGAGTTGAAATCCTGATGCGGTCAGCAGCTCCCGTTCCTGCTGGTAACTGGAATACCCTCCGTCGAGAACGACCACCCGGTGTGGAATCTTCGCGTTTTGCCTCACACTTCCGGAATCCATTTAGGTGTAGCGGATGGACTCCACCCCGGCCTCCGGTGTGGAGGAGAAGCGGTTCCACTTGCTCAGGACCTCCTTCCTCCAACGCTGCCGCAGCCGATGTGCCAGCATCTTGGGTTGACGATCCCGGGTGAACACACCCTTCCAGTTGAGCACCACCCGGCCTGTATGCTGCCCAACCAAATAATCGGCAAAGTTCCACACATGAGCACCGAAGCAGGCAGGATGCCTCTCCGCCACGTCCAGGACCGATTCCACCAGCTCCACCTGATACTCTTCGGTCCACATCAGGGAGGGCTGATGATGCAACCCCGGGATGGCATCCGCTCCGAATTCACTGATCAAAATCGGCTTTCCAAACCGGTTCCATAATTCATCCAGATACCCTCTCAGCCAAGGGGTAATCACCTGAAGATTCCCCTGACTCCAATACCAGCCCGGGTACACATTGGTCGCAAGAAAATCAAAGGCGTCGGCTTCAAGCTGCTCCACATCCCTTGCGGTCACACACACCATCGTGACCGGCCGCGACGGGTCGAGATCCTTGGCATGTTCGACGACCTGCGTCATATACCCCTGACTGTCCTCTCTGGTCATTTCGCATTCGTTTCCCATCGACCACGCCACCACGCAGGGATGATTAAAATCCCGCTCTATCATTTCTTTATTGTGCGCAAGATGACGTTCGAGCAGCCGCTGCTTTTTCTCTGGATCTCCTGCCACCGCCTTCATACTCAGGGTGTTGGCCGCCGACTCATCGATGACAAGAAGCCCTCGCCGGTCGGCCATCATCATCTGTTCCTCTGAATAGGGATAATGTGTGGTTCGGAAGCTGTTCGCACCCGTCCAGTCCATGAGATTAAAATCACGGACCAGAAACGGAAGATTCAGTCCTTTCCCGATCACCGCCGCATCCTCATGACGACCGAACCCACGCATGGTGACCGGTTCACCGTTTAGCAGAAATGCAGATCCCTCCACTCGTACCGTTCGAAAGCCGAACTCGAAGCCGTATTCGTCCAGAACCTGACCAGACCGGACAAGCTGAATGAGAATTCTGTAGAGTTTCGGGTCTTCAGGAGACCACGGTTCGATTCCCTCCAACCTCCACTCCGTGCTTTCATTCTCGCGGTCCGAATGCACACGGAATGTTTTCTCTGCCTTCAGTTCCGGGAGGCACACCTGAACGGCATCTATTTCGCCCTCCCAGAAAAAGGAGACCGACAGCGTTGCAGTGCGTTTTGTGAGCTCCCGGGTCGTCCAGCGGGTCCCGGTAAGTCGGGTCATCGGGGTACGCATCAACCATACGGTTCGGTGTATACCCATGTAGGGAAACATATCATAATGTACATCCGGGAGATTTCCGACCCGCCAGGCGGCGACTCCCCCCACCTCCGGCGGGATGTTCCCCTGAGGAATGGTTTCTGAACTGAGCCGATGATCCACCCGGACCGCGAGCAAGTGTTCGGCCTGAACATCAATTGAATCTGGAAGTGTGCACTCAAAAGGTGTGTAGCCGGTTTCATGTGAACTACAGAGATGCCCATTGATGAATACATCACACTGGTAGGTGACCGATCCGAAACGGATGGAGATTCGTTCCCCTTGCCAATCCGATGGAACCCGGAATGCACGGTAGTACCACATCTCCTCCATATGCAGATACTGCTGCAGGTCCGTTACCTGTTCGTTGATGGAGGCGGGGACTGCGATCTCCTGTGCCCCGTCCGGAACGGCGGAGGCCAGAACCGCAGAATCGCCTTCATCTGCCTTAGGGAAATACAGACGCCAAATCCCGTCGAGAATTCGGTGATCCCGTGTGCAGGATGAATGGGGATACAAGGGTGACGCGGGCATGCCCTCCTCCAAATGCAATTATATCCTGCGTCTGTAGAGAACAGCGACCAGGAGTCCCAGGAGCGACAGTACAATAGAGGAGGGTTCCGGGATTACGGTCAGGTTTTCCTGAAGCGGATCAACGTAAACATCATCAAAGTAGACAATCAGGCCGTCATCGGCGTTGGGGCCGATTTTCATAAGCAGACTTACGATATCCCGATCCGACGCATCGCGGTTGCTGAAGCCGCTTGCCACGACGTCGCCCCCCGTCGCATCTCCGCCGGTGTTCAGATAATAATCAGTCGTATCCGCAAGATTGTTCACCACAATCCATGCGTTGTACCACTGCCCCTGGGTCAGGGTCCCGACGTTTTGCAGTGATCCTCCCGGGTTTCCTTCATCACGCGCAATCACATCAATGGGACTTTCATCTCTGGGCCCCATGTAACTGGTAAAATCCGCCCAGTCAGTGGGCGAGGATTCTTTGGAGAGACCGGTAAAGTGGTTGTATCCATTGATCAGGGGGGTCGACTCCAGGTAGAACCGGTAAAAAATCGTGGCAGCGGTTGAAGTGGATGAAATCGTGGTTCCCAAACTACGGAACACATTGCCCGCATCTCCACCCGTCCCCAGGCTCAGGGCCGCAACCTGGTTACTCCCCCCACCGGGATCGGAAGCCGCAGCAAAGGTTGTATTGCTTCCCACCGTCCAGCCTCCCACTCCTGATTCAAAGTCATCAATTTTCAGGAAAGCGGCAGAGACACACTCAAGGGTGAACAGAGACGGGAGGACGAGATAGATGGTTTTCATATGTTTGTGGGCAGAGGGTCGACATTCATATCGGTAGAATCTGCTTGAGAGTACTCAGGTTCCATGCAAGGGGAATGACTGCTGTAGTCATATTTTTGGCTGTCATCATCAAACGCCCTACCCCCATTTATCAGAACCACTCCTATGCATATCGGAATTTATCTGGGTATTGAAACCGGATGGAACCGGTTGTTGATCAAGGGGATTTCCCGATTCCTTGGCGAGCACCCCCACAGCATTCTCACCCCCCTCCCCCAGCTTCCGGGACCAAAAGCCCTGGCAAATTCCGGCATCCAGGGACTGATCGTCTCCTTACCCCCGACCCAGTTACAGACCCTGTCCCGCCTTCGGGTACCTACGGTGTCACTCGCCCGGCATGACGACGTTCCGAGAGTCACAGAGCTTTGGTCGGGATACAAAGAAATGACCGAACAGGCACTCACACACCTGCAGGAGCGAGGGTGTCACCGGGCGGCGGTCCTGAATACGGCGGACCCCTCATGGATCTTTCTGCATCATAAAAAACGGGCCTTGCTGAAGGGGATGGACGCTTTCGGTATGGAGAACCTGGGATCTTTTCAGGAACGGCAGTCTGGCTCATGGACTCTTCCCAAACAGCTCAGAAATCTGACCAAATGGCTGAACGCCCTTCCCAAACCGATGGGCCTGATCTGCACGGATGCCACCCATACCATCCGTGCCCTGCACTGTCTGCAGGCACTCCGTCTGAACGTACCGGGGGACGTGTTTTTGCTTTGTGTGTCTGCCGACAGTGTGCTGCTGGAGTGTTCGACCCCGGGGATCTCCAGTGTAAATTTTGATCATGAAACCAAGGGGTATCGGGCAGCGGAACTACTGGCAGAGCAAATCCGTGAAGGCATACGCCCGCCCGGGCGTGAGTATCTTCCCACAAAAGGGATCATCCCCCGGGACAGCACCGCCTTTGCCTCCCCGCACGATGCTCAACTGGAACGGGCCATTAACGCGATGCATGAGTGGGAATACGCGCTGCCCGCATTGGATGACATCGCCTCGTCCTCCGGAATGTCCCGGAGTACGATGGCGAGAAAGCTCAAACAGCAAACCGGCCATACCCCGGGAGAATTCCTGCTCCGGATCCGGCTCGAAAGAGCACTGGAAAAACTACGCCAAGGATCCGAAACCCTCGCAGAGATCACAGATGGGTGCGGATACGGTCTTCCGTCTCAGCTCAGCCGGGAAGTGAAGCAGAAAACAGGTTTGACACCCGGACAATACCGGACGTATTGGCAGTCGAAATGAACCCGCTTCACCATCCATGAAACCAACCCTGAACCTGCTACTGCCATCCCTGTTCCTCCCCTTTGTCGGAACCTGGATCTTCTGGCATCAGTGGCTTCCGGGACCCGCAGGCTTTGCCGTGTACGGGTTCACGAAAATCTGGTACCTGGGCCTGCCACTCTATTTCCTGACGAAAGTGAAGAATTCCAGCCGCAGGTTTCCCCGCTTGGATCGAGGCAGTTTGCTCTGGGGCAACGTGACCGGTGTGGCGCTCTGCCTCCTCCTTCTACTCGGTTACCTGGGGCTTTTCCGGGATGCATCCTTCCTACAGCCCGTACCTGAGCTGATCCATGGAAAACTCTCCGCCTTTGGCGTACAGGGTCCTCTGCAGTATGCGGCCATGAGTGTATTCGTCATACTCATCAACTCCAGCCTGGAGGAACTGTACTGGCGGTGGTGTCTGCACGGCGGGCTCCGGCAACACCTGACATGGCCCATGGCGGCGGGGATTAGTGGAGCCGCCTTCAGCCTGCATCACTTCATTTACCTCCGCAGTTATGTTGGCTCTCTGTCCATCGCCATCACTGGCACCGTCATCATCGGTCTGGTCGGGATTCTCTTCTCCGTTTTATGGGAACGTACCGGCAATCTCCTCTCCGCCTGGATCTGCCATGCCTGGGCCGATGTGGGCCTCATGTTCGTCGGGTTCCTGATGCTCCGGCCACTGTGGACCTAGATTGAGGTACGACACCGAAACAAGGCGATGATATGGGGGGCTTGTTGTGCCGATCCCCGACCTCATTCCTCTGGATCTTCCTGCGGCCGGGATATCTGAATGATCACCAGAAGAATGTCCGATCCTTCCCCCTCTCTCATCTTCACCTCCCCCGGGTGGGCAGCGTTCCCCTGCAAAGGTCCAATCAGCATTCCCTGACCGGCCACCAGTTCCGTTTCGATTTCCACAGCTCGCTTTCTGAACATAGGGGTATACTCTGAAGGATGGTGCGTTTGATCCTGGTGACCTACGGCCACCTCTCCGGTCGCATGATGGAAAAATCCTTCAAACGCCGAGACCCGGGCCTCCAGGTCCAGCTTGTAGGCATCCGGTTTCGGAGCATACGCGGTGATACGGAGTTTGACCCCCAGGTTTTCCGTTTCAAAGTTGCCGGGAAGCAACTCCTCTTTTCCCTCTGAGCTGATTCCCCAGTCCCAGGTAGTCGGATAGATAAATGCCTGCGAGACCTCGAGGACAGCCTCCTGACCCAGAATTTTCACCACACGAGGCGCCGAAAGAATATCCGAGTCCGGTAATTCGGACAACCGCTTCAGGAAAGCGTCAATATGAGGATCCGTCGCAACGCCAATGCCCTTCTGATCCATGATACCGCCCACAAGTTCCGGAAACGTTTTCTCCAATTTGGAAAACTGCTCAACCGGAAATTCAACAAATTTTGCGGATACGTGCACCTCATTCTTTCCATCCTTTGCGTTCGGATCATCGGGTGACGGTTCTTCAACATCCAAGACATGAGGCTCAGGTTCCGTGCGTGCACGGTATGGGAGATTCACGAAAAGCAGAAGGCTCAAAAACATCCCAACACCCATGCCAACCCGATTCGGTGAAACGGTCCGCTGACGCAACAGCCCCAGTTCGGCAAACCGTTTTCGATAGACACAGAATGGCGTGGCCATGCGCAGGGCCGGTATCCATATTAACCCGGAAGGTGAGGGGTGAGAGAGGCGCTTGATCACCTTCAGCAGGGTGATTCCATATCCCTCCTGTTCGGACGGGTTCAAGTGCCTCAACACCCATGCATCGCATGCCATTTCACGATCCGCCTGCGACACCTTGATCCCGACCCAGACCAATGGGTTAAACCAATGAAGACAGCTTACACAGGCAGAACAGGCCGCGTTGAGGACATCTCTCCGCTGTACATGTCCGAGTTCGTGCAGAAAAATGTGTTTCAGGTCCTGATCCGAGTAGGTCTGAACCTCACGTTCAGGCAACCAGATTTCGGGCCGACAGATCCCGGACATACAAGGCACCTCCACATCCGGACTGATATACACCGTCACCTGTTTCCGTATCCGGGGAGGAAGAGACCGAAACACCGTCATGATACGAGGGTCCTCCGGCATCCTGAGGTTCCCGGATAACTTCCGGAGGCTGATCCACTTCAGCACCTGAATCAACCCACAGACCCCCATACCTCCGAGCCAAACACTGCCCAACCACCCCCAGGGCTGGAGGATCTTCGCCGCTGGACCTGCAGCCCGGTCCAGTTGTGCCGACTGTGTCGAAGCCGCTTGCAATGGAGGCATCGTCGGATCCTCCGTGAGCGTCCACTCGGAAACGTCCCCTGCATCTGATCTGAACAGGGTAAACGGCAGTTCCACTTCCAGCGGAAACAGCACCGGTACCGGCACCAGCATTCTCATCAGCAATACTCCCCACAGAATACTCACCCAGCGCGACCCACAGCACCGGCGAAGTGCAGGCCGCATGAGCAGGAAAAACAGGATGAGCAATCCACCTCTGGCACTGCTTTCCAAAAACGAAGGAACGAAATCCGCAAGGTTCATCACATCTCCTCCGTGTCCGTCCGGTTCCGCTGCCGGTCCAATAACGCCTTCAGTTCTTCAATCTCCTCGTCCGTGAAGTTCCCCTGCTCGACAAAGTGCATCAGCAAAGGCTTCCGGGCCCCTCTGAATACCCGTTTCAGAAAGGTTTCGCTCTCATCCGCCACCAGTTGCTCCCGACTGTATACCGACGTGTAGACGTTTGCTTTCCCCTGACGGGTTGCGGTCACGATTCCTTTCTCAACCAAACGGGTTAAGAACGTGCCGACCGTTTTGGGATGCCATTCCAGATGTTTCGGCAGTTGCTCCACCACCTGGGCCGCTGTCAGAGGCTCCCCTTTCCAGACGATGGAGAGGATTTCCCACTCCGAAGGGGATACGGAAACCGGCACAGGATTTTGCTCTGCATCAAGTGAAGACTCTTTCATGCCTCCCCTCATGTCTTACAAACGTAGGAAGTGTCAATCACAAAGTCTTACAGATGTAAGACAACTCCAGAGATTCACACAAGGCAAGGTGGACCGCACAAAGACGGGACCTCCAGATCGGTCTGAGCGATCTTTCCGATTGCGAAACACGAACGCTCAGGGGAATCCCCCGTGTGTCTAGACTTCCACCCAAACTCCGCAGCTCTTCCCCTCGCGGTTTCCGATTGAATCCATCCTTTTCCGTGAACCCTACTTCACCAGAGGGGTCTCTCTTTTGCATAACTGCAACCCGAGTCCCCAGGGGCAACGGAGAAAGATAAGCCCATATCCATCATCATCAGCTTCGCCTTCCAGATGCACAGCACCCGCATCGACAAGCCGTGCCAGGTCTGTCTGGAGATCCTCGCTTTCCAATGCGAGATGCAGGCTCAGGGGGGCGATTTCCGAAAGAGACAGGCAGGGAGCCGCCGGATTGGAATACAATTCAATGAGCGTGGGAGGTTCACCCAGAAACGCACAGTGAATCGGCTCGAACCGTTCCACATGGATCGGCATTCCCAACACATCGCGGTACCAGTCGGTCATGGCTTTGGAATCGGGAACATTCAGGGCCAGGTGTTCAAGTTTCATGGGGATCGTGGGATGGAGGTGTGTGAGTGTTGGTGGAGATCTGATGTTAAAATGGATCGAAGCCAGATGGGAGAAACTGAAGTCACAGGTCACGCAATGGGATCGCCACTCCCACTGCGACAGAGACGGTCATGAAGTTCCATGACGGTTTGCGCGGTTGAACAGGCCTGCCCTCTGCCAAACTCCGCAAGAAAACGGCACGCAGCATACCCGCGGATTTTTTCTTCGTATTCCTTCACCCATCGGATGCGGTCAGGCATTCTCTCCTTTTGGATCGGCCATACACCCGGACGCGGTTTTAAATGTTCGGTCAGGCCGACCCGCCAGGGTTTGGGGGTTACTCGGGCCCTGAAGCAGGCCTGTCGTCGACACATGGTCATATAGATCTGATCGGAGGAAAACGCCTTCATAAACTCCTGGGCCTCCTCGCCAGCGGGATCCATCTCCTGATGCATCAACAGGATTCGGAAACCCGCAGGGGTTTCATACAGACGGAGCAGGGAGTTGGGATGCTGTTCGCAGTACCCTGCCAGTTTCTGCCTGACCCTGTTGGGCAACGACGAGAACGTTCGTCTGCGAATGTAGAACAGCAGCAGCAGATAAGCCGCATACAACCCGGCTCCTATGAAAAAGGCATACCAGCCTCCCATCACCCATTTGAGAAGGACACTCACACCCACCAAGAAAAAGAACCCCAGACACACATTTCCAGCCGGAACAAGGTCTTCCGCATCCACATCTGCAAAAAGGACATTCGGGGTATTCAGGCAAAGTGCACCATACACATTTCGCGTCAGGATATGATCTCCGAAGCGGTCCACAATTTCCTCCCGAATCGGTACTCCATCAGACCCCAAATAGGGAACTTTACGATCTCTCTGACTGACTTTTTCTCCCGCCAGAGCCGCAGTACAGGCCACATCCAGCCTTTCTTCCGCAATCCGAGTCGCATCTTCTTCACTCAGATCGGACCAGCCAAACCGACGGAGGGTCAATGAAGATCCGGATGGCAACTCAATCCGCCGTTTCGCTTCAGACCAGTAAGAGGGCACAATCATCGTACCCTCACCCACTGCCAAATTCTGATCCGATCTTCAACCCTTTGAGGATTCAAGATCGAAGTTCCAGCAAAACCATGAGCGGGTGAAGTAAATCAAATGGTGGAGCCGGGGGGAATCGAACCCCCGTCCGAACACGAATCACGCCGATCTCTACGTGCGTAGTCCCCGATTAGATCTTACAGAGGAGCTGCCCGGGAACGGGCCACCCTTCTGCCAGCTTCCTGTTGAATCTCGGTCCTCGACCCGGAAGCCCGGTGTCGGTCCCAGCCTGCTGTCGTCGCTCCGGCCCACCTAGCAGGCGTTGGTGGCGGAACGCGTAGCATGTTATTTATGCTGCGAGTGCGTAATTTTCATCGGCACTTGTGTTGGTTTCCATCCTGGGTTTTTCGAGGTCAAGATGGACCCTCGGCACGCAACCGTCGCTTCAACGTACCCGTCGAAACCTGTCGGCCCCTAAATTGTCAGACAACTATAGGGTCAAAAAACAGCTTTTGTCAATATTGATGGAAGATCGCACTAAGGAGATGGAAGATAGGATTCGATTTATGGTTCGACCGCAACCCTCATTCGTGTTCTCGTATGAATTGGTTGATCAGTGCGATCCCCTAACTCCCATCTACTCTCTACAATAAAAACACCCCGCCTTCCGTGATGAACTGCGGGGTGTTGTGTGAGTTTGGATTCTTTTTTACTGATTTCTGTGGGTAGTGATGATCTCCTGCAGATGCTTCACGTAGGCTTCGACGCCACCGCGGCGGTAGCCGGTTCTCTGCACCAGTTCACCCTCGGGGCTCAGAATGACAATCGTCGGGAACCCGCGAATGTTGTACTTCTGCGCCAGCTCTTCATTTTTCTTCTGGGCGTCCTTAGAAAGCTCTTTCTGGCGGGGAAAATCGATTTCAACATTGATCAGGTTTTCAGCGGAGAATTCGTTGAATTCAGATTTTGAAAAGACCTCATTCACCAGCCGGATGCACCAGCCGCACCAATCTGAGCCGGTAAAATCCACCAGGACATAACGTCCGGTTTCCTGCGCTCTTTTCAGCGCAGCCGTGTAATCACTTGTCCAGGTATCTTCCGACTTGGATCCGGCGGATTGCGCACGGCCACAGGAAGTAAGCAGGAGCGTAAAGAGGAAGAGACGAAGGGAGGAATGTAATGCTTTCATGCTACATTCGTCTTTGACCCTCTTCTTTTCTTACAAATTTATTTATGCCTCCAAATGGCGAAGGGACCATTCTGCATGCGAGGCAATCAGGGGATCTGGATCCTGAGCCAGGAGGTCAAGAGGCTCCAGCGCTTCCCCACAGCCACTGTTTCCCAGCGCAACCGCCACATTTCGAAGGAGCCCCCGGCGTTTGGTTCTCATCACAGGAGTGCCGGCAAAGCGTTTCAAAAAGGCATCCTCATCCAGTCCGGCCAGCTCCTCCAGCCGGGGAGCCATCCGCTCCGGTTCCGGCGCCAGCCAAGGGTCTCTGGAGGGCCACAGTCCTCTCTTCACCCAGGGGCAGACTTCCTGACAGACATCGCAGCCGAAGATCCAGTTTCCCATTTTCGGTCGCAAGGGTTCAGGGATGGCCTTCCGGTTTTCAATGGTCTGGTAGGAAATGCACAACCGGCTGTCGAGAATGTATTCTGCGGGGAAGGCATGCGTGGGACAGGAAGTCAGACAGCGGGTACATCTGCCACAGTCCGCCTCTTTCCCCTGCCCCATGGCGATGCACTCACCATTCGCAGGAGTCGGAACATCCGGAACACACTCACAGCTCAACAGCAGTCCCCCGAGAAACATCATCGATCCCCACTCCGGATGGATGAGCAGGGTATTGCGGCCAATAAATCCCATCCCTGCCGCCAGGGCCGCATCATGTTCCAGGACCGGATTGGCGTCATTAAACGGCAGTGCCTTGACACCGGAGGGTCCCTCTTCCTCCACCCATCGGGACAGTGATTTCAGCCGTTTGCCAATCACTTTGTGATAATCCCTGCCCCATGCGTACCGGGCAATCCTGCCGCGCATGGGGTCATTCCAGATCTCCGGCGGGGGGTGTTGCGTCATGTACGACACGCCCACCACCATCATGCTCCTCGCTTCCGGGTACCATACCCGGGGGTCAGACCTTCTTTCAACCCCACGGGCAATCCAGTCCATATCCGCATGGTATCCCTGATTCAACCAGGAGTGAAACGCCTCCGCGTGCCGTGCCGGAGATGCAGGGGCAAACCGTACCAGATCAAATCCCTCTTCCACCGCCTGCTGACGCAGACGTTCGGTCCACTCCCCGCTGGCCATGTTACGGGTCAACGCCATGAAGGGCCAAGCCGCATTTAAAAATCAATGGCCTCAGCTCCGAAGGCTTGTTGCTGCATCCTCATTCGTTGCTGTCGTTGCATCATTCGTTGCTGACGCTGGTTCATCCGCTGATCAAACCGCTCCAATTCGTTCAGGATTTCCCCCAGCAGCGAAAGAGGAAGAGATGCGTTCAAGGTGACGGTTTCCTTGTCCACGTCCACGGTCATTTCCTTGGCCGTTTTCAACAGCGTTGACATGGGAGGGGTGCCACCCATCGGATTATTCTGGAGTTCGGCGACGAGTTCATCCCGTTCCGCTTTCCGCTTCAGGACCTGTTCTTTGACCTGTTCCGCATCCGTCCCCACCCCCTGCAAGGTGAGGGAAACGGAATCCTTCTTCACAGTTCCATAGACTGAAAGAGAACCGTAAATCAGTGCATCTTCGATCTCTCTTGGCAGCTCCGCCTGTTCCGGAAAATACAGGGCGGCCCAGAGATCGGCCTTCTCCGGCACTCTTTTGATTGCGTTTGTGAGAGACTCTGCATGAGCACGGGACTCATCCGGAGCACGGAACCCCTCCACAACATCCAGGACCTGGTCCCCGGGATGATTTTCCCCGTGAACCGCGAACACCAGATGTTCATTGCTTAATGGCCAGACCACCATGTGATTCCGGTGCAGATAAATCATGTCCTTCCGTTTCGATGCCTGAAAGTTGTATTTCTGCATCAGCCACTTGGCAAAAGAGAGCGACTCATAGTCCATTTCTAAAAAGAGGAGCCCTACCAGCAGGTCATCATCCTGAAACACCTCCTGATTCATTGCACCGGTGACCCGGTGAACCTCCATGTCCCCCACAGCCATCAGCATCTCTTTCACGAAGGTGTTCACGGTGCTGAGTTTCTGTACCCTGGGGATCAGCTCCGATTCTCTTTTCAGAAGATGGAGTTGTCCCAAGCAAAACGTAACGTCCGGAAAACGAGAAACCAGTTGTCCGCGTGGCTCCAACTCCCGAACAGAGGGAGCCTGGCCAGTCAGGTGCCGCACCGCCCTGTCGGCCGCGCGGGCTTCGATAGGATTGTCACCTTTGGCGATTCTCCTGAGCAACTTGAGGCTGTCCTTGTCCTCCAGATCCGCAAGCCCTTGAATCGCCATCAGCCGCGTCAATCCCTCTTCATCCGCGGCGTTGGTCAGTCCTTCGAGCAGCGTTTTGGCCCGGGTGGAAATTTCCGGGTCCTCCATCTTGGCGGCTTTTTCAAGCTGAGGCCGAATAAACACCCCCATACCCGCCAGTGCGTCCATGGCTCCCTGCCGCTGTTCGTGGGTCTTCCCCCCCAACTGGGAGATGAGTGCTGCCACCTTGTCGTCATCCACTGCCCCGTCTTCGCTGTCCAATACCTGCCGGAGGGAGGCGGCATTCATTTCGATTCCCTGCTCCAGCCAGAAGGCCTCCGCATCTAAATATCCACTCAGCGTGTTTTCACCTCCCACCAGAAACAGCAGCAGCAGGAAAGGACTGAACATCATGGCCATATTTGACTCCTCTTCAGATTACCACTCGTCTTCCTGGTCCTTGTTCCGCTCGTCATAAGGATTCATGACCACCCGGGACACAAAGCGGCTTTCCAGAGCAACGTCTCCGGTGGTTTCAGAACGTCCCGTCATATTGCCTTCAGCCCACCGCTGCAGGGACAGGGTAATGCGTTCCTCATTCGGAAAATACACCCGGACATCGGTTGCCCGGCGGCGTGGTTCTGCCCGTGTGGCCTGGGCAAAGGTAAGCGTGTTCACCCGATTGATCGGAATGGGGAGTTCCGCGAAGTCTGTTTCAAAACGCAGGACATTGTCCTGGATGCCAATGACTTTCCCGCTGAAGGTGTCACCGTTGGTCAGCAGCAGCATATCATTCGCCCCCGCCTCCCCTTGTCGCTCTGTTTCAATTTTCCCATCCCATTCGCGGATCACCATGTTATTGAGCTTCATGGGGCTGTTGCCCAGAGCGCGGAATGCAAACGCATCCCCGGACACCTTTCCATCAAACTGATCCGTCCATTTCTTGATCATCTCGCCGTTCATGAAGAGATACATTTCTTTCTCTTCGCGGTTGAGCAAAAGCCGGAGACTGCTTTTGCCGAGATTGTGCCGTCTGTGATTCAGGTTGGCATTTCCCAATTCGTTCCGGCCGTGCTTATTCGACTGCCGGTAGCAGCGAATGTAATGGGACTGCAGCATGATGGTATAGCATTCATTCTGATTCTTGGGATCCTGTGCCCAGAACATCATGTAAAACTGCAGGTTCCCCCGCCATTCGATATCGAACTCAATCGAGGCCATATCTGGAAAATTCGGGAGCGGAAGCCCCAGCATCTCGTTGGTATTCCCCTTGTAATAAAGCGAATTGTTTTTGTACTCCCACCCCATGTTCCCATGATTCTGGCTGATAATAAAATCATCCATCCCGTTGGGTCCCTGGTACAGGGAACGGGATTCTGCAGTTGGAGACAGGCTTTGAATCATGGCAGAGGCCAGAGAAATCCGTCCACCGTACGGAGTATCCAGCATCAGGGTTTCGGAATCCATGCTTAGAACTTTACCCCGGTAATCGTCTCCGTTCGTTAAAGAAACGCGGGTCAAGGCCCCGAGCTCCTGTTCCGGAAACGGTCCCTTCAGCTTCACCTCCCGAACATTGGAGGGACCAAACAGAATCGAATCCTTCACATCGGTGTGCCCCCACGTGACCCCCTCTTCCCCAATCGTCTTCAGCGTTCCGTGAAGTGTGTCCCCGTTCAGGAAAGTCAGCCGATCCGCTACGGCCCCGGGTTTCCGCTGCCCGTGATCGTGCCCCTTTGGAGCTTCCACCACCGGTTCAGCCTGGGCGGAATTCTCATCTGCCGGCTCTTCGATTACCAGTCCTTCAAGCTGAATTTGGCCATAAAGCAGGGTCGATCCACCGAAAAATGCGATTCCAAGATAGTGGTAAAATTTCATAGAGTATCCCGTCCAGAGGTTCATCGGAGACCTCCGCTCTAAAGCTTCGCGTGGTAAAAGGCACGGTTATTTCTGTAAAAAGGTTGTCAAACCACACGAAACAACTGTTTTGTGGGGGTGGACGTTTCCGATAAATGAACCTGTTTCGCCCCCTTCAACTCCTTCGCCTTTTCTTCCGAAAGGAAGCCCCACATCTCGCCCTGGGAAAATGGGGGGAACGGCAGGCGGCACGGGCGGTTCGGAAACAGGGGTTCACACTTCTCGGCCGTAGAGTACGGGTGGGGAAACATGATGAAATTGACCTGTTGGCCCGGGACGGAAACATCCTGGTGATCGTGGAGGTGAAAACACGCTCCAGCGAGGGGGAGCGGCCGCCCCGGGATTCTGTGGACCAGGACAAACAGATCCGGTTGAACCGGGCGGCCCTCGCATACGCACGTCGTCTCGAACCAAAGCCGGAGGCTCTCCGTTTTGATATCGTGGAAGTCATCGGCACACCGAAACGCGGCGTGACGGCCCTTCGGTATCATCCCGGTGCCTTTGGCCTCCATCACGGCTTCCGCTATGAGTAGAAAAGTCCGTGACAAGCTCCTGGGGTTCGGTACACAGTGTTCCCCCTTTCCAACCCTCCTTGTTCTATGAAGCTTACACGTCTGTTCGCCTTTTTGCTTACTCTCCCCGTTCTGTCGCTGTCCGCACAGGAGCCTTCCGCTGCCGAACGGCTGAATGGAGATGCTTACCTCAACTTCTTTGATGGCACGACGAAACTCCAGGAACAGAAACCGGAGGAGGCGCGCAGCTATCTGTTGAAAGCGAAGCAGTTGTACACCGAACTTCAGGCTCTGGAACCCGAATTTAACACCGTGACGGTGACCCGGAGGTTGGAGGAAATCGACGGATTTCTGAAACAACTAGGACCCGCCCCCGTTGAGGATGCCGCTCTGCCCCTGGAGGGAACCGACATCGCGGAGAATTATGAAGAGCTGTATCTGAAAGCCAGGGAGGAAATCGCCAGGGGCTCCCAGCGTCTGGTGGAATTGGAAAAACGGCATTTGAGTGTTGTCGCCCGCCTGCGGGATGCGGCCACTCAGGTGGAGGCACAACGGAAAGAATTAGTGACGCTGAGACGGGAGAATGCGGAGATGGGCCGTGAAACACTTCAGAAAACAGGAGACCTTCGCAAACAGATTAACAGCCTCTCCCGCTTTAACGATCTGCTGCAAAAAAGGGCGGATGAGCTGGAGGCCGCCAACCTGATTCTCGTTCAGAAAGAAGAGGAGGCCAGTGGCAAAGCCGAAGGGTTGACCCAGGCACTGGACATCGCGAAACAGGACCTCGAAGAGACCCGGCTGAAACTTCAGAGAAGTGAAAGCAGTTCGTCCACCAAAGAGCAAAGACTGGTGCTCGAACGGAATCAGCTCAAAGATGATCTTGCGACTGCGAATCTGGACATGAAAGCTGTCGAGGAAGAGGTCGTTGCCCTGAAAAAGTCTCTGGAAGCGATTCCAGCTCTTGAACAGAAACTCGAACAACAGGCTCAACTGGCCGAGAAAAACGCACAGAAACTGATTGCGGATCGGGACACCCTCCAAAAGGAAAAGGTCCTTACGCAAGAGGCACTCACCGCTGCGGAAAAAGAGCTGGTCACCCTGAAGAAATCACTCGGGACACTGCCAGATCTCGAGGCTCAACTGAAGGAAGAGAAAACCACCTCTGCAGAGAAAGACCGGGAGATGGCGGAACTTGCCGCCACGCTGGCGTCTCTGAAGAAAATCGAAACCGCACTGAGCACGGAACGCGATGAACTTCGTGAGTCTCTTGAAACTCAGAAGGCCACGGTGGCGACTCTCACCAAGGAGAAAACCGGTTTGGATGCCTCCGTCTCCGAACTCCAGGCCAAATTGGACGAAGCGCTCCAGAATCCGGAGGAAGTGCAGAAAAAACTCCTCAATCTCCAGGCCCGATTTGATACGGTAGAGGCGGAAAACCAATTGGTTAGTGCCAAGCTCTCTGACAGTGAGAAAAACGCCGCGATCCTGCAGGAACAGTTGGAGGCTCAGGCCAAGGACCAGCAGGAGTTACTGAAAATTGTGGAAGAACGGGACCGACTAAAACAGCAAGTCACAGGCTTACAGTCCATGGTGAAATCCACCAACGATAAAGTCGAGGCCAGTGAAGAGCAGGTGAAAGAGCTGACCGGAGAACTAGAGAAACTCTCTCGAAGCGATGACCGTGCCAGTAAGCGCCTCCCCCGCCTGGAGGGAAAACTGGAAAAAGCCGAGGTGGAATTTAAAGAGATCCGTGCCCAGTTGAAAGAGAATCAGGATGGCCGAGAAAAAGCGGAAGATCTTGCGGAGGCCCTGCGCCAGGAACTCGAAAAAACGAGAACCAATCTACGGGAAGCCCGCACGGACCTTGAGACGGCCAGAGCCGAGAATCAGAATCTCAAGCGGGCAGCTGACGGCCTGTACAAGGATGTCGCGGAAAAACTGAATGAAATCAACGCTCTTAAGACCGAGCTTGAAAAGAAAACCACCACATCCGCCGGAGATGCGGCGGAATAGGCTGAAGGAGTTCGCTTGTCGTTTTGAGGGATACGCTGCCTCTGGTTGAGGTGGCGTTTTTAGTGCGGGTGTGAGTGTAGTCGTGGTACACGTATATGGAACGGCCAGCCGAGGAAGATGACAGGCCGGAGGCCTATCCTCCCAGCATCATCATTTTGCATTCCTTAATCAGTTGAGAGGGATACAGCTATGGGTAACGCACTCGTACGGAGCTTAGGCCTCTGGCCTGAGATTATGACAGGCCAGAGGCCTATCCTCCCGGCACATGCATTGTCCATTCCTTGCTCAGTTGGGAGAGACGCAGCTATGAGTAATGCACTCGTACGGAGCTTAGGCCTCCGGCCTGAGATTATGACGGGCCGGAGGCCTATCCTCCCGGCACATGCATTGTCCATTCCTTACTCAGTTAGGAGAGACGCAGCTATGAGTAATGCACTCGTATGGAGCTTAGGCCTCCGGCCTGAGATCAGAAAAAGCAGGAGAAAAAAAACGCCTGACCGGAATCAGGCGTTTCACACGTCAGAAAGGTGTCTGCTTATTCAGCGACGGCCTCTTCAACCGGAGCCGCTGTCACATCCACCCACTCGAGAATGGCCATCTCGGAGGCATCACTGGAACGTGCGCCCAGTTTCAGGATGCGGGTATACCCACCCTGACGCTCGGTAAAGGAAGGTGCAATAGCCGAAAACAGTTCGTGAACGGCATCCTTGCTGCGAAGCTTGGAAATGGCCTGGCGGCGTGCATGCAGGTCACCCCGTTTTCCGAGGGTTACCATTTTCTCCGCCATACTGCGGGCAGCGCGTGCTTTCGGCAGAGTGGTGGTGATCCGCTTTTCCTGAATCAGGGAGCAGACCATGTTCGCCAGCATGGCTTCCCGGTGGGAAGTGGTGCGGCCCAGTTTAATGGTTTTCTTGCGGTGTCGCATGATCGAAGTCCTATGAAAGGTGGTTCAATTAGTCCCGATTCGCCACCAGCAGGTCAGAATCGAAAGTCATCCCGAGAGAGAGACCATATTCAACCAGCTTGGCTTTGATTTCGTTGAGAGATTTTTTACCGAAGTTACGGTACTTAAGCATCTCGGCCTCCGTCTTCATGCACAGCTCACCCACAGTGGTGATGTTGGCATTGTTGAGGCAGTTTGCCGCCCGGACGCTGAGTTCAATTTCGTTCACAGAAACACTGAGTTTCTTACGCAGCTCTTCGCGTTCCTGATCGATCTGTTTCTCGCTCTGTTCGAATTCCACCAGATCTTTGTCGTAGTTCACGAACACATCGAGGTGGTGGCGCAGGATGGCCGCGGCAATGGTCAGTGCATCATCCGGGCTGATGCGTCCGTCGGTCCAGATATCCAGTCCCAGTTTGTCGTAGTCGGTGCGACGGCCTACGCGGGTATTGTCCACCCAGTAGTTCACGCGGGAAACAGGAGAGAACAGGCTGTCGATGGGGATAATGCCGATCGGCTGATTGTCTTTCTTGTTAAAATCAGCGGGGCAGTATCCGCGGCCGACTTTGCATTCGAGATGCGCAAAGAATTTCCCACCCTCGTCCAGGGTTGCGATGTGATGATCCGGATTCAGAATTTCAATTGAACCGTCTGTGACAATGTCACCGGCGGTGACTTCGCCCGGGCCTTCCACTTTGATCTGCAACATTTTGGTGTCGCGGGTGTAGGATTTAAGGATGACCTTTTTGAGATTCAGAATCACGTCCGTTACATCTTCCACCATCCCGTCCAGGGTGCAGAACTCATGAGGAGCGCCGTCCAGTTTGATGGCGGAAATTGCACAGCCTTCCAAAGAGGAGAGCAGAACGCGGCGGAGGGAGTTCCCGATGGTGCGTCCATAGCCCGCCTCGAAAGGCTCCGCGTAGTAACGCCCAAAATTCTCGCTGCTTTCGGCTTCGTCTTTGACGACCCGTTTCGGCATTTCAAATCGACCCAGTCGAATAGCCATAGATGTGATCTCCGTTTACGTTAAAAAAAATGAATGTAGAAAGGACGGTGTGCGCGATTAGACGCGACGACGTTTTTTCGGACGGCAGCCGTTATGAGGAACAGGAGTGACGTCTTTAATGCTGGTAACGTTGACGCCGCAGGACTGGACCGCGCGGACAGCCGATTCGCGTCCGGCACCAGGGCCCTGGATTTCCACTTCTGCTTCTTTCAGGCCGTGAGCCATGGCTTTACGGACGGCTTCCTGAGCCACAACGGTTCCGGCGTAAGCCGTGCTTTTGCGGGATCCTTTGAAACCGGCAGCACCGGCAGTTCCCCATGAAATCACGTTTCCGGACAGGTCGGTGACACTGACGATGGTGTTGTTGAACGTTGCTTTCACATGCACCACACCGTGGGTGATGTTCTTGGAGCCTTTGGCTTTGCGGGTCTTGACCGGAGCCAGTTCTTCACCCAGGAGCTCAGCAGCGGTAGGACGCTTGGTTTTGCTCTCTTCCGCAGTGGTTTCGGTTGCTTCCACGGTCTCTTCCGTAGCGGCAGCCGCAACTTCTTCTTGTACTTCGTTCTCTTCGGACATGTGTGATACTTCCTTTTAAATCATGAAAACAGGTTGATTAGCGGGCGGCGGCTTTGGCAGCAGCGCGGGCTTCTTTCCCGCGGATCGCTCCGACGGTACGACGTCCACCCTTCCGGGTCCGTGCATTGGTTTTGGTCCGCTGTCCACGACAGGGAAGTCCACGGCGGTGACGAATGCCGCGGTAGCTGCCGATACTGATCAGACGGCGGATGTTGGACTGTGTTTCACGACGCAGGTCCCCTTCCACGGTGTAGTCAGACTGGAGAACCCGGGCAATGGCGTTAATTTGGTCAGAGCTGAGGTCATCAGCCTTCATCATGGGGTCGAGACCCAACTTCTCAGTGATTTCCTGGGCGTGGTGCGGCCCAATTCCGTAAATGTAACGGAGGGAGTAAACCAGGCGTTTGCGGCCCGGGATGTCGATTCCCATAATACGTGGCATCTTCTGTGCTCCTCTTACTTAACCTTGACGTTGTTTGTGACGGGGATTGGTGCAAATCACACGCACCACACCCTTGCGTCGAATGACGCGGCAATTGATACAAATTCGTTTAACGGAACTGCGGACTTTCATGGTAAATTTCCTATGGTTTCTCGTCCAATAATGGATCAGATTGGATGATTCCCTTGAGCATGTCATACGGTGAAAGAGCGGCCTGTACCGTCTGTCCCAACTGGAGGTTCAACTCCGATAAGGACTTTTTCGGCACAGAAAACGCCACGATCTGATGACCGTTTTCCAGCTCGGCGAGAAAGGTCGCGCACTCTAATGCATCCACCAGCCTCGCGTCGAGTATAATTTCTTCTTTTTTTGCCTCTTTTTGCATGTCGGAACGGCATCCAAAATTCTGAAAACATTTTATAAAAGTTAATACTTATTATATAATTAGTTCCACTTCCCTCAGCAGACAGAGTCACAGGTACAGATTCAAAATGCCTTCGGGATCCTGATCATCCTGTACATCCCTCTTTCAACCCCGCTCAACCTGCACCTTTCCCCTCCTCTCAATCCTTGTTCTTACACATCCGGCAGGGTGAGAATCTCCGCTTTTCCCTCCATCACCGCCACGGTGTGCTCGACATGTACCGAAGGAAGCCGGTCACGGGTGACAACTGTCCAACCGTCATCCAACGTCTCCACGTCATGCGTCCCAAGATTAATCATGGGCTCAATCGCAAGGGTCATCCCCTCTTTCAACAACGGACCGCGTCCGGGAGGTCCGAAATTATAGATTTGGGGGGGTTCGTGCATTTTCCGCCCCACTCCATGTCCGACGAAATCCCGCACCACTCCATATCCCTGGGGTTTTACCGTGCTTTCCACGGCATGGGAGATGTCTGTCAGCCGATTGCCGGCCACGGCCTGTTCAATCGCATTGTGCAGGGACTGTTCCGCCCAGCGGACCAGGGCCAGGACATTGGGGTCGGTGACTCCGACACAAACCGTCATCGCGTTGTCCCCAATAAATCCTTTGTAAACAACCCCTACATCGATGCTGACGATATCCCCGAGTTGAATCTTACGATCTCCGGGAATACCGTGGACAACCTCCTCGTTCACGGAGATACAGGTATACCCCGGATACGGGGGGACTCCGCGTGGTCCCGGATACTGGATAAAAGCACTGCGGGCACCAGCCTGCTCGATCAGGTCCCGGCCAATCAGGTCGAGTTCCTGTGTGGTCATACCCGGCGCAATCGCCTTGGCAAGCTGGACCCGCACATTTGCAGCCACCCGGCCCGCGTCACGCATGCCATCGAGCTCCTTTTCGTTTTTGATGATAATTTTGCTCAAAGCCGTTCCTTCTTCTGGTTGTCCCCTATCAGAGGGACGATCTCTTGTAATAAATCATTCGGTGTCTTACTGGCATCCAATTCCACCAACTGGTTCCGCTCGTGGTACCAATCCCGCAACGGAGCCGTCATTTCATAATGTCTGGCCACGCGTCGTCCCATCCGCTCCGGATCGTCATCTTCCCGGGGAATCAGTGCGACACCGCCACACTCCTCACATATATCCCCGGTTTCTGATCCTGCAATCAGGGGAAAGCTTTTCCGGCACACCGGACAGATTTTCCGGTTCCGCATCCGTTCAGCCGCCACTCCAGGATCCAACTGCAGAAACAGACACCCTTCAAAGCCATGCCCGGAGTCCCGAATCCAGTTCTCCATTCGTTCTGCCTGCGGCACCGTCCGGGGATAGCCATCGAGAATCAGATGGGTATCCGCAGCCGCAGTGCCCACAATTTCATCAAATAGCCGGTTGGCCAATTCATCAGGGACATAATCCCCGCGGTCCATAAACGGCCGGCTGAGGTTCCCGATCTCCGATTCCGGATCCGACATCCGGATCCGGATCTCTTCACCGGTGGAAACCGGTCTCCACCCCATTTCATCCTGCATCATCCGGCTCAGGGTTCCTTTTCCAGAACCAGGCGGACCGAGCAGGACCAGAAAATTCATGACGGAATCAGCGACGGCCTCTCAACTTCCCTTTACGCAGGAAGCCGTCGTAGTGACGATTGAGGAGGTGGGATTCAATTTGACGCATGGTATCCAGCATCACACCCACGATAATGAGGATGCTGGTGCCGCCGAAGAAACTGGTGATCGTCGAATCAATTTTGAAATGACGCCCCAGCACCATGGGAATGACCGCAATCAGGGTCAACGCCAGTGCACCTGCCAGGGTGATCCGGGTCATGACACTGTCCAGGAATTCAGCCGTGGGTTCTCCAGGCCGAATCCCGGGGATGTAACCGCCATTACGCTTCAAATCGTCTGAAATCTGAATGGGGTTGAACTGGGTGGCCACCCAGAAATAGGAAAAGAACAGGATCATCAGGCCGAAGATCCAGATGTAAGAGGCCGATCCATAATTAAACCAGTTCGCGGCCCGGGTCGCCCCTTCCCATCCCAATCGGTTGCCAAGAAAATTGAGGACAATGTTCGGGAACATCAGGATGGCTTGACCAAAGATAATCGGCATTACACCCGCGTAGTTTACCCGCAGGGGCATGTACGTACTCTGACCACCGTAGGTTTTCCGGCCAACCACCCGCTTCGCATATTGAACGGGAATCCGGCGGGTTGCCTGAGTAATGGCCACCGTTCCCGCGGTGACGGCAAAGAACAGAATCAGAAGCGTGACCAGATGGAACAAGCTGTGGGTGGCCTCCACATTGGGACCGGGGAAGAACATCTGTTTGGCCAGCCCCAATGCCAGGGGAAGACTGCCGAGAATGTTGACGGTGATAATCAGGCTGACACCATTGCCGATTCCGCGTTCTGTGATCTGCTCACCGAGCCACATCATAAACATGGTGGACGCGGTCAGTGACACCGTTGCCACAATGTAAAACTGCCAGGGTGCGATGGTGACCACGCCTGCGTTCAGGGCAAACCCGGCAATGGCAAATCCCTGCACGCCACAGAGAACCAGCGTCAGGTAGCGGGTAAACTGGTTGATTTTCGCCCGACCGGATTCTCCTTCGCGGGAGAGTTTCTCCAAAGCCGGGACCACGGCCGTCATCAACTGAATGATAATCGACGCGGAAATGTAGGGCATAATTCCCAGGGCACCGATCGCGAAACGTGCCAGCGCACCTCCGGAAAACAGGTTGGCCATGCCCACGGCGCTCCCGGCGGTACTACCACCGAGATTATCCATGAATTGTTTCAGTGCAATGGAATTGATACCGGGCGCGGGAACCGTCGTGAGAACGCGGCAGAGAAAAATCAGCGCGAACGTAAAAAAGATCCGCTGACGGAGTTCAGGAATTTTCAGGCTGTTAGCAAATGCGGATAGCATGGGTCTCGGGAGTCAGGAATCAGGGTTCAAATGTGGGACGAAATCGAAGGGCTCTGAACGTACGAAAAGCAGGAACGGGTCCACCGGTCATTCCGGCATCACCCGATCCTGCTGAATGGTGTGTCACTCAGTCTTCGCTGGCGGCTTCAGATGCTTCGGAGGCATCTTCCTCAGCAGGAGCTGCAGGGGTGGGAACGGTGCAGGTTCCACCGGCAGCCTCAATCTTTTCACGCGCCGTTGCAGAGAATTTGTGAGCAAAGACGTTGAGTTTTTTGGTCAGCTCACCGGAGCCAAGGACCTTGATTCCGTCAAACGCACCGTTAGCGAGACCGGCATCCACAATCGCCTCAAGGGTGACATCCGCGCCGTCCTCGAACCGTTCTTCCAGAGAAGACAGGTTGACCGGAGCGAACTCTTTGCGGTTGGGGTTCTTAAATCCGCGGCGGGGAACGGTACGGTAAAAGGGCATCTGGCCCCCTTCGAACCCTTCCTTGTGCTTGTGACCGGAACGGGCCATCTGGCCTTTATGTCCTTTACCGGAGGTTTTACCCAGTCCGGATCCGTGTCCACGTCCGAGCCGTTTCCGGCGGTGACGGGCACCTTTAACATTTTGCAGAGAATGAAGATTCATGGAATGTTCCCTCCAGGGAAACGAATGGATTAAAAACTCAGGAACGGCGCAGGGCCATGATCTGCTCACGGCTGCGAAGCTGCTCCAGTGCTTGGAAGGTGGCTTTGGTCACATTGACATTGTTTCCGCAGCCAAGGGATTTAGCCAGAACGTCACGGATACCGGAGAGTTCGAGCACGGCACGAACCGCGCCGCCTGCAATCACACCGGTACCGGGAGACGCCGGACGAAGCAGTACTTTCCCGCCACAGAAGTCACCGATGACCTCATGGGGAATGGTATCGTCTTTGGTCTGCACCAGGTTCATGTTCTTGCGGGCACTTTCACTGGCTTTGCGAATGGCATCCGCCACTTCGTTCGCTTTGCCAATGCCGTACCCGACACGACCTTTCCGGTCGCCTGCCACCACAAGAGCGGAAAAACTGAAGCGGCGTCCACCTTTCACCACTTTGGAGGAGCGGTTGATGTCCACCACCCGCTCTTCAATGTCGCTGAAGGCTTCCGTTTCTGTTGCTGTAGATGTCGCCATAAGAATGTTCCTGAGTCGGAATTAGAATTTCAGGCCACCCTCCCGGGCGGCATCGGCCAGAGCGGCCACGCGGCCACCGTAGCGGAATCCACCGCGGTCGAAGACCACAGATTCGATCCCGGCGGCTTTCGCCACCTCGGCAGCTTTGGACCCCACCTTGCGGGCGGTATCCACGTTGTTGTGAGGCTCCTTGAGCCCTTCCTGGTGCGTAGAAACGGCTGCCAGGGTTACCGCGGCCTCGTCGTCGATAAACTGAACGGTCAGATGACGGTTGGTGCGGTGAATGCTCATGCGGGGGCATTCCGCAGTGCCGCGGATTTTGCGGCGGACACGGTAATGCCGGCGTACTCGTTTGTCTGCTTTTGTTTTCCAGCTCATTATGCAACCGCCTTGCCGGCTTTCCGGCGAATCGTTTCGTCACTGTAGCGTACACCCTTGCCTTTGTAGGGCTCCGCTTTGTAGTAGCTGCGGATCTGTGCCGCGGCCTGACCGACAGCCTGTTTGTCACATCCGGTGACGATAATTTCAGTGCCACCGCTTTCTGCGGCGATTTCCACACCTTCGGGAATAGCGAAATGGATGTCGTGGGAGTAACCCAGACTCAACACCAGCTCACGGCCTTTGAGCACACCCTTGAAACCCACCCCTTCGATGAGGAGTTTCTTGGTGTAGCCTTCTGAAACTCCGGTCACCAGATTGGCAGCCAGGGCTCGGATGGTACCGTGCATGGCACGGAGGCGTTTGCTGTTGTTCTTGCGATCAACTGTGATGGATCCGTCTTCGACCGCGACATCAATGCCCTGAGGAACCGGAATGGACAGCTCGCCCTTGGTTCCTTTGACCACCAATGCCTGGTCCTTGATCTCGGCGGTCACGCCGGAGGGGACGGGAACAGGATTTTTTCCAATACGGGACATGGGGGATTACCTCGTCAAACGTTGAGTTACCAGATATGGCAGAGGACTTCGCCCCCGACATGGGATTTACGGGCTTCGCCGTCGGTGACAATTCCGGAGGATGTCGTCAGCAGGGCGATCCCCAGGCCATTGAGTACCCGGGGCAGGTTGTCTGCGTTCACGTACTGGCGCAGGCCGGGACGGCTCACGCGTTTCAGTCCGGTGATCACGGATTCCTGGTCGGGACCATACTTGAGAGTGAGACGGAGCTTCTGCTTGGGAGCGTCCCCGACAGTCTGGACGTCACGGAGGTACCCTTCGCGGAGAAGAATTTGGCTCATGGCCGCTTTCATCTTGCTGGCAGGGATCTCGACCGTCTCATGACCGGCGGCGACCGCGTTGCGGATGCGCGTCAGATAATCGGCAATTGGATCAGAAGTGTTCATGAAATCTACCTTGAAGTTTGTTCCATAGGGGAACTGGACATTATTTAGCGAAGGGCATTCCGAAATTCTTGAGAAGCTCGAAGCCTTCGTCCCGGTCACGGGCGGTGGTCACGAAACAGATGTCCATTCCCTGAACCCGCTTGATGTTGTCGGGGTTGATCTCAGGGAAAATGGCCTGCTCGGTCAGTCCGAGGGTGTAATTCCCCTGCTGATCGAATCCGGTCGGAGAAACACCGCGGAAGTCACGGATACGGGGCAGAGCAATGTGCACCAGGCGGTGCAGGAACTCGTACATCCGGACGTTGCGCAGGGTTACCTTGCAGCCGATCGCCATTTCTTCACGAAGGCGGAAAGCCGCAATACTTTTACGGGCATGTGTGATCACGGGCTGCTGTCCGGTGATTTTGGCCAGATCCGCGGCAACGGATTTGAGTTCGTCACGGTCACCCGGAACGCCTACGCCCATGTTCACGACAATTTTCTCCAGCTTGGGCACTTCCATGACATTGGAGTACCGGCCGGATTTCATAAGCTCAGGAACAATGCTTTCCTGATAAAGTTTTTTGAATGCGACCATTAGTTAGCCTCCTTGGGTTCGGCGGCGGTCAGGACTTTCAGATTAGAGGCATGCAAAGGAGCCTCCAGCTCCGTCACGCCACCCTCGGGGTTGTCCTCGGTGGGACGGAGGGCTTTTTTCACCAGGTTCACACCTTCAACAAGAGCACGGTCCTGTTTGGTGTACACGCGGAGGACTTTGCCTTCTTTTCCACGGTCTTTTCCAGTGAGGACCTGAACCGTGTCACCGGTGCGGACATGCAGTTTACGGCGGCTCATTACAACACCTCCGGGGCAAGAGAAATGACCTTCATGTGGGAGCCATCGCGTAACTCACGGGCAACGGGTCCGAAGATACGGGTACCGCGTGGGTTGTCGTTGGCGTCGAGAATCACCACAGCGTTGGAGTCAAACTTCAACTGGGTACCGTCTTTACGACGGATCGGATGCTTGGTGCGGACAATGAGAGCGCGGTGGGTTTCGCTTTTCTTTACGCTACCGGTCGGAATCGCTTCCTTCACGGCCACGCGGATGATGTCTCCGACGTGTGCATAGCGTTTGCGCTGACCCAGCACGGAAATGCAGAGCACTTCGCGGGCGCCGGTATTGTCGGCTACTTTCAAACGGGTTTCGGTTGAGATCATGCGTAAGGTCCCCGGTTAAGCGGCAGAGGTGTCTACCGTGTTGTCCGCGGATTTGCGGATGATATCCACCAGACGCCAGTGTTTCAGCTTGCTGATGGGGCGGGTCTCACGGATCCGAACGAAATCGCCTTCGCCGGCCGTGCCTTCTTCGTCATGCACGTAGTACTTTTTGTACACTTTGATGGTCTTTCCATAGAGTTTGTGGGCCATACGGCGTTCCACAGACACCACAATGGTTTTATCCATCTTGCTTTTCACCACGGTACCTGTCCGGGTTTTACGGATATGATGTACGGAATCTTCAGACATCACGCATCTCCTTCTGTCTGGCTGCGCTCGGTGAGAATGGTCTGGATCCGGGCGATATCCCGGCGGACTTCGCGGATGCGAGCCTTGTTTTCCAACTGTCCCAGCGTCTGCTGCATTTTTAAATTAAAGAGGGTCTCGCCTGCCTCGGTGATCGCGGCATTGAGTTCCTCATCGGTCATTTCACGGTACGTAATCACTTTGGTCATGGTTTTATCCGTGAGGGTTCCGGGTGACAAAACGGCTGCGTACGGGCAGTTTAGCCGCGGCAAGGCGGAACGCTTCGCGTGCCTGGGACTCGGGAACACCGGCCAGCTCGAAGAGAACGCGTCCGGGTTTCACTTTGGCAACCCAGCGATCCACGTTACCTTTTCCTTTCCCCATCCGAACCTCGAGAGGCTTTTTGGTGTAAGGGTAATCAGGAAAAATACGGATCCAGACTTTCCCGCGACGCTTGAGGTAACGGTTCACCGCAATACGGCAGGCTTCAATCTGAGTGTTGCTGATCATGGTGCGCTCCAGAGACTGGAGACCATAATCACCAAAGGAGAGCGTGTTTCCGCTGGTTGCAAGACCGCGGCTGCGGCCGCGCTGCTGTTTGCGGTACTTTACGCGTTTAGGCATAAGTGGCATTTTGCAAATCCTCCGCTTTTTGTTCTTTGGTGCACACCCAGACCTTGATGCCGATACGTCCGGCAGTGGTGTGGGCCTCGGTGCGTCCGTAATCGATTTTCGCCCGCAGGGTATGAAGTGGCACACTGCCCTTCATGTATTTTTCCCGGCGGGAAAGCTCTGCTCCGCCCAGACGTCCGCTGCATTCAATCCGAATGCCTTCCGCACCCAGTTCCATGGCCATCTGCATGGCGCGCTTCATGGCACGGCGGAAGGAAATGCGGCGTTCAAGCTGCTGCGCGATATTCTCGGCAACGAGCTGAGCGTTGATGTCGGGGTCTTTCACCTCTTTGATTTCGAGGAAGATTTCTTTGTCGGTAAGGTTGTTGAGGTCCTCACGCAGCTTTTCGATGTCACCGCCGCGGCGGCCGATCACCACACCCGGGCGAGCCGTGTAAATGGTGACACGTGCACGATTGGCGTACCGTTCGATTTCCACAGAGGGAACGGCGGCGTCTTTGAGACGCTCCTTGATCATGGTGCGGATTTTCATGTCCTCACCCACAAGTTTGCCGAAGTCTTTCTTCGAGGCAAACCAGCGGGACCGCCAATCTTTGTTGACGGCAACGCGAAGAGAAATTGGATTTACTTTCTGGCCCAAAACAGTGCTCCTGGTGTTACGGATTCGTGGGTCATTTAGGATCGTCGCTGAGGACAATCCGAATGTGACTGGTTCGTTTTGCGATGGGTTTGAACATGCCCCGGGCTCCATAGAAGCCGCGACGCATGGTCGGTCCCTGCTCTGCCGCTGCGCGTTTCACATAAAGAGCCTCCACATCGGCGCCCTCGTTATGTTCGGCATTGGCCACTGCAGACTTCAGCGCTTTTTCGAAGAGCGCCGCAGCCTTGCGGTTACTGAAATGGGTCAACTTCAGTGCCTGATCCACAGGTTTCCCCTGGATCGCACGTGCAATGTCCACCGCCTTGCGGGAGGAAATGCGTTGAAATTTAAGTACGGATGTCGTCTCCATGAATGAGCCTCACAATCGAAAATACCCGGTGTCGCACAGCTAACACGACCCCGGAAGACAGGGTTCAAATCGAAAAACCCGCTGTTTCGACCCTCTGGTCCCGTTTCCGGCGCGAGAGAATCTGCGATCAGTCGTTCGACGTTCCACTCCCTTTCGGAAGGTGGAGGGCGGACCATAGAAATGTTTTTTGCGATTGCGAGAAAGAAAATGAAAAAAGTTTGGGGAATGGAGTTTTCTTCAACATCGCTCCCGTCCCGCCCTTTTTCCTTTGGTGTGACAAGGTCCCTACTCTCGAATGCACCCTAATACGATCCCCTTTTCAGTCGAAATCGGGATCGGGTTCGAAATCGAGATCGATACCGATAGCGATAGCGATTGGGATAATCGTTTGATGGATCGGGGCCGAAACAGCTAGGACCTTATCCATTCGTAGGCACACACGGCTGCGGCCATGGCCACATTCAACGATTCCGCGCCTCCTCCACCCGGGATCCCCACCTTGCGGGTCAGTTGCGCACGGAGTCCCGGTCGGATCCCGCTTCCTTCATTCCCAAGCACCAGCGCACCGTCCGTCGGCAATCCCACATCCGGGAGGGCCTCTCCTCCCATAAAGGTTCCGGCACACCAGTAGTCCGGGTTTTGCCCGAGAAGCGCCTCCAGATCTCGGAACACCACGGGCAACCGGAACAGTGACCCCATCGTCGCCTGCACCACTTTGGGATTGGTAGGTTCCACGCAATCAGGAGATAAAACGACCCCGGACAGCCCAAACCATTCGGCCAAACGGATGATGGTTCCCAAATTCCCCGGATCCCGTACGCCATCCAACCAAAACCAGCGTCCGTGCCAAATATCGACCTCCGGCTCCTTCGGGAGTCGAACCACCGCCAGCACCGGGGAGGGATTCCGAAGTGCGGAAAGCACTCGCATCCCCTCTTCCGAGGTTCGGAACACGTCCAGAGTGATTCCAGCCGGTGCCTTCCAGGACTCCACTGCAACCAGGGAAGTCACATCCAGGGGAGAGGAAAGAACTTCCTTCACGGCTTTCTCCCCTTCCACCAAAAACAGCCCTTCCTTCTCCCGACCTTTCTTCCGGTGAAGGGCCCGGATACGTTTGCGAAGGGCCTGGGGGATCATCAAGCGGCTCAACCTCCAGCTGCCGAACGCCGGGGGGTATCTTTGGTTTCCTTGCGGGAAGCAATCTTGTCTTTCAACGCCTGCAACGTTCGGGGGGTGACGTACCGGCCAATGTCTCCCCCCAGGGCTGCAATTTCCCTCACCCGGCTGGAGCTGACGTAGCCGTATTCCTCTGCCGGCATCAGAAACATGGTCTCAATTTCAGGGGCCAGCTTGCGGTTGATCAGCGCCATCTGCAGCTCATACTCAAAATCCGAAAACGCCCGTACGCCCCGGATCAGGAACCCGGCATCCATCTTCCGTGCAAAATCCACCAGCAGGCCTTCAAACACACATACCTCCACATTCACCAGGTGTGAAAGTGCATCCCGGACGAGTTCCACCCGCTCCTCCGTGGTGAACCAGACATTCTTGGGGGTACTGCGGGCCACGCCCACCACCAGTTCGTCACAGCCTTTCACCGCTCGCTGCACCATATCGATATGCCCTTTCGTAATGGGGTCAAAGGTCCCGGGATAAATCGCTTTCTTCATAGAGGCACTATGTCCCACGATAGCGCGGGTGGCAAATCGAATCTCATGTAGAGGTTTCGCTATGCAACCGGAGAAAAATGGTGTTGGATATCCCAGGCATCGCCTCCACATCCGATGCCCCCCTTCTCAGCCCATCCTATTCTCTACCATGAAGACTGCCTTTCTCAGCAATGGATCCCTCTATCTCTCCGGCAACGGATCCGATTATACCGAACATTTGAGTGACTTTGCCCAGCAAGTGCGGGAAAGGCACCAGCGCATACAGGAACGGCATTCCTGGAAATCAGACAACCCGAGCGGAGAGGCACTGGGGTATAATCTGTGGAATCGGGTGGAGGAACGGGACAACCACCTGCCTATGGTGCAGATCCTGTCCGTCTGTACCGGATTGGAAAACGACCTGTTCTATTTTCTAAGCACCCCGAGCGTAGGGGGCCTGTTCCGGTACGATCCGGAGGAACAGCATGAACGACGGGTGTTCCATAAAGAGGATCTGATTCTCATGGATCTTGCCCATCATCCAGAACGGGAGGAACTGGCCTGTTCGGTTCCCGACGATATGGGAAACAGTCTCGCGGTGGTGAGCAATCGGACGTTTCACCTGGATTTCCTCACGGAAGGAGATTCCGTTGACCGCTGTCCCAGTTGGATTCCGGGAACACCGGAGGAACTGGTCTACCAAACCGCCGGCATCGGTCTGAATCAGGATCACTCCTACTCTCACCTGGCCCCCTATTCCATCGTCCGGCTCAACATCTCAACCGCACAGCAGGAAGATCTGCTTGGGGACCCCGAACATGATTACATGAATCCTCAAATGGATGCGGAGGGGAATCTGTATTGTATTCGCAGACCGTATTTCCGTGGCGGATTCCGCTCACACGGGGAGGCTCTGAAAGATTTCCTGCTCATACCGTTCCGTCTGCTGAAGGCGATCTATGGGTTTCTCGATGCCTTCTCCCGTCTGTTTGGCAAACAGACCCTGACCAATGCCGCCACCGGGGAAAAACGGGAGGTGAATGGGAGAGATGTGTATCTAAAAGGAGTCAAGCTGGATGCGAATGTCGACAAACAGGAAGGAAAGGAAACCGCTGTGGTCCCCGACAGTTGGAAACTGATCCGGAAATCTGCCGAGGGTAACATCGACGTCCTTGCCTCCCATGTGGGAGACTTCCGACTTACAGCATCCGGCCACATCCTCTGGAGTGATGGACGGCGACTGCATCTCTACGAAGACGGAGTGTCTCAAAAACTCTACAGCTCCAAGCAGATGATGGAGCAGGTGTTGCCATTGCCGTAACCATCCCAGGCAACGGATTTGCCCCGGTTGAACCTCCTTTCCTGCGAAGCGTTATTTTGTGGCCAGCCAGGGGGCCATGGCCTCTTTCAGGTAGACCAGGCTGCGTTCGGCTTCGTCGATTTTTCCACATTCCACACTGAGAAAAATCTCCCGGTCAATAGGGTCGAGGATTTCTCCGACACGTTGCCAGTCCACTTCCCCTTCGCCGCAGGCACAGCCGACTGGAGTTCCCGTGACCGAGCCCCGTTCGGCCTCGGACTGTTCGATGGAAATGTCTTTGGCGTGGATGTGATAGACCCGGTCGCGGACGCGTTCCAGGCCCTCATACGGATCTTCAATTCCGGCGAGGTAGCTGTTTCCGGTGTCCCAGTTCACCTGAATCCAGGGTGAATCCACCAGTTCCACAATCTTCATCAGGCCAGCCGCAGTTTTGGTGTAGATGCCGTGCGGCTCGATGCAGAGATATTTCTGATGGCGTGCGGCGACCATAGCCGCCTTGGTGAGGGTGTAGCGCATGGTGTCATGAGCGAACTCGTCATCCATCCAGTCCGGTTTGACCATCTCATCGGAATTGAGGAAGTCGCAGCCGAGAGCTGAGGCCAGTACTGCGGCCCGGGTCAGGCGGGGAATGGCCGCTTCCGGTTTCATCAGCGGGGAATGCGCGGACAAGCTGGAGACGGTCACTCCATAGGTGTCACAGATCTCCTTCATCAGGAGCGGATCCTCTTCCATCGAGAAGGAGTGGAAGTAATTCACCTCACTGAGAAGCTCCCAGCCTGTGTGCACCATCGGCTCGATGTAGCGGTATCCGAGGTCGGCGGCGATTTCCACGCCGGCGGTAAAGGATTGATCTGCGGATCGGCAGTACTCCATATTAAGTGAGAGTTTGAACGTTGCCATGGGGTCTCCTGGGGTTAACGGTCTTCGACGACAATCCGGTAGGTTTCTTCGGTCTCAGTTCCCTCCGCGACCTCCACATCCCCGAGGATACTGGGCCCGACGGACAGATAGGGAAACCCTTCCCGCAGTGCAAACCAGCCATAATCCTGATCCTGGGTGATGGTGACCGCCGCCTTGGGTGGCGTCCAGTATCCATCCATCAGACCACAAAACCCGACAGACGAAACGGTGGAGCCGGAGGCCTGATTCTGGGTCGCAGGTTCTCCGTCCATTTCAATGCAACCAAAATGTCCGGGATCCCCATTCGGACCTCCCCACACCCAGACCCAGGGCAGGCGGATCCCGAGGCCATGGTAATTCACCTTGGATCCATCCTCCAGGTCCAGCAGCCATCCACTCACCACGAGGGTATGATCCCGCAGCGCCACCCGTTTGGTATTCCAGGTCCACTCAAAACCGGTTTCTGTGGGTGCACACGTGATGGTACGGGTTTCCTTGTACGTATGAAAGCCCCCCTGTTCTTCCCTCCACAGGAGCTGCTGCTGAAACCCGCCCTCTATCAAATCGGTTGAAAGAACTTCCTGAATTCCGCACTGACCGGTTCCGGGATCCTCCTCCCAGAAATTGACCTCTTTGGTTTTTAACGCATACATCAGCCCCCGGTGGTGTCGATGGTCCGCCGGGCTGACCAGGGTGCAGTTGTGTCCGGCCCGGGTCCGGAGTGCACGGAAAAAAGGTTTGTAGGGAGTATCCAGGACATATTCGCCCGCGATACATCCTGCGGATTCAAAGGTAATCTGTTCGGGAGTCGCTGTAATGTTCATCATGATCCTTATCTTGATCTTAGGTGGCATTTCCGGCAGAGGCCTGCCGGCCTACGAATGCAGGACCGCTTATGCCTCCAGTCTCTTCACCTTCTCCGTCTTCCCGGAGGCCAAACTGGCCGCAATGGCATCCAGTACCGCAATGGTGTTGTAGTTCATTTCCAGGGTGTTCTGGCGGGGGCGGGTCCCCGACAACACCGCCTCCCGAAAGTGATGCAGTTGGGTGGCATATGAGTTTTTTTCCAGGTCAGGATAGGTGGCCCGAACCTGATCCTCGATAGGCTCAAACCCTCCGAACATGGCCGGGAAGGTATCGATTTTCGGATCGGCACTTACAGCGGTGTAGGCCCCTCCGTACTCTCCGACATGCGCATCCTGATAAAGGCTTCCCCGCTCTCCGAAAACAACCAAACGTTGAGAGTACGGAACCCGGGTCGGTTTGTAGGAAGCATGCAGCGATCCAGTCAGACCCCCGCTCATTTTGAAGAGCGCAGAACAGGAGGATTCCGCTCCATTGGTAAACGGCGGGTCAAACCGGCCGATGGCCGTCACCTCGGTAAAGTCCTGACCGGTCACATACCGCAGCAGGTCAAGCGGATGACAGGCCACACTGATGCAGATCCCTCCCCCGGCTTTCTTTCCGTCGAGAATCCAGTGGTTCTGATTGCCCTGGATATACCCTTCAATGTTCTGCCAGATGTTCATATCAAAGGTGAGCGGCATTCCGAATTTCTCGTCATCCTGAATAAAGTCCTTGAGCCACATCGCTTCAGGATCAAACCGCTGCATTTGCGCCACCTGAATAAAGGCCCCCTCTTTTTCCAGAGCCAGCAGGGAATCCATTTCATCTGTGCTGCAGGTCGCAGGTTTCTCCAGCAGGATCGGAATGCCCCGTTCGAGAAAATACGCCGCACCCGGCTGGTGAAGGAAATGAGGAGTACCGATGATGACGGCTTCAAGTTGATCCCCGATTCTTTCGTACAATGCCTCCATGCTGTCGAACACCTGGGTCTGCGCCCCCATCCGATCCGCCAGTTTCTGCGCATTCTCCAGGTTCGGATCGCAGACACCGAGGACCCTGTACCCTTCCGGAAAGGTCTCCACTGCTGCACAGTGAGCATTGTAGTTGATGCCGCCGGCACCGATGAACGCGATGTTGAGGGGGGTGGGAGTTGTCATGGGAAATACCCTGCCAGAAAACTGAAATGCCCGCGTTCATGAATTTAGGATTGATTTACATATTTTTATGATGATCCTATTTTTGTGAAATTCATTCGGCCAGAAGGCGTGCTCTCCGGGATCCGTGTCATTGGCCCACATGAGGAAGTTCCAGAACTGATCCAGTTCGGAGAGCACTGGACCCCGGCGGGGTGGGAGGTACAGACACATGCTCATGACTACTGGGAAGTCTACCTTCAGTTAAAGGGGGAAAGCATCTGGCAGAGTGAGTCAATGATTTACAACCTGAATCCAGGTCAGGGCTATGTGGTCTCACCCGGAGTCCGGCATCATTCGCTGACCTATTCAAAAGGCTCCCAGCATTTTTATTATGCAGAACTGGATGTGAGAAGCTGGTGTGGGGAGGGCTCCGCTCTCCGCGAATTACATGCCTTTCAACTTCTGGATCAGGCCCGCCCTCTGGAATCCGTTTTCCGACTGCTGGTTTCAGAAGCCGGATTGCATCCGGGCAGCAGGCAGTCCTGGATCCTGCATCATCTTCTGGGGGTACTCGCGCTGCAAACCGACCGTTTTCTTTCGGGGGCACCCATCGGTCCTCACCCGGAAATTGAGCCGGGCACACACCCGTCTCTGCTTCAGGCGCAGCAATTGCTGAAGTCGAATCCGGATCATCCCTGGCGACTCGAAGAACTCGGACGTATGGTGGGACTTTCTCCACAGTACCTTTCCTCCGCTTTCTCGCAAAGCTTTGGACGGTCCCCCATGCGGTACCTCCAGTCCTGCCGCATTGACCGGGCGAAAGAGCTCCTCATCTCCTCTGACCTTACCGTGACTGAAATTGCGCTGGAGAGCGGATTCTCCTCCCTCCAACATTTTTCCGCCCGGTTTCGGGAACAGACCGGTTTATCCCCGAGTGAGTTTCGAAAAAAATCGATGCACGCAACATGACGCTTAAGCATCCAGCCGGAGAGCGTCAGCGCCAAGACGTGCACTGGCCAGAGGCCTATCCTCTCTTTTGCTTCTTGATTTCGGTATCGGCCCAATCAACACCCGGACGTCAACGATGTAATCGTCCCTGCTCCCCATTCCAAATGCCCACAGAGTTCCCTCCTATCATCTTCACCGGCTCCCTTTTCTGATACGAAACGCTTATGATTGAACTCCCTGACATTGTTCCCTCCTCTGATCATGGTGCTGCAGTGCGGATTCAGCTTCGGTTATCCGGACTCGGAAACGAAAAGCGGTGTCTGCTGGTCGGCAACAGCCTCACTCATTTTAATCACATGCCGCACATGCTTGAGAAGCTGTTACAGGCGGCGACCGGCGACAACTGGGTCTGTTCCAGCATCACCCGGGGTGGTGCAACACTGGCATGGCACCGGAAGACAAACTACGCCGGGCAGGTACTGGACACCACTCCAGTCTTTGATGTGGTGGTGTTTCAGGATCAGAGCCGGCGTCCCGCGAAAGAGCCGGAAGCCAGTGCGGAGGACTTCATCTATTGGTCTGAAAAAGCGTCCGCGACAGGGGCCAAGGTGTTGTTCTATCAAACCTGGGACATCCTGAATGAGCCGCCCATGATCGATACCTTCCGCCAGACACTCAAAACGGCGAACACCTCACAGCAGGCAACCATCGCTCCCGCCGGGGAGATTTGGGCACAAATGCTGAACCATACACCTGCTGACCTCCTCTACCGTGAAGACGGCAAACATCCTAAGGCACCTGGCAGCCTTATTACGGCAGCCGTTCTTTGCCAAACTCTCTGTGGAAACCTCCCGGAAACCTGCCCGGCAGGCATGCTGGCCGGGGGCTACGAGGAGATGCAATTACCGGAAGGATTTTGGGCAAGGCTCAAGGCCTATTGCCAGACTTTGCTCTGACACTCTCTTTTCTCTCCAGCCCCATCCGCCCCCCCTCTTTGTCCTTGTCCTGATCGTTGTCGTTGTCCCGACCTCTCCCCGCGAGTCATTTTCTACATGAGGGCGGAGGATTCAGGCAAAGACAAAGACAAAGACAAAG
>DIYN01000050.1:12793-12996 GCA_002429065.1 Verrucomicrobia bacterium UBA6053 | reverse complement strand
GACAAAGACAAAGACAAAGACAGGATTGATCTTGAAGATGGGAGACAAAAGAATGAATCTATACAAATGAATCATTCATTCGGTCACGAAAAATTAGAGGTATATCAGGCGTCCATTCGATTTGTATCTTGGTCCTCATCACTCCTTGAAGACATTCCCAAAACGCTTTCCGCTCATAACCAACTCGAAAGAGCCTCAACATC
>DIYN01000050.1:0-12729 GCA_002429065.1 Verrucomicrobia bacterium UBA6053 | reverse complement strand
CAACTCGAAAGAGCCTCAACATCGATTCCTTTGAACATCGCAGAAGGAAATGGTAAATTCACCCCTGCTGATCGGTGCAGATTTTTTGATATAGCCCGCGGATCTGCGCTCGAGTGCGCAGCGTGTTTGGATGTCCTTGAAGCCAAACGTCAAATCTCCGTTGCTGATGAGGGGAAAGAGATCCTGTATGAAATAGTGTCCATGCTAATTGGTCTCGTAAGAAGTGTGTCTCAGGATCGGGTGCACGAACCTCAAGCCAGCTATTTAAACCATTGAAACCTTTGTCTCTCCCCCTCCCAAGACCTTTGTCTTTGTTTCTATAGAAGCCTTTGTCTTTGTCTTATTCTTTGTCTTTGTCTCATCCAACTGGAATGATTGAGGACAAAGACAAAAGGTTTAGAGCAAGTGAACGCCTACACCTGAAACTCGCTGAGATCCACAACTCTTCCCTCGAGCCGAGCCCGGTCGGCGGCAAAGGCCATGGTGTGACTTTCAACCGAACGATCCAGGGATGATTTCATGTCCTCGGGAGAGACCTCCCGCATTTCATGGTACAACTGGTTCACGAGCCCACCATCTCCTCCCATATGTCCATCATACCCGCCCCCGGGCTCCTCCACGACGACCTGCTCTGACGGTCCTCCATGATGCGGCTCCACAATCAGATCGCATCCCATCTGACTCCGGAAAACATCGCCGCCACGGATCACCCCTTCGGTGCCGAAAAGTTCAAGGTTCCGTCCTTTGTCAAAAGCGGTCATGGTGAAGGTGGCGTTGATGCCGGCCTCAAATTCCAATGACAGGACCTGACGGTCCACCACATTGTTATCGCAGGCATACACACAGCGTCCCCAAGGACTGGTTTCAAGCCATCTGCGAATGTCCGGTTCATCCGCCTCCTGAGCTCCATCCATGACCTGCTGAAGCCAGTGTCGATGTTGGTTGAGATACCTCAGGGCGTTGTAGGGACACTGATCCCCGACAGGACATCCTTTGGTGCATCGGTCCGGAGCCCCTTCGGGTCTGCGCTCTGGCACAAAGAACCTTCGGCCTCCAAAACTGGATACCCGCAGACAGGGACGGTCCACAAACCAGGAGAGGAGATCCAGATCATGACAACATTTTGCCAGGATCATCGGAGATGAGGTTTCCCTGACCGACCAATGTCCCCGCACATAGGAATGAGCATAATGCCAGGGCTGGACCCCCTCGGTCATATGCACAGACACCAGTTCTCCAATACGTCCGGAAACCACCAACTCCTTCACCTTTTCGTAAAACGGGGTGTATCGGAGAACGTGACACACCATGACCCGCCTTCCCAGACCTATGGCTTCCCGCTGCAGAAACCGCACCTCCTCCGGACTCGGCGCAATCGGTTTTTCCAAGAGGACATCATACCCTTTCTTCAACGCCGCAAGGCAGGGCGTGACGTGATACGCATCCTGAGTTCCAATCACCATCACATCCGCCAATTTGGGCTCTGCAAGCAATGCGGTATCATCCTGGAACGATCGGAAATCCGGATTGTCGGACAACTGACGGATCTGTTCCACCCGATGGGCATTTGGATCTGCGCCGGCCACCACCTGAAACTGTTCCGGTGCCTGGGCTGCCAAGCCCAGATACGCGCGGCTGCGGCCACCACACCCGATGGCGGCAAGACGAATTGGAGAGAGACGGTTCATATGGGGGACCCTATCAAAACAATTTTGATTTTCTTTTCCATATTGACGAATAAACTTATCATTTTCGATGAAGACGGATTCCATCTCTCCAGACCCTTGGTGTCACCTTCCTCCGCCGGAGGATTATTTTCAGGGACTTCGTACCCCGTACCCTTGCCCCGTGGACAATCTTCTGGGCTTTACCCGCCGGTCCGGCCATGAACTCACCGGCAACCGCCCTGAGGAACATCAGCACCCCCGCTGGGTGTGGATCCTGGCCCGTTCCGGAAACGCGATCAATGTGATCCGGGGCAGAACCCTGATTCTCGAGGCTAAAGAGATGCTGCTGATTCCCGGCAGAATCCCCCACTACCATCAGGCACTCCCGGAGGACGTCCTGGACTGGTGTTTCCTCACCTTCGAATGCCAGCAGCTTGAGTGGGCGGAGCGACTCGGAGAAAAAATCCTGCGTCCGGACCCTCAGGAAGCGGCTTTATTTGATGAGGTCATTACCTGTGTTCTGAAGGGCCGGGCTGCGGAGGCCGCCCTGACCCTCTGTCTGTTTCACGAACGCCTCTCCCGATCGCAACAAGGTCCTCCAGATCCTCAGGATGCCTGGGTTTCCCGAATCCGGAACTGGGCGATGCAGTCTCAGGTCTCCACCACCATCGCGGCTCTGGCCAAATACATGGGCGGGTCCGAAAGTCATCTCCGGCAGCGGTTCCGGGACACCACCGGGCTCAGTTTGGGACGCTATCTCATGCACCTGCGCATCGTGCGGGCTGCGGAATGGCTGCATGACCCCCAACTGTCCATCACTGAAATCGCCTACCGCTCCGGATATGAGTCGCCAGGCAATTTCAGCCGTGCCTTTCAGAGAGAAATGAATCTGTCTCCCCGGCAGTACCGGAAGGATGTGATGGCAGATAACCACACGTCTTCATCCTGATCCGGGCATCATCACGTGAGGGTGTCGGCGTTTACGCCACGCCAGCTTCCAGCGGGACCTAACGGGCTCCGGCCATGCTCTTTGCTGCTCTACCGCGGCTTTTGGTCATAAACCCAACGGTAGTAGTCCTGTCGCTCCAGCTGTGAACCTGCCGCTTCATCGACAAACACATGCGCTTTCGGATGAAGCTGCAGCGCCGAGGCAGGAACCGATGCGGTTAAGGGCCCTTCCACGGCCTGAGCAATGGCGTCCGCTTTTGAATCACCAAACGCAAGCAGCACAGCCTGCCGACTTTCCAGAATGGTCCCAATGCCCATGGTGATCACATGGTGAGGCTGATCGGCTTCCTGTTCAAAAAACCGTGCATTATCGGCCAGCGTTCTCGCGGTCAGGGTTTTGATGCGGGTACGGGAGGTCAAAGAGGACGTGGGTTCATTAAAGCCGATATGACCGTCTGTCCCGATTCCGAGAATCTGGAGATCAATCCCGCCCGCATCCTGAATGGCCTGTTCGTAAGCGGCACATTCTGCGGGAATATCCTCGGTGAATCCATTGGGAATGTGCGTGGAATCAGGGTGGACATTCACCGAGCTGAAAAAGTGATTCCGCATGTAAGAGGCGTACGATTGGGGATGATCCGGTCCCAACCCGACATACTCATCCAGATTAAACGTTCGGACCCGGGAGAAATCCAGTCCCTCTTCCCGGTGCCGACGGATCAGTTCCGCATACAGTTTCAACGGCGTACTCCCGGTGGCAAGACCCAGGACCGCATCCGGTTTTCTCTGCATGAGGTCGGTGATCATATCCGCCGCGAGGCGGCAGAGACTCTCTGGATCAGATTTCAGAATGACTTCCATGGAAGAACTCAGGACAAAAACAGGTCAACAGGCGATTGCGAGGCCGGCAGAGTGCCGGGAGGAAGCGGCGTGAGAGTGTGTCCGTCCCATTTGCTGACACGATACAAAGTCGCGAACATAAAGTCAGGACTGGCATTCCCCTGCCCTGCGATCCGTTCCGCTCCACGCCGGACGTTGTCCACCATCCAGGAAGGAAGGGAACGGTGGTAGGGATTTCGTGCGACTTCACCCGCATGAAACGAAAGGGCCGTCACGAGATCCCCCAGATGATCCGGGGTGGCTTCCACCATGAGATTCGGATCATCCATCGCACCCCAGAACTCTGTTTCCACCACGGTACAGGCCCCCTCAGCCCCCCGACTCCGCAACGCGTCCATCAGCAGGGTATGCGTCCAGAGGTGCCGGGAATTCCAGTCGCGGTTATGCGGAAAAAACACCACCTCGGGCTGAAGCTGCTTCAGCACCACTCCGACATCCTCCGGCTCAAACGGTGGATACGGTGCATCCCCGACCGCAACGGGTCCCGGTGCAACCTCCCATTCCAGATACCCGCAGGCCTCCATCAATTCCGCATGACGGGGGGCCTGCCGAAGAGAATCACTTCCATGGGTCACCGGAACGTTCACAATATGACAACCACACTCCGCCGCCATCCGCAGAGGCAGCAGTCCAACAATGCATTCATCATCCGGGTGGGGGGAAAAAAGCAGCACTCGGGGAGACTCCGACGAGGAGTCCGGAAGGTGCCGCGTCTTCATGGATTCAGGTTCCGCACGTTTCGCATGGTTCAGCGAATCCGCAAACTCACGGACAAATGTATGATAGGAGTTCATGGAAATGCCTTAGCATATCGCATTCTCCTGGGGCAATTCGGTTGCCCTTTAAACTGCAGAGGTTTGGAATTTCCAGCCCCACCACCATCTGATACGTAAGTGCCATGACCTTCAATTCTTTGCTTCAAACCGGAATCGTTCTTATGATCTCCACTGTGTTTGCTCAAGAGGCCGCAAACCTGAAACCCATACTCCGGGAATCCTTTGATCAGGAAGGGAGCGGCTTCCGGAAGCGGGCTCTTCGCTCTCCCCGGATCGAACTTGCAAAGGGAGAAGGCAAAGAGGGTTCAGATGCAATCCGGGTCGCGTATGAAGGATATGAACGGGGCAGCAAACGGGTGGTGTTCCGGTATCCGCTGAAAAAAAAGGTCACACGTGCCACTCTCGCATTCGATGTAAAATTCGAAAACGACTTCCAGTGGACCCAAGGCGGGAAACTTCACGGTCTGGGGCCTGCCAAGCCCATTACCGGTGGAAACACGCGGGTTCCCCACGGCTGGAGTGCCCGCATGATGTTCAAGGAAGAGGGGAAAATTTCCACCTATCTCTATGACCAGGATCTGACAAAGAAGTGGGGTGTCGGAGACAAAACCCCCTCCTCGGTGTTCAAAACCGGACAGTGGCATCAGGTTGTCATGCAGGTCACATTAAATGATCCGGGTCTGGCAAACGGCTCCGCTACCGTCTTTGTCGACGGAGAGAACGTGGTCCAGACCGAAAAGGTGACCTTTCGGGGCAAGGGTGGCGAAAACACGATGATTCAAGCCTTCCTGTTTTCCACCTTTCATGGAGGGAATCAGCCGAAATGGACTCCGGTAGATGCAGAAGGGAATCCGACTACCGTTCATGCACTGTATGATAACTTTATGGTGCTGGAAGGAATTCACCTTCCTTCGGGAATGCAGGAAGCCGCCACACCGTAACGGAGGTGCATCGGAATCACATGAGCATTGCCATCTGACCTCTGCAGGATGGAGGACGGAACCGACCCCGGCCTGAGAGGACGCAGGGAAAGAAGCCCCTCCCCCTGTTCAGCTCACCACGATCCGTTCTCCATCGAAGGTGCCACGCCAATGATCTGCGAGACTCATTTCCACCGCTCGCGACCGGACGGGTTCACGCCCGGTCAGAATCCGGGAGAGATCTTCGCCAGGGAAGCCTTCCCCGGCCTCAAATCCTGCAAGCCCGCAAAAGGTGGGGAGCAAATCCACCGTCGCCAACGGCATGTCCAGAGAGGCCCCTCTTCCATGAAGTCCCGGCCCTGTAGCCAGGAACGGCACACGGACACTTTCCGGCTCCGCTCCCCCTTTGCCCCGGCAGTTCTGATCGGGATCTCGATGGGATCCGATCCAGTCTCCATGATCCGAGGTGTAGATGACCATCGTATTCTCCAGTTCTCCCCTCGCTTCCAGTTCCTGAAGGATCTGTAAGGTTAGATCATCCAGAGACGCGATCTGCGCATAGTATTCCCTCAACTGATACTGGATCAGTTTATGGTTATCAGGATGCACGTTCTCCGGAACGGTGAGTGAATCCGGATCAAATCGGTCCAGGTATCGTTGGGGCACCACATCGGTGACCAGATGCAGTGGAAAACTTTGCACGAACCACCAGGGATCCTGGAAATGGTGTGCCTTTAACCCTAAACCTAACTCTTCATTGATCCGTATTGCTGTTTCCCGGAGTTCTTCCAGTTCCTCCTCTGAAACATTGGCATTATGAGGCGGCCCCCAGTTTATCTGGGCAATCCACGGCCCCTCCTTTTTCTCCTGATGCCAGTCGAGAAACTGTTCGGTCTGAACCTCCGGTGCATAGCGTCCTCTATGGGGATGCAGCCGCACCCCCTCCTCCGTGAACTCCGGCAGGTCATAGTCCTCATGTCCATTCTGCCAGCCTTTCCAATACTCCCAACCCAATCGCCACTCCGGCGGGGTGAAGCGGGATCCCTCATGCCCTTCATGCCAATGACATTTCCCGAAGTACGCCGTTTGGTATCCCTGTTCACGGAACATTCCCGGAAGCGTGGGCAAATCCCGGCGGATATTGTCATCATTCCACTTAACGCCATTCACCTCTGCAGGCTGTCCGGTTTGCAGACAACCCCGGTACGGGGCGCAAAGAGGGTGAGTTGACACGCAGGTTGTAACAGAAACCCCTTCCCGGGCCATACGGTCAAAGGTAGGGGTTTCGACCTCAGGGTTTCCTGCATACCCCATCGCGGAATGACGGTGCTGATCGGCGAGAAGAATGAGGACATTGGGTTTCATGGGGAAAACGTAGGACCAACGGTCCCCGTTGGTCAACCAAGGACGTTGCCCAATTGGGCACGTCGCGCCGTAGTCTTGGCGAATGCGGGATGATTGGGTTTAGGGTTTTTCCTCCACCTTCATCCGTAAAAACTGGGTGTCGGCTTCCGAGACCGGGGTTTTCAAGCGCACTTTCACTTCTTCGTTCACCTCATCCACCGGGGTGGCACTCCCCACCTGGAGAGTGAAACCGGTTCCACTGTTCCATATCGATCCGAGGTCTGTATTGGTTTCCACGGTCCAGGTCGTGCCGTCCATTTCATAATCGGCTCCCACGTTCCCGCTCCCGCCACTAAGCTGCCGATAGGTAATCGAGAGATGAAGTTTGCCTCCAACCACTTCGAGGGACAGCCCGATATTCAGATCAAACCCACTATGGGCAGCCAGCCATTCGATTTCCTTTTTTTCCAGAACCCCCGAAAACACACGCAGATCGTCGATCCCTCCCTTCCATTGTTTCGCGAGGTCAAGCGTCTTGTGATTGCCGATGCGGAATCCAGCCGTGTTGTCCTCCACACTGACGCTATTGGATGCCACCTGTACTCCGTCGAGATAAAGGTGTACCGTGCCGGACCCGGCGGTCACCGCGACGTGATGCCATTGGTTCAATGATATACTGCCACCTCGCGTTTCTGTTCCGCCGACATAGGTCGCCAGTTGCCCGTCCGGCATTACCGCCAGCCAGGTCCGACCCGTCCCTCCCCCATTCAGTTGCTGCAGAATCCAACGGTTCTCACCCGACCCGTATTCGGACAGCTTAACCCATGCAGATGCGCTCAACCCGGTGGCATTTGTCGCCACCAAGGCAGAGGCGAACTCCACATACGCAATCGCACTTCCATCAAAGTGGAGAGAACCACCCAGTTTTCCGGCCCCCCAGGAGGTGGCGGTGGAGCCGGTGAGTGTTCCATTGTTGTTCTGGGAAGAGCCATCCGTGATCGCCGTCCCTGCGCTTTCGTTCAAGGTGTACCTGAGCTGTAACGGATTGTCGGGTGGTGGAAGCTGCGTGACCGCCTGCATCGTATCGTTTTCGAAGACAAAGATCTCACGCACATGGATGTCCGAACTGGAAGTCATGCTGTTCCCGTAAGCTCGGAACACCGCCGCCCCGTCCTCCGTGTCGAGATCAGGAGAAAACGAAAAGGTCACCGTCTGCCAGATATCCCAGTCTCCGGTGGTAAAATTCAGGGTCGCCCCCTGAGAGACATCGAGGCTGGTGTCCCCGGAAAACCGTTCGACATGAATGGTTTTTGTCGCGGGTCCGGAAAGACGGATTCGGGTACTGGCGTTCCCGTCCTCGTCCACCACCACGCGGTCCTGCTCCACCTCAATCCGCACCGGTCTGACCCAGCCGGCTTCCCTCCGGGTCATGGAACGGTTCCAGGTGGCAAGCTGTGCATTCAGGCTGGTTTTGATGGCGGCATGAGTCCCACTGACATCCGTGCTCTCCTGAAAATCCCCTGTGAACGCCTCCCCCAGCCGGAACAGTTCTCCTGAGGAACCGGAACGCTCCGTGTATTTCCACTTGTCCGTTCCCGTGAGGTCGGCCACCGCTTCGGCGGTGCTTTGCCCGCTGGCATAAAAATAGAATGCCGCATGGGGTTCGTCTGTCGTTGTTCCCTGCAGGAGAGGACCCAAATCAGTTCCATCCAGACTCCGACCGACCGGGAGGTCTGCCCCCGCCATCTTCGCCAGGGTGGTGTAGAGGTCAAATGTAGCGGCAGTTTGATGCAGGACCGTCCCAGCAGGCAGCGTCCCGGACTGACGGGCCAGTAAAGGGACCCGGTGGCCTCCCTCCTGTGTTTCCCGTTTACTGCCACGGAAGGGATACGCGGAGCCTCCGCCACCCGGAACTTCCCCCGCCTGTACCCGTCCCGAATGTTGGGAGGGACCGTTGTCGGAGGTAAAAACAATCAGGGTATCGTTGGCAATGCCATGATGATCCAGTCGATCCAGAATCTCACCCACCCGCGCATCGATTTCACGAATGAGATCGTAATACCGTGCGATGGCATCCGTTTGACCGGCGGTGGACAAAAAATCCGGATGGGGATGAATGGGCACATGAGGGGCATGCGGAGCGTAATAGAGAAAAAACGGACGCCCCTCGCTTACCGAGGCATCGATAAAATCCACCGCCTCATCCGTCAGAGCCTCCAGCAAAAAGGACTGTTCCGCATCTGTGTCAATCTCCCCCTGAACGGTTTTGCCGGTATCGGTCGTGTACGAATTCAGCGCAAGTTCTCCCCGCATGAGATGCAACGGCTGGACCCAGTTCTCCCTGAGATTGGGGCCCCACATATCATTGGAATACAGGATTCCGAAATAGGACTCAAACCCATGTCGGAGAGGATTGAAATCCGGTTCGTGGCCCAGGTGCCACTTGCCCGACATCCCCGTCTGGTATCCGGCGGACCGCAGCAGTTCCGGCAGGGTGACCTCTGTGGAATTCAGCCCTTTCTCCGCCTGGGTCGCATTCTGGTAAGGTCCCACCACACGTTCCAGTCTCACCCGCGTGGCATACCCGCCTGTCATCAAAGATGCCCTCGTCGGCGTACAGACCGGATGGGTGGAGTAAAACCGGGTCATCCGCACCCCGTCGTCCCCGAGACTGTCAATGCGCGGCGTGATCGACGTTGAGGGAGCCTCCGCATCGTAAGCGGGATTCGGAGGGGGAACATCGGTCGTCCCGGCTCCACCGCTGCCCGTCGCCGGGGGCGGACCGGGAGAGGCCTTATTGGGATAGGTATACGCACCGAGATCATTCCATCCCATGTCGTCGACCAGGATCAGAATGATGTTTGGCTTCGGCTCAGCGGATCCCCACACCGGGAAGAGGACCGCACCAAGCATCAGGAGAGCGGAAAGGCCACACTTCCTGTTTCCATTGGGAAACCGCCTCATGGTCATGGGAAACAAAAAAGGGCGGCTCCTCAGAGCCACCCTTTTGAAGGTACTCTGCATCAGAGTTATGAACGTCGGCGCCTTGCAAGCACGGCTGCGATCCCGGTCAACGCCATCAGTGCAAGGGTGGATGGCTCAGGGATGACGGTGATGTTGACATCATCCACCAGATTCTGGTTTCCATTCACGGCTGTAGGCGTGGAAATCCTGAGCCATAATGCTTCCCCGCCGGTTCCGACCACGCCGGTGTTCACGGTTTCATCAATGCTCGCAGTCACCGGAGATCCACCTTCCACGATCGGGTCGAGGGTTCCGGTAGTCGCCACCATAGTCGCACCAATCGAGGCCAGGGTGGTCCCGTCTGCAGCGCTGCCGATGGTGCCGCCACGCCAGATTTCGAAGGCGACCCCACTGAAATCCTGATTCGAACGGTCCCCGAGCAGGGCGGTGATCTGCAGGTCGAGGTTCGCCTCCCAGGTTCCGATCTGCTGATACACAGCCGGAGTTGGATGGCTGTCGGAAAAGGCTAGATTCAACCAGTACTGCCCCACGGCATCCTGGGGAATGTTGCCCGTATTGGCCAGCTTGTCCTGTGCGACTTCCCGGGTGTCCGCCGTGCCCGTCCCTCCCGCATCATTCTCCTCAAACCAACTGGAGACTTCGGCAAAGTTTCCCGCCCCTCCAAAGGGGTTGGTTCCGGTTTCGAAACTGGCATTGTCAAGCGGGGTGACAAAAAGTCCGGCAAGTGCAGGGTGGATCAGCAATCCTATGAGTGCCAAAGTGACAGGGGCTTTCGGGGGTACTTGGGTCATCATCTCTCCATTACGTCATTAAAAGATCGAACATCTTATACCGAAAATCAGGGCACCGTTCTTTCGTAATTGTGACAATCAATTTACATATCAGGACATCATCACTGAAAAAAATCGGTCGAGTTTGATAGGATCACATTCCGTGAGTCCTCTCGCAGGAGGTCCACCGGCGAACCAGAACAAAAGCCCCGATCAACATTCCGCTCAGGAACAGAGTAGAGCTTTCTGGAACCACAGGCACCGTCGTGGTCGTCCCGTCATCCAACATCAGCGATCCTCCATCCAGAAACATGTTCCGGTCGGTGAAAAATCCATTGGCCAGATCGTTGGTGGAACTTGCCGTTGCATTCCCTGTGACATTATAGGCAAATTCCACCTGGTTGAGGGAGTCTACGGTAAAGATCGCCGCGATCCTCTCCTGAGCATCATTCAAACTTGTGACCTCCACCCCGCCGCTGACCGGTGTGGTGGGACCCGTCACTTTCGCGGCATACTCCGAACTGGATGTGTCAATGGTCAACAACGTATTCTGTCGATAGGTCAACTCCGCCTGACTGTAGAAAATCACTTCGTCAATTGTGGTATTTCCTGAATTGTCGTTCCCATCAATATCGAAGAATACGAGCTGATAACTGTAGGAAACCCCTGGATCATACAGCGTGGTAAACGACGCATCTTCATACAGGGAGAAGCGGTACCTTGTCTGGGTGCTTTGACGTTGGTTCAGCCGCATGTTGTCTCCGACACCACCGCTGTTGGCATGGCCTGCGTCCAGAGATTCATTGTAGCTGGTGAGTGTCACAATCCGGGCAAAGATATCGGTACCCCCGACATCCCCCGGACCGTCGTTGGCGATTGCAGTGGTAAAACTGATGGTGCCGGACGTGTTCAACTCCGTCTGCTGAGTGTTGCTGGATGCGGCCACATCTCCAAAATCGAGATTGATCTGCGCATGACCGATGCTTCCCAGGAGGGTGCAAACAAGTGCCGTGATGAAACGAGAGGGCAAGTTCATTGATTTCATAGAAGGGTACATTTGAAATCAGGACTATAGCGGAATGACCCACTCATTTCTTGTAACATGATGACAATTAATTTACATATCAGGACGCTTCTACCCTAAACGACTCCCAACGGATATTGGATACAGGACGTGGAGGCCCCTCCCTTGAACCGGATAGAACCAACATGAAAAGCATAGGGATTCTCTTCAAACCCGAACAGAGCTGGCTGCGGGAAGTCTTCCTGGGAATTTCAGAATGGGCCGAGCATCAGGATTGGGTCTTTGAGTTCGGAACCCATCAGAATCCGTATCTTATCGAAGAAACACCGCATCTGGACGGCATCATTACTGATCGGCCTATTGAGGGGGATCTGAATGCCTTGCAGGGGATCCCGACGGTCTATTTAGGTCCAAATCTAACCCCCTGTGTCCAGGAGGATTTCATCCTCTCCGGCAGGATGTGCGCCCGGCACCTGTTGGAACGGGGCTATCGCCATCTGGCCGTCTTCCATCATCGGAATGAACATCTTCTCCCTCCCCTGCTCCGACTGCAGGGATTTCGGGAGGAGGGGGAAAAGGCCGGGTGCTTTGTTGAGGTGTTTCGTATAGGCCGCAGAACGAGAAAGAAAGGAGCATGGACACTGGAGGATCAGCACCGGGACCTCGCCGACTTTCTCAGAGACCTGCCAAAACCGCTGGGGGTGATGGCGGCCAATGTGGATTATTCCAAGCGTCTGCATTCGGTTTGCCGGAAAGAGGGGTTCAGGATCCCGGAAGAACTGGCACTCATCAGCCCTTCAGATGAACCCCTGATTTTTAACAACACCCGGCCCGGAATTTCCGCAATCGTTCCCGATCAGCGCAAAGAAGGAAGGGAGGCAGCAAAAGCGTTGGCGGGATTGATGCAGGGAGAGGTCATACCCGAAAGAACGCTTATCCCTCCCTTCGACCTGAATGTCCGTGGTTCAACAGACCACCGCATTATGCAGGATCCCATGTGCGAAACGGTGGTGAAGTATATCTGGAGCCATCTGGATGAGTCACCTTCCAGAGAGGACTTGGCGAAATTGGTTCATGTCACCCCCAGGACTCTTCACCGCCATTTTACCCAGGAGGTGGGCCGCACCCCCACGGAGGAAATGCTCTATGCCCGAATCGAAACCGCAAAACGCCTTCTCGCCACCACGAGTATTCCCTTAGTCGAAATCGCTCTTCAGTGCGGCTACAGCAGTCAGTCCGCCTTTAACCGGCACTTCCGGAAGGCCGTTGATTCGACCCCGCTGGAGTGGCGTGCGCGTTTTCAGTAGGCCCAGACGTCCCCGGCTGGGCAACTCGGGCTGTTGACCGACGGAGACCGTTGGTCCTACGGCTCCACTCCTACCCGGAGAAACGAGA
>DIYN01000043.1 GCA_002429065.1 Verrucomicrobia bacterium UBA6053 | reverse complement strand
GGCGGTCCGGGAATGGTCTTCCGTCACGGTGTGTTTGATCTGATCGTAAAGGGCAATCACATCGAGATGCGCTCTCCGGCTGAACCCGCCTTTTATATCGAAGGCAATGCACCGGGTATCCACCTGCTTGACAACACGATCGTCAGCCGCAGCGGTATCCTCTTTGACGGGGATCATCCACCCGCCCGTTGGCAGGGGAACCGGATCTTGACCGAACCCGGTGTCCCGCTGGAGAGGCCCAGCCCCGCTGTGCCATCGATTTTCGAGTGGCAACGAGCACGTTGAGAGCAAGATTTCCGGGATAGGCTCCTCACTATCCGCGAACTGCTTTGTTGCAATAAACGGATTGTACAGGTGAATAGCAAAGGACCTTATGCGCAGGATACGGAAGATGTGGATCACGTTGCCCTGATGAAATGACTCGACGAGATGCTTTTACCTCATTCTCATTCACTCTGAGGATTCTTTCCTCCGGATCTGCATCTTATCAATCCAGTATTTCGCAGCCTCAGTGTAGGGAGTGAGTGGAGCGTTTATGTGTCGTGTGGTTTTCCCATCGATCCATTTCCCGGTTGATAACTGGAAAATGGGATAATTTGGAGTCGGCGGATCATTGATCTGTATCTGGCGTACGAGCACATCAACTGCAGTCACTGCGATTTCCCGCTCTGCCTTCTTTATTCCTGACCAGTCAGCAACATCTTCATTTATATTCAAATGTACGACCCCGATCTGATCCGGAACCGTTAATCCGCAATTGTTCATCCAGTGAATCCCATCCTGGTGATGGCAGATCACCGCTTCAGGTTGAAACTGCTGGGTCCATTTTTGAATGAGTGCATCAAAGCAGGAGGACAGAGGATCGGCCCCTTGATCCATTTTCTGTTTGAGTTCCCCCCACTGTTGTTCCATGAGCCATGCCGTTTCTTCCACCCGGTTGACGACTTCTTCATAACCAGACGTCATGCCCTCAGACGTAAGAAATTTCATCAGGTGCTGCGACAACGTATCTGAATACAGGATGGGGATTCGCAGCTTCAGGGGAACCAGATGGTGTTGGCATTGGAGAAAACCCGCATCTGTCCGGAAGTTTGTTAACGTGGATAAACTGTCATTTCCAATGTAGCCAATGCGTCGGTATCCCAGCTGCCAGAGATGGGTAAATGCCAACATCATATTCAGAAATTCGTTATGACCGCAAAGATGAATCTTCGAGCGCCACTGTTCCCTGAACGTGACCACATGGAACCTGGATAAATCAAAATCCAGTTCATCCAGATAGAAGGTCGGTATGTCCAGGACCAGTCCCCGGATTCCCCTGGAGTAGAGCACATTCTCCAATCGCTTCGCTTTTTTGTTATCCAGAACAAAATCAAAGGGTTCCAGGGTATATCCTTTCCGAAATGCGGCATCTTGTGCAGCTTTGAATTTACGAACAGGTCCAAAGGGTGTTGCGACATCCACCTGGAAACCGCTTTTTCCATCGATGCCAAGATATAAATAAGCCAGGACTTCGCCCACCTTGCGAATCTGTCCGGCTCGTACCGCTGCCATGGTGGTGCTGACATGGGGGTGCAGTTGATACCCCAATTTCCGTGCAGTCTCTGCTACCTGCTTCCGAGTTGATTCAGCAACCACGGGACTCCCTTTCAGGGCACGTGAGGCTGTAGAGAGAGAAACTCCTGCTTCTACAGCTACGTCGGAAAGAGAGACATACTTCCTTGTCCCGATCCTGCCTGTATCGGAATGTACGGATGTGGGTTTGCTACCGCCCGATACATGTATGCCAGCTTTTTTAAGGATTTGCCTGACGGTGGTGGTGGAGAGGTTGAACTCTTCGGCAAGATGTTTCAGGGGCACTGCGGATTTTGTGGATGTAAATCGTTTTACGACCTGTTTGCAGATCTTTTCGTCTGTTGGGGGACGACCCCGCGGCCGTGACGGTTTCTGTGTAGAGCCCTTCATGCAAATCTCAGGGAAACCTTACAAGACTCGCAGGGGTTTTAAAAGGGATTACAACGCATAGTAATTCAAAGAAGTTTACGACCCTCCAAGGTTACCGTTATCTTTTCATCAGGTAGAACCAAACCAACCCAAGGAGTTGAAATGAAGAAAACGATACCTATCCTGATCACCGTCGGCCTTTCGCTTTCTCTGCAGGCCGCAGTTATGTTCTACGAGGAATTTGACTATACAGGCAATGGTGGTCACGTGGACAACCCAGGTGCGCAGTGGGCTTCCCCTACGGGTGCGGGAGGTAATTCCTTTACTGGACGTATTACAGGCACTGATATTAATCCTCTGGGGCGAAGCAGCGAATCTGCTTTTTGGGCATTCGCTGGTCAGAATAATTTATCGAATACCTTTGGAACCACTCTTTCGATAGATGAAGTTGGCTATGTAAGCTACAATTTTGAAATCAACTCTCAGGGTGGCCAGACTTCTGCGCTAGAACTGCGTGGTGCAGGTCTCTTCGGTCAGTTTTTTAACATAGGTGCAAATGGCAGTGGGAATATATTTATAGGCCAGCAAGGTGGAACAACGAGCACTGGCACTGCTCTGACAGCTGATACTGAATATTTCATTGTTGGTGCCTACATCATTAACAACGTAGGTAATGCGGATACCTACTCACTGGCCGCAAGCATTTTTACGAGTGCGAGTGCTGCGGAGAAGTGGGCTGCTGGTGTGACCACAGGGGCGATAGTTGGGAATGAATGGGATATCAGTATTCTCGATGAAGATATTGCGTTCATTGGTAATGCTAGCCCGACGAATGTTCTTGATTCGGTTGGCATTCGTGGTTCAGGGACCACCTACTATGATGCCATTCGCGTAGGCACGGAACTCACAGATGTTACGACCATTCCGGAACCTTCCTCTCTTTTCCTTGTGGGCGGTTGTTTGCTGGGGTTTCTTTTTATGCGTCGCAAATAATCCTTTGCGTGTAGATTGAATACGGTCCGTCCTGGGCCGTTTTTGTTTTGCCGATAAGATTCAACCTGATGATGGTACATGTATGAGGGGATCTCTTTGTCCGCTGATTGTCATATTCCTTTTGGCGGTTACCGCGTGTAACTTCCAGGTTCCTGACAGCATCTCTGAGCAAAATGACGCCACACCGCTTGAGACAGATCCCTTTTACGGTAAAGTGGAGGAAGGGCCTGATGGAGAGAGCGTCAGGGAAGGGCACTGGACAAACGCTGTCCAACCCGCGCACGCGTACCCTGAGTGGGAGGATGAAATCACGGGTGCTGCCCTTGAGGTGCCTGACGACATTGCCACGTTCATTGCTTATGCAGAGGATCGTCCATCGCAGCCTGAAGGTGCCCTGCCTCTTCCTGAGGCCGTCAAAAAAGCCCTGGAGGTAAATATTCAGGGACTTCCGGCCCGAGTGCGGCTTGGCCCCGGTATCTATCGCAGTATTCTTCATGTTGAAAATGAAGCCGCGAAAGGGTTACTCCTTATCGAAGGTCCGGAGGATGGGTCCGCCGTGATGAAAGGATCCGAAGACTGGAGTTCTGCGGCGAGGTGGCGAACGCATTCCCAAAATCAAAACCTCATACAGGCACAATGGACCAGGGAATGGGATGACGCCCATACGACACATCTGAAAGACCGCGAAGGGGAGCACTCGCCGCGTATCCGAGGCACCATTTCCGATGAAGTCAGCATCGGACTCGTATGGAAAAGTAAGAGCGGTTTTCACAACCCGGTTTTCCGTCTCTACCGCAAAGCTCTTATCGATGATCAACGTAACCGCTATGATGGTGAATTCATTAAAAAAACCAGTGGGTACGAACTGCTCTACGAAGGAAGAGACACCGGCTATCTCGACACGGATCTGATCAAAAGTGAGACCTGGATGAAGGTGAATTACGTTTACCGCGTCTCGGAAGTTCTTCCTCATGGCTCGGAAACCGGTTTCTCAAACATCATTAGTTTGATACCAGGCGACTCTACAAATATTGCACGCCCGGGCCAACTCGGCCGGCGTAGAGAAATGGTTTTCGTGGATGAGGATAAACTTACTCAAGTAGGTTCGATGGAGGCTTTGGTCCCTGGGACGTACTATGTGGATGATGGATATCCGTTTGTTCCCGAAGACGGCAGATTGACGGTGATGCTGCCGGAAGGAAAGAGCCTTGGCGAATGCAAGATCGAGGTTGGCACTGCAGAGCGGAGTTGGCGTTATGGACCGATGTGGGATTTCAGGAAAAAAGAAAACTTGCTTCTTCGAAACCTGAAGTTCGAACATTTCCCTTCCTATCTTGCAAATGTGGGGCCCTTAACTCTTCAAAACTGTGATAATGTCCTGATTGAAAATTGCGAATTCCATTTCAATAACGGTGCGGGTCTTCAGATTCACTGGACGGACAATCTGACACTCCGAAACCTAACCGCGAATGATAATGGAGGCTCCGGAATCCAATGGTCCGGCGGGCATAACATCGTGGCCGAAAACCTGACAACCCATCGCAATAACTGGCGGGGGGAATGGGGGGAATTGAAGATGAGCTGGGCGTACGCAGGTATAAAATGGGGTTTTGGCTGCCGCGGTGTGAAGATCAAAAATCACAAGGCCTACGATAATTTCACCAACGGGCACTGGATCGACTACAACGTGAAGAATCTGGTCATGGACGGGCTCGATATGAGGGACAATAAAGAGCAGGGCATCTTCATCGAGGCGCTCCACGGACCGGTGGTCCTGCGGAACAGTATCTTCCTTCGAAACTTTCAGGGCATCCATCTGGCAAACACAGCCAACGGGGTACTGCACAACAATGTATCGATTGATAACGAACACTCGCAGATTCACGCCATCCGACGCATTGACCGCCCCGTAAAAGATCAGGACATTGACCTGAGCACTACCGAGCTCACCCCTGTCTCTGACGGCAAAGGCGGTCAAATGGTGTACAGGCCTGTGAATGTGACAAACTGGACATGGACGAACAATATCGCGGTATCATTCCACGAAGATCAATACGTGGTGGATGTGCACCCCTACGAACCGTTTTACCAAACGCTTCAGGCGAGTGGAAACCTCTACTTCAGCCCAAATCCTGAAATCGCGTTTCAAACCGGAATCACCCGATATGGACTCGATTTATGGCAACAGCTAAGCGGGCAGGACCTGAACGCCAAATTCGAAGACCCACTCTTCGTTAACATCCTCGAGGATAACTTCGATCTTGCGCCGGGCAGCCCACTCGCCACCAGATCCGAGTGGCCGACGACCGAGCATGAGGAGTACGGTTACCATCGCATAGCCTCTGTCCTCATCGAAAGTGCTGAACGCACGAACCGTGTTCCATTTCCCCATGTCGTCGATGTAACGCCTGAGCGATTCATGAGCATCGACCTCACACAGCAAGCAAACCATCCACTTGATGGAACAAACAACTGGGCACGCACACCGCTCGAACAGCTCACGGCCGGCACTCACACCTTCCACGGAGTTCCCTTCGCCATTGCAGATCATCCTGAATGGGGCGCATCCGGAATTGCCCTGATGTCCAGCAAACAACGACCACATCCAAGTGGGTCATGGCCGAAAGCGGTCCACGTTCAAATGCCAGATGAACACGTTGAACGTTTCTACATCCTGCACGTGGGCAATTTCTCAATCGGTCACCTGCCGATCGCATACTACATTTTTCACTACGCTGACGGCAGTTCTCACAGCGTTGACATTTTTCCCTTTGGCAAGGACTTCGATGATGGACCCACAATGGAGGGAATGAAGGCCGTGGCCACCATCCAGGACTGGTGGCCGACTTGGACCCACTTCGAAAAGGACGACGTCAAACCCGTCATGCTGATCAATGAAGGCAACCCTGCTGAAAGTCTGCGTTATGCCTACGCACTTGAGATTCCAAATCCCCACCCCGAGAAGCGAATTAATCACATGGAGTTCAAGATCCGTTACTCAAATGGCGCCGCTTCGCCTATGTTGTTGGCACTTACATGTTTAGTGAGTGATGTTGCTCCAAGACATAATATTCCAGTACATGTACCAGAGTAAATGCATATAGTAAAGCTGGGTAGGAATACGGGTAAAGGTCAAGCTATTCTGGGCTTCTCGATAAGAATCAGGGCGCATCTCGGAATCAGTGACAAACGGGGGTGATCGTAAGTGCGGTGCAGAGATTCCTCTCCGGAATCCAGGTTAGCAGGCAGGAGTGCAACCTTCAGATTGGCAAAATGTCGGGAAATAAACCTCTTCCCCGGAATGTGATGTACAACAATCAATTCGTCTCGCCGGACAGCGAGGTGTTTCTGGGAGGATCCAATGAAGCCTGGATGTTGCTGTACAATCACTTCAAAGTGGAGGGAGGCGCATCCAGAACCTTTCGCAACGCGGATGGAAGTCAGCTGTATGTACACGGCGGTCCGGGAATGGTCTTCCGTCACGGTGTGTTTGATCTGATCGTAAAGGGCAATCACATCGAGATGCGCTCTCCGGCTGAACCCGCCTTTTATATCGAAGGCAATGCACCGGGTATCCACCTGCTTGACAACACGATCGTCAGCCGCAGCGGCATCCTCTTTGACGGGGATCATCCACCCGCCCGTTGGCAGGGGAACCGGATCTTGACCGATCCGGGGGTGGAACGTGAGCGACCCACTCCCACGATCCCTTCCATTTTCGAGTGGCAGCGCAATCAGTAAGGCCCATTTTCTGAAGGGATCTGACTTACAGCCGGAAGGATTCGTTCAAGACCCTCTGAATAAACCGCTCCCCCTGGATATCCAGGGAAGGGCTAGGCGTTTTTTGGGGGGTGGTGGTATCCCCTTCGATCCACCTGCCGGTGAAAAGGTGACGGATAGGGGTCTGAGGCTGTTCAAGCCGGCCCAGACTGATGTGGTCTATCAGATGTCTGACCGCTTCCGTCGCGGCCAGTTCCTCTGCCTGACGGATCCCGGACCAGCCGGCCACGTCCTCATTCAGGTTGTAATGGGCTAAGGCGAGGTCCTCCGGCACTTGGATCCCGATGTCCTTCAGCCAGTCCCTGGTGGCAAAGTGATTTCCGATCAGTACGTCAGGCTGATGTTCATCCAGCCATAGTTTCAGGATTCGTGTCTGGATCCGGTTCATATTCTTGCGATGTGCATACAGTTCCTTTCGGAGGCGGGGCAGGTCCTGCTGTTCCAGCCAGGCCCGTTCATCAGCCCGGTTCCGGGGTCGGAACCATATTCCGTGGCGGAGCCAGTATTGCAGGTGAAAGGCATAGGATTCCAGATACAGTGTGGAGAGCCGGTGCTCCGGGTGCGCGAGATGAAGCTGTGCGTGATGGTAGCCCGCATCCTGTCGGTAGAGCTCTCCAATCGCGGCGGCATCACTCTGGATTCTTGCAATGCGACGATACCCTTTCCGCCAAAGCATGCAGGCCAGCAAGAGGCTGTTATGAAAACTGTTGTTGGAAAACAGGTGAGCCCGGAACTCAGTCTGCTCCTGAAAAGTGACCAGGTAAAAAGGATCTAGGTTCATCGGGCGGTTCAGGAACGCCTGGGGTGGTGCATCCAGAAGGATGCCCTGAATCCCCCGGCTCTGCAGGATCTCCACAAGCCGTTCCGGTGGAATCTCTGGATTGTGATAATCCACGTATTCCAAGCGGAACCCCCTTGAAGCCGCCTCCGCTGCGGCTGCTTTGTATTTCCGGTGCGGTCCCCAGGGAATGTTCATGATTTCGTGAAAAGGTGAGACCGCATTCGGGGTCCCCTGAGCATACAGATATACAATCACCTCATCGCGGGTTGGACTGCGACCACGGCGATTCGCGGCCAATAAAGCTGCGACATGGGGGTGAACCTCGTACTCAAGGTCTTCCGCCGCTTTGCGTACCTTTTCACGGGTGGATCGGGAGACCTGCGAACTGTTGCGCAATGCCAGGGAGGCCGTGCTCACTGAAACCTTTGCATGCGCCGCGACATCCCGAAGGGTGGATTCTCCCTGTTTGACCTTCCGTTTGGCAGGTATTGTGCCCTGTGGTTTTCCGGGTGAGAGTCCCTCTTCTTTCAGGATCTTGGATGCCGTGGACGGTGCGATGCCCGCCTCTTGCGCAATGTGCCGGACACTTCGGGTTCCTTCCGATTCCCGGAACATGCTCAGAAATCGTTTCCGACGGTCGGAATCGAGCGGTTTGCGGCCGGGAGAAGGGGAGGAGCGTGGCATTGTCTTTAGGTATAAACCTGCCTGGAATCCGACACTCAATAAAAAACACTTAAGAGATTCGATTTAATTCCCGTTGTTTTTGAACCTCACTCTCCACTATTGTAATCAGGAGTATTAATTTTGGAGAGCAAACATGAAAATCCGAATCCTTCTTGCAACTGTCTTCTTCCTGCCGTCTTTGTTCCTTCACGGTGCCTTTCTCGTCAATGATTCGTTCGACTACACGGCGGGGGAGCAACTGGATGACGAGAATCCTGCATGGACCCCGGACCCCGGCAGCGGTGGAGGCACAGGAATCACCGTCGTCACACCTGCATTCGGCAGCAGCGTGTCCCCGTTCCCCCAAACGGGCAACTCGATTCAGCTCACGTCGGGACGGAACACACACATCGACATCACCACGGTGGCAGATACAGATTACTACTTCAGCTATCTGGTGAAACCCGGCACGTTTGGTGGAAGTTCCGGACAGTGGCACGGCGTGTTCTTCGAAAACGGATCTTCCGATCTGTTTGCAGGCTTCGACCAGAATGGAAACTTTATCACCCAGGCGCACACCTCCCCGGTTGACAGCGGGATCGATGGCGTGACCGGAACTGAATACTTTGTGCTGGGGAAAGTCTCTTTCGGCAACGACACCAAAACCTTCGATATCTCTGCCAGCGTGTTCACGGCCTCCGGTGATGTGCCCGCAACCGAGCCCGTCACTTGGAACAGTACAGATACGTTCACCTACGGTGTATCCCAGAGCAGCCTGTCGGAGTTCCGGTTCCAGGCCCGGGGAGGCATCTCACAGTTCGATGATGCCCGAGTGGCCACCACCTATGCCGAAGTGGCCATCCCCGAACCCTCCAGCATTGCGCTGATGGGTCTGGCCTTTGGTGCACTGGCTCTGCTCCGTCGCCGCATGTCCTGAAGCACTTTTTTTTCAGTCAGGAACGGCCTCCGGATGTGTCCGGAGGCTTTTTTTATCGTCATAAGGCGTGGTTGGAGTTGTCGTCAACTCGAACCGGAGCAGGTCTCCAGTATGTTGTCCGGCCTGAAAGAAAAGGGAACAACAACGGACCACGCGGACGACACGGACCCATGCAGCATCACCCCTGATCATGTGATGTTCTCTCAAAGTAGGGGCCTGTATCGAGTGGGGTTCAATCTCTGTGAACTGTCAAGCATTCCATGCGTCCGTTGTTGTATTTCGCACTCAATGACGAAGATCTTTTTTTACCCTCCGGATTCCATTGGTGAGGTGTGGGGGTAGGCGTTTACGCCACCAGCCACCTTGGAGATTCCACTGGTGGTGAGTGTGGGGCAGTTAGAGCGTTTTAAATAAAACTA
>DIYN01000020.1 GCA_002429065.1 Verrucomicrobia bacterium UBA6053 | reverse complement strand
TCGAGACGAGGTCCCTCCGGCACAGGATATGGCATCGGTTGGAGCGACTGCGTCCCGCAGTCGAGTCATAAAATCCTCCACCCCCAATCCCTCCCAAACATCAACCAAAGGCTTTACCCACCCAAGTTGGTGGAAGTAAGCAACGGAGACCGCTGCTCCTACAGTACGGTCACGACTTCCGGGCTTGCCTGCCGAAGGCTGGATGCTCCTCTTTTCAGTGGAGGATTTTCTTCTGCTTGACTTCGACCCTTGCATTGCGCACGCTTTCGCACATGTCCACTCCTCCCGAAGCTCCGGAATCACCTTCAGACGACACATCGCGGCCGTCGGTTTCCGAAGCACTGGGTTCGATTCAGGAAACGTGGAATATCGACCTCGTCCGCGTGATTGCCAATGGCGGAATGAGTGTGGTTTACGAGGGGCGGCTCCTTGGGGCGGACGGCTTTTCTAAGACCGTAGCCGTCAAGAGACTCCTCAAAGAATGGAGCGATGACCCGCAATTCATGCAGCTGTGCGCAGACGAGGCCAAGCTGGTCTCTGATTTGGTCCATGAGAACATCGTGCAAATTCTGCAGCTAGGCCGAAGCCGCAAAGGGGACTACTATGTGATCATGGAATATGTGCAGGGTCTCCCGCTGCGCCATCTGCTGGATCATCATCTCGACCATGGCAAACGTATACCCGTCCCCCTGGCGGTGCATATCGTCAGCCGCATTGCCCGTGGCCTGGCCTACGCCCACATGTTTCGGGACCGCAACGGACGGAGCCTCGACATTGTCCACCGCGATGTCTGCCCCTCCAATATTTTGATCACCCGGGAGGGCCTCTCCAAGCTCATCGATTTCGGTGTGGCCAAAGCCGTTTCGATGTCCTGGTCTGGCGATGACATTATCGCCGGAAAAGTTCAATACATGGCCCCCGAACAGGCGGAATGCGGTCACGTAGACTTCCGAGCCGACCAGTTTGCCCTGGGTTCGGTTCTGTTTGAGATGCTGGCCGGTGAGTTGTCCCGCCCCGATGAACATGACCCGCGCGAGGTCCGTTTTTCCGAACTGGACATTCCCTGGGACCGCCTCCCATCTGATCTGGATCCTGACCTGATGGGTGTACTTAGACGCTGTCTGTCTCCCGACCCCGCCGATCGCTACGACAAGACGTCGGAGTTGGCCACCACGCTGGAATGGATCATCTACCGCGACGGCTACGGTCCTACGATTCAAACGGTGGAGGCGTACCTCCGCGAGCAAATCCCCGCGCTGTACCGGAACGATGGGCTTCTTCCCGAAGTCGACACTTCGGCCGAGACCATTGTGGAAGGTTGATCCGCTCCTCCTTTCTTCACTGCCACTATAGGCATGAGTCGCCGAGGTGGAAAAAGTCCCGCAAAGAGCTCAGGATACTCGCGCTGGTTTTGGACGTGTGCGTAATAGCGTCGGAAAGGGCGAATTCCTGGTTGGCCATTTGGCGCTGGGCCAGCAACTCGCTGAGCTTTTCAAGCAGAGTCGGGTGCTCTTGCACCAGGTTCTGGAAAACCGCATGGGAGAGTTCCAGGGCCACAAGTTCCCCTATCGCCACTACCGTGGCACTGCGTGGATCTCCGGAGAGCAGGGACATTTCCCCCAGACAGTCCCCGGCATGCAGGTGGGCCACCGTGGATTCGGTGTTCTCCTTGCGGATCCGCACCTCACATTCCCCCCGTAAAAGCAAAAACATAGACTCTCCCGGCTCTCCCTGGCGGGTCAGGGCTTCGTTGCCGGCAAAAAGCTGGACGGGACTCTGCGCCACCAGGGTGCCGATCTGTTCCGGCTCCAACACCCCGAAGATAGGGTGCTTGGCAAGAATGCGCGCGGCCTCCTCCGCCATATTCGGGTCAGCGGATCGGGGGCGGGGCCGGTGAAGGGTGAGTTGGGGGTAGGGGATTTCCAGGTTCGCGCGCCTTGCCGCATACCACGCCACAACCCGGACCTGGCTCAGCACTTCATTGGCGAACGCGTGGTCGTTGATCCACACGCGGATCTCGTAGAGAATACCTGAGTCCTGATAGGCCTTCACATAAATCACCGGTTTCGGGTCGGCAAGCACATGCGGCACCAGCGCCACCGCTTCCGCAAGCTTCTGCTGTACCTGGCGGGGCGGGGCATCGTAGTGCAGGCTGATCTCCGCCGACACCCGGTGCGTGGGACTGGGACGTTCAAAGTTGGTGATGACTTGACGGACAATGTTGTGGTTCGGCACATCGATCAAGACATCGTCGTTGGTGAGCAGACGGGTGGAACGCCATGTGACTTCCAGGACCTTCGCGTCGGTGCCGTTGACATTCAACCAGTCGCCCGTCTTAAACGGTTTGTCCATGAAGATGGAGAACCCGCCGAAAATGTTTCCCAGCAAATCCTGCATCGCCAAACCGAGGATGATGGCGACAACCCCGGAACCGGCCAGTAAGCCCGGCACCCGTACCTGATAGATGAATTGCAGGACCAGGATCACCATGGTGACAAACACCAGCAGGCCGGTGGTGTCCGCCAGCAGGCGTGGTGCTTCGCGCTTTTTCTCCCCGCTGCGCCCTTCCGCCCAAAGGAGGTGATTTAAGACGGCGACCAGGGGAAAACAACCTGTCAACACTGTGGCAGCCGTGAGATGAAGGATCAGGGTCTGTTTCCCCAAGGCCTCGAGAGGAACAAGCGACAATCCAGCCAGGGCGGCGACGCAGAACAGGAAAAACTGGGTCATCCTGCCAAACTTCAATCCTGTGGTCTTGCGCAGGCGCTTGGTCAGCCCAATCAGACTGACATAGACCAGCAGAAAGAGTGCGAAGGCGAGAACACCTTCCCTGGCAGGGAGTTCAGGCACATTCATGCAGGCCCCCCCGGGGAGCATCATGGAGAGGATTCATGTTTTTATGGTGGGGAATCACAGTGCGAATGCAATTCCAATGGATGGGAAAGCATCCTGATTTTTAGCCTCATTCCATTTTTGTGTCGATACATCCGCTCAGCGGCCATCTGAAAATTGAGGATTGTATCGTGTGGAGGACATGAATAACTGAAAGGATGGACCGTCACAAACGCTTCCACGCGGTACGAAAACTATTCCGGCAGAGGGAAGCCGCCCTCTTTGGGGTGGCGCTTGCGACAGGCCTGTTCCTGACGTTGGCCGGGCTGAATCCCTGGGTGATGGCGTTTGTGGAACAGACGGAATGGCACCATGCAGACAACCTTCATCTGAGCGGACGGCTTGCGCATCCCGCCGAGGATATCGTTCTGCTGGGAATAGATGATGCCAGCCTGACGCTGGACAGTCTCTGGCCCGAGGAAATCTCGGGCTCAACCGCCCTGCAGGAGATGCAGGAAGGCTGGCCCTGGTCGCGCGAGGTGTGGGCCCTGGCGATTGATCGCCTGGTGGCGGCGGGTGCAAAATCTGTGGTGCTGGACTTCACGTTTGGTATCCCCTCCACGGAGGAGGCGGACACCGCGCTGCGCGAAGCGGTGCTGCGCCACGTGGATCATGTGGTACTGGGGGCGGATCATCAGGAACGCTCGAGTGACAACCAGGAGTTCACCGTGGGAATGGTGATGCCTGCGGCGGAAGTGGTCCCGACCTCCGCGTTGCAAGACACCTTGATCGGTCACCTCAATTTTTGGGTGGACCATGGAGCGGTTGTGCGGACGCAGAGACCCCGATGGTCGCTTTCCGGGCTGGAGTCGTCCGATCCGGTTCCATCTCTGGCCATGGCCATCCATCTCCAGCAGGGGGGGGACGCGGACGTTGCGGGCATCAATGAAGAACCCTATTTCCGCTTCAGCCATCCCCATGCCTTTTCCCCCATTTCGTTTCATAAAATTTTTGTTCCCGATCTCTGGAAGCAGAATTTTGATGACGGTGCGTTTTTCAAAGACAAAACCGTTTATATTGGCGTCACCGCCCGCCATTTTCAGGATTTCGTGGAAACGCCGGTCGGCCGTCTCATTGGGGTGCAGGCCCATGCACATGCGTTGAACGCCCTGCGGCGGGGGGACTGGTTGACCGTGGCACCTGTGAACCTCCGCTGGTCTGTTTTGTGGGTGGCGGTGCTGCTGGCCTGGGTACTCGTCGCCACCCTGCGGCGACCCCTGTGGACGCTGGTGATCATGGTTCTCTTCTGCTGGGTTCTGTTTATTGCGCAGCGGATGCTGTTTAATCATGGAGCCCTGATTTTTCCGATGTTGCTGCCAACCCTGGCCTGGTGCGTCACGGTGCTGTTCTGTCTGGGGTATGATTTTGTGCTGGAGAAACGGCGGCTGCGTGTTTTTTCACGGTACTTCTCCCCGGATATGGCCACCGAACTTGCGCGGAATCCCGCGCCCTATCTGCATGCACTTGTGGGCACCAACCGGATGATCACGCTCCTGTTTTCGGATGTGCGCGGTTTCACCACGCTGTCGGAGACCCATCCGGCGGAAGTGCTGGTCCCCCAGCTGAATCAATACCTCAACCGGATGGTGGGCATTGTGTTCGAACAACGAGGCAGCATCGACAAGTTTATCGGCGACGCCGTCATGGCGGTGTGGGGACGCTTGCGGGAGCAGGCCGATGCACGCCAGCTGGCGGAAGACGCCGCGGATGGACTCGAATCGGCGCTGCGCATGCGAGAGGCCCTTCGGGAACTGAACCTGGAATGGAAAGAACGCGGATTGCCGGAACTGGCATTCGGGATCGGCCTGCATCTGGGAGAAGCCATCGTGGGAAATATCGGGTCGGACACCCGCATGGAGTTCACCGCCATCGGCGACTCGGTCAATCAGGCCTCCCGCCTGGAAGGATTAACCAAAATTTACGGCACAGATCTGCTGGTCAGTCAGATCATCCGGGACTCCGCGCGTGACCGTTATGTGTTTCGCACCGTGGATTGGGTGCGGGTCGTGGGAAAAAACAAACCACTGGAAATTTTCACGGTGCTAAGCCGTGCCGACGTCGACCCCCCACCCGGACTGGCGGCGTGGGAGGAGGGGGTCCAGGAATACCGGGCCGGGAATTTCGCTGCAGCCTTGAAACGGGTTGAGGAGGCAGCAGCCCAGGGACTGAAAGACACCATTACGGACATCTATCGCAAACGCTGCCGGGACCTGATCGATCATCCTCCGGACCCGTCGTGGGATGGCATTTTTACCGCCGAAAGCAAGTAATGCGTATCTGTCACAAATGGTAAAAAAGCAGACCGGTTTTCAAAGATACAAATCGCTATCGAAATTCATCTTTCTGCCGAACATAGCACTTGAATGAGGGTACCGGTCATATTTCACCATCCGATTGGAACCGATACCGATACCGATACCGATACCGATACCGATACCGATACCGATACCGATTTCGATCGCGATGTCTGCTTATCGAACCATTTGCAATATTACGTACAAAAACTGCTCAATGGGAATATCTTTTCTCCCTTGAGCCATCACCGATGTTTCATCGGATCTCAAAATCCGGGTCTGTTGCCAAAAGTCCCGCCTTGAACGGAAAAGGGTGTGCCCTCGTTGGTAAACCGGCCGAAACCATTGGCGGTGTTATTGGAAAACTCGGCGGAATCGGTGTACACGCGGAACTGGGTGTTCTGCGGAACATTTACGTCTACCCCTGCATTGATCCGGACGTTCGTGGCGGCAAGGTCAATGCGGCTGGCATCCAGGGTGGCCGGTCCTGTAAAGTGGATCCGGCCGTTCGCGCCCTCGGCATAAAGACGGATCAAATCGGTGGCGCTGAATTCGGAATTGCCCCCGATGGTCAGGGTGCCGTTGGCAGAGAGCGTGCGCGCCTTAATGACGTCGGCCTGCAGCATGGTGTTGGACTGCAGGGTGATATTCCCCGTCTGTGATTCAATGAGGAGCTCCATTGCCTCAATATAGGATTCCGTCACATTCACGCTCCCGTTTTGCGCATACAGGAGCAACTGCCCTGGCTCTGCCTGGGACAGTGCGAGAATCTCGTCGGTGCTGGAGACCTCAAGCGAAACTTGGTCGATGTCAGTGTTCAGATCATAAGTGGGGACGGTCAGGTCACTTCCGTCGATCTGCAGATTTCGCCCTGAGACCGCCTGGAGGGACTGGTCTGCCCAAACCGATGCATCTGTGATCGTGACATCCCGACCCGCGAGAATTCCGACGTCACCGCTGTTGATCGAAGCTTTATCCAGAAGCACATCGCGCCCGGCATTGACCTGCACGACCCCATCCGTGAACTCAATAAACGAACCCGATTCGTCCTCCTGAAGGTCCGCATTCCCGAAAATCTGGACATCCCCTTCGGGACCAAAAGCATCCAGAAGGAAACGTTGTCCCCCCTCCTCGTCCTCTCCGTAAATGCTGAAACCCGGTTCGACGACGATACTTCCCGAGGCCGCCAGGATGGCCAGCCCGTCCACCGAATCATCCAACACCAGCTCGTTGCTGGTGGAGAGTTCCGGGAGCACCTCCACATCGCTGAAGATGACTCCGGTCTCTGAGGCGAGAATCAGATTCCGGATACCGCCTGATGAATCGATGTCCGGATTCCCGGCCACAACAAGGTCGTAAAACGTGAACGCGGACCAGGGGCCCTGACCGTCCAGAAACTGCTGGGTTTCCGGAGGACCTGCAGGAGCTCCGAAAAGAAATCCCTTCACGGGTCCGTTATCCAACGGATTGTAAATCGTCCCTGGGATATCGGTGAACCCACCCGGATCATTAAACGCATTGGTGGTTGGGTTCGTGGAAATAGACGCAGCGTTATCCAGATATGTGGTCGGCGGAATGAACTCGGGTCCATTTGGGCCGGGAGCCTCTTCTTCGAAAGGAAGTTCCTGTACGGTGGCGGGAGATCCGCTTCCGGGAGGAGGCGCTTCCGGTCCCGGTTCGCTCCTGGCAAGCTCCAGCCGTAATTCCTGGGAGAGGGCGACCCGCGTTCCGCGCCCCTCGATCAGAAAGGCGGTTTCGATCAATTCGCCCTTGTCCTTGAGTTTCTCCTGCTCTTTCAGGGCCTGTTCAAGTTGCTTCAGGTTGCCCAACTCGCCAAACACCTCTGGATCCATGAGCCTGGACGTGGAGATCAGTCGTTGCAAATCCACTTTTACCGGACTGGGGAAAGACGTGGCGTCTATCTTCATGATCAGCATTTCACCCTGTGTCAAGGTGATGAAATTCCCGGGCTTGTCGTTGAAAAAAAGATCCACCTCCCCTTCAACCACAATGAGTTTGATGTATCCGCCGGGCATGTACTCCAGCAGCAGGGTTGTTCCGGTGACCGCGGCGGTCACCGCCGCAGTGCGCACCTTGGCGCCGTTCATTTTCTTGGGGACTTGCAACAGGATGACCCCCCGCTCCAGCTCCATGGTTCGGCTGCCCGGCTGCAGACGGAAAACCGAGTTGGCGCCCATACGGGTCAACGAATTGTCCGGAAACCGAAGTTCGGCTCGGGATTCCGGGCCCGTGGCCACCTGGGTCTCTCCCTGAATGTTGTCCCCGATTTTGGCCGGTGCAGGATCCACGTTTTTTTTCAGAACCTGGACGTCGTTGTATACACGGCTGATCTCCGCCTTTTGAAAGGGGTTGGCGCTGACGAGGGACGGAACACCCGAGAGGAACGCAACCGCCAGGGCAAAGGCCGGGAATGGGAAAGGATGTTTCATGGGCGTATTGGGAGGGTTGGGCAGCGGTCAGAAGCGGAGTTTGACCCCCAAACTCGCACCGAACGTGTTGGTATCAAAATCAAAGAGTTCGAGGTTGGAGTCATTTGAAATGTGAGAGCCCGAAACGGCTACCTCCATCCAGCGGGTGGGCATCCAGGTTACATTCAATTCCGCAACCGCCATCTCGTCATCTCGCGGAACCCGGGTGTAGTCATAGTACGTGTACCGCACCGAGGGGGTGAAAATCAGATCCCGCATGATTTTGAAGCGCCATGCGGCTTCGGCTGTCACCTCACGCCGGAACACCTCATCCACATTGCTGGAAAGGCCCCAGTCCACTGTGGCTCCGATGTGAATGCTGTTACGACGGTCCAGCAGAACTATTTTCTGTACACCGCCCTCAATTGAAGAGCTTGTCAGCAATTCATCCTGAAACGAGTTGTTTGTGATGTACTGGAATTGCGGACCGGCATAGACCACGATATTTCCGAAGCGGGGGAAAATACGGGCGAAGTTGGCGCCGGCCTCAAACACTTCAAAATCAAGAACATCAAAGATGTCGTAGCGGTAAACAGACTGGGAGATTTCCACATCCGCAAACCAAAGGCCGGCCAAACGGGGCTGCCAGCCCGCTTGTAGACTGCTCACCAGGAACGAGTCGCTCTGTTCGCCGGATGAAGGTGTGTTGCCGACGTTGTCGGTCGAGAAAATGTTGACATCCACGAGAACCCGGAAGGGCCGCTGTCTGATCGCCTCTTTTAAGATCAGTTGTTCTCCGATATCCGTGTCGCCAGCCGATGGAGGCGCAAAACGGTTCTCCTCCTCAAGCTGCGACCGGACTTCTTCCTCGGTGTCCCGTAATGAGCTGCGACTCCCTGGCGTGTCCAGAGAGTCCACTCTGCGGGATGGATCCAGAATCCCGGAGCCGTTGACCTGGGCAAACACGTTGCATACCGGCAGGCAAACAGGCAGGGTGAGGATAACCGACAGGAGGAGCGGGCGATGGGCAAAAGTCATTCCGTACCGTTTTATTGTGGGTCCAAAAGAGAATGGACGAAAACTGTGCACCTTATCTTCCCATGTCAATCTGAATCCTGATCGCCCAAAGAAAAACGGGCGTATCCAGCCTTCGGCAGGCAAGCCCGGAATGAGAGACCGTACTGTAGGAGCAACGGTCTCCGGTGCTCAATTTCACCTTCATGGGTGCCTAACGCCTTTGGTGGTTGACCAGCCGGGACGGCTGGTCCTACGACGCCCGACTCCATTCACTAATTTCGGGCTTGCCTGCCGAAGGCTGGGTGCCCCTCAAAAAGTGAACGACCGTTTCACGTGGTGGTCTGGGGAACAGCCAAAACGTCTCCGGCCCTTGCGAGCCGGGCCTGTGGCCAGAACGCTTGCAGCAGAGAGTCCTTTTCCTCCAGAGTGGCATCATCGTCCGCCGGGTCGTGGTGGGTGATCACCAGTCGTTTGACCCCGACCTCCCGGGCAAACGCCACGCATTCCTCCCAGGTGCTGTGGCCCCAGCCTTCATGGCCGGGATATCTTTCGTGGCTGTACTGCCCGTCCATCACCAGCAGGTCCGCGGGTTGGGGAAGACCGCAAAGAGTCCGTAGAGCCTCGCGCTGGGCCGGACTGGACAACGCCCATTCCATGTCGGTCGCCACTACCACGGACTGCTCCTGTTCTTCGATTCGGTAGGCGTTACAGCCCCCGGGATGTTGCACGGAGCAATGCCGGATCCGGAGGGCGTTCTGTGAGAACACCGGAGGAGGATCCTCTTCTGGCAGGGTCATCCAATCGATGCGGGCGGCGTAGTCCTTCCTGGTGAGGGGAGAAAACGGCGGGGCCAACAGGCGGTTCATGACCGCTTCTACTCCTTGCCCCGACAGGAGGGGGCCGGCAAAGGTGACTGACCATGCGGGATCGTGCAAAAGTGTGAGCGCGGGCAGACCCGCGAGATGGTCGAGGTGGTAATGAGTCATCAACACCAGCAGGTTTTGTAACCCCGGCTCAGCTTGCAGAAACCCGTTCAACAAACGAACTCCTGTTCCGAGGTCAATCAGGACCCGATCCCCGGACTCGCCTTGTATCAGAAACGACGTAGTGTCCCCACCATATACCCCGCAGGAAGGATTGGAGGTGGGATAAGCACCCCGGCATCCACCAATGACCAGTTTCATGTGGTTTCTCCTGAACGTTCAAAATCCAACCCCGACCATCCGCCACCATTGGAATCGCACCCGGCAGGGACGGGTGAGGCTCTGCGGGACGGTAACATCTTCACTTCCAAACAGGAAATCAGTCTTTTCAGGGGGTACGGGGACTGCGGTTTAATAGAAGGGTGGTAGGGAAAGTGGAAAGATGAAAATATAGGCTCCTGATGTCAAGTCGAACATTCCGGCCCCAACTCGACACCACCCCTCTGTCGAGTCAGTTGAAGCCTCGTTTACGTTTCATGTTTGGGACCTCGAGACGAGGTCCCTGCGTCCTGCACTGGAGCGACTGCGTCCCGCAGTCGAGTGAGACAGGACCTCGAGATCCATAATCGTCATCGATTTCGCCGGGACAAGTGAGGTCCCACCCGTAGAAAAACTCTCTGATTCTAACTTTTTCGGGCATTTATAATCGCCGGACAAGAGGTGCATGATGCAGGATGTTGTCATCGAAAGACACCTGATAGGCCACACACATGGAATCACACGAAATCATCAAAAAGACGGTTACCAAGGCTGGCGTAAAATCCGTCGCCTCCGATATGAATCTCTCCCCCTCGATGATCTACAAATGGTGTGAGGCGAAGGGAGAGGATCAAAGCGGGGCCGATAACCCGCTGGACCGCCTGCTGAACCTGTGTCAGGTCACAGGGAAGTCGGATCCCATTGTCTGGCTGTGTGAGCAGGTGAACGGGTTCTTTGTCGAAAACTCGAATCCTGAGATGCTTGGAGAGGAGATGCGGGTTCTGGAAATGACCCAGCGCATTCTCCGCGAATTTACCGACATGCTGGATATGGTGTCACAGTCGATGCAGAACGACAACGGCATCGACAAACAGGAAGCGCGGGATATCCGCGCGGAATGGGAGGATTTGAAGCGGGTTGCAGAACAGTTTGTTCTCGGCTGTGAGATGGGGGCGTTTGCCCCGCATGAAGATGAACCCCCCACGTCATGAAGGAGGACAGATGGGTCTTTTCAACCGAATCAAACGAGTGACGACAGGTCGTCTGGAACTGTTTCTCGCCAAATCCGACTCTCCGGAGGTGATCTTCCCTCTGTTGATTGCGGAGATGGAGGACCAGGTACGGGCCGCAACCGATGCGGAGGCGAAAGCTCTGGCCGTCCTGAAACGGACGGAACAGACACTGAACGCTGTTCGGGATCAATGGGAATCGATGACCAGGGGAGCCCGGCTGGCACTTGAAAACGAACAGGAGGGAATGGCGCGTGAGGCTGTGGAGGCCCAGGTGGTTCTGGAGGCGGAGATCATTCGGTGTGAAGCTGCTTTGGAGCTGGCGGAGGAAGCACTTGCAGAGGCCCGGTCTTCCCGTCAACAGTCCCAGCATCAACTGCTGCAGATCCGCGGAAAAAAAGATGAGATTCTCAGCCGTGCCCGCATCGTCCGCTCCCGGGAAAAACTCGAACGGATTGTGTTCTCTCCGGTCGTCTCCACCGGATGCCTTTTGGAGGAAGTGGCTGCCATGGAGGCCCGGATTGCGGAGCACGAATCCGGGTTGACGGTAGGGCGGGAGCAAGCCGGGATGGCCACGACCTGCAGCCGCCATTCCCTGGATCATCGGATGGAAGACCTTCGTCCGGAATCCGAAGTCGACCGCCGGATGGCGGAATTGAAACAGAAACATCTAACCAGAGGGTAAGCTTCATGCCACTCCTTGATCGCATTCGCCGCGTTGCGCGGGCCAATATCACCCAATTCCTGAATCAGGCGGAAACGCCGGAAGCGGAAGTGGAAGCCAAAATTCTGGAATTGGAGGAAGGGGCGGTTGAAGCCAAGAACGCCCTGGCCAACTTTGCCGTGACCTACAAACGAATGGAAAAAAACATTCAGGACCTCCAGGCGGAGTGTGACGAACATCAGAACCGGGCGGAACATGCGCTGGAGGAGGGGGATGAAGCGTCCGCCCGACGTTCGTTGGCAGATAAACTGAAAAGCCGTGAACGTCTGCTGCAACTGACTCCGGTGCTGGAAAGTCGGCGGGAAACCTATGATGAATTGAAAGATGCATTGGTGGAAATCCATGATCAGCTCAATCTGGCCCGGGCCCGTCTGGTGGATCTGCGTTCGCGGAAACTCGCCGCGGAAGCTGAACGTGTGCTGGGGGACAACCTGGATCAGGCCCGTGACCCCGATGGAGAGGCTTTTGATCGCCTGGAGGAGACGGTGAGTGAAACGGAATCCCGGGTGAGAGTGGACCATGAAATCCGCGGTGCGGTCAATCCCCGTGCGATCATGCAGACCCTTCGCGACCAGGAAGTAGAAAAAGAACTCCTGGCATTGAAACAGAAAGTGGGAGATTCTAAGGGAGCAGAATGAGCGGTTGGGTCGAACTCTATGAGGCCGCATTTCATGTGGTCAACCTTCCGGCAACGCTGTTGCTGATTCTGGTTCTGTTGTACTGGATGACCGTGATTTTCGGAGTGCTGGATCTGTCCTCACTGGATATGGACATTGAGCTCCCGGATGCGGATGTGGATGCCGACGTGGATCTGGGAGACTCCTCACCCGTCGGTTTCGAGGCCTTTCTGGCATACTTCAATATTCGGTATGTCCCCATCTCGATTTTCCTCAGCCTCTTCGGTCTGAGTTTCTGGGTGGTGAGTATGCTGGGGAACATGGCTCTGAATCCCGTGTACAGCGGCTGGATTGGAGTGGGCATTCTTGTGGTCAATATCCCGATCAGTGCTCACGTGGCAAAATATCTGAGTCTCCCCTTTGTTCCGTTGTTTCGATCCATCCGCGACGAAGCCTCTGCAAATCGCAATCTCATAGGATCCAGAGTCGTGGTGACCTCTTCCACCGCCGATCCCTCATTCGGACAGGCCGAAATTCAGGAGACGGGAGCCCCGATCACCCTCTCGGTCCGCACCGAAGGAGAGGTGATCCCAAAAGGGACCGAAGCCGTGATTATGGAACACAACCCTGAAGACGATATTTACATTATTACAACCTTGGAGATCTGAACATGCCAGAAGTCTTATACACCGCATTTGCGGTTCTGATTGTGATTATCGTGGGCGCATTTTTTCTGCTCGCGACCTGCTATAAAAAGGTGGAACAAAGCACGGCTCTGATTCGGAATGGAGTGGGAGGAACCAAAGTGAGTTTCGGTGGCATGCTGGCCATTCCGGTGCTGCACAGACTGGAACTGATGGACATCTCGGTCAAACGGGTGGAAATTGACCGTTCCGGAGAGAGTTCCGAAGGCCTGATCTGTCGCGACAACATGCGGGCGGATGTGAAAGTGGCCTTCTTCGTTCGGGTGAACAAAACGCCGCAGGACGTGCTGAAAGTGGCACAGTCTCTGGGGTGTAAACGGGGGTCGGATCCCAAAGCGCTGGTGGAATTCTTTGACGCGAAGTTTTCCGAAGGGCTGAAGACGGTCGGGAAACAGTTCGACTTTGTGGATCTGTACACCAACCGGGAACAGTTCAAAGAGGAGATTTTGAAAGTGATCGGGACCGATTTGAACGGGTACATTCTCGATGATGCGGCCATCGATTACCTGGAGCAGACCTCCATTGATGCCATGGATCCGAAGAACATTCTCGATGCAGAAGGGATCAAGAAAATCACGGAGCTGACCGCTGAGCAGAACATGCTCGCAAACGAGATCAGCCGGAATGAAGAGAAGGTGATCAAGAAACAGGACGTGGAAGCACGCGAGGCCATTCTGGAGCTGGAAAAACAGCAGGCGGATGCGGAGCAGAAGCAGAAGCGTGAGATTGCGGAAATTACCGCACGGGAAGAAGCTCAGGCCAAAGTGGTGGAGGAAGAAGAGCGGTTGCGTTCTGAGAAAGTCCGTATCCAAACGGAAGAGGAAGTGGCTGTGGCGGAAGAGAACCGTCAGCGTCAGATTATTGTTGCCTCCAAAAACAAAGAACGGACCGAAGCGGTCGAGGAGGAACGGGTGGAGCGGGACCGCGGACTGGAGCGGGTGGAACGCGAACGCCTGGTGACCCTGAAAGACATCGACAAGGAAAAAGCGGTTGAGGTCGAGAAGAAGAACATTCAGGAAGTCATCCGCGAACGGGTGTCGGTTGAACGCACGGTGGTCGAGGAGGAGGAAAAAATCAAAGACACCAAAGAATTTGCCACGGCGGATCGTGCGCGTCAGGTGGCGGAAACCCACGCCCAGGAAGAGGGGCTTTCTGACAAGATCAAGAAGGTGCTCGAAGCCGAGGCCCTGAAAGAATCCGCCAAACATGTGGCGGAGGAACGGGTGATTCAGGCCCAGGCCGAACGGGATGCCAGCGAACGCGAGGCGGATGCCCGGAAAATCCTGGCGGATGCCAAAGCCCAGGAAGAGGCTGTGATTGGTATGGGCGAAGCCCGGGTGCTGGAAGCAAAAGCAGAGGCTACAGAGAAATTCGGCCGTGCCGAAGCGACCGTCATCGGCGAGAAAGCCTTTGCCGAAGCAGATGGAATCGAAAAGAAAGCCGAGGCGATGAAACTCTTCGACGGCGTCGGCCGCGAGCACGAGGAATTCAAGCTGCAACTGAACAAAGACCTGGAACTCGAGTTGGCGGAAGTCAACGTGAACCGCGATATTGCCGAAGAACAGGCGAAAATCGTGGGCGAAGCCCTGAAGAGTGCCAATATCGATATCGTGGGCGGAGACAGCGATTTCTTCGACAAGATTGTCCGCTCCGTCAGCAATGGCAAAGCCCTGGACCGTTTCGTGAAAAGCAGTGACGTGGCCACCGATGTCACCCACACGCTGTTCACGGGAGACCCGGAGGCGTTCACCAATCAGTTACGCACGTTTGCCGGCCGGTTTGGTATGAGCAGTGAAGACCTGAAGAATATCACGGTTTCCGCCCTGCTGACTAAGATGACAACCCAGGCGGATGATGCGGAAACACTTGCCACTCTCGGGCGTTTGTCGGAAGTTTCCAAGCAACTCGGAATGGGAGCGAAACAGGTGACGGATTTGTTGCCGAAGTAAGGCCCTCCGGGTGTCACGCAGTGGTCATGGGCCACTTCGTGGCGACAGAGGTTGTGGTCAAGGGCTTCGCGTCAAGGATGCCTTCGGCATATCAGGTGTTGTGGTCGAAGGCTGCTATTCTGGTGTAGGAATTAAGAATTGAAGGAGAATAATGAAACTGGAAGAGTTGCGGGTATATCAAATGAGCATGCAAATCGGTGAAGCGGTTTGGGACGAGGTGTCAAACTGGTCTTATTTTGAAAAAGATACGGTTGGAAAGCAGTTTGTCCGTTCTGCAGATTCAATCGCCGCAAATATTTCAGAGGGATATGGGAGGTATCATTTTAAGCAGAACAAGCTGTTTCTCTATTACGCCAGAGGATCCTATAAAGAAACCTGTACCTGGCTTCGTAAAGCCGTGAACCGGGGGCTGATCTCTGAAGACAGGGCCTCACACATGGATAGGTTGCTGGAAGACTTTGGCCCAAGACTGAACAACTATATCCGCTCCATCGGCCCTATTTGCGGTCAGGTCAAAGAAGACCAGGCCCCGTATGGTTCCGATCCCTTTTACGACTTCCCCTTATCCCAAGAAACCCCTGACAACAATTCCTGACGCCACGAAGTGGCCCCTGACGCGAAGCCAATGACCAATGACAATTGACTCTCCATCCTCCTCCACCCCTGAACCCACCTCCGAGCTTTCCGGCGGCGCCTATGAGATCATCCGGAAACGGCTTCAGTCCCATGGTGCGGCTCTTCGTGAACGGGTGGAGAAGCTGAACCAGGCCCGTCAGGAGGTGTTTGGTGGGGTTCAGGCCGAATTGATTGGCACGGAACGGGTTCTGACCGATAACAACTGCGTGCCCCGGGATATGATTGCGGTCGGGGAGTATTTTCTGTTCGGCTACAACGTCCAGTTGGGACTGAAAAAGGAAATGACGCCCCGGGATGTGTTTGCACTCTTCCGATTTGAGGAGAACGGGTTCACAGAAGAATCCCTGGTCGACCGGGTCAACCCTCAGTTCGAACGCGACTTCAAGGAACTGTATACCTATTACAAAGACACCCGTTTCGCAAAATTTGCCCAAATCGGTCCCTACCTTTACATGGTGTTCCGGGTTGGGAACGAAGTGGAGAACGTCAAGTGTTTCAAGTGGTCACTGTCCTCTGAAGGTGAGCTGACCTATATCGACAACCGAAGCGATCATGAGTACCGGTTCCCCCCTCAGCATCAGTTTGAATGGACGAAGGCCACCCGGGACATGCACCGGAGCGGGGCCTTTCCCCATATCTCGTTCCAGGACCGAATTTTTGTGGAGACGACAGGAGGCGATCTCACCATTAAAATTGATGACAATACCGAAACGGGTGAGGGGATCTACCGTGAACCGGTCGAGGACCCGGATCAGACCTTGGACGACGCCGAGTTTGAGTTTGCTGCTGTCGGCAACCTGATTCTGATGCGGATTCTTCCCTATCGTGAAACCCAGCCCCGGCATTTTATTTACAGTGAAAAAGTGCGTGAGGCCCGTCGTATGGATGCGATTGCAGGGGCCTGTGTGCTGCTGCCTGAAGATCATGGGGTCATCTTTTCAAACGGATATTACCTGCAGACCGGGGAGTACAAGCACTTCGACAGCGGCTTGACCGATATGAAATACGAACGCCGGATCGTCTCCCCGAACGGAGAGGATTATCTGTATGTGTTCTATAACCGGGAGTCCGGAACCTACGTCCTGCTCTCCTACAATCTCATCGAGCAAAAAGTGGAGACCCCCATCGAATGCGCGGGCTTCAGTTTGTTTCCGTCCGGGAAACTGATGTATTTCAAATCGCAGGAGGAGCCCACCAAATCGCATGTGATTCAGATTTGGAAAACGCCGTATGCAGTGGACTTGAAGGGGGATGCCGGGAAGGCTGACAGTCTGCTGTTTAAAATCGGCAACAAGGATGTGGTGCGATGCATGGCCGGCTGTGGAACCCTGTTGGGGCTGTTGAACCGGGGGGATTCCTACGCGAATCTCTACGTGGATATCGTGCGGCAATCCACCGACCTTGTGGACAGCTTTTTCTGGATCCGGGAGGAGGAGACGTTCGATTTAGGCTCCCCCCTGGATGAGATCAAAGCTGCGGCTGTTTCGGCGATTTCCGAGTATGAAAAGGTCACCCAGCTCCGACATGCGGCCGAGGACCGCTTGCGCGAAACTCAGGCTGAAACCTCCGAACTCCTGAATACGATCCGGCTTCAACGACAGGATGAACTGCAGGTGTTTGTCCAGGCCCTTGCAGATTTGCGTGGGCTCCGCGGAAAAGTGATTTCGCTGCGTGAGGTCCGCTACATGGATGAAGCGGCGGTGGATGAACTTGAGACATCTGTCAAAGAGAACACGGACCTGCAGGCCAGACGGTGTGTGGAGTTCCTGCTGGGGGAGAAAGCGCTGGCCCCGTATGAAACACGTATCCAGGAACTGGAGCCGCTGATAGGAAAACTGAAGAAAGTCCGTGATGGAGAAGACCTGAAGGAGGAGGTCGAGGGAATTTCCTCTGAGCTGGAGATGCTGACCGAAATTGTCAGCAACCTCACGATTGAGGATGCCACACAGCGTACCCGAATTATTGACGGAATTTCCGCGTTGTTTTCGATTCTGAATCAGGCGAGAGCCTCGCTTCAGAGTGCCATGAAACAACTGGCCAAGTCAGAGGGGCAGGCAGAGTTTGCCTCCCAGATGAAACTGCTGAGTCAGGCGGTCATAAATTATCTGGATGTGTGTGACACCCCTGAGAAATGCGAAACCTATCTCAGCCGGGTGATGATTCAGTTGGAGGAACTGGAAGGGAAATTCGCGGATTTTGATGACTATGTGCTCAAACTCGGTGAGAAGCGGGAGGAGGTCTACAATGCCTTTGAAACCCGTCGTCTTTCCCTGGTGGAAAAACGCAACCGGCAGGCGGATACCCTGCAGCGCAGTGCGGAACGCATTCTCAATTCTGTTCAGGCCCGGGTGGAGGCCATGACCTCCGTTGAGGATATTAACGGATATTTTGCATCGGATCTGATGATCGAAAAGCTCCGCGGTATTGTGGATCAGCTCACGGAGATGGAAGATCCGGTCAAGGCAGAGGATATCCAGACCCGCCTGAAGAGTGCTCGGGAAGATGCGGTGCGTCAGTTGCACGACCGCAATGAGCTGTTTGTAGGCGGAGAGAACGTGATCCAGTTCGGCCGCCATCAGTTTGCGGTCAATACACAGGAACTTGATTTAACCATTGTCCCCCGTGGGGACAACATGATGCTTCACCTCACGGGAACGGGTTTCTTTGAGGCGATTACAGATGAAGCCTTCCTCGCTACCCGACCGGTGTGGGGCCAGGAGGTCATCTCGGAAAATGCAGAGGTTGCCCGGATTGAATATCTTGCCTATCAGCTGCTGATGCAGCGGGATCCTGATCTTCCGATTCCTGAGCTGCCGGAACTGATTGAGGAAGTGCGGTCCTTTATGTCCCCGCGGTATGCGGAAGGATATCAGAAAGGGGTCCATGATGAGGATGCAGCGAAGCTTCTGCTGGCTCTGCTTCAGCTTCGGGCCACTTTGGGACACCTGCGGACTCCGCCCGCCGTGCGGGCTCTGGGGATGGTATTCTGGAAATCGTACGCGCAAGAGGAGGGCTTTGACCTTCTCAAAGCCCGACTGCAGGGAGTGGGGGCCGCGAATACCGTTTTCCGTCAGAAACGACGTCAGCTGGACACGGTCGAGGAATTGTGGGATTTGCTCGTACAGTTCTGCACAGACCTGCCTGGCTTCGATCCGTTGGGTGCACAGGCTGCGGCGGAATATGTCTTTGATATCGTCGCGCACGAAACGGCAGTCCCCATCAGTGCAGAAGCCGGGGAGCTGGTCAAACGCTTTGAGAACCAGCTGCAGAAGTTAGGGTCAAAAACCGCCTTCCGCGATGCACGGAAAGAGGTGGGGCACCACCCGGTTTCCGAATTTGGGTTGGTTCAGGAATGGCTTCAGGGCTTTGTGGAAGGTGCCGATTTCGAAGTGGAGCCTGCCGTCATTCAGGAGGCGGCGGCACTGATCTCTACCGACCAGTTCGACCCCTCCGCGATCTCGACGCAGAGTGACCGTCAGATGATTGAAGGCCTGCGCAGTTCTCATGACCGTATTGAGAACGGTGTGCTGGAGCTGCAGTATTCCGAATTTGTGTGGCGTCTGGGTCGGTATGTGGAGGAGACGGTTCCCCAGTTCGAAGCCTTCGGCCGGATGAAAAAGGATTTTCTGGATTCCACCCGCAAAACCATGCGGTTGGATGAATTCAAGCCCAGGGTGCTGACCTCATTTGTGCGCAACAAGCTGATCGACCGGGTGTACCTGCCGCTGGTGGGTGACAACCTGGCCAAGCAGATCGGAGTGGTGGGAAAAAACACCCGCACGGACCGAAGCGGGATGCTGATGCTGATCTCTCCCCCGGGATATGGGAAAACCACTCTGATGGAATATATTTCCAATCGGCTGGGGGTGGTGTTCATGAAAATCAACGGACCGGCGATTGGTCATGCGGTAACCTCACTCGATCCGTCTGAAGCTCCCAACGCGGCCGCGCGGGAGGAGCTTCACAAGCTTGGGCTTGCGTTGGAAATGGGAGACAATGTCATGCTGTATCTGGATGATATTCAGCACTGCAATCCGGAGTTTCTGCAGAAGTTCATTTCGCTGTGTGATGCACAACGGAAAATCGAAGGGGTGTACAAGGGTGTGAGCAAGACCTATGACCTCCGGGGGAAAAAGGTGGCGGTGGTGATGGCGGGAAATCCCTACACAGAAAGCGGGGAGAAATTCAGGATTCCGGACATGCTGGCAAACCGTGCGGACACCTATAATCTCGGGGATATTCTCGGAGACAATGGGGAGGACTTTAAACTGAGTTTCCTCGAGAATGCACTCACATCGAACCCCGCTCTGAACCGACTGGCGTCCGGAGCCCGTGAGGATGTGCATGCCGTCATCCGCCATGCGGAATCCGATGGGGATGAAGCCGTGGAACTGCAGGGCCGTTACACCCAGGAAGAAATCACTGAAATGGTCAGTGTGATGGACAAGCTGATCCGTATTCGGGACATCGTGCTCAAGGTGAATGAGGAATACATCCGCAGTGCAGGCCAGGCCGATGAATACCGGACAGAACCGGCCTTCAAACTTCAGGGGTCCTACCGGAATATGGGGCGTCTGGCCGAGAAGGTCGTGGCGGTGATGAATGACCGCGAACTGCAGACGCTGGTGGTGTCCGATTACGAGAATGAGGCGCAGACTTTGACCACCGGGGCAGAATCAAATATGCTCAAATTCAAGCATCTGCTCGGAATCCAGACGGAAGAAGAGGCGGAGCGCTGGCAGAATATCTGCAAGACCTACGCCCGGAATCAGGTGATGAAAGGGGTGGGTGGAGATGACCGCGTGGGTCAAGCGGTGGCGCAGTTGTCGGTACTGGGCGAAGGCCTTCAGGATATTCGTCAGGTATTAAAAGATGGAGTAGGCTCAAAGGCATCCGGTCCGGTACTGACCGGTCTTACCGAGGAGACTCTACAACAGATCGGGCAGTGGATGGAAAAACCTTCTGCCTCAAAAGGACCTGTTGAAGCCGGACTAAGCAAGGAAACCTTGAAGGAACTCGGACGGATGCTGGGTGAGTTGAAGCCGGCGGATGTGGTGATGCCGGAACCTGTGGTGAACCCGCAGCCCACCGGGATGACTCCGGCCATTGCGCGCATGCTGGAAATGCAGTTCGAGCGGCTGCAGGAGTGCATTCAGGATGGACTGACAGTGGAGCCGGACCGGATTCTGGAGCGCCTGGAACGCGCGAAAACCGTTTACAATGAATTGATGGATCAGGTCGGATATGGGGGAGGTCATGACGAATCAGAAGGGTGATGTGCTGGACCTCTGCGGTGACCTCCTGCAGGAGGTGAACAACGAGCTGGATGACCGGTTTTTGGAATTACCGGAAGATGTACGGGCGCTTCTGATTCAGAAAGGGGCCCTGACGCAGATGATTATCCGGGAATTGACCCGCCTGATTGAGCAGGCTGCGCAGAAGGCCGAGAAACACGATGACCTGCTCGATCAATGTGAAGGCTGGCTGGAAAATTTCTTTATCCCTCTTCAGGCACAGAGTGACGGGAAGCCGGTTGCAAAGTCCATCTACCTCAAAGATTTGGAGGCCATGATTGAAGAATTCAAGCGGGTTCTCGAGGAGAGGGAAGGGTAGGAAAGGACTTGGAGCGACTGCGTTTCGCAGTCGAGATAGACAGGACCTCGGGACTAGGTTCCTCCGTGTAGGAAGCGTGAACCATTGAGGTTGGAGCGACTGCGTCTCGCGGTCGAGATAGACAGGACCTCGGGAGGAGGCCTCTCCGTTAGGAAGCGTGAACCATTGAGATTGGAGCGACTGCGTCTCGCAGTCGAGAGAAACAGCATCTCGTAATCCCGTTCCGTTTCCGACAGTGCCGGAACAGACAAGCTTTTTGGTATCAATGCCGAATATAGGGATTCTATGATTGTGTCCCGTAACATTTGCCCTTAGCATGCGTGTGGGTGAATTGAGATCACCTCCTGCCTGCGGAAAGGGCTGTGCCCATCTCTTTTTTCATAACAACTGGTTCCATCGTTGAATCTTCATCAGTGCCCATCCGTGTGCAGGCCCGGGCGTTATACTGAAAGGAAGGTCCATCATGAAATCCGCATTTCCTCTCCGCCCGAATCTGGAGCAGTACCGAAAGCAGGCCAAAGATCTGCTGAAACTCTGGAAAGCCGGTCAGGTCGAGGCTCTCACTCGCCTGAACACGCATCATACCCCGAAAGAACACCTCAAGCTGGCGGATGCCCAACTCGTCATCGCACGGGAGCACGGGCTGCCAAGTTGGGCGAAGTTCAAACGGGCTCTTGAACTGATGCCTGAGTTTAAACAGGCCTTATACCCGGGAGATTACGACACGGTTGCGCGCATTCTGGAAGAGTGCCCTGAATTAATGGACTGTAACCCCTGGGAAAATTCGGAAGGATATCGGCCGATTCAGGGGGTGACCTGGGGGTGCGTTTGGCACCGCCCCGAGCAGACGAAAATCGTAAAACTCCTGATTGAAAAAGGAGCGGAGCATGACATTTTTCTGGCTGCGAGGGGCGGACAGGTGGGGCGGGTCCGTCAAATGCTGGATCAAGACCCTTCCCTGGTCAATGCCCGCAATGAGAAAGGAGCAAGTCCTTTGTACCTGGCGGGCTGTGTGTACGGTTCTTTCCCGGAAGGAGAGCAGGTGGTCGAGTTGTTGCTGAAGCACGGGGCGGACATGGATTTTTTCGTGGCCTGTACCTTCGGGTGGGTAGACCAGGTGAACCGGATGTTGGAGGAGGATCCTTCGCGTGCTCAGAAAAAAGATCCGGAAGGGATGACAGGCCTGCATTGGGTGGTACGCCCACGACGAAATGTCTCCTCACCTGAGGACAGTGTGAAAATCACCAGGCGGCTGCTTGAATTGGGGGTGGATGTACATGCTACGAACCCTCAGGAAGAACAAATGACCGCTCTGCACCACTGTGGCGAATGGTCTGCTTACACCAAGCAGGTGGATCTCATTCTTGAGGCCGGCGGTGATCTGAATGCCCAAACTCCGAATGGTTGGACCCCTCTGGATTATGCGATGGACCGGGGCAGGACGGGGATGGTGAAAAGTCTGAAGGCTCGGGGAGCTGTATCAGGTCGGATCGACGCATGATGAAAAACAGAAAAACCTTTTGGTCTGACCCCTAAAAACGGATTGGAGAACGTTTACTGGAGGTAGGTCAGGATGTCGTTCCGTTTGGGATGCTCCTGAATCCAGGCATGGATGTCACGCAGCCGTTGATAATCCTCTTTCCCCAGCCGTTTGAGGTAGGCCTCCTCGATCCGCTGTTCACGGTCTTCGTCTCGGAGTTGCTTCTGCCATGAAGTGGAAAATACCCGGTGGAGTTCGTCATGCAGATTGCGATTGCGGAGGGCGCCCCATTCGTGCTCATCCAGCCAGACACCTCCGCAGCCTGAACAGGATTCAATAAAGAAGTTCAATCCGTGCCCGACCTTAAAACGCATTAGGAACTTTCCGCATTCGGGGCAGATTTTCGCCGCCGTACTGTCCTGTATGTCCGGTTCGAGTTCTGTGTAGGGCACCTCTGCTTCTATGGACCCTTTTTCCTGCAGCCACATCAGGTACGCACTGTAGGGAATCCAGTGACCTCCGCATTTCCCGCATTGAAAGGCTTTTGGGCCCTCCGGAAGTTCGACTGCGGACATACGCTTCGCTTTACATGACGGACATTTCATTCGGTGTCTCCTACTCTCTAACTGTTTGTATCCCGCTCAGAGGATTGACAAGGGAATCAGGCCGGAATCGTTCGGCTTTTCGACGATTTAGCTTACAACGCTGATTCCGGCCGGCAGGTCTTCCCAGATCAGCCAGTGGGGATTCTTGGCCACGGCACCTTGCTTCAGATAAAAAGCACGGTACGGATTTTCCGGGGCGACTCCGACGCATGCAGATCTGAACAGATGCTCGGTCATCCAGGCCGCGAAGCGTTCGAGCAGGGCGGTGCCGATCCCCTGTCCCTGAGAAGGTTTCAGAACATAAACGGACTGGAGTTCGCAATCCAGTCCGAACCGTGTGGTGTGATGTCCCGCCAGGTATCCGATGATGGTGTCCTGTTCTTTCGCAACAAAGATCACACGTTCCGGAAGCGAGGAGGAGGGGCTGCTGCCTGCCATGTACGTTTCCCAGCGCCGATAACGGAGGGTTTTATCCAGCTCCACGGATTCCACGCATTGCGGGATGGATGCTTTTTTGCTCTCGATTTCCACCTGGGTGAGGCGGTGCAGATCGGACACCGTTGCCGTGGTATACGTCATTCTGATTCACCGCCCTGTGCAAGTTCAGCGGTTGGGCGTGATGTCAGGTCGCGGATATCGTTCTCATGCTGTTCCATCCCAAGGGTCCTGACCGTCCAGTTCCCTTCAGGGGTTTGGATGCTTTGAATTCCAAGGTCTTCACTCAGCTCAAGCGTGCATTCATGTTCCGGACCGGTGCACAGGATACGGGTACGACTGATCCGCCTGAGGTGTACGAGGGGAAAAGAGGGTGACTGAAAAAATATCAGGGGATTGACGCGCCATTTGCTCGAGGACGTCATCGTGACATGATCTGTCCAGCGGTCCCCGATTCTGGCATACATGGGAAGTGATGGCAGAGTTTGGTACAGAAGCTGGAAAAATGGATCTGAACCCTGCGGTTCAAGAAACGTGTGAAGACCAAACGCTCGGTAAAAGGGAAGTGTGCCGCGTTTGCTTTCGAACTGGAAGCCCCCCTGTGAATTCATGCTCACAGAAAACGGATATGAACTGCCATCGGGAGAGACGGCTTCCCGGTTCACGCCCAGAGGGTACGACATCGCCGCGATGAGAGAGGGGTCGGTCTCGCGTGACTCAAGGATCTGTTCCTGACGGGGCATTCTTGGGACTCCGAGTTCCCCGTCAAGGGAGGCGGACATCACTGTGAAGGGGATGGTGGCGGCTCCCGCTCCGGGAAGGGCCTGCACATGAAGGTGGACATGAGGTTCAGGCGAATAGCCTGAATTTCCACAGGCCCCGATCCAGTCTCCCGTCTGTACCGCCTGTCCCTCCACAACCTGCAGCGAGCCTTGTTTGAGGTGAGCCATCAGGATTCTCACCCCGACAGGTGTCCGGAGGATGACATGGTTTCCCCAGTTGTGTTCGGTATCCACCTGTCCCATAGGCAGGTCTGGAAGATGGCCTACTCCTACTTCCACGATCCCGTTGGCCGGGGCGACCACGGGTTTGTCCCATGCGAAGTAGGAAGTGATATCCCGGGGATTGCCGCGGTGGCGGCATCCATCTGCTCCCGTCAGCACCAGATCCATGGCGTGTTTCCAGTCGTATTGGTGGCTCCAGGGGCCGTTTTCGCCCTGCGAAACCGTCCAGGGTCCGAGTACCGGAGCCGACAAGGGAACCGGGGCAGGTGGGAACCGAGCCGCCTGAGCGTTGCGGTTGAGGTGCCGTTCCTCCGGTGAGCGTCGGAAATCCAGCCAGTCCGGATGAAGGGTTCCAATCCGCCCTCCATGAAACACGGACAAGGCAACCAGGTGAAACGAAAGTGTGACCGTGATCCAGCTATGCGTTCCCAGCAGCCGTAAAAACATCAGTTGCAGCAGTACCGTTAATGCAAGTCCGGAGCTGAGCCGCAGAGCTGTGCGGCGATCCACCGGGATCAGTCCGCCCCCCAGCGCCATTCCAACCAGGGCATAATTAAGGGAGGACAACAGCGACGGAGCCGGCAAGCCTGCATTCAGGACCATCCCTTCGCCCACCCATCCGGCCAGGAATCCCGTCAGCGCCATCCCGGCCAGCCAGGGGGATTTTCGGATCAGCAGCAGCCAGAGCAGAACCCCTGCCCATACATTCGGAACAAAGGTGACCAGGGAGAGGCTTTGAAAAAAACGAACCGGAAGGCTGGCGGTGGTGGAACCGACCACCGGCAGCGCATCCGGCAGCAGCCATGCCGTGAGGATTGCGGCCAGAGTGAAAGGAAGACAGAGGACGACAGCAGACCCTCTGAGACGGTAAACCCCCTCTGCCAGCAGAAAGGTGAGACCGGCCACCAACACCCCTCCACATGCGGCCAATAGAAGAAAGCGGGGCGTCAGCGGGAGCATCCAGCCCAGCAGTAGCCCCCATAAGCCTGCATTCAAAATCTCTGGCAGCCGCGATGTCCGGCCGGGATACAGTCGGTGACTGTACACGTAGGCCGTTCCGGCTGCAAACAGCCCCCCCAATGCCGAGACAGGCTGCAGGGCAAGTGTTCCCAGCAGTGCAAGGCCCAGGACCGGATCCTGCAAAAAAAAGAGAGATCCGGTTTGGCCCGGAATCCTCGACCCTGGCCATGTTCGCGTCATCGGGGCTCTCCGGCTTCAACCCCATCCAGTGTTTCTGCAGCACGGAGAACGTCCACAGCACCATGTTTCCGGATCATCACGACTGCGGGCCGCAGGGCAATAAACTGCATGGACTGGGTCACATTGTACGCCCCCACATTGGGGATGCGGAGAACCTCTCCCCGATCAAGTCTGGGTAATGCGCAGTTCGTGTGCAGCATATCGATGTTCATACAGAGCGGGCCTGCAAGCTGGCTCAGGGTGGCGGGGTCCTCATGCTCACGGGTGAGGCAGGGCTGCAGTTCATACCAGGTCGCGGTGTAGAGGAGGTTCACCCCTGCATCCATCACGTAGAGATTCCGTCCGTCCGCACAGGTTTTGCGGGTGAGAACCGAGGTGAGGAGCGTGCCCGAAGCGTCCACCAGACCGCGCCCGGATTCGAGAAGCAGCTCCGGACGGTGTCCAGGTCTTAAATGCGTTCGGAGTGCAGTGCCGATCGCTTCGGCATAGGCTTCCGGTTTGGGCAGATATACATCCGGAGAATGATACATGCCTTTTAAACGCGCTGGGGAGGGGAACCCTCCTCCCAGATCGAGGTGCTCAATCCGCTGGCCGAACACGTCCTCTGCCCAATAGGCCAGCTCCAGCAGCTTTTCCGCCGCAGTCGCATATGCCTGGGGCTCCAGGATGTAGGTGCCAATATGGGTGTGTAGGCCGGAGAGGGAAATCCGGTCATGCGCTAGGAGCTGCTGAAGGGCCTGGCGGGCTTCACCGCTTTCCAGGTGAAATCCGAACCGGGACCATACCGGCTGAATGCCTGCATCCAGATTCACGCGGATTCCCACCTTCAACGGAACAGGAGATGTCTCGGCCAGTGCGAGGATGTCGTCGACTTCGTCAAAACTGTCCACATGCACCTTTGCTCCCTCAGCAAACGCCTCCTGAAGAAGATGTTTCGGTTTGTGCGGCCCGTTGAGAATGATGTCCCTTCCGGCAACCCCGGTTGCCCGTGCTTTCCGATATTCCATTTCAGAGACCACTTCGGCCAGAGACCCTTCCTCATGAAACACGCGGCAGATGCCCCGGAGGTAGTTGGTTTTGTAGGACCAGCCGAATGTGACCGGGCTGTAACAGGGCGCGAACGCGGACTTCCAACTTTGCAGGGTATCCGTCAGGACCCGTTCTGAGAATACGAACAAAGGGGATCCATATGACCGGGTGAGTTCCTCGATAGGTACACCGTCGATTTCCGGTTCGGCGGGGGCGGTGGTGGTGTGGGAAAAGGGGTTCGCCGTTTGTCCTGAGAGCAGTTCCAGACGCGGGGGTTCAAGGGTTTTCAGCATGGTGCACTTCTCCTTCGGTCATCAGCGGGCCCATAGGGTCCACATCCAGTACGGTTTCGCGGATGGAACGGACCACCCATTTTCCAGCAGGCACAAAATCGGGAAGCGGGGTGGTCTCGATGCCGAGTAGACAGGCTGGAAGGTTGACCCCAAGCTGGGCCGCGGCATGAATCCAGGCCGGGAACCGGGGGTTGATCTCGATCAGCCAGGGTGTCCCGTCCTCCTCCTGCAGACATTCCAGCTCGAACGGACCCTTCCAACGGCTGACCGCACAAAAGCATTCGGCCGTTTTGCGAAGCCAGGGACATTCCACGGTCAATGCATTCCACAGTTTTCCCTGTTCGGTTTGATGTTCCTTCCGCAGTGAGACCGAACCGGTCAACCCTCCTTGTCCATCCCCCAAACCGGCCAGGAGCATGTCCGTTCCAGCACGATGGGACTGAAGCAGTGCCGGATAACCCCATTGGGCCAGTGTGTTGAGCAACTCGGTTTCCGCTTCTGCCAGCGTGTTCACCCGTTTCGCTCCGTAATGATTCCCTTTCACATAAAACGGAAATCCCAGGGTCTCGATCGCCGCAGGAAGCTCAGAGGCCGAAAACACCACCTGGGTGGGGGGAAGATCGATTGGCAGTTCTTCTGCCAACACATTCAGGCGTTCCTTGTCCCGCATATGGTACGACACGGCTCTGGGAAGGGTGCAGGCAATGCCCATGTCTTCCAGTTCGCGGGTTCTGGAAAGCAGTAGCGGAATTTCCAGATCCAGGCAGGGAATCAGCCGGTCCAGCGGCACAACCCGGTGAATGTCCCGCAGGCGGTTCAGGAATCGGTCTCCTCCCTGCCCGGGGTAAGGCATGAGAAACACATGATCAAACACCTCGCCTCCCAGGGCCAGGCACTCGGCGGCGTCGTAGGAAAGTGCCACCAGACGAACGGACCGTCCCAGTTGATCACGGAGACTTCGAGCCACTCCGATCCCCGGCCCCGGGTTTTCGGTGGCCGCGACTCCGGTGATGGCAACAGTGAGAGGGAGTGAGGTCATGGAATTACGCTGCGGAGGAGTTCCGGGGATCGGAACGGATTCCGGAAGGAGTTCCGAGAGCCGGAACGGCTGGAGGGCGGAGCCCTGCGGCCCGGCACTGCCGGGTAAACGTCAAGTAACTCCGCTCCGCTTCCGAATGTGTCATGCCACACATCTCCTCCAGCTCCCTGAGCAGTTCCTGTATGTCACCCCGTGCCTGCCAGCTTTTCATAATCAATGCCCCGGACGGGTTGACCTTGAATCTCAGTCCGGAATGGGGGTCCAGCACCATGCCGGTTTCGGGGTTGTGCTGGAGGTGGTTCATACGTTGGACTCTTCTTCGGTTGATTGTTGAGCGGCTGGTGGAAGCGGGGGAGGGGACTGCCGCAACGGAGGCGGCGGAGCGGGGCGTATCGATCGCTGAAGAGCGGGGTTTTCCTGCAGTTCCTTTTCTTTGGCTGCGATCTTCGCCTCCCATTCCGGCAGCTCCGGATCCTCCGGCAGATGATACTTCCAGGCATTAAAGGTATTCCGGGCGGGCTGGGTGTGCCCAATTCTCAGCAGGAGCACGATGATCCTCTGATGCAGTTCGGAACGTTTTGGATCCAGTTTTGAAGCCCGCAGCAGGTACTGTGTTTCGAGTCGTGGGCGGAGTTCCGCTTTGAACGCATCTGCAAATGCGACCAGCGCGTCGACATCATTTGGATTCCGTCGCAAGGCTTTGTCAAATTCGATTCGGGCTTCCAGTGTTTTTCCCTGGTCGAGGAAGGTTCGGCCCGCAGCGATCAGATCGGAGGGCTCCGGTGTGGAGGTCGGATGCTGCGTGGGCAGAGGGGAAGGCGTCGGAGCCAGAGCAAGGTCAGCTTCCGTTTCCGGCCAAAAGGTGATGGCGAGAAAACCCGCCAGCGCGGCGCAGGCAGAGCCCAGACCGATCAGCAGGGGCAGACGGTTGCGGCGGGCGGTGGCATGGGGGCCAATCGGTTTCTGACCGTGTCGGAGCCGTTCGAGATCAGCCAGGACATCCTCCATGGTTGCATAGCGGTCACGCAGTTCCCGTTCCATCGCGCCTTCTGCAATCAAGGTCAGTCCTTTGTCTGCATGAGGAACCAGCTTGTGAATGGGAAGCGGAGGATTTGCACGGACCGCCTGTACCACTTCGTCCACCGTGGAGCCGGTGTACGGGGTGCTGCCGGTGAGCATCTCGTAGAGAATGGCCCCAAAGGCATAAATGTCACAGCGGGTATCCTCCGCGAGCCCGTTCGCTACACCGGGTGACATGTAGGCCGGGGTTCCAAGCGAGGTCTTTTTGCTGACATCGAGTACAGAGTCATTGAAAACGGTTCGCACCAGACCGAAATCCGCCACCTTGGCCCGTCCTTTTTCGTCGAGCAGGATGTTGTCGGGTTTCAGGTCCCGGTGGATGATTCCCCGTTCGTGAGCGTAGGCAATGCCTTTGGCCATCTGCCGTGCCAGAGGGAGAATGTCCTCCGCAGACATGCCTTGTCCCCGGGTGATCCGGTTTCGCAGGTTTCCTCCCGTGAGGTAGGGCATCACAAAGAACGGCCCCTCCTCTGAATTGGACACCTCCATCACTTTGAGGATATTGGGGTGCGACATGCTGTACATGTGTTTGGCTTCTGCCAGGAAGTATTTCACCACGGTGGCATTGTCCCGGAGATCCGGCACCAGCAGTTTGAGGGCGACCAGCGTTTCGGTCATGGGTTCCCGGGCCAGATACACCTGTCCCATTGCCCCTTTGCCCAGAGTTTCAACGATCTCAAAGCGTCCAACATGCCCTTTGAGTCCGGGTCGTTTGGGAGGGACCATCACCCCTTCCTCCAGATATTCTCTGTCATCCGGCTCCACCGCTGACACGGTGGGAATATGTAGTTCAACAGTAGAGGTGGCCGTGGAGGGCATGGGGGCGGTGGGGACCCCATTCAATTCGCATCCGCAATGCGGGCATCGTTCTGGCATGGGGCCTGGTCCCAGTTCTTTTCCACAGGCTTCACAGATCGGATTCATGCGGATTCTCCTTCCTTGAGATGGTCAAGGGCTTCCTGGAGCAGGTTCTGGATGTCCGGTTCCAGCCACCCGCATCCCAGGCACCATGCGAGGCCTGTCCGTATTTTTTCCCGGGGCAGTTGGCTGATATTCTTCCCGGTCTTCCAGATCGAGATCCCGATGCTGCTGAAATACATGACACGGGCAACATCTCCCGGGAGGGTGCGCTCCGGCCCAATCAGGTTTCGTTTGGCGAACTCTTTTGTCATCGCCAGCAATTCAGCAGGCGGGTGTGGATGGGTGAGGAGATCACGGAAACTCTTGAGCAGCAACCCTCTTGCAGAGGCCAACTGCTCCAGTTTACCGGCTCCCCCGGGAAGCAGGGCTCCAAGGTCAACCTGGAGCGGGGCCTGAAGCTGATGGCGGAGGATTGCATGCAGGTCCTCTTTGGTCCAATGCGGCTCTCCCTGGTCAACTCCATCCAGAAGCAAACTGAGGCTTTTTGCCTCTTTTTGCAGAGAACCGGGTTGGGAGGAAAAAGAAGATGCGGAGGGGTTCATACCCTGTTGTACGAAACTCCGGGTAGGATCCTGCATAAAAAAGTAGGAAAAAGTGATGCCGGAGTTCCGGATCGCGGCCTTGAGCCTCCGAGACATCGCTTTTCCGCTTCCAAAGGATCACGGTCTTTGTAATTCCCGTTCCTGTTTCATCCAGGATAAGATGACCCCAGTTGGAACTGTTGATGACCCCCCGCCTGATTCATATCCCGAAAGGAGGACTTCCCCGGAGAACGCTCCCTCAGCAGCAGGACAGCCTCACCTGCCGAAGGATCCGGTATGGCTTTTATGTAGTTTCGGGTATCAGCTATGCGGTGCTGGTGCTGTCCTGGTTACTTGGCTGGATGGAATTCACCAATGCGCATGCTGCCGCTGTTGGGCTGATTGGAGTCATGATTCCGTTGATGGGCGATCGATTGATTCGTCCCGGGAAAGGGAAAACATGGGCGCTTACCCTTGGTGTCTTTCTCCTCATGCTGATTCCCTACAGCGGAGTTTTTTTCTTCATCCTTCTTCCCCTCGGATTATTGGTCCATCATGCATTTCAGGCACGTCGGAGTTCACACCGGGTGTGGTCACGTGCGGGGAGGCGTGACCACGGGGTGCTTTGAGGGCTCCACATAGGTGCGGGTGGAAACATTCAGCAGCCATACCTGATCATTGGACCGGTCATACAGTCCGAGGAGTTTCTGGTTTGCGCCGTGTGTCACCACGAAGCTCTGAATCCCGGGAGAGATGGATTCCCTCCACTGCACACTGGGCGGGGTCAGCCGCATCCGGGAATACATCCGGGCCGGGTTCGTATCCGGTTTTAAGGCATCCAGAACCTGTTTCTGAACGGCAGCTTGGGCTTGTTCGGGGATTTCAGCCTCCGCTGCGTGCAGGAGGGGAATGGGCAGGAAGCACAAGATCAACAGGAGCAGGGGCATGGGGGTGGCAGTCATGGAGTTTCCTTTTTCGGTGAGGTTGATGAATCGCCAGCAGAATGCATTCCGCGATGACAAGGTTCAGGATGGTGCTCATCCAGGTTGAAAGCGGATAATTGAGTTCATATCGAACCCCAAAAAAGTAATGGGCCATATACACCAGCCGAAAGGTCAATGCGCTGGTCATCAGGGCGTAGCTCCGAATCATCCACACCACGTGAGGTGTGGGTTCCCGCCGTGCGAGATGATGAAAGCCCTTGAGGGTGGTGAATGCGGTGAGCAGGGCGGTCATGAGAAACCCTGCCTGTCCGACAGGACCTCCATGCGCGCTCAGGGACAGGACCAGGCCCGTAGGAATCATCACCCCGAGGGCTGAAATCCCATAGAGCGTCCCGAGCAGGGCATGTACTCCCGGGATGCGTCCGGCAGCTTTCCAGAACAGGAAGGGGGCTGAGAGCAGACAGAGACTCCCGCCCGCAATATGAATCACCAGCAGTTCCGCCCATCCTGTCGGAGCCGTCGATATTCGTTCCTGAAAAAATGGGACCTTCACGGGTTCCAGGAAGTACTGGTAGATGTTCCACCCCAGCAGTCCCGTGAGAGAGAGAAGAACGGTCCACAGGAGACGTTGCGACAGAATGACGGGTTTCATGCATAGACCGTAGCGGGTCCACGCAGACGGGATGTCAGAACGGTGTAAAAAGGAGGTAAATTATTCCAGGCCCTGCTTGAGGAAGGCCAATTCCTCCGCAATGTCCTCCGGGTCCTCGACGGTTTCCCGAATCAGGTCTTCGAGGATCCGTCGAAGCATTCTCTTCCCGGTGATCAGCAGATTGGCGGCCTGGGTGGGAGACTGAATCTTGAGGGATGAAATCAACTGCTCGTACGGCAGGGGCGGATCTCCGTCCAGAAGAGGGGTTTTCATCCTCGCTTCGAATACAAGCCAGGTATCCATTTTTCCATTCGTTCTGCACTGGTCCTCCATGCGTCTGCAGGCTTCCTCCACAAGATGACGGACCCAGGCGACATGGAAGGCCTGTTCCATGTCGGAAGCCTTTCCCAGCACCGGTTCCAGATCCTCATAGGGAAGCAGATTGCCTTCTCCAGGGGAACGGCGTGCGGCGGAGGCTTTGCGCAGCTCATCGAGGATATGGTACTGAAATGCTTTGAACAGGAAGCTTCTGAACCGTCCCCGAGCCGGATCCACTTTTTCCAGCAGACCTTTTTCCAGGACCCGCTTCTGCAGGAAACTTTGGACCAGATCCTCCCCGGTGGCGGGATCGATATTCGGCCAGCGTCTTAACATCCCGGTCAACACCGGGTGATAGAGGGAAAGGAGTTCATTGAGGCCCTCTTCGTGTTGTCCGGCCGCACGTGCGACCAGAGACCAGCGGGTAACGGGAGGGTGATCCTGTGACATGGGCCGACCCTGAAACGCGCGGTCGGGATTTCAAGTCTCAAGCGGTTTTCGTTTTGCGTGGAATCGACGATTTTTCACTTCCACCCCGGGGACCTTCTATGTGAGGGTGGTCTTTCACCCCAAAGGAATGTCTCTTATGAATCAAGTTGTTGGATTTCAAATCACCGCCAAAGACGAATCATTGCTCAACGGTTTTTATGCTTCCGCATTTGGGTGGGAAGGTCGCCCCGGTCCTCATGAGCATGTGACCGATGTGGATACAGGAAATTCTACGCTTGATGGGTCGATCATCGGGAGAGGGGAGTACATTCCGGACTATGTCAGTCTGATCATTGCGTCGGACGATCTGGAGGGAACGCTTCATCGTATTACCGAGGCGGGCGGGGGAATGATTCGCCCCCCGTTTACCCTGGAGAACGGGGACCGGCTTGCGATCGCGGAAGATCCGGAAGGTCACGTGCTGACCCTGATCCACCGACCGGCCACCTGAGTTCAGGGTTACGAAGATCCGGGCTTCCGAATCACCCACAGCATGTAGGAGAAACGCTTTCGGTTCAGTCCGACCCACGGAGAGAGCAGGCATGCGGCAATATGCCGCCAGCTTTGCCGGGTCATGCGATGCCGGGGATGCACAAGCTGCACCAGAAAGTAGCACAAGGTGACGAATGGGATATGGAGAACGGAAGGTGCGACTCTCCAGGAGATGTCCTCTTTGGAGACCGGTTCGAGACCCGCGGCTTCCACTTCCGCCAGGAAGGCGTCCTCATCCGGGAAACACTCCATCGCCCAGAAGTCCGAGCTTTTCCGCAGAATCCACTGATAGAATCGGTTCGCATCACCTGCTTGACTGGTGAAGCCGTCCGCCACCACCCAATACGCCCCCGGTCTGAGAATTCTGGCAACCTCCTTCACGAGATCGCCCTTCCCGTCCCCTGATGCATGACAGGCACTTTCGAGACACCATGCGCCGTCCAGACTGTTGTCTTCCCATGAACAGCCGGTGTAATCACCCTGTTCAAACTGTATCCTGCGGTCATGATTCCGGGCCCGGGCCTGCTCGACCTGCCAGGGGACCAGGCTCAATCCCTTCAAGGTCCACGAGGGGGCATGTTCGGAGGCCTGGCGCAGGCTTGCACCCAGTCCGAAACCAAGGTCGGCAACCTCTGCGGCCTGTTCTCTCGTCAGCGACAATCGGGAAAAGACCTCGAGATTCATCTGTTTGAGCATCTCCTCGCGGCTCCACCAGGGGATTCCCCGTTTCCAGAACCCGAAATGCATATGAAAGTCCCGGCTCCAGGCCCGGTAATCCCAGCCCGCGTTCTGATAATAGGTCAAAATAGCATCCCGTTTCACCGCTCCAGATTCCATCGGGAGCCGAAAAAAGACAAGAATATAATTTCTATAATTTCTGATATTACAGAAATTAAAGAAAAACTCGTCATATCTGGGCAAGGTTTTCGATCTGCGACCCCCTCCCTGCTTGAATTTTCGCCCTGAACGCTTACAGATTCCTCATCATTTCCTTTTGACATGTCTCCTCCACTTACCATCCCGATTGACGCGCTGGAACGCGGCCCTTTCCACTTGCAGGGGGAGTTACCGGGTTCACTGCTGGACCTGGAGCAGGAAGTCTCCATCCGGAATGTCGGTGCCGTTCGTTATGATCTCACGGCAGAGCGCATGAATCAGGAGGTATTGGTGCGTGGAACCCTGGAAGTATCCATGGAACTGGAGTGCGTAAGAAGTGGGCTTTTTTTCTCGACAATGGTGCGGGATTCGGCTTTCTTGCGCGACTATTCGCTGGACCTGCCGGGGGGTGACCTCGACATCAGCGAAGATGTCCGGGAAGCCCTGGTCATTGAAATTCCCAGCTATCCGGTCAGCCCGGAGGCGGATTCGGAGGAGTTTACGCTCCCTTCACTTCCAGGGGAATGGACAGATGACCGTGCGCCTCCCGACGCGGATGACAATCCGTGGAATGATTTGGACCAATTAAACGTAGAGAAATAACCCCAACCTTTTGAGGATGTTATGGCAGCCCCGAAACGTAGAACATCTAAAATGAAAAAGCGTCAGCGCCGTGGTGCTCACAGCCGTCCGCTTCCCACTGTCAATACCTGCACAGAATGTGGCGAACCGGCACAGCCCCACCGGGTCTGTCGTGCCTGCGGTCAGTACAATGGCCGTCAGGTGTTGACTCAAACCGTCGACGACTGATCTCACCGCTCCGTTCTGTCGTTGCGGACCTGACATGCGCATTGCCGTAGACGCCATGGGTGGCGATTTCGCCCCTGATGAGATCGTCCCTGGCTGCGTGGATGCCATCCGAGCGTTTCCCTCCATCGACCGGATTATTCTGGTCGGGGATGAAGCACGGATCCGGCGTGATTTAGCTGCGCATGATGCTCCGGAAGACCGGATGGACGTGTTGCATGCCTCTGAGGTCATTGACATGGGCGAAGCCCCGGCCATGGCCTTGCGGAGGAAAAAGGATTCGTCCATTTCGCGGGCCATTGAATTGGTGAAAAAGGGGGAGGCCGATGCGGTATTCTCCGCCGGGAGCACCGGTGCGATGGTGGCGGGTTCCGCCCTCAAGCTCCGCACGCTGGACGGCATCGACCGTCCGACGATTGCCACCGTCCTTCCCACTCAGAAACATGAAGTGGTCCTGCTGGATGCGGGCGCAAACCCCGAATGTACAGAGCGTATGCTCTGTCAGTTTGCGGTGATGGGGGATGTGTATGCCCGCGAAATCCTCGGCATTGCAACTCCACGCGTCGGTCTTCTCAGCATCGGCGGAGAGGAGGCCAAGGGAAATGAGTTGACCAAGCAGACCTTCAAACGTCTGCAGGAGTCACATCTCAATTTCATCGGCAATGTGGAAAGCCACGACCTCTTTGAAGGGGATGTGGATGTGGTGGTGTGTGATGGTTTCACCGGGAATGTGGTGCTGAAGACCAGTGAAGCGGTTGCCGGTGCCATGAAAACCTGGCTGAAAAGTGAGTTCACGTCGACATGGACCCGGAAGCTGGGCGCTCTGATGCTCAAACCCGCATTCAAAGCGATTTCAGACAAATCCAATCCCGAAACCCGTGGAGGCGCTCCCCTGCTGGGCGTGAACGGCATTGTCTACATTGGGCATGGCTCCTCTTCCCGGGTTGCAGTGAAAAACGCAATGAAGGTGGTGCGTGACTCCCTGCAGCATGACATTAATCACCATATGATCGATGACATCGCGAGGCTTCCAGATGCCCGTGAAGCCGACTAAGGACCTAGATATGCCCATTCAGATACTTGGAACCGGATCCTACACCCCTGAAAAGGTTTTGACGAATCAGGACCTCGAAAAAATGGTGGAGACAAACGACGAGTGGATTACCACCCGGACGGGGATCCGCGAACGCCGGATTGCCGCGGAGGATCAGGCCACGTCCGACCTCGCGCTGGAGGCCGCAAAAAACGCGGTCGATGCTTCCGGGCTCGGGGCGGAAGAGTTGGATGTGATTCTGGTGGCCACCTGTTCACCGGACATGTTTTTTCCCAGCACCGCCACCATTGTTCAGGATCAGCTTGGAGCCAAAAAAGCCTTTGCCATGGACCTCAGCGCAGCGTGTTCGGGGTTCATTTACGGTCTCGAAGTCGCGAGAAACCTGCTGGAAAGCGGCCGGTATCAGAATGCACTGGTCATCGGTGCAGAGAAAATGTCCTCCGTCATCGACTGGGAGGACCGCACCACCTGTATTTTGTTCGGAGACGGAGCCGGCGCAGCGGTGATCAGTCGGGAAGAAAACTCGTCCGGTGGACTGGGCCCTTGCGAGCTGGGGGCAAATGGGGCCCTGGGACATCTCCTGTGCATCCCGGGCGGAGGGAGCCGCAAGCCGCTCAGCGAGGAGGTACTTGCTGAAAAGAGTCATACCATTGAGATGGCCGGGCAGGAAGTGTTCAAACATGCCGTGACCAGTATGACCCGGACCGCCAAACGGCTGCTGAAGGAGGCGGAATGGGCTCCGGAAGACCTGGCACTGGTCATCCCCCACCAGGCCAACCAACGCATTCTGGAAGCCATCCGATCCAGAGTGGGGGTCGAAAAAGACCGTGTTTTTGTAAACGTTGATAAATATGGCAACACCTCCGCGGCCTCGATCGGCATTGCGCTGGATGAAGCCGTCCGCCAGGGAGGTCTGAAACCCGGCGACAAAGTGATGCTTCTCGCATTCGGAGCGGGATTCACCTGGGGCGGTCTGTTGCTGGAATGGAGATCCCCCGTATGAGCAAACCTGCAGTAATTTTTCCCGGCCAGGGTGCCCAGGCCGTTGGCATGGGCAAAGATTTGGTCGATGCACACCCCGAGGCCATGTCCTGGTTTGACCGGGCCAGCGAAGCTCTCGGATTTGACTTGGCGGAGATCTGTTTTGCAGGCCCTGCAGAAGAACTGACCCGGTCGGACCGGGCACAGCCTGCCATTTTTGTTCACAGTGTCATTGCCTATGAACTCTACAGATCCCAAACCGGTTTCCAGCCTGCCGCCGCTGCAGGCCTCAGCTCCGGTGAATGGGCCGCGCTGTATGCGGCAGGTGTGGTTTCCTTTGAGGATGCGATCCGGGTATTGCGGGTTCGGGCGGAAGCCATGCAGGCTGCCTGTGAAAACGTGAAAAGCGGAATGGTCAGCCTGATCGGACTCGACGACGACACCGTGATCTCGGTTTGTGAACAGGCAGGTGTTGAAGTGGCCAATTACAATTCGCCCGGTCAGACAGTGGTCAGTGGACGGATCGAAGGATGTGAGAAGGTTCCGGAGATTGCAAAAGCGGCCGGTGCCCGGAAAGCCATCCCGTTGCCTGTGGCGGGAGCCTTTCACTCCAGTCTCATGGCCCCTGCCGAAACCGTCTTTGCCGATTTTCTCCAAACCATTGAATTCCAGTCTCCTGCATTCCCGGTTTACTCCAATGTCACCGGCGTGGCCCACGTGGATATCGAAGGGATCCGGAGGGAGATGCCACGTCAGATTACCTCCTCTGTACGCTGGGTGGACAATGTTCAGTCCATGGTCGCGGATGGCGTGGATTCGGTTGTGGAATGCGGCCCGGGCCGCGTATTGAGTGGATTGGTGAAACGAATTGACAAGTCGGTCGCGTCCTCTAACGTCGGCGACCTTGCATCTCTGGAGGCGGCTGTCGCGGCTGCCTCCTAACTCATTGAAGGAAGACACGATGGCATTGCTTGAAGGAAAAACCGTACTCGTAACCGGCGCAGCACGCGGAATTGGACAGGAGATCGCCCTGAAAATGGCCTCCGAAGGCGCCAATCTTGCCCTGTGTGATGTGAAAACCGAGTGGGTGGCGGAAACCAAAGAAAAAGTGGAAGCCTTGGGCCGTCGCGCCGAGGCCTATGCTGTGGATGTGAGTGACAGTGCGCAGGTCACCGAAGGCGTGGGCAAGGTGAAAGAGGAGTTTGGATCCATCGACGTCGTGATCAATAATGCGGGAATCACCCGTGACGGGCTGCTCATGCGGATGAGCGAGGAAGACTGGGACATGGTGCTGAACATCAACCTGAAAGGCACCTTTCTCATGACCAAGGCGGCTGCCAAATACATGATGAAGCAACGCTCTGGAGTCTTTGTGAATATCGCCTCCGTGATCGGTCTCATGGGCAACCCTGGTCAGGCGAACTATGGGGCTTCCAAAGCCGGTGTGAGCAATCTGACCAAAACCACGGCCAAAGAACTGGCCGCACGCGGGATCCGCGCCAACGCGATTGCTCCCGGATTTATTAAAACCAAAATGACGGATGCCCTCACCGAGGATACCCGCAATGCAATGCTGGCGGCCATTCCGATGAAGGATTTCGGTACACCCGAAGATGTGGCCAACGTGGCCCTGTTCCTCGCCAGCGACCTCTCCCGGTATGTCACCGGCCAGACCCTTTCCGTATGCGGGGGCATGGTCACGGCCTGACCCCCTATTTTTGAAGTGAAGCCAAAAACGTTCCAAACAGGAGAAACCACATGGCTGTTGAAGATAAAGTAAAAGACATCATTGTTGAGCAGCTCGGCGTCGATGCCGACCAGATCAAACCCGAAGCCTCCTTCATTGAAGACCTGGGCGCAGACTCTCTCGATACCGTTGAGCTGGTTATGGCCTTCGAAGAAGAATTCGGTGCAGAAATTCCCGATGAAGATGCTGAAAAACTCACCACCGTTGGCGGTGTGATCGAGTACCTGAAGAGCAAAGGAATCGAAGGCTAATCCCCAAAGGCTTTCCTTTGGAGGATGAATCCTCAGACCCCGTCCTGTGTGGCGGGGTTTTTTTATGCGAATGTATGAGCTCCGGCAGGTTTGAACAGCCAACTTCCAACGAGTCCTGTCTCTTCATACGCTGGACGTTGGATGTTGAGTGTTCAATGTTGGATGTTCAAAAAACTTTCCTCAGGGAACGATCACCTGCGGGGGTGACCCCGGGAAACGAGCCTTACAAATGTACCTGCGATCCTGCAAACGGCAGTTGAGGGTTGAGGACAATCCGGTGTAAGGTAACGGGGAATGATCCGTTCCTTTGGTAATGAAACGCATTGTTCAGAAAGTAAAAGAGACCGTAACCGGCGCCCTGAAGCAGGGCTGGACGCCGGATGAGGTCTGCTGGTCAACGGCCTGGGGCTGGACCGTGGGTCTGTTTCCGATTTACGGGGTCACCACGGTGACGCTTGGAGTTGTGGGGATGGTCTGGAAACTGAACCATTCGATTCTTCAGGCGTTTAATTACCTGGTCTCGCCACTGAAAGTTGCGCTTATCATCCCTTACATCCGGTTGGGGGAGTGGATGTTCAGAACAGAGAATCCTTTCCGCCTGAGTCTGGCCGAATTTATCCGCCGTTTTCAGGCGGCCCCCATGGAAACGCTGGGTGAGTTTGCGATGACATTTGTTCATGCGATCGCGGGGTGGGCGATCACCGTACCCTTGTGGATGTTTGGGACCTTTTTCATAATGAAAGGCATGATCCGGGCAGGCAGTGCCGCAAAAACGCAGCTTCAGGAGGCGAGGTCATGAAATGGTTTCTTTTGGGTGCGGTGGTGACCCTGATGGTGTTCATCGTGCTGTTTGTGTTCCTGCATCGTCTGGGGGGGACACCGCGTCATGATGCGACAGGTCCCACGGAGAAATACCTGAGCTGGCTGGAGCGATCTGCTGCAGAAGCGGTGAATCCCGCACCCGGTAGTGACGAAGAACGGGAGCTGGTGAAAAAAGTCCAACGGGCGTTCACTCCTTTCGAGGTGGAAAATGTCCTCGCCAATTTCCCGCAAGCCTATGCAGACACGTTTTATTTCCGTGACGCGTTCCATACATTTACGGATCTCAACACCATGGTCGATTACATGGAGAAGAGCGCACGAATCAGCCCCGGGGTCACATTTACGTTCGGGACTCCTTCCCGGGAGGGAATCGATATCTACCTGCCGTGGACCATGATCCTCCCCGGAAAAGCCGGTGCTCCGGATCAGCATTCCATCGGCATCAGCCGACTACGCTTTAACCAAGAGGGAAAAGTCATCTTCCATCAGGATTACTGGGACTCCGCCGATGTATTGGTACCCAGGGTTCCGGTGGCGAACGGATTGATTGAAGTTGTCCGTCGACGGTTTTAAGTCATTTCCCTGCATGCCAAAGGTTGCGGTTCCGGGAGGGGTTTGACAGAGCGGGGGTGTGAAAGAGAAGGTCACATATCTTTATCCGGTGTTCATTGTCGGGACGCTGACGTTAGTTTCCGGGCAGACGGAGGTCGCAGCCCCGGATGTAGGGATCTCCCTGGATAAAGTCGCGCATTTCGTAGTGTTCGGAGCGCTGGCAACCTCGATCATCCGTTTGCCGGTTTTCCGTGATAAACCGAGCAGGGGGTTTTGGACAGCGCTGTTGTTTTCTGCAGGTTTCGGCATACTGGATGAATGGCATCAGTCCACGACTCCAGGCCGACAGGTGGAGGTCGCAGATGCGGTTGCGGATGCTCTCGGCGCGTTGACGGCTTCAAGTCTGTATCGGTGGGTGTTCTGGTACCGCGCGTTGTTGGAGTGGAAGCCGGTTCGGGTGTAAGACGGGTGATACCCTCCAGGCCTCCATGCTCAGTCCCTTTCCCGAGATCCGGGTTTGCATTCCTCCCGGACTGTAGCAGGTTCAATCTTTCATGAAGGAACCCGCCTCTATCCCCCCCCGGCTGTTACGCGGCACGGTGCCTCCGCTTTTGGTGGTGGCCAGTATCCTGCTGACGTTTTTGGCCAGCAGTCTGACGCTTTGGCTGCCCCGTCGAATCGGGTATCTGGTGGATGAACTGTCCACAGGCGGTATGGGAGGAACAGATCTTTACAAAGAAATCAGCCTGTTTCTTGGCGTGGCTCTCATTGCGGCCGGTTTCAGCAAAGCCATGAGAGTGGTGCCCATGCGCTGGGGAGTCGGTGTTGCCCATTTACTTCGCACCCGCCTGCAGGCGCATATTCTTTCGCAGGATGAATCCCAGGTCCGCCAGCGTCGGGTCGGGGAGCTCATGAGCCGGCTTCAATCCGATGTGAACTCGGTGGCGGATATGATGGCCCTGGGGGGGCACTCGATTATCCGGGCGGTGTTCACCCTCGGGATTGCCTTCTGGATGATGTTCCAGCGGTCACCCGAGATGGCACGCTGGATGTCACTGCTGATTCCGTTGCTGATGGTCATTGGGTTTGTGATGCTCCGTTCGATCCGATCCAGGCATTTGGAGGTTCAGGAGCAACTGGGAGTCCTGACCACCTATTGTCAGGAAAGCTTCACCGGGCTTCGGATTCTAAGAGGCTTGGGATTGGAGGACCTGCGCATGAAGGCCTTCGGCGAGTTGAACACGGAATACATCCGTCGAAACCTGAAACTCAGCCGGGTGGAAATCCCGGTATGGCCGGTGATTCAGACCGGGTTTGTGATTGGAAATGCCCTTTTGCTCTGGACCGGTGGGATGAAAGTGATCCGGGGAGAGATCCCTCTGGGAGTCCTGGTGGAGTTTCAGCAGTACCTGATGGTCCTCCAATGGCCGTCTTTGTCCGTCGCATGGAGTCTCAGCCTGATCCTCAGGGGCAGGGCGAGTTACTCCCGAATTAAAGAAGTGATGGACGAAGAACCTCGGATTCGGGAGCTGCCGAATCCGGCAGAGACCTTCGAGCTGCCGGGGACGCCGTTGGTGTTTGATTCCGTTTCCGTCCTGTTGGAGGGGCAGCCCATCCTCCGGGAGATGTCTTTCCGGGTCGAGGCCGGTGAGCGGATCGGGATTACAGGGCCAACCGGAAGTGGAAAAACGGTTCTTCTGCACACCATCCTGCGCCGACAGGATCCGGATCGGGGGCACATCCGGTTTGGGTCCATGCCTCTGGAGGACCTTCCTCTGGAAACCTTGTATCAGCATGTGCGGATTGCCCCTCAGGAGCCCATGCTGTTTTCGATGTCACTGCGGGAGAACCTGACCCTGGCCAATCCGGAGGTGTCTGAGGAAGAGGTCAATCGTGCCCTGGACCTGTCTGCTCTTTCGATGGACCTTGCCCAGTTCCCGGACGGACTTGACACCTCTATCGGGGAACGGGGGGTGACCTTATCCGGAGGGCAGCGGCAGCGGGCGGCCATCGCACGGGCCCTGATTCCCGATCCTCCTGTGTTGCTGCTCGATGACAGTTTGTCCGCAGTGGATACCTCAACTGAGAGCCGGATTCTGGAAAAGCTCCTGCCTGCGGTCCGAGACCGAACGCTGCTGATGGTCAGCCACAGAGTCGCGGCCCTCCGGCACTGTGACCGGATTCTGGTGCTGAATGAAGGACGGTTGGTGGAGCAGGGGACTCCGGAACAGCTTTTGAACGCAGGCGGGTACTTTGCCACCCTTGAGGAACGCCAACGACTTCAGGCACGGCTGGAGGCGGACGATGTCTGAGGCTCACAAACGGGACCGCCACTTGCTGGCGCAGGTCTGGTATGTGGCCAAACCCTATACCGGGTGGCTGGTGTTGGGACTGCTGCTGCTGATCCTGCAGGTGGTGAGTACCAATGCGATGCCCCTGCTGTTCAAGGTGGGCATCGACCAGATGATTGCCCCGGCCGAACCGACCGGAACGGTACCGGAACGGATGGAAGCGTTGAAATCCCTGGTTGGAATTCTCGGCGTGGTCGTGGCGGGCATGTTTCTCTTCCGGGTCACCCATGCCTATCTCATGACCTGGATCGGACAACGGGTTCTGCGGGATCTGAGGCTGTCTGTCTTCCGCAAGGTGCTCGACCTGCCCATGCAGCGGATCGATGCCTTACGGGTGGGCCGACTGATGACCCGGGCCACCAGTGATCTGGATGCGCTTCAGGAACTGATTCGAAATGGTGTCGTGGGCATGCTGGCCAACCTGCTGCTGCTGGTAGGCGCAGTCGGGTTTATGCTCTGGGTCGAATGGCGGCTGGCACTGGTCCTCTTCGCCGTGTTCCCGGTGCTGGTGGGACTGCTCACCTTTGTCAATCGGCGCAACCGGCGGATCCAGCGCGAGGTCCGGTCTTCGATCTCCGCGCTGAACAGCACCACTCAGGAAAGTCTCAGCGGTCTGTTTACGCTCCAGGTGTTCAGCCGGAGAGAGGTGATGCGGACCCGGATGGAGGAACTGAGCGACGGGGTTCATCAATCCCGGCGGCGGGCGATTGGATGGAGCACCTGGCATTTCCCCATTCTGGAAACCACACGGGCTCTTGCGAATGCTCTGCTCCTGTTGGCCTTTGCCATGCTGGATTCGATTGAAATCGGCAGTCTGATTTCCTTCCTCATGTACATCCGCTATTTTTTCCGTCCACTGGAGGAACTGGCGGAACAGTCACAGCGTCTTCAGACGGGGCTGGCGTCCGCAGAACGTGTGTTTGATCTTCTGGAGGAACCGGAGGTCCCGCCCGATCCGGAGGATCCTGACCCGTTTGAGCATGTGCAGGGTGCGATTTCATTTGAGCATGTGCACTTCGCCTATTCTCCCGGCACTCCGGTTCTGGAGGACATGACCTTTTCCGTGACGCCCGGAGAATTTGTGGCGGTGGTGGGAGCAACCGGGGCGGGAAAATCCACCCTGCTCAGCCTGCTGTGCAGATTCTACGAGGTCGAAACCGGACGGATCCTGTTGGATGGCCGTGAACTTCAGGGGATTCGCCGGTCCGAGCTGAGGCGGCATCTGGGAATGGTTCAGCAGGACCCCATGCTGTTTTCGGGCTCTGTGGCCGATAACATCGGACTCGG
>DIYN01000042.1:45761-53997 GCA_002429065.1 Verrucomicrobia bacterium UBA6053 | reverse complement strand
CCAGCCGGTGCCCGGTGAGCGCCGCCATTATCTTAGCACCATCATTGACATAGCATAATATCCCGGCTATCATGCTTATATGATCCGCTCCTTTTCCGACCAAGGCACTGAAGATGTCTTTTACGGCCGATCAACGAAATCAGCGAGAAAAGGCTGCCCTCAATCCGCTTGGAATGTCGCGGTTCGGAAGCTGGATCTCCTGGATTCGGCAGCAGAGCTAACCGACTTACGGGTTCCGCCCGGAAATCGATTAGAGGCTCTTTCGGGGAACCGCAAAGGGCAGCACAGTATTCGAATCAATCAACAGTATCGAATCTGTTTCATCTGGACTGTTGAAGGTCCGGAGAAGGTTGAAATTGTAGATTACCACTAAAGGAATGATGCCATGGTCCGAATTCCAACACATCGAACACCTACTCATGCAGGAGAAATGCTCCTTAAAGAATTTCTTGAACCTATGCACCTTTCACAACGGGATGTTGCGGACGGAATTGGCGTGCCTTACCAGCGAATCAATGAACTCGTGAACGGCAGACGGGGTATTACCCCCAGCACAGCTCTGCGTCTCAGTAAATACTTTGGCACCAGTCCTGACTTCTGGCTGAACCTTCAGCAACGTTGGGATTTATTCCAAGCGATCCAAGATGAGAAGGAAGCCCTTCGGAGCATCAAACCAGTGCACGCTGCCTGATATAACCAGGCCACCCGCCCGAACCTGCTGACGCTGGTTCGACCAGCGTAAATCGTTAGCTAGAAGTAAATTGATGAACCCAGAACTAAAGTTTCATTCACTAATAGTAAGCGGCTCAACATTGGTGGTTTTCACTGCTTGGAGCCAACTGGCCACTCTTGTGGCAAATTATCCAGCAATATCAGTTATAACTGCTAGCCTCGTATCAATTGGCATCTATAGACTACTGACAATAGTGCTTCTTGCCGCTTTTCGAAAGTCTAGTTGGGTGAAGAAATTCATTTTAGGCCCAAGCTACATGGAAGGAACTTGGATTGGCTTTTTCATCGGACACGATGAGAAAACCAGATTCTTCATTGAGGCGTTTGAACAGGATCTAAGCGGGCTTGTAATAAGAGGAAAAGGTTTTAGAGAAAATGGAGAATATCACGGCTCCTGGATTTCAGATAACACTGAGATCAACGCAAGACAAGGTAAGCTAACATATACTTATGAAGCTGACGTGATCGGAAACTCACACATCAATCCAGGGCTGGCGGCATTCTCATTTGAACGAAAATCGAAGGATTTGCCTCCTCATAGTATGATCGGTTTTTCTTCGGATATTTTCAACCCAAAGAAGCTTAAATCATTCGAGAAAAAGATATCTAGCGACACTTCGGTTAAAATTGATGATGCCTTAGTTCAAGCTAGAGAATTCTATGAAACGAATAAGAACAATTTCTAGGAAATGGAATTAATAGCTAACAAAGCGCAGCTCACAACGGCGACAAGCGCCGCGTGAGTGCTTAGCGATCCGCGAGCTGGCGCTCGCGGATTGGTGGCGCTCCCTGCGGTCGGTGTCCTTAATCCGCCGTCGGCTACGCTCGCCGTCAGATCAATGCCACCTCCCCGGACGCAGCATTTGAGGAGACTCGCAGTTGGGACTCGCCATGCGGACATTGTGGGAGTTTTAGTTTTTCGTCCGAGGGTTGCCCCTTGCCAGATATGGACAAAGAGCTTTTCGAAAAGTGGATTCATGATGCAGACCTCACAGTTCTCTCTCAAGACGAAGATTTGATCATCGGGACTGGGGAGAATCTCAACCTTCTAGAGGAATTCCTCCAGCGTAGGGATGCTATTCCAGGGAAGCGGGAGGTTCTGCTTTCGGCGATCTGCGTGGTTTTATATGACAACTCGCCAGATGTTGAAGACCCGGATGATTCGCGCAGCCCTGAGTTTGCCGCAAAGGCGGAAGAGATTCTTAGGCGCAACATCGAAGCCTTTAACGAGTTGAACGAAGACTACATCTGCGATTACATAAAAAAGGTCGTTTATCCAGTAATCGGACGCCCAATCGAAAAACGGGAAAAAGGGTTAGGCTGTGAACCATAGCATTTTCAACAAAACCAACCGCCGGAATCAGCTGCCGCTGATCCCGCCATTGTGATCGTTGGGCAACCAATCCACCGTTCGCGAGCGCATATGATCATCCCAATCCTTGGCTGTCCCGGTTCTGGTAAGACCACTGTTATCAATCAACTCAAGCAGGAGTATGGCTGCCCTGGCTTCGAGATGTCTTGGATGCCAGAGTTCCATTCTATGAATGGCGAACCGTTGCCCTACGAGGGCGATGAGCAGATTGCTGTAGGGGCGCTGGTACGAATTGCTGCCGAATACGTTCGTGCAGGGCATAGGTATGTCTTTCTTTCTGACTTTCGAAACGAAGTTGTCCCCCAGTTAATTAAGCACTTAGCTACTGAGGAAGTACGCTTTGTAATTCTCAGCTTCTCTGATGAATCGACAATCAGCGAGCGAGTCTTGGACCCTGATAGGCCAAGCGGCTACCGCAATGTTGATGCAGCAGTGGAGGCTAACCGATGGCTCGCTGATCAGGCCTTCCCCAATGCGTTGAGAATTGACGTATCCACCAATCCAGCAGATGCAGTTGTAGAGACAATTGCCTGCACATACAGGTTGCCCAACAAGCCACTCGAGCGGACGCGCTGACGCGCGCCACTCAGTTTTGACGATCCGCGAGCTTGCGCTCGCGGATTGGTGGCGCTCCCTGCGGTCGGTGTCCTTAATCCGCCGTCGGCTGCGCTCGCCGTCAGATCAATGCCACTGGCGCAGCCCCATGGATTGGAGCACTCTTTATGTTAGTCCGACCAGGCGTTGGGTTGATTTGAACTCATGCCCAGCGAAGGAAGGCGGAGACGGGCATGAGTGGCGTATTGTTCTGGGGTTTGTTTATTCAATGATCCATGACGCTTGATCGTGTTATAGATCGTTCGCCATGTCTCGGCATGAGCCCGGACCTCTTCGAGGTCATGGAACCAGTGCACGTTGAGTAAGCGCTTTCTGATCTGTGAGTTCAAGCTTTCGATGAATGCATTCTGCGTTGGGGTTTCAGGTTTAATGAAGTGAAGCTTTACTCCGTTCTTGTAGGCCCATTGATCCATATGGCGACTTCGGAACTCAGGGCCATTATCCGTTCCAATAACCTGAGGAAGACCGTGCTCCTCTTTCAGATGGTCAAGGACCCGCGAAACACGTTGTCCTCCAATCGAGGTGTCGGCCTCCAGAGCCAGACACCGGCGACTGTACACATCGAGGAGATCTTTCGGGGTGGTGGTCAAAACGGATCGATGGAGAGCACCGGCTGGTTTACAAAGTGGAAGGAGATGCCCTGATTATCGCTCAGGCCCGGGGGCATTATAACTGATGCCTCGGTATTCAGAACCCACAACGATTCCCGGCGAATCCGGAACGGCTTGCTCTGAAATCCGCCCGGTAAACCACGCGTCGGAGGAAACCGCGTAAACGCGGAACTGGGAAATCAAGTCCTTCCGCATTCTCCTCTCCACCATCCCCCCAATCATTGTCCTGCCCTAAATTGTTCTGCCCAATTCCCACCCAACCAAAATTCGACCACACTTGAAGTCTCTGTCTTCCTGGGAAGAAGATGCGTTTGGAATGTAAGCCTCACGCCTTTGAGGATCTACAATTCATTTGCTACTCCGGCTTCAACACCACCGCACCCAGCGGGGGAACGGTCAGGGTCACCGAGTAGTTCCGCCCCATCCAGGGCTGGGCTTCGGACTGCACACCGCCGCCGTTGCCCATGTTACTGCCGCCATAGACTTCTGAATCGGAGTTCAGCACTTCCTGATAGTATCCGGCTTTGGGGACACCCAGACGGTATTTCTCACGGGGAACCGGGGTGAAATTCAGGACGACGATCATGAAGTCATCCGGATTCTTTCCTTTCCTGATGTACGACAGGACACTCTGCTGGCTGTCGTGGAGATCAATCCACTCGAAACCGGAGCCGTCAAAGTCATACTCATGCAGGGCGCTGTGGTGCAGGAACAGTCGGTTCAGGTCCCGCAGCAGATCGCGGAGTTTGCTGTGCGGTTCGTAACGGGTCAGTTCCCACTGCAGGGACTCTCCTGCATTCCATTCATTCCACTGCCCGAATTCACCGCCCATGAAAAGGAGCTTCTTGCCCGGGTGGGTCCACATGTAAGTGTAGAGCAGGCGAAGGTTGGCGAACCGCTGCCAGACATCCCCCGGCATTTTGTCCAGCATGCTCTTCTTGCCGTGTACCACTTCATCATGCGACAGAGGGAGAATAAAGTTTTCGTTAAAGGCGTAGATCAGCGAAAAGGTGATTTCGCCGTGGTGGTACTTCCGGTGGATGGCCTCTTTCTCGATATATTCGAGGGTGTCGTTCATCCAGCCCATGTTCCATTTGAGACCAAAGCCCAAGCCTCCGAGATAGACCGGACGGCTGACCATGGGCCAGGCAGTGGATTCCTCTGCAAAGGTGAGGAATCCGGGATATTCGGCATGCACAATTTCGTTGAACTTCTTGAGGAAGGAAACCGCCCCCAGATTTTCCCGGCCTCCGAACTCATTGGGCACCCACTCCCCTGCTTTGCGGCTGTAGTCCAGATAGAGCATACTGGCGACCGCGTCCACCCGGATCCCGTCCAGGTGGTACACATCCGCCCAGAACATGGCTGAACTCAACAGGAACGTCCTCACCTCATTGCGGTCATAGTTGAAGATCAGGGTGCCCCAGTCCATATGCTCCCCTTTGCGGGGGTCGGCATGTTCATACAGGTGTGAGCCGTCGAAGTAGGCCAGACCATGAGGGTCTTTCGGGAAATGGGCCGGCACCCAGTCGAGGATCACGCCAATGCCCTCCTGATGGCAGCGGTCGACAAAAAACTTGAAGTCATCCGGACTGCCGAAACGGGAGGTCACCGCATAGTATCCCAGGGTCTGATATCCCCAGGAGCCGTCGAAAGGGTGTTCCGTAATCGGCATCAGCTCAATATGGGTAAAGCCAAGTCCTTTCACATATGGAATCAGGTCATCCGCCAGTTCCCTGTAGGTCAGAAAACGCTCCCCGTCCTCATCGATCACCCGTTTCCAGGATCCCAGGTGACATTCGTAAACGGAAACCGGCTGATTGAGCGGGTCCTCCTGGTCATGACGTTGCTTCATCCAGTGTTCGTCATTCCAGTCATAGGCGTGCACATCCCACACCCGGGAAGCCGTACGCGGACGCAGTTCTCCGGCAAAGGCATACGGGTCGGCTTTATGGCTGAGGTACCCGCCCTGACCGCGGATCTCAAATTTATACAGATCGCCCAGTTTCAGTCCGGGCAGGAACAGCACCCAAATCCCGGAGGAGCCGAGTGTCTGCATCGGATAGACTCGTCCATCCCAGCGGTTGAAGTCCCCAATCACACTCACCCGTTCCGCATTGGGGGCCCACACGGCAAAGCGAACCCCGCTGACGCCTCCCTGTTCAATGACATGTGCCCCCATATAGTCGTAGGTGCGGTAATGTGTTCCCTCCCCGAACAGGTAGAGGTCAGTATCCGGGATGTTGACATGAAACGCCGGGGCATAGGGATCAAAACCACGATGTGAGGTTCCATCCCGCTCTTCGACGTCGAGCTCATATGCATCGGGAAGGTTCTCTCCGCGAAGCTCGTAGATGCCGTGAGGATGCACCAAATCCATTTCCTGACGGCCGGAATCGGTCACCACACTCACCTTCCCCGCATGGGGATGAAGGGTCCGGATCAAGGGACCTTTCTCGTCCTCTACCCGGCCCAGAAACCCATACGGGTTGTAATGGCGGGCTTCCACCAGCCGGACAATGTCCTCTGGATACTCAGGTTCTTTGGGCTTGGGAGTGGGTTTCGTTTTATCAGCCATAGGGGATCCTTCGTGTATGGCCTCTCTTTGACATCAAGCTTGTGACAGGTCAAACGTACAATTGCGTTCAAGCCACTCAGCGTATTCACCCTCACAGATTTGTCCTGATGCCAGCCCCACGGTATACAAAACTGCTTCTTCTTCGGTAGCGACAAGCCAAACATCCTGCCTACCAAGAAAGACATAGGCGGCCATAAATCCAATCCGCGTGTTGCCATCCAGAAAGGGATGATTTTTCATCAATCCATGAGCATACGTTGCTGCCAAGAGATAAATGGAAGGTTGCTCGTAGGCCCAAAGGTGCTGGGGACGGACCAAAGCAGATTCCAGAAACCCTTCATCCCTCACCCCTGAAATCCCTCCAAAGGAATCGAGTAATTGGTGTTGTAATGAAAGAATAAACGACAGGACCAGCCAGTGCGGCTCTGTCATTTTGCCAATTCCCGCAAGGCATTCCGGTATCGATCCATGGCTTTACAGGCAATTTCCATTTTGCGATCAAACTCTTCGTCACTCGCAGTCAGATTCACGCTGCCCTCGGGTGCCTTGGCAATATAAAGGCAGTCCCCCTCTTTCACCTGAAGTTGATTCAGAGCTTCTTTCGGAAGGATGATACCGTAGGAGTTGCCGATCTTGCGGGTTTTCGTTTTCATACCCATGGTATAACTGATGTTATAACATGGGTCAAAGAGGCAATATGGGATGCGTTTCCCAAAGAGTAAGTCCTGCTTTCCATTACGGATTTAAAGCGGCACTTCGTTCCTCAGGACCGCACTCCAAATACGTGTTTACACACCCAGTGCCTTGCAGAAGAGCTCAAGTCCCTCTTCCAGACGTTCCGGGGTGCAGCCGAAGTTCAGGCGGACAAATCCGGATTCGGCTCCGAAATCGACGCCGTTCGACAACCCGAGTCCATGCGATTCGAAATGGGCAACGGGATGTTGGATGTCATAACTGCGGACATCCAGCCAGGCGAGATATGTGGCTTCCATCTTCGGCAGCTTCACCTCCGGACAGCGGGTGGCGATCACCTCTTCAATCCGGGCCAGGTTGGAACGCAGGATGGCCAGCATCTCCTGGCGCCAGGGCTCCCCATGTGTGTAGGCCGCGATGAGTCCCACATACCCGAAGCAGTTCACCTCTGTGATAATCCCCCTGCACACCCGTTGGAACGCACGGCGGATGTCCGGGTTCGGGATGATGGCATAGGCACAGGCGAGTCCTGGGACATTGTACGTCTTGCTGGGGGAAAGGAAGGTGATGGTCCGTTTGGCCGCACGTTCGCCAAAAGAAAGCAGCGGAACGTGCTCCACATCTTTCAGCAGCAGATCACAGTGAATTTCATCCGAGCAGATCCAGAGGTCGTGACGTTCACAGAAATCCAGCACCCACTCCAGTTCCTCACGGTCAAAGACCCGCCCCACAGGGTTGTGCGGATTACAGAGAATGAAAAGTTTGGTTTGAGGTGTCACCAGGGCCTCCATTCCCTCCCGGTCAAAGGTCCAGCGTCCATCCACTTCCACCAGAGGGGATACCAGCCGGGTGCGGTCAGATTGAACCGGTGCGGAAAGGAACGGGGGATACACCGGGGTATTCACGATCACCCCGTCACCCGACGTTCCGGCCGCACGGCAGACCAGGTTGAGCCCCTGAACCAATCCAGGCAGCCACACCAATTGCTCAGGCGTGACCTCAAGATGATGCTGGCGGTTCACATACTTCTGAACGGCTTCTGTGGCTTCTGTGTAGGGAACCGTATATCCGAACACCCCGTGATCAACACGTGCTTTCAAGGCCTCCATCACCTCGGGTGGAGAACGGAAGTCCATATCCGCCACCCACATGGGGAGCACCTCACGCCCTTCATACTTCTGCCATTTCAGACTGCCAGTACCGGCACGGTCAGGGAGATGGGTAAACGAGTTCTGCATGCGACTCCTATACGACTGACACACAGGGATTGCAATCCCCTAGCCTTTTTAGGGGTGAGGTTGGAACCAGGACAGGAAAGAGGGCAAGGATCAGGGTTAGGGTCCGAGTACATCAGCCTGGACCCAGCAGACCAAAGGTACATCCCCCTGTACCAGACTTTGCAGGTGTAGTACCTCCGGAGGTATTCAGGAGGTTGCACCGTTTCATCGCATCCGGTGTGGCGGGAGCCGTTCCACGGCCCGGCTCCTGACCGTTCGCGTAAACGCGACAGCCACGCCCCTGCAGTTGTCTCCTTTCGTTCCGAAAACCCGGTGTGCAGAAGTGTCACCCGAATTGGTGCTCCGCCCTCTGAAGGTGCCGGAGTAGAGGGCAGAGACAAAGACAAAGACAAAGACA
>DIYN01000042.1:0-45693 GCA_002429065.1 Verrucomicrobia bacterium UBA6053 | reverse complement strand
AGACAAAGACAAAGACAAAGATTGTGTGAACACAGAGAGTCCTGTGGTTCAAATCTCTTGCCGGGGGACGGTTGGACCGGTAGGGCGATGTCATGTCGAGTGACAAAACCCATGAGGAAAAGCATCAGGAAGTAGCCGGGCATACCTTGTGGAACCTGTTTGGCATGATTGCCCCTCTGGTGGTTGCGCTTTTTGCCATCCCCCTGCTGTTGAAACATCTGGGTGAGGAACGGTTCGGGGTGCTGGGAATCCTGGGACTGCTGATCGGATACCTCAGTGTGTTTGATTTGGGCATCGGACATGCGCAGGCGTACCTGATTGCGGATGCACGGGCCCGGGGGAACGAGAACATGCTCCCAGACCTGTTTCAAACCTCCTTGTGGGTCATTGCGTTGCTTGGGCTGGTGCTGGGAGGAGGCCTCGCCCTTTCCGCGGACTATCTTACCCATTCGTATTTGGAGGTGCCTGCTGAGCTCAATGAGGAAGTCAGGTTGGCCATTCTCTGTGCAGCCGGAGCCATTCCCTTCGCCATTCTGGCCCCCTGTCTGATTGCAACCCTGGAGGCCCACCGGGAATTCCGTCTCGTCAACCTGATCCGCATACCGACCAGTACGTCCTATCTGCTGGCCCCTCTGATTGTACTTCCTTTCTCCCCCACCCTTCCCGCCGTTGTGCTGGCGATGATCGCAGGACGGATTCTTGAATGCCTGGCCTTTGCCGTTTTCTGCCTGCGGCGGATCCCCGGAACCCTGTCGGGATTCCGGTTCCAGGGCCGCCTATGCAAACGACTTCTGTCCTTCGGGGGATGGATGACCGTGACCAACATCCTGTTGCCGCTGATGATTCATGGGGATCGGTTTATTCTCGGAACCCTTGGTCTGGCCATGGTGACGTTTTACATCACTCCCGCGGAATTGATTGTCCGCCTCCTCGTTCTGCCCCGGGCCTTGGTCTCGGTTCTTTTCCCCAATTTTACAGAAGGCTTTGCCAAGGGTCATGCGGGCCTTCCGGAACTCACCGCGCACAGCATTCGTCTGCTGCTCGGGGCTATGGTCATGGCCGGGTCACTTCTCATTCCGTTCGGCCCCTGGGGACTGGAAGTCTGGCTGGGGGAGGAATTCCGCCTCGTCAGCGGCACCGTGCTTCGCTGGCTGACCCTCGGGATCGTCTTTCTCTCTCTGGCCTATATTCCCCGGTTCCTCATTCAGTCTGCCGGAAAACCCTGGATAACAGCTCTTCTCTGCATCGTGGAAGTGCCCATCTATCTGACCCTGGCCTTTACCGGTGTGAACCTGGGGGGTGTCATCGGCATCGCCATCGCCTGGTGCATCCGCTGTGGCTACCATATGGTGACCCTTTATGCCGTGGCCACCCCGCAGCTACCGGGATTCAATGCCCAGTGGAAGACCCTGTTCCCCCGACTGTTCTGCGGACTGGGGATGCTGGCCGGACTTCTCGCGATCCCGGACCCCGGCGGTTTCCCCTGGAACCGCCTGCTGATCCCCCTCGCGGCGGTACCACTCGTGTGGTTCGGTTTGTTTGCCAAAGAGGAACGGACCCTCCTGCTGACTCCGTTTGCCAAGTGGATCCCGTCAAAAGCCTAAGTGCACCATTGCATTCAGAAAAGAATTCCTTTTAGGATGCTGAACATGAAGATCCGTTTCGCCACTCCCCTGATCCTGCTTTTGATGCTGCTGGGCCTGACGGGTTGCGGACGTTCTCCTGTCAAACAAGCCGCCTCCGGTATAGAAGCCCTGAATAAGGGCAACCCTGAGAAAGCCGTCCGGCGGCTGGAGCACGCGGTCGAGGAGATGCCGGAAGATCTGGATCGGGAAACGGCGTCCCGAATCGTGGAGGCGCTGGGGATCGCCTACGTTCGGTCTGGACAGCCCGAAAAAGCCCGCGCCTCGCTGAAGCAGGCCACGACCCTCACCCCCAAGCGGTTTGCACCGCTCTACAACATGGGGATGCTGGAACTGGGACAGGGAGACGTGACTCAGGCCAGGGGATGGTTGGAACAAGCGGTCACCGCGTCTGGCAGCCATACCGAAGCGCATGAGACCCTGGCCCGGTTGGCGCTCCAGGACGATCAAGTGGAAACGGCCATGGACTGGCTGCAGCGGGCCATGACCCGGCAGGATTCCTCCCGGGTCCTTACCGCAATGGCAGTCGCACGTCAGCACCAGATTCCTGTCTCAGAGTTGCGAAATCTGCTGCAGACGGCCGTCAGCAAAGATCCTTCGTATGCACCCGCCCAGTTGAATCTGGCGGCACTGCTGGACAATCACCGACTGGACCCAGAACAGGCGATTTCACACTATGAGGCCTTTCTCCGTCTGGAACCGGATGCGGTGGAGACGGCGAGGGTCCGGCAACGCATTCAGATCATGGCCGCGCGCAGCGAGTCGGGTGAATTTGCTCAGCCCGACCCGGTCCGGCAGGAAGTGGAGGACCTGCTGCGTCAGGCCAAACAGGCCGCGCAGGCCAGCCAGCCCTCACAGGTCCTGCGGCTGTGTCTGCAGGCCAATGCGGCCGCAGCCCGTCATCAGCGCACGGACCTGCGGGAACGGGCCCTCCGCGCTGCAGCAACCCTGGCTCCCTCCTCTCCACGCGGGCACTATGGACTCGGACGGTTCCTTCTCAGCCAGGGAAGAGAGCAGGAAGCCCTGGCCTCCCTTCGCCGTGCCCATCTTCTGGCTCCGACCTGGCTTCCGGCCCTGGAGGCGGTTGTTCCGGTAGCCGTAGATCTGCGGCAAAGGAGTCTGGCGGCTGACGCACTGTCCCTTACCGAGCAGGAATCCTCCGAAAACCCGGATGTCATTCTCAGGGTGGCCGAATTGTATGAAGATCCCCTGGGTGACCCCGGTGAGGCCCGGAAAGTCCGTCGACGGTGGCTGCAAGCCAATCCCGATGACCCACGGGTGGACGAGATCCGCGCCCTCCTGTAATCGTCTCCGTTTTGGCATGAATCCCATTGATGCGCTTCTTCCCCTCCCCGGTTGCCCGGAGGATCTGTTCCGACCGGATCTGGTGGATGACCGCTACCCGGACATGGTTGAATGGGGAAAGGCAGGCGTACGTGACGGGATTCCCACCTGCCCGGAACCCGTCCTCCAGCTTCCCGGCACCTCCACCTGTGCGGAAATCCAGACGGCGATTAACGCCCTGGAACAACAGGAGGGCGGCTGCCTCCAACTGGAACCTGGTCACTATGTCATCGACACGCCCCTTTACCTGAAGTCCGGTGTCCGGATTCGAGGTCCGTATGTGGACGCAGTCAAACTGGAGATCCGTATGCGGGGCACCTTCCCCGGCTGGGAATCCGACCGTGTGCCCCTGCTGGAATCCGCGATACGGTTTGACGGGATTCACCAGGCAGGACTGGAGCATCTGACCCTGGTGTTTGATGAAACCACGCCCCGGATTTTTGGGGTCCGGCACCAGCAGGACCCCTTCTCTGACCGCCCATACGACGACCGGGATTCGTTGTTTGTCAACACCGTCTGGGTGAACGAGAGTCATGACTGTTTTCTGCAGTTCTGCCGGTTCATCGACTCCGGGAGTAATCCCCTGGTGATCCGAAACTCCTCTCACATCACCGTGAGATATTGCGAGCTGCACGGGGCGCACATGCGTTCCGGCGGCCAAGCCTACCTTCGGGTCACAGGCTCACAGTCCTGCCTGCTGAACGGACTTGTCTTCCGTGATCTTCGGCATTTGTCGATCATGGACGGCTCCGATGCCCATCCCTGTCGCGGCAATGTGGTGATAGGATGTGACATGGAAGTGGACATCAACTTTCATTCGGGCGACTCGGGGCACAACCTGATTCAGGACTGCCGGATTCGGATCCCAAGCTGGCACTGGTGGTCCCCGTTCGCGATTGGCGTAAAAGGCACACACCGCCCTCCGGGCCCCGGAAACCTCATCTACCGCTGCAACGCGGAGCGGCTCCGGTTTGCCACCCTTCCCCGCACCCGCATGGCGGAGGATCCGGATACCGTCTACCGCATCCGGGACAGTTTTGAGAACGAAATTCCGCTCATCTCCGAGGCGGGTCCGGCTCCGGTGAGTGGAACCCTGTTTCCCCGTGAGTTGAGCCGAAGGCCTCAGCGGCCCTGAAGGGCCTGCAGGACTTTCCGGTCTGCTTTTCCAAAAGGAAGCTGAAGACAATCCGCCAGGGTGACCCAGCGAAAGTCGGCACAGTCAATGGCTTTGGGCGGATCTCCTTTCCAGGTGCAGTGGTGGACGACCATCCGCAGATGAAAATGGCTGTAGGTATGCCGGACGTGGACACAGGTCTTGTTCACGTCCACCAGGATGTCCAGTTCCTCTTTCAGCTCCCTTCGGATACAAGCCTTGATGTCCTCTCCCTCCTCCCGCTTCCCGCCCGGGAATTCCCACATTCCTCCCAGAAGTCCCCCCTCTTTCCGGCGGGCAATGAGAAACGTGTTCTCATCCCGCCAGGTAATCGCAGCGCCAACCTCCACGGTGGGAATCGGTTTCTTTTTGGACTTAAAGGGAAACTCTCCGGTCCGGTTCTCACGGTGGGCCCGGCAGACCGGAAGAAACGGACATGCCTCACACCGGGGGGTTCCCGGAAGACAGACCGTCGCGCCCAGTTCCATCATTGCCTCATTAAAGGGTCCGGCGGGAAGTCCGCCCAGCAGACGCGTCGCCAGGTCTCTCAACCCGGATTTGACCCGGGGCACCCGGATGTCCTCTCCAATGGCACACAGTCGAGTCAGTACGCGCTCCACGTTGCCGTCCAGCACCGCAAATGACTGACCAAATGCAAGGCTGAGAATCGCCGCCTGGGTGTAAGGACCAATTCCGGGCAGGGACGCCAATTCCTCTGGATCAGAGGGCAGATCCCCCCCAAAACGTTCCACCACCTCCTGAGCGGCACGGTGAAGATTGCGGGCCCGCGAATAGTACCCGAGCCCCTCCCAGCATTTCAGTACGGTCTGCTGGTCGGCACTGGCGAGAGCCCCGACACTGGGAAATGCCTTCATCCAGCGTTGATAATACGGGATCACCGTGTCCACCCGGGTCTGCTGCAGCATGATCTCGGAAATCCATACCCGGTAGGGGGTTCGGTTCACCCTCCACGGAAGGTCCCGCTGGGCGTGTTCAAACCAGGGAAGGAGTCCGGTTTCAGCAGTTCGATGGGCACCGGCAGGAAGGCGGAATGTGGACATATAGGGATGGTTTTTTCCAGAGATTGGCTTTGACGAATGGGAGGGGGACGCTCTAGGCTGATGAAAAGTCTTATGGTTCAAACTCGTGGAGTAAAGAATGGCATCGAAGAAACGGAAAACGCTGCAAATTAAACGCCCCGATCCCCACAGCACCAAGTCGAAGAAAAAAACACTTCCGAAGGTGGATGTGGATGATGCGTCTGCAACCAGCGCCATTGACACCGATGAACTCACTCAGGCTGCTCCCAAAACGGCAAAAATCAAGCAGCCGAACGAAAACAAACCGACCAACAAAGCCACCCGGATTCAACTTCCGGATGAAGACAAAATCCGTAAAGCCCGGCGGGCAAACGTCACGCAGGATCTCGAGGAGGAGGGAGCCCTCCCCAGTGCGGAACAAATTCAGCAGGCCCAGAAGAGTGCCACGCTTCCCATCATGATTGATACCGAGGATGTGGACGAAAGTTCCAGTCCTCTTCCGGAGGCTGCAGAAGCCGGTGCCGCGGAGAAAGCCGATCAAACCATGGAAATTGATGCGGATTCACTGGTTACCGGCGATGTCGGCGATCAACTGGAGGATGCCTCTGCAGAAATCGGCTCCACCCCCGACCAAACCATGAAGATTGATCCCGCTGCACTCGTGACCGGCGATGTCGGGGAGGAACTTTCCAAGGCCGATGCCCCGGAGCCCACCAGTGATCAGACCATGAAAATTGACCCGGATTCCCTGGTCACCGGGGATGTGGGAGAGCAATTGAATGCCGCTGACACGCTCCCGATTGAGGGACAGGCGATTGAGGGCAAGGATCAGACCATGCAGATCGATCCGGATTCCCTGGTCACCGGGGATGTCGGTGAACAGCTTGCCGAAGCTGAAACCGATCAACCGGAAGGAAAAGATCAGACCATGCCCATCGATGCCGATGCGGCTGCGGTGGCTGATGTGGATGTTGAAAAACATGGCGAGGCCCTGGCGAAAGAAACCATGCAAATGGATGTGGGTGAAATTGCCGCCGCTGACACGAACTCCGGAACACATGATAAACGCATGGCCATGGAAACCATGCAGATGGATCCCTCCGAGTTTAATGCGGAAACCCAGCAGGAAATTCCTCTGCCCGAGGAGGACGAGGACGACCGGAACAAGACCATTAACCTCGCCCAGCCTGCGGCCACGGCTGCGGAGGAAGACCCGGATCTGACAAAGGAACAGATGGAGGAATCCTTCAACGCTATGACCATGGAAATGGACCCTGCGGTGTTGGCAGACGCCATGAAGGACCTGGAAGCGAAGAAAGAAGCGGCGCAGGAGGAGGAGGATGGTCTGGACCAGACCATGGATTTGACGGCCGACCGGCCGAAGACCATCATGATCCGCCGCCCTTCCAAAGAAGCCGGATCCATGACCCCGACCGTCAAGGCTGTTCGCCCCGATGCGGCCACCGTTCGTACCGCCCGACCCGTCACCGCCAATCCGACGGAGGCAAAAGAAGGGACCAGCAGGATCGATGTCCCGGAAGGCGAGGCCACCAAAGAAGGAAAAACCATCAAATTGCGCCGCCCTTCAGGCGGAGGATCAAGTGCAGCACCGGTCAGCCGGGTGGCATCCGGAGCCGGTCTGACCATCTCAGCGGATGGCCGCTATGTCGCGGGGCCGAAAAAACAGGCCGAACTGGGCGGAGGCTGGCTTGCAGTTGCGGTTCTGACCTTCCTCATCTCCCTTGGTGCAATTTGGTCCGTGGTCTCTATCCAGCAGACAGAACTCCCCATGCCGGGCCGGATGGTGGGCCCGAACAACCAGATCCTGCCGGCTCCTCCGGCAAACTAATCTGTTTATTTCCGAAAAATCTCGCGCCCCGGGTTGACCCGGGGCGCAATTGCTTTATTCTATGCCTTCATTTTTAAACCAAGGAGTCCTCCAATGGCAGGAAAAACGATTGAAGTAAATGCATCCAACTGGCAACAGGAAGTTGACAGTTCATCTGTACCCGTTTTGGTGGATTTCTGGGCTGAATGGTGCGGTCCCTGCCGCGCAATTATTCCAACCCTGGAACAGCTGGCTGATGATTATGACGGAAAGCTCACCGTGGCAAAAGTCAACGTGGACGAGAACCGTGAACTTGCCCAGAAATTCGGCGTACGCTCCATTCCCTTTCTGCTGATCGTCAAAGACGGCGAAGTGGTGGAGAACATGGTGGGTGCCCTGGGCAAACCGGAGTTCGTGGCAAAAATTGAGCCACATCTTTGATTCAATGTGAGCATTCCACCATTTGGTGTTTCTATGCGCCCATGGCGAGTGTGTAAACAGGTCCTGATCACCTGCCCGCTTTTGATTTGGAGCGGGTGTAGCGATGTGGAAACAGATCCCATACAGGAAGCGAAGGATGCAACGGTTGAAGCTTCCCATTCGGTGGGCAACGCAGTGAGAGAATCAGTGAACGACACGGCAGAAGCCGTGGAGGACCTGGCCAATGAGGTATCCGATGTGGTGGAAGACACCATGAACGATGCTGCAGGCGTAGTGAAAGAGATGGCAGAATCTGTGGAAGATGCTGTGACGCCTGTCGAAACGGACTGAGTATTTTTCTCTTCAGGATCCTCTATGAGACACCCGGTTTCACCGGGTGTTTTTCATTTTTGAGGGCTGGTTCCAACCAGACCACACGTTCCTCCTTGATCGCAGGGTTGTGGCACCCTGTCCTTTTCGGACAGAAAGTGGACTGTATTCTTGAGACATCCGTCCGGGACGGTACAGAAACCCCATGGTCCAAGATTCAGAGCTACTAATCACAGATGGAAATGGGGCTGTAGCCGATGTGGCTTACCGCCTGAATGATGTCTGCGCACTGTATCCGATCACCCCTTCCTCCCCGATAGGTGAGGCTGCGGACGCATGGAGTGCTGCCGGACGGAAAAATCTCTGGGGTGGCATACCAGAGGTTGTGGAAATGCAAAGTGAAGCAGGGGCGGCGGGAGCCCTGCACGGTGCATTGCAAGGAGGGGCACTGGCCACCACGTTTACATCCTCTCAAGGCCTTCTGCTGATGCTGCCTTCGATGTTTAAAATCGCCGGAGAACTGACTCCCTGTGTGATCCATGTGGCCGCCCGGGCGGTTGCGACCCATGCCCTCTCCATTTTCGGCGATCATTCGGACCTGATGGCGGTTCGTTCCGCTGGGTGGGGTATGCTCATGGCCTCCACGGTTCAGGAGGCACACGATTTCGCGCTTCTCGCTCAGGCGGTCAGCCTGGAAACCCGGATCCCGTTTCTTCATGGCTTTGACGGGTTCCGCACCTCGCATGAGGTACGTCCGATCCACAGACTTTCGGATGAGGATCTCAATACAATCCTTTCACCGGAACACCTGCTTGCACATCGTCAACGAGCCCTTTCTCCCGACCATCCGGTGATCCGGGGAACCTCGCAGAATCCGGATGTCTTCTTTCAAGGGCGAGAAGCCTCAAACCGCATGTACCTCCCGGTTCCAGACACACTGCAAGCCGTCATGGACCGGTTCGCATCCCTGACACGCAGACGGTATCAGGTAATGACGTATACCGGTCACGAACAGGCAGACCGGGTCCTGGTCATCATGGGTTCAGGTGCGGAAACGGCCGAAGAGACGGTCCGACACCTTGTCGATACCGGAGAACGGGTGGGTGTTCTGAAGGTAACTCTGTTCCGCCCGTGGCCAAAAGAGCTCTTTCTCAATGCACTTCCCTCCAGTGTCACCAAGCTCGCGGTTCTGGACCGGACCAAAGAGCCGGGAGGGAGCGGAGAACCTCTTTTTCTGGATGTATCCTCCACGCTGCAACAGGCAGGTCGCCCGATTCAGGTCTCGGGCGGTCGTTACGGACTGGGCTCCAAAGAATTCACCCCAGCGATGGTCAAAGCCGTTTTCGACCATCTCAAGGCCCCGGCTCCTCCATCTGAATTCACCGTGGGCATTCGGGATGATGTGACCCATCTCAGCCTGGATGTAGATGATGACCTTCCTCTGGAGGCGAAGGATCAGACCCGGGCATTGTTTTATGGACTGGGATCCGACGGTACCGTCAGCGCCACCAAAAACACGCTTAAGATTCTGGGGCAGATTCCGGGCATGCATGCTCAGGGATACTTTGTGTACGACTCCAACAAGTCAGGTGCGCGAACGGTTTCCCATCTCCGCTTTGGTGAACGTGAAATCAAAGCCCCCTACCTGATCAATTCCGCAACCTTCATTGCCTGTCATTCTTTCGCGTTTACGAAACGGTACGAACTTCTCGACCGGGCCCAGGAAGGTGCCACCCTTTTACTGAACAGCCCCCACGGCCCGGACACGGTGTTGAACCATCTTCCTGCTGAAATGCTGGACACGCTCCTCCGGAAGAATCTTTCGTTATGGGTGTTGGACGGAGCAAGAATCGCGAGGGAATGCGGATTAGGGGGGCGGATCAATACCGTGATGCAAACCGGGTTCTTCCTGCTATGCGGACTGCTGCCGAAGGAGCAGGCGATAGAGGCCATTTCGGATTTGATCCGACAGACCTACGGGAAAAAGGGCACATCAATCCTGGAGGCAAACCTGAAAGCCGTTCGCGAAGCAGAAGCCGCACTCTTCCCGGTGGACGTCTCCATGGCTCCACGTCACCCGCTGCCCAGGCAAGAGGTGGTTCCAAAGCAAGCGCCGGACTTTGTACAGGCCGTGACGGCCCCTCTGCTTGCGGAACAGGGTGACACCCTCCCCGTCAGTGCGCTGCCCATGGATGGAACCTGGCCGGTGGGGACCAGTCAGTGGAACGAACGGGACCTATCCTCCACGGTTCCGGAATGGAGGGCGGACCTCTGCATTCAATGCGGACAATGTGCTGTCATCTGTCCGCATGGGGTCATTCAGGTCAAACAGGCGGCGAGCGAAGATCTGAAAGCCTCACCTGAAACCTTCCCCACCCCAACGCTGCGGGGAAGCGACCGTGATGACCGCCACTACCTGCTGCAGCTTGACCTGCCCCAGTGTACCGGATGCGGGCTTTGCATTGAGATCTGCCCTGCAAAAAGCAAGACACAGGCAAATCTGAAGGCGCTGATGCCGGTTCAGAAAGAGGAGATTCTCGACAGGGAAACCGTGCACCTGGACTTTTTCCGGTCGGTCCCCGCCCAGCAGGAACAGACCCAGAACCGGACCCTGCGGGGTGTCCAATTCCTCCCGCAACGATTTGAGTATCCCGGAGCCTGTGCCGGCTGTGGAGAAACTGCCCCGTTGAAACTATTGAGTCAATTGTTCGGAGACCGCATGCTGGTGGCCAATGCGACCGGCTGCTCCTCCATTTTTGGCGGCAATCTCCCTACCACACCCTGGACTGTTGACAGCGAAGGACGGGGACCGGCATGGGCGAATTCGCTCTTTGAGGACAACGCTGAGTTCGGCTTGGGCTTCCGGTTGGCAAGTGATGTGAAAGCTCAGCTTGCGGATGCAGGGTTAAAGCAGCTACTTGGAGAAGAAGAGAAAAGCCTCTCAGATGTACTGGGTACAGAACCGACCGTACCCAGTGAATTCAAGGCAAGACGGGAGAAACTGAACAACATTGCACGCCGTCTCGACACACACCCCAACCGCGAACAGGCAGAGGCCACAAAAATCCTTCTCGAAGCTCTGGTACCAAAGTCGGTGTGGATTGTTGGTGGAGACGGATGGGCGACCGACATTGGATTCGGAGGTCTCGATCATGTCCTCTGCAGTGGTCGGAATGTGAACATTCTCGTCCTAGATACCGAGGTGTATTCCAACACGGGTGGACAGGCGTCAAAATCCACCCCATTGGGGGCAGTAGCCAAATTTGCCGCAGCCGGAAAAGCCACCGGAAAAACCGACCTCGCCCTGCAGGCGATTCTCAAACGGAATGTCTATGTCGGCACCATCGCCCTGGGAGCCAAACTTCCCCAGGCCCTGCGGACCCTGCAGGAGGCGGACGCCTGGGACGGTCCCTCTCTGATCCTGTCCTACAGCCCGTGTATTGCCCATGGCTATCCTCTCTCCCAATCCCTGAACCAGACACAGAAGGCCGTACTAAGCGGACACTGGCCCCTCTTCCGTTACAATCCGGCGTTAAGAGGAACCGGGAAACCCCTGCTCACGATGGACAGCCCGGAGGAACCCGATCTCTCGTTACATGATTACACCCAAGGCGAACTCCGCTACAAGCTCCTGGAAATGACCCAACCTGGAAGAGCGCAAGAACTTTCCGCGGAAGCATCAAACGACATCCGTGAGCGTCTGAGGCTCTTGAAGGCCATCTCGGAAATGGACACGTGGAATGAATCACAGGACTGCGGGACGCAGTCCCTCCGCCAGTTCTGCAATTCCGGAGCGACCTCGTCTCGAGGTCGAGATTCATAGGACTGCGGGACGCAGTCCCTCCTCAAGGTCTACACGTCCTATCTGGACTGAAGCACCTGAGCCACCAACCATCCGGTGTAGCCAAGGAATACAGAGAGGAGAAATCCGCCTTCCCAGCGGTTAATCCGGCCGGCTCCCTTTCTTCCCCAGCCCACAATGAACAGAGAAAGCGTCAGCAGGGACATGACCCTGAAATCCCGTTCCAGAATACCGGGTTCGAGGGGAAAAGGATGAATGGTGGCCGCAACGCCCACCACGGCAAGAGTGTTGAACATGTTCGAGCCCACGACGTTGCCCATGGCCAGTTCATGCTCCCCTTTGCGGACGGCTGCCAATGTGGAGGCCAGTTCAGGGAGCGAGGTGCCGATGGCCACCACCGTTAGCCCGATAATTAACTCACTCACTCGGGCCAGCACTGCTAATTCCACAGCTCCCCACACCAGAATTCGGGAGCTGACCATCAGGAGAATCAGTCCGAGGAGAAGGTTCAGTACCGCTTTTCCTTTGGTACCGGGTTCTTCCGGCAGCTCACTTTTCATCTCCTTCAGCAGATCATCCTCCGGACGCTTCAGGGCAAGCCAGACCGTGAATCCCATGGTCAGCACAAACACGGCCAGCATGATCAGACCGTCCATCCGGCTCAGCTCCAGATCCCAAAGCAGGAAAAAGGAGAGCAGCGTGACCCCGCAGAGCAGGGGGAGTTCCCTGCGCAGGAGTTTGGACGTGACCCGGATGGGAATGATCAATGCCGTGGTACCCAGAATAAACGCAACATTGGCAATATTGGACCCGTAGGCATTTCCAAGTGCCAGAGCGGGTTTACCATCCACCGCGGAAAATCCGGACACCACCAATTCAGGTGCCGAAGTACCGAACCCGACGATCACCATCCCGATGACCAGTGGGGAAATCCCGAAGATGCGGGCCAGACCCGCAGATCCATCCACAAAACGGTCCGAGCTCCAGATGAGGACACACAATCCTCCCACGACCGCCAGGATGGGCAGGAAAACCGTCAGGACGTTCTCCTGTAATCAGTCATCGTAGTCCAAATCCTCTTCATCCTCCTCCGGGATGAAATCAGGATCCTCCCGATAGGGAGAGACCGATTGACCAGGTTCAAATTCTTTCTGACGCCAGTATTCGCCCAGCACAATTCCTGTCGCGGTGGCCACATTCAGACTCTCGACATTTTCAGAACCGGGAATTTTCACGACAACGTCCGCCGCCTCGATGAGGAAGGAACTCAGCCCGCTGGATTCCGGTCCCATCATGAGGAGAATTTTGTCGGGAAGTTCGGTTTTGTACAGATTCTCTCCCTCATGGCTGCTGGTCGCCACCAACGTGTATCCGGCTTCTTTGAAGGTGGGTAGGGCATCACTGAGACGTCCGCCGTCAACAAACTGCACAAACTCCCCTCCCCCTTCTGCCGACCTGAGGGCCGCACCACTCTGGGCGGTCAGTGCATCATTCACCAGCAGACCCTCCACGCCAAAATGCGCGCAGGTTCTGAGAATAGATCCCACATTGTGCGGATTGCCAAGTCGTTCCAACGCCACCAGACAGTCCGTGTCCAGGTCCAGCGAGGCGTCCAGGTATTCCTGAATGGTGAAGGGATCGATTTTCTTCACCAGGAAACATACTCCCTGATGGCCACGGGTCTCTGCAATTTTGTCCAATTCAAATTTGTCCACAATGCGGTAGGCTTTCCGGGCCTGTGCACAGGCTTTCATGATGTAGCCAAACCGGTACGCCACTTCTTCGGCAAAATAGGCGCGGATGATCTGATCCGGTCGATTTTCAAAAAAGGCTCTACAGGCATTCACCCCGAAAATTTTCATTTCCATTGGGTCTTGCGTGACGGGACGGCGGGGCCGCGTATCCCGGCGTGGAGAAGAGGAATAAGGTTGATCTGGGTCCATTTTCTATTGGGGGTAACTAGTGTCGACGCTCCACTTCGAACCGCAAAGGTCTGCCGTCCGAAGTAAAAGGATTATGCAATGGTGATGGAAGCGGCCAATTCAGCCTCCACTTCCTCGGACAGTTGGGCCACAAACTCGTCAGAGGGTGACTGATTCAATTTCAGGATCGCAATCGATTTCGCACCGGTTCCGTCGTGCGGGTTGCGGACATCGTCAATGTTAATACCCGCTTCCGCCACCATGCGGGCAATGGTGCCAAGCACTCCGGGACGGTCTGCAAAGCTGACGACCAGAGTATGCCCTTTGGGATCGAAGTACAGTTTCTCGAAATCATTGATACGGGAAACCATCACCTGGTTTTCCGCAACAGTCCCTCGAACGGATACCGTGATACGACCGGCTGATCCGCAGTCGGCTGTCAGGTCGACGGTGATCGAATTTCCGTATCCCTTCCGGTTGTCCACGTTTCGGTCACAGTATTCAATGCCATGATCTTCGAGCACGCCCAATGCAGCACGATGATCCAGGGAGCGGTCAAAATCCGGGCTCAATGCTGTCACCATGGGCACCACCAACCAGTCCGAGTACGGTGCGAGTTGTCCGTAGACGCTGGTCTCAAGAAGTTTGAGCTGTGAATTGCATCCCACCAGTCCGCGGGCCAGAGCGGTCAAGGTGTAGGCAAGATCCCCATACGCCTCATCCAGGCCTTCCGGTATGTCGCGGTTCACAATGTAAGAGGTGATGCCTTTCTCATCAAAATCGACCAGAATTTTCGCGGCCATGCGGGCTGCATTCTGGTTCGCTTCCACGGTGCTGGCACCGAGGTGGGGCAACATAATGTCGGCGATGTCGGCGATGGGTTTGTCTCCCGCTTCGTCTTTGGGGTACACATCGTTCAGGAAGCGGATATTTTTGGTTTTCTTCAGTTCCCGAAGATCGTCATCCACGAGGATTCCGGACCGTGCGCAGTTGATCAGTGAAGCACCGTCTTTCATCTTAGAAAGCAGATCGGTGTTCAGCAGGCCACGGGTCGCGTCATTTTCCGGAATGTGCAGGGTGATGTAGTCCGCCTGTTCAAACAGCTCTTCCAGAGAGACCAGGGTAACGCCAAGATCATCTGCACGGTCTTTGCTGATCATCGGGTCGAACCCCAGAATGTTCATATCGAAACCAGACACACGTTCCACGGTCAGGCGTCCGATGTGCCCCAGCCCGACCACGCCAAGCGTTTTACCGGTGATTTCGCGTCCCATGAAGGAGCTTTTCTCCCATTTTCCTGCGCGGCAGGAGGCATCCGCCGGAATGAGATGCCGGGCATCGGCCAACATCAGCGCCACCACTTCTTCCGCCACGGCATTGGAGTTCGCTCCGGGGGTATTCATGACGTCAATTCCCCGCTTGCGGGCGGCCTGAATATCAATCGTATTGTACCCGGCTCCCGCACGGATAATCACTTTGAGTGCAGGAAAGGCCTCCAACACCGCTTCGGTCACCTTTTCACTGCGGACAATCAGCGCGTAGGTATCGGCATGTTCCGCCGCCAGTTCCAGAAGATCGGCTCCGGGTGACTGGAGCACGTCATATCCCCCGTGTTCAGTGAGTAGAGTACGGGCAACAGCATCAAGTTTCGTGGGGATCAGTACTTTTTTCATCTATCAATATTACAGGCAGGTTTTTGGAAAGACCCTGCCTATACGGCCTGACGTCAAAGGATTCAATCGCCTACCGAAAGTATTTCAGTCCGTGCAGTACCTTAAGTGCCAAACTACCGAATCAAGGATTGCAAAATTCTTCATCCAAACTCTTTGACGTCATTCATTTTCACCAGTCGTCACACATCACAGCTCAAGAGCATGCTCCCTACATCCCATCCTTGCTAGCCTTTCTAAGTTTTGCAGGATCCACTAGGGAATGAATCTCCAGAATTCAAAAACTTCTATTATCACCCTTAACCCAATGGGATTATTAGGTATCGTTGCTCCATTCTTTCGCAGATTTTGAAGAGAGAGAATGAAATTATTTACGTGAATTGAGTAATTTTGGTCTGGTTTAGAAGCTTGATCTGCATTTCAATAAACATTGCACCGTCAATCATAACCATAGGAAGGAGTACGGAATGTCACGCACACTAGGATTAGATCTAGGGACCAATAGTATAGGCTGGGCCGTAATCGACAGTGCACATGGAGGTGGTGTCGTAGCAAAGGGAGTTCAGGTTTTCCCAAAAGGGGTTGGTGAGGAAGGTGGAAGAGAAGTTTCAGTTGCTTCAGAACGAACAGGCTACCGTTCAGCAAGAAGGATCAAACAACGTAGAAAACTCCGGAAGCAAAACACTCTGAAAGAACTGATTCATTTTCAGTTTTGCCCAGAGATCTCTAAAAAGGATATTGACCTTTGGAAAGAGAAAAAAGTTTATCCTGCCCATCCTGGCTTTGTGAATTGGCTGAGATGCGTAGAGAAGCTTCCAGATGGCAAAGAAGGAAACCCTTATGCCTATCGTTGGTGGGTTGCCACTCATCACTTGGATCTTTCGGTGCCTGAAAATCGCTACATCCTTGGTCGGGCATTTTATCATCTCGCCCAACGTCGTGGATATAAGAGTAACCGGATTTCAGGGGAAGAAAAAGATGGGAAGGTGATGGGAGCCATCTCCGCCCTTCATGAGAAGATGAATGGACGGACGTTGGGGCAGTATTACTATGAGGATTGCTTCGGGAAAGCACCTGTCAGGGGCGAAGGACACTACACATCCAGATCCGACTATGAATCAGAATTCAGCGCCATCTGCAAAAAGCAAAATCTTTCGGAAGAGATGACCGATGCCATTCGAAATGCAATTTTTTACCAACGTCCGCTGAGGTCACAAAAAGAAACGGTTGGCCCCTGCCTTCTAGAACCCAAAAAAAAGCGGGTCCCCGTATCACATCCGGCATACGAGCGTTTCCGGCTATTACAGTTTTTAAATAATGTCCGTATCCGCCCTCAGGGAGACAATGTCCCCCGGATGCTCAACATGGAGGAGCGAGAAAAAGGAATTAAGTGGCTTTCCTCCTTAAAGCGTACAGAAAAATTCGAGAAACTGGCAAAAAAACTGACTCCGCGAAAAGCCTCTTGTTCCTTTGGAGAAAAGCAAAATGAGATGGAGATCCAAACCTGGGGATTCAATTTTCGAAAAGATGCAGGCGTTCCTGAAAGTACGACCACCTCAACTCTGATCAAGCTGTTTGGCGAAGAGTATCCAGCAGGGATACGGAAGATATACAGAAAATCTGGTGGGAAAACGGATGCAGAGATCGTCAGCGATATCTGGCACGCCATGTACAGCTTTGATGATGACAACATACTGAACGAATACGCCCGGGAAAAACTCGGACTGCTGGATGACAACCAACGGATTGAATTTTGCAAGCCACTCAAGCAGGGGTACGGGACACTGAGTCTGGCGGCAATCAGGAAGATCAATCCTTGGCTTGAGAAAGGGCTTATATATTCTCATGCTGTGTATCTGGCGAACCTGCCCACGATCTTCAGAAAAGCAGGAAAGGAATGGAACGTACATACTGAAGAGATCGCGAGTGATATTGGACAGATCATCGCTACCCAGCGTGAAAACACAGCCATCCGGAGTGCGGCGAATGATCTCCGAAGGCATCTGATACAAGAGGAAGTCAAGGATCTCAGCATGTACCTTTCAGAGGGCAGAAACATCCGCCAATGTCAGTCGGTATTGGGAAACTGTATTCAGATGGAGCTAGGTAGAAACCGTTGGGCCAATACTTCAGAACAAGATCAGGAGAACGTTATCAGTCAGGCACTTGAAATAGTGAAATCGTGCTGGGACTCTGAACACGGCACTTCAGCAACGGTACCTATCCTGAATCAGACAGCACGTATCCTTCACTACCTGCAGGAAGAACATGGAATACCTGAATCATATCTTGAGATGGTGTATCACCCTTCCGTAATCGAAACCTATCCAGATCAGAATGAAAAACTCGCCTCGCCCCGGATTCCCTCGATTCGTAACCCCGTCTTCATGCGGACCATGTTCCGCTTACGGGCGATCATAAATGAGCTGATTGAAACCGGCGTGATTGATTCGCAAACCCGCATCCGGGTAGAAATGGCAAGAGACCTGAATGATGCCAATCAACGAGCCGCCATCGAACGTTTTCAGCGAATGCGGGAGAAAATGAGGTCCGAATATTCCAAGGCCATTGAGGAGGCCGGATTCAACCCTACTCCAACCCTTATCCTCAAATATCAGCTATGGATCGAGCAGGAACGTCGATGTCTTTACACCGATCAACAGATCGGTCTTACCGAATTCCTTGGGGAAAATCCCGCATACGATATCGAGCACACCATTCCCAGAAGCAGGCGGTTCGATGACTCGCAAACGAACCTCACCCTGTGCTCCCGGGAGTTCAATCGTGAGATAAAGGGGCGCAAACTTCCACAGGAGCTGTCCTCCAAGGAAGAACTGCTGGACCGTGTGAGGAAGCTATGGTGGCCCGAAGTGGAAAAGTATGAATCCTTCTGTGCGAAGAACCAAATGGCCAAAAGGTCTGCTGCGGACAAAGCCGCAAAAGACAAGGCCCTGCAAAATCTGCATTACAACAGGATGTGGCTCAGGTACTGGAAAGATAAGATCCGGAACTTTGAAACCACTGAAGTCCCGGAAGGCTTCACCAACAACCAGTTAGTCGATACCCGGATCATCTGCAAATACGCAGTCCTGTACCTGAAAAGTTACTTTGACAGAGTTTATTCCATGAAGGCCTCCGCTCTGCATGCGTTAAAAGAGATTTGGGGCCTGACTGACAAGTCGCGTGACAATCACATCCACCACTGCATCGATGCAGTGGTAACCGCCAGTATTCGACCGTCTTTTTATCAGGAACTGGCAGCTTACTATCACCAGATGGACCGGTTCGAGCAAGATGGTCAGTCCCGTCCCCATCCACCCGAACCTTGGCCCGGATTCGCGCAGTACCTGAACCATGATATTTTCGAAGACGTGCTGGTCGTGCATCACAGCAAAAACCCATTGCTGAAACCGACCTTTAAAAAAGAGAAACTTCATGGGAAATGGGTGATCAAACAGGGAGACAGTGCGAGGGGATCCCTGCATAAAGAAACCTACTACGGCGTCATCAAACCACCTGCGAAAGACGGCAAGTACTCTCAGAAAGAGTTGGCATGCGTCGTCCGGAAAAAACTGGATTCGACCTTTAAGGATTTCGACAGGATCGTGGATCCAGTGGTCCGCGAGAAGGTGAAGGAACAGAAAGACAAACTGAAGACAGGGGACACTATCTGGTACGACGAGTCACGTGGAATCCCCATACGCAAAGTCCGGATTTACGATGCAACTCAACCCGGGTCACTGATTAAACTGAAATCCCACCGGGATATTTCCAAGCATGAGCATAAGCGACACCTGGGTGCCGCGAATGAAAGCAATTATCTCGTAGCCCTTTACCGAGGAAAGGTGAAAGGGAAACCGAAAGCGAGCTGGAAAAAGGTTTCCAATTTTGAAGCCGTTCAAGCATCGAAGCATGGGATTTGGGATGAACTTTTACCCGCGACCACAAATGAGGGACTTGAAGTGTACCAAATCCTTAAAATTGGCATGCAAATCATCCTCAAAAAGACAAACGATGAAGATCTAAGAAACTTGGATCAACCGGAACTCTCCAGAAGGTTGTATCATGTCACAATACTCGAAGGACCACGAACAATCATTCGTCACCATCAGGAAGCTAGACCAGCCAAAGACCTGCCAAGATGCATCAGTTCTTTCCCTTGGCACCCATCTGAAAACCCTCCAGGTTTATTGAATCTTGCCTCAAATGGTCTCTGGGTTGCTGTTGAGGGTGTGGATTTTAAACTTACTCAAAGCGGGCAAATGATTTGGATTGATGCTGAACCATGATCAAACGGACATTGGTATTTACCAAGGCCTGCTACCTTGGGATGAAACACGGTCAAATCCGTTACTGCCCGAAAGAAGACGGGGAGGAAGAACGGATTGTCCCACTGGAGGATGTGGGATTCGTTGTTCTTGAGAGCCCGGCTATCACCATTTCCACCCGGTTGCTGAATCAACTGAACCAAAATAAAACCGCCGTGTTGCTTTGCGATGAAACCCATATGCCAGCGGCAATGCTTCAAAATCTGGATGGGCACAGTACTCATGCGGAAACGTTAGGCCATCAGCTGAACGCCTCGCTTCCGTTAAAAAAGAGATTGTGGCAGCAATTGGTCAAAGCCAAAATTTCGAATCAGGCGGATCTTCTTGAAACTCTGGGCAGGCAGGGAAGCAAGAAACTGCGACACCTAGCGAATCAGGTCAAAAGTGGAGACTCCGACAATCGGGAGGGCGTCGCGGCCAGAGTCTATTGGTCAGAACTGTTTCTTAATCCTGATTTTACGCGGGACAGGGAGGGAGAACCTCCAAACCATTTGCTGAACTATGGGTACGCAATCCTGAGGGCGGCCACAGCCCGTGCACTGATGTCTTCCGGCCTTTTGTGTGCACTTGGGCTGCATCACCAAAACCGGTATAACGCATTTGCCCTGACAGATGACGTCATGGAACCCTATCGGCCCTTTGTAGATCAGATTGTGGTAGAAACCGTAAGTCATGGTGTGGAAACGGAACCTTTAGACCCTTCACTCAAGCAATCTCTTTTGGGAGTCCTGACCATGGACACCCGGATCAGGGGTGTGCGCAGCCCACTTATGGTTGCACTCAGCACCACAACCGCCTCACTGGCGCGTTGTTTCATGAAAAAGGAGCAGACGGTCCAGTTGCCGAGTCTGTTGTGAGTTCCCATCATCTGGCAGCTGAGGCCTATCGAATCGTGTGGCTGTTCGTCTTTTTCGATTTACCGGTGACCACCGACAAAGAACGGAAACGTGCAACCCGCTTCCGCAAGGCCCTACTGGATGATGGGTTCGCCATGATGCAGTTTTCCGTGTATATACGTCATTGTGCCAGCAAGGAGAATGCAACCGTTCATGTGAAACGTATACGAAAGAAAATTCCACCTGATGGACATGTGAGTATTCTCGCAATCACTGACAAACAGTTTGGAAACATCGTCAATGTACGGGGTGCACAGAAATTGGTTATGGATAATGCTCCTGCGCAATTGGAAATGTTCTAACGAATCCCCCTTGACCGCTTCCGGATAAAGAAACATAATCTAAAAGAATTCAGTTCACAGTAAGGCCATGTGCCGAAGGATATTTATCCTACCGCCCCGCTTCTGGTGGGGCTTGCTTTTTCGGTTCTTTGACATCCTAAATCGGATCTAAATCAGAGAGATTTTTACTGAATTCCCAGAGATATTTATCGGATCAACAACACCAAGTCTCTAAACTTCAGAGACTTAGAGACTTGAGGCTGTGAACTGATTTCAAACTCTAGGGAAGAACACCGATACTGGCCTTTTTTGCTTCCAGACGTATGCTGTGAACTGATTTCAAACTCTAGGGAAGAACACCCTGTTCAGATTAAAGAGTATGACAAAGACCGCTGTGAACTGATTTCAAACTCTAGGGAAGAACACCGGTGATGGCGGAGTGGAGTACGGCCCACGAGCTGTGAACTGATTTCAAACTCTAGGGAAGAACACCTCAGGACGTCCAACACCGTACGGACAAGAAGCTGTGAACTGATTTCAAACTCTAGGGAAGAACACCATCCAACACCAGATCACGCACGATTTAGTAGCTGTGAACTGATTTCAAACTTTGAGGACAAACACAAAACGTGCCCCGGATTGCTCCGGGGCACGCGGGTTCTCAGGTGGGAATGACGCTTACGCGAGATCAAACCGGTCGGCATTCATCACTTTGTTCCATGCAGAAACAAAGTCACAGACAAATTTACCGTCCGAGTCATCCTGTCCATAGACTTCGGAGATGGCACGGAGTTGTGAGTTGGAACCGAAGACCAGATCCACCCGGGTCGCGGTCGCCTTGACCGTACCGGAGGCATCCTTGATTTCGAAGAGATCTGCGGCTTCAGAGGTCGGGGTCCATTCCTGACCCAGCTCCAGCAGGGTGTCAAAGAAGTCCGTGGTCAGCACTCCGGGTGTTTCCGTAAAGACACCGTGGGAGGAACCGTCCGCGTTTGCACCAAGGACCCGCATCCCGCCAACCAGCACGGTCATCTCGGGGGCCGTGAGTCCCAATAACTGGGCTTTGTCAACGAGGAGTTCCTCTGCGGTCACGGTGTAAGATCCCTTGAGGTAATTCCGGAATCCATCTGCAATGGGCTCCAGATATGCGAAAGACTCCACGTCGGTCTGTTCCTGAGTGGCATCGGTCCGGCCCGGGGTGAAGGGGACGGTGACTGTATGACCGGCATCCTTGGCCGCTTTCTCTATCGCAGCCGCACCGCCCAGAACCATCAGGTCCGCAAGTGAGACCTTCTTACCGCCGGGTGCATCCTGGTTAAAATCAGCCTGTACGGCTTCCAACACTTCCAGGACCGCATGGGTGAGGCGGTTCACGTCCCAGTCCTTTTGAGGAGCAAGGCGCAAACGGGCGCCATTCGCCCCCCCACGGCGGTCAGAGCCGCGGTAGGTGGAGGCGGAGGCCCAGGCAGTATTCACCAGTTGGGAAACGGTCAGTCCGGTACCGAGGATCTTTTCTTTCAAGGAGGCGATATCCGCCTCGTCGATGAGCGCATGATCCACTGCGGGAACCGGATCCATCCAGATTAATTCCTCTTCTGGAACCAAGGATCCGAGAAAGCAGGGACGGGGTCCCATGTCACGGTGTGTGAGTTTGAACCAGGCCCGGGCAAAGGCATCCGCGAATTCATCCGGATTTGCATGAAAACGACGGGAGATTTTCTCATACGCAGGGTCCATGCGCATGGCCATATCTGCCGTGGTCATCATGGGTTTCACCTTCACATCGGCATTGTGTGCCATAGGCGGAAGGTCTTTTTCTTCAATATCTTTCGGGTGCCACTGAAACGCACCGGCCGGGCTTTTTCCGAGTTCCCATTCATAGCCGAACAACAGATCAAAGTATCCGTTATCCCATTTGACAGGATTCGAGGTCCAGGCCCCTTCGATTCCACTGGTGATGGTGTCATCCCCTTTTCCGGAACCGTAGGAACTCAGCCAGCCAAAGCCCTGTGCTTCCAGAGGGGCCGCTTCGGGCTCTGCGCCCACAAGTGCGGGATCACCGGCTCCGTGTCCTTTGCCGAAGGTGTGACCGCCGGCCACCAACGCAACGGTTTCTTCATCGTTCATGGCCATTCTGGCAAAGGTTTCACGGATATCACGCCCAGACGCAACTGGATCCGGCACACCATTCGGGCCCTCCGGATTTACATAAATTAACCCCATCTGAACCGCAGCGAGGGGATTTTCCAGTTCGCGGTCACCGCTGTACCGCTTGTCTCCAAGCCATTCCGTTTCCGTTCCCCAGTAAATATCCTGTTCCGGTTCCCAGACATCCGCACGGCCTCCTCCAAATCCGAAGGGCTTGAGGCCCATGGATTCAATGGCACAGTTTCCGGCAAACACCATCAGATCGGCCCAGGAAAGGGCGTTGCCGTATTTCTTTTTGATCGGCCACAGCAGACGACGTGCTTTGTCGAGGTTTCCGTTGTCCGGCCAACTGTTGAGGGGGGCAAATCGTTGCGTACCGGTTGAGGCCCCTCCCCGTCCATCCGCGGTACGGTAGGTTCCGGCACTGTGCCAGGCCATACGGATGAAGAACGGTCCATAATGACCATAATCTGCCGGCCACCACTCCTGGGACGTGGTCATGAGTTCAAACAAATCGGTTTTCAGCGCTTCGAGATTCAGGGTCTTAAAGGCGTCACTGTAGTCAAACCCCTCATCCATCGGATCCGATTTTTCGGAATGCTGATGCAGAATATTGAGGTTCAACTGATTGGGCCACCAATCCCGGTTTGAGGTGCCTTTGATCGTGGGGTTGCCATGCAGAAACGGGCATTTGCCTTCAGATGACTCAGATGGACTCATAGGGGTCTCCTTTCGATAGGTGGTTATCAATAAGGTTATACCTATATTCGCATCCTATTGGTTGTCCAGTTCGTTATTTCTATTTTCTATCAATTGACTGAAAAACAATCGGAACCACCCTTTAGAAGCCCCTTCCAGACATGCGATTCAGCGACGGCTCAATAGGGCCCGGTGACAGGGCGAGGGTTCCGGCGGTCGGGGGGTATCCGGCGACTCATCTCCAGACGGCAGGATTCCAGGGCCGTTTTCTCGGCAGGATCCTCAGCAACGGAACTCCACTCTCCTTCTGGGCGGTTCCGGTTCCACAAGGTCTCATGTCCTTCTGAATCCCGGACATAGGTGTAGGGGCCCATTCGGATGGTATCCGTCCCCCACCCCTCTTTCATAAACTCCTGGAACGTACTCTGCCGCGGCCAATGCGGTCTGTCCTGTTTTCCCCATGGCAGCAGACTTCTTCCCTGAAAACGATTCGGCACGCTGCCCGTCGCGGCTTCCACCAAAGTCGGTGCAAGGTCCACAAGCTCCGCCGGGGCCTCGACCTGCACACCGGAGAGAGGCAGGCCCTGAGGCCAATGCAGGATCAGGGGAACCTGCATAATCACATCATGGCCGGGTGGACCTTTCTGAACCCGGCCGAAATCACCGAGATATTCTCCATGATCGGAGCAAAAGAGAATCAGGGTGGTCTCCAATTCTCCCCGTTCATCCAGAAAACGGATGACCCGACCGATTTGCTCATCCACATGGGTGGTCAGTCCATGGTAGGCTGCCACAATTGAACCCCACTCCTCACGGGATTTCCCCATGGCCTCTTCCCGGCCAGGCTCCCAGTTCGGGAAGGAAAGGTCCCGTTCGAGGGCATCGGTCCAGAAATGCTCTGGAGGGTTCACAGGCGCATGCGGGGCATAGAACCCCAGATTGACAAACCAGGGGCGGTCTGGCGGAGCGTCTTCAATCGCCTGAATCCCCCTGCTGGCGACAAAGGCGGAATGAGTATACCCCTCTTCCCCCCGGAAGACGTAAGGTTCATGGGTGTTCCGGGGTTCCAACGCAAGCGGAGGCATCCGGCATTCAGGCGGAGTCGAACAACGGCAGGCTTCGACGGCATCCGGATTCTGAGATTCCACCCAACGGAGAAAATCATCCTCGTAACATCCGGGCTCATCCGAATTCACCATCAGATCGAAGTCCCATGCAGGATGGGGAATCCGGTGGTCCCGGGTGGCATGATTTAAAAAGTGGAGTTTTCCCACCGAGGCGGTCCAGTACCCGGCCTCGGAAAGGTCCTGATGAAACAGCCTGACCTCAGGATCCATTTCAATACCGTTCTGGGTATTCCCCAGCGAGGATGGATACCGGCCGGAAAAGAAACTGTGGCGTGAAGGCATACACACCGGGGCATTGCAGGAAGCATTTCTGAAAAGAATTCCCCCCTGGGCAAGTCGGTCCAGTGAAGGTGTGTGCGCAGCAGGATTCAGGACGCCCAGGGTATCAAGACGCTGCTGGTCGGTATTGATAAAAAGGATGTTGGGAGGGGGCATGTTGTCTCCTCCCGCGTTACCGCGTAATCACCCGGGTGAAAAAATTCGCCGGAGTCCACGGCCCGGGTCGGCCGTCGCCATGAAAAGACCCTGCGGCTTTGATCTGACGTCCTCTGGACAACAGAAGCCAATCTGCCTGCAGCGGCTCCTGAAACAGTCCGATCCGGTACGGATTCAGGAGGAGGGGATTTTCAGATCCTGCCTCCACGATCAACACCTTATGCCGGCTGGACCAGGGGGACGAACGAATCGCCATCAGGGTATCCTCCCCCTCTCTCATTTCCTGCACCTTATCCGGGAGTTGGACCTGCAGCCGTTTTTTCCAGTCCCAGTCACTGTCCCGGGTGGTAAAGACAATCAAATTGTGCCCGCGACGTTGCTCCTCGGTCAACTCATCCCCCTTAAGTGCAGGAAAATGAAATGCAGGTGTCGCATCCGTTCGGGTGTACGATGTGCGAATCTTCTCCACACTGAACAAGGGGGTTTCCTCCACAGTGGGATCAACCACCACCAGGACCGGTTCTGAAAAAATATCCCAGAGAGGTCCTACATGCCCGTTCAGGTCCGGGGGAGGTTCCATCAACCGCCCCATCCGGTCAAATCCGACCGTTTGCGCTTCCAGTGTAAATCCGGCCTCCTCTTCCGGAGGGGGAATCACCGTCAGTCGTGCAATGTTGCGTACCTTGAACTGAACGCCATCCTTCGTCACCATGGCTTCCACCTCTCCTATACCGGAAGGATCATGGAGTGCCTCCACACGAATCCAGGAGAACCGGTTGTACCGCAGATTGGACACCCGGAAGCGGATCCGCCGTGGCCAGCGCTCTTTGGTCTGCTCAAGAAACCATTTTCGGGTGGTCGCCCAGTCATAGTCCGGCAGCGTGATGTTGTGTCCCATATCAAAGCCCCGCTCCACGACGTTGTACCGAAGCCGCTGTAACTGGATGGCAATGGCCAACGCCCCTACAGGGCGGGTACTGGTATCCTGCCACCCAAAGGCCATTTCCACCGGAGTGGTGGCCAGATTCGGCATCCAGGTTCGAATGTCGCTTCGGGCCGCAAGCTGGAAGGCAACGGGATCCCGGTGCATGGCAAACAGCGGGTCCATCCATTCATGGTGCACTCCGTATGTTCCCTGGGAGCTGACCGCAGCAAACATGTCCGGCATCAGGGCTGACAATTCCAGCACGCCCCGTCCCCCGAGGCTGATTCCCTGGGCATAAATGCGGTCGGGATCCACATTGTATTTTATCTGCATGTCCTCAATGATGCTCCGGACATCCTCCAGCACCATGTGACGGAATTCCGTATTCTTGTAGGCCCCGGCATTGGCAATCAGCATGGGAAATTCTTCGAACCGTTGCCCGGCGGCATAATCGGCCACCAGGTTCCGGTAATCCCCTCCCGATCCATGCAGAAGAATCATCAACGGTGCAGGTTCACTCAGGTCGAGAGCCTTGGGAACGTAAACCGTGTAAGGCTGACGGCGGCGGAGATGAGGACTTTCATAACTGCGGATCAGAAATCCCGTCAGGTCCTTAAACGGATCCGTTGGGGTTTTCAGTGCCTTTTCCACATTCGGCCACAACGGCTGCTTGCCCCAGATCAAGCGTTCATGGTTTCCTTCCTGCACCCAACTCGTCATTTCCTCCCGGTGAGCCGGGTCGATTTGCGTCAATGCCGCAGTGACATTGTGCAACACAAGGGGTTCAGGTAACTTGCCCTCGAGGAATTCCTCTCCTTCTGCGGATAAGGTGTAAAGGCCATCCGGGAGATCATGCGGAATCGCCAGTGACAGCTCTTTCTGTTCGCGGATCACACCCTGATACGACACCCGGTAGGTTTCTTCCCAGGAAGACAGGGGGGCGTGTGACGCATCTTTCAGACTCAACTGAATCGTCACAGACCGGGGCGGAGCAGGAGGTGGAGGCGAGTCTGGCTGAGCATCCGGTGACGGAGTGGGAACCTGGGGGGGGGCGAGTTTCGGAAGCACAGGTGCCGACGGCCAGTCCAGCCAAACCTTGACCTCTGGGCCCATGATCCTTCGGGCCCCCCGCCACATGGCCCGTGTTTTCTTCCCGGCTGGAGGGTGGTTCCGATACTCCGTTTCTGCGAAGGCCGTTCCAAAAAGAAATACAGTCAGGAACAGAAGAGGTGCTTTCATGAGACTCCCCTGTCACGCAGGCAAGGGGACTGTCCAGCATAACCCGAGCGTATGACCTCTGACGGGTCCACGAGCCACATCGTGCGTTTTAGGGATTCTGATTCACTCAAGAGATCAAAACAACTTATCCGGCATGAAGAAAGAGGACCCCGTTGTCGGGCCGAAAACGGCTGCAGCCACCCTCCGGTTGTGGTTTCAGCGCCGAGAAGTGGGCGTCGGTCTTTCGGTCATGCTCCCCTCCGGGTTCTCAGGGTTGAGGCAATACCTCGAGCGTGCGGGTATAGACGTCGGTATGTCCGCTGCGATCTCGGACTGTCAACGTAACCGGATAGGAGCCTGGCGTCCTCCAGATATGGGCCTGCGCATTCCCTGCATCCTGGGCGGTGGCCCCGTCTCCAAACTCCCACTGAAACTCCACAATATCCCCGGCAGAGAAGGCTGCATCCAACAGGAGAGGCTCTCCGAGAGTGGCATGAGAACGAAAGGGTTCAAATCTCGCCTTCAGAGGCTGATCCCGAAGAGACCCCGGCATGGGAGGGACAGGAGGGAGGTCGAGGTCCTTTTGAACGCCGAAGGCCTCGGGGGTATCCGGCACCAGTATTCCTGCAAGATTCCGGGTGCCCCCCTGCCATGACCGGTGAACCTGTGCCTGGGTTCCCACAGGACCCGATATTCGTTCCTTCGGAAGCAGGAACACATTCTGGTTGATGAGGTTGTGATCCGGTTCATCGATAAACATGAACGGATTCGGTTCGACATGGTTCATGGTGTGGAACACATTCTGTTCAATCCGATTTCCCGAGGGCAGCAGAAAACCGTGCTTGGCCTTTTTGTTTCCACGCATGTAGATGGCGGCTCCCCCCAGTCCGGCAAAGGTGTTGTGCTGTATCCGGCACGCTTCTGCCGCCCAGAACACCGCCCCGTATTCACGGGCGATGTAATCATAAGGGTCTGATTCCGTCAAATCCAGCCGCTCCCCGCCCACCATGATAACCGCGCGATCATCCTCCACATCCTGAAGATTCCCCGCTGGAAAGAAGAGTCCGCAGAAATCGACATCCACAAACAAATTGTTCTCGATCCGGTGGTGGCGTCCGGTGACCCAGATGCCACAGCCGAGTTTGGCAAAGAGGTTGTTCTCGACCACAATATGATCACAGTGCCGCAGGCTGAGATGGGCCCCGCCTTTGAACCAGGCACCCGGGCCATTCGCGAATACATTGTTGCGAAAGGTGTTGTGGGAGGATTTCACGGTGATCACTTCCCCGTGAACGTCTCCAATCGCGCGGTCGAAGACATTAAATTCAACCACAGCACCCAATGGCTGTGTCCGGAAATGACTGAACCCTCTGCCCATGAACATCGCCTCTCCCTGTTGCCCCTCTTCTCTCCAGCGGCTGGTGTCCCGGAACAGGTTATGATCTATACGGAGGGATCCTTTCTCCCGTTTTTCCATTTTCTCCTCATCCCCGTTCAACCCCAGGATACCGGTAAAAGGATCGTAAAAAAAACAGCCGGTGATCCGATGGCGATCCCCGCGTAACGTGATGATGTTTCCGGTGGAACTCCCGTTCTCCCGACGCTGCACCTGACAGGACAGAAACCGGCAGCCGCGAAATTCAATTCCCCGGGAGGAGAAACTGGAGGAGATGAGAGAGTCATACTTTTTCTCTGCCGGAACTTTGTGTACCTGATCAAAGGTGAACCCCTCAAACTGAAGATAACTTGCCGAAATTTTCCAGCGGAGCTCTCCAGTGAACCGAACCTGATGGGGATTCAATGGGCGGAGACGAATAGGGTTCTCCGGAGTTCCTGACCGGTGAAAGGTGAGTCGCCCGACATCGGCATACTCCCCATCCGCGATCAGGAGGACATCCCCGGGTTGCAGCGAAGGCAGACGTTCACGGAGTTCATCCACAGAAGAGGCGAGAAGCCTCGGGGGTTCCGGGGCCTCTCGTTCATCTGGATTCTGCACACAGGCCGTGAAGAACAACAGGACAAAGGCGCAGACAACAGTCAGTCGTTTATACATAGACGAATCACGAGGAAATCTGAGAAACGACTATTTTCGCAGAACGTCTGGCAGAAAACAAGCACCTCCGAGAATGACAGTCATTCTCGGAGGGACTCACTGGCCCTCGCCTTTCGGAAGAACATGCCGTATCCTGAGAGGTCTATGAACACGTCAGCGAAACCGAATGTCATCCTGTACCTGGTCGATGACCAGGATCGGACTGACTACGGGTGTTTCGGAAACCCCTATGTGCACACCCCTGCCGTGGACCGGCTCAGCCGGGAGGGGACACGGTTTGACCGCTTTTATACAGCTCAGGCGATTTGTGCGCCCAGCAGGAGCATGCTGTTTACCGGCATGTTCCCGCTGAAAAACGGAGCCTATATGAACCACCGGCCATTGCGGAATGGACGGATGAGTCTGATTCCCGAGCTGCAAAAGCTGGGGTACAAGGTCATCCTTGCAGGGAAAAGTCATGTGGGACCGGACAGCGCGTTTCCATGGACCGAGCACTGGCCCAGTGAAGAGGTTCCACTCTCGGATGGAGGACAATCCGCCCGCCTGCCTCTGGACAAGATCCGCGCGTTCCTCAAAACTGAGTCAGGTCCCTATTGTCTGGTCCTCTGCTCTGCTCTCCCTCATCCCCCTTACCCTGAAGTTCCATCTGGCACCCAGGACACGATACCGTTCTACCAGGGTGAGGACCCGGAGAATCAGACCCTCATTCAGAAACGGACCGCCTACTACGAGAACATCCGGAGGGACAACCTTCAGATTGAGGCGGTTTTGGAGGCTGCGGATCAGTCGCAGGATCCGGACAACCAGCTCTTTCTCTACCTGGCGGACCACGGAAACCGGCAGAAGTTCACGCTCTATGAAGGTGGGCTGAATGTTCCTCTGGTCGCCCGGTGGCCAGGGAAAATCGCAGCAGGGACACTCAGCCATGAACTGGTCTCCATGGTCGATCTGTTTCCCACCTTGATTGATCTGGCGGGCGGACACCTACCGGCAGAGGTGGATGGAACACCGATGACCGACCTCCTCCTGGGGCGCGGTCCCTCCCCTCGGAACTTCACCTTCGGGGTTGGGGAACATCAGAACATTTTCATTCCCTCGGTATTCCCGATGCGGATGGTGACCGATGGAAAATGGAAATACATTCGTAATGTCAACGCTTACGAACGCCACGAGTCCAACTTGGGTGAACATGAACGGATCAATGCGTTCATCCGCGAGGGTGCGGACACATTTCGGCACCTCCCCTTTGAGGAGCTCTACGATCTCGAAAGCGATCCCTTTGAACAATCCAATTTGGCGAACCTCCCTCCCTATCAGAAGATCCAGAGCCGTCTCTCCATACAACTCGACCACTGGATGGAGGAGCAGAACGATTACCTGATAGAGGAAGGTCCTCTCCCCTTGTTCCGTCCCTCGCATATGGCCCTCGACCGCCCGAATCCCCATTACAGTCCGCCCGCAGAGTTGGCCCATACCCTGAAGGATTCCGATTACCGGGATCCCTGATGGAGACGGCTATCCGTATTGTACCAACGTGCTGTTGAGCGGCTGCACCCCATCCCCTTTTCAGGATACCGTTGTTTGCCCCTCAACCCAATGACCTTCAATTAAGGTGAGTACGGGATGTTCGGGAATGCCGGTGATCTGATGTTCCACCTGGCTGAGCAGCAGATCGACGGCAATCCGTCCCATGGACGCAAATGATGGCAGAATGCCCGCGACCTCTCCAACCATATCCTGATCCAACCGCCAGTCGGCAAATCCAATGTCCTCCGGGATGCGGTAGCCGAGTTGCTGAATGACGTCTTTACAGGCTCCGTGACCAATAACGGCATCCGGTTTTTCCTTTTTCAACCATGCGCGCAACGCGTTCCGTCCCTCTTCCGCACCGATCAGTCCTAAATGGCGGAGCCATGAAACCTGATCCTTCGTTGGAGTCCGGTCGCGGTGTATTGCGTCCGCAGCCAGTCCCGCATGGCCGACCAATTCATCATATCGCTTCTGCAGCACCATCCCGACCCTCTGATACCCTTTCTGCTGCAATTGGAAAAAACAGGTGTCGAGTGCGGAGCGGAAGTCCCAGTTCATTCGGTGTAACAGCGGATCATGCACGGATTCGCTGAAGATGATCCAGGAGAACCGATCCCATTCAAACTGTTCCGTATGGTCCCACTCGGTGTCGAACGGATTAAAAAGCAGTACCCCTTTCACACCGCGGGATTCCCAAATCTGCTGCACCCGTGCAACCGAGTAATGATTGAGACCGGTAAAATAAGGGGTCACCTTATACCCCTGCTTCAGAGCAAAAGGCCTGCACATGTCCATGAAGAAATGTGAGCCGTCATCCGGACACCCTTCCGGAATCGGAACAACGAAAGGGATTTCCGCCCGAACCCCCTCATGTTTGCGGGAGGATCCCAGTTTTCTCGCCAGACGCGAGAGTTCCGGATCCGGAATATAGCCGAGTTCCTCCGCTTTGGCCCGGATGCGGTCCGCTGTTGCAGTTGAAACCCCTTTTCCCCCTCCTCTCATGGCAATGGATACAGCATTCCGGGACACCCCGCACGCGTCCGCAATCGTCTGCATCGTCACCCGTTTACTCACAGAGTGACAGTAAATCCAGCCCGCAGTGTCCATCAACCCTTTTCCACGGTATTTTTGCGCAATCACTCACAGGAGACCCTCTATGAATCGAACACTGACAAGTATTTTCTGCGTGATTTGCATCACGACCACCGCATCGGCATTATTGGTCGATTTCACGTCCGCTGAAGGCTACACCAGCGGGGACATCAAAAATCAGCAAAACTGGCAGAGAGTCTTCGGCAACGAGCCGCTGATCAATGTGGATGCCTCGGGATCCGGTTCGATTTCCCAGGCCAATACCGGGGGGGCGATCCGCAGGACCTTTACGGACCTCGAAGTCGGAGGCGCATTCGATGCCAATGCCTCCATCATTGAGTATGAATTTGTCATCGAGCACAATACCCTCACGGGCAGCCCGACCTTCAGCGGGATGGCATGGGGGATTGGAGACTCGATCTTCAACGCCACCGAGCTCGATATCGCAGTGAATTTTCGTGATGACGGGCGGATCACCATCGAGGATGGGGTGCTGACCGGCAATGATCGTCTTCTCGGAGGGTTCTCTGTGATGCCCACCGGATCTCCTGTTACCGTGACGTTAACGGTCGACTGGGGAAGCAGCACCTATACGGCCACCCGTTCGGATACCGGTGCCACATTCACCGACAATACCTTCGTCAAAGGAGTGGGCGGATCAGGCGGACATTATGTGCGTCTGGACAGCGGCGGCAGCGTCATGGACGCCAGCATCGACTCTTTCAGCATCGTGGCCATTCCCGAGCCCACCACTTTAGCTCTGGTCGGGATCAGCGGTTTACTTGCACTCACGATGCGCCGCCGCCGATAATCGGACGGCCAGGCCGGCCCTTCCGCTTCCGGTACTCTCTCGGGCTCATTCCGAATCGGTTGAGGAAGCGCCGGTTGAAGTTTGATAGATTCTGAAACCCGCTTTCCAGGGATATCTGGAGGATCGGTTCATCCGTTTCCCGCAGCAGGGTACAGGCTCTCCCCAGCCTTAACTCTGTGAGAAACTCCGTAAACGTCCTACGGGTCGCCTGTTTGAACCTGCGACTGAAGGCTGCGGGACTGTAATGCGCCATGCTGGCCATCTCCTCCATCCGGATCTCCTCCTGATAGTGGGTCATGATGTAACTGCACACCCGTTGGATCCGCTCTGACTGGAGGGGGCGGCCCTGCATCGCAAACTCCAATCCTGCCAAGGGCTCCCCCAGCTCCAGATTCAGGACATGGGCCCATAACGAAAAAAAGGCGGCCCAGCGCTCCGGGCCGCGCAGGGTTCGGATGTTTTCGAGGTACAGGCCGATTTGGTCCCCGTTCGGAAGCAGAAACCCTCCCTTCGACCGTTCGAGGAGATCCTGTATCGGATCTAAATCCTCCACCAGGAGGCTGCCTTCGGTGAACAGTTCAGGGGGAAATTGAAGCACCTCGGACATCGCCCGGTTTGAAGCGGAACCCTGATTGGAAAAAAGATGAGGCAGTCCCGACCCCAGCAAGTATGCCTCCCCTGGCTGAAACTCCCCCACTGCATCTCCGATCATTCGCAACCCGGAGCTTTCCCGGATCCAGACCACCTCCACTTCGGGATGATGGTGCAGGGGATGATCAAAGCAGGGAAGATCCACAAGGTAAGACCTCCAGGCTTCCGTTTCAGCCAGGAAAATGGGTTCAAGTTCCGCTTTCATGCTATATCATCCATATCTAAACCGAATATATATCATAATCGTATCAGTTTTTGCCATCAGACATGTAGTTTTTTCTCCCAGCCTTGACTAGATTTACAGGATGACTCCTTTCGAACGATACCGGGCAACCCTGGCAGGAAAGACGGTGGACCCCATTGTCCGCTGCCCAATTCTGATGCGGTTTGCCGCAGAGCACTGCGGGTACACCTACGAAGAATTTTTGCGGGATCACCGGATTCTGGTGGAGGTCAATCTGCGCTGTGCGGAAGAATTCGGGTACGACCAACTGAGTATGATATCGGATCCCGTACGGGAAACCGAAGGGTTTGGCGGGCATACCGTTTTTCTGCCCAACAGCGTCCCGATCTGCCACGGTCCTCTGGAAAATGAGGAGGAGCTGGAACCGGAAACCCTGACCCTGCCGGATCCGTACACCTCACCACGCATGAAAGACCGCATTGACGGAGTCCGGCTGATGAAAGAACAGGCGGGTGACCACTACTCCATTCTCGGCTGGGTGGAGGGTCCCACGGCGGAGGCCTGCGATGTGCGCGGCATGGCAGACTTCTTTATGGACCTGTTGGAGGAACCGGATGCCTGCAGCGAACTGCTGGATTTAACCCGTGACAATGCCATCAACTTTGCGAAGGCCCAACTGGAGGCCGGAGCCGATACCATCGGCATCGGGGAGGCCGTGGCCAGTCAGATGTCAGCAGATACCTACCGGGAACTGTGCCTGCCGCGGATGAAAGAGCTGGTGAGCGCAATCCAGGCTGCAGGCGGATATGTGAAACTGCACATCTGCGGAAACATCACTCATCTGCTTCCGGATTTGGCCACTCTGGGCGTTCAGATTCTCGACCTGGATCATATGGTCGATCCAACAACCGCCCGCAAGGTGATGGGGCCCACCACCGTTCTCTGCACCCATGTGAATCCAGCAGGAATCATTCAGAGCGGCTCTCCAGATGAGATCAAAGATGCGCTGATACAAGATGTACAGACGCTGGGAAGCCCCTGTCTGATCAATGCGGGCTGCGAGATCCCCGCCGGTACCCCATCTGAAAATCTGATGGCGTTCTGTGCCCCCCTTTCCTACCCGGAACGACAAGCCTCTTAATCGCCATCGATACATCCGTCTTCGATTTCAATCCTTCAACATCCCACCCCTCTACTCTCATGCCCAAGGTAACCTTTATCACCCCTGAAAACGAAACCATCACCATCGAGAATGCGGAAGGCACTCTCATGGAAATCGCCACCTTCAATGATGTCGATGGCATCGAGGGTGCCTGCGGCGGCGTCTGCTCCTGCGCCACCTGCCATGTCCGCATCCCTGCAGAGTGGCAGGCAAAGGTCGGCCCCGCCAGCGAAGCGGAGCAGGGCATTTTTGATTTTATGGAGGAGGCGGGCCCTGACAGCCGCCTGGGATGCCAGATTGAAATGCGTGAGGAACTGGACGGGCTGGTGGTCCACGTAGCTGGAGACGAGGAATGAGTATGGATCCGTTTGCAGAAGGCCGGGAAGGAAGCGGCGTCCTACGGGTTGAAACCGAAGGAGCCCCCGTCGCCATGCTGCTCCGGATGCAGGATGTCCGCAAAGCGGCAAAAGACTGGAAAACGTACAGCAGCGACCTCGCTCCGGACATTGTCATTCACTCCGAAGCGGATGTCCGTTCTGTCCGTCAGCTTCCCATTGAGTGTGATCCACCCGACCACACCGACTACCGGGCCCTGGTGCAGCCGCTGTTTGATCGTCCGAATAAGGACCCGGAATACAAAGCGGAAATCGAGACACTGGTGGATCAGATGGTGGCTGACCTCGTACACGAATCGGAATGTGAAATTGTCCGCGGGTTTGCATTACCCCTGCAAAGTAAAGCCCTGGCACGCCTGCTCAGCGTCCCTGACTCGGAGGCCGATGTCTGGATTCAATGGGGCGTGCATGTGTTCTATGACCGGGATGAGGCGGAAACAGAGAAAAACCCTCTTGAAGCCTACACCGGAGAGATGTTCCGGAAAGCAGAGGAGAACCCGGGTGAGGATTTTTTCAGCCACCTGAATCAACTTCACTTCCGCGGCCGCCCCCTCACCTTTGAGGAGAAGCAGGGTTTCGCGAATGTCACCTTCGCGGGTGGGCGTGATACCGTCATCAACACCATCAGCGGCATCTTTGCCTATCTGGCTGAGCATCCGGAAACGCTCCAGCAGTTGAAACAGGACCGCTCCCTGATTCTTCCGGCAGTCGAGGAATTTGTCCGGTATGTGAGTCCTCTCACCGCCATTGCCCGGAAATGCCCGCATGCAACCGCGCTGCCGGACGGGTCAGAGGTCTCCGAGGGAAACCGGATCGCAATGTGCTGGCCGTCCGCAAACCGGGATGCCTCGGTATTTTCGAATCCGGATGAGGTGGTCCTCGACCGGAAACCGAACCCGCATATCAGCTTCGGGTTTGGCAAACACAACTGCCTGGGTGCCCCCCATGCCCGTCTGATTCTCCGCAGCCTGCTGACCTCACTCTGCGATCGGGTGGACGAGATTCAGGTTCTGAAAAAAGTAGCAAAACTGGAGGAGGAATCCTCCTTCACCCGGGAGAATGGGTATGAGCAATTGAACGTCAAGCTGCTGGGCAATAGTTGAGGGTTTCTACAGGAAGCTTCAGAACCCAGGTGTGGGTGTAGGCCTTCAGGCCACACCGTTCTTGCCGGGCCGTAAAACGGCTCCAGCCACACTCGGGCTCAGCGGCTGTATCCAGCTCTCATTCCCCCACCCAGCGGCCCGGAACCAGGACTTCCAGCGGGATCGACACCTCCCCGGTTTCATTCCGCTGGAGTTGACCGATCAGCAGATCCACAGCTGCCCGACCAATGTCTTCATGCCTGGGATCAATTCCCCACCAGCCCGACACATCCTCGGCGAGGTTCAGATGCACCAGGGTGACCTCGGCACCGGGAGGGAGCCACTCCCGGATCCGGCGGTCCGAACAAAGCAGAGCCTGGGGCCGAAATGACTCGTACACACTGGAAAGACGTCGCCTCACCTCCCCCGTACTGACGGCCTGTGCATGATAAACCAGTGGCTCCGTCGACGGAATCCCGTTCTCCGCACACACTTGACGGTATGCGGCCCCATAGGCGCCGACGGTTTCTTTCAACACCCCTTCCTGATGACACAGCAGCACACGTGAGAATCCACAGGCGAGTAATTCATGCATGGCCAACCGAAGATTCCCGGCAAAATCCGCATGCACCCGGTGATAAGGTCTCTCGGGTTCCGGGGCGCCATGTACCTGGACAACGGCCCGGTGTGTCAGCATTTCCTGAGGAACCGTGAGAAAGCTTGCGGTTTTTCCAACCACACAACCTCGAATGCCACGGGTATCCCATTCCCGGCGAATGGACTCTGGTGACAGACCCGGCTCTCTCACCCAGTAAGGGTCCAGCCGGTATCCCTGTGCCGCAGCCCCGGCGCGTGCTCCTGCGAAAAAATGCCGCAGCCAGGGAAGGTTCTCCCAGTCATTTTTCCCTTCTTCGCCATGCAGCCACAACAACGGCACCGCTTCTCCCCGGCGTTTTTTGGTACTGAGATATTCAGTCAGTTCCCGTACCCGTGGATCCGGTCGGTACCCGAGCGTTCGAGCGGTCTCCTGCACCCGTTTCCGGGTTGAATCCGCAAATCCCGGCTGGTTCCGGAGAACCGCGGAGACGGTGCTGCGGGAGAGTCCACAGGCCTTGGCCAGCTCACGAATGGTGGGGGAAGGCGGCATCAATTTAGACTGTCCAATGAATTGAGCACTCACAAGTCTTTATCCTGAAAATGAGAGGGCGTAGATTTGACATCATGAACATTACACCTGACTGGACGTCCCCGACCACCCCCTTTGCCAACACTTGGTCCCGCATGATCAATGTGGATCAGTTTCAGTGGATGGTTCGCGCTGATATGCTGGAACAACTCGCCATGGCCCGGGAGGATCTCGGATGTGAACTCGTTCGCGGCTGCGGCATGTTTGACGATAAAAACAAAGCCTGGACCGTGGACCCACGGGATTTCAGAATTCCGGAAGAGGAGCGTCCACGGCACCTTAACTTTCAAGTAATTGACTACGTTCTCGACCGGTTGGCGGGCATGGGAATCCGTCCCCTCTACACCACGACCTTTACGCCCTCAGCCATGGCCTCGGGCACCCTGGAAATCTGGCAGCACAGCAACACCACTCAGCCCAAGGATCTCAAACAGTGGAGTAACTTTGTCCGGGACGGTATCCAGCACGAAATCTCGCACCGCGGACTGGAGGAAGTGTCCTCCTGGTATTTCGAGTGCTGGAATGAGGCGAACCTGAGGGGATGTTTCTACGGTGGAAGTCAGGAGGAATGGTTTGATCTCTGGGCCGCGACGTACGAAGGGGTCAAAGCGGCCTGTCCGGACCTGAAACTGGGAGGGCCGTCCACCGCACGGGCGGAATGGATTCCTGAGTTTCTGGAATGGAGCAAGGAACGTGGATGTGAACCGGACTATTTGATCTCCCATTTTTACAATAACGATTCAGAAGCAGAGCCCCTGAGTCCCTTTGACGGTCCGGCCAGTCACAAAGTAAAAGACAGTCCTCACTTTGGAACCGGGGTCGCACGCGGAACCCGGAAGTTCCTCGACGACCTCGGGTTCAAGGGGGAACTGCACTGGAATGAATGGGGACGTTCCTGGTTCCCTGCAGATCCCTTAAAAGAAACCCCTCTCGAAGCCGCCTACATTGTCAAAACCATGTGCGAGGTGTCACAGGAGGCCGAGATTTTTGCCTTCTGGTGCCTGTCCGACATTTATGACCAGGCGGGATATGGGCGGACCGAATTCCAGGGGAACTACGGGATGCTGACCCTGCACGGTCTTCGAAAACCGGCCTATTTTGCACACATGCTGCTGAACCTTGCTGCAGGCGAACAGGTCACCCTTCCAAACCCGGACCCGGAAGGACTGGAAGGAGCGGTTGCGACCCGGAACGGGAACACCCTTTCCATTCTTGCCTACCGGTATCCTGAAACGGTGGATCAGGAGATCACCACCAAAGAAGTCACACTCTGTCTGCCTCCGAATGCTTCAAATATCCGGCTGGCCCGGATTGACCGCACCCACCACCACATTCGACCTCACTGGGAGGCCATGGGGTCTCCGGCTATTTTGAGGCCGGGAGAAACCGCTGAATTGAAAGCCGTCAACGGTCTTAGCTTCGAGCGGGAAGGGTTCAAGGTGGAGAAGGTGGAGGACCACATGCTTGTAACCGTCTCCTTGGAAAACCCCGGAGTCCTCTTGCTTCAGGCGGATGCAGGCTGATCATCTAAAGGGTGCCCCTGCTCCGCTCATCCCCAGGACCGGCTCTTCCGACCACTGAACTCTGACCTCTGCATCTATGCCTTCCTTCGACTTACAATCCCGCCTTCTCCCCGCTTCTAAAACCTCCGGATTCCGCATGGACGACTACTGGGTCTGGGACGGCAGTATCGTCAAGGGGGAAGACGGCCGCTATCATATGTTTGCCTCCCGGTGGCCAAAGTCGGTGGCCATGCATCCGGGATGGCTGTTTTACTCGGAGATCATCCGGGGAGCTTCTGAGACCCTCGAGGGTCCCTACACCTTTGAAGAGGTGGTATTTGAGCCCCGCGACAAATCGTTCTTTGACGGGAGGATGACTCACAATCCCTCGATCCGGAAATATGGAGACGATTATCTCCTCTTCTACATCGGGGTGACCTACGGTTCTGATGTTCCGTATGCGGATGACGACCTGCCGAAGGAATACCTCGACGGCACCGATCCCTGGTGCCGGGAAGTGTGGATGAACCAGCGGATCGGGGTGGCGAAAAGTTCCTCGGTGTTCGGCCCCTGGGAGCGCCTGGACACCCCTATTCTGAATCCCAGGCCCGGAAAATGGGACAGCGGCACCACCACCAATCCCACTCCGTTCATCCTTCCGGACGGTACGATTTACCTGGGATACAATTCCGGGACCGTGTCAAACGGAACTGCGCTTCGTCCGTTCCGGGCAGGCATCGCCAAGGCGTCATCATGGGACGGACCCTATGCACGGGTCAGCGACCGTCCGGTGATGGAATATGACAATCCGGAGACCTTTACCGAAGACCCGTTCCTCTGGATCACAGAAGGCCGGTTCCACCTCATCACCAAAGATCTCAGCGGACATATCACCGGAGACAAGGGATCCGGAGCCTATCTGACCAGTCCGGATGCCATCCACTGGACGCTGGGAGATCCCCCCCTGGCTTATACCCGCGAACTCGTCTGGGAAGGTGGCGAAGTGGAGGACCTGGGGAATTTTGAGCGTCCACAGCTCATCTTTGATGAGGATGGAAACATGACCCACATGCTGGGGGCCACCGCCCTGAGTGAAAGCAAAGGGGATCTGCAGGACGTCACCGATTCCTGGGTGACGGTTGTTCCGCTGAATTCTTCGTCCATGTCCTGATCTTTATCATTGCCTCTTCCATCTTCTCATATCATGATTCTCTATGGCCTTTTTCGATTCACACCAGGTTGTCTGGTTGAATGAAAAGAAACAGCGACAAAGGCATCACCACGGAGACCCCACCATGAACTCACGAGAACGCGTCCTCGCCGCGATGGACCACCGGGAACCCGACCAGGTCCCCATTGACTGCGGAGCGACCCCCAGCTCCAATATTTCCGCCATTGCCTACAACAACCTGAAACAGCACCTCGGCCTGACCGATACTCCCCCTACCCGGATTTACGATGTGGTACAGCAACAGGTTCAGCCGGACGACTGGTATCTGGACCGGTTTGGGGTGGATGTCATTGATGTAGGCCGGGCCTTTAACACCCGTGATGAAGACTGGGTGGAGGTACCGGGTCATCCCCTGCCCACTCAGGAACCCGCCGATTTTCCTGTCCGCACCACCGCTCAGGGTGTCCGTGAAGCCCTTTCTCCATCCGGAGAAGTGCTTGCGGTGATGCCTCCCACCGCCTCCTATTTTGACCAGAGCGTGTATCCTTATCTGGATGACTATCCGGACCACTACGAACATCTGGGGGATGCCATGAACAAGGTGTTGTGGCAGGCCTTTGCCCACAGCCCCTGGAACCGGGCCTCCGAGCCGGATTTCTGGGAGCGGCTCCGCGCCAACGCTCTCCATCTGCGTGAGACCACCGATAAGGCCCTGATGATTGTATGCGGCTGTAATCTGTTTGAATGGGGCACCTTTCTCCGCCGGATGGACAATTTCATTATGGACCTGCTGGAAGAGCCGGAGGAGGTGGAAGAGCTGCTGGACCATCTCGTGGAGCGGCACCTGCTGACACTGGAAAAGGTCTGTGCGGCGGTGGGGGATGTGGTGGACATCATCCGATTCGGTGACGATCTCGGAATGGATACCGGACCCTTCATGTCCCCCACCATATACCGGGATCTCTTTAAGCCCCGGCACACCAGACTCTTTCAGTATGCAAAAGCGAACAGCAACATGAAGGTGTTCCTTCATTCCTGCGGTTCCATCTACCGATTGATTCCCGATCTGATTGAGGCCGGGGTTGAGGTCCTGAATCCTGTGCAGACCGAATCGCATGAGATGGATCCGGCCACTCTGAAAAAAGAGTTCGGCCAGGACATCTGTTTTTGGGGCGGAGGGGCCAATACCCGGTCCATTCTGAACCGGGGATCACCGGAGGAGGTTCGCAAAGACGTACTGAACCGCCTGGAGATCTTTTCTCCGGGGGGAGGATTTGTCTTTAACACCGTTCACAACATCACTCCGGATGTCCCGCCGGAAAACATTCTCGCCATGTATGACGCGGTGAAGGAATTCAACGCAGGCTGATCTTTATGAAAAACATCATCTTCTTTCTCACAGACCAACAGCACTTCCGCACTCTCAACGAAAACGGTTGTCCGGAAGCAGTGACTCCACATATGGACCGGCTTGCGAGAGAAGGGATGAACTTTCAGAAACACTTCGTCGCGAATCCGGTGTGTTCCCCTTCCCGCGGTGCGATCTGGTCGGGACGAATGCCGTCTGTGAACGGCCTTTATGCCAACGGCTGCAGCCTGTCAGAGGAGGTCCCCACCCTGATTGATCTGTTCAACGACAATGGGTACGCAACCGGACATTTCGGCAAGCTGCATCTGGAACCGACCATGACGGAGGGAATTGACCCGAATCCCTTCGGGTTTCAGACGTTCAAGCTGGGTGAAGGAGACCAGTGGCTGAGCCATGATCATTATAACCTCTGGCTGCGCGAACAAGACCCGAACGCCTTCTTCCACCACTACCAACAGATGGCAACGGAAGGGCACATGAAGGCGTATGCCGACAATCTCCCGGAGGAACTTTCCCACAATGCCTGGGTGACCCGGGAATCCATCAACTGGATGAACGAACAGGCAGGGGGAGACAAACCCTTCTTTCTGTCCATGGGATACTTCGACCCTCATCATGCCTGGAACCCGGTCGAACCGTATGCAACAGACTGGGCCTACCGTGCGGTCTCTCCCCCGCACTATGATCCGAACGACAATGCCACCAAACCCGAGCACTGGGGGGCTATGGACGACTGCCTGAAGGACCCCTTCTGGATGACCTCCATCATCCGAAGTTATCACGCCATGGTGTCTCATCTCGATGCCTGCCTGGGGCGCCTCCTGGACGCGCTGGAGGCAAGCGGCGAACTGGAAAACACCGTGGTCATTTTTTCCTCCGACCACGGGGAGTTCATGGGCAACCACGGGCGGATTTTCAAAGGTCCCTACCTGTGTGATGACATCCTGCAGGCTCCCCTGATGGTGTGGGATGGAGCCAAACGGAACCAGGTGAAGGGTCCGGTGTCCGACCTGACCTCCACACTGGATTTTTACCCAACCTTTGCCACCCTTGCCGGCATTCCCTCCATTCCCGAAACGGAGGGTCAGCTTTTTCTTGATCATGATCTTACCCCCTTCCCCGAAGGAGAACGGGATTTCGTGCTGAGTGAATGGCGGCAGCAGCATCCTCAAGAGGGGCTGACCGGAGATATTCTCAGCGTGAGAACCCCGAATGAACGCTATGTGCGATATGCCAATACCGGTGAGGAGGAATACTATCGTCACGAAGAGGATCCCTACGAACTCCGAAACCTGGCAGCGGACCCGTCCACAAGCGACCGTCGCGCGGAACTGTCCGCACTGCTGGACCGGGAGGCCCCCCCTCCGGGTGACCATCCAGACCCAGTGTGCCTCTGGTAGAGGGAACGGAGAAGGGACGTTCCAGTCCCTCCCCATTCGGGGCAGGACTTGTGCGCCACAGGCGTGAAGCCCCGCCCCCTAAACCGCATCAATCCAGAACGGACTCAACCAGGCAATATTGCCATCAACCTGCCGAATGCGCAGGTAATAATACACGTCGTGAAGAGGACGGCCCGGTCGCAGATCCTCCCAGGTGGTGACCAAATCCAGGGATCCCGGTTCAATCGGCAGAGAATCCAGCACCACCCCGGCGGAAATCACCTCCACACATTCAAGTGGAGCCGTACCATGAATGCGAATGTTTATCTCACGTGATGCATCCCAGGCAAGTTTCAGCTCAGATCCAATCGGTTGTCCGTTCAAGGTCACATCACAGAGAATCCTGGCACCGGTGGTGGCATAACAGTGGCGGTCATACATCGCCTGCCAAATCGATGCGGTATCGACGTGCTCACAGATCACCGCGGTCAGCCCATCCACCTTCCCGCCATGATGATTACGGGATGGCCAGCCCATATGATTATCCGTCCCACCCGTGAATCCGATCCGGTAGCCCTTCATCAGCGCACTGCGGGCACTGGCACCATACCCCCCGCATTCAATTCTCCAGTGCGCATCCAACTCTTCTGCTTCGAAGGATCCGCGGGACTGGTAAATTTCCATACAGCGCACATGCGGCATTTCCTCTCCGCAGGGAAAGGTCATGGCGGACCAGAAAGGTCTCCCGTTTTCCGGATTCACCACCTTCTCCTTGTCGTAGGAGTTGGTGTTGGTGTGATGGGGAATCAATGCGGTATGACCCGGAATCATGCTTTCCGTGAGCAGATGCCACCCATACCGGGTGATGTCCTCTTCTTCAGAAGGTGTCCGGGCTTTAGGCAGATTGGAGCACACCTCCAGGTAACGTTCAATGCTGTCACAGTAGAAGTTGGCGTGCCCCACCCGGCAACTGAGCTCCGCACCCGGGATCACTGCGAAATGTCCCGGATCATCCGCATCTTTTAACTCCTGGGCCTGCATCTGCGGAGTAGCATTTTCTCCGAAGATCCCTCCCAGCCAGATATGATCGCCCGGACCGGCAAAATCCATGCACAGTTCGTGTTTCGCTGAATGCAGTGCATCCTTCAGGGTCCGCTTTCCATCACTGGAAAGTTCCGTATGCCAATGTATTTCTCCAAAGCAGACCCGTTGCCCTGCCGCGGTTCTGGGTACGGGGTTACTGACCACTGGATCCCCACTGGAACGTTTGACGGAAAGGCGGGTTCCGAGAGGAACCGAATGCAGATCTGTCCATTCCGGGGACGACGTGGTCTGTGGGAGAATAACGGATGCGCCTCCCTCGCCGGATGGATGAAGAATTTCCGCAGTTTCCGGAGTCGGCGCAGGATTTCCATATGCATCCACATGACGAAGCTGAAGAGCTCCATCCGCCTTCCAGATCGCCTCAAGCCGGACCGCCTCTCCCGGCAAAAACTCCATTCGGATCATCGGGGACACCCTGTGACGTGGGGCATCAACCTCCAGACTCTCCGTCGCCTCAAGGTATAATTCCCAGGACATATCTGAGAAATAGGGCCGACAGGGTTTGTACATCTGGTCCTGAGTAAACGATGGGCTGCGGTGATCCACTTCACCGAAGCGTGAAGTGAAAACAGCGGTTTCCCCTGCATGGATGTCTTTCGGGAGGCGCACAACCAGCAGGCCGGCCTGTTGGGGATGGCGTACCCACTCCAACTCCTGGGCCTCACGGCTGTACCGGAGAATCTCCTCGCATACAGAGCCATCTGGGAGCGTGAGTTCGCCTGCAACCAAATCGCTCAATACCATGGCCGGAGTTGCCACCCGGACCAGAGTTCCAGATGGAAGGTCGGATGTAAACGGAATTTCAATCGCAGGGGGCTGTCCCCCTTGATTGAGAGCAACCGGGATACGGACAGAGGAGGTGTGCAGTGAGTTCATGAAAGCAACATACCCGAATTTTCCCTAACATTGACATGGCTCTTCATTCCTAAAACATGTCAAAATGTCCCAAGATGAAACCGCGAGTTGCAAACATGTGGCGTTGCCGAAACGTGATCTCCCTGGACACAGGTCACCCGGCATTGGATACCTTAGTGGGGCGGGAAAGCCTCGCCGTTCGGGAAATTACCACTCCTGAGAAAAACAGGGGGCTGGATCCGATTGGATATGCCACAGTCCTCGCAGCCACCCAAGGGCGTTCGGTGTATACGATCCAGGGTCAGGTTTTTGAAATAACGGCCCCCGCCATTCTCATTCACCCCTCCGGACTCTCTCTTCATCATCAGGGGGTAAACGGCCTGGATTATCATTCCTCCTACCTTTGTTTTAAAGGACCCATGGAGCAGTTTTGGGAAGGACTGAAGATGCGTCAGACGCCTTATCTGCATTTGCCGGATCCTGACCCGCTTCTTCTGGAATCGGTGACCAGCTGTGTCGACCAGGCTTTCGATTTGTCCTGGAAAGATGCGTGGAAATTCATCGAATCCATCAGCCAACTGTATCAGCACCTGGCTCCGTATGCCTCGGATTTCACCCAACCGGTCCCTGCCTTGGTCCAGGAATTACAGAATGCCATGCTGGGAGATTGGAGTCAGCCCTGCAGCGCGGGGCAGGCGGCAGAGAAACTTGGAATGAGCCGGTCCGATTTCTACCGCCGGTTTCAGGCTGAAGCCGGGTGTCCGCCTGCTGAGTGGATCCGGGGAAAGCGCATTACCCTCGCCCAGAACCACCTGGAGCACGGGTTCACCGTCACCCAAGTATCCGACATGCTGAACTTTTCGTCTCCATATGCCTTTTCAAAAACCTTCAAGGCGGTCACCGGCATGAGCCCGAAACACTATCAGCAACAGAAACGCTAGAGCATTTTAAATAAAAC